>NZ_CP130558.2:1602500-2977500 GCF_030534315.2 Thermoanaerobacterium sp. CMT5567-10
TAGCAGAAATTTCCTTAAAAATGTTATATAGTGAGCCCATAAAATACCTCCTCATCCATATTGTTGACAGCAATATGGATGAGTATACCTATAATTCAACTTCTTTTATTATTTCAAGAGATCTTCCATCTATTTTATTTAATTTAACAAGTTTATAAATGATATTAACAGCTTCAATATGGGACATGCCGGCTCTATACGGCCTATCTTCTGTCAGAGCTTGGTACATATCGCATACCGCCATAAGCCTTGAAATGTCATCAAGGTCTTCTCCAGTAAGTCCTTCAGGATATCCAGAACCATCTAATTTTTCATGATGATTTGCAGCCCACTCTGCTATATCATCAATGCCACCTATTTCCATTAATATTTTCTTAGTATAATATGTATGGGACTTTATTATCATAAATTCTTCTTCGGTTAATTTATCAGATTTATCCAGTATTTCATTTGGGATAGCCAATTTGCCTAAGTCATGCAGCAGTCCAGCGATCTTTACCTTTTTTGCCGTCATCTCGTCATACCCCGATATCAAAGCTGCTTTATATGCAACTTCTGATATGCCTTTTGAATGCTTGTAAGTAAAGTGGCTTTTGTTATCAATTATATTCGAAAATACCCGTGCAATTTTGCTTAGATCATCTATGTCAACTATCATTGTTTCATTGGATATATAAGGTCTTAAAACATCAAACGTGTCATAATGTTCATAATCGAGCCAGAACTTTTCCTGTTTCATTAGATCTTTTAATGCGTTTACAATTATTGGGTTGAATGATTTCCCTGATTTATCATTTAACCATTTTTCTATATGTTTTCTTGTCCTGTATTCATTCATTGTTATAGACACTGTATTGTATTTCACATCAAATTGATCTGCCAAATATATTATCTGAGCTTCAAATGGTATAGAATTTCCATTAATATGAAAGTATCCGCTTCCATCCCAGTTTTCGTGATGATACTTTATAATATCAGAAAATTCATGTCCTCTAGGCATGTCTTTTACCATATCGCTTCCTCTCAATGAATGCACCCATGTGTTGTTTGAATAAAAATCTTCATATACGTCACTTTTGCCTATGTCATGGAGAAAAGCAGAATAAAATATTTTATACTCTTCATCTCTTTTTATATTTAAATTTCTTGCCAATCTTATGGCAACATATGCAACTTTGCGAGCATGCCCAAAATTTCTTCTCTCAAGGATGTCCAGTGATAGCGATAACGCTGACAGTAATTTAAAATAATCTAATAACAAAAGAACCATCCCTTCTCGTATCATCAATATTATACTACAATATTTAAAATAGATTTCCAATATAATATCCTAAATAAGCTCCGATAAGACCAACAATGACGGTGGACGCAGAGTATAAAAAAGCGTGTGCATAGTGCTTTTGGCGAAGAAGGTGTATCGTTTCATGTGAAAAGGTAGAATAAGTGGTAAACGCTCCAATAAATCCTGTCATAATAAACAACTTAACATCATTATCAAAAAAATGTACAATCTTAGGGTTTGACAAAACATTCAAGAGAAATGCACCTAATACATTGACCACAAATGTTTCAATAGGCACCACAAACTCTCTGTTTTCCTTAATATGCCTAGATATCTCATACCTTGAAATTGCACCGAAAACTCCTCCTAAACCTACTAAAAAAATATTTGACATCAATTTTCTTCACGTCCTTTTAATATTTTTGCTGTTTTATCTCCCAATTCAAACCCTATAAATGACATGATAAATCCAATAAATATCGATAGCAATACATATATCAAAGCTACTGCAATTCTTCCATTCCTCAATAGATCCATTGTTTCTTTAGTGAATGTTGAAAATGTAGTAAAGGCACCGATGAACCCAGTCGTAATTGCCAATCTAATATTAAAATTAACCTTAAATTCTTCAAGCGTTAAATTTGATATATAACTTAATAAAAATGAGCCAAAAATATTTATAAAGAATGTCTCAATTGGAAATACTGTATGCAATATACTTTGATAATAGCTCGAAATCAAATATCTCAAAATTGCACCGAAAAAACCGCCAATTCCTATATAGATGTATTCCATGAAGATTGCCCTCCATTTTCATAAGATAGTAACAAATAAGCTCCTATTGAGTTAGTATACCCAATAGGAGCCATCAGCTTCGATGCATTTAAAGGTGAGCTCCATCACCTTACAACAACAATTATATCACAGATTTGTTTTTAAAGTAAATATTTCATAATGATATACATTCTATTTTGCCTAATTTTTTATATAACTTCACTTTCTATTGTGTTAACATGTCTAATATCCTCTTCATTGCCGTTATACAACACCTTGAAGAGACTCTCTATCGTACTCATTTTTTTATTTTCTAAACTTTCTATAAACCTGTTTATATCATTATCAAAAAGCTTGAAAACTGCCGCAAAAGTATTGCCATCATAAACAGACTCTTTAAACGAAGCACCATTATCAGTAAAAAATTTTAAAATATTTTTTATATTAAACTTGTAAAAGAGTTTAAGTCTTATATAAAATACATCTGTAAAACTACCGTTAAAAACTGAAATATGTTTTGCCGTACGATTTGTTTTTATGCCGTAATTCAATAGTATATCTATTAAATCTGCAACAACTGAATCCCCTGTAGGCATTTGTCCTGCACCTTTTCCAATAAAAATAAGCTCTTTGAAACCATCTCCTCTCAGTATAACAGCATTGTTTACATCGCCAACACTTGCTAAAATATTGTTAGCTTCTATTAGTATAGGCTCTACACTCCCATAGACATTGCCTTTCTCGTATTTAGCCCATGCAAATGGTTTAATTTTATATCCCCATTTTCCGGCATAATATATATCATCATATTTTATTTCATTTATACCATATCTCATTATTGAATTAACAGAAACATCAACATCAAATGCTTTTTTTATGAGAATCACAAGCTTATACAGAGCATCGAATCCTTTTATATCGTAATCCGGATTGCTTTCCGCATACCCTCGCTTTTGAGCAGCTGCAAGTGCTTCATCATATTTCATTCCCTTTTCTATTATCTGTGTCAATATGTAGTTTGTCGTACCGTTTATTATTCCTCCCACAAAATTTATTTCATCGGTTATTTTGAGTCTCTCAATCTGATGTATAACAGGTATTGCTCCAGCAACACTTGCCTCAAATTTCAAAAATACACCATTTTCATCTGCCATTTTTCTAAGCTCGCCTCCATATTTTGCCATCAACTCTTTGTTTGCAGTAATAACATGCTTCTTAGAAATTAACGCCTTTTTCACGTAATCGTAAGCAGGATCAACTCCTCCCATTACTTCAATTATTGCACTTATTTCGCTATCACACAAGATTTCGTTAGCATCAATTGTTAGTATTTCATCTATACCATTAATATTTCTCGGTTTATCAGGATGCTTCACTAGTATTTTTTTTATTTCAGGATAAAACCCCGTTTTTTGTTTTATATGCTGTTTTCTTGATGTGACTATTTTATAGACTCCGCTTCCTACTGTTCCAAATCCCAGCAATCCAATCTTAAATTCCATGTGGCATACCTCCTAAAAATTTTTGGCCCTCTTCAATGAGAAGAGGGCCAAAATACGCCGCTCCTCTCATCTCTCAGGTATTTCCTGCAGGATTTGGCACCAAGCGTAAATAAATGCCGGTTGCCGGGTTTCATCGGGCCAGTCCCTCCACCACTCTTGATAAGAGGATTCCAATATTCTCTTTTAAATTTATTAATGAATATATTATCACTTTACACTATTATAGTCAAGCATTCTTTTAATTCTGGTATCTTGTATTTTAAAATTCTCCTTGAAAGTTGATTAAAAAAGTGTTCAGCAATATTCCTTAATTATTATTTCCTTGATTCTGAACAAAAAAATCATGGCTTGAAAGAAACTTTTCTTTCCTTATTACCATGATTTTTATGGTACTTTGATATGAATTTAATTTTTGTAAATTTACATTTCCCTTCTACCTTCCAATGCCCTCGATAAAGTAACAGAATCAGTATATTCGAGGTCACCACCAACAGGTACACCATGTGCTATCCTCGTCACTTTTATGCCAAAAGGTTTTATAAGTTTTGCAATGTACATAGCAGTCGCTTCGCCTTCTATATCGGGATTTGTCGCTAAAATAATCTCTTTTATGTCGTTATTATTAATCCTTTCTAGCAATTCTTTTATCTTTATATCTTCTGGTCCTATACCGTCCATGGGTGAAATTACACCATGCAGCACATGGTATAAACCACGATACTCCCTTGTTTTCTCCATAGCTACTACATCTTTCGGATCAGATACCACACAAATAGTAGATGAATCTCTGGTTTCATCGCTACAGATATTGCATAAATCGCTATCAGTGAAATTATAACACTTGTTGCAGTATTTTAAATTGTTTTTTGCCTCCAATATAGCATTAGATAAATTAATAACGTCATCTTTTGGCATATCCAAGATGTAAAATGCAAGTCTTTGTGCTGTTTTTCGTCCAATACCTGGAAGTCTTGATAATTCATCAATAAGCCTTGACAATGACCTCGAATAAACATTCATCAATTAATTCACCTCAAAATAAGCCTGGTATATTAAAGCCTCCTGTAATTTTTCCCATTTCCTCTGCAATCATGTGTTCAGCACTTCTTAAAGCCTGATTTACTGCTGCTAAGACTAGGTCTTCTAGCATCTCCACATCGTCCTTATCAACAACGGCAGGATCAATCTTTATACTGATCAATTCTTTTCTTCCATTGGCTACTACCTTTACAGCTCCACCGCCTGCAGACTCTTCAACCGTCTTGTTTTCAAGCTCTTCCTGCACTTTCTTCATTTGCTCTTGCATCTGTTGCGCCTGTTTTATCATGTTGTTCATGTTAAAACCGCCAGGAAATCCTCCTTTTGCCATTCACAATACCTCCTATTAATATTTAGTGTTCTCTTCCTATTTATATGCTGATTTTGGCTGGGTAGTGATAAATTAATCTATAATTTCTACATCGCCAAAATATTTTTTTACCGCTTCAATCAACTCGTCATCTTCATTTTTTTTGACTACTACGTTCACTATATAATCTTTTCCAGTGAATTTCTTAATAACATCTTTAATATAATCTTTATTTTCAACTTTATTCAGTTCATCTTTGTAGAATTCATGCTCCTTTGGATATTCTATCATAAAATTACCGTCTTTCAAATACGGTTTGCCTAAACTCAAAAAAGAAAAAATCATAGGTCTATCTTTTTTTATTATATTCAATACTTTATTAAAGACTTCATTTACATCGATTTTATCGCTTTTATCTGCACTCTCAGTAATTTCTATGTGCTCTTTTTTTATTTCATCTGCAGCAACTTTATCATCTTCAACACCCTTTTCGGATTTTACTACATCTTTTTTCGATATAATACCATCATCATTTTCTCCATTAAATGCTACTTTAACGTTATTCAATCTACTTTCCAGTTTCTTAATCCTATCTAAAATGCTGTCTATATCAGGTGATATTTCAGGATTTATAAGCTTCAATACTGTTATTTCAAATAATATTCTTGGTGATTGCGCGTATCTAATTTTCCCTTGTAAATCTATCAATTTTTCTATGGCATTAGACAAAAACGACATATCAAATTCCGACGCCTTCAATATTTTATCGTTTATCTCTGTTTCTAATATTTCTTCGGACTCTGTACCGCATGTTTTGTAAATAACAACGTCCCTCAAAAATGAAAGCATCGCTTTGATCAAATTGCTTACATCTATGCCATAAAGCATCAATTTATCTATCTGATTTATGACTTCCTTTGCATTTCTATCATTTATGCTTTTTACAAGAGTGTATAATGTATCATCATTTACAGTACCAAGAATGTCACATACATCATCATACGTTAAAACATCATTGTATGACACACACTGTTCAAGTATGCTTATGGCATCTCTCATAGAGCCATTTCCATGACGGGCAATCATCGCAATAGCTCTATTTTCTATGCTTATGTTGCTGTCTTTTGCAATCTTCTCTATATTTTGTGAAATGACTCTTGATGGTATCCTTTTAAAATCAAATCTCTGACACCTTGACAAAATAGTTGCAGGTATTTTGTTTGGCTCTGTAGTAGCTAATATAAATATAGCATGTGATGGCGGCTCCTCCAACGTTTTTAAAAGCGCATTAAAAGCACTTCCTGATAGCATATGAACCTCATCGATAATATACACTTTGTACTTACATATAGATGGTGCATATATTATATTGTCTCTAAGTTCTCTTACATCATCAACGCTGTTATTTGAGGCTGCATCTATCTCTATTATATCTATAAGGGAATTGTTGTTTGCAGATTCACATATTTGGCATCTATTGCAAGGCTCACCTTCTACACTGTTAGGACAATTGACTGCTTTTGCAAAAATCTTGGCAACACTGGTTTTGCCTGTGCCTCTAGTCCCACAAAAAAGATAAGCGTGTCCTATTCTTCCCGTCTTTATCTGATTTCTTAACGTTCTAACAATATGATTCTGTCCTAAAACCTCACTAAAATTTCGAGGTCTGTATTTTCTGTATAATGACTGATACATAAAAAACACCTCATTTATTTAATTGTAACAAAAAAAAGGATACTTTTCTATATCCTTTTTAGTTAGCTATCTCAATTTCTCTTTTGATTCTTTCAATCTTTTTTCTGTCTCTCATATAAATAGATATCACACTATCTACCACCCGCGGATTGAATTGCGTTCCTTTATACTTTAATAATTCATTTACGGCTTCGTCAAAAGGCATCCCTTTTCTGTATGATCTATCAGATGTCATTGCATCAAATGAATCTGCAACACACAGTATTGCAGCAATCAATGGTATGTTATCATCATCAAGCCCAAATGGATAGCCTTTTCCGTCGTACCTTTCATGGTGTTTTTCTATTCCATCTATTATATCTTTCGACAGCCCTATAGGTTCCAAAATTTTCTTCGATATACTAGGATGCTGTTTAATCTTATCATATTCTTCTTTTGTAAGTTTTCCAGGTTTTGTGAGTATTTTATCTGATATTCCAATTTTACCTATATCATGTAATATGCCAGCAATTTTTAACTTCTCTATTTCATCCTTTGGAAGCCCCATGCTTTCACCTATAATTGCTGCATATTTTGAAACTCTCAAAGAATGGCCTTTAGTATATCTGTCTTTTGCTTCAACCGCATATGCCAATGCATCAATTGTTCTTAGATACCAATTTCTTAAATTATCGTAGAGATTGGCATTTTCTATAGCAATAGATACACTATCAGCAACAGATCGCAATAAGCTTATATCATTCGCTAATCTTGATGTAGTTAATATATTTAATGTTCCTACAGCCTTGTCTTTCGATATTAGCGGAACAGAAATTATATTCTTGACATTTAATTGTTTAAGTCTTTTTAACAAAACGTAATCTGCTGGAAATTTATTCGCATCTAAAATCGTAATTTCCTTTGATACAAGAAGCTTAACATTTTCATCAGTTGTCAAAGAAAGCTCTTTTAGAAGAGGCATATCTTTTAATTCCCCTGCTGCCACCATAAGCTCCAAATTCCCTGATTCATTGACAGTTCTTATGGTACACAATGGAGAAGACAATATTGTTGATATTTTTTCTGCTATAGAATAAAGTATATCACGGGGCGCTAAATTTTTAGTCAACAATTGTGTCACATTTCCTATAGCAAGAATTTGCCTATTTCTCTCCAGTATCTCTTTTTTTGCAGTGCAATAATCGGTTATATCTCTGGACAATCCTTGAATTCCTAGCAATTCACCCTCACTATTTTTCACTGTCTTAACTCTAGTCTCAGTCAAAATTGTTGAGCCGTCTCTTTTTTTGAATTTTATTTCTGCCATATTTATTTTTCTGGTCATTAAATCTTCCATTAATTTTTTATCATCATCATCAATGTATTCAAAAATTTTTTTACCTATCATTTCATCAGGTAAATAATCTAAAAATTTTAAAGATCTGTTATTTATAAACTCTATATTGTACTCTTTGTCGGTAAACCAAAGAATATCCGACATATTATCAACCAATGTTCTATACCTTGATTCTGATGCTTCAAGTTCATTTGTAACAGCCTCCATCTGCTCATATGACGCTTCAAGCTCCATATAAAGGTCTTGCAATTCATTATTCTTTTTAATTAACTCCTGAGATTCTTTTTTTAGCTCTTCATAATTCGACTTTAACTTAGAAGACATTTTGTTAAAATTTTTTGATAACTCTGCAAATTCTTCTGTTACATCTATGTCAATATTATAATCGTATTCACCATTTGTAATTCTTTTAACACATTCATTTAATTTTTCCAGAGGATATGACATGTATTTCGATTCTCTCATTGCTATAAAAACTGAAATAAGCAAAATTAAAATAGATGTAATTATGTTATTTCCAATCCCTTTTATAATGTGTACAAATGAAAGAAGGTACACAAAAAGCGAAACTCCGAATATTATTGCAAACAATCGGCTGCGATAACTTTTAAACATAAATACCTCCCTAAGCAGTTAAAATCACTACTAATATTTTCGACAATATAAAAAAAAACTTTACACAAATTTTAAATATCAGAATATTTTTTGTGTATTATACTTTACTAATAAGTATTAAATTTTTTTAATAATTAAAGGTAATAATAAAAGGCCGCACACCCGACTCTGTCATGTTACCATAAGCGTTACATAAGCAGTTAACTCCATTCAAGCACCCCTAGTTTTGCAGCAAAATTTTATGTAGCGTAACCCGGAACCAGCAATTTTACTAACGATTCCGGGTAAAATTTTTTTAAATTTTTGTCATATTTTGGTTGCGGATTATTATGGATTGTGGTATAATATAGTTATATTGAATTTTATTGGGGGAGTTTAATGTGTATTTAAAGAAAAGCAAACGTAGTTCCGGAAGAATATACTTATCTATTGCAGATGGATATCGCGATAAAGAAAGAGGGCATACAAGGACTGTTACTATTAAATCCCTTGGATACCTCGATGAACTTCAAAAACAATACGATGATCCTATCGCTTTTTTTGAACAAAAGGTTAAAGAATTGAATGAACAAAAAGCCATGAAAAAGGCTCCAATTGCTCTTAATTTTTCTCCTAATGAAAGACTTTTGGTTAATACGGATAACCGTAAAAACTTTGGCTATGCTGCATTTAGTAAGATTTATCATGAGCTTGAATTGGATAAATTTTTGAAAAACAGGCAGCGTCATTCAAAAGAAGAGTATGATGCTAATGCTATTATGAAACTTCTCGTATTTTCACGCTTATTGTATCCTGCTTCAAAGAAAAAGACTTATGAGAATAGAGATATATTCTTTGAGAGGTCTGATTTTTCTTTGGATGATATCTACAGATGTTTATCTTTTTTCAATAAGCATAGTGATGCTTTGCAACTTTGGGTTCATGAGCATATTAAGTCTTTATATGAACGAAATACTAATCTAGTTTATTACGATGTTACCAATTATTATTTTGAAATTGATGAACAAGATGAATTGCGTAAAAAAGGCGTTTCTAAAGAACATAGACCAGATCCAATTGTGCAGATGGGATTATTTATGGACACCAATGGTATACCTATTACATATAAACTTTTTCCTGGTAATGCTCTAGATAAAACTACACTTATGCCTATGTTAAGGAAAATACAACATGATTATTCTTTGGGAAGAATTATTGTAGTTGCTGATAAAGGCATCATTACTGGCGATAACATTTGGTATACTTTATCTGCTGGTAATGGTTATGTATTTAGCTATTCTGTTCGTTGTGCGGATAAGGAATTTAAGAAATATGTCCTTGACGAAAATGGATATACATACAGAGGAGATAGCTTCAAGATAAAATCCAGACTTTATCCAAGAGAAATATTAGTAACCACCACTAAAGGCAAAAAAATGAAAAAGGTAGTTGATGAAAAACAGGTTATTTTCTATAGTGAAGAGTATGCCTTAAAAGCAAAATATGAACGAGCTGCTACAATAGAGAAAGCAAAAGACCTAATTAAAAATCCAGCAAAATACAATAAAGCTACATCTTACGGTGCTTCCAAATATGTAAAGAATCTCATTTTTGATGAAGAAACTGGCGAAATATTAGAAAGTGCTCATCAACACTTAGCATTTGATGAGGAAAAACTAAAAGAAGAAGAAAGATTTGATGGATACTATGCAATAGTTACTAGCGAATACAAAGAATCTGATGATAAAATTATTGAAATGTACCGTGGCCTTTGGAAAATAGAAGAATCTTTTAAAATAACTAAAAGTGATATCGAAAGCAGACCGGTGTATTTATCACTAAAAGAGCATATTGATGCTCATTTTCTGATATGCTTTATATCACTTGTAATTGTGAGGATACTTGAATATAGATTAAATGGAAAATATTCTGTTTCAGCTATACTTGAGAGTCTAGCAAAAGCATCCTGCAGTTACATACAAGAAAATTATTACCTGTTTGATTTTAATAATGATGTTCTTGAAGATATAGGTAAAGAATTAGGTATTGATTTTGGGAAAAAGATTATGACATTAGGAGAGATTAAAAAAATTTTAGGAGAAGTAAAAAAATGACATTTCCACTACAACTTATTGACAAAAACAGAAAGCCCGAAAGCCTTCATTTTAAAGGGCTTATGGGCTTTTTTTATCCTTTTTTGCTGCAAAAGTCAGGATAAAAGGCCGCACACCCGACTCTGTCATGTTACCATAAGCGTTACATAAGCAGTTAACTCCATTCAAGCACTCCCCCGGCACATGAAAGTATTTGCTTACCGTTGCTTCCTTCCGGACCTGGCGGGGTTCACAAATTTCCATTGCGGAGGACTTGAATATCATAATCACTTACTTACGCCAGCCTTACAGTAATCATGCCTCGGCTCGGGAATTCGACCCTGCTATAGCGGATTGCAGGTTACAGGGCACCGCTACCTCCCCATCTAGTACGGCCATGTAAGTCATTTATTAACTTACGACATTATTTTGCGCAATACAAAGTTTATTATACATCGTCTATATGTAAAAATCAATATTTTGATTGAGATTTTTAATGGATGTTATGGATTAAGATGGGATATGTGTTTTATGGCGGAGAGAGAGGGATTCGAACCCTCGGTACCCATTTTGTGGGTACACACGATTTCCAGTCGTGCGCCTTAGACCAGCTCAGCCATCTCTCCATGATATTTCCATGGCGGAGAGAGTGAGATTCGAACTCACGAGGCGGAAATCCGCCCACTCGCTTTCGAGGCGAGCGCTTTCGACCACTCAGCCATCTCTCCGGATTTGCCTTAGTCTACTAAAGAAATCACTTATTAATTTTTTACAATCATCTTCCATAATGCCAAAATAAACGTCAACTTTCTTATTTAAAAAATCATACACAGTGCCTGCAGCACCGCTATCATGGCTCTCAGCACCTATATATACTCTTTTTATCCTGGATTCAATTATAGCACCTGCACACATAGGACATGGCTCTAATGTTACATACAGCGATGCGTCATTGAGTCTCCAGTCTCCAATGTTTTTGCAAGCATCTTTTATCGCATTGATTTCAGCGTGCTGAGTTGCATCTTTTTCAGTTTCTTTTAAGTTATGCCCTTTTCCTATGATTATACCATCTTTAACGACAACTGCACCAACCGGCATCTCACCAAGTTTAAGGCTTAGCACAGCTTCATCAATAGCGCATTGCATATATTTATTGTACATCTCAATCACACATAAATGGTGCGCCCGAGAGGACTCGAACCTCCGGCACACGGTTTAGGAAACCGTTGCTCTATCCTGCTGAGCTACGGGCGCATGATTTACATTATATATAAAATTTGAATTTTGTCAATATCATTATACAATACGTGCTTAAATTAATCAAGATGGTTAGTCCAATCCATTTTTTAGATATGAGACTTATGCTTGCTTCAAAAAGCCTCAGAAATTCTTCTATGACCTTAAAAACCTCCTAATCAAAGTTTTCTACCAAAATAATATTATTGCTATATGATGCAAAATTAGCCACTTCACTGGTAAAACCACTCTTTGAGAATAAAACATAATACTTATTTGGATAATCAAATAATGAGCTTTTTTCTATCAAGCCATTTAAAACAGCCATATCTGTCTTTTGATTTTGCCATTTGCACTCTCCAAATATTATATTATCATTATTGATAGCAACAATATCAATTTCTTCTTCACGTCTTTTATACGGATTGTTGCCCCACCATTTACCTATTTCTTCAAAAATAAATGGCAGTTTTTTATTTTTATTCAGTATTTTAAGATAATCTATACATATTTCTTCATACACTAACCCCAAAAAATCATTCATTGACATCTTAATCTTGTTTTCAATGACTTCATCAAGCAGTCCCTGCTCTATTAATGCCTTGTTGTTAAAAACAAATCTGTACCAAAACCTGAAGAAATTATCTTTAATCTTATATATGCTTTTTCTGCTTTTGGCCTTTAGTTCTATAGGGGTAACTTTTTCGAGTATTTTTAAGTCTATCAATGTAGAAATATATTTAGAGCACTTATCAGTATTAATACCTACTTTTGTAGATATTTCATTTAATTTACTGCTTCCTGTAGCTATTGCTTCTATTATTGAATTGTATAAAGCAGGCTCTCTAACTTCTTGTCTTAGTAACAATTTGGGTTCTTCATATAGATATGATGATTTATCTAATATTTTAGTCTTAATATTTTCATATACATTACATTTATCATCAAAAATACTTAAATATTGGGGAATCCCGCCTAAAACACCGTATGCTATAACTTGTTCTTCAAAGCTGTAGCTTGGGAAAAACTTTCTACTGTCAAAAAAGTTAAATGGTTCAACTATTAATTGTGACGTTCTTCTTCCGTATAATGGGCTTTTATAGCTTAATACTTCTTTTTCAATAAAGCTCATAGAAGATCCGCAGACAATCAAAAAAAGTTTTGTATCTTTTAAATGATGATCTATTAAATTTTGAAGTATCGAAGGAATGCTTTTATTTGAATTAACAATATAGGGAAATTCATCTATAACAACGACTAAACGTTCATCTTTAGCTTGTTGGCCTAAAAATAAAAAGGCTTTTTCCCATGATTCAAATTTTCCTACTATTCCATTAAGTCCAAAATACAAAAGTATCTTATCTGAGAAAGACTCAAGGGCAATTTTATCATTGTACTCTTCAGCGACAAAAAATATTGATGGCTTATCTTTGCAAAATTCAGTCAACAATGTAGTTTTCCCTACACGTCTTCTGCCATACATAACTATAAAATGAAATCTATCCTCATTGTACAAACTATTTAAAGTCTCAAGTTCATATTCTCTGCCTATAAACATAAATTCACCTCGATTATTAACTTATAAGTTAGTAACTTTAAAGTTAGTAATTATAAAGTTAATTATATTATATCACATCAATAAAAAAATTCCAATATTTTTCAAAAGTAAATATGGGGAAGGAAAAATATTAAAAGAGAAATAGTCACCTGATGCAGTTGTAGGTTACTTCAGAAATAATGTCGTCTGGCAAAAAGAAGAAATAGTATGTACCAAAACTCTCTATAATTACATAGATAAAGGTCTGTTAAGAGTTCGCAATATTGATTTATGCCTAAAAGTGCGCTTAAAACCAAAGAAGAAGATAATAAGAAGGAATAAGAAAATTATGGGAGAGAGCATATCACAAAGACCTGAAGAAATAAATAAAAGAGAAAGCTTTGGACATTGGGAAATAGATACTGTTATAGGCAAGAGATCAAATGACAAAGCTTTATTAACACTGACAGAGCGTTTAACAAGATATGAGTATATCTTTGTTATAAATGAAAAAGACAGTTTATCAATCAAGAAGGTATTTGATGAACTCAAAGCGCAATATAAGGAGAATTTTTCAAAGGTATTTAAGAGTATAACAGCAGACAATGGGACAGAATTTGCCAAATTGAGTGAGATATTAAATGAATGTGAAAGTAAGGCATATTTTACTCATCCATATTCTGCATTTGAGAGAGGAACAAACGAGCGTCATAATGGGTTAATAAGGAAATTTATACCTAAAGGCACAACACTAGCTGATTTATCAGAGTGGGTTATAAAATGAGTGCAAAATTGGTGCAATCAACTTCCGAGGAGGATTTTAGAATACAAAACGCCTGAAGAATGTTTTTTAGATGAGGTTAACAAAGTTATCAATTATGCATGATGATTACGATGAAATAGTTCAACCATGGTAAAATGCAAAATTAAGGCCGCTGTTTCCCCTATAGGGAAAACAGATATATCGTACATGGTTAGAAAATTATGGTCTTATCAATTATTTAAAAAGTGTTGCATTTAATATTGCAATTTGCGCTTTATTTTATCAGTTATTTATTTTAAAGTCTACTCCGAGCTTCTAAAAAAATAGCACGTCTGCGAAGAATGAGCAGAGGTGCGTCATAAATTCGGATTTTTGATTTGAGTAAAGCGAAATCGTTTATAATTTTAATTAACAAGTGCAGTCACTTTTATTAATCCAATATTTTACATATTTTATTTATTCATATAACTTCTGACACTACCACAATAGACAGACAATATCAATTAAATAGAAACTCCCTCCTAAAAAGGAGGGAAAAATTCATTTAAGCTTAATTACGTATTTTGTTCCTTTATTTTCGTATCAGTTTCGTCAGTTATCCAAGGTGCTCTACAAAATCCATCTTTGTGAGATGTAAGTTGACCTTTTGCTATTGCAAAAGCTTTTAAAGCGTCAACATCTACTTTCTCAGCCAAATTTTCAATTGACAATCTTAACCCTCCTTTCTATAAAAGACTTTTTTAGGTATTTACGAAACCCCATAATGCTCTAAAAAAGCTGGGTTTCGTTTATATTTTCAAAGGATTTCCTCCACTTTTGTTGAATTATTATATAATACACTATATTAACAAATAGGAGGTATCATTATGAAAACCAAGTTTAAACAATTATCTATCAGCGATGTCTTCACTGATATTGAATCTATTTTTGAAGAAAACAAGCCCAAGTTTATCAAATTATTTGATTCTTACATTAATTTTTCTGAAATTGTACCTCAGTCTTTTTATGAGCATTATACAGTTATTATGGTCGTCATAGAGTCTTCAATCTCGAGTCTATGCTTTCTTCTTTGGTTATCCAAAAGATTCTTTCTATACCCACTACTCAATTACTTGTCCACATTTTTAACCTTTCTAAGGACCTTAGAGAACTTTGGGGGTTCTTTAAAATTATAATGATACCAACTTTTGTTGCCTTAAAAACTAATTCTGCATCCGTATTTGCTTTTAATAAAATCCGAAGTTTTTTATATGATTTTTAAGAGTATTTTCTGCAATATGTATTCTTTTACATATATCTTTTCTCTCCATTCCATGCGCTAAACAATATATTATTGCTGTATCAATTGAAGTTAACTCCAACTCAATTGTGTACAATTTATTTTTATATGTTAAAGCTTTTTCTATACATTTAACTATATTTCTTAAGATAAAACTTTGATAATCTATATTTTGACAATTTGCACATGACAAATCAAGATAAGCAACTATTAAAGCATTTGTGTAATCAATTATAGGAATTGCTGTACAATACCAATTTTCTAATATATCCCACTGATGATCCTTACCACATATTTGATACTGTTGTTTATATTCCATTGCTAAACTGACTGCATTTATTCCACTATTTTCTAGCTTTAAACTAACTCCTTCTGTAAAATTTATTTCTTTAAAATAATTTTCTAATCTACTATTATATATTAATTGAATGATATAGCCATCTTCGTCACATAAAACAAAAAAATAGCCTTCATCAATCATTCTGCTATACAAAAAGTCTGTATTTATAATATTATCAAGTGCTGCAATAATATCATTTTTACGTTCTTTTCTATGCTTAAATTCTTCAGCTTCAATACTTTTTTTAAATTTCCCATCCATAAAATTTAATCTACTTAGTTTAAGATATAATTCCACATACTCTCTTGATTCTTTTGTTATAGTAATGACTTCAAACAATTTAAATACCTCCATTGTTATTAAAATAACATTAATCATTAATTAATTCTATAAAATAGCAAAAAATCCTCCTTAATAAAGAAAGAAATGTATTTTAGGTATTTGCAAAACCTCATAATGCTCTATAAAAGTGGAATTTCGCTTATATTTTTAAATGATTTCCTCTACTTTTGTCGAATTATTATATAATATTTAAATCATCTTAAAACATGAAGGAAATAAGTATTGGAGCCAATTGTTATAACAAAAAAAAGAATTTATTTCAGGGCTGCATAGATTAAAAGCATCAAAAGTGCTAGATTTAAATGAAATAGAATGCATAACAATGAGCTACAATAATATTGACAAAGAATTGGCTGAAATTGACAAAAACTTAATAATGACAGAATAGACAGTCTTGGAACATACTGAACATTTAAAAAGAATGAAAGATCTGTATGAAGCAAAGTATCCAGAAACAAAAGCAGGTATAAAATGCGCTTATGGAATGAACAAAGCATCAGGATATAACGTTGACGACAAAATAACACCAACGTTTGCTGAAGATACTGCTAATAAATCAAGGAACACCATAATTCCAATTTTAACTCGCAATCAAAAAGGGTATATGCCCTATGACATATACCCTTAAATATGCTATTTTACTGGTGCGCCCGACAGGATTCGAACCCGTGGCCTTTTGATTCGTAGTCAAACGCTCTATCCAACTGAGCTACGGGCGCCCATTTACATACTTTATAATACCACATTTCATTTTTATTTGCAAATGTTGTTTCTGAAGTTCAGATTAGCCTCAAATTTTAAAAAGGGTTATAAGTATTTTACCTATAACCCTAACTTATCTTTTACAATTACTACACACCTGTTGGTGCCTGTTGGGCTGCTGGCTGCTGTGCTTGCGCACTAATAGGCTGCTGTGCTTGTGTTCCTAACTGCGGTGTCAACTGCTGCAGTTGCTGATTTGATGAATCTAATATCTTGCTCATTTGAGCGAAAACTTGATTTGCTTGAATGCTTTGTTGTGCTTGCTGAAGCGCAGCCATGGCCTGTTGCAAAGCCTGTTGTACCTGCATATCTGTTTGCTGCTGCTGTTGTTGTGCTTGTGTTCTAACCTGATTCAATAATTGCTGAAATTGCTGAGGTGTAACATTTATACCCATATTCTGCAATTGTTGTTGGAATTGCTGTGCTTGCTGCTGCGCCTGCTGTTGAGCTTGCTGCTGCGCCTGGTTCTGTTTACCAAATCTAGCACTTAATTCTTCAGACACTTCGCTATTTACTTTTTCTCCTAGGTAATCCTCAAATTCTCTTCTATTCAATGTAAACCCTCCTTTAAAAAATTTCCCCGTTATTTAATATTCCCTTTATGATTAGAATTAGTAAATGAAAATTTTACTATTGAAAGTTTTCCAAGTTGTTTACAATATCTTCATATACTTTAATCCTATCCATACCATCCTTAGCAATGCATATATTTCGAAATGCATCATTAAGGCTATTTATAAGCTGTGGTGGCAGGTCATAAATATACTCTACTTTTTCAGGTGTATTTTGTCTTTTTAGCTCTACATTTAAGAGAACATCTTTTTCAATCACGGCCTTCATAGAGTTAATATCTCTTTCAAGATCCTTTAACCTGTACAATGCTTTTTTCATACCATCTAGATTGTCTTTTATGCTTTTTACGTCATCGCTTAATTCGTCTATATTAGAATAAGCTATATTTTCTATTTCTTTTAAACTACTAGATTGTATATTTGGCTTTCTCAAATAGCTTATTAAATACTTCCTGTCGCTATTTTCTTCCTCCTTAAAAGCATTTTCGATGTATTCTTTTAAATTTGTATTCATTTTTTCTAATTTTAATTCAATTTTTGATGCATCATTTGATAATATCTCATTGAAATTCATTAATTTTTCAAATATATGCTCTGTTTCTTTTATTAAATTTTCTATCTTTAATTCCGACTGTAGTATTTCCATTTAACATCACCTAATTTTAGTATTTCCATTTTTAAATCAAAAAATAAAAAAGAGGCTTTAACGCCTCATTTTTTTATGCTGTTATTTAAATCATTGAGTACGCTTCCAAGCTCATCGAGATTTTTGCCAAAGTCGGTCCAATCGCCGTTCTTTGAAGCATTCATAGCATTGTTATATATATCATTTGCTTTCTTTATAAGTTCCTGCTGTGTTTGACTTGTTTGTGTTTGCGGAACCGCTGGTTGCGCCGGTGCTTCTAAGTTAAACAATTTATTTAATGCATTGCTTAGTGTATCCTCCATTACGATTTTGTCTTTGTACGCCAGTATAACTCTCTTTACTTCAGGTATTGCATTTTCATTTGATGATTGTATATAAATTGGCTCAACGTAAAGCATAGAATCATCAATTGGCAGCGTCAACAAATTGCCTCTTATAATGCTGGATCCTTTTTGATCCCATAAGCTCATCTCTTTAGAAATATTTGGATCTTGATCGATCATGTTTTCAATCTGCATAGGCCCATATACGACAGTGCTTTTTGGAAATTTATAGACTACTAATTTTCCATAGTTATCGCCGTCCATCCTTGCTGCCATCCAAGCTACCATATTATCTTTCGTCGCTGGCGTATACGGAATCATCAAAATATACTCAGCAGCCTTTTCTCCTGGAAGCCTCATTATGACATACTGTGACTCCTCTGGTTCTACCTTACCTGTAAATTTCTCCTTTGCTATGTCCCAGGAATCTTCTTTATTGTAAAAAACCTGCGGATCGGACATGTGGTAATTCCTATACACACTTGTTTGTATATCAAACATATACTGGGGATATCTTATATGAGCTTTTAAACCTTCCGGCATATCATCTATGCTTTTAAATAGCCCGGGAAATATCCTGCTATACACCTTTATTATTGGGTCATTTTTGTCAGATATATAGTAGTTTGTATCACCTGTATAAGCATCAACGACTACCTTAACCGAATTTCTTATATAGTTTATACCTGTGTCTTCATAAGGCTCTGAATAAGGATAATTTCCAGAATATGTGTACGCATCTATCATCCAATAAAGTTTTCCATTATCTACGACGATATATGGATCTTCATCATATATCAGAAAAGGAGCTATCTTTTCTACTCTATCCTTTATGTTTCTAAAAATAAGCATCCTACTTTTTGACGTAATGTCAGTAGATAAAAGTATTTTTATATTGCCGGTATAAACGGTGTACAAAATCTTGTTTAAAAACGTCATAGGTATGCCTGATTTGCCACTGTAAAAATTTTCTTTGTTAGTATCACCTGCAGGATAATCAAATTCACCTGTCTTTGTATTTACTATTGCGTATGTGTTTGTAAGCTCTCCAAAGTAAACCTCAGGCCTCGTTATCTTTATATTTGTGTTCGTCACAGGCGGAATATTTTTTATCACCATATCAGGCTGTCCTGTAGCTGTCACATCATTTACGGTCGACATTACAACACCATATCCATGTGTATATTTAAGATGCATGTTAATCCAATTTTTAGCCTGGCTTGCCAGATTGTCAAGGTTCATTTCTCTAGCAGATATAAACACCTGCCTGTAATTTCCGTCTATCATATACCTGTCAATATCTATATCGTTGAATTTGTAGTATAGCCTTATACTTTGAAGCTGGTTGTAAATTTGACTTACAGGTCTGTAATCATTAATCCTTATGTTATTTATAGTATCCTTGTTTTCATCTAATATATTTTTATCAATTTTGCCGCTTAAATTATAATTTTTCTCTTCAACATTATTTAAGTCAAATGCTTTTTGCGTAAAGTCTATATTGTATTTTAAATAGGTCTTTTCTTTTTCAAACTCATTTGGTGCAACGATGAAATTTTGAACCACCGTCTGAGAAATAGTTGATAAAATCATAATTGCAATTATTATTACAGGCGAAGCAATTATATACTTAAGCTTTTGCCTAAATGCACCTATCATAAACAATATGCCTGATATGAAAGATGCCAATATTAAAATTCTATAAAATAAAAGTCTAACATGGACATCTGTATAGCCTGCCCCAAAAACAGCATCACTTCTAGAGTACAGTATTCCATACGCCTTTAAATAGTACCCTAATGCAAGTACAACAAAAAATACAAACCCCAAAACAGCTATCTGCCTAAATGCTATCATAAGAATATCTTTATTGTAGATAGCTCTAAAGAGATTTCCTCCTCTATCCGATATCTCATAAAATCTTGTTTTGTCAGAAAGGTACATAAGACCATAAACGATTATAGTGGCAACTATAAGTATTGGTATTATAACTATCAATAAATTATATACATCAAACAAAAAAGGCAGCCTGAACATGTAAAGACTTATATCTTTATTAAAAATTGGATCTTTTATACCAAAATTCGCAGAATTTATGTAAAACAAAAAATCATTCCACCAATTAGCAGAAATAAATAAAGATATAACAAGACTTACAAAAATCGAAACACTTATGACAATACTTCTAAATCTTTTGTGACCATTTTTAATTACAATGTCCTGGGCAAATTTAGCATAATCTTTAACCATTCTGTTTAAATAAAAGTATGACAGTAGAAAAATTATAAAAAATGCCGGAACACCTATTGTAAGCTGTGTTATAAACTTTTTAAAAAATACACCTAAATAATTCATGCTTCCAAACCATTGTATATCAACAATGAGATTGGTGAAACTTACAAGTATACCGATTATTATAAATAAAGAAATTAAAAAAGTACTTATTATCATATTTCTTTTTCTCAAGATTATCACCATCCTAAACATACTTCCAAATATTATTATAATATATATAATTAATAAAATGCAAAAAGTTGTCTTTAATAAAATTTTATTTTTTATTTATTGATAAAATTAAACCTATAATGTATATTAGTAATAAATAGAAATGTACAACTGCAAAGGATGTGATATATGAATGAAGAAGTTTTTCAAAATTTCTATTTTTGTCATTCTAGGAATAGCAATATCAATAGGAACAGGTATTTTTATGTATTATAGAAATTTAAACGTTGTAAAACCTGCAAACAGCTCTAGCGATAATACAACTACAGCTAAATCTGTTAAACAAAATGACAATAGCTCAGATAAAAAAAATATTTTATTTGTAGGAGATGCCGATGGTTTATCAGATACTATATTTGTAGCAAGTTTTGACAAAGATAAAAAAGAAATTGATATGTTATCGATTCCACGCGATACGTATTATCCAAGGCCCGGTTATAATAACCCTAGTGAGAAAAAAATCAATGCGGCCTATTCGGAGCAAAAAATAGATGGTTTAAAAGATGCTGTAGAAGACCTGCTTGGAATAAAAATAGACAATTACGTAATTTTAACTTATGATGGATTCAAAGAAATTATAGATACAATAGGTGGTATTGAAGTCAACGTCCCCTTCAATATGAAATATGACGACAATGTAGCAAAACCACCTCTTCACATTAATCTAAAAAAGGGGCTTCAAGTTCTAGATGGTGAAAAAGCCCTTCAATTCGTGCGCTACAGACACGGCTATACAGAGGGCGATATAGGAAGAATAAATGCTCAACAAGAATTTTTAAAAGCCTTCATAAAAAAAGTTACAACCCCATCAATTCTTCCAAAGATTCCTTCACTAGCAATCACATTAAGTAAAAATCTGAGAACAGATTTAACTACAAAGGATATTGCCTCATATGCATTAGATTTTGTTAAGAATGAACCTCAGAACATTAATACTTCAATACTTCCAGGTGAAGGCGGATATATGGATAATTTAAGTTATTATTTTGTTGATGCACAAAAAGCAATGGAAGTTGCATCAGAAATGTTCGGAAATGGTCAAAATAACAATTCTATAAACACCATTTCGCAAGTAACGTATTCACCAATCAATAACACTATAAAAGTAGAAGTTTTTAACGGAACAACAGTGCAAGGCCTAGCCACAAAATATGCTGATAAATTAAAAAGTCTAGGATTTAATGTTGTCAAAATAGCTAATGCCAAAACTAAAGATTATTCAGAATCGTTTGTCTATACAAACAGTAATATAGATAAAGCTAATAAAGTGGCTAATGCATTATCTATTAAAAATGTATTGAACGATGAAAGTTTGGATAAAAACGCAGATGTAGTAGTCATCATAGGTGAGGATAAAAAATAACAAAATATGAAAAAATACTTATGAGGTGATAAAAATGCTTAATGCCATAAGAGAAACGCGTTCATCAAAAGACGGCCTTCACAGCATAAAATTGGAACTTCCTGAAAATGAATATACATTTGAGGATTTTAACGAAGACAACGCAAAAAAATTACTGGAGATGTATTTAAGCTACCATCAAGACGATGGAAGGCCATCAGATGTAAAAATACACCATAATACAAATTCACATATAGTCAGCATAACAGCACACCTTCATTACCTAGATAACTCGAAAACAACACAAAGAACATATCCATCAGATGTTTTTTAAAGGCGTTATTACGCCTTTTTTTAATTTAAGCATAAAAAAAGTAGCTTATGTATGGCGGAGAAGGAGGGACTTGAACCCTCGCGCCGGGTTATCCCCGACCTACAGTCTTAGCAGGACCGCCCCTTCACCAACTTGGGTACTTCTCCACGTCAGCTACAATATCTTAATATTAAATTCATGGCGGAGAGGGTGGGATTCGAACCCACGGCTCCGTTAAGAGACACTGGTTTTCAAGACCAGCTCCTTAAACCCCTCGGACACCTCTCCAAGCCGGGAACGATATAAAGTATATCATATACCGGCAAAGTTGTCAATAATCATAATTTAATTATTTAATGCTATTAAAGCCTTTTACTTCCTTATAACGTCGCACTTCATGTAAGGTCTAAGTGCTTCAGGTATGACAACAGAGCCATCCTCCTGTTGATAGTTTTCCAATATTGCCGCAAATGTCCTTCCAACCGCTACACCTGAGCCATTTAATGTGTGAACATACTGTGCCTTCCCGCCGCCTTTAGGTCTGTATTTTATATTTGCCCTTCTAGCCTGGAAGTCTTCGCAGTTGCTGCATGATGATATCTCAACATATCTTCCGTAGCTTGGCATCCAGACTTCAAGGTCATACTTCTTTGCCGCTGTAAATCCAAGGTCCCCAGTGCATATTGAAACAACCCTGTATGGTATTCCTAAAGTCTTTAATACGTCCTCAGCATCATTTACCATTTTCTCCAGCTCTTCGTAAGATCTTTCAGGCTCAGTAATTTTCACCAGTTCTACTTTATTAAACTGATGTTGCCTAATTAATCCCCTTGTATCCCTTCCAGCAGAACCTGCTTCTTGCCTGAAGCATGCACTGTAAGCACAGTTGTAAATAGGAAGCTCTTCAGCATCAATTATCGTCTCTCTATACATGTTTGTAACAGGAACTTCTGCTGTCGGAATCAAGAAATAATCTGTACCAGCTACTTTAAATGCATCCTCTTCAAACTTTGGAAGTTGACCTGTTCCATACATACTTCTTCTGTGTACCATAAATGGAGGAAAAACTTCTGTATAGCCATGCTTTTCTGTATGAAGATCCATCATAAAGCTTATAAGGGACCTTTCAAGTCTACATCCCAATCCTTTGTAAAAAGTAAATCTAGAACCTGTAACACGGGACGCAGCTTCAAAATCTAAAATCCCCAGTTCAACACCTATATCCCAATGAGGCTTTATTTCAAAGTCAAACTTCCTTACATCGCCCCATCTGCGGACCTCAACATTATCTGCATCGCTATCTCCTACTGGAACACTTTCATGAGGAATATTTGGTATAGTCCAAAGAAGCTCTTCTAATCTTTCGTCATATTGTTTTACATCGCTTTCCATCGCTTTAATCTTATCCGATATCTCTTTCATTTCTTTTATGAGTTCTTCAGCGTCTTTGCCTTCTCTTTTTAACTTGGCGATGTTTTCAGATTCTTTGTTTCGCGTATTCTTCAAAGACTCTAATTCTTTTAAAATCCCTCTTCTTTTTTCGTCAATCTCCAAAAATTCATCAATATTTGAGTTTTCTTTTTTAAGTTCTATAGCTCTCTTTACTTCATCTGGATTATTTCTTATCCTTTTAATATCAAGCATAATCTACACCTCCTAATAAAAATATCCCGCCCTAATTTAGGGACGGGATTTCCGTGTTGCCACCCTGATTTGGCTAAAAAAGCCCTCATCACTGATTTAACGGTCGCCCGATGGTTATTAACCATAGCTCCAGGCTGGATAAATATGTACATATACTGGTTTACACCCACCACCAGCTCTCTTTAATACAATACATATTATTGGCCCTTCAACGCTTCTTTTAACTTAAAATAAATTATACTATACAAATTTCTCAATTTCAATAATTATTTCCCAGCCATAGATCCAAAACGGCTTAAAGGCCATATTCTAAATACTATTTTTCCCATTATCGCGTCCCTAGATACATATTTATTTTTCCAATACCTTGAATCAAGTGACTGATTCCTGTTATCACCCAGCATAAAATAATGATTTGGAGGTACTTTATATGGTCCAAATGTCTCATTTTTATTCATAGGCTCTTTAAGATACGGCTCTTTGACAGGTTCACCATTTCTATATAAAATGCCATTCTTAATCTCTATTGTATCACCACCTATACCGATTACCCTTTTTACAAAATTCACAGATGGATCGTCAGGATATTTAAATACAACAATATCTCCTCTTTTTATAGGCTCAAATCTATATATAAATTTCAATTCTACAAATTTATCATTAAGCTGTATCGTGTCAAGCATTGACCCTGTCGGCACATCAACAAGTTCAAAGATGTAGGTTCTAATTAGCATCGCTATAATAAATGCAAGGCCGATAGTCAGAATCCAACTTAAAATTTCCTTTTTAGTGTTGCTCTTCATCGTCCAATCTCCTTTTTAAAATATACAAAGATATTATACCACACTGTAATGTTAAATGCTAACATTAGACACTTAACTAATATTTATGTATATAATATATAAATATGTCAATAATTACTATATAAAATAATAATTTAGGGGGAATCCGATGAACGAAATTAAATATTTACTAGAAATTGCCGATTTAAAAGACACAGAGTATAAAAATACATTGGCTATAACATCGTTGATAGAATTGCTTATTGAAAAAGGAATAATATCTCAATCGGAAATAGCCAAAAAGTCATACGAAATTAAAATTAAGACCGCCCAATAAATAAAATCCGGAGAAACCGGATTTTATTTATTGATTGCTGTAGACACTTGCCTTTTATCATATTATAATTAAAATAAGGAGGGGTTTTTTTGTGAAAGATTTTCTCTTACGATACCAAAGCACGATAAAAAATGTGATTATAATACTGGCTGTCATTATAAGTTTTTATTTGTTTGTTTTTAAATTGATTCCTTTTTTAATGCCATTTGCGGTTGCACTGTTTTTAGCAATCTTAATTGACCCTGCCGTTGAATTCTTGGAAAAAAAACTGAAAGTACCAAGGGGATTATCGTCTGCATTTTTAATTCTTCTACTAATGGCTATAATAGGACTTTTAATAAGTCTCTTAGTTACACAGCTTGTTTTTGAACTAAATACTTTGGCAGAACATGCGCCAAATTATACAAAAAACTTCGATGTTGTTATATCTGATCTTATTGATAGAATTAGAATATACTATATTTCACTCCCCACTAATATCTCAACTTTTTTGGAGAACAATCTTCAATCCATTTTAAATAACATATCTATCTATGCTAAAAACTTCGCTGCTTGGATTTTAGGTTTAGCAACAAAACTTCCTAATTTTTTCTTTATGTCTATAATAACAATTGTATCAACATTCTTTTTAAGCAAAGATAAATGGTTGATATTAAATTTTATAAAAAGGCAATTTCCTTCAAACTGGGCATTACATGCAGAAAATATAAAAGGTGACCTTTTCCAAACGCTAATTGGATTTATACGAGCAGAAATAACCATAATGTTTATCACTTTCATGGAGGTATCAATAGGTCTTACAATAATAGGATTTGATTATGCGTTTTTGTTAGGCCTTCTAGTAAGCTTCATAGATATACTGCCTGTGTTGGGTTCAGGATCGGTACTAGTTCCATGGGCTTTATACAATATATTTACTAAAAATTATTTAATAGGAATCTACTTGCTGATTTTGTATGGTATTGTAACAATTGTAAGACAGATGATTGAGCCTAAAATTGTTGGACAAAGCATAGGTCTTCATCCTCTTGTAACGCTTCTGTCTATGTTTATTGGTGCAAAACTTTTCGGAGGATTCGGCCTCATTATGGGACCAGTTTTTGTGGTAGTTTTTAAAACTTTTCAAAAGTCAGGAATAATACCTTCTTGGAAATGAAAAAACGTTCATCTTTTAAGCATCAATGCTTTTAAGATGAACGTTTATTTTTGTCAGAAACTCATCTCTTTTATCAAATTAACCATTTCCAAAGCTGTTACAGCAGCGTCAAATCCCTTGTTTCCTGATTTCGTTCCAGACCTCATGATTGCCTGCTCTACTGTATCCGTTGTAAGGACTCCAAATATTACAGGTATATCAAAATCAAGGGATATCTTTGCAATTCCTTTTGAAACCTCATTAGCTACATAATCAAAATGGGGTGTATCACCTCTTATAACAGCACCAAGTGCAATTACCGCATCATATTTTTTAGACATGACCATCCTCTTTGAAATAAAAGGAATCTCAAAGGCACCTGGTGCCCAAGCAATTTCAATGCTGTCATCATCTACACCATGCCTCCTTAAAGCATCCAAAGCACCATCTAGAAGTTTACTTGTTATAAATTCATTAAATCTGCTTACAACGATGCCAAACTTTAAGCCATCACCTATAAGTTTTCCTTCATATGTCCTCAAAATAATCTCCCCTTTACTAATTATTGAAATGCATGAAATATATGGCCAAACTTTTCTTTTTTTGTTTTAAGATATTTTTCATTGTGCTTGTTTAAAGATACTTCTATAGGGACTCTCTCCACTATTTCAAGCCCATAGCCAGATAAACAAGCTAATTTTTTAGGGTTGTTGGTCATTATCCTAAGCTTTTTAAGCCCTAAATCTTTTAAAATCTGAGCTCCTATTCCGTATTCTCTCATATCAGCAGGGAAACCCAATCTAAGATTAGCATCAACCGTATCAAGGCCTGCATCCTGTAAGTGGTATGCTTTAATCTTGTTTAAAAGTCCGATTCCTCTGCCTTCTTGTCTTAAATATAAAAGGACACCTCCTTCTTTTCCTATTCTCTCCATTGCTGCATGAAGCTGATCACCACAATCACATCTTAAAGAGCCCATTATATCACCTGTTAAGCATTCTGAATGAACTCTAACAAGCGTAGGCTCCTCTGTCAATTCTCCTCTTACTAACGCCACATGTTCTTTACCAGTCAAAATTTCTTCATACCCTATTATATTGAAATCGCCGTATTTTGTAGGAAGATATGCTTCAGCTACTCTCCTTATTAGTTTTTCTTTCTTTCTTCTGTATTCAATCAGATCGGCTATAGATATTATCTTTAGGTTAAACCTCTTTGAAAACTCCACAAGCTCTGGAAGTCTAGCCATCCTGCCGTCATCTTTTATGATTTCACAGATTACGCCAGCAGCTTTAAGTCCTGCAAGCCTCGACAAATCGCATGCCGCTTCTGTGTGTCCTGCCCTTACCAAAACACCTCCTTCTTTTGCTTCTAGTGGAAATACATGCCCTGGCTTCGCAAAATCATCCGGCTTAGAATTACGATCTATAAGCATTTTTATTGTAAATGCCCTTTCGTACGCCGAAATGCCAGTTTTACAGCTTTTGTGATCTACAGATACAGTAAAGGCAGTTTCTCTGTTATCAGTATTTTCAGATACCATCTTGCCTATATTTAATTCTTTAAGCCTTTTATCACTCATGGGAACACATACTAATCCACGTCCATACTTTATCATAAAATTTATATCTTCGCCTCTAACTTTTTCTGCTGCTATCACAAGGTCCCCTTCATTTTCCCTGTCTTCGTCATCGACTACAATGACCATTTTACCATTTTTGATGTCTTCTATTGCACTTTCTATCGTATCGAACATTTATATCACATCTCCTTAAAATTTAAAAGCAATGAATTATTGAAACTGCCCTATAAAGTCCCAGCACTATATATCAAAAGCCATTTTCTAATACAAGCTCCTTCATTCCTTTTTTTAACAGCAGTTTTTCAGCATACTTCGATAGTATGTCTACTTCTATATTGACACTATCTCCGATTCTCTTAAAGTTTAGTGTTGTATTTAACTCCGTATGCGGTATGACAGAAACCGTAAAATATGAAGCTAACGCCTCCACAACTGTCAAACTTATTCCGTCGACAGCTATGCTTCCTTTGCTTGCAACGTATTTTGAGTACCTTTCATCAATCTTGATTTTAAATACATTTGAATTCATAATTCGATTTTTATTAACGATTGTACCGACAGTATCTACGTGTCCTGTCACAATATGGCCATTTAACCTGCCAGATATGCTTAAAGCTCTTTCTAAATTGACCATGCTTCCTATTTTTAAGTCTCCTAAATTACTGGATTTTAGTGTTTCTCTCATCAAATCCGCTGTAAATAGATTTTTTCCTACATTTGTAACAGTCAAGCATACTCCATTTACAGCTATGCTATCTCCAATAGCTGTACCGTCTAAAACATTTTCGCATTCAATTGCTATTTTTGTAATATCTCCACGTTGTATCATCTTAACTTTGCCAATCTCTTCTATTATTCCTGTAAACATAGTAACACCTACTTTTTAATATAACCTTCTATAAGTATGTCATCATCAAATCTTTTTACGTCTAATTTTTCAACAATTATGGCATCTTTAATCAAATCAATGCCTTTTCCTTCTACAGGCGTCAAAGAATTGCTTCCACCTATTATTTTTGGAGCTATATAGAACATCACCTTGTCTACTATTCCTTCTTTTAAAGCAGAATAATTTAGTGTTCCTCCACCTTCTATGATTACACTGTCTATCCCTCTCTCTCCTAACATATCCATCAATTTTTTTAAATCTACTTCACCGTTTAACTTGTCAAGTACAACTACATCTACACCTAAATCCCTTAATGCTTTTACTTTTTTATAGGGCATCATATCCGTTGTTGCTACTATTGTCGTGGCAGATTTGTCAATTACAACATTTGCATCTAGAGGAATCCTGCCGCGGCTATCAACAATCACCCTTAAGGGATTCTTAAGCCCATCTATTCGCGTCGTAAGATATGGATTATCTTTTATAACTGTGTTTATACCTACCATTATTGCCATAACACTGCCTCTCATCATATGAACATGTTCTCTCGATTTTTCATTTGTTATCCATTTAGAATCGCCTGTTATAGTTGCAATCTTCCCATCAATCGTCATGGCAGACTTTAATATTACATACGGCTTTTTAGTAGTAATGTACTTTATAAATATTTCATTTACCTTCTCTGCCTGCTCTTTTAATAAACCTGTATACACATTTAAGCCTGCTTCTTTGAGATGTTTTATTCCCTTTCCTGAAACAAGTTTATTTGGGTCCTCCATAGCTATATACACATCTTTTATACCTGATTTTACAATAGCATCTACACAAGGCGGCGTTTTTCCATAATGACAGCACGGTTCTAATGTGACATAAAGCTGAGCTCCTTTTACATCTTCTTTAACGCTTTTTAGTGCATTTATTTCTGCATGTGGTCCTCCATAGTATTCATGGTACCCTTCACCTATTATCCTGCCATTTTTAACAATTACTGCACCTACTAAAGGATTTGGATTTGTGTGCCCTAAGCCTAATCTTGCAAGCTGTAATGCCCTTTTCATATATTTCTCCATAAAAACACCCCAAAAATAAACTTAGCCCTGAAGTATGTAATACTTCAGGGCATTTCGACAAAATTGCCTATTTACCTTCTTTCATCCAGACTTTACTGTCGGCTCTGGAATCTAACCAGATCTGCCATAAGGCTCGCGGGCTTTACCGCCGGTATGGAATTTCACCAATCCCTGAAGGTTTTTAAATTTATTCAATTTTTTATATTATATCATACTCTTAATAAAAATACTAGTCTATCATTTCTTCAATAGTTCCTCCAGCAGGAATAAAAGGAAGAACCATCTCATCTTTGTCTATCATGCATTCCAAAACGTATGGCTTATTATTAGATAATGCCTCTTTAAATGATTTTTCAAACTCTTCTTTTGTGTAAATTCTTTTGCCAGAGATTCCAAACGCTTCCGCTACTTTTGAAAAATCAAGGTTTGGATTTAAATCCGTCTGAGAATATCTTTTATTGAAAAGGAGATTCTGCCATTGTCTTACCATTCCCAATGTTTGATTATTGAGAATAATAGTTATAACAGGTATATTGTATATAGCCATTGTCTCAAGAGCATGAATATTCATTCTTATGCTGCCGTCACCTGCAATATTTACCACTCTTTTGTCATTTCGCCCTACTTGTGCGCCAATTGACGCAGGAAGCCCAAATCCCATTGTACCAAGACCACCAGATGTCACAAATGTCCTGGGTTCTTTAAATTTAAAATATTGAGCGGTCCACATCTGATTTTGCCCTACTTCCGTTGCCATAATAAGGTTGTCTTTCCCTATTTCCTGCACCTTTTCTATTATCCACTGAGGCTTTAGTTTTCCATCATCTTTATATCTAAATGATGTTTTCTCCTTTATAGATAGAAGCTCTTGAACCCATTCTTCATGATTGATATCTTCAATCCTATCGTTTAACAGTGATAGCACTTCTTTAATATCTCCAACAAGTGGCACATCTACATCGACATTCTTCCCGATTTCTGCAGGATCTATATCGATATGGATGACCCTTGCATTTGGTGCCAATCCACCTACCTTACCAGCAACTCTGTCGCTGAATCTAGTACCTATGGCAATTACTAAGTCAGACTTATAAATCGCTGTATTGGCATATCTGCTTCCGTGCATCCCTATAAGTCCTAGTGATAATTCATCATCCTCTGGGAAACATCCTAAACCCATCAGAGAAGTCGCTACAGGAATCATATTTTCTTTTGCAAAATCATATAAGCTTTTAGACGCTTCACCCCATATAACTCCACCACCTGCAAATATAACAGGCTTTTTACTTGAATTTATTAATTCCGCAGCTTTTATCAAATCCGATTCATCTACATGATGCTTCTTAACTTCGACGTAAAAATCTTTCCTCTTGATAAAATTCATATCTGTTGTTTGTATATCTTTTGGTATATCCACCAGTACAGGTCCAGGCCTTCCTTCCTTTGCTATAAAAAATGCTTCTCTTAAAGTATCAGCTAATTTATCAGGTGATTTTACTATGAAATTATGCTTTGTTACAGGCATAGTAATCCCTGCAATGTCTACTTCTTGAAAAGAATCTTTACCTATCAAGTTTGTAGCAACTTGACCTGTTATTGCAACAATAGGCACAGAATCCATATATGCATTTGCAATGCCTGTTACTAAATTTGTAGCACCCGGACCAGATGTAGCTATACATACACCAACTTTTCCCGTTACTCTTGCATATCCATCTGCCATATGAGCAGCCATCTGCTCATGTGTTGCAAGAATATGATTTAAATCAGAATCATACAAAGCATCGTAAAGTGGTATAACAGAACCACCGGGTATACCAAATACAGTATCTACATCTTGTTCTTTTAAAACTTCTATTATAACTTGCGATCCTTTCAATATCATGTATCACGCCTCCTTTCCCAACAATTATTTAAAACTATACATTCTTTAAAACCGCACCAGTATTTGCAGACGTGACCAATTTTGCGTATCTTGCCATATACCCTGTCTTAATATGTGGCTCGGGTTTTTTGAAATTTTTTCTTCTGTTCTCTATCTCTTCATCGCTTACTCTCAAATTTAGCTTTCTTCCTGGTATGTCTATATCTATGATATCTCCATCGTTTATTAGAGCTATTTCTCCACCTTCCATAGCCTCAGGTGACACATGACCGATGCAAGCTCCTCTTGTTGCACCAGAAAATCTGCCATCTGTTATAAGGGCCACATCTTTATCAAGCCCCATACCAGCAAGCGCCGATGTCGGGCTCAGCATTTCTCTCATCCCCGGTCCACCTTTAGGTCCTTCATATCTAATTACAACTACATCGCCTTTTTGTATTTTACCATCATAAATCGCTTTTATAGCCTCATCTTCTGAATCAAATACTCTAGCAGGTCCTGAATGACGAAGCATTTCAGGAGATACGGCAGATGCTTTTACGACAGAACCGTCTTTTGCAATATTGCCATATAAAATCGCAAGTCCTCCTGTTTCGCTGTATGGATTGTCAACAGTGTGTATAACATCGTAGTTCTTTATCTTTGCATCTTTAAAGTTGTCTCCTAATGTCTTACAAGTTACAGTCATACAATCTGTATTTAAGACATTTAATTTAGATAATTCTCTCAATACTGCCTGTATACCGCCAGCATGGTATAGATCTTCGATGTGGTACTTTCCTGCAGGGCTTAATTTGCAAAGATTTGGCACTTTCTGGTTAATCTCATTTATCTTTTGAAGTGGAATATCAATTCCAGCCTCATGCGCAATTGCCTTAAGATGAAGCACGGTGTTTGTAGAGCCACCCAAAGCCATATCTAAGCAAAAGGCATTTATAAATGCATCCTCTGTCAATATATCTCTAGCCTTTATATCTTTTTCTACAAGCTCAACTATTTTAATTCCTGCTTGTTTTGCAAGTCTTATTCTCTCTGAATAAACAGCAGGTATTGTTCCATTGCCTGGAAGGCCAAGCCCTAAAACTTCCGTTAAACAGTTCATGGTATTTGCAGTAAACATGCCAGAGCATGAGCCACATGTAGGGCAAGCCGACATCTCCATCGCCTTAAGCTCATCTTCATTGATTCTCCCTGCTTTTAAAGCTCCTACAGCTTCAAACATAGAGCTTAAGTCGCATATTTCTCCTTCGTAGCTCCCAGCAAGCATCGGCCCTCCACTTATAACTACCGTTGGTATGTTTAGCCTTGCTGCAGCCATAAGCATACCTGGAACGATTTTATCACAGTTTGGTATCAATACAAGTCCATCAAACCCGTGAGCCATTGCCATTGTTTCAACGCTATCCGCTATTAATTCCCTCGACGCCAGAGAATATTTCATTCCCTTGTGGTTCATAGCTATACCGTCACAAACGCCTATTGTTGAAAACTCTATAGGTGTCCCGCCAGCAAGCCTTACACCTGCTTTCACAGCATCAGCTATTTTGTCAAGATTTATGTGCCCTGGAATTATATCATTTTTCGAATTGGCAATACCTATTATTGGCCTGTTTATTTCTTCATCTGTAAGCCCTAAAGCGTATAATAATGATCTATGGGGTGCTTTTTCGACTCCTTTCTTCACACTATCACTTAACATAAAATCACCTCTTTAAATACTTTAAAACCATATCTCCCATCTCTTCAGTATTTAAAATAATGCCACTTCCTAAATCAGATGTCCTGTATCCATCTTCTAACAGCTCATTTACGGCCCTTCTTATATCATTTGCGGCATCAAGTCTATCAAACGAATATTCCAGCATCATTGCAACTGATAATATAGTCGCCAATGGATTGGCCTTTTTAGTACCTGCAATATCAGGAGCCGAACCGTGAACAGGCTCGTATAACCCCACTTTATCGCCTCTCAAACTGGCAGATGGCAGCATTCCTATAGATCCTGTAAGCTGTGATGCTTCATCTGATAAAATGTCGCCAAACATGTTTGATGTAAGTATCACGTCAAACTGAGACGGATCTTTTATAAGCTGCATAGAGCAATTGTCAACATACTGATGGTTTAATTCCACATCTGGGTATTCCTTGCTAACTTCATTGACAACTTTTCTCCATAGTCTTGATGAATCCAATATGTTTGCTTTATCAACAGATGTGACTTTTTTCTTTCTATTTCTAGCAGCTTTAAAAGCAATGTGAGCTATTCTTTCTATTTCTTTAGTAGTATAAGCTTCTGTATCATACGCTTTATAACCATAATCTATCTTTTCCGTTCCTCTTTCACCAAAATATATGCCACCTGTAAGTTCTCTTACAACAAGCACATCTAAGCCATCTTTTAAAAGCTCATCTTTAAGTGGAGATGCACTTTTCAAGGAGCTAAAAAGGATGGCAGGTCTTAGATTTGCGTACACATCAAGGCTTTTTCTCAATGCCAGAAGACCTGCCTCAGGCCTTTTGTCTCCATCTAAATCATCCCATTTTGGACCACCAACAGCACCTAATAGAACAGCATCGCTTTCAAGACACGCTTCTTCCGTCTCTTTAGGATATGGAGTACCGTACTCATCAATTGCAGACCCGCCAAACAAATACTTTTTTATATCAAATTCTAATCCATACTTTTCTGAAACCGCATCCAATACTTTCAATGCTTCATCTATAACTTCTTTTCCTATTCCATCACCAGGTAATACAGCTATCTTGTACATTTATACCACCTTTTCCTTAACATAGTTGATAAGGCCGCCACATTCAATGATTTTCTTTATAAACTCAGGAAACGGCTGCGATTTAAACTCAATTCCCTTAGTTATATCTCTTATAATACCTGTCTCTAAGTCAACTGATACTATATCTCCATCTTCTATCGCAGATGCTGCATCAGGACATTCTAAGATAGGCAAACCTATATTTATGGCGTTTCTGTAGAAAATCCTTGCAAAAGACTTTGCAATGACACATGATATACCTGATTCTTTTATTGCTATTGGAGCATGTTCTCTAGATGATCCGCATCCAAAATTGTATCCTGCAATCATTATATCTCCTGGTTTAACTTTGTCTTTAAAATCTTTATCGATATCTTCCATGCAGTGTAAAGCAAGTTCTTTTGGATCCGATGTATTTAAAAATCTAGCAGGTATTATTACATCTGTATCAACATTATCACCGTACTTTATTGCTTTTCCTTCCATTTATACCACCTCCTCAGGACTTGCTATATATCCCTTTATGGCTGATGCAGCAGCTACTGCTGGGCTTGCTAAGTATACTTCACTTTCGGTATGGCCCATCCTTCCTACAAAGTTTCTATTTGTGGTGGATATTGCTCTTTCACCTTTTGCAAGAATGCCCATGTGACCACCTAAACATGGACCACATGTAGGTGTAGATACTGCAGCACCTGCTTTTATAAATTCTTCTATATATCCTCTCTTTACACATTCAAGGTATATATCTTGTGTGGCAGGGAAAATTATCAATCTAACATCTGGATGAACTTTTTTACCTTTTAAAACTTCATACGTTATTTCCATATCGGTTATACGCCCGTTTGTACAAGAACCAATCACGACTTGATCTACTTTTATATTTCCTACTTCATCTATTGGCTTTGTGTTTTCAGGTAAATGTGGAAATGCTACTTGTGGTTTTATTTTTGATAAGTCTATATCATAGCTTTTAACGTATTCTGCATCTTCATCTGCTTTAAATACTTTGTATTTTCTATTTGCTCTCCCTTTAACATATGTTTCGGTAATTTCGTCATAATCGAAAATACCATTTTTAGCCCCTGCTTCTATTGCCATATTTGCAATTGTAAACCTGTCATCAATTGACAAAGAAGAAATATTACCTGTAAATTCCATAGATTTATACAGCGCACCATCAACGCCTATCATTCCTATGATGTACAGTATCACATCCTTACCGCTTACCCATTTATTAAGCTTACCTTTTAAGTTAAATTTTATCGCTTCAGGAACTTTAAACCATGCCTTACCTGTAGCCATGGCACATGCCATATCTGTACTACCTATTCCTGTTGAAAAACAAGTTATAGCGCCATAGGTACATGTATGAGAATCTGCACCTATGACCACATCACCAGGCAAAACTAAACCTTTTTCAGGTAAAAGGGCATGTTCTATTCCCATCTTTCCAACTTCAAAGAAGTTTACAATTCCATATTCCCTGGCAAATTTTCTTACAATATTCACCTGTTCCGCAGACTTTATGTCTTTATTAGGAACAAAATGGTCTGGCACCAGTGCAATTTTCTCTCTATCAAATACATTTTTTACGCCTATCTTCAAAAATTCCTTTATCGCAACAGGTGATGTGACATCATTTCCAAGCACCATGTCCACATCTATCTCTATAAGATCTCCGGGTTTAACTTCATATCCGGCTTTATCAGATAAAATTTTTTGTGTAAGTGTTAACCCCAAAGCTCTCCCTCCTTGAAACTTTTTGTATTCAAAATAACATCATCTACAATCACTTTTATATCATCATCATTCACCACTTTTTTATTGTCTGCTAAATCTTTAAATTTCTTAAAAGCTAGATTGATTTCATCTCTGGAAAGCTCATAGCCCATATTTTTCAACTTCAATTCAAAGGCATTTCTGCCAGATAGCTTCCCCATTGATATATGATCTGTAGTGATTCCTATATCTTCAGGCCTCATTATTTCATACGTCGCTTTATTGTTTATCACTCCATGCTGGTGAATTCCAGCAGTATGTCTAAATGCATTAGAACCTACAATTGCTTTATTAGGTTGCAGCTGGATACCTGAAAGTTCACTTACAAGTTTACATGTACTAAATATTTCTCTAGTATTTATACTGTGAGGTAAATTGAAATAATCTTTTCGAGTATTTATTGCCATGATAACTTCTTCCAGCGACGCATTTCCAGCCCTTTCACCTATTCCGCATACAGTTACTTCCACTTGTTGAGCACCGCTTTCCAATGCTGAAAGGGAATTCGCAACAGCCATTCCTAGGTCATTGTGGCAATGAACGCTTATTGTAACATTGTCTTTATCATGTATATGATTTTTAACGTATTCTACTAACTTTTCAAATTCTTTTGGAACCGCATAGCCTACAGTGTCAGGTATATTGATTATTTTTGCCCCCGCATCAATAACTTCATTAAATATTTTCACAAGAAAATCCCAATCTGTCCTTGAAGCATCTTCTGCAGAAAATTGTATCTCGTCAAATTTACCTGAAGCATATTTTACACTTTCAACAGCCATTTTTAATGCTTCATCTCTTGATATTTTTAATTTGTATTTTAGATGAATATCAGATGTTGCTATAAAAAGATGTATTCTTGATTTTTTAGCATTTTTCAACGCTTCATAAGTTTTATCTATATCACTTTTTACACATCTTGATAATCCTGCTACAACTACATCACCAATATTTTCTGCTATATTCTTTACTGCTTCGAAGTCACCGTTTGATGCAGCAGGAAAACCAGCTTCTATAACATCTACACCAAGTGAAACAAGCTGTTTTGCTATTTTGTATTTGCTTTCTTTGTCAAAGTTCACACCTGGTGTTTGCTCACCATCTCTTAATGTTGTATCAAATACAATGACTTTTCTATCCCCCATATACAAGCCCCCTCTTTATTTCTTTTTAAGCCATGACATCATTCCGCGGAGCTCTTTTCCTACTTTCTCAAGCTGTTGATTTGCTTCTTTTTCTCTTACAGCGTTAAACTGTGGTCTTCCTACCGCATTTTCTAAAAGCCATTTTTTCGCAAACTCTCCATTCTGTATTTCCTTCAAAACTTCTTTCATTTCATTTCTAGTATCTTTTGTGATTATTCTCTTTCCTGTAACATAATCACCGTATTCTGCCGTGTCAGATATAGAATACCTCATGTTTGCGAATCCGCCTTCATAGATCAAATCCACTATAAGCTTCATTTCATGTATACACTCAAAGTACGCTATTTCAGGTTGATATCCTGCTTCTACCAATGTTTCAAATCCAGCTTTCATAAGCTCTGTAACACCACCACACAAAACAGCCTGTTCTCCAAAAAGATCTGTTTCCGTCTCTTCTTTAAATGTAGTTTCCAAGACACCTGCTCTCGTTCCACCAATACCTTTGGCATAAGCTAATGCAAGTTCGAAAGCTTTTCCAGTATAATTTTGATACACCGCAACCAAATCTGGTACACCTTTCCCCTCAGTAAATACTCTTCTTACCAAATGCCCAGGTCCCTTTGGTGCAACCATAAACACATCAACATATTCTGGCGGTACTATCTGATGGAAGTGTATATTGAATCCATGTGCAAATACCAAAGCATTGCCTGGTTTCAAATGTTTTTCAATATTTTCTTTATACACCCTTGATTGCTTTTCATCAGGTATTAAAATCATGATGACATCCGCTGCTTCACACGCGTCATCAACACTTAATACTGTAAGTCCATTTTCTTTTGCCCTTTCAGCAGATTTGCTTCCTTCATAAAGACCTACAACAACATCAAGCCCTGAATCTTTTAAGTTTAATGCATGTGCATGGCCTTGGCTTCCATAGCCAATTATCGCAATTTTCTTGCCTTTCAAAAGATTTAAATCTGCATCCTCATCATAATACATTCTTGCCATTTTAAAATTCCTCCTCATATTCTTTTAAAATTCTATTTTCTCTTTCTAAAGTTATAAGACCTGTTCTTGTAAGTTCTCTGACTTGAAATTGTTTGATAAGTTTTATAAATGCCTCTACTTTTTCACTGTCACCAGTGATTTCAATGATGATTGAATTTAACGAAATATCAATGACTTTCCCCCTGAAGGTTTCAACTATATGCATGATGTCATCTCGTGTATTTGAATTTATCTCCACTTTTACAAGTACAAGTTCTCTTGAAACATTGGGATATTTACCAACATCCTGAACTTTAATGACATCATACAACTTGTTAAGCTGCCTTATTATCTGTGTTATTACATAATCGTCACCATTGACTGTTAGTGTAATACGAGATTGATCATTCTGCTCGGTAGTACCAACTGCAAGACTTTCAATGTTGTAACCTCTTCTCGAGAAAAGACCTACAACCCGAGATAAAACACCAGAATGATTATTTACTAAGACAGATATAATGTGTATGATAATATCACCCCCTTCACATGACAAAAAATCCTCGCCCATATTCAGGGCGAGGATTGCCTCGCGGTACCACCTGATTTCACATTTACCTCACGGTAAAATGCCTCAGCAAGTAATCATACTTTACCTTTAACGCAGGTCATACGGTTAAGCCTACTAAAGCTTCAACTTAACTACTCCGGAGCGATCTAATATATGTATTCGCACCGGTTTGCAGCAACCACCGGCTCTCTGTAGCTTATACATATACCCCTCTCCATCATCGCTTTTAAACTGATTAAATATTATTATAGGTGAAATTAATAGTTATTCTATCAGCTTATTTAAAATAAGTCAACTTAATTTTTTGTAAATTCTAAATAAATCATCGTTTACATTTATTAAAAAATTTTAATTTTTAAGGTAAAAAAATACCTTTTTTTAATTTTAATATTAGTAACACAATTTTTATATCAACATATGATTACATAGAGGTGAAATTATATGATAAATAAAAAAGAGCTGATTTCAAACTTAAACTCTGATTTAACAAAAGAATACGCAGCAATGATTCAATATATACAACATTCCAGCATGCTGCATGGTGCAGAATACGTAGAAGTGATAGATAAGATATTAGAACATGCAAAAGATGAACATGAACATGCAGTAATACTGACAGATATAATTCAATACCTTGGGGGAATTCCCACGGTGGAAGTTTACCCAAGACAAACATCTCTTGACAATCGTGAAATGCTGTATCAAGATTTAAATTATGAATATGATGCATTAAATGGATACAATCAAAGAATATCACAGGCAGAAAACCTTGGATTATTTGATATAGGACAAAAATTGAGAAATATAGCTTTAGAAGAAGAAAATCATATAATAGATCTTGAAAAAGCTCTAGGTATATTAAAAGTAGATCCATAAAAAAAATCCCTCCATGTGGAGGGATTTTTTTTATTTTTTAGCATCTTTTAATGCTTGCTCTGCTAATTCTTTAAATGTCTTTGATGATTCTATTGCACCTGCAACAGTATCGACTTTTGATGTATCTCGACTGTCTACTAACTCCTGCCGCAATTTTTCATCTACTTCTTTTGGAGTTATATTATTTTTAGCTTTCATCTTTGAAGCATAATCAGCATCGTCTCTTTTGAACTTACCATTTTTATCAACTTCATTATACAAAACATCTGTTATTTTTCCATCTTTTACAGTTATCTCGATCTGACCTTTATATCCATGTTCATCTTAGAAAAATTTTAACAGTTCATCACCATAACATATATTCGACATTAAGTAAAATTCCTTCTTTTGTTAAAATAATTTTTAACAAAATTTTTACTCTTCCTCATCATCATTGTCTATCTTTGCAGTTGAAACAACTCTATCACCATCATCGAGTTTCATCAGCGTAACTCCAGTCGTATCCCTGTGCATCTTAGATATATCAGCAATTTTCGTCCTTATGAGTATCCCATTAGCTGAAATTATCATAAGCTCATCTTTTTCACTTACAGACATTATTGAAACTAATTTTCCAGTTTTTTTTGTTATTTTTGTAGCTATTATTCCTTTTCCAGCCCTTGTCTGCAATCTGTATTCTTTCGCATCGCTTCTTTTTCCATAACCATTTTCAGTTACAACCAATATCTCACTGCCTTCGTCTATAAGATCCATCTCTACAACATAATCATCATCTCTAAGAGATATAGCTATAACACCTCTTGCCTGTCTTCCTACAGGTCTCAGATTATTTTCATGGAATCTAATGCAAAAACCATTAGCTGTACCTATAATAATTTCCTTATTACCATCCGTAAGCATAACATTTATAAGTTCATCACTATCGTCAAGCTTAATAGCTGTATTACCGCTTTTTTTAATTTTAGGAAAATCATCTATTTCTGTCTTTTTAATGATCCCCTTCTTTGTACACATGACTACATATCTTGCTTTAACGGAATTCCTTATTGGTATTACAGCATTTACTTTTTCATCTTGATCTATTTGAATTAGATTAACTATAGCCGTCCCTTTTGCTTGTCTTCCTGATTCAGGTATATCTATAGTTCTTAAGCTGTATACTTTTCCTTTATTTGTAAAAAACAAAAGCCTGTCATGAGTTGTTGTCGTAAAGACATTCTCTACAAAGTCGTCTTCTCTCGTGGATATACCCGATATACCTTTTCCTCCACGCTTCTGAGATTTATATGCGTCAAGCGGCATTCTCTTTATATAACCAAAATGCGTCATTGTTACAACAGCATCTTCCAGTTGAACTAAATCTTCAATATCCATTTCATCTTCTTTTGCTACTATATGAGTCTTTCTTTCCGATGAAAATTTATCTTTTATTTCTTTAAGTTCTTTTTTAATTATTTCCAGCACCTTTTTTTCATCAGCTAATATGCCTTTCAGTTCTCCGATTTTCCTATACAGTTCATTTAATTCATCTTCTACCTTTTGCCTTTCAAGGCCAGTTAAACGCCCCAATCTCATATCAACAATTGCCTGAGATTGTTTATCACTTAGCCCAAACTTCTCCATCAAGTTTTGCTTAGCTATAGGCTCTGTTTTAGAGCTTCGTATAACATTTATAACTTCATCTATATGATCTAACGCTATCTTCAGCCCTTCTAATATATGTGCTCTTTCTTCAGCTTTCTGAAGCTCAAACCTTGTCCTTCTTGTAATAACATCTACTTGATGGTCTACATACTTTTCTATGATCTGATTTAATGACAGTATCTTTGGAGCCCCATCTACAAGTGCCAACATTATGGCTCCAAATGTCTGCTGCATCTGAGTATGCATGTAAAGTTTATTTAGAACAACCTTTGGATTTACATCTCTCTTTAATTCGATGACAACTCTCATTCCATTTCTATCGGATTCATCTCTTAAATCAGATATACCTTCGATATGTTTATCTCTCACTAGCTCTGCTATCTTTTCAACCAGTTTTGATTTTATTACCATATAAGGTACTTCCGTAATTACAATTCTATTTCTGCCATTATGCTCCTCTATTTCTGCTTTTGCTCTAACTATTATTTTGCCTCTACCTGTTTTATACGTATCCTTTATACCATCTTTTCCAACAATAAGGCCTCCTGTTGGAAAGTCAGGTCCTTTAATATATTTCATAAGCTCATCTGTAGTGATGTAAGGATTGTCTATATAAGCTATTATACCATCTATGACTTCACCTAAATTATGGGGAGGAATATTAGTTGCCATGCCAACAGCTATACCTTGTGATCCATTTACCAATAGGTTAGGAAACCTTGATGGTAGTACAACAGGCTCTTTGAAATTTTCATCAAAGTTTGGAACAAAATCAACAGTTTCTTTATTGATATCAGTAAGCATCTCTATCGCTATCTTCGACAGCCTTGCCTCTGTGTACCTCATAGCAGCAGCCGGATCTCCGTCGATGCTTCCAAAGTTTCCATGGCCATCAACTAATGGCTCCCTCATGGAAAAATCTTGTGCCATTCTTACCATCGCATCATAAACAGCTACATCACCATGTGGATGGTATTTTCCTAAAACTTCTCCAACGACAGATACACTTTTTTTATACGGTTTATCAGGCGTTAATCCAAGCCCATTCATAGCATAAAGAATTCTCCTGTGAACAGGCTTTAATCCATCCCTGACATCAGGCAAAGCCCTGCTTACAATGACGCTCATAGCGTAATCAATAAATGATTTTTTCATTTCATCTTCAACATCTACAGGTATAACTCTCATTTCTTCATTATTTGTATTATTATCACTCACTTAAAACACCTGCCTATATATCAAGATTTCTAACTGTTTTTGCGTATTTTTCAATAAATTCTCGCCTTGGCTCTACTTTGTCACCCATCAAGATTGTAAATATTTCGTCTGCAGCAATTGCATCATCAAGGCTTACTTTAAGCATTGTCCTCTTTTCAGGATCCATTGTAGTATCCCAAAGCTGCTCAGCATCCATTTCGCCAAGACCTTTGTATCTCTGTACATTGTAATTTTCCCTTCCAATTTCTTTTAAAATATTGTCAAGTTCTTTATCAGAATAAGCATAATAAACTTTTTTATTCTTTTCTATTTTGTAAAGGGGCGGTTGTGCTATATATACATTTCCATTCTCTATTAATGGTCTCATAAATCTGTAGAAAAATGTAAGAAGTAAAGTTCTTATATGGCTACCGTCTACATCAGCATCTGTCATAATCACAACTTTGTGATATCTAAGCTTCGAAATATCAAAATCACTTCCTATACCGGTACCTAAAGCGGTTATCATCGCTTTTATCTCATCGCTTGATAAAATTCTATCAAGTCTTGCCTTTTCAACATTTAAAATCTTACCTCTAAGAGGAAGTATTGCTTGATATCTGCTATCTCTTCCCATCTTTGCAGAACCACCTGCAGAATCACCCTCTACAAGGTAAAGCTCACACTTTGATGCATCTTTTTCTGAACAATCTGCTAATTTACCAGGAAGTGAAGTAGATTCCAGTGCTGACTTTCTCCTTGTAAGTTCTCTAGCCTTTCTAGCAGCTTCTCTAGCCCTAGCAGCAGATGTAGCTTTCTCAAGAATTACCTTCGATAAAGAAGGATTTTCCTCCATAAATGCTGCGAGTTTTTCTGTTACAACAGAATCCACTATTGAACGCATTTCAGAATTACCTAATTTAGTCTTTGTCTGCCCTTCAAACTGTGGATTCATAAGTTTTACGCTTATGATAGCCGTTAATCCTTCCCTGACATCTTCACCTTGCAAGTTTTTGTCATTATCCTTTATGAAATTAAATTTTCTAGCATAATCATTTATAACTTTTGTTAAAGCTGCTTTAAAACCTACTAGATGAGTACCGCCTTCTCTGGTATCAATATTATTGGCAAAGCTAAATATATTTTCTGTATATGAATCATTATACTGCATCGCAACTTCTACTTCATAAGTATCACTTTTACTTTCCATGTAAATAGGCTCAGGATGTAGCACTTCTTTATTTCTGTTTAAATATTTAACAAATTCTACTATACCACCTTCATAATGGAATACGTCTTCCTTTCCATCTCTCTCATCCATAAGCCTAATTCTTACGCCTTTATTTAAAAACGATAATTCCCTTAATCTTTGAGATAATACATCATAATCGTATTCCAGGGTCTCAAAAATTTCATCATCAGGCTTAAATCTTATCATCGTACCGGTTTCATCCGTGTCACCAATGATCTTAAGTTCTGATTTAGGAACTCCTCTTTCATATTTTTGTTCATACACTTTGCCGTTTTGCTTAACAATAACTTCTAATTCTTTAGATAGAGCATTTACAACTGATAATCCAACACCATGAAGTCCACCAGAAACTTTATACACATCGTTATTAAACTTACCACCCGCATGAAGCACAGTAAGTGCCACTTCAACACCTGATTTACCAGTCTGTGGATGTACATCTGTAGGTATACCTCTTCCATCATCTATAACTGACACAGAATTATCTTTATGAATTATAACATCGATATTTTTACAATATCCGGCTAATGCCTCATCAATGCTGTTATCTACTATTTCATATACAAGATGGTGAAGTCCTCTGCTACTGGTACTTCCTATATACATTCCAGGTCGTTTTCTAACAGCCTCAAGACCTTCTAAAATTTGAATTTGACTTGCACCATATGTTTCATCTTTTGCCATATTCATACCTCCGTACTAAATTCCAATAGTTTTATTGTATCATTTTTTTGATTTTTATACAAGGAAACACAGTATTAGGCAAATTTATGCAAATTTATAATGAATAATTTATCATCAAATGAAATATTTTTATTTTATAAATACACGATTTTATAATATACTTAAAATATAATAAAATAAGAGCGTTATTATCAAGGTGGTGTTAAATTGGATTTACTCGGTGTTGTCTTTGGTAAAATTGTCATATTAGGTTGCAAATTAACTGGAAAAAACGGTACATCACTACCAGGAAAACTTGCACTTAAAATAAGTCCTAACCTAATAAAAGATATTGTAAAAGGTGTAAAGAATGAAAAAGTCGTTGTAACAGGAACAAATGGAAAAACGACAACATCAGGACTTATCGCAGAAATATTAAAATCATCAGGTAAAAAAGTTGTACACAACAGGGAAGGCGCAAACATGTTAAGCGGTATTGCTACAGTACTGATAAAAAACAGCGACTTTTTTGGAAACATAAAAAAAGACACAGGTGTATTCGAAGTCGATGAAGCAAACATGCCTCTTGTTTTGAATGATATTAATCCAAAGATAGTCGTAGTTACAAACTTTTTTAGAGACCAGCTTGATAGATATGGAGAGCTGGACATCACAATAAAAAAGGTTAAAGAATCTTTAAATAGACTTCCTAAAGATTCAATACTTCTTTTAAATGCAGATGAACCTTTCACTGCTTCACTAGGTGATGATTTAAATTTAAATGTCATGTACTATGGAATTTTAGACAAGCTAAACTACGGATATAGCCTTTCACCAGCATTTGAACAAAAGTACTGTCCTGTATGCGGCGGTAAATACGTGTACAAAGATGTTTTTTACGGACAATTGGGAGATTACTATTGCCCAAAATGCGGCAAATCAAGACCTGACTTAGACTTTGGTGCACTAGATATCAAACTTACCGAAGATGGCATATCATTTAAAATTAAGTACAAAGATAAAATAATAAACATAGAAAGCCATCTCACTGGAGCTTATAATGTATACAATGTAATGTCATCTGTAGCCACAAATATACTTTTAGGAACTCCTTTAAGCTATATACAAGCCGGATTAAACAATTATAGGCCTATTGCAGGAAGATTGCAGACAACATACTTAAAAGGCAAAAAAGCCATAATAAACCTTATTAAAAACCCAATAGGCTTTGACAGCACTTTAAACATGCTAAGAGAAATAAACAAACCCTTAAACCTCCTAATTGCCATAAATGACAATTACGCTGACGGCAGAGATGTATCATGGCTTTGGGATGTGGATATGGAGAACTTTGTATCACATGCAAAAATAAATCATGTGGTGACATCAGGGTTAAGAGCAGAAGACATGGCATTGAGGCTAAAATACGCTGGTATAGACCCAAAAAGGATAAAAATTATCAATTCCATAGAAAATGCCCTTGATTACATCCCAACTGTTACAAATGAAGAATTGATAGCAGTACTGCCTAATTATACATCACTGCATGAGGTAAATAGTTATATGAAGTCAAGAGGTGTCAAAGTATGAAATTAATAATTGGACATATGTACCCTGATTTATTAAATCTTTACGGTGATAGAGGAAACATAATAACCCTTAAAAAAAGATGTGAATGGAGAGGAATAGACGCTGAAATAAAGTCTATAACTATCGATACAAATACAAATTTTACAGACATCGACATATTATTTTTAGGTGGAGGTTCTGACAGAGAACAAAAAATAGTCAGCGATGATTTAACACTAAAAAGGGCAAAAAATTTAAAGTCCGCTATTGAGGATGGTTTGACTCTGCTCAGTATATGCGGTGGATATCAATTGCTGGGTAAATATTATTTATCATCAGATGGAAATAAACTCCCCGGCATAGGTGCATTAGACATATACACTGTGGCAGGAAACAAAAGAATGATTGACAACATAATAATAGAGTCAACCATTGATGGCAAAACATTCAAAATGGTTGGTTTTGAAAATCACTCTGGAAAAACATTTCTACAAAATGTAAAACCATTAGGAAGAGTCATATATGGAAATGGAAATAATGGTGAAGACGGCATGGAAGGTGCTGTATATAAGAATACCTTCGGGACATATCTTCATGGACCTGTATTACCTAAAAACCCTGAATTTACAGATATGTTGATAAAAAAAGCACTGGACAGAAAATACGGAAAAAATCAACTAGAACCTTTAGATGACTCTTTTGAACATCTAACGCAAAATGCCATAATAAAAAGATTTGCAAAAAAATAGAGGATAACCTCTATTTTTTATTCTTCATATTTTAAAGCTCTTTTTATTATTGTATATGATGAAATTGGCGATAAGTATATTATGCTTTTGTTGTCTCTCTCAGTAACCACAAAAGACTTTAAATTATCCTTTGATATCTTCACAATAAACCCTTCTTCTTCAGCTATTCTCAAAAATTCACAAGTATCTTTCGACATCTGTTTGACATCAATATTAAAAACCGCTATTATTTCGTTGTCAGGTACAACAACATTACCACCTAAATGAACGTACATAATTTCCTCCTTAATCAGGCATTATTACTCCATCTGAAATTAAAAAGTATTTGTCACCTTTTATATCATCTTTTTCTGTATGTGTTATAAATGTCTGGCAACCACTAATTTTATTTAAAATATATCTTCTTCTATTTAAATCCAGTTCTGACATTACATCATCAAGTAAAAGTATTGGATTTTCATGGTTCTCAGACTTTATCATTTCATGTTCAGCTAGTTTAAGACATAAAGCAATTGTCCTCTGCTGTCCCTGCGATGCATAAATTCTGGAATCATGACCATTTACATATATTTTAATATCATCTCTATGAGGCCCGTATTTAGTATCGCCATATTTTATATCTATATCTCTATTTAATTTCAACTTATTGCTTAGTGATTCTTTTATGTACTTTATATCATCAATTTTATCCATAACATTGTTCCAGTAGCAAATCTCAACTTCTTCATTTGATATATCATGCAATATCTTTTTCACAATTAAATTAAGATTATTGACGTACTGTTTCCTGTACATCATGATTTTAGACCCAAAAATTGAAAGCTGTTCATCCATTATATCCAGAAGCTTTAAATTTTCACTTTTAAATTTTATATCTTTTAATACTTTGTTTCTATTTGCTAAAACTTTGTTGTACTGTATAATATCGTAAAGGTAATTTCTTTTAATCATTGATATAGATGCGTCCATGTACCGTCTTCTTATAAAAGGACTACCTTTTACAATGTTTAAATCGTCTGGAGAAAAAATTGTTGTAAGTATAACTCCAATAAGCTCTGAAATACTTTTTATCTTATTGTTGTTCACTTTAAAAAATCTGTTTTGATTCAATTTATAACCTGTTTCAATTGTTATTTCTTCATTGTCTATATCAAATATACCTTTCATATAATAGTAATCACTGTTAAAGTTTACCATGTCCTTGTTTTTGCTATTTCTGAACGATTTGCCAATGCTTAAGATCCTTATACATTCTAAAAGATTACTTTTACCTTGTGCATTTGTTCCATATATTACATTAGTTCCAGCAGAGAATGTTACCTTTTGATGCTTTAAGTTCTTAAAATTGTCAATTGTAAGCTCTTTCAAATACACTTATTCCTTATCCTTTCGTTATATGGAAAATAACATAATCTTAATACATTGTAATATATTACAAAATTATAAATTCATGGTCATTAACAACTACAATATCACCACTGCGCAACTTCTTGCCTCTTTTAAGTTCAATATTGCCGTTTACTTTTACAAGCCCATTTAATATCATCTGTTTACCTTTACCACCAGTTTCTGCAATACCTACATACTTCAAAAATTGATCAAGTGTAATATAATCCGTGTTAATTTTTACCTCTTTCATAATATCTAATCCTTTCAATTACTAACCATTTAATTTTACAGGCAACACCATGTATAAATAATCATCATCTTCTACAGGAGTTATTATCATAGGGTTAATGCTGTTTATCATATTCATTTTAATTTTTTCAGAATCAATCACCCTCAATGCTTCTAGTAGATACCTGGAGTTAAATGCGATCTCTATCAGATTTCCTTCAATATCAATATTCACTCGTTCAGACATCTTTCCCTTTTCTGAATTTGACGATATAATAAGTTCCCTTTCATTAAAAGTGAACTTTATCAAATTGCTTTTATTTGAAGCTAATAGCGATGCCCTATCTATGGCACCTATTAAATCATCTTTTTTGATAATGACTATCGACTTAAAGTCTTTTGGAATGACTGCCTTATAATTCATATAATTCCCATCCAGAAGCTTTGATATAACTTTTGTATCATTAATTTCAAATAAAATCTGATTACCTGTAAAAGACACATACACATTATCATCATTATCTTCCATTATCCTAACAAGCTCATTTGCAGTCGTACCCGGTATGACAACACTAAAGTCGTCAAATCCTTTTAACAAAAGATCTTCTGATATATATTTTTTTATTGCCATACGGTATCCATCTAGTGCTACCATATTTATCGTATTTTTGCTTATCTCCATTAGTATTCCTGTTAAAACAGGTCTTGTCATATCTTGTGCAACACAAAATGAAGTCATTTTAATCATTTCTTTTAAAACATTTTGATTTATACTAAAAGTTATTTCTTTTAAAACTTCCGGTATATCAGGAAATTCTTCTGATGAATTACCTGATATTGTAAATTCTGATAATCCGCACTTTATATTCACTACGTAATCTTGGTCAGTTGTAAAGTAAATGGTATCTTCTGGAAGTTTTCTTACGAGATCAGAGAAAACTTTCGATGACACGACAATACTTCCCTCTTCGACAATTTCAGCATCAACTTTACATTCAATACCTATTTCCATATCTGTTGAATACATGACTAATTTATTGTCTTTTGCAGTTAAAAGTATTCCTTGGAGAATAGGCAGGGTGGTACGGGGGGTTACCCCCTTTATAACTTTATTTACCGCATTTAATAATGAAATTTTATCGCAAGAAAATTTCATAAAGTTTTCGCTCCTTTTAAGCATATTTTATAGAAATAAGAATATATATAAAAATAGTAGTAGTAATAATAGAGCTTGTTAATATGTGAAAAAGTATTTTAATATGCGTAGCGATAAGCTTCGACATTTGTTAATAAATTTGTTTAAACAGTGGAAAATTATTAACAATATCAACAAGCTCAAAAAAATAATGTTATTAACAGTTTATTAACGTGGATATGTTAAAATCCTTTTATTCGTTTTTTAAGTTCTTCTATCTGTTTATTTAATGACTCATCTTCTTTAATGTCGTTTGAAATTTTATCGTACGCATGTATTACCGTAGTATGATCTTTACCGAATTCTTCACCTATCTTTGGTAATGACAAATCAGTCATTTCACGAGCTAAGTACATTGCAATCTGCCTTGGGAATGCTATTGTCTTCGTTCTTTTTTTCGATATAAAATCCTCATATTTTATGTTGTAATATTTACATACTTCTTCTTGTATCAGTTTAACCGTTATTTTTCTAACTTTGTTTGATATTATGTCTTTTAGTGCATCTTTTGCAAGATCAAGATCGATATTTGCCTTTGTAAGTGATGAAAAGGCAACAATTCTTATTAGTGCACCTTCTAATTCTCTTATATTAGAAGGAATTTTTTCTGCTATATATATAAGTACATCATCAGGTATATTTAAGTTTTCATTTTGCGCTTTTTTCTTTAAGATAGCTATCCTTGTTTCAAAGTCTGGCGGCTGAATATCTGCTATGAGTCCCCATTCAAATCGAGATCTTAGCCTGTCTTCAAGTGTTGGTATCTCTTTTGGAGGTCTATCACTTGAAACTATGATCTGTTTATTTGCTTCATATAATGTATTGAATGTGTGGAAGAATTCCTCCTGTGTCCTTTCTTTTTTAGCGATGAATTGTATATCATCAATCAGAAGGATATCCATACTTCTATATTTATTTCTAAATTCTTCGTTTTTGTCATCTTTTATAGAGTTAACTAGTTCATTTGTAAATGTCTCAGATGTAACATACATTATTTTTGTATTGCTGTTGTGCTCTAGTACGAAATGGCCTATTGCATGCATTAAATGTGTTTTGCCAAGGCCAACCCCCCCATATATAAATAATGGATTATATGCCCTTGCAGGTGATTGAGCTACGGCTAAACATGCAGCATGAGCCAGTTTGTTGCTGTTTCCAACCACAAATGTGTCAAATGTATATTTAGGATTCAGCATAGTAGAAACAATTTTGTCTTTGTCGTTTTTATACTGGACTGTTTCCTTTATCTTTTTATACTCTTCTTCATCTTCGGAGACTATTTTTATTTCTATGTTTTTATTAGTAATAGATTTTGCCGCATCGTATATTACGTTTAAGTATCTTCCGTTTATTATGTTTTTGGTAAATACATTGACAGTTGATAGTACCAGTATATTGTCTAAAAGAGCAACTGGCTTTAAATGGACAAGCCAAGTTGTATAACTGGTAGACGTCAACTCACTTTTTAATTTTTCAAATATTGCATCCCACAATGTGTAACAATCTTCATACATTTTGTGACCTCCTACAAATATAAACAAGCTGTTGATAAAAATTAGTTTATTTATGTTTATATCGGATAAATGTTGATAAAATTTGTTTAAAAGGAAAAAAAAATATCAACAATGTATCATTGTTTTTTAGTTATAAATATACTGTGTATAAAGTTTTGTTTATAAAAATTTATCTAAAAAGGCTTAAAAAACCTTGAATATAATTTTAATACATAAGAAAAAAATGAAAAAATAACAAGTTATTCACAGATTTATACACAACCTGTGAATAACTAAATATCTATATGAATAAATTTATTTACTTATTAACAACTTCGATTATATGATATCAAATTATTAACACATTATCAATAAAAAAATAAAATTTATCAACAACGTATGAATAAAACTTTTTAATATGTTAATAACATTAATGGATTAATTTATTGACATGCAAATAAATAAACGATATAATCTTATTAGCATTTTTAAGGTTTTAGGAGGTGTAGTAGTGCTACGTACACATCAGCCAAAAGTAAGGCATAGAAAAAAGGAACATGGATTTAGAAAAAGGATGTCTACTAAAAATGGACGTGATGTTTTAAGAAGAAGAAGGAGAAAGGGTAGACATAGGTTGACAGCATAAGGAAGGCCTTAATGAGGCCTTTTTTGCAATCGGAGGTTTATATATATGATATGATTAAGATAAAGCGAAGTAGTGATTTTAAAAATGTTTATAGATATGGTAAATCTATTTCAAATCAGTACATTGTGATGTATTACTTAGAAAATAATTTAGGAATCAATAGAGTTGGTTTTTCAGTAAGCAAAAAAGTAGGTAAAAGCGTAATTAGAAACCGTTATAAGAGATTGTTATATGAAAATTTTAGGTTATTGGATCGTGATTTATTTAAAGGATATGACATTATTTTTATTGCAAGAAATAAGATTGTTGAGGCAGATTTCCATATGGTAGGAAATGCTATGAGGAGACTGTTAACAAAATCTTCTCTTTATATGGTGAATAGATAATGAAATACATTTTTATATATTTAATACGATTCTATCAGAAATTTATATCTCCTATGAAGCCAAAATCGTGTAGATTTTATCCGACTTGTTCTCAATACGCTATAGACGCTATAAAGAAGTATGGTGTTTTAAAAGGTGGTATTATGGCTTTGTGGAGGATATTAAGATGCAATCCATTCAATCCAGGTGGATATGATCCTGTAAAATAGCTTAGGAGGTTTAAAATGGCAGCAATTGGTATGTATCTTGGCCAGTTACTAAAGTTTATATATGATTTTGTTGGAAATTATGGTGTTGCTATAATTATTTTTACGATTTTAATTAGAATTGTTCTTTTGCCTTTTTACGTTCAACAGATGGGAACAATGAAAAAGATGAAAGAGATAAATCCTTTAGTGGAAGATTTAAAGAAAAAATATGCAAAGGATCCCCAAAAGTTAAATGAGGAAATGATGAAGCTTTATAAAGAGAAAAATGTTAATCCTATGAGTGGTTGTCTACCGATGCTGTTGCCGCTTATAATACTTTGGCCGCTTTTTGCTATGCTTAGGAATTATCCGGCATTTAGTACTGCATCATTTTTATGGCTAAAAAGCTTAGCTGATAAGGATCCCTACTTTATATTGCCAATATTGTCTGGTATTACGACGTATATTTCTTCTGCGATGATACAGACAGATAACAGCCAAAAATCAATGAATCTTATCATGTCAGCTTTTATGATTTGGATAACTGTTTCTTTACCGGCAGGTGTAGGAATATATTGGGTGACAAGCAACATTTTTCAGATAGCTCAGCAATATTTCTTCTTAAGACCTACCGAATCAATGAAGGGAGAGTCTTCAAATGAGGGAAATAATAAAAACAGGAAAAACAGTTGAAGAGGCTATCAATGCCGGACTTATAGAGCTAGGTGTTTCTAGAGATATGGTTGATATAGAAGTAATAGATGAAGGCAGTAAAGGATTTCTGGGCTTACTAGGAAAACAAGCTATAGTTAAGATTATTGTTAAGGATGTTGTAAAGGAAAATGTCAAAAAATTTTTAGATGGAATAATCAAGTTGATTGGAATAAATGTAGAATATGATATTGATGAGAAAGACAATAGCTTATTGGTGAATTTGAAAGGAAATGGAGTTGGACTTCTAATAGGATATAGAGGTGAAACATTGGATTCTCTTCAATATTTGACTTCGTTGGTAGCTAATAAAAAAAATATTGAAGGTATACACAAGAGAATTTTGTTAGATGCGGAAAATTATCGTGCAAAGAGAGAGAAGATACTGATAAATTTGGCAAATAAAATAGCAAAAAAAGTCAAGCAAGAAAATAGGAGCATTACATTAGAGCCGATGAATGCAAATGAGAGAAGGATAATTCATCTAGCTTTGCAGGATGATCCTGATATAGAAACATTTAGTGAAGGCGATGAGCCAAATAGGAGAGTTACAATATCTTTGAAGTAGATACCCAGGACAAGGGTATTTTTTCTTTTACCATATTGTAAAATAATGATTAGTGATATATTATCATATTTAAGATTGGAAAGTTTGGTGGTTTGAAATGATAGATGATACGATTGCAGCAATATCTACTGCTGTTGGTGAAGCAGGTATTTCGATTATAAGAATAAGTGGCAGTGATGCTATAAAAATAGTTTCTGGCATATTCAAATCTAAAAGAAATATAGATTTAAAAGCTGTGAGAAGCCATACTGTGCATTATGGTTTTATTTACGATAGCGAATCTAATGAAGTATACGATGAAGTGCTTGTTAATGTGATGAAGAGTCCACATACTTACACAAAAGAGGATATTGTAGAGATAAATTGTCATGGTGGTTATGTACCTGCCAAGAGGATTTTAGAATTGGTTTTAAAAAATGGAGCAAGACTTGCTGAACCCGGTGAATTTACAAAGAGAGCTTTTATAAATGGAAGAATTGATATGTCACAGGCGGAAGCGGTTATAGATATAATAAGGTCAAAGACGGCACTTTCAAATAAATACGCTGTAATGCAGTTAAGTGGCAGTGTTAAGGATAAAATAAATGAAATAAAGAACGACTTAGTTGCACTCATTGCACATATATTTGCATTGATGGACTTTCCTGATGAAGATGTAGAGATATTCAATGATAGTGAATTGATAGATGGAATTAAAAATGCAATTAGAAAAATTGATGAATTATTAGATTCATCAGAAAAAGGAAGGATAATAAGAGAAGGACTTAATACAGCCATAATTGGTAAGCCTAATGTAGGCAAGTCTTCGCTGTTAAATACACTTTTAAATGAAAATAGAGCAATTGTAACTGATATACCTGGTACGACTAGGGATATAATAGAGGAGTATTTGAATATAAAGGGAATACCGATAAAGCTTATTGATACAGCAGGTATCAGAGATACTGATGAATTAGTAGAGAAAATTGGTGTAGAAAGAAGTATGGAAGCAATTAATAAGGCAGACCTTATTATTTTTGTTTTTGACAATTCAAGACCTTTGGAGAAGGAAGATTATGAAATACTGAGGATGATTGATGATAAGAATGTTTTGTATGTTTTAAATAAAATCGATTTGCCATCTATGATAGACTTGAATGAAATCAGAAGAATTTCAAATGAAAAGTATATAAGTTTATCATCTGTTACAAAAGAAGGGTTTGATATTCTGGAAAATACTGTATACAGTATGGTGATGGAGAATGGACTATCAAACAATGAATTTCTTTTAACCAATATGAGGCATAAAGACGCTTTATTAAAAGCTAAAGAAAATTTAATGTCTTGTCTTAATACAATAGAAAGCGGTTTGACAGAGGATTTTGTATCTATAGATTTAAATGCTGCTATTGATAATCTTGGTTTGATAACCGGTGAAACTGCTAATGAAGATTTGATAAATGAAATTTTCGAAAGATTTTGTGTTGGAAAGTAGGTGCTTAAATGATATACGATGCTGGGTCATATGATGTTGCTGTTATAGGTTTAGGGCATGCAGGGTGTGAAGCAGCTTTAGCCACGGCAAGGCTTGGACTTAAAACAGTTGCGTTTGCAATAAATTTAGATTCGATTGCGTTAATGCCGTGTAATCCTGCAATAGGAGGCCCTGCCAAGACAAATCTTGTAAGAGAGATTGATGCACTGGGGGGACAAATGGCCATAAATACAGATGAAACTTTGATACAGGAAAGGACTTTAAATACCAGCAAAGGGCCTGCTGTAAGGGCATTAAGAGCTCAATCTGATAAAAAAAGATACCAATTTAATATGAAGTATACACTTGAAAAGCAGGAGAATCTCGACATAAAACAAGATGAAGTTGTTGATATTGAAGTAGAGAATGGTGAAGTGAAAAGTGTAATTACAAAAAATGGTGCAAGATACCTGTGTAAGTCCTGTATTGTAACGACAGGTACTTATTTGAGGGGAAGAATTATAATTGGCGATGTGAGTTATAGCGGTGGTCCTAATGGTTTGTTTCCTGCAAATGAACTGTCAAAATGTTTGGAGGGACTTAACATAAAATTGATGAGGTTTAAGACGGGAACACCTGCTCGTGTAGATAAAAAATCTATTAATTTTGATGCTATGGAAATCCAGCCTGGTGATGAAAAAATAAAACCTTTTTCATATTTGCACGATGAAATAAATGTGGAACAAATCCCATGCTGGCTTACGTACACAAATAGTAGAACACATGAGGTTATATTGAGAAACATAGGAAGGTCACCACTTTACAGTGGTGAGATTAAAGGCGTTGGACCAAGGTATTGTCCTTCTATAGAAGACAAAGTTGTTAAATTTCCAGACAAACCTAGACATCAACTTTTTATAGAGCCTGAAGGAAGGAATACCAATGAGATGTATGTACAAGGCATGTCTTCAAGTATGCCTGAGGATGTTCAGATTGAATTTTTAAGAACAATAAAAGGACTTGAAAATGTAAAAGTCATGAGGCCTGGATATGCTATTGAGTATGACTGCATTGATCCTACACAGTTAAAGCAGTCACTTGAATTAAAGACAATATCAGGATTGTTTTTTGCAGGTCAGGTAAATGGAACATCTGGTTATGAGGAAGCTGCTGCGCAGGGATTAATGGCAGGTATAAATGCTGCTATGAAGCTTTTAAATAGAGAGCCTTTTATATTAGATAGATCTGAAGCGTATATAGGTGTCCTAATTGATGACCTTGTTACAAAAGGTACAAATGAACCTTATAGAATGCTGACATCAAGAGCTGAATACAGACTTATATTGAGACAGGACAATGCGGATTTTAGATTGACTGAAAAGGGAAGGCAAATTGGACTTGTAGATGATGAAAGGTACGAAAGGTTTTTGAAGAAAAAAATTCAGTATGAAAAAGAGATGGAAAGATTGAAAACCGCAATGATTGTTCCAAGTGATTTTGTCAATGAATATTTAAAGTCTAAAGGAAGTTCACCAATTGTGACAGGGATTACCATGTATGATTTACTAAAAAGGCCTGAAATTGATTATATTTCATCTAAGGTAATTGACAAGGATAGACCTGAAGATATAAGAGATGATGTAGCAGAGCAGATCGATATTAATATAAAATATGAAGGGTATATAAAGAAACAGTTGGAACAAGTGGAGAAATTTAAGGCATTAGAAAATAAAAAGATACCATCTTGGATAAATTATGATGAAATAAAAGGCATAAGCATTGAGGCAAGGCAAAAGTTAAAAAGTATAATGCCGACTTCTGTCGGACAGGCATCTAGGATATCAGGCGTATCACCTGCTGATATATCTGTTATTTTAATTTATTTGCAGTCAAGGAGATAGATTATGAAGAAAGACAATATTGATTTACTAATAAAAGGAGCGGAATCATTAGGAGTTAATCTCCAACTGTTCCATGTGGAACAATTCATAAAGTATTATGATCTTCTTCTGGAATGGAATCAAAAAATGAATTTGACAGCCATTACGGAAGAAAGCGATGTTGTTGTCAAGCATTTTTTGGACAGCTTAACAGCTAAAATTTGTAAAAAGATAAATGGCAATGAAATGATAATAGATGTAGGTGCAGGTGCTGGATTTCCATCTATACCTCTTAAAATTCTCTATCCATCTTTGAAGCTGACTATTGTTGACTCATTAAAGAAGCGAACTGTCTTTTTAAATGAATTAGTACAGCAATTACATCTAAATGATGTAGAGATAATACATGGGCGTGCAGAAGACTTAGGAAAGGATAATTCTTTAAGAGAAAAGTTCGATATATCATTGTCAAGAGCTGTTGCACAATTAAATATATTGCTTGAGTATTGCATTCCTTTTGTTAAAGTTGATGGATATTTAATTGCTTTTAAAGGTTCAAATGTAGATGAAGAGATAGTAATGTCTAATAATGCTTTAAATGCTTTAAAGAGTCAGATAGAAAATATTTTTGAAGTAACATTGCCTTATACGGATATTGTTCATAAGCTGCTTTTGATAAGAAAACTTGGCACTACAGATATGAAATATCCTAGAAAACCAAAATTAATTGAAAAAATGCCACTCTAAGTGAAAGGATAATTTTTATGAGTAATCTAAGAGCGTGTTTATTAGTATCAAGAGCTGTAATTATTAATGACAATAAAGTTTTACTTGTTAAACATCAGGTGGAAAATGAGATTGGATGGGTTTTTCCTGGTGGACGAGTGGAGGAGAATGAGTCTTGTGTTGATGCACTGATAAGAGAATGCAAAGAAGAAACAGGTTATGATATTATTGCAGATAGTGTATGCTATCTTGAGGAATACAGCATTTACTATGCAACGTATTTTAGATGTTCAATTGTTGGTGGAGATTTGCGGTTGGGTTTTGACCCGGATATGCCTGAAGACAAACAAGTGATAAAGGACGTTAAGTGGATAGACATTTCTGAATTTGACAAATATGATATATATCCTGAAGGACTTAAAGAAATGATTAAAGATGGAACCATCGATTCTCTACGCATAAGAATACCTGAGATTTATAGGTAAAATGGCTTTTTATCTCAATGATAAAAAATAACAGGATAATAATGGTATATTAGGAGGAATTTTGATTTTATTGTAGAATATATATAAGTAATAATCTGATTGTTTTTAAAGAGGTGTTTTTTATGGTTTCGATAAAGCAACAAGAGATTAAATACTTGCCGATAGACCTTATTAGACCTAATCCATATCAGCCTCGTAAAATTTTTGACACTGCCAATCTGCAGGAGCTTTGTGATTCAATAAAAGCTTATGGAGTGATACAGCCAATAAGTGTAAGAGTAGTAAATGGCAATTCTTACGAGCTTATTTCAGGTGAGAGGCGGTTGAGGGCTTCAAAACTTGCGGGACTTAAGACGATACCTGCCATAGTTTTTGAAGCCTATGACGAAGACTCTGCAGTTATTGCTTTGATTGAAAATCTTCAAAGAAAAGATCTAAATTTTTTAGAGGAAGCAGAAGGGTATAACAATTTGATAAACGACCATAATCTCACACAAGAAAAATTAGCTGCTATGCTTGGAAAAAGCCAATCTACAATAGCTAACAAGTTGAGGCTTTTAAAATTAAATGATAGCATTAAAGCAAAATTGATTGAAAATAACCTGACAGAGAGACACGCAAGAGCACTTTTAAGGCTTCCAGATGAAGAACTTCAAAATAAAGCAATTGACATAATAATTAAGAAGAAATGTAATGTTAAAGAGACTGAAAAAATTGTGCAGGACATGATAAATAAGATTACAATGGAAGAAGATAAGAAACAAGAAAAAAAGAAAATGATGAAATTTTATAAGGACATAAGAATTTTTGTAAATACTATTAAACAGGCAATTTCAATAATGAAAAAATCTGGTGTTGATGCGGAATACACAGAGCAGAATGAAGATGATTATATAGAATTTAAGATAAGAATTCCTAAAAAATAGTATTTAATCACCCCGTGTTGTTATTTTACTTTTGTTCCACATGGAACAATGTTATAATAAAAATATGATAAAAATAGCGGGGTGATAAATTGGGAAAAATAATAGCTATAGCAAATCAAAAAGGTGGAGTTGGCAAAACAACGACAACAATAAATTTAGGTTATTCTTTATCTGCCAGTGGGAAAAAGGTATTATGTGTTGATATGGACCCTCAAAGCAATATGACCAGTGGCTTTGGAATAGATAATTCATCGCTTGATTGCACTACATATAATATTTTAATTGAAGAAAGAAACATAAAAGAAGCTCTTATAACGCTTAATGAGATGAATGGCATTTCTATTGTACCATCCAGCATTCAATTGGCAGGAGCAGAGATAGAACTTGTTCCCATGCTATCAAGGGAATTCAGGCTTAAAAATTCTCTCAAAGATATTAAAGATGATTATGATTATATTTTGATTGATTGTCCTCCATCGTTGGGACTTTTAACAATCAATGCATTAACGGCAGCAGATTCAGTATTAGTGCCGATACAGTGTGAATATTATGCTTTGGAAGGTTTAACACAGTTAATGAATACAATAAACTTAATAAAGAAAAACATTAATCACAGCCTTGAAATTGAAGGTGTTGTATTAACCATGTTTAATGCTAGGACAAACTTATCGATACAGGTTGTTGATGAAGTTAAGAAATACTTCAAGGGAAAAGTCTACGGCACTATAATACCGAGAAATATACGATTAGGTGAAGCACCAAGCTTTGGGAAACCTATTTCTCTTTATGACCCCCATTCAAAAGGTGCTGAAGCATATGAAGAATTGGCAAAAGAGATGATTGAAAGGAATGGTGAGGCAATTGAATAATAAAAGAGGGCTTGGTAGAGGTTTACAAGCTCTTATACCTGATATTGATGAAGAAAATACAAAAGGCGTAGAAAATATAAAAATTTCAGACATAGAGCCAAATCAATTCCAGCCAAGGAAACATTTTGATGATGAATCTTTAAAAGAGTTATCTGATTCTATAAAAGAACACGGTGTTATACAACCTATTATTGTTAGAAAAATCAATTTCGGATACCAAATTGTAGCAGGGGAAAGAAGATGGAGAGCAGCTAAACTAGCAGGACTAAAAGAAATACCAGCTATAGTTAAAGATTTTGATGACCAGAAAGTGATGGAAATAGCCCTTATAGAAAATCTCCAGAGAGAAGACCTCAATCCAATTGACGAAGCAAAAGCATACAAGTCACTGATGGAACAGTTTAACTTAACACAGGAAGAAATATCAAAGAGAGTTGGCAAAAGCAGGTCGGCAATTGCTAATAGTATTAGATTGCTTAATCTAGATGAAAATGTTCAAAATATGCTGATGGAAGGGAAAATAACTACAGGTCATGCAAAAGTCATATTAGCTTTGCAAGATGCAGACAAGCAGAATATAATTGCAAATAAAATTGTTGATAAGAATTTAAATGTTAGAGAAACAGAAAATTTGATAAAAGAAGTGGCATCACCGAAAAGAAAAAAAAGACAGATTAATAATATATATATTAAAGAGATAGAAGATAATTTTTGCAGATTTTTCGGAACTAAGGTAAAGATAATACCAGGTAAAAATAAAGGAAAGATAATGATCGAATATTACGGTGAAGAGGATTTATCCAGGCTTACAGATCTTATAATAAATAGATGATAGAAAATGCATTTGTAAAAACAAATGCATTTTCTATTGTAACTATGGCTAAATAAATATAAAATATAGATATATGAATAAAACTCACAGGTGAAAATATATGGAACACTATATAATAATTTGTAATTCGACGCAGCATATGCTGAATGCGGATAAAATATTAAAGCAAAATGATATTAAGACTGAATTGATTCCTGCACCATCAGAGTATGGTTCTGTGTGCAGTACCGCAATAAAAATTAATGCATATAATGTTGATGTAGCAGAAAAACTCCTTAAAGATAATTCTATATCATTGAAAGGGATATACCCTTATAAAATACGTAAACTTGAAGGGCTTATTGATAAAATTAATAAAGACTTAAATAATGATTTAATAACTGTCTTAAAGAAAATAGAAAATGGAATAGAGCTAACAGAAGATGACATAGTTGTCATACTAAGCTCCAGTGGTGATAAGAACTTAAGTTCTATATTTAAAGCTGCGGACGAGATGCGAAAGTCAGTTGTCGGCGATATTGTCGACATAAGGGCAGCAATAGAATTTTCAAATATTTGCAGAAAAAATTGCTTTTATTGTGGATTAAGGAGAGATAATTTATCTGTTGAGCGATATAGGATGGACATAGATGAGATAGTCCAAACTGCAAAAGAATTAAAAAAGATGGGGATAAGGACAGTTATTCTTCAATCAGGTGAAGATCCATGGTATACAGAAGATAAGATAATTGAAATTATCAAGAAAATTAAGAAAGAGACTAATATGCGCATAACGCTAAGCATTGGTGAAAGAAACCAAGAAGAGTACAAGCATTTTAGGGAAGCTGGTGCAAATAATTTTTTACTGAAAATAGAAACTACAAACAGGGAAATATTTAAAAATATACATCCTGATGATGATTTTGATTATCGCGTTAAATGTTCTGAGTGGCTAAGGGAGAACGGATATGTAAATGGTAATGGCAATATTATAGGACTTCCTGGACAAACAGCAAGAGATATAGCGAAAGATATATTGTTTTTTAAAGATATGGGAATCCACATGGTAGGTATTGGCCCGTTTGTACCGGCTACAGGTACACCATTAGAGACATATCCACATGGAGATGTTGAGATGACGTTAAAGACGGTAGCAGCAACGAGACTTGTTTTAAAAAATGTTTTTATACCTGCTACAACAGCATTAGCAACAGTTGATAAAGATGCACAAGTTAAGGCTTTAATGGCAGGTGCAAATACAATTATGTTGATTTCTACACCTTCTAAGTACAGAAGCAGGTATAAGATATACAGTAATAAAAATATGGTAGATTTACAGACGGCATATAGAGCAGTTATTAAAGCAGGAAGGAAAATGCCTCCTTACATTAACTTAGATTACATTAAAGATAGTAAATAAAATTAAATGATGGGAGGGCTGGCGTTGATTTATTTTGATAATGCGGCTACATCATATCCTAAGCCAGAATCAGTTTACGATGAGATTGACAGGGTAATGAGGTATTGCGGAAATCCAGGGAGAGGCAGTCATAGATTAGCAATAGAGTCTGGAAAGCATATATTAGAGGCAAGGCAGGAGTTGTGCCAGCTTTTTAATATAAATGACCCTATGAGAGTAATTTTTACGCTTAATACTACAGATTCTTTAAATATCGCATTAAAAGGCATTTTAAATGAAGGCGATCATGTTATAACATCAAGCATGGAGCACAACTCAATGATAAGACCACTGATAGCTTTAAGAGACAGCAACTATATTGATTTGACAATAGTGAAATGCGATCAGAAGGGAAATATTGATGTTGACGATGTAAGAAAAGCTATTAAGAAAAATACGAAATTGATTGCTATGATACACGCATCGAATGTGACTGGCACATTGATGCCTATAAGGGAAATAGGCAGTATTGCCCGGGAAATGGGCATATATTTCCTGGTTGATGCTGCACAAACTGCTGGAAGTTATCCTATTGATGTAGAAAAGGATAATATTGATTTATTGGCATTTCCCGGGCATAAATCTCTCTTTGGTCCACAAGGCACAGGTGGACTTTATGTAAGGGATACGATAAAACTTAAAACGATAAAGGAAGGTGGAACAGGTAGCAATTCAGAAAATATCCATCAACCTGATATGATGCCAGATATGCTTGAGAGTGGAACGCCAAACACACCTGGTATTGCAGGTCTAAAAGAAGGTGTGAGATATATTAGAAGTATAGGTGTAGAAAATATATTAAAACATGAGAGAAAGCTGACAAAAAGGTTTATTGACGGTGTAAAAGATATACCAAACCTTGTATTGTATGGAAATAGCGATGAAGAAAGGAGAGTTGGAGTTATATCTATAAATATCAAAGATATAGATTCCGGGGAAGTCAGCTACATTCTGGATAAAGCATTTGATATAGCTACAAGATCTGGTCTTCATTGCTCATCACTGGCTCATCAGACGATAGGTACGTTAAAGACAGGTACAGTCAGATTTGGAATAGGGTATTTTAATACAGAAGATGAAGTAGATAAAGCTGTAGATGCATTGTACACCATAGCAAAACAAGCGCTGAGTTAAGGAAATTTATGAAATTCGGAGGAGAAAGTATGCAAGAACTGATAATGATATTTAATAAAAACATGAGTTTATTTATTTTATTTGCCATTGTTCTTGGGTTGTTTGATTTCATAGTAGTTATTATAATTAATTCTAAATACACAAAATTAAAGAAACAGTATAAGAAGCTTATAAAAGAATTGGAAACTGGAGATGTAATTGAGCTTTTAACAAAGAACATAAGTAAAAATGAAGAATTTAACGAAAAGCTTGAAAGGTTTAGGAAAGAGTTAAGCATGATAGATAGTGAAATGAAAGCTTCTATAAAGAAAGTTGGTATTGTAAGGTATAATGCATTTAATGATGTGGGATCTGACTTGAGCTTTTCAATAGCTCTTTTAGACAGTGAAGACAATGGAATAGTCTTGTCAGGAATATACGGTAGAAATGAAACGGCTACATTTGCAAAGCCAATAGTTAAAGCACAGTCAAATTATCCTTTGTCTGCAGAGGAAATTCAGGCAATAGATAAAGCAAGGAAGGGTCAGAGGTAATATAAATAGCAATGTGTGTTGAAGGGGAAGTTCTGCTTTCTAACAACATTGTATTGCATGTAAAGAGAATTCTGCAAAAATATGTACAAATTAAATAAAAAGTATATTGTCAAAAAACTTCAGCCATACTATATATGTCTGAAGTTTTTTTGATTTTTGATTTCACACAATAAGAACCGACCTGGAGGCGTATAGATGGATGAAATAAACAGAGGAAAGCTTTTAATCATAGGTGGTGCAGAAGATAAAAAAGACAAATGCATAATCTTAAAAGAAGTGATAAAACTATCTGGTGGTGAAAATAGCAGAATAGTCATAATGACTACTGCAACAGAAAAGCCAGAAGATGTAGGTAAAAATTATGTAGAAATCTTTAAGAGGTTAGGAGCGGGAACTGTCGAAACTGTAAATATAGATTCGAGAGATGATGCAAAAAACGAAATTGTTGAAGAAAGGCTAAGAAACAGTACATGTATTTTCTTTACAGGGGGAGATCAGCTGAGGATTACCAGTATACTTGGAGGAAGTGGTATTGACAAACTTTTAAATGAATTAAATAAACAGAAAGGTATTTTAATAGTTGGAACAAGTGCAGGAGCATCTGTTATGTCTACAACGATGATAATAGGTGGCAATGATGAGGAGTCCCCAAGGAAATGTACAATAAACATGGCACCAGGATTGGGACTTTTAAATAACGTGATAATAGACCAGCATTTTGCACAAAGAGGGAGAATTGGAAGGCTGCTTACTGCGATAGCTGAAAACCCAGAGAATCTTGGAGCAGGAATTGATGAAGATACCGCTATAGTAGTCGATGGAAATAAATTTAGAGTTATTGGCTCAAATGCAGTAACTGTAATCGACGGTAGGACATTGAAAAATACCAATGTGTCAGAGTCTAGCCCTGATGAGATATTATCATTAACACATGTGACACTACATATACTCCCATCAGGGTATGGTTTTGATATTATGCTAAGAGAGCCTTTTAAATATAACAAGGAGGATATATAATGGTTATAAAAGATATAAGGGTATATCGTGGTAGAAACATATACTGCCATAGACCTGTTGTAAAGATGATTGTGGATACAGGTGATTATGATATACCAACAAAAGATATACCGGGATTTAATGAAAGGCTTATAAAAACAATTCCTAGTTTAAACAAACATTGTTGTTCGTACGGTTATGAAGGTGGTTTTTTAAAGAGACTTGATGAAGGTACATATCTTCCACATGTTACAGAGCATATAATATTGGAAATTCAAAATATACTTGGGTATGATGTGAAATATGGGAAAGCTAGATTGATTGAAGGACACCTTTACAACGTAATATTTGAATATGAATTAGAGGAATGTGCAATAAGATCAGCTAAATTAGCGGTTGAGATGGTTAATAAATTTATAAGTGGAGAGGATTTCAATTTTGAGAAGGAATTAGAGCAAATAAGGAAAGTTGTTGTGGAAGTTGAGCTGGGACCCAGTACTATGGCTATAAAGAAAGCTGCAGAAGAAGCGTCAATTCCTGTAACAAGGGTTGGAAATGGCAGCATATTGAGACTAGGTTATGGACGCTATCAAAAGATGATAGAAGGTACTATAACCCAAAATACTAGCTGCATTGCTGTAGATATAGCCTGTGATAAGATTCTGACCAAAAACATGATTAAAGAGTATGGGCTACCAGTACCTGAAGGGGATGTCGCGTATAATGAAAATGATGCAATAGCCATAGCTGAGGAAATTGGCTACCCAGTTGTAGTTAAGCCATTTAACGGCAATCAAGGAAAAGGCGTTTTTTTAAATCTATTAAATAAAGAGGAGTTGATCGTCGCTTATAGAAATGCAAAAAACATAAGTGATTTAGTTATAGTTGAAAGACATATCAAGGGAAAAAATTATAGAGTTCTTGTGATTGGTGATAGAGTTGTTGCAGTATCGGAAAGAGTACCTGCTAGAGTCTTAAGCGATGGAATACATACAATTAGGGAGCTAGTAGAGATTGAAAACAGGAACCCTCTAAGAGGTGTTGGACATGAAAAACCTCTTACAAAAATAAACATAGACAATATTTCACAATTTGTGTTAAAAAAGCAAGGATACCAAATTGATGATATTCCTCCAAAAGGTGTATACGTATATTTTCGCGAAAGCGCAAACTTAAGTACTGGAGGTACAGCAATTGATAGGACGAAAGAAATACATCCTGACAATATAGAAATAGCGGTGAGAGCAGCAAAGGCCATTGGCCTGGATATTGCGGGAATTGATATTACAATGGAAAATATCTCTATGCCTTTAAACAGGAGCAATGGTGCTATAATTGAGGTTAATGCGGCCCCAGGCATAAGGATGCATCACTACCCGTCTAAGGGCAAATCAAGAGATGTCGCAAGAGCGATTATAAATATGCTTTATCCAAAAGGGAGCAAAGCCACAATACCAATTATATCGGTTACTGGTACCAATGGGAAAACGACGACAGTGAGAATGATATCTCAAATATTGAGGACGTATGGTTATACGGTTGGAATGACGTCTACAGATGGGATTTATGTTGATGATGTATGCATATATAAAGGGGATAATTCAGGACCTAAAAGTGCCAGGACATGCCTTGCTGATAAAAATATTGATGCGGCTGTGTTGGAAACAGCAAGAGGTGGCATTGTAAGGGAAGGTTTAGGATACGATTTGGCTGATGTAGGCATAATTACAAATATTTCAGAAGACCACCTTGGCATAGATGGTATTGAAACATTAGAAGATCTTGCATTTGTAAAATCTTTAGTGGTGGAAGCAGTAAAAAAAGATGGGTACTCAGTCTTAAATGCTGATGATCCTATGACACCGTATATTTCCAAAAGAGCAAAGGGAAAAATCATATACTTTTCGATGCATGAGAATAACATTACTATAAAAAGGCATTTAGAAGAAGGCGGTATTTCTGTATACGTAAAAAATGATACGATAGTAATTGCAAATGGTGAAATAGTACCTGTTGCAAAAATTGATGAGATTCCAGCTACGCTAAACGGTAAAGTCTTGTACAATGTAGAAAATGCAATGGCAGCAATTGCTGCATCGTACGGCATCAAGATTCCAGTGAATGTAATTTCAAAAGGAATCAAATCATTCTATTGCGATGAGAATCACAATCCAGGTAGATTTAATATTTTCAATGTAGGAAGTTTCCGAGTCCTTGTGGATTATGGCCATAATATAGATGGCATAAGAAAGGTAATAGAATCAGCTCGAAAGTTGAATCCTAATCGTTTGATAGGGGTTATAGGGGTTCCGGGTGACAGAAGCGATTCAAGCACATTGAAGATAGGTGAAATCTGCGGAGAAGGATTTGATAAAGTTTATATAAAAGAGGATTTAGATTTAAGAGGACGAAAGCCAGGTGAAATAGCAAAACTTCTGGAGATAGGCGTACTAAAGGGTGGAGTCGGCAAAGAAGATGTAAATGTGATTTTAAAAGAAGTAGATGCGTTAAAAACCGCTATGTACGAAGCACAGCCGGGAGATTTGATTGTGATATTCTATGAAAAATATGCGCCTGTAGTAGATGCCATAAACAATTTTATAAAAATAAGTCAGTTTGATATAGATGAAAGCAAAGAAAGGGCTTAAATTATGCCCTTTCTTTGCGATTTTCCAATTCTATTATAGATTTCGTTATGCCATATGTTATTATATCTGCCATCTTCATTACAACATTGAGCCTTGTGTTCTGTAGTACCATAAATTCCATAAATCCAGAAATATTTACTATACCTGTCACATACATATTTCCTATAGGAGTCAAATCTTTTGAAACACCAGCACCAGGTTTTATAGCACCTTCACCTATAGATATACAGCCTACATGATTTAATGAACCCAGACATGCATCTACAGCTATAATAAAAGGATTTTTATGTACTTTTTTAATATTGTATAAAGTCTCATTTAGATTTTTCGCATGGACAGGTTCGCTTAATGTTCCATATATACCGATTCTGTCAGAAAAGAAATTTTTTAGTTTATATCCAACAATTGGTCCAAGACTGTCACCAGTGGACCTGTCTGTACCAATACAGACAACGACAAAGTCATCTTTAAAGTTAAACAATTTATTAAAACATCTTGAAAATTCTAAACTAAAATCACTGTAACATGTTTTATCATTTATGTTGATTAATTTCATTATGCCATCTCCTTAAAGCATATTTCTATAATTATTTTTCACAAGTTTCATTCTATTAATACACTGTAAATAAGTATTGGTTGAAAACAGGCACATAAATGTGTATTATAATATTAGGTGTTTTAAGGTGGTTTTTATGAATATTGTTGATATTATAATAGTTTTGGTAATTGCATATTTTATGTACTCTGGCTTTATAAAAGGTTTTATTATGACACTTTACGGATTAGCAAATATTGTAATATCATGGATTTTGACTGTGAAGTTTTATCCAATTGTATCACAGTATATAATGAGAAATGTAAAATTGTTGGATTTTGCAATGAAATTGGCAGGCTCTTTAAAAAATGTAATCTTTAATGTTACATCTATAAAGTCGTTTGTAGATTTAATTAGTATAGTTTTGACATTTTTGTTCTTTACATTATTTTTAAAAATCTTTGCAGTGATACTCAACAAATTATTGAATTATCCGTTTATAAGGATCTTTAACAAGATAGGCGGTGGGCTTTTAGGCATGGTAGAAGGATTTGTGTTTGTTTTTTTCATATTCAGCTTGTTTAAAGCCATAAACAATATGTTACCCCTAAGTTACTGGACGTATATAGACAAATCTCAGTTTGCAAAGCTATTTTTGAACAACAATGATGTCCTTAAAATGTTTTTGCTGTAATTTAAAGTGAAAGGATGTTTAATTTGGAATATCTGCTTAATTTGTATAATCAAATACTGAAACTTTACGATATAAAGATATTAGGAACGACTTTTGATATTTTAAAAGTCGTTATAATAGCGTATATTGCCAAGAAATTAGGATACCTTTTGATAGATAGATTCTATGTAATGCAGGAAAGGTCCAAGATTCAATTTTCAGAAAGGAAGGTAAAAACACTTTCTTCTCTTACAAAAAATATTTTAAGGTATGTCATATACTTTGTTGCAATTTACTCTATACTGGAGATATTAGGATTAAAAATGGGTTCAATACTGGCTGTAGCCGGTATAGGCAGCCTCGCAGTTGGATTTGGAGCACAAAGCCTTGTGAAAGATGTCATAACAGGCTTTTTTATAATATTCGAAGATCAATTTGGAGTGGGTGACTATATTACTATAAACAATTTTTCAGGGACTGTGGAGGAAATCGGACTTAGAGTTACAAAAATTAGGGACTTTTCAGGTGATCTTAACATCATTCCAAATGGCGAAATTACGTCTGTAACAAACCATTCTAAAGGTGCTATGAGAGCTCTCGTAACTATTGGTATATCTTATGAAGAGGATGTAGACAAAGCTTTAAAGATATTAAATGAAATATGCAATGCGGTAAAAAAAGATAGAGATGATATATTGGAAGGACCTTCAGTACTTGGCATAACTAACTTTAAAGATTCTACAGTTGAAATTACAATAGTAGCTATGACGAAGCCAATGCAGCAGTGGGCTGTAGAAAGGGATTTAAGATATAGAATAAAGCAGGAATTTGACGATAATAGTGTAGAGTTTCCATATCCGCACATGGATGTTGTATTAAAAGAGATTAACAAGAAAGGTGATAGTGATGCCGAAAGAGATCAACGTGGGTGATGTTGTCAAGATGAAAAAACTCCATCCGTGTGGAGGAGATGAATGGGAGGTACTTAGAGTAGGTATGGACATAAGGATAAAATGTTTAAAGTGTGGCAGAATGGTGTTGATGCCAAGACCTAAATTTGAGAAAGGAATGAAAAAAATAATAAAAACTGTTGAAAAACCAAATGAACAATGATAAAATAACAATATGGATTGCCGCCTTGCCCAATAGGGCCGTAAAGTCCGTAAGGAGGTGAAATAATGAGATCGTATGAAACAATATTTATAATTTCTCCAGATGTCAATGATGAAGCAAGACCTGCTTTAATTGAGAAGTTCAAAAATCTCATAACAGAAAAAGGTGGAGAAATTACAAATGTCGATGAGTGGGGCAGAAGGAAGCTTGCTTATGAAATCGATAAGAAGAGTGAAGGGTATTATGTTTTGATGAACTTTAACAGTGATGTAGATGTCCCACACGAACTTGAGAGAGTTTACAAAATAACAGACGGTATATTGAGATATCTTATCGTTAAAGTTGATAAATAATTCATTGATAGGTGGGTTAAATAATGTTAAATAAAGTTGTATTGATAGGCCGTTTAACAAAAGATCCTGTCCTAAAATATGCGTCATCAAATATGATTCCTGTAACAACTTTTACACTTGCTGTTAACAGGAACTATACTCAGCAAAATGGTGACAGGTTGGCAGATTTTATACCCATCGTTACATGGCGAAAACTTGCAGAGATTTGTGGAAATAATCTTAAAAAGGGAAGATTAGTTGCTGTCGCCGGAAGTATCCAGACTCGTTCATGGGATGACAACAGCGGCAATCGCCACTGGATTACAGAAGTTGTTGCGGATGAAGTTAAGTTTTTGGATTCCAACAAAAGCAGTGGCAATGATCCTATGATTGATTTAGGTAAAGATATTCATAGTTTTGATATCGATGTGGATGGCGGCGATTTTGATGGATTTAGTCCGGTAGAGTCAGAAGATGATCTTCCATTCTAAGGAGGGTTGAGTATGTCAGGCAACAATAACAATAGTAGCAATGTTAAAGAAAATTCTGCTCAAAAGAGAAAAAACAGAAAAGCAAAAAAGCGTGTCTGTGCTTTTTGTGCCGACAAGATAGATTATATAGATTATAAAGAAGTTGGTAAGTTGCGTAAGTATATAACCGAAAGAGGCAAGATATTGCCTAGAAGGATAACTGGGAATTGTGCAATACACCAAAGACAGCTTACAGTTGCCATAAAAAGAGCAAGACAAATTGCACTACTACCATATACAGTCGAATAATGATATAATAGAGAGGGCGCAGCCCTCTCTTGTTTTTCATGTGTATAAGGTGGGATATTATGGATAATAATTTTGATATAACGAAGAATATCAAAAGCTTAGAAAATTTAAAAGTAGAGCTTTTAGATAGAACGGCATCTATATTCAAGAATTTTAATAATGATGATATATCACTAGAGCTGATTGATAATATATGCCATGTGATAATTACTGGGTATTTGTTGGGAAATAAATTAGGATATGATTTTAGAGAAATTGACGAGGAAATCTTAAAGCGCATGAGATCTATTTTGGCAGAAATCGATGGAGAGGGTTCGGAGAATTATAAAGATCTTATTGCCTATCTTAAAAAGAGGTAAGATTTATACATGGAGGCGCAGAGATGGATAGCAAAAACATTGCAAATGCAGCTATTATGGCGGCTATGGCGGTTATAATTGTTTTAGTTGGTGCATACGTACCACCGCTTTTTTTCATACTTTTTTTTGTACCAGTGCCTATAAGCATTGTATCTATTAGAAGCGATTTATTATATGGGATTTTATCCACTATTTTAGTTTTTATAGCTACATTTTTATTTACAGATATTATTACTGCATCAATAGTTGCAGTTATAAGTGTCATCGGAATTATAATGGGTTATCTCATAAAAAAAGGAAATACACCTCGTGATGTTGTAATAGAGACTGGAGTGATATCTTTAGTTGGATTTGTTGGGCTATTGTATATTCTTAAAATATTTGGTATAAATGTAATAAATAGTATTTTAAATGATTATGCACAAATTGGAAATGAGGTTTTAGCATTTTATAAAAATACCCCCAATGAAGCTGCGGTTAGAAGCATGATAAATTATATGATAGACACTATTAAGGTTTTGCTGCCTTCAATTTTTGTCATAATGATTGCTATAGTTGTTGTGGCAAACTATATGCTTTTGTCCAGGATAATGATGAAAGATCAGAAAGTAAAAAGATTGCCTCCATTTATGTTTTGGAGGATGCCGTACGTGACGGGTTGGATATTTATCGGTGCCCTTTTATATCAGTATTTTGTAAATTCCAGTATAGTGGCGTCTAATCTTTTGCTTCTTCTGTCTATTGGATTTACTATAAGCGGCTTTTCTTACGTTAAATATTATATGACTAAGAAATTCAACATGAATTCTGGACTTAGCAATGTCATCTTGATAATTTTATTTATATTTCCTGTGACTTTTTCTTTAATGGCGTTATTGGGTGTTATCGACACAAGCATGAATTTAAGGAAATTTACTTAGAAAGTTATCGCCTTTGCATTTGATCTAAGGGGATGTGGATATGTTTGATAAAAAATTTTACAAATTGATATCCTCTGTAAGTTTACTTAATGTAATTTTATCAGCGGTTCTGACGATTACAGTTTTATATTATAATATTTATATAGGTTTTGCATCAATGGTATTGCTGATATACATTTTGTACTTAGAGTACAAAGGAGAAAAAAAGAAGCGGACAGAATTTGATAAGTACATTGAAAGACTTTTTTTTAGTGTTGATAAGGCATCTGGCAATGTATTATCACTTTTGCCTATACCAGTCGCTTTAATGAGCGATGAGGGAAATATAGTATGGTATAATTCATGTTTTGCTCAAAATTTTGAAGATAAGAAAGACATAAATAATGTTATTTTAAAATATGCTAAATCAAAAAAAGATGATAAGTATCATTTTAAAATAGGCAATAAATACTATTACATGATGAGCATATTGTCTCAACCTAAAAGGAAAAAGTCTAAAGACAATCATACTTATTATAATATTTTCATTTTTGACGAAACTGATTACATGGAAATATCAAAGAAACTTATAAATTCTCAACCAGTTTTAGGCTACATACTTGTAGACAATTATGAAGAAGCACTTCAGTCTGCAGATGATTTAAATAGGCCTGTTATTGCGGCAGAGATTGAACGAAGACTTAATATTTGGGCACAGTCTATGAATGCATATATAATTAAATATGCTAATGATAGGTACATCTTTGTTACACAAGAGAGCGATCTTAATAATCTAGAAGAAAATCGATTTGAAATACTTGACTTCATAAGAGATATAAATGTGGGCAACAAAATTCCTATAACATTGAGTATAGGTGTTGGCGCTGATTCACCTGAGTTCAGCAAATTGAATGAGTATGCAACATCTGCAATTGATTTAGCTTTAGGCAGAGGCGGAGACCAAGCCGTTGTAAAAAAGGGTGAAAAAATTTTGATTTACGGTGGTAAAACACAAGCTGTTGAAAAAAGGACAAAAGTCAAAGCTAGAGTTGTATCACATGCAATAAGAGAGCTTATTGAGGAGTCTTCTAATGTTTTGGTGATGGGACATAATTTTATGGATTTTGATTCTTTAGGTGCAGCAATTGGTATGTACAGGTGTGCTGTATCACTTGGAAAAGAAGCTAAGATAATTTTAGATAAATCGAATCCAGCAATAGAAACCCTCTTAGAAAAGATAGAAAGAGACGAGGAATATGCAAATCCATTTATAGATGTAAGCAATGTAAAAAGTGTCGTTAATCAGAAAACATTGCTTATAGTAGTAGATGCTCACAGACCAAGTTATTTAACGTATCCTGAATTGGTAAATCTTGTAGAGAGGATAATAGTTATAGATCACCATAGAAGGGGAAAGGAGTTTATAGACAAGGCATTGCTTGTTTACCTTGAGCCGTACGCATCTTCTACGTGTGAGCTTGTGACGGAGATATCCCAGTATATTAAAGATAAAGTAGACTTAAAACCTATAGAGGCGGAAGCTTTACTTGCTGGAATAACGGTTGATACAAAAAATTTTACATTTAGGACAGGTGTAAGGACGTTTGAAGCAGCATCTTATTTGAGGAGGAAAGGAGCCGATACCATATCTGTCAAGATGCTATTTCAAAATGATTTAAAATCGTATATAATAAAATCTACGATAGTTAAAAATGCGGAAATAACAAAAGAAGGAATAGCAATTGCTGTAAGTCCTGAAGAGACTGACAATGTGATTGCTGCTCAAGCTGCAGACGAGCTTTTAAACATAAAAGGTGTTCAGGCATCTTTTGTCGTATTTAAAAGGCATGACGACGTGGCTATCAGCGGAAGATCTATAGGAGATATAAATGTTCAGGTAATACTTGAAAAACTTGGAGGCGGTGGACATTTAACTGTTGCAGGTGCGCAGGTTAAAAAACCGCTTCAAAATGTAATAGATGATTTGAAGAAAGCTATTGATGAATACTTTAAGGAAGGTGAATTGTAATGAAAGTGATTTTGCAAAAAGATGTAAAGGGCATAGGTAAAGCAGGAGATATAGTAAATGTAAGCGATGGTTATGGCAGGAATTATCTTTTGCCACGTGGGCTTGCTATAGATGCCACGAAGTCCAATATAAATGTGCTTAATGAAAAGAAGAAGGCAGAGGAGAAAAAAAGGCAGAAAGAGGTGGAAGCAGCACAAGAGATAGCAAAAAAGCTTTCACAGGAGACAATTAAGCTTAAAGTAAAGACAGGGGAAAATGGTAAACTGTTTGGTTCTATAACGTCTAAGGATATACAAGATGAGTTAAATAAAAGAGGATACAATATAGACAAAAAGAAAATAAATCTTGCTGATGCAATAAAAACGACAGGTACATTTAATGTAGATGTAAAATTGTACCCAGGCATACAGGCAAAAATAAAAGTAGAGGTTGTAGGCGAATAAAATTTTTTTGTTGATGCAGGTCTTGGAGGTAAAAATTCACATGGTTTTGGTTGCTTTAAGGGGGGTATGAGATGGAGTGGAATAAGATCCCTCCTCAAAATATAGAGGCAGAGCAAGCTGTTTTAGGTGCAATGCTTTTATCAAGGGATGCCATAATCGATGCATCTGAGATAATTAAAGCAGATGATTTTTATAAAGAATCAAACAAAAAGCTTTTTACAATCATTATGGATATGTTTGAAAAAAACATACCGGTTGATTTAGTTACTGTCGTTGATGAGTTGAGAAGGCAAAACCTTTTGGAGGCTGTTGGGGGACTTGACTATATAACAAATTTATCATCCAGTATTGTTACTACTGCAAATGTATCGTATTATGCAAAGATGATTAGGGAAAAGGCTACATTAAGGCGCCTTATCCAAGCTTCATCTGAAATAATGGAAATGGGATATAGCGGCGGCGATATCCATGATGTATTGGATGCGGCAGAACAAAAGATATTTGATATAGCGCAAGGAAGGAACACTGAAAATTTTTATCCCATAAAAGACGTCTTGATGGATACATTTTATAATATAGAGAATCTCTATAAAAATAAAGGGCATATGACTGGTGTACCGTCGGGTTTTCCGGATCTGGACTTGAAGACATCTGGTTTTCAGCCATCAGACTTTATACTTTTGGCAGCGAGGCCTTCAATGGGTAAAACATCATTTGCTTTAAACATTGCAGAAAATGCGGCGCTGGCTCTTAAAGAACCTGTTGCAATATTTAGCCTTGAGATGTCAAAAGAGCAGCTTGTAAATAGACTTATATGTTCTACAGCAAATATCGATAGCCAGAAATTAAGGACTGGCAATTTAGATGATGATGATTGGCCAAGACTTGCTGCTGCAATGGCACCTCTTTCCACAGCACCAATATACATTGATGATACACCTGGCATATCTGTGATGGACATAAGGGCAAAGTGTAGAAGACTAAAGCTGGAGAAAGGTTTATCATTGGTGCTTATAGATTACTTACAGCTTATGCAAGGAAGAGGAAATTCGGAAAGCCGTCAGCAAGAAGTTTCAGAGATATCAAGGTCTTTAAAAGGGCTTGCAAGGGAATTACAGGTTCCCATCATAACATTATCGCAGCTATCCCGTGCACCTGAGGCAAGATCAGACCATAGGCCAATTTTAAGCGATTTAAGAGAATCAGGTGCAATAGAACAGGATGCTGACATAGTGATGTTTCTCTACAGAGATGATTATTACAACAAAGACTCCGAAAAGAAAAATATAGCAGAGCTAATCATTGCAAAACACAGAAATGGGCCAACAGGTACGATTGAGCTATTGTGGATGGGACAATATACGAAATTTGTAAGTATTGAAAAATATAGGACAGAATAGGTAAGAAGGTATTTTTATGTGTGAATATGATTATCTTAGGAAGATACCCTATTTCAATACTCTTAGCGAAAATTCATTAAAAGAATTGAATAAAATTGCCTGTAAAAAAGAGTACAAAAAAGGTAGCATTATTTTTTTTGAAGGTGATGAAGGAGATGCTATCTACTTTGTAAAAACAGGTAAAGTTAAGATTTCAAAAACGTCACAACAAGGCAAAGAGCATATTATTAAAATCATGGAAAATGGAGATATATTTGCTGAATCCCTTCTATTTATAGGTGGGAAATACCCAGCTACAGCGGAAGCGATAGAAGACTCAATAGTTATCATCTTAAAAAACAAAGATATTGAAAATCTCATATTAAAGAATAACGAAATAGCCCTTGGTATAATAAAACTTATGGCAAAAAGACTACAGAACGTTGCAGTTATAATTGAAAACCTGGCATTGAAGGATTCTTTAGGTAGGACTGTTTCTATACTTTTGACATTTGCAAGAGAAAAAGGTGTGAAAAATAAAGAAGGAATTGCTATAGAATTAAACTTAAGCAGACAAGACCTTGCCAACATGGTAGGGACGTCTCGAGAAAATATGACAAGAATTTTAAGTCAGTTAGACAAAGAAGGAGTTATAAAACTGGATAGGCATGCTATAATAATAAAAGATGTAAATGCGTTAAAAAATTTGTCATAAATTTGTTGTATACATAAAGATTGTATGTTATAATTTATGTGCAATTAAATAAAGTTCGTTAAGTGAGGCTCCTATGCGGATACATGCTGATGCCCGGAAACATCGAGAGATGCCAATGGGTCAACAGATTCTACCGTAACAAGGTTTAATCTAATTCAGCTGGTGAAACCTATGCCGCATAGTGCTAAAACCCAACGAGTGTGTTGAGAAGAGAGCCTTTTACTTTATTGTAAAAGGCTTAAATTTTTTAAAAGGCAGGTGGTAATGATGGACTCTGGCCCTTATAATAAGCGAATAAAATTTAAAAATTCAAAAAAGAATATGAGGGAGGAGTCTATCTTACCTTAAACTCCTCCCGGTGAAAAGGAGGTAATGAGATGCCTATTTTAAGCCTTTATTTAAGCAGAATCTTAGGAAATAAGATATTTTTAAAAAATGGTGAAATCTTAGGAAGGTTAAAAGACATCGGCGTTTCAACGGCTATTCAGCATCCTGTAGCTATATCCATGATAGTAAAAACGAGATTGGGCACTAAGACATACAAATGGGAGAATATGAAGATAACAAAAAAGTTTGGGCAGTATGAACTTGTGTGCAATAATCCAGTAGAAATAGAGAGCGTAGGTAATGTCTTGTACTTGTCTAAAAATGTACTTGACAAGCAGATTATAGACGTAAATGGAAGAAAAGTTGTAAGGGTAAATGACATAAGGCTTGCATTTTTGGATAAGGACTTGTTTGCGATTGCTGTTGACATAGGAATTGAAGGAATTTTAAGAAGGCTTGGACTTGCAAAGCCGTTAAAAAGGATATTAAAGAGATTTGGCAAAACTATATCCAGCAAATTCATACTTTGGGAGGATATAGAAACAGTTTCTCGTTCAAATGAAAATATAATGTTATCAAAGACTTATCATAAATTGGCAACACTTCACCCTTCAGACCTTGCGGACATAATCGAAGATCTTGATTTAAAAACCGGTATAGATATATTTTCAAGCCTCGAGCATGGAAGAGCAGCAGATGTGCTGGAAGAGATGGAGACAGATACTCAAAGAAGCATATTAAACGAGCTACCTGTGTCTAAAGCTGCAGATATTTTGGAAGAAATGCCTGCAGATGAAGTAGCAGATATACTTGATGATCTGAATGAAGAAAAAGTTGAAGAACTGTTAAATGAAATGGAAAACAATGCCTCATTAGAAGTTAGAGAGCTGATGGAGTATCCCGAGTATGTTGTTGGAAGCTTGATGACGACTGATTTTGTGGCATTTGAGAATACTCTTTCCGTTGAAGAGGCAATACGTGAGCTGAGGCTTTTAAAACCTGATGAAGACATTATATATTATCTTTATATAGTCGATAAAACAAATAAACTTTTAGGAGCTGTAACATTAAGGGATTTAGTCATTTCGGAGCCAAACACTCTGTTAAATGATATTATGAATAAAGATATAATTTATACCAGAGATACAGACTCTATTAAGTCGCTTATAAAAACTGTGACTAAGTACAACTTGGTGGCAATACCTGTCGTTGATGATGATATGAAGCTTTTAGGAACAGTACTTATAAACGATATTATATATGAACTGATGAAGAGCGGAAAGACGTACGCAAGGAGGTAGTGTGAAGTGACAAAGAGGAAGACATTTCTTACAAATTTATTGATATTTCTGTCTATTTTAGGCCCAGGCATTATAACTGGAAGTGTAGATAATGATGCAGGTGGCATAACGACGTATTCTGTGGCAGGTGCCATTTACGGATATAAATTGCTTTGGACATTGATACCATCATTTATTGTCTTAATAGTGATTCAAGAGATGAATGCTAGAATGGGTGTTGTAACAGGAAAAGGCTTGGCAGATCTCATAAGAGAAAATTTTGGTGTAAAAGTTACATTTTTTATTTTTCTTGGACTCCTCATTGCGGATATTGGCAACACTGCAACAGAGTTTGCCGGTGTAGCGGGCAGTATGGAGATTTTCGGCATTAGCAAGTATATAATGGTACCTTTAGCAGCTATTGCAGTTTGGCTTCTAATTGTCAAAGGGAATTATACGATAGCAGAAAAGGTGTTTTTGATATTTAGCGTATTTTTGCTATCTTATATAGTTTCAGCCCTTTTGGCACATCCGGATTGGAAAGCTATAGGTCAATCCATAATAAAACCTACGATGTCATTTAAAACTGATTATTTAAGCATGGTAATAGGTATCGTCGGTACTACAATAGCCCCTTGGATGCAATTTTACATGCAGTCATCTGTTATAGAAAAAGGCGTAAAAATAGAGGATTATAGGTACACTATTTGGGACGTTGTGATAGGCTGTATCGCAACAGTAGCTGTAGCATTTTTCATAATAGTAGCTTGTGCATCCACACTTCATGTTAACGGAATAAAGATAAACGAGGCAAAGGATGCAGCTATGGCTTTAAGGCCGCTGGCTGGTGAGTTGGCTTCAGGTGTATTTGCATTTGGGCTTTTTATTGCGTCGATTTTTTCTGCTGCAATACTTCCAGTGGCAACGGCATTTTACATCTGTGAGGCATTTGGGTTTGAAGCAGGTATAGACAAAAGGCTTGATGAAGCTCCAGAATTTTATACACTCTTTACGGCTATAATTGTCATAGCTGTTGCCATAATATTGATTCCTCATGCACCACTTATTACCATAACAATATGGACACAGGTATTGAACGGCATTTTATTGCCGGTAGTTTTAATATCTATGATGCTACTTGTAAATAATAAAGAAATAATGGGTAAATACGTAAACAGTCCTGCAAAAAATGTTATTGGTTGGGGAACTACAATTGTATTGATTTCACTAACCGCAATTCTTATGGTGTTTTCATTTGTATAAAATTAAAGTATGTTTAAAGGCGGTATACCCGTCTTTTATTTTTTATGTCAAAATGTTTAAAATATGTATTACAGTATATAAGTGTTGTTTTTGCGGTTTTAAAATGTTAAATTATAGATGAGGTGGTACTATGTCTGAGCTTATATACATTATTGATGATGATAAGAATATAAGGGATTTAATGGTTAAATACGTCGAAAAAGAAGGGTATAATGTAAAAGCATTTGACAATGCTGAAGACGTTTTGGAAAATTTCAATAAAGACAAGCCTGATATGCTTATCTTAGACATAATGATGCCTGGAATGGACGGTTATGAACTTTGCAAGGAGATAAGAAAGATAAGCGATGTGCCAATAATAATTGTTTCTGCAAGAGATGAAGATTTAGATAAAATATTAGGTTTAGAATTAGGATCTGATGATTACATTGCAAAGCCTTTTTCTCCTAGAGAGCTTATAGCAAGGATGAAATCTGTATTTAGAAGGGTGAAAATGCCCAAAAGAAGCAACGAGATAAAAATAAAAGATATAGTTATAGTTCCAGATGAAAGGAAAGTGCTTTACAATGGAGAAGAAATGAGTTTTACTTCTATGGAGTTTGAGCTAATACAATTTTTAGCTAAAAATGCAAATAAGGCATTTACAAGAGAACAGCTTTTGGAGAAAGTCTGGAAATATGATTCGTTTACTGAGACCAGGGCAGTTGACGACATGGTAAAGAGGGTAAGGAAAAAGTTGCAAAGTTATGGTTGTGAGTTTAATATTTCTACCATTTGGGGATATGGTTATAAGGTGGAATCGTGATGTCTATAAGATTTAAGTTGATAATTTCTTATATATTGCTTATATTCATTTCATTCTCTATAATCGGTGTATTTTTTAATTTAATGATAAGGAACTTTTTAATAAATGAAGCAAGGCAAAATCTCATAAGGCAGGGATCTGTTATACAGAGATTGTACAATGGAAGGATAAGTACGCCTGAAGCACTGCAATCTATAAGGTACATGCCTCAATTCAGAGTTGGTGGCAGAATTCTCGACGGAGAACTATTGGTGGTTGATCTGGATGGAAATATTGTATATTCATCAAGACAAAATCCATTTGGTGGAGGCAATAGGATAGAATACGCAATACTTGATAAGATAACAAAGGAAGGTTCTTACAATAGCATAAAGATAGGCAACATAGATGTAGTAGCTGCTGTATTTCCCATAATAAGCAATATAAGCGGAAAAGTAATAGGTTCTATAGTTATGTATACACTTGTAAAGGGTATAAAGATTGCTTCTCTTCAAATAGTAGGAGTCCTTTTAAAAGGATTCTTAGTCTCTGGCATAATATCACTCATAATAGGTTATTTGCTTTCGAAATCTATCTCCGCGCCAATTGCAAAACTAACAGAAATGGTTGAGAAGATTAAAAATAAGAAGTTTGGCGAAAAGGTAGAAATAAAATCTGATGGAGAAATAAAGCTTTTAGCAGATGCTTTTAACGACATGTCTGTGGAACTCAGGAATTACTATACATCTCAAAGGCGATTTTTGCAAAATGCTTCCCATGAACTAAAGACACCCCTTATGTTGATACAGGGCTATGCAGAAGGTATAAAGGATGGCGTTATTGAAAGCGATGATATACCAAAGTCTCTAGACATAATAATAGATGAAAGCATAAGGCTTAGAGATATCGTAAATGACTTGATGTATCTGACGAAACTTGAGACACATCAAGAGGGTCTTAAAATGCACAAAGAACATCTCAAAGATATTTTTGACGAATGTATAGAGAAAATAATGCCTCAATTAAATAAGAAAAAAATTAAAATAAACTACAATGGTAATGATGCAGTCGTAAAATGCGATAGAAGGAAATTGATTCAGGCTTTTATGAATATATTAAGCAATGGTGTAAGGTATGCTAAAACGGCAATAGATGTAGAAACACATAATCACAGAGACCATGTAGAAATAAAGATTAAAAATGATGGGAGGAAATTTACAGATGAGGAATTAAACAATATGTTTGAAAGGTTTTTTAAAGGAGATGAGGGTGAAACAGGCCTTGGCCTTGCTATTACTAAGGCAATAATAGAATGGCACGGAGGAACAATTGAAGCATTTAACACAGATGGAGGTGTTTGTTTTTTAATAAAGCTTAGAATTGCATAAGCCATAAAAAATTATTTTTTGTGGTATAATATAAAAGTTCTAAAGTTTATAGTCTTGATGACGATAAAGATAAGTGAGGTGTTAATTTGAAGGCTACAGTTTTTGCTTTATTTACAGGTTTATTGGTTGGACTTATATTTTCATTTTTGGAGCTGCCGCTGCCTGCACCAAATGTTCTCCCGGGTATAGCAGGAATAGTAGGTATTTACTTGGGCGGCCAACTATTTATGTATATAACTAAACTTTTAGGCAGGTAGCTATATATATTTTGTTGTTAAAATAGGGAGAATATATAAAAGTTAGGGGGTATATGAATGAAAAGTATATTTTGGAGATTGATGCTTTCCTTTATAGTTGTAGTACTTGTTCCTCTTGCTGGGACATATCAATATGTTGTGGATGACACACATAAAGGCGCATTTGTTATTGTAGCGGTTGTTTCGTTTTTATTGTCAATATTATTTTCAATATACATATCATTATCGATTACAAAGCCTATATCGCGGCTTAAAGAAGGTTTTAAAAAGCTTTCAGAGGGAAATTTTAATGCCAATGTAAAAAGGGGCCGCAATGACGAGTTGGGTTCTTTGATAGAAAGCTACAATGAGATGGTTGACAGAGTAAGAAACATAATTAAAAATGTGACTGAATTCGCTAAAAACACAGAGAATACAGTAAGCAATTTTTCAAGCTCTATAGAAGAGGCAAATACGACTTTCAGCCAGATATCAAAAGCAGTGGAAGAGATAGCTCAAGGCTCTTCAGAACAAGCAAAGGATGCTTCCAATGCGGCGGAAATGGCTCAGAAGATGGGGCAGAATATCGATGAATCTGCAAACTACTTCAAAGCCGTAGAAGAATCAACAAATAACGCTAATAGGATAAGTCAAAACGGCATAGAAACAATAAAATCCCTTAAGGACAAGACAGCCGAAACTAAAGAGTCAATTGACAGCGTTGTTGCGGAGATTAATGAATTGCAGTCAAATTCAAGACAGATAGAGAAGATCATAGAGGTTATTACAGGAATATCTGATCAGACAAACCTTCTAGCCTTAAATGCTGCGATTGAAGCTGCGAGGGCAGGTGAAGCAGGAAAAGGGTTTGCAGTTGTTGCAGAAGAAGTGAGAAACTTAGCTGAGCAATCGAGAGAAGCAGCGTCAGAGATTGCAAAGATTATAGGCAATATTAAACAGAAAACTGATGCGACTGTCGAACAGGCTAATGTAGTTAAACAAATCGCTGATGAACAATCAGCTCAGGTGGAGACGACTGCACAAGCGTTTAATGATATTAAATCGTCTATAGATACGATAATTAATAGCACGCGGGTATTGAATGATGCTGTTGTAGGACTTACAGAGTACAAAAATGAGATCATATCTTCCATTGAGAATATATCGGCAGTTTCGGAGGAAACTGCGGCATCTACAGAAGAAGTATCTGCATCAACTGAAGAACAATCTAAATTTATACACGATATTAAAGACGATTTAGAGAGTTTGTTGAGCATTGTTAGAGAGCTTGACAAAGAGCTATCAAAGATTATCGTTTCCTAATTCTTGAAAAAGAAATTACGAACATCAGTCCGGCAGCTATTGCTAAAGCGATGCCGATGGTTTGCAGGCCTAAATCAAAGGCCTGTTTATTATTGCCTTGAATTATGGCAAGTACCGTCTTGTATGAATATGCTCCTGGTACTAGCGGGATGATGCCGGGTATGACGAATATAGTTGTAGGGTACTTCTTTTTTTGAGCGAAAACTTCTCCCATTATACCAATGAAAAGGGATGCTATAAAAGAAGCTGCAACAATAGATGGATATATTTTCATGGACAAAAGGTATCCGGCCCATCCAATTGCGCCAGATAGTCCTGATACAACTATAGCATCAAATGGCACATTAAAGAGAAATGCAAAACCGGCTGTTGCGAAAAAACCGTATAAAATCTGCAGTATCATAGTTTACCTCCAATTACATACCATATATTAAGGATAAATCCTACTCCGGCGGCGATGCTTATAGCAGACATTCCTGCTTCAACACCCCTAGAGACAGCTGATACTAGATCACCCCATATGGCATCTCTTACAGCGTTTGTTATGGCCACGCCGGGAAGGAGTGTCACGATAGATCCTATTATGATGCCATTTAATGTACCTACAGAAAAATGCGAAAAGATTATCCCAAGCAATGCTGCAAAAGCTCCACCGATGATATTGATTATAAATGTCGAAAGATGCAAATTTTCAAAATACGTTACAAATATCTGCAAAAGTGTGGCAGTTACAAATGTAGGCAAGAAGTCTTTAAGCGTACTTCCTAGTAACATACCTGACGATGATGCTGCAACACCTGCAAAAAATATTCTCAACACATAATTGTATTTACCTTTTGATCTTATTTCCCTTAATTCCTCTACGTATTTGTCAAAATCCAGTGTGTCTAATTTTTCCTTGCTAAACCTTCTTGATAAATCATTGACAAGAGCTACTTTATTCAAATCGCTATCTCTTTGTTTTACTCTTGTTATTGTAGTCTGAATCTTCCCATCATTTTCAATAGATGCAAAAATGCCTGTAGGTGTTACGAACGTCTCGATTCTCTCCACTTTGTTTTCCAACATTCTTGTTATTGTGTCTTCACTTCTGTATGTTTCTCCGCCATTTTCCAATACCGTTTGGCCTGCTGTAACAGCAAATTTCAAAAGATCTTCGTGATACAATTAACCACATTCCTTTCAGATTATAAAATTTACAAGATTATTATATATTATTTTTGGGCATAAAAAAACGACATTGATGATATAGGAATTTAAAAAGGCAACAGTATTATATAAGGTATGATTTTATTGACTTTATCTCATTAACGAAATAAAACTTACATTAAAAAATTAAAAATTGGTTTCAAAAAAGGCAGAATACTGGCGAAAAAACGAACTTTATGTAAAAAATATTGATTATTATTCGTGATTTTAGTTGATTAAATTGAGAATATCTGATAATATACTTAAGGGGATGTTGTTATCTTATCTAAAAGGAGTGTTTCATATGAAATCATACGATGTAATAATAGTTGGTGGTGGTCCGGCAGGACTATTTGCATCCCTGGAATTGGTGAAAGAAAATAGTGGACTTAACATATTGCTTCTAGAAAAAGGAAGAGATATAAGAGGAAGAGTATGTCCCATAAACCAGTATGAATCAAAGTGTGCAAACTGCAAACCGTGTTCCATCACTTGTGGAATAGGTGGAGCAGGTGCTTTTAGCGATGGAAAACTGACTTTGACATCTGACTATGGTGGTGTTTTAGATGAATATATTCCAAAGTCGCAATTGGATGAGCTGATAAATTACGTAGACAGTGTTTATGTGAAATTTGGCGGAACTAGAGAAGTACACGGAACTGATAGAGAAAAAATAAGGGATATAGAAAGAAGAGCTGCAGCAGCAGATTTAAAGCTTATTCCTGCAATTATAAAGCATTTAGGCACGGAAAAGTGTTACGACATAATAAAAAATATAGAAGATTTTTTAATGGATAAAATAGAGATAAAGACTAAAAAAATGGTTAAGGAGATACTGACAGAAGACGGCAAAGCCTGCGGTGTTGTGACGGAGGATGGCGAGAAGTACTTGGCTAAATTTGTAGTAGTGGTGCCGGGAAGGGAAGGTGCTGACTGGTTTAAAAGAGAATCAGAGAGGTTGTCTCTTGAGACGAAAAATAATGCGGTCGATGTTGGTGTCAGAGTAGAGATTCCTGCTGTCGTCATGGAAGACATAACAGACGTTGTTTATGAGTCGAAATTCATTTATTATTCAAAATCATTTGATGACAGAGTCAGGACTTTTTGTATGAATCCTTATGGTAAAGTAGTCGTTGAAAATAACGAAGGCCTTAAGACGGTTAACGGACACAGTTACAAAGATATAAAGACAGATAACACAAATTTTGCAATACTTGTAAGCAAAGAATTTACAGAGCCGTTTAAAGAGCCAATTGCGTATGGAAAGTACATTGCATCACTGGCAAATATGCTGGGGGACGGCGTAATTGTGCAGAGGCTTGGGGATCTTTTGTCAGGTAGAAGGTCAACTCCAGAGAGGCTTAAACGTGGCCTTGTAGAGCCTACTCTTAAAGATGCCACACCAGGTGATTTAAGCCTTGTACTACCTTATAGATTTCTCCAATCCATCGTTGAAATGCTTGAGGCTCTTGACAAAGTATCACCTGGCATTTATTCCAAGCACACCCTTTTGTATGGGGTAGAAGTTAAGTTCTATTCATCTAGAGTAAAACTTACAAATAAGTTTGAAACGCAAATCGAAAATCTCTTTGCAGCCGGCGATGGTGCAGGTATTACAAGGGGGCTAGCACAAGCATCTGTGTCAGGTGTCGTTGTTGCGAGAGAAATTTTAAATAGAGTTAAGTAAAGAAAGGAGCAAAAATAATGTCAACACTTGTCATAGTAGGCTCACAATGGGGCGATGAAGGAAAGGGAAAGATAACTGATTATCTTGCTGAAAAGGCCGATGTTGTCGTAAGATATCAAGGTGGTAACAATGCGGGACATACCGTTGAGAAAGATGGTATTCAATATAAATTGCATTTAATACCATCTGGGATTTTATATCCTGATAAAATCTGCATAATTGGAAATGGCGTTGTACTAGATCCTGCTTCACTGATTGAGGAGATAAATACATTGAAAAGCCAGGGGGTTAGCGTAGAAAATTTAAAAATAAGCGATAGGGCACATATAGTTCTTCCATATCATGTTAGACTTGATGAATTGGAAGAGTTGTCTAAAGGCGAGAACGATATAGGCACAACAAAGAGAGGCATTGGACCATGCTATATGGATAAATCAGAAAGGATTGGAATAAGGGCTTGCGACCTTGTAGATGAAGAAGTATTTAGGGAAAAACTGATGATAAATGTCAAAAAGAAGAATGAGATATTCACAAAGATATACGGCTTGCCTGAAATGAGCTTTGAAGAGATATATGAAGAATATCTTGAATACGCCAAAATACTTAAACCATACATCGTAGACACTACTTCATTATTGTATGATTTAATAAAAGAAGAGAAGAAGGTATTATTTGAAGGCGCACAGGGAACTCTACTTGATATCGATTTAGGGACTTATCCTTATGTTACAGCATCACATCCAATATCAGGTGGTGTAACTGTGGGTGCGGGTATAGGCCCTACAATGATTAATGATGTGGTAGGAGTTGTTAAAGCGTATACGACAAGAGTCGGAAAGGGGCCATTTCCCACAGAGCTCTTTAATGAAGAAGGAGATTTTTTAAGGGAGAAAGGACATGAGTACGGCACAACGACAGGAAGGCCCAGAAGATGTGGTTGGCTTGACATTGTCATAGTCAATTACGCTGTAAGAGTATCCGGCATAAGAACATTTGCACTGACTAAACTTGATACACTGACAGGACTTAAAAAGATTAAAATATGTACAGGATATAGATATAATGGGAAAATAATAAATAATTTTCCGGCTAGTTTAAAAGACCTTGCTATGTGTGAGCCTGTCTATGAGGAATTAGATGGATGGACCGAAGACATAACTAATGTTAAAAAATTTGAAGATTTGCCTCAAAACGCCAAGAAATATGTAGAAAGAATAGAAGAACTGACAGGAATAAATGCTTCAATAATATCTGTAGGTCCAGGAAGAGAAAAGACAATAATCAGAGAGGAACTGATGAAATAGCCATCAGTTCCCTATAAAAATTTCTCAAAAAAGTGTTGACAGAGTGAAACTTACCCGGTATAATATATAACTGTCAGGGCGATAAAAAGATGCTGGCGTAGCTCAATCGGCAGAGCAGCTGACTTGTAATCAGCAGGTTGAAGGTTCGATTCCTTTCGCCAGCTCCATATTTTAGAGGATTTCAGGGCATCGAGATTTTATCGATACCCTTTTTGTATGCGAAATGTATGCGAAATTAAAATAACATTTCTTCAAGTTTATCTGTTGCCTGTTTCTGCATGTCTGGTAGTACATGAGAATAGGTATCAAGTGTTAGTGTAATACTAGCATGACCTAATCTTTCACTAACTACTTTTGGATTTTCACCTGCTGCTAATAATAGGGTAGCACATGTATGCCTTAAGTCATATAATCTTATATCAGGCAAATTTTCTTTTTTGAGAAGATCTTTAAAATATCGTGATACATTTCTTTCTTCTAGTGGACTACCGTTTTGCGCGGCAAATACAAATCCATAATCTACATATATTTGTGTATCATGTAATTTTTCTTTCAATTCTTCTACTTTAAATTTTTCCTTGTCTTTATCATAATTTAAAGTTTCTTTTGCTCTGAGTTTTTCTTCAGCCTGATTTCTCTTATGTTCTTTGAGGCTTTTCATTACTTCTTTTGGGAGAGGTATGGTTCTTCTACTTTTTGATGTTTTTGGTTCTTCAAGATTCCATCCTTCTTTTGTCCTTGTTAAGACTCTTTTGATGTGGATACGATTATTTTTGAAATCTACATCTTCCCATTTAAGGCCAAGTGCTTCTTCTGGTCTCATTCCTGATGTTAAAAGTAGTTCAAACAATACACCAAATCTATTATAAGCACAAGCTTCTAAAAACTTTTTGGCTTGCTCTGGTGTTAATACTTTCATTTCTTTCCGTGCTTGTTTTGGTAGATCAACATTGTCACAAGGATTAGTTTTTATTATCTGCCATTTAATGGCCTGATTTAATGCATTTTTTAAAACTGTATGTGTATATCTGACAGTTCTTGGCGAAAGACCTTTGGTTATCATAGCTGCGTACATATTTTTTATTAGTAAAGGGTTTATATCTTTAATTTTAAAATTTCCTAAATGAGGTTTAATATAGAGTTCTATAAGTTGTTTATAGCTTTTGTATGTTTTGGGTCTTACACGTGATTTTAAAGTGTTTTCTTCCCATTCGTCAAGGTATTCTCTTAATGTCATATTTGCAGGTTTGATGAAAGTACCATTGTCAATTTCGTTCAATTTTTGTGTCAAATATTTTTGCGCCTCTTTCTTGTTGCTGCAATGTATTGTTTCATAATAATATTTGCGTTTTCCATTAGCATCAACACCTAAATATATTGCTATGCGAAACCTTCCTTCGCCCATTTCTCTAATACTTCCACGCTGCCTCATATACCAAACCTCCTTAAAAAATTCTTTTTTAATAGCATATAATACATTATATATAACTTAATTACAATATATATCATTTTATTTCAGTTGTCAAATATTAGATTGAAATGTAATATAATCTATGCTAATATGGTGATAGGTGGTGATACTATGGATAATTACTATACACCGCAGCAAGTTGCGGAGAAATTGCAGATAAATATAAGGACTGTTTATAAGTGGATACGTGAAGGAAAATTAAAAGCTATCAAAGTAGGCGATTTATGGCGGATATCTGAAACAGAATTAAAAAGATTTGTTGAAAATAAAAGCTAAAAAAAATACCATGCCAAATATTATGCCAATGATCTTGACAGGCATATTGCCTCTAAGACTATATTTGAATCTGTTCGGGTACATCAGTAAAATAACATATTTAAGGGTATATGCCATAAAACACATACCCTTTTTTATTGCGAGTTTAAATTGGATCATATTATTATCAACCTGTTTACAATATTTTTTCTGTGATTTGTTCTACATTGTAGCTTATCCTTACTGTTCAAGTAAGTCTGTTTTGCTATCTACTATAGGTGTATTTTTAATTATTTCTTTTACTTAATCATCTATTTTTCAACTATTTGAATTTCTTAACAAACAATTCTTGGTATTATGTCTAATTTATTTGAAGTATTTTTCGTAAAAGAGGTTTGACATGAGGAAATCATCTCAACATCTTGGACTGTTTTGATATGTTTACTACTTTTATATTTTATTTCGCACAACTCTTTGAATTCTACATTAGCATGTAATTAAGAAATCATTGGCAAGTTTCATAACAGTCTTTTATAGTATTTTATCCAAAAGGTCTATCATTAGTTTTATATGAGGAAATTGCACAATTAAGCTTTTAATTTTTGAACCAAAAAAGGCAATAGCAAAGCTAAGCATATTAATGCCTGTGGATAACTTATGAACTTTGAAAATTTAACAAAAATAGTTTATAAAATAATTTTCATCCCATGGTTATACAGCTGGTTAAACACAGGTAGTTAATTAAGCTACTTTTGGCAATGATTTAGTAACATTAACAGCAATAGTACCTGCAACAAGTGTAATACAGTTTAATAAAGCAAAGGTTTTAGCTTTCTTAATACCCGCTGAGCGCAGATTGTCAGTATTTAAATAGTCTTTTAATCGGCTGTTACATCTTTCAATAGAAGTTCTAAGGTTATATATCTCTTGCCACTCATCAGAACTCCTTATTGGAAAGCTAAAATATCTGTTATTTTTCTTGTAATTGATTTTAAGGCAATACCCATAGTTTGAATTGCTGCACCAAGAAGAACCATGAGGACAATCTATCTTTCCTAATACATGTGGACATCTGAATTTTAGATAATCACCGTCCTTACCCCAATATACAAGTTCATATCCCATAGAACAAATTGGGTGAAGCCTTTCATTTAATCCTTCTGGTGGAGCAAAACTTCCTCTTTTGTTGTAGGCTATGATTGGTTGTGCATGAAATTCGTTCATAATATAATCGTAATTTTCTTTTATATCATAGCCTGAATCCATAATACAGTGTTTTACATCAAATGTATTGCCGTAGAACTCTTTTAGCTTCTTTAATAAGGGTATTGCTAAAATACTATCATTTACGCTTGCAGGAGTAATTTCTATGGCAAGTGGAAGTTCACTTTTGCAGTCGGCTATTATATGTAGCTTCCATCCAAACCATTTTATATCATTGCCATCAGTATCTTTTTTCTTTCCCCAGTTAGGAGATTTACCATCATCCTTTAGTTTGGATTTAGGTTTTGGTTTTTCAAAAGCGTTCAATTTAGTTGAATCAATAGCTATATTAGTGCTATCAATTATGTTGAGGTCTTTAGCTTTAAGTATTAATTGCTTAAAGTCTTCCTCAAGAGCTTCCGACTTTGATATTAGGTTTAAAAATCTGCTAAAGGTTGATGCAGATGGAGTAGGACCAAATACACTAAAGCCACAGTTATATCTAAATACAGGGTCTGATTTTAATCTATCTACAAGCTTTGCTATATTGGGAATTTTCTCAAGTTGCATAGCAACTAAGGCATAAAGCAAAGGCAGTGGATCATATCCTTTAGGTCCTCTTTTATATTCAGATCTTGATAGTGAAAGCACGACATTTGAGAAATCAAGTTGTGAAAAAAACATTTCAAGTTTTGTCTCTGGTTGAAATTTTATTAATTCGTCGAAGGAAAATAAGCATTCTTGTCGAATATACATAAGTAGGTTCACCTCTTTTGTTAAAATTGGGTTGCTACTTATATATTCGACATTTGGGGTGAACTTCCTTTTTTTATCTTTTAAAAAGTTAAGAATATCAAGCTATTTAAAATATGAAATTCGCTCATATCATCAAATTTAATTCAACAAGATGATTTATTTTGCATAATCTGGCAATTTGTCTATATCCGATAGAGATTTATTTTTAAAAAATGAGTATGTAACAATAAACAATGTGATTCCGGATAGAATAAATACCAATCGATAATTCAGCGCACTTACACCTAATAGATTCTTAATAAAATCAATGAATCTATTGTCTACAGTAAGAATGTTTTTGAATCCAACATCTGTAATAGGACCTACAATAAGATATGCCACAGGCATAATGCAACGAATAATCATGGATCTTGCTGTATAAACACGTCCTTGCAGTTCCTTAGGCGTTTTTAACTGCCAAAGTGTCCCAGCAGCCACATTTGAAATCGGAATAAATAGCAAAAATAGCATTCTGTAAAGCGATACGGTAATAAACGATGCCCTAATTCCTATTAAAAGTAAGAAAACTGACGCACTAAGAATACAACTCTTTATCGTTTTTGTGTAGGAAGTATCGCTTTTATGTAATGTGGCAATAAAACTACCAATAAACATGCCAATTCCGCCAAATGTCTGAACAATACCTAACTGAGTGCTGTTTCCAATTGAAAGCATTAAAGGAGTAATGAGTACAACAGCAAGATTATTCAGGAAATTAGCAATTGCAAAGAGAAATACCAATAATGTAAGCCCTTTTCTTGCAAAAATAAACTTAAAACCATCATTCAAATTATTAATAAATTGATTCCAGCTCCATCTGTTTTCTCTCATCTTTTCATTTTCAAATTCCTTATTAAATATTCTTGCAGGGAAGAACATCCAAATAGCCATGGAGATGACATATGTCACCAGATCAATTATAATGATTCCTTGTAATCCTATAAATGTATATAGAATGCCTGCAATTACAGGTGTCAATAAATTATTTAATGAATCACTTACTTGATTCGTGCCATTTGCTGTTTTCGGATTTTCTTTGTCTACAATGTAGACGATTGATGATTGCACAGCAGCACTCTCAAACAGATTAAATGCTGCAATCAACAAAATAATGATGTAAGTAACAAATAAGTTAAAATAGTTATTTCTTAAAAGGAAAATAAAAGCGAAAGACACAATAGCAGCTCCTGTATTAAAGAATATAACTACTTTTTTGTATTAAACTTATCAGCAACAAAACCTGCAATCTGCGAAAGAAATATTGCAGGCAATACTGAAAAAAGAATAGAAATAGCCAATGGCGTAGCTTTGCCTGTTTTCTCATATATCCATACACTTAGTCCAAAGTCTGTTAAACCACTTCCAAGAATAGATATTAATTCAGCAAACCAAACAAAGACAAATTGCTTATTTATTTTTATCTTTAAATTTAACATATTACCTCTTTTCTTATGATACCATAAAGTCAACGCTTTATAAAAATATTCGAATACAGTCTCATTGATCCTGCAATTTTATCAGCCTCACTCAAATGATTTCTACACTTGTCTACATTATCATCTTCTAAATACAATTTTGATAGCTTTATATGGACTTTTAGCAATTCTTTTATGCTGCCTACATTTTTGGCAACTTCCAATATTTTGTTGTATGTGTTTATTGCTTTTTCTCTATCGTTTAATTGCTTATAAATATCAGCCAATCTGTAATTTCCCATTATGATGTATTCTATGTCATTGTTTTTATTAGCTATGGAAATGCTTTCTTCCATGAGACTTATAGATTCTTTGGTGTCCCCCATTTTAAATAACACATTGGCTTTTTCAATAAGTGTATGGGACAATGATTTTTTATCTTTGCTGCGCCTTACTTTCTCTGCTTTATCAAAATACTCTAAAGACTTTTCATAATCATTTAGATCGGCATAAATTTTGCCAATATTGCTGTAAATAAATCCTGCTATTGAATTTTCATCATTAACATCGTTTAGTAAATTTTTATATACGTCTAAAGATTTTTCAAGAAACCCCATCGCCCTAAAGCAATTAGCTTTTATAGAACTTGCATAAATATAGTTAATAAGTTCATGGGATTTATTACAATCTTTAAGAAATTTCTCAACATATTCTATTGCGACATCATATTTGCCAATGTGTTTATAACATAATGAAGTGTTATAAATTGCTTTATTTCTTATGCTTTTATCGTTTATTTCATCAGCAAAACTCATGGCTTTATCAAAGTAAAATATTGCTTCTGCATAATCGGTTATATTCATCTTGCAAACGCCTAACATGTTATAAACGTATGGTATTTGTTCCTTGAATCCATACATCATCAATAGTTCAAGAGCTTTGTTGTAGTTTAGTATTGCATCTATATATTTATTTGCATTATACATTATGTCGCCAATTTTAATGTCAATAAGTGCATTTACTCGTTTTCTCCCATATTTTTCTGCAATTTCAAGCAATTCATTTATTTTGCTTAAATCATCTTCATTGTTAATCTCTTTTAATTTTTGGATACAATAATATTCGGCTTCTTCAGCAGGCGTCATTAAAAGGTATTCACCATCTATGTTTAGATTTATGCCAATCTCTTTGGCTCTTTTATTAAATTTCTCCGCAATGGCAGAAGCTGTTTCTTTGCTCATAGTGCTTCTACCACTTTCAATCATGCTTATAAAGCCTCTTGTAATATTTTTATCCTGTAGTTCTCTCTGTTTCATCTTAAGCATTTCCCTGATTTTCTTTAGCCTTTCACCTTGAGTTGAAAATTCCATATAAATTTCCCACTTTCTTTTTTATATACTGTCTTAAGTCTTAAATTAATATCTATTATACAATAAATGATTTCTAAAGACTATTGGTATAAAAGATAAAACATTCAATGAATTTACGTTTTTTATTTCATTAGAATATATAGATAGTCTTTTGCTTTTTCAAGATGTTAACTCTAAATGTATTTTATTTCGTGCTACAAATCCGCTAATTAATACTATAAAACCACCTATTAACAGTACTGCCCTTACGCCCAAAAATTTTGCTGCAATACCCCCAAATGCTAATGAAATAATCGATGTTATATTTATTAACATTGTATTCATGCTAAATGTCCTCCCAAGGTATTGATTATCACAATTTTCCTGTATAATTGTAGTCCTTGAAATGGAATATAATGCATTGAATATTCCATTAAAAAATTGTATCAAAATTGCTAAAACAAAGAATGTATTTAATGGAAATACAGTAGTAGAAATTCCTAACCCTATCAATCCTAACTTAAAAATAACATCAACTGACACATTTTTTAGATATTTATATAAAACAAGTGAAGTCAGTATCATTGCTAACCCTTTAAAAGTAAGAATTGCACCATATCCCTGCGAATCTGTTTTTAAAAATTTATAAACATACATGATTAGTAATCCATTTAACATGCCAGCGGCTAATCCAACTATCATATTTATTGATAATGTATTGAAAATTATACAATTATCTTTTATATACTTTAATCCTTCGATAAATGAAATCTTTTCTGTTCGATCCAATTCTACATCATTTTGGGACTCATCTTTATATAATTTTATCAAGAAAATCATTACCATAGATAATAGAAAAGTCAAAGAATCAATATAAAAGCAATATTTAATATCAAATTTTGAAATAATAAAACCACTAATTGAAGGCCCTAATACCATCATTAATGAACTATATGAACTGCTTAAACTATTGACTTGTCTTAATCTGTCTTTTTTAACTATTTCCGGCAATATGCTACTTTTAGCTGTATCATAGAATATAGAAATACTAGATACAATAAAAATTATAATAAAAACATATTCTTTAAAAAAAGGTATTAAAAAAACTAAGATAGCTCTAAAAAAATCTCCTAAAATTAGAATTTTCTTCTTATTATAAATATCAACTATTTTTCCAGCAAATACTCCAAAGATTAATGAGGGCAATAGCATCATAATAGACAAAAACGACATATCTATAGATGAGTTATTAATGTTGTATACTAATGTTAAAACAGCAATTCTATCTATCCAATCCCCTATATCAGAAATTACCTGTGATGATATGAAAAGAAAAATATTTCTACTCATCTTTTTCCACCTTTATAATTATTTCTTTACCAATAAGTTTATCAATAAAATTTTTAATTGTATCTTCTGCAGAATCTATATCGTCTCCTGTAACTTTACAAACATTATAAATGATTTCGTCTAAATTTTCATATTTTAATGCAAACTCGAAAATAATATATCCAATGTCATTCATTAACAACGTTTCATTTCTTTTTGAATTATATAATAAATACTCTTCATCATTTTCTTTTCTAATAAAAACGTAATTATTCTTTTTATACATCAATTAATTCTCCTCCTCAATATTCCAACACCGATTATCAAATCCATTTAAAAAGCCTGTAGTATAATATGCATATGCTCTGCATCCGCCCATACACATATTAAAAATTTTACATTTGTTACATTTACCTTGAATGGATTCTAATTTCCTAAATTGGTTCATCATATTTGAATTTATCCAAATATCTGAAAAATCTTGACATAGAATATTGCCGCATATAAAGCTTTTCTCTCTAAAATAAACACAAGGGGTAACATCGCCATTAGATTTTATATGAGCAATCACGTTCCCAGCTTCACATATTGCTTTATTTTCATGGTTAATATATTGTAATAAGCTAATTTTATTGTTTTCTTTATCATTTTTTAATAAAACTGAAAGTAGCTTTTGTGGTTTTATAATCATTAAATCACCATTTTTACTTTCGTAATCTAATATAAGTTCGTAAGCTTTTTTTAGCTGTTGTGAAGTAGGGCAAAAAGATCTATTACCTCTACCAACAGGTATAAAATCAATAAACCTTACTGCATCAACATTTAGTGATTTTGCTAAGTTTAACAAATCTAAAATATAATCAATATTCTCTCTCATTAACACCATAGCAATCGATATTTTAATATTATACTTTTTTAAGTTATTAATCCCATTTAAAGCCTTTGTAAAAGCTTCTCTTGATCTCCTTATTCCTGAATAAACTATTTTATTTGGTCCATCTAAACTAATTTGCACTAATCCAATATTATATTTGGACAACTCTTTGGCTATATTATCAGTAATCAACGTAGCATTTGTTGTTATGCGAGGGATATAACCTTTTTCATTTAAATATGATATAATTTGAAAAATATCATTTCTGACAAAAGGTTCACCACCTTCGATACTAATTTTAAACACACCAGCTTCAAATAATTTATTAATAATTAATTTGCATTTTTCTAAAGTTAAATCAGAAATGTTATCAGTTCCTAAAGAATTAGAACAATGTTTGCATTTCAAGTTGCATTTACTTGTTATTTCCCAAGTTACCATTTCAGGAGCTTTTAAAATTCTATTCATTAAAACACCTCTATCTAAAATATATAATCTGTTAATCTGTTTAAATTTATATATATAACAAGCCTCAATTACATATTGTTTGAGGCTTGTTATATAACTCAAAAAATTTTAGTGGACATTGTCACAGCCAACAACCATTTGCCTAATAATAGGTGATTTTTTCATAAAATTTCCTCCTTCCATTGAGTTTAATCGCGCGATTTTATATGAATATACCATTAATGGTAAATATTATTTCAAAAATTAATTAAATTTAGAATATAACCTAAAAATCAAATGAACTGTGTTAGTATTGCAACTATAATAGTATTGTCAAATTGTTAAACCATTATCATATTAAACGACATTACAAACACTCGAACTATTCAAAGTTAAGGCAGGTGGATCTTCAAGTGGAATTACGTTAATTACAAGTGTCAAAACCGCAAACATTAACGTAGATATAATTAATATTTTCATTTTTTTATTCATTTTAGTTTCCCCCTTAAACCAAATTTTTCATATTATTTATTTTATTATATCATATCGAAATTTAAATGCAATATTTTTTTTTATTTTTATTGCACTATTTAATAAAGAATTCAATTAATAATTTCCAACTCTACCACGTTGAACAGTAGAAATTAGATTTGAAAATATGGTACGGATTTTTCATTTTCGCTTTGTTCAAATCAAAAATCCGAACTTATGATGCACCTCTGCTCATTCCTCGCAGACGTGCTATTTTTTCAGAAGCTTGAAGCAAAGGAAAATATATTTAATAAAATAGACAAAATATTTTTAAAATTCTATTGACATTTTACTTTTTATGTGTCATAATATAATTGAAGGTAGAAATCGAAAATAAAAAGAGGATTAGTTTTTAAAGCTAAAAGGTGAGTACCTATATCAAAAGCAAAAGGGGAATAGGTTCTACCTAAAAATAAAGGTGGTTGATCACGCCACCTTTATTTATTTTATGACAAATAATGTGATACTGTTACATTTTCACGGTTGTGACCTAAGTTTTTGCTTACTTCTCTTACAGCTTCTCTATCTCTTTTATCTCTTGTACGCTTTTTGTACTTTCTTCCTCTGATTTCTATAAACCTGTCTTGAGCGTATTCACGTCTCATACTGTGTATATCAAGATGCTCTGGAATCCTTGTAAATAGCCTTTCATTTCCTCTATCTTTAGCTTTTTCTAATATGCTTTCAATTTTAGGTTGATAATTTTTGAGTATAGGAACTTCTCTTGTTTTACCACCTTTACCGTTTTTGACATGGACATATAGCCTATCATCTTTTTTATAAATATCATTTGCAGTGATAGCTGATACTTCACGCCTTCTTAAGCCAGATGATTTACAGAAATCTATTAAATCCTTATAGTTATCCAAATTAATTTTTTTATCATCAGGTCTTTCAAGTCTTGATCTTGTTATATCTTTTAGTTTTCTTTCGGGCATTTTAATATCATTAGCGAGGCTATTATCTTTATATGCTTTTCTAAGAGCTGCTCTTGCAACCTTTATAGACCATGCTGATTGACCCAATGAGATTTTTTCGCTTAAATAATCTGATACCATATCCTTTGTTTTGTCAAAGTCTTTGTTCTTTACACCTTTAGATTTGCACCAATCAGCAAATCTTTTAACTTCATTACGATAAGTTGCATAAGTCTGCACAGAGAAGATACCAGCATTAAAAACTGCTTCATTCATAGCATTAAATACATCTTGTCCATGAAGTCCATTCTTTATTGCTTCTTCTCTAGCCTTCTTTTTAACAGCGTATTTACTTTTTCCAAATGACTGCTGTTCTTTTAAACTGTTAAGCAATCTATAAAAAATGCTTCCTTGTCTGCTCATTAAAATCACTCCTGTCTATTTAAAGTTCAGAAAATATTTGTATTGATAACAATGATGAAAGCCTATATAACAGTACTTAAATTGAATTCTAAATTAAAAATGTTAACAAGTTTTATTTATTATTAGGGTTATGTTATCATTTTAAAAGATTGTCGTCGTTCAAATATCGTAATATCAATGAAATCTAATGTTATCAAGAAAAAACATTTCCATTATCTGTATTTGGAAAGTGGTCAAATTGAGCACTTTCCATTACCGAAATTTTTCCGGTATATTGATTTCTTTTATAATCTTGTTGCAGAAGTGGACTTAGTGGACTTAATGGACTTAAATGCTTGAAATTGTTGATTTTTAGCCTGTTTTTTAAGTCCACTTTTGCCTTAATGTGGTCTTAAAATTGGTCTTATAAGTCCAGTTTTAAGACTTATAAGACCAGTTTATATAATTTATGGACTTGATGGAAACCGCTATTCGCCGGGGTTTAGACCACTAAGTCCAGTAAGTCCAGTTATGGGAATATACTTCTAGAGAAAATTTTTTACATTTCCATTATCTGTATTTGGAAAGTTGCAACTTTTGCAACTTTCCATTTCTGAAATTTTTCCAGTATAACGTGGCGATAAAATGTCGTTGCGTCAGGTTCACGTGGATAGACGCCGGGCGCCCTTCCACCTCCGAAAGTTTTCCAGTTGTGTATTTGGAAAACAGGACGCGGCATCCTGTTTTTCTATACCAGTTTTTCTATCTTTTATAACATCAAACAGACATGGTGTCCGATCCACATCCTAAGTTTTTCCAGTATATCGATTGTCTTTTGATTAAAAAGCATGTCTTAACTGAGGAATATAACCAGCTTCGCCGTTTATATTCTCCTATTGTCGCTGCGTGAGTAAGTTATATATCTATAAAGTAAGATTAGCATTTGTTAAAACATCATTACCAGTTGAGATTATGTCGTAGATAAAGCCGGTAAGCCGCTTTATCTTCTCTAATGCATTATCCGCATAGCATGATAGAGATTGCTTCGGCAGTGATTTTTGCGATATAGCTTATGAGATTGCTGTGGTGTATTTTATCATGCCGGATAACTGATGCTTTAAAATTCCGCCTGCTCTTATCCAAGCCCGTGAGCCATAGGGCTTTGCCGCTGCAGTAAATACATGAGGTCATTTATGCTTATATAAGCAGTTTCAAGAAAATCAAGCAACCTTCCATTGCCATTCTCTTTTATGAAATATCCGGATAGATGCAAAGGAATCAACTTTAGCGGCAGAAAGTTAATCCTTTGATACTCGCAAAATGCTTTCTGAAGGCCCGGATATTTCAACCGCAGAGGAAAGAGAATGATGCATAGCGCATTTTATTTTTATGCTTGTTTTCTTTATAATTCGATATTATTATATAACAAATATTCAGAAAATTCAATATAAATATTTAAATACCCTATGCGATTTAAAGCATAGGGTATCATTAATAGTAACTAAAGATTTTATTTATCGTCATTTTGCATTGTTTCGTCTTCTTTTTGAATTTTTACAAGTAATTCTAAAATGGCGTCGACTAATTTGTTTATATTTTCTTCTTCAATGCCAATTATCTCGTATATATAAGAGTCGATTATGTCGATAATTTTTTTATAATATTTGGCATCTTGGTTATTATCAATAATTTTCATTAAAGCACGATTTTTTTGTATTAAAAGTCCGGCTAAAGAATCAAAATCATCACGAGTCATTTCTTCGTTGTGGTAATTCATAATATTTCTTCACCTCCTTTCAGCGATACGATTTACCATATTTAGCTATTGTTTAGTGAATAGAGAATGATAATATTTTTTAATTTTACATGTTGAGCATTATATTTTAATTTCTACTATGGTCTTATTGCAAAAGTGGACTTAGTGGACTTACTGGACTTAAATGCTTGAAATTGTTGGTTTTTAAGCTGTTTTTTAAGTCCACTTTTGCCTTAATGTGGTCTTAAAACTGGTCTTAATTATATAAGTCCAGTTATATGACCGGTTTATATAATTTCTGGACTTGATTAAAGCCGCTTTTTAACTGTATCTAGACCACTAAGTCCAGTAAGTCCAGTTATGGAATATACCTTATTTAGATAAATTTTTATGACTCTTTTTTGTTTTCCGTTTATATATTCTCTTACTGTATTTCTGCCTTCTTCGGTTATAAGCATTCCTCGCTGCTGCATTCTCTTCCATAAAGTTCTTTGTGTTACAGGCAGTGTAGTATTTTGTTTTTTAGCCATTTCAGAAATGGCCATGTAAGCAATATCGCCTTCTAATAAAAGGTAGTCTTTTGAGATCCAACCTATTAAAGTGCCTTTTTCCTTCCAAACACCTTTTTCATCTTTAACCCAGCCCCATTGTTCTGGATTTTCTGGCATTCCATTATCTTCAGCTTTGTTTACATGTGCCATTCCTGCTGTTATAGCTGCAATTAAAAGAGAATAAAATCTATCGATTAAGTCTTCTGATTTTAGAAATTGAGATTGCAGCTCACCAATTTTCAGTAATGCATTGAATCCATTTCCGTAGATGTCTTTTGCCTCATCTTCCGATAATACTCCTTTTTCTTTAGCAAATATGAGGAATACCTCTAAACCTACCAATAAATGCGAAATATTGTCTGGTGTTCTATCGTGGCATACAATATTGCTTTTGCGTATTGAGTCTCTTAATGCGTTTTTCTTTTTGGGCAATGTTTTTTTGTACAAGTCAATTCTTGTGCTTAACCACTTGATATAACCGCCCATGGCCTTTGCAAATACGCCATTTCTTGCATATTCTTGTAAGATGCTTAGTTTTTCAAGATCAATATCACCATGGTTAATCTCTATAACGACAAGCCTTGCAACTAGACTCTGCCCAGTTGGTACATCTTCACCGCTGGAAATTAATAATGTCTTTGATTTGTATGAAGGTCTTAAAGATATATCACTGTTCATTCGACCCTTACCTGAGCCATTACCTTGATTTCGGAAGATAAAATCTGCCTTTTTGTTTAATTTTTGTATATCTCCAATACTTCCATGCGGTGCAAAATCGTCTATAGTAAGTACTGCATCTTTTGCCAGGAATGATAGTTTTTCGAGGAAGTTTTCTGTGCTTTCCCAATTGGTAGGTAAATTCTTTCCGTTGAAATTACGACCATAATGTGACTGCGCTAAGGCAGTTATTTCACTTTTTTGACTACCAGTTGGGCCTGCTATAAACAAACTCATATCGATGTTTAACATTTCTCCTAATGGTGCTAAATATATTCCGGCTAAAAACGGGAAAGTTATTTCCGGCTTAGCTAAATTTAAAAATTCCAATGATTTCGAGATACAATCTTTTAATTCATCATCATCTTTCGGTAATTCAAGTCTATAATCTCTAAGACAGCTTTCTAATTCTACTTCTATGTTGTTTTCTTCTCCATATTGACTTATTGCACCACCATTGTATAGATAGATCCATTTATTGTTTATTTTTCTCCAGCCTAAATGCGTGTATATCGTTCTTCTTTTTACATTATCGCCACTTAAGACTTGTATTGCAGTTCTTAAGTGATCTTTTACGCTGCTTCCTGCGTATATTATGGCTCGATTTCCCCAGCTTGCAGTGACCCAGTTTAAACCTGCAAATTTATCTGATTGTACAATTACATCTTTTAATGGAATGCCATTTTTGGTTGTACCTTTAATTCTAAAGTATGTCTTTGTTTCTAAACCGTCGTCTTTAATGATTTCTTCAATAATGTGTGCTTCAAAATTACACAGTGGCATGTATACAACTCCATCTTTTGTTATCTTAACGTGGTAAATCATATTTTCGATTATTTCATATGGAGAATGATATTCTTGTTCACTTTCTTCATTGAATAAAGGCTCAGCATGTGCCTCTTTTATTGCTTTAATTATTTCATCTTTATTTTCCAATCTAACACCTCCTTTATCACATGTATTTTGTCTTCGATGTTGCCTTCAAGGAGTAAATCTATCCAGTACTGTATTAAGTCATGCATATGACATGCTTCAACAAATTCAGGTATATTTATGTCATCAGGTTTTTCAACAGCTTGCTTTATTTTTGTGTATAACTGATTAAGGTTACACAAGTAGTCATATACTTCATTGTATTTGCGAATATATTCTTTATATAGCTTGTCATCTTTTTGCGTTTTAAGAGCTTGCCTTTTAAATTTCTTTTTTTGCTTTTTACTGGGTAGATCTATGCCGAAATCCTGTGCAAGCTTTTCTAATGCCTCTGACGGTGTTAAGTTAAAATACCTTGCCACAAAGTCTATAACATCGCCATGGGTTTGGCACCCAAAGCAATGATAGACATCTTCATAGATTGCTAAGGAAGGATTCTTATCTGCATGAAATGGACATACTATGAAGTAATGTGATCCCTTTTTTACAGGCATAAAACCGTAAAGTTCTATAGCCTGTAATAGGGAAATATTAGATTTGACATATTCAAAATTATTGCTTATATTATAGCTGGTGTTCAATTTATTTTTTTTATTTGCCATAGATTTTTCTATGGTATTTTTGTCCATTGCAGATCCCTTCCTTAATTAACATAAAGGCTATTTTAACTCGATTTTTTCCAGCCGCCGTCGAAAGCTTTTCCGCCATTGTCAATCCATTCTAACAGTTTATCAGGATCAACTCTTAATTGTCTTCCTACATGAACTACAGGCAAAATGCCTTCTCTGGCTAAAGCATATACTCTGTCTTCTTTTAAATCTAATATTTCTGCTACTTCAGGAAGTCTTAATAATTTTTTATCCATAAAATAAACACCTCCTATGCTTATAATAAAACATAAAAGGTGTTTAAAAAACGCAAATTCTTAAAACATTTGCAATTTACGGGTAAACTCTATATGTTTTATAAAATTTACCGCTTTTTAGGTCTTCCTCCTTTACTTGCTGGTCTTGGTTTTAAACCTACTAAATCAGCAATTTCTTTAATTGCATTACTAACATTTTGCCTTGTAACATAATATTCTTTAGCTATTTTTTCTTTCGACCAACCTTGTATTTGGTATCTAACAAACCACTCAAAATGTTCATCTTCTTGCTTTTCTTTACCTTTGACAAAATTATTTTGTTTTAAAAATTCTTCTGTTCTTTTTTTATAAAGTTCCTTATAACGGCTAAATAAAGCATCAATTCTTTTGTTAAAATCTTCCCACGTTTCTAAGGTAGGATTCCAATATAAAATACTATGTTCATACCAAGGCATTAATTCAATTTCATCATCTGTGGACAATGTTTTTATGTCTGCTATTGAAAGTTTAGGAAATTTAGATACTTTTCTCTTCAATACTTTATTTTTTATATATTTTCTATCTAAATTTAATACCCAATTATTTCTATTGGAAGGATCTAAAATGCAAGATTTAATATAATCAGAGAAGAGTAGATCTTCAAACTCCTCAGCATTTTCGTAGTCTAAGTTATTTTCATAGGGATTATAAGGACAAAATGGTGTAAACACAAAAACAAAATAAGGACAGTGTTTATCTTTTTTTACATTTCGAATAAGATCGGAATCGACATCAAGAAAAAGTGATAAACTTATATAATTTTTATCTTTTCTTTTTTCTTTTATTTCGACCGGTGCATCTTCTATTTCAGGGATATCTATACGGCCTGCCATAGGTAAATAATAAATTAATTTATCAGTTTTTTTCTCATAAAAGAATCCATTTTCATAATATAAACTATCATTAAGCATATATTTTGCAGTTATTACTATTGCAATCAATGCCAATCCTTCGTAAAAACCATTTTCATTGTTTAAATTATATTTGTTTCTCCATGTTTCTAAAGCATATTCAAAGTTTTTAATTTTTTCTATATCTTGTTGCGTTGCTTTTTTCGAGTTTATACTACTTATATTTGTTTTGAAAGTTTTCCAAAAATCTACAAGTTTTGGGTACTCATATCTGTTAGTTGTTCTAAAATCATGAATTTCAGGAATAACTAAATCAAGTGTTTCACTATCTTTTTTGTAGATATCTAGTATTAATTGCAGATCATTTATTACTTCAGGTGCAAAGGTTTCAATAGCATATAAAAATTTTAATATCAAATTGTATTGATAAAAAGAATAATAGCTATTGGCTTTATTTGTTGTATACAGTGATTTTACCATTCTAATTCACCTCATTTTTACTTGTTTTTGGTATATAATCATATATATATGATACCATATAATGATATCTGATTTTTCCTAAACACAATATATAGACTTTTGTAAATGGATATATAAACTAAAAATATTTGTAAAATCAAATATGTATGAAATTTCAATTAGGAAAGAAAGATAAACAAGAATATGCAAATGAAAATGATCTGTATTTTTAATAGCCATATGATATAATAAAGGTAAGATGAAGAGAAATGGAAGGAAAAAGTATGAGCCAGAAATACGATATAACGATGAAAAATATTTTTTCTGATATGGTTGATGACATAATGAGTTATTTTTTAGGTCTCCAATACACAAAAATCGATGAACTAAATATAGAATTTGCAAGAGTAGAACGCAGAGACAGCGACATGATATTCAAATGTACAACAGACAAAGGAAATGTCGCTGTGCACATAGAATTTCAATCAGAAAATGACGGAAAAATGCCTTACAGGATGCTGCGATATTCACTTGAGATAATGGAAAAGCACAATCTCCTACCATATCAGATAGTCGTCTATATAGGCAAAGACAATGTGAAAATGGCAAATAGCTTAAACTACGACTTTGGAGAACAAAACACATTAGACTATAAATACAGAATAATAAATGTCGGTGACATAAAATATACTGATGTTGTAAATACAGATTATTATGATTTATATTCACTTCTTCCATTGATGGACCAAAATAGAAGGAAAGAAGAAGGGGAAAAATATCTGGAAAGATGTGTTGAGGCTATAAAGGGTATTCCATTAGATATAAACAAAAAGAAAGACATAGCGTTTAAGGCAGAGATATTGTCGGGTATAGTTTTTAAAAAAGAAGTTATTGAGAAAGTTTTTTTGGAGGTGGTAAAAATGTTTAGAATTGAAGAATCTGAGACGTATAAAATGATAATAGAAAAGGGCGCAAAAGAAGAAAAAATTGCAATTGCTAAAAAGTTGTTAAAAGAAGGTATGGATATTGACAGAATAGCAGAAATTACAGAGTTGTCAAAAGATGAGATAAAAAAATTGATGAATTAGGATAAATTGATTTTTGAAATAAATACATTTTTATGTATGCGAAATGTACGCGAACTAAAAAAATCTTAAGTTATTTTAAGCAATTTCAATTTTTTAACAAAGCACTTAAAAGCCTTATATATCAAGTCTCAGAGAAACTTTTGCTATTTTGAAAAATATAGGATAAGGTACCATTGGAGGGACTTGTAATCAGCAGGTTGAAGGTTCGATTCCTTTCGCCAGCTCCATATTTTAGAGGATTTCAGAGTATCGATAAAGAGTCGATACTTTTTTTGCGTTTGAAATTATTATAACATTTCTCTATTGTTTATTTATGCATGTCTTTATATATCCCATTTTTTGTAAAGAAGACAAAAATTTTATTTGTTTTTTCTAATATTTGGATTATAATTATAATTAGGATGATAAAAAATCATCTAAATTCAATTGAAGGAGGTGTTAGTGTGAAATCCAATATAGGCACAGTAGACAAAATCATAAGATACGTAATTGGAATAATTTTGTTATGCTTGTTGTTTTTCTTAAAAGGCAATGCCAGATATTGGGGACTTCTTGGACTAATACCTATTCTTACAGCTGCATTTGGCTACTGTCCTTTGTATAAAATTTTCGGGATTAGTACAGTTAAAAAAGATAATAAGTCTGAAAAGTAAAGCAATTAATTAAAATATTAAAAGAATGTTTTTTATATGAGAGTGAGTGTAAGTCCTCACCCTCTATTTTTTATAATAGATTATAATAATTCAAAAGCGAAAGGTGAGACAATGGATAAAATCTATTTGGAACAATATGAGTCTTTAGGTTATGCTCGTTATATATGTACATCATGTTATCATTGTACTAGTAAAATGGGTGTAAGCTACTGCAGCATAAAAATGCGGGGCTGTTGTTCATATTTTCCAAAGTTTGAACTAATAGATATACACAGGATGGTTAAATCGGCCGAAGGTTTGCAAGTATTAAAGAGGATAATCGATAATCCTGGAACAGTTGTATATAATTACTATATACATGCGAAAGGGTATTTTGACAAAGATGGGTATGAAGAGTATTTGAAAAATGCACCAGAAGAAGATGATATTAGAGATAAGACAATATTTTTTAGAGCTTGTCCGTTTGTTAAAAGTGGATATGGGTGTACTTTGCCGCCAGTTTATCGCAATTATGTCTGCAATTTTTTTATTTGCGATGAGGTAATAAATAATGTCGATGACGAAGAAGTTAAAAATCAGTATATCAGAGAGCGTTCAAGGTTTGTAAGATGGGCTGAGTGGGAAAATATGTCCCTTGAAAGCATTTTAGCTGAGCATCACCTAAATCTTCGTGACGATTTCGATGGAAGTATAAAACTTTTACAGGAAATACCGCTGGATATATTTGAATTTCCTCAATTAAAAGAGTTAAATGTTATAAACATTGGTGAAAAAGATGCTTAATGATAATATGATAAATTCAGCAAGTTTAAGGTATGCCCATAAATTTGCATACCTTAATATTTTATTAGTTAATGTGCATCCATATGTGCTTGTAATCTCAATTATATAAAAACTATAAAATAACATACTATTAAAGTTATCATGGAAAGAGGAATTCCTATTTTTGCCCATTCGCGGCTTTTTATTTCTAACTTGCCTGCTGATATTATATTAGGTATATTTCCGGGGATCAACATGCCACCGCTTATTAAAAGTCCCATGAGAATTGCACGGATATGCTCTGGATCCATTGCCGGACTTATTTCTGCTGCAGCCAATGTTGCATTATCTAAAACTGCTGAAATCATATTTATCCAGTATAAAATACGAACATCCATATGCATTATATAATTATCAACAAGAGGCTTAAATCCTGCGCTTAAAAGTTCTAAAGCCAGTAAGAAAATGAAGATTTTAATAGAGCGTATCAATATATAGCGAAAGCTTTCTATTTTTCTTATTTCTTTTTCTTCTTCAAAGTACTCTTCATCCTGTTTAATGCTTAAATCATTTGTTGATTTATTAACGTAAAAAGCTCCTAAAATCCCCATTACAATGATACTTGGAATAATGTAGATGCCAATTGTTCTTAAGAGGTAGAAAAAGTCTGCTTTTAAAGTTGAAATTACCAAAGTTGACAGTGGTTCTCCTATAGGTGTTAAAGCAGCTCCCAAACCGATTGAAAAGCACGCGATGACAGTTATAACTATTTTGTCTTTATGGCGTATTGGCAATGTGTGAACTATTTCAACTAGCACTAATGAAGCCACTATTGCAGTAATGATGCTAGATGTAAGTCCCAAAACAACGATTAGTACAAATACAAAAATTTTTAAGGATATGTGATTTAGCGCTGATTTTACTGCTTTCTTGATTTTGTCTTTAAAAAGCTCAAATAAAAGACCGCTTATGAAGACTGCAGCCGTTATAAGGTACAAAAGATGATTTTTTAATATATGTGATACAAGTTCCCATGACATTGTACCAGATACAGTAACTGCCAAAATTCCCATGACAAAAAGGAAGTACTCAATATTGTCTTCCACAAACTTTATAAAAAAAGGTACTGCCAATATTACTATTAATATTGCAAACAAGATAGCATTAACCATATTAATCACCTTTCTCTATTTTATAAGTACATTAAAAAAATAAAAAGGCAGAAAACTCATCACAAATGATGAGCTTCCCACCCTGGAAGCCAGAAATCTTGAAGCAAGCTATAAAACTTGCTCAACCGTAAAAATCAATTATTAAACTAATAAAAATTCTATCACAAAAATATTAATTAATCAACTTATAAGCGATAAAATTTGGATTTTCAGATCATAAGTTATTTTACAAACATAAGCATGTTTGTATTTGAATCGTATTTATAGTTAAAACCAAAAAGTGCTTTTAAGTCGTCTGCTGATATCCATGTTAAACCATTATCTGATACTACCGCATCTGGAATTGTCAAATTTTTACCGTTTAATTGCGCTGTAGTGCTATCTATAGCTATATTTGCTTGTGTTTTCCCATATGTTATATTGATTGTGCCGTTTGCATTCCAGTCTACATTGCTGCCTAAATATTGCATAAACGCTCTTGCAGGTACATACCATTTGCCATTTATTTGCTTTGGATTTGATGACATAAATGGCTGCTGAAGCATATTGCCATATATAGTTAGCATTGTTGCATTGTATTTTGTTGGAACGACAGTTACAGGTGAATCTGTTTCCGTTCCATCAGGGTTTTTTGTTATTGAATACGTGTCGATAGGTGTTCCGTCCTGTTTTACTGCTTTTATTGTAAGTGTATTTCCATTAATGGTAGCAACAATGTAGTTTGGCTGGTCTTGTGGGTCGTAGAAAAAGGCATCCCATACTTTCTGTGAGAGATCAGGATAGTACTTATTGCCGCTTCTTCCTGTCACAATATAAACAGTTCCATCTGCAGGGCTTTTTACATATTGGCCATTCTTGATTGGATATGTTCGTGAGTAACCGTGGTCATGTCCATTGAAGACTACATCTACATGGTATTTGTCAATTATAGGTTGGAATACTGCCTTTATCTGTTCATTTGATCGAGTTGCTTTATTGTAGTAAGGCGTTTTATGAAAGAAAACTATCTTCCATGTTTTATTGGTGCTGCTTAAATCTTTATCAAGCCATGCTTTTTGTGATTCTAGGATATCACCTGAAACACCTTCTTCTTCATCTTCTTGGCTGTCAAGCATCACTATATGAGCATTACCGTAATCAAAAGAGTAAACTTGTCCTTTTAAACCATCAGGACCGTTTTGCGGAACTGGAAATAGACTTACAAAATCTTTTGGTTTAGCTGAATTATAATTTGCTGACTGGTATGTCTCGTGGTTTCCTTCAACAGGCATCTCCGGTATTGTGTCTATTACACTTTTTGCAGCATCAAACCAGTTATTCCAATGGGCATACATTTGACCAATTTCTACCAAATCTCCCACGTTTATAAAAAATTTTGCATCTTTGTTTGCATTAAATGCGTTTTGAATTGTGGTCTTCCATGGACCATACTGCGGATCTGTTGCGATACCGCTTTGACTGTCACCGAATATTAAAAATTTAAATGAATTTGTATCTTTTGCTTCTGTTGTGAAACTGTATATGCTGCTAAAGTTGTTGCCATATCCGACTCTGTAGTAGTATTTAGTTCCTGGTTCTAAATCAGTCAAAGTTGCTGAGTGAATGTTCATATCGCCTAAATCTGATGAAAATTTTTGCACTGTCGCATCAATCGTCTTTGCGTCTTTTAATGATGGGTCTTTTCCATACTGAACTTGTCCTGAATTTACCGTCGTATCTGTCCTCCAAGTAATTGTCTGAGTTGTCGTAGGGTCTTGTGTCCATGTAAGCGTAATATGATCGGGTAGATTAGTTGCACCGGCGGTTTTTGAATCAGCGAAAATGGAAGTTGGTGATATGAAAATGCTGACTCCCAAAGCTAATGCAGTTAAGAATGATAAAAACTTCTTCATGATCCGACACCTCTCCTTTAATTTTATGTACAGATACATAATAATACTTTTTTGTTAAATTAACGTTATAGGCATGTAAAGAATGTTAAATGCATATTATGTAATTGTTAAAAATAATTATAAAAGGCATCCATGGGAAAGAATGCCTTTTTATCATTTAAGAAACTTTGAGTAAAAGAAATTTACCCTATTTGTAATATACTTTGCAATGAAGCAAAGTGAGGTTTAAAAAGAACCATAGATCGATAAGCAATCATCAAACTTAGATAATCTGTTTAAGACCTATAAGTATTAATATCAAGCCTGCTATAACTGTGGCTTTTCTATTGAAGTTCCACCTGTTTAAAAAGTCAGTTACATAGTTTCCAATCCACAAGGCTATAAAGCTAATCAACGCTGAAAAGAATCCAATGAAAAATGAGTTGAGCCCTATCATGCCGGCGCTGATACCGCCACCTATGTTGTTTATTGAGAGGGCGATTCCAAGCATTGTAGCCTCTTTAAAATCTATATCCTTTGAATTATCAATATCTGCTTTTTCGGGTCTTTTTAATATGATATATATATTTTTATTTCCATCCTTGTGAATCTCATCAGTTTCTGTATTATTTTTCTTGAAATATGGTTCAAGCATTATCCACAGACCGATTGAAGCAAGCAATACCATGCTTAATAATGAACTTAGTTGTTTACTAAATATCCCTGATATTAAGTTTCCAGATATAGCAGCAATGGATGAGATGAGAAAAGTTATCAATGATATCCATAAGTTTTTTATTGCTGTAATCTTTATTCCTCTTATGCTGTAAGCTATTCTGACACTTATATTGTCTACATTGTTTGCTAATGCTATAAATAGTGCATATAAGAAGTGCATGCTTTAGCCCCCTTTGATGTTTTGATTCATATTCAATATATGTTTTGCCCTTTGAATATGTGTTTTAGGATGTTTAAAAACAACACTTTCTATACATATTTGTTTTAAATTTTGTTCTAATATTTAATTATTTGTATTAATATATAGTGAACAAAAATATGGGGGAGCTGGTTTAATGAGAGGTAAAAAGTATATCTGGTCGGTGATCCTAGTTATTGTCATTGCTCTTTTAATTTACTTTGCACCGCTTAAAAGTAGCAATCTTACATCGTACAATATGGACATCAAATACATTGATGAAAATAAGACGATAATTGGGACGGAGACAGTGGACTTTATAAATACAGATGATGTGAAATTAAATAAGATATACCTTCATTTGTATCCTAATGCATTTAAAGATAAAGATAATGTTCCATTTACGAAAGAAGAGATAGGATTGGCGTATCCAAATGGATTTAAGCCTGGATATATTGAGATAAACAAGATAACATTTGATAAAGATGTACCGGCTACATACAGCATTGATAAAAAGACAGGTGAAATTTTAAAAATACTTCTTCCTAAGAAATTAGACAAAGGCGATAGGATTAAATTTACTATTGACTTTAAAGTACAGATTCCTCCATCTCAAGGCAGGTTTGGTTACGGCAAAAACACCGTTCAGGTGACAAATTTCTATCCAATATTATCAGTGTACGACCAAAATGGATGGAACAATGATCCATACTATACACTTGGAGACCCATTTTATAGCGATGTCTCAAATTACAGCGTAAGGCTTACAGTTCCAAATGATATAGTGGTGGCATCCACAGGTGTGATAAAGTCTGAGAAAAGCCACGGAAATGATTATGTTTTAACGATAGATGCACCTAATGTAAGAGATTTTGCGCTTGTGTTGAGTCCCAAGTTTAAAGTCGCTGAAGAATACGTTGACGGTATAAAAGTTAAATCATATTATTTTGATGAAGACGTAGGATTGAAAGCATTGAAATACGCATCAGATGCCATAAGATTTTATAACAGCTACATAGGCAAATACCCGTATAAGCAGTACAGTGTTGCTGAATCAGATTTTTACATGGGCGGCATGGAATACCCAAATTTAGTTTTTATTTCAAAAGATCTTTATTCAAAGGATAACCTGTTTAATCTGGAGTATGTTATAGCGCATGAAACTGCGCATCAGTGGTGGTATGGAGCTGTTGGAAACAATGAAGTAAAGGAAGCATGGCTTGACGAAGGCCTTACGGAATATACAACAATTATGTATATCGAAAGGTATTACGGAAAAGCGACAGCAGATGCGGTGTTTAAGTCAATCATTTCAGGAGAATTTTACAAGTTTTCAAAGGCAAATAAAGATGATGCTATGGTGAAGACATTAGGACAATTTAAAGACTGGAATGATTATACAAATATCGTCTACAACAAAGGTGCTATGGTATTTAGTGAACTAAGGGGGATTATTGGTGATGAGAAGTTTAAAGAAGTCCTAAATAAGTATTACAGCCAGTATAAATATAAAAATGCCACTACGCAGAACCTAATAGACGTAGTGGACAGTGTAACTGGAAAGGATACAGGAGGATTCTTTGCCGAATGGCTTGATTAATTTATAGTTTTTCTTTTAATCCTTATGTCTTCACCGTAAAAATTTAAAAGTTTGAAATTGCCAAGTATCCTTGAGCACAATCTTTCAGGATATATATTCATAACTTCAGAAAGCGGTAGATTAGTTGATATTATGAATTTTTTATTTGCTAAAAGCCTTGCATTTACAATGCTGAAGATCTCCTGGAGGCTGAAAGGAGTTATAGGTTCAGTCCCCAGGTCATCTATTATAAGTAAGTCACATTCTCTCAACAAATCTGTGTATTCAAAATATGAATCATTGTCAGAATTTAACTTATTAAGCCTTAAGCCTTCTATTAAATCAGGGGCTGTTCTGTATAAGACTACTTTGCCTCTGTCCAGTAGTTCTTTTGCTATACAGTTTGAGAGAAACGTCTTACCAAGTCCTGAGTCACCATAAAAAAACAAACTTTCCTTCTCATTATCAAAATTATCTATAAAATCTTTTGCAACATCGACTATACTTTTCATGTTTTCCCGCGGAGACATCTTACCTTTATAAGGTTTATCAGAGTATAGATAATAGTCAAAATTACTGAAATTTTCAATTTTTGTAATATCTTCTATGCTGGACTGCCTGTAGTATAAGTTTATAAGTTTTTGCTCAAAACATTTGCATCTTTTGTTATTGACATAGCCTGTATCTTTGCAGATATTACATTCAAATTTTTGTTCCATGTACGTTTCAGGATACCCATTTGACCTTAATAAATCGGCTTTTTTCTTTTTTAAAGTGTTGAGCCTACTTCTTAAGTTTTCTAAAAGATCCTTATGTTTTTGAGGCTTTAGAAATATGGATTTAGATATTTCTATGCCTATGTCTTTTATCTCTTCATCTATATTTGATATCTGGGGAATTTTTTTGTACACTTCTTGCCGCCTCATAAGGGCTTCTTTTAATGACTTGTCCCTCAGCATCTCATATTCCCTTAAAACCTCTTGAACCAAGTTATTCACCAAATTCACCTCTTGAATGAGCTAATAGTTTTTTCTCAAGTTCGTCTACATCGTAAGTTCTTTGTGAGTATCCATTAAAATAATTCTTGGGAACCTTATAGTTAGGAGCAGTTTTTTTAGTATAGGGCTTTTTCTTTACTTTATCAAAATCATTTATGGTTCTTATGCCGTCATTGTACCAGTTAATGAGTATTTGATTGATGTATGGAAAACTTGGCTCATTTATCTTTAAGACACATTCATTGCATGCTTTTAATATCACGTCAATGTCAAAACCCAGATCATCCATCCATCTGTCCATCATGGCTTTATGTGCTTCCATTACGTCGTCATCCTTAAGGCCCAGTGCCCGCAAGATTTTTTTGTACCTTATCCACTTTTCGCTTTCTGCTTTTAAATATGCTTCAACATCAAGAGCGGTTTTAAGGCCTGCATCATGCCATGCGATGGCTACCTTTTCCATGTACTTTAGAGATGTCTTATTTTTTGAGACACAGTAACTTATAAGCATAGTAAGTATTTCCAGAGAAAATCCGTATTCGTCAACCCAGCCAAGATAAGTGTTCATCTCTGTAGGAGAAAGTGGTCTACCTATCATCTTTTCAACCGTCTCAAACATCTGCCTGACTTCTGTATCATCAATACACAATGTGTGCTTATTATCGACTTTCTTAACCAGTGGAAGATATTCTATGTAATATTCATTGTCAGAATATCTAAGCCTGATTACACCAGACTTTTCCCAAAATTTCAGAGCTTTATCTATGTCGATTTCTGACATAAAAAGTTTTTCGGCCATTTCTTCTATAGAGAAGCTTTGGTTGTAATATGAGTACTTAAGTCCTAAAAGATATACTTTTACGTACTCGCCTGGTGCTTCCAACATGTAATGATTTATGAAGAAATTGCTAACGGGGGTGCTTCCCATATCATCAAAATCATTAGAAAAACTACATCTGCTCATGTACACCACCTCAAATTTAATTATAACACGATGTGTCATAACCATCAATTTAAAAGAATATAATATATATTACGACAAATTTATATATTTTTTAAGCTTAGCATGTATAAAATTTGTAAAAATACAGATAATATTAAGGCATTTTTGTAAGAACAGCTCTATGCGCAAATGAAAGGAGAAGATGATGGATAACGAAGGTAAATCAAATCCTTTTAGATGCGGCACTATGAAAAACAACGCAATTAAAAGAAGATGCATATTTATTTTCGCTTTAGTAATTCTGTTTGCCGTAGCATTTAAATGTATGGACAATGACAAAAGTGCATATTCGTATGTCTGTGTAGAAAATGACTATAACACTTCATATATAACGAATGCAAAAAGCGAAAAAGAAAATTTGATTACTTATTTAAATACTGTAAATAATAAAAATTTGCGCATTGAAAAACCTACAGCAATTACAGTTGACGGCCTATATGTAGCAGCATTAAAGAGTAAGAAAGATGCTTTGGAAGCACTAAAAATCATGCTTGACAAATATAAAAAAGGATCCATCAGTGCTTACTTTAAAAACGATGTTAGATTAATAGAAATTGATACACCAACAACAAATCTGAAAACAATTGAAGAAGCGGTAGAAGATCTTGAGGGAAAAAGTCGATCTGTGACGTATGTGGTAAAAGATAATGATACGCTGTGGTCGATTTCGAGGGAATTTAATGTAACATTAAATGATATATACAATCTAAATCCGGGTATCAGTGAAAGAATATATCCAGGGGAATTGCTTAAAATAAGAGAATCTAAGCCTCTTTTAACTGTTGTAGCAGAGAAAAAATCAGTATATTTCGAAGATATTCCATATGAAACCGTTACGCAAAAAGATGATAAAATGTTTATAAATGATTCAAAAGTACTAGTTAGAGGCAAAGCTGGTTCTAAAATAGTTACTGCTATTTTGAAGTATTACAATGGCGAAATTGTCGATAAAAATGTAATAAATGAAAGTGTGGTATGTGAGCCAGTTAATGAAGTTATTGCCGTAGGAGATAAACCGCTTCCAGTGGCATATGCGACAGGTAAATTTAACTACCCGATTAGAGGTCACATAACAATAACATCAAGATATGGGCAAAGATGGGGAAGACTTCATGCAGGTATAGATATAGCTGCATCGATTGGAGACCCTATTTATGCTGCAGATGGAGGGACAGTAATATTTTCAGGTTGGGAAAGTGGATATGGATATCTCGTAAAAATTGATCACGGAAATGGATATGTGACTTACTATGGACATGCCAGCAAGCTGATTGTGAAGAAAGGAGATAAAGTTTATAAAGGACAGGAAATCGCCTTGGTAGGAATGACAGGAAATACGACAGGACCACATGTCCACTTTGAGGTGAGGAAAAATGGTGTACCTGTAAATCCTCAAAAATACTTAAAATAACATGAGCCCAAAGAAATTAGCAGGGCTCTTTTTTTTATCCTTAAATTTACTTTGCAATATAAATGACATTGGGTTATAATGTAATTGTATTACCTCATATATTTAAATATATACATATTTTTAGTATTTTGTGAGGTGATACATTTATGAGAAAAAATAAAAATTTGGCAGCTATTATATTTATTGTTTTTGTGCTTGCTGTTTTACTGAATGGCAATATCTTGACAAAAGCATATCCGGTGTATAAAGTAATTGGAAAAGATAAAATTGAAAATAGTATTAAGGATTTTAAGACAAGGGAAAGCAAACATTTTATTATAAGGTACACAGAACCAGATAGCAAATACGTTGACCTTATTATTAATACGGCTGAAAAACATTATTATGATATTACAAAAGATTTGGGATATACTCCAAATAGCAAATCAACTATTATAGTTTATAACAATCCTGATGAGATGAACAAAGATTTTTCTCTTGCAAAAGGGGAAAATGCTATGGGCATATACTTAAATGGCGTAATTAGCATAGAATCGCCATCGCTTTGGATATCTCCTGGGCAGGATGTGGTAAAAGTATTTCAATATGAAGGACCTGTTGTCCACGAGTTTACGCATCTTGTTGTGGATGATATTGCAAATGGAAATTATCCAATATGGTTTACAGAAGGTATTGCTCTTTTAGAAGAGTACAGACAAGATGGCTACGAATGGGGAAAGGATTTAAGCTATAATGGTGCACCGTACACTTATGAACAATTGAAGAACGATTTTAATTCGCTTGACGAAATGCTTGCTTATAAAAGGGCTTTTCAAGTGACAAAGGCTATAAGCGATAAATATGGAATGGAAACAATACGAGAAATGCTTAGAGATTTAGGAAGTGGAATGGGTATAGAATCAAGCTTTTATAAAGAGACAGCCTCAAGACTCGATGTCTTTGTCAACAACGCTAAGGAGTGAGTGAAGTTGAGTAGCAGGATACTAATAATTGACGATGAAAAACCTATTGTAGAGATTTTGAAATACAATTTAGAAAAAAATGGCTATAGTACAATTGAAGCGTATGACGGGGAGGAAGGTCTTAAATTAGCGCAGGAGAAAAATCCTGACCTTATCCTCCTTGATGTCATGCTTCCAAAGATGGATGGTTTTACTGTTTTGAGGATATTAAGGCAGACAATGACGACGCCTATTTTAATGCTGACGGCCAAAGAAGAAGAAGTAGATAAAGTGTTGGGATTAGAATTAGGCGCCGATGACTATGTGACGAAGCCATTTTCCATGAGGGAACTTATTGCACGGGTGAAGGCTAACCTGAGACGAAGTGGGGTAATCAATGGAGAGGGCATGTCTAATATCATAAGTGTCAGTAATTTAAGCATAGATTTATCAAAGTATAAAGTTGAAAAAAATGGAAAACCTATAGAGTTGACATCAAGGGAATTTGACCTTTTAAAATTCCTAGTGGCCAACCGAGGGCTCATTTTTTCAAGAGAAATGCTTTTGGAAAAGGTGTGGGGCTATGAATATTTTGGCGATGTGAGGACGGTTGATGTAACTATAAGGCGTCTTAGGGAAAAAATTGAGGATGATCCAGCAAACCCAAGGTATATACATACCAAAAGAGGGGTTGGTTATTATTTTAGCGAAGAAAGTGAACTATAAAAGCATACAGTGGAAAATAATTATTATATATGGACTTTTAATATTGGTGGCAATGGAAATCATATGGGTATACCTTTTCAAATCGTTGGAAAATTATCACATGACTAATTTTGAAAATTACATAGAAGCACAGGCTACCGGAATTGCCTTTACATTAAAAGATAACATGAATTCAAAGTCCAGCATGGATAACATAATAAATATGTATTTAGGCCCTAATGCTTATATAAAATATGTGTACATACTTGATAAAGATGGAAATATATTAGCAAGCTCTACAGGTGAAAGAGGAAAAATGTTGACACCTGCAGTTATAAAGGCATTATCTGGGAAACAAGGTATGGAAACCAGCAACGACAATAATTCAAATGGGAAAATCAGGAGCATCGCAATGCCAGTTGTAGATAGCGATGGTAAAATATCTGGTGTGGTATATGTAAGCGGATCTTTAAAAAGCGTATATGACACGCTATCTGATGTAAATTTCATTTTATTAAGTGCAACTTTTATTGCTGTCATAATAACCGTTATACTTGGATATATTTTAGCTAAGACAATAACTGACCCGATAAAAGAAGTTACGAAGTACGCTCATGAGATAGGGGAAGGTAACTTTGATGTGCACATAGATATAAAATCTGATGATGAGATAGGTAAATTGGGCAACATGTTTAATTTTATGTCTAAAAGGCTTAAATCAACTTTAAATGAGATGGAAAATGAGAAAAGCAAGGTAGAAGCTATTATAAGCTATATGTCTGACGGAGTTATTGCTACAAATGAATTAAACAGGGTGATTCTTTTTAATAATGCTGCTGAGAGGATGATAGGCGAAAAAATTGCGATGGATGAACCTTTAGAAAAGATTGCTCAAGGTCAGCTTAAAAATACTGAAAGCCTTATATACTGTAATGGTAAAATTTTAAAATCATTTGTAAGCCCAATTAAAGCTGATAAGAATATAGATGGAAATGTCTTTGTACTGCACGATATTACAGAGCAGCAAAACCTCGATAACATGAGGAAAGAATTTGTGGCAAATGTCTCCCATGAATTGAGGACGCCTCTTACAACCATTAAAAGCTACACTGAGACTCTTTTAAATGATGGTGTTGATGAAGAATACAGGAACAGATTTTTAAGCATTATCGATAAAGAAGTAGACAGGATGACAAGGCTTGTGAAGGACTTGCTTCTTCTGTCAAAGATGGACTCAAACGGCAAGTTAAGTCTAGAAGAAACAAATTTAAATGAATATATAGAAAATATCCTATATAAAATAAAGATTGAAGCGCAGAAAAAAAATCAAAAACTTGCATTTTGTGCCGGAGAAGAAAAAAGAAACATAAATATAGACAGGGATAAAATGGAGCAGGTGCTGCTTAATGTAGTGTCCAATGCTATTAAGTACACAAATCCAGGCGGATATGTGAGGGTATTTACAAATTATGATGACGACTATGCTTATATAACTATCTCTGATAATGGCATTGGGATACCAAAGAAGGACATTCCAAGGATATTTGAAAGATTTTATAGAGTGGATAAGGGAAGATCTAGAGAGTTGGGGGGTACTGGACTTGGCCTTGCAATTGCGAAAGAGATAGTTACGGCACATGGAGGGGAAATAAATATCGAAAGCGAAGTAGGAATTGGTACATCTGTCTACATAAAGCTTAGATACTAAATAAACCGTAATTATATTTTAATATTGCTGTAACATTGTTGTAATAATGGTATTCTATAATTTAACTATAAGTGAAAATGGTTATATTAGGAATTATGTGTAAATTTATATAACTTTTTGTTATATTATGATGGGGAGTGGTACTTTTGAAAAAGGTTTTAGCCCTTATCATTGCCACTGTAATGTTTATGACGTTTTTTATGACGTATGGATTCGCTGATAATTTAATCACGGTTAAATCAGACATAAATAATGTCACAACAAACAACAAATACTTTGTAATATCAGGCAATGGGCAGCCAGATACTTATGTTGAGCTTATTTTAAACGATAATTTAAATGACAAGTGGGTAATAGGCGATACTGGTCTTTTCGCAAAATTGATAACATTAGCTTTAGGGGATAACTATGTTACATTGAAGGCTGTTAAAGACGGAAAAGTACAAACTGTCAAAGGACATATAACGCTTCAGTACAAGGATGGAATTATTCAGGTTACGGTTGACACATTAGAAGGCTTGTGGAATAAGCTTTTTAAGTAGAGCGGTGTTCTTATGAAAGAGCATATAAAAACAATTGTGTTGGTGTTGCTTGTTTCAACAAGCCTTTATTTAAGCTATACATTGTGGACGTCTTTTCCACAAAAAAGCTTTTTTATGACTAAGTCCACACCATCAAGTGTGGATATTTTTAGTATAGTTAGACCTTCGTCGATTGAGATAAATACTAATGGCAGATTTAAGGACATAACATCGTCAAATGATATAACTTCAATATGGGAAAATACAATAAAAATTTTAAAAGATAATTTGGACAAAGGAATTGCATTATCGCAGGTTGACAAAAGCAGCGTAAAACTTATAGACAATTTGATATATATTGATATGGGCAAAGGTATAACAAAAGATATATTTGCTGATACTTTGAACTTAGATAGTTTATCTGAATTAAATAAGATAAACTCTGACACATATATAAAACAAATTATAATTAAAGTTGGAAGTAAGCCGCAAATCATATTTACGGATTACAATAGCTACTTTGCCATGAATTTAAAGAATTCCAGTTATTTTGACGAGTTAATTGGCAAACAATTTCAAAATTCAATCGACTATGCAGTAACGACTGCAAATGATGTTTACAGCGAAAATGTGTTTACTTTGAAAAATTTTACATTAGGTAAATATGTAAATAAAGGGTTTGCAAATGATAGCATCTATAGGACTATAATTAAGAATGTATTTGTAAACATATCTGTTGTGAGAGAGATAAAGGAAAATAATGGTTCATATATGTATACTGATGGCATAAGAGGGCTAAGGCTTTACAGAAGTGGCTTAATAGAGTACTTTGATACTACAACAACATCCTCAAAATTAACTATGAGCAAAATTGAGTCATTAGATAAAGCATTAGAATTTATAAAAGATCTTGGAATCAATGTGGAAGATGTATACATAACGGGCGTTAGTGGCAGTGGTACGGATTATAAATTTTCATTTAATTACATATATGATTATCCTATATACGTAATAAAAAATGGAGAAAAATCAGATCCTATAGACATTTCTGTATCAAATGGGATTATAAAGACTGCTAAAGTGAATTTCATGGATATTTATTATGCTGGAGATTACAAGAACAACCTTTATAATATACAGAAAGCAATAGTTGACAATAAGATAAAAGGTGTTGAATCGTTAAAACTGGTGTATGTATTTGATGGGACTGAGCTAATCCCTGCATGGGATGTTAAATGCAAAGACAATGAGTACCTTATAAATGCTTTAGATGGTAAAATAATTTGATGATGGTGTTATAATATGGACTGGTCAAAGGCAAAAACAATCTTGATTTTGATATTTGCAGTATTAAACATGATACTTTACTTAGGAAATTTGAATATTGCAGAAACCAGCAATTCAATACCTTCTCCTTCAGAGATAAAAAAGATGAACGATATCTTAAAAGAAAACAATATTGTTGTAAAAGGGGAGATTCCTAAAGATTATAAGCCGATGCCTATGCTTTTGGTGAAGCTAAAAAATTACAACAAAGCATATATTGAGAGCAATTTTTTGAATGGCTCTAGATATATTTCATATGACAACGGATCATTTTATAACATTGAAAATGGTACAATAGAAGTAAAGAATGGGTTTTTTTATTATAAAATAAGAGATGAGAAATTTACAAAAATGGATAAAGATGATGCTTTTAATTATATAAAGTCATTTGTAAAAAGTAAAAACCTCGAAGAGAAGTATTCTGTCGTAAATGAATATGCTGATGGCAACAAATACACTGTTGAGTATACAGAAGTTTACAACGGTATTAATGTAGATGTAAGTTACATGAAAGGCGTTATTAGCAATGATACGTTTTTGTTTGAATCCACATGGCTTATTCCAATACGAGAAGAAAAAGAAAGAAAAGAGATTATACCACCTATAAATGCACTTCTTAAGCTTCTCGATGTGGATGAGGGACATCATAATATTGTTGTAAAAGAGATAAAACCTGTCTACTTTTTCAGCTGGCGAAATGCCGACACAGGCGAAGCAATACCTACTTGGAGGATAACAACAGAAAACTCTGTTTATTATGTGAACGCATATACCGGCACCATTGAAGAGAGGTAAAAATTACCTCCTTTTTATTGCGCTTGTTTTAAATAAAATGCTTGTAAAGTTGTTGAAATTGTATTAAAGTATATATGTGTAATTGTGTGTTTTTAGTTTTCTTGAAGGGAAGATCAAACAGTGGAGAAGTTTGTTATAAATGGAGGAATACCTTTAAAAGGAACAGTTGAGATTAGTGGGGCAAAAAATTCTGCTGTTGCCATACTTCCTGCTGCTCTTTTAGCAGATACTCCTAGTACTATTGACAATTTGCCAGAAATAAACGATATAGAACTGCTTAGTAAAATGATTGAATACCTTGGTGGCAAAACTATAAAGAAAGAACATGAGATAATTGTAGATCCTGAAGGTATTAATTCATTTTGCCCACCACACGAATTGGCAAGTCAAATGAGAGCATCGTATTATCTTATTGGGGCTCTTCTAAGTAGATTTAATGAGGCTGCTATTGCAATGCCTGGTGGTTGCAATATTGGAGTGAGGCCAATTGATCAGCACATTAAAGGCTTTGAGGCATTAGGTGCTAAAACTACGATTGAACATGGAATCATAAAGGTAAAAGCAGATAAATTAGTGGGGAATCATATTTATTTTGATGTTGTAAGCGTGGGAGCTACGATAAATTTAATGTTGGCTGCCTGTAAAGCTGAAGGCACAACTATACTGGAAAATTGCGCAAAAGAACCACATGTTGTGGATGTCGCTAACTTCTTAAATGCGATGGGTGCTAATATAAAAGGTGCAGGCACTGATATGATTAAAATAGTAGGTGTAGACAAGCTTCACGGTTGCAAGCATACTGTTATACCTGATCAAATAGAAGCTGGAACTTATATGGTTGCAGCTGCAGCTACACACGGTGATGTAACAATAAAAGGCATTATTCCAAAGCATCTTGAATCAATAATAGCGAAAATGTCTGAAATGGGCGTTACAATTGAAGAGTACGATGAAGATTTAAGAGTTACTACAGCTGGAAGATTAAAGAGAGTTGATATTAAAACACAGCCGTATCCTGGTTTTCCAACTGACATGCAGCAATTGATGGCGGTACTTTTAGCACTGGCTGATGGTGTAAGTATGATTGCTGAAAATGTGTATGAAGGTAGATTCAAATACTTGGACGAGCTTAAAAAAATGGGCGTTAATGCTAAAGTAGAAGGCAGGACGGCTGTTATAGAGGGGGTTGAAAAGCTTACAGGTGCACCACTTAAAGCCACTGATTTAAGAGCCGGGGCGGCTATGGTAATAGCCGGTCTTGCTGCTAATGGTGTTACAGAGGTTAAAAACATTCACTACATCGATAGAGGATATGAAGCAATTGAAAAAAAGCTACAAAAACTCGGCGCAGACATAAAAAGAGTAAAATAAGTCCAATTTGGGCTTATTTTTTGTATAATAAAATATAGAATAAATCACCTCATAATACACATGATAATTAAGAGGTGATATGATGCAAAATGGCGACGATAGAAGGATAAAAAGGCCGTCGTATCTTACGACTGTCATAATAATTGCTGTAATTACGTCTTTCGTATTTTCATACATTGCACCAAAATTTCTTTGGGGGAAAATAATACCGCTTCCATATACAGGTACAGGCCCCCTTAAGAAAGAGGTGGTAATCTCTAAAGCAGAGCCTTCTACGATTGCGGAAGCTGTGGCAAAGAAAGATACCCAAGCTGTTGTTGGCATATCTTCTGTCGAATACGAAAGACAATACTATATATTGGAAAAACAGGTTGAAGGTGTAGGCTCAGGATTTATCGTTGATAAAAATGGGTACATTATTACAAATAATCATGTAGCAAGCCCTGAGTCAAAGAAACTTACCATCTATTTAAGTGATGGCAGCACATTGCCTGGGAAAGTTTTGTGGTCTGACTCTACTTTAGATCTTTCAGTTGTTAAAATAAATGCCAAAAATCTGCCTACTATCTCATTAGGAGATTCAGATAAGATTGTGGTAGGCCAAACTGTAATAGCTATAGGCAACCCTTTGGGGCTGCGCTTTGAAAGAACTGTGACATCTGGTATAATAAGTGCATTGAATAGAAGTTTGCCAATAGAGGAGAACAACAAACAAAAGATAATGGAAGATCTTATACAGACAGATGCATCAATAAACCCAGGGAACAGTGGTGGACCATTAGTCGATGCGCAGGGCAATGCTATAGGTATTAATACGGCAAAAGTTACAACAGCAGAGGGATTGGGCTTTGCCATACCAATCAACATTGTTAAGCCTATTATTAATAAAGTAATAGCTACAGGCACATTTAAAGCACCGTACTTAGGCATAGTAGGATATGATAGAGAGATAGCCAGCTATATAAATGCAGATATAGTTATAGCAGAAGGAATATACGTTGCAGATATAGATCCTAAAGGCCCGGCTCAAAAAGCAGGCATCAAAAAAGGTTATATACTGCTGGAAGTTGATGGTAAACCTGTCGATACGATGGTTCAGCTTAAGACGGTGATATACTCAAAAAACATAGGAGACAAGGTAAGTGTAAAATACAGAACATTGACGGGGAATATAGGGACAACTACGATAACACTTGGGAAATGAGGAGAATAATTATGTATGTTGTATGTGAGAAACATTTAGAGGATGCCATTGAAGAATTTGTGGATGTATATGAACAGCCGCCAGATATATACAGGCTTGATGAGGTATCATTTACAGATTGGCTGGTGCCTCATAAGTGTGACTTTTGCGAAGACATTCCTAAGTATCTTGTAGTTTGATGGAGGGAGAATTTTGAATATAGACATAATTGCAGTTGGAAAGATAAAGGAGAAGTTTATAGAAGATGGAATACAGGAATATGTAAAAAGATTGAAGCCATATTGCAATATAAACATAATTGAAGTGAACGATGAAAAGGCACCTGAAAGCTTAAGTGATAAAGAAAAAATAAGTGTTATGCAAAGAGAAAGTGTTAAAATTGTCGATAAGATTAGAAAAGAAAGCTTCATAATATCTCTTTGCATAGAAGGTAGACAAATGGACTCAGTAGAATTTGCCCGCTATATAGAAGATGTTATGACAGCGGGCAATTCTAATATTACATTTGTAATAGGAGGATCTCTTGGCTTACATAACGATATAAAGTCCATGTCAGATTTAAAGCTGTCATTTTCAAAAATGACATTTCCACACCAGCTTATGAGACTTATATTGATAGAACAAATCTACAGAGCATTTAAGATAATGAAGGGTGAGACGTACCATAAGTGATACAAATATGGAAACATTATTAGATTTTATTGTGCTATAATAATGTTGGTGTGATAATTGTATTATGCCAAGGCAAAAACATATGAGAAATTGCTCATAAGAAATAAATAAGCAATAGGGTTATGTTTGGAAGTAGAGAACGAGGAATTGTTGCCGAGCCTAAATTAAATAAACCATAAAAAGGTTGATGAAAATATGTATAAAATACTTATAATTGAGGATGATAAGGCTCTTTGTGACAATATAAAAAAGGCCATTACAAATTGGGGCTATGATACGGTCTCTATAGAAAACTTTGATAACATATTGGGAGAATTTGCAAATCATAATCCTCATTTGGTGATTATAGATATAAACTTACCATATTACGATGGTTTTTATTGGTGTAAGAAAATAAGGGAAATATCTAAAGTGCCGATTATATTTTTGTCTTCCAGGGATAGCAATATGGATATCATAATGGCAGTTAATATGGGGGGAGATGATTTTGTTACAAAACCATTTTCCATGGATGTATTACTGGCTAAAATACAAGCTGTCATTAGAAGAACTTATTCTTATGGGGAAAATGAAGGACTAATAATAGAATGTAATGGAGCTATTTTAAATATAAATGATGGAACACTGACGTATAAAGGTATGAGACTAGAACTGACTAAAAATGAATTTAAAATACTTCAATTACTTATGAGAAATAGAGGCAAAATAATATCAAGGGATAGGATTATGAGGGCACTTTGGGAAAGTGAGTATTTTATTAGTGAGAATACTTTAACGGTTAATGTAAATAGGCTGAGAAAAAAGCTAGAAGATGCGGGATTAGAAAATTTCATTGTAACTAAGAAGTCTCAGGGATATATGATACCATGAGCTTTTCAAGATACCTAAAAGATTTATTTTGGACAATCCTGTGTTTTCTAGCAATAATCTTGATTATGAATTTGATTTTGATATCCAGTACAGCTTTGAATAAAACAATAGACGATATTATTTATATGAATGTGCTCATATTTTCTATCTTCTTTGCATTTTTAATCGTAGGCTATATAAAATGGATAAATACTTATAAAGACTTTAGAAATGCTCTACATAACAAAGAAAATATTGACGGATTTCTACCAAATGGCGAAAAATTAGAAGAAGTGCTTATAAGAGAAACAGTGAATTTAAAAAATGAAGAGAAATTAAAAGAAATAAAAGAATTGAAAGAAAATTTGAATGAGATTAATGACTATGTTACAAAATGGATCCACGAAATAAAAATACCACTATCAGTATGTGAGCTTATAGCTGATGAAATTGAAGAAGAGGGTTTATCTAATATAGCGGGAGAGCTTAGACAGGAGCTAGAAAGGATAAATTTTCTTGTGAGTCAAGTGCTATATACCAGCAGGGCTTCAAGCTATTCAGAAGATTTTATAATCGAAGAGGTAAATCTTAATTCAATAGTTAAAAGTGTAATAAAAAATAATATCAATTCTTTTATATCTAAGAAGATAGAATTAGAAATGCACGATTTGGATTTCAACGTTTTCACAGATAGCAAATGGATTTTCTACATAATAGAGCAGATAATCAATAATGCTTGTAAATATGTGGATGTACAAGGGAGAATCGAGATTTATGCAGAAGAAGACGATGAATGTACAAGGCTTTTCATAAGAGACAATGGGATGGGGATACCTTATAAAGATATAGGAAGAATTTTTGACAGGGGATTTACAGGAGATAATGGAAGAAAGACGAGCAAATCAACAGGTATGGGACTTTATATATGCAAAAAGATTGCAGATAAGTTGAACATAAAACTTGAAGTATCGTCTCAAGTCTCACAGTATACAGAATTTACGATAATTTTTTATAAAATGGCTGATTACTTCAATGTGACAAAATTGTAATATTAACATTAATTTTGTCACCATAAGCGATGGTACAGGTACAGTAAAAAATATAGAATATAAATGTATTTAATGATTGTTCTCTCCTTAATTGGGAGAGAATTTTTCTAATAGAATGTGGAGGGGTATAATATGGATGTAGTACTTGAGACAAAAAATTTAAGAAAAGAATATGGCTCAAAAGGAATGGTTTTTAGAGCTGTAGACGATATCGATTTAGAAGTATATAAAGGAGAATTTTTAGGCATTATGGGTCCGTCAGGAGCGGGAAAGACTACGCTTTTGAATATGTTATCTACAATTGATAGACCTACTTCCGGAGAAATATATTATGAGGGAAAAAGTGTATTAAATATGAAAAATAAGGAGCTATCTATATTTAGGCGAAACAACATAGGGTTTATATTTCAAGACTTCAATCTATTGGACAGTATGTCTGTTGAGGACAATATAGCACTGCCGCTTGCTCTTTCAAAAGTAAATGCAAAAGAAATAAAAGAAAAAGTTGAGAAATTAAGCAGTTTCTTTGGGCTTCATGAGCAATTAAAAAAATATCCGTATCAATTGTCAGGAGGTCAGAAACAAAGAGCCGCAGCGGCTAGGGCACTTATTACATCACCTTCGATAGTTTTTGCAGATGAGCCTACTGGCGCGTTGGATTCAAAGTCTTCTCAAGAACTTTTGCAATGTTTGTCAATGATGAATGAAAAATTCAGTACAACTATTATTATGGTTACTCATGATGCATTTGCAGCAAGTTACTGTAAGAGAATTTTATTTATTAAAGACGGGAAAATACATGCAAGAATAGACAAAGATTCATCCAGGAAAGAATTCTTTAAAAGGATAATAGATTTTCTTGGCACTATGGGAGGTGGCACAGATGAACTCTTTTAAAATGGCTATCATAAATTTCAAGAGAAATGCAAAGACTTACGGATTGTACCTTATGGCGATGACTTTTTCCGTAGCTGCTTATTATAATTTTTTATCGATGAGGTATAATCCTCAGTTTTTAGAATATAAAGATATATCAAGTTATATAGGAGGGGCGTCCGTGAGTGCCTCTACGCTTATGATGATGTTCTTGATATTTTTTATAGTGTATTCAAGCAATTTTTTCTTAAATCAGAGGAAACGGGAAATAGGCGTATATGCGTTTATGGGTATTGATAACTATAAGATAGCTTTTATTTTCGCTTCAGAAGGGCTGCTGATGGGAATATTATCTTTAGCTATCGGACTGATAATCGGAATATTATTTAGCAAATTGTTCATGATGGTGCTTGCAAAAGTAGCTATTTTAAATATAACAATTAAGTTTTTTATATCAATGAAAGCTATTGTTGAAACAATAATTGCTTATTCGATTATCTTGGCCGTTACATTTTTAAAAGGGTATTTTGATGTTATCAGAAGTAACCTCATAGAATTGTTGAATTCACTAAAAAAAGAAGAAGAGCTGCCAAAAGTCAACTACTTTAAAGGGATAGCTTCAATAATTATAATCGGGATAGGGTATTACATCGCCCACAATTATTTGAAATTTGGCTTTGGAAAAGCACTGTTGGCAACAATACTTTTAATTACATGGGGTACATACTGGCTATTCGGTTCTTTTTTCTCTATGGTAATCAGGCATTATATAAATAGAAAGAGCTTTTTATATAAAGGTGTAAACATTGTAAGCTTTTCTAATATAGCATTTAGGATAAAAAATAATTATAGAACACTGGCGGCAGTAGCAATATTGATAACAACATGTATTACTTGTTTTGGAACTGTAAGCTCTGTTAAGTACTATGTAGAAAAGAATCACAAAATAGAAGTTCCCTATACTGTTTCTTATATTTCAGAAGACAAAGATATAATCGCAAAAGTTGATAAAATTATCAAGGATTCAGGCCATGAAGTGGAGATTAAGGAGAAAGCGAATTTCTTATTTGTACCTGATGATGAACTCGTAGTAGCAAGACTTACAGATTTAAAAACCATTTTATCAGATTTAAAAGTTGAAAATAGAGAAAATATAATATCAAAGTTTGATTTATCAGATGATGAGGTAGGTTATATAGAGAGACCTACTACAATGATGAGTATTTTAAAAAAAGAAGATAGTATTAAGTTAAATGGGAAAAACTACGATATAAAAGTAAATACTAAAGTCCCTCTTTTTGGGAATGGACTGCCATATCCATGCATTGTCGTCAATGATGAAGAGTATGATCAATTGAAATTACATTTTTATGAGCAGCAGTTTAATGGAATTATATTAGACAATCCGAATGAAACAAAAGGTTTAACTTATGAGCTTGCAGGAGTATTGCCGAGGGAGTCCAGGTTGTATACCTATTGGATGGCCGGCGCATCATTTTATAATTTTGCAGGGATTATTTATTTTGTAGGTTCCTTCTTATCTTTAGTATTTGTATTTGCAACCGGAAGCATAATCTATTTTAAGATTCTGAGTGAATCTTTTAGGGATAAAAATAAGTATGAGATATTAAAGAAATTGGGAACTACAGATTTTGAAATATACAGCTCAATTTCAAAGCAAGTAGGCATCTTCTTTATACTGCCATTGATAGTAGGAGTAATTCACAGCGCTGTTGCTATTTCAGTATTAAGTGATATGATGAACTACAGTTTAGTTGTGCCAACAGCAATAAGTGTATTAGTTTTTGCGCTGGTATATGGAATATTCTACGTATTTACAACAAGAAAGTTCATCACAGAAATATAGTAGATGGAAGATGAAGATGCAATTTAAAACAGCCTTGTTATGAGGCTGTTTTTCTCCTTATTATAAGGCAATTATAGAAAAAAAGTAAACTATTTAGCAATAAAAATATGTGCGTTTTAGTTTATTTATAAAGCCAGTAATACAGAATAATATATATTATGTATTAAATTTTTGTGGAAGTTGAGTGAATGAAAAGGTGAATGGTGATTTTGATTTAAAAGAAGTAGGAATGCGTATAAGAGCAGAAAGAGAGCGGATGGGATTAACAAGAGAGCAGTTTGCAGAAGCAGTAGGTGTTTCTGCTATGTATATTGGGCATATAGAGCGTGCTCAACGAGTAATGAGTTTAAAGACATTTGTACGTATTGCAAAGAGCCTTCATGTAAGTACAGATTATCTTTTATTCGGGATAAACGAAGCAAAAAATAAAAATAACGATGGAAAAGAAGATGTGCTAATAGAATTGCTTAATAAATGTACAGACAGGGAGCGTAAAATTGCAGAAGAAATATTAAAACTTTTGGTTACATATATAAAATAGTCGAGATGCAGTTACTACATAGCATCTTATTTTTTTTGCCTTCTTTTATTAAAGATTTAAACATATTGTGATAGTGTAAAGTTTTAAAATAAGGCATTATTTTACAAAAAATTAGTACTTTTGGACAGTTGACATATTTATGAAGTAAATATATGATGAAATTAATCTAAAACTTTGTGAGGGTAGATTTAAGTGAAAAAGATAATATATTTTTTGATATTAATTGCTTTGGCTCTATTGATTGTCATAGCCTATGATTTAGTTGATGTCAATTCTCAAAAAAGTAGCACAGATGTAAGCACTGAAAACACTTTGGCAAAGGAAGCTAAAACGGCAAATGAAAATAAGATAAAATTGAAGAAAGATGTATATACGAATGTGCCGTATGATATTTCTCAAGTAAACATTTCAAGGACAGAGTCAGATGGGTTTTCGCGAGTAGAGGTTTTTGATAAGAATACGGGCAAGTTTTTAGAGGCATATGGCGAAAAGGCAGAAACTGTATCTAAATCAGATATCTTAGATAATTTAAATGATATTAGTAAAATTTCAAAGCTGACCATTTACAAAGAGCGGACTGACGGATCTGCAGTGACGAGACTCTATACAGTTTTAACTGTTTATTCTGACGGCTCTTTCAGGCAGATAGAAAGCATTGATAAAGCATACTGGGAAAAAGCAAGCGATGGCGATTGGAAGCTGGAAAATCCACATGCAAGTGCTATTTCAACGACAGGAAGCTTTCCTACAACAGAGATCGAGACAAGCGGAACCACGACTATTAAAATGAAAGCTACATTATTTACAGTTGGTTTATTAGACAGTTCAGCCCGCAGTGTATTGTCAATACCAGGCAGCACATATTATTTAAGAAAAATCGTAGAATTAGGCTATCGTTACAGCTTGTATTAGAAATTGATTGGTGATAATATGGGCAGTTGGCTTTATAATGTATTATGCTTAAGAACTATTCTTCAAAACTTTCACATTGACATAAAAGTATATGTGTATTATAATACACATACGGAGGTGTATTATTATGCGGACAAATATCATTATAGATGACGAACTTATTAAAGAAGCTTTGAAGATAACTGGGATAAAGACAAAGAAAGAAATTGTTAATATAGCTTTAAAAGAATTAATAGAAAACCATAAAAGGAAGAATCTAATGGATTTAAAAGGGAAAATACAATTTGACGAAAACTATGATTATAAAAAGATGAGGGAAAATCATGATATTAGTTGATACATCAGTTTTGATAGCTTTTTTTAAAGGTATAAATAATAAGCAAGTAGAAAAATTAGAAGACGTAATAAAAAATGGTGTGCCATTTGGTATAAATTTTTTTATATATCAGGAAGTTTTGCAAGGAGCAAAATCAGATAGAGAATTTAAATTATTGAAAGAATATTTAAGTACACAGAGGTTTTATGATTTAAAAAATGGTATGAAATCTTACGAAGCAGCAGCAAAACTTTATTTTGTTTGCAGAAAGAAAGGAATTACAATACGTAGTACCATTGACTTGCTTATAGCAGAGACTGCAATTGAAAATAATTTATACCTTCTACATGATGACAAAGATTTTTCTTATATTGCTGAAGTTGACAAAAACTTAAAAGAATATTAATATCTTTTTATTGTACTTTTGTCCAAGTGCTGCCTTTACCTCTGCCTTGACTAATTATTAAACCCTCTTTTTTAAGGTCATTCAGTACCTTTCTAATTGTAGAGTCTGGGGTATTAGCAAATCTATTTCTTAAATCGCTTATTGTAAAATCTCCATTAATATTTTCAAGAATTTCTTTTCTAATGTCATAATAAATTCCGCCTGTAAAATCATTCTTCGTTTGATATTTTGATATTTCTTCTGCAACAGCTTCAGGTATTGATTCGCTTTCGTGTGATATAATGGCTTGGAAAAACCTTAATGTCCATTCATTAGCCAATTTTCTATTGCCAGCAAAGATGATTTGAAATTTTGGATGCAATGTGAAAAGCTCAGCTATCACCTTTGCCATATATGATGGCGTATAAATGCTTAATTTGTCAGGGTTTAAGTAATCAGAATAGTTGGCTTCAATGACAAGTGCCGAATGCTTATATTTTTCCAATTCACCCAGTTTTTGATGTAAAATTGGCAAATTAGCGATGTCGGCTTTAAAATTTTCAAAGCTTTTTCTTTCTACGACGGCCTCTATTTCATTATTGTAAAACAATGCGTAATCACCTGCTGGCAACTGCACTCTTTCAACAATGCAATTGGTAAATTTCCAAGGATATTTTTCATTTGCATCAATTAATATATGGAGATCATTGCTTCCTTTTGCAGTCAATTTAACACGAGGCTTGTGCTCCTTTAAACCCTGTTGTGTCCTCCAAAATATCTGTTCGTATTCCCCTTCTTTATTTTTGTATTTCTTTTTCAGAAAGAGAAATTCACACCTTTTATTTACACCGCGATCTAAAACTACAGACAGACGCTTTCCATATCGATCAATTGATATAATAGGAACTTTTTCAACGACGTCATAATCATTGGATTGTTCATTGGTATCTTTAAGGCAAAATATCTGACTTCCCGCACCAGGCCATTTATTCTGTACAAACAGCGATAAAAGCACCGTATCGCCTTTTTTGATACTAAGCCTGTATGGAAATTTATCGCTTTTTGTTGATTCAAGTACCCATAAAAGATTGCTCATAATGACCCTTTCCTAAACATAATTTTATTACAAATCTATTTTATTATAAGAAGGAGGTCATTACAACTTTTTTCATGCGACAAGTACCGTTTTAGCACTTTCGTATTAAAAAAATTAGTACTTTTGGTCAATTGACATATTTATGAAGTGGATATATTATGAAGCTAAGAGAATTACCGGTAAGTTCTCGTTACGCGTACAAAAAAAGCATCATATGAAATTTCTGAAAATTTTAATAATGACAATGTATCAGAAAATATCACTTAGTAGCACACTAACATTACTATTTGTGCATGAGTGAAAAGGAAGGAATGTGGGTTAGTATGAAAAAAATCGGATACATTTTAGGAAGTATTTTAATAGTTGCAATTTTATTTGTTTCTGCAAGAATAAGCATAGCGGCAAGTTCATTGGAAAATATACCTCAAAATCCATATGTACAGCAGTACTTTAAAGAAAAAACGGAAAATGTGTCGCTACAGGAAAATGCAACCTCGGAAACATTGGTTGATCCGCAATTAGAAGAAAAGACATCTATAGCTACTTTAACCGAGTACTATAATGAAGATATAAAAGTAGCTAATATCATAAAAAAATATTGTCAGGATACAAAATTAATTGAGGAAACAACATCATTAATAAAAAATGACAAAATAAATGTAATGCATGCTATACAAAAAATATATCCTTCCGTTAATGATCTAAATGAGAAAAAAATATTAGTAGCATATTTAGAAAGATACGCAAGGGATTCAAAGGACAATGTATCAATCTCATTTTTGAATAAACTTATTCAACCAATAAAATCAACTAATACAAAAAAAGAAGAAGATTTACTCAAACAAAATAAAGAGTCTGTAAATGCCAATTCGGCAATCACTGCTTCATCGTATGCTGGATCATATTCAGGAGGAGCAGCGGCTGATTGGGCTTACAATCATTACAACACATATAGCACTGATTATCCAGCATTTAATAATCCAAACGGCAGTTATTCTGACTGCACAAATTTTGTGTCACAAGCTATGCATGTGGGTGGTGGTATGCCAATGCAGGGAAATTGGTACTGTTATAAGAAGAATTCTACGTACCCGAGTCCAATTAATGCAGATCAATTGAATTATAGTTGGTCCGTATCTGATCCAAGCCCTTGGATCAGTGTTGGACAGTTTGCAGAATTTTGGACTCCTAAAGCTAATGTAAGTTATTACTCACATGATGATTATGTAACTCGGCATGAAACAATTTATAACTTACCAATATATCGTGGGGATTCTGTTATATTTTACTCAGGAATAGCAAATTGGATTACTTATCCATCACATGCAATGATTATTTCTGGGTATGATACAACAAATAAAGATTTTTTACTTTCAGGACACTCAAATAATAGACGTAATTATCCATTACTTAGTGCAATCTCAAATTATAGCGAGATAGAATTTATTTCTTATTAAATATTAAAAGCATAGAGCTAAGTTATAGGTCTTTAGAAACATACCTAAATATTATATACACCAAAAATAACCGGATATAAGAAAATATTCTTATATTCGGTTATTTTGTAAGACTATTTTTCAAACCTTCTTCTGCCCGAGTTTCAGTAACTTTTACAAGATTTTTGATTTCTTCATTATTTGGGAATCTAATATTAGCCGGAAATAATTTTTTTACATCTTTATTATAGTTTACTCCATCTTTAGGAAAGTCATGGCTGATAATTGAAATGCCTTTACTGCTTTTTTTAATTTTTAGAACTACAGGTAATGATACACCTTGCCCCCTTTCAAGATTAGTTCCTGTCTTTATATATTCTTCTTTAACTAACCAGATGTAAATTTTGTCTTTGTCTGTCCCTAAAAGCTCGAATGCACTATACATTTTTCCTTTACTTGGATAAGCAATGTCATTTGTTTTTGTATCCAGATAATTTAATATAATTTTTTTATCATTTTGAGTAATTTTTAAAGGATTAGTTGTTGTAATTTTTTGGCTCGAATTACATCCTGCAAAAACAATAATAATTGATAATATCAAAACAAATACTAAAAAAGATCTAATTTTCATAATAAAAACATCTCCCTCAATAATCTTTTTATATTTGTGTGTTTTTGTGTATTCATATATAATATTCTTTTTTGTCTTTTTTCATATTAATACAGTGTTTTTAACATGAGGATATGGACTATTATTTTACAAGCTTTTTCGCAAAAAAATTGTTTATTACACATCTATTTTATTATAATAATAAGGTCATTACAACTTTTTTCATGCGACAAGTACCGTTTTAGTACTTTCGTACTAAAAAAATTAGTACTTTTGGTCAGTTGACATATTTATGAAGTGGATATATTATGAAGCTAAGAGAATTACTGGTAGCATATAACAGTTTATGTTAAAAGGAAGGGAGGGAGATGTTAATATATGATAAAACGGTTTTTAACTTTGAAAAAATTCATTTCATTATTTTTAGTTGTAGCACTTCTTTCAATTTCAACTTTGAGTCCAGTTTATGCTGCTGATCCAAGGTTCAATGATGCAAATTTAAAGAAATCAATTAATGACAACCGAGCATATACAACTATTGAAAATGTTCCAATTGACAAACAAAAAGTTGAGAATGGATCAATGACTGCAGAATATGTACAAAAAAAGGACACAAGTGTAGAAGAAAGTGGCACTATTAAACCACAAGGTTTAAAAGGTAAAGCTTTAAAACTATCTGTAAAAAGAATTGCTGGAATGTTAAGATCAAGTGCAATAGATAAAATAGCTGAATGGATGGAAACTTATATTAATAAAGAAGCTGCAAAATATCTAAGAAAATATTCTATCAAGATTGCAAATAAATTGGATGAGCTTTCTACATGGGAAGATTTGGCACTTCAAGCGATTGAAGATCAAGTAACGGGATTTTTGAATGGATTGGGTGTACCTTATAGCATTGCAAAAGGAATAGGGCTTGGTCTAAAATATATTATAGATTGGGGAGTTTTTTAATCTTTAGGAGGGATAACTTTATGGATAGCTTAGAACAGAGAGTACTGGAGTTAGAACAGAGAGTGCTGGAATTGGAATCACAAAACAGATTATTAATCGATGCATTGCTTCGCATAGCTTCTGAAAAAGGAGAACCACTTGCAAAAAATTTCAGCACATATGCTCTTCTCAATAAATATACAGCTTATGAAATACAAGAACTTGAGGGATTGTTAAAGTGGGCATTTAATAAAAGCACTGAAAATAATTTAAGTAAAGAAGAATTTATTGAAGAGTTTAATAGACGTTTACCTAAAAGAAAAAATGAACTAAACTTTCTCTTCGAATGCTATAGAAGAGAGAACATTCTACCATATTTATGTAATTTAGTTTTAGGAGATAATTAAAAAGCATTACACGAATTAAATAAATCACTTACAACAACAAATTGGCTATTGCTCTTGCTTTTTGTAGTTTTATCTATAAATACTTTTAAAATTGGAAAAGGTATAAAAGTGACAAGCAGAAAGACAAGTAAAAAATTTTTTGACTATGATGATGTTTAAGCTTTAGAACTTTACATTGCTAATATATGTATTTTAAAACAATAACCATATAGCTATATATTCCGAAATAACCGGACATAAGAAAATATTCTTATATTCGGCTATTTTATAGGACTATTTTTTAAATCTTCTTCTGCCCGAGTTTTAGTAACTTTTACAAGATTTTTGATTTCTTCATTATTTGGGAATCTAATATTAGCCGGAAATAATTTTTTTTACATCTTTATTATAGTTTACTCCATCTTTAGGAAAGTCATGGCTGATAATTGAAATGCCTTTACTGCTTTTTTTAATTTTTAGAACTACAGGTAATGATACACCTTGCCCCCCTTTCAAGATTAGTTCCTGTCTTTATAATTCTTCTTTAACTAACCAGATGTAAATTTTGTCTTTGTCTGTCCCTAAAAGCTCGAATGCACTATACATTTTTCCTTTATTTGGATAAGCAATATCATTTGTTTTTGTACATTCTTTTTTGTCTCTTTTCATATTAATACAGTGTTTTTAACATGAGGATATGGACTATTTTACAAGCTTTTTCGCAAAAAAATTATTTATTACACATCTATTTTATTATAAGTAGAAGTTTATTACAACTTTTATCATGCCACAAGTACCATTTTAGTACTTTCGTATTAAAAAAATTAGTACTTTTGGTCAATTGACATATTTATGAAGTGGATATATTATGAAGTTAAGAGAGTTGCCGGTAGCCTCTAACAGTCTATGTTAAAAGGAGGTGAGGTATGAATGATAAAAAGTAATATTAAAACTATAATTTGTACAAGCTTAGTAATTGTTATCCTGTCGTTTACAGTCGCAATGGCAGATAGTTTGCCATATACAGTTAATTTACCTACATTTAAGGGAGATACAGTCGCAATGAGCGGTGAAAAGGTAACTAATGATGATTACGTATCTAATAAAGTTGATTATATAGGTGGTGATTACGATGCAGCGGATTTTTGGGTAATTAGAGATGATGGCACAAGAATTTCAAATAATTTTACATGTTACGAGGGACAAGGAACATATAGAATAAGTTTTAACACCAATGAGAATTCAAAAACATTTATAAAACTTTATACACAAAATAATGCCATTACTGCTGTAAATGTTACAATGAAAGGATATGCTGACTTGAGATAAATAGGCATTAATTAAATGATTTTTCTTATGCTGTGGCAACGATTTGCTACAGCATAAGATTTGCTTTAAGGAGGCAAGTATGTTCTTTAATCTATTAAAATTTGAATTTAATAAGCTTTTTAAAAGAAGAGAATTTAATATTGTTTTAACTTTAGAGATTGCATTTATTTCAATTGCATTTATTTGTGCATCTATGGTTTTATACAAAAGTCCTACCTCTGAGCTGCCTTCTGCATATCAATTGTGGATTGGTTACGATAATGCAAATTTTAACTTTATAAAATTTATATATTATCTGTTTTTTCTCACTCTACCAGCATGTATAGCATATTCAGATACTTTTTTGGAAGATAGGAAAGAGCGTGTACTTAATTTTATCGTATCACGCTGCAATAAAGGTTTGTACATATTGAGTAAAGGAATTGTTGTCTTTTTCTCAGGATTTATAGTGATTTTTTTGCCACTACTTATACATCAACTTCTTTGCGTAGTCACTTTGCCTTTATATACTGCTTCCGAAGTAATCGCCGGTAATCCTACATATGATAAATACTACCTTACGAGGTTTTATTTTAGTCAGCTTCATACTTTAAATCCATATTTGCACAATCTTTTGTATATTTTTTTGGATGGCCTTTTTGGCGGGGCGATTGCGATTTTTTCTTACGCCATATCGTTTTTGAAAAATATAAACTAGGTATGCAGTTATTATTTTGCCTACAGTCTTCTTTTTCATAGAAAACTTTGTAGCTGCTATTTTCGGAAAAGCACGTTATTCACTGATCTATTATTTAAATATTACGTCAAGTATTAAAGGATTAAATTATGCAGTATTTGCATTTTCATTAATAGCTTTAATGATAGCTAGTCTGTGTACTATTGTACTTTTCAATAAGCTTAATAGGGATGAGATTTAGATGAAGCTACGTAAAATATTGCTAATAGGCATGAAAAATCGCATATTTGCGTATTTACTTGTAACAATCTTTACTGTGAGAATGATGATACTTGTAAGCCAACAGATGGAATTAATAAGTAAAACTCATGTTAGTGAGCTATATATGCAGTTTTCGCACGTAAGATATTTTGCACTCTATTACATACCTGTATTTCTTATAATAGTTGGTATGGAGGATATTTTAAATGATTATTTGATATTTTCAAAGTTTAATAACATTGACTTTTGGTGGAAAGACAAGATTAAACTTTTATCACTTGATACGTTGCTTTACGTTATACTTCTTGAGATACCTATAATTATACTTGTTATCATGCATGTAGAAAAGCTAGATATTTTAAATGCAAAATCACTTGTTTTTATAGCTGTAGATCTTGTGATAAAATACATGATTTTTTTGATAGTAGGGCTCATATTCCTTTTTTCATCATTTGTGACTAAAAAGCAGTACATAGGATTTACTGCAGGCTTTTTTGCAGGCGCCATTGACTATATTTTGATGATTTTGCATTTTGATAGATATGCTGTGATAGTTTCCGGAATGATGACTCAGCTTATTATGTCATTTAATTTTTCTGCAGTAAGATTTTTATTGCTGTCAGCGATATACATTGTTTACCTTGTTTCACTGTTTATATCTTTATACTGCGCATCTGGTGAAATATTAAAGAGAATTGATCTATATAGAGGTGATTTGAAATTAGAAAGGTAATTATTTTTACTGTTGCCGCAGTAATTATCGGTTTTTTATCTGCTTTATTTTGGGTAAATTACATGAAATCTTTTGGAGATATGTCGCTTGAGATGCTGGTATCATTCACAAATAATTTTTTGCCGTATCCGAAAGAGAATATGACTTTTTGGTTTACATTGTACATCATATATTTTGCACCTAAGTTATTGACGTTTTTTATCATGGGAGATTTTTTCTATGAGGATTTTAGAATTTGCTCTGTGTATGTCTTTACAAGAAAAGACAACAGGTCACTCTGGTTTATAAACAAATTATTTAAATTGATGTGGTATATATTGGCATATTATGCTTCTATTACTGCTGTCATATCAATTGTTGGGATTATAAAAGGGTTTAATGTTGACTCAGTTGGAAGCTTTTTGTTGATATTTGCGGCGACTGTTGTTCTTAATGTAATTACAACGTTGATATTTGCTTTATTAGCAAACATATTATCACTTTATGCAAATGCAGAAATGTCTATGGTATTTACTTTGTTCATTTTCGCGGTATTTCATATACCTGCATTTGTTTGGATAGGTAACTTTCAAAATTTAATTATAAAATTAGATCCTGCACTTCAGACAGTACTTGTATGGCATGATGACAGTTTTTTAGCAAAATACAATAGTCTTTTCAATATGTCTACAATATCTGGATTTAATGTTTGGTGGTCCTTGTTTATATTGGGTGCATATTTGATATTAGCGGCTTTTACGGGAATCAAAGTTATAAGAATGATAGAGATAACTGATAAATATTAAAGTAAAGAGGTGTTTTTTAGTATGAAGGCTATAGAAATACGACATTTGACAAAGACAATAGGTGGTAGACATATATTAAGAGATGTTAATCTTGAGATTGAAAGTGGAAAAATATACGGCTTTCATGGAAGAAATGGTTCGGGAAAGACAATGCTTTTTAGAGCTATATGTGGCTTGATAAAACCCACTGAAGGTGAAGTTATAGTATTTGGCAAGAGAATTGGTAAAGATGTTTCATTTCCAGAAAGTCTTGGATTGATAATAGAAAATGTAGGATTCTGGAACCAATGGACAGGATTTCAGAATTTAAAATTTTTAGCGTCAATAAAAAATATTATTGATGATGAGGAGATTAAAAATGCTATAAAAAGAGTGGGATTAGACCCTGATGATATAAGACCGTATAAGAAATATTCACTAGGCATGAAACAGAGGCTTGGAATAGCGCAGGTAATAATGGAGAGGCCACAGCTAATTGTGCTCGATGAGCCTACAAACGCTCTTGATGAAGATGGAGTAAATATTGTAAGAAAGATATTATTAGAAGAAAAGGAAAGAGGTGCAACTGTATTAATAGCAAGCCATATAAAGGAGGACATTGATATTCTTTGCGATTATAAGTATAAGGTAGATGATGGGAAAATATACGATGCAGGAAGTGAAATAAGAGATGAATAAAAAATATATCTCGATAATGTTAATTTTTATTGCTGTAGCTTTTATTGTGGGCTTTGCAGTGCGCACATCCTTTATAAATGCTAATAGTGTGGGAGTTAATGACATAGAAAAGTTTAAGATAATGCGTATAGGTACAATTAGCGAAGACAATTTATCACTTTCGAATCTTATAAATGATTCTGATGTCGTAGTTAGAGGAAAAGCATTAGATGAAAAGATGTATTTGCATGGTGCGACGATGAGACAATTTAAAGTAGATATTGTATTTAAAGGTGATAAAGATATCAAAGATACTACTGTTTATATTTTTGAACCGTCTTATTTTGATTTTACTCATAATTTATTTTACATATACTGCGGATATAACCTCATGAAGGATGGTGAGGAATACATACTGTTTTTGAAGAAATGGCCATACACCAATTACTTAAGATACAATCCGTATTATAAGAATAAAAATATTTACGTATTATCTCATAACAATGGAATTGATAAGTACAGTGTGAATGACCATCTGCTTACTAAAGTCGTATCGGATAGCCAGGAATTTTACGGGCAAATATCACAGTACGATTTTTGCGGATACAGCAAAGATGAAGTAAATAAGTACAATAAAGTTAAAAGCGAAGTTTTGAATTATTTTGTACAAGTTAAATGAACCATGTCATTTTAATTTAAGTTATATTCGGGAGATGGATTATTTTGGGGATAAATTTTCCGATAGGATTAAAAGCTATTTTGTTTATTTTCTTCATTCCTTTTATTATAAAACAATTTAAGTCGACAAAAAATATTGTTATAGTCACATTTATGGCAGGGTTTATTATATATGCAATTGAACTAATAAGTATAGTGTTTTTCCCGATTACATTTTATCCACCTATGCCTAATTATACTCCAAATGTAAATATTGTTCCTATGAAAGATATAATAATTCTTATGAGATTACAGCCAATTAATATAGTTATAAAAAATGTGGTTGGGAATATTATACTTTTTATTCCGTTTGGCTTTTTTGTACCGATAATATATAGAAATATGAACAAATTTAATTATACGCTATTGTTGGGTTTGTGTGTTTCAGTATTTATAGAAATTGCTCAATTTACTATTGATTATTTGACAAAGTATCCCAATCATACATCTGATGTCAATGATGTCATATTGAATATTATTGGATTAATATTGGGGTTTATGATTCAAAGAGGAATTAGAAAAGTATCTTTTATGGCGGACTATATAAATAATGTGGCAAATAAAATTCACTAATCAGATATGGTAGCAATTAATGATTATTTCCAAAGGGCAGATATTAATCTGTCCTTTATTTATGCCGGCAGAAAAATTAAAAAAATTATTAAAAACATTAAGAATTTATTAAGAAATGTTAAGTTTTGGTTACATAAAAAGGAATTTAAAAATTTTTATAGAAATATGATTATAGAAAAATACAAAAATAAATTTGGCACATTTTAGAAGTTGTTAATATTTTAACTTTATTGTAATAAGGGAGATCGAGATGAAATATGAAGTTATAAAATATGATACTCATAAACATTTGTTTGATGAAGCATGGAGAAGATGTACAAGAAGGGGACTTCATCAAGACGCAAAACCGTTTATGTTTGTATCAGATTTTTACATTTCCGATGAGAAGAAGTTGCTAATTAAAGCCTTTAGAAAAAGCATTCATGAAATATCTAAGATTAATGGCGAATTTAAAAGTTATACATGTCTATTGACAGACGAAAATGGCGTAATAATAGATTTGATTGTGCTAACAAAAGTAGTTTTTCTTATTTAAATATAGGTGTTCCATTGAAAGAAGAATTTACAGGAATAAATGCAGTATCGATCGCTTTAAACGAAAGAGAAGCTGCATTTGTCAAAAAGAATGAACATTATCTTAAGTGCCTCAGGGAGATAGACTGCATAGCTGTACCTGTCTTTGACAATAAAGGGCAATTGATAGGTGTAATCGATATTTCATGTATGAATGGACTTACTGATGAATGCGTGTTTATGGTGTTTTTGATGGCAAAATATATAGAATACAATTATGCAGCGCTTAAAAAAGAGATGATAAAAGGAAAATTTGAAGAAGTAGAGCTAAAGATTCTTAAGCTGACTTCGGAAGGAAAGACGGATGAAGAGATTGCAAGAATAATCATGAGGTCAATAAGCAATGTAAAATACCATAAAAACAAGATTTTTGAAATATTAAACGTGAAAAATGTAAAGGACTGTATATATAAAGCGACAAAGATGGACTTGATATAATACTTTTACAAATCCTTAAAGGAGGGCTGCATTAATGTCATCAATGAACATTGTGACTATTATATTTACCACAGTTAATTTATTTCTGATTATAATAATATTATATTTTCTATATAAATTGTTCTTGTTTTTGCATAATTGGTTTAAAAAAGGGAAATAACAAATTAGTGCTGGAAACTGGGAAAATGAAGTCATTAAACGGAGTGCTAATTTTCACAAAGAACCTAAAAAAGATATAAGGTCAAATACATATTTGGCCATAAAGAAATGTAGGCGGTGTATAGCTGTGATTAAGGGTTGTGGAAGGAAAAAAGTAATACTTCAAAAAATAGAAAATGGTATTGAATCAGAAAATATAGTTATAACTGAAGATGAACAGCCAACGGAACCATATGAAAAGGATAGATTTGAAAACTTGTTGAAATTTATCAAAGAAAATTTTGTTGAGATAACAAAAGAATTTTCCGAAGAAGAAAAAGAATTATTAAGAATGCGTTGGGGCATAGGCATGTCTTTAATCACATTTAGCGAGATTGCTGAGATAAAACATATGGATGAAAGCATTTTAAGGTCGAAATTAAAAGATTTGGAAAAACGCTTTTTCCAGAATACAAGATGAGTATGTTGATCTAAGAGTAAGCGTTACTCGAAACGGCGATGTCTGGAAGAACTGAGGTGAATGGGTTTGGATAAATTTTTTAAATGGTTGTTATCTATCATTTTGGTTGTATTAGTTTTAAATCTTTTGTTTTTGTCGTTTATCTTTATCATCAATTGGAAATCTCCTTAACAAGGCAATTTAGTGGACATACAAATGATAGGAATCAAGTAAATTACTCAAATGTATCAGGCTATGAATATTATGTTCTGTGGAATTAAGATTAATGAGTTTTTAATTCATATAAAGAAGAAGCTTATTTTGCTTCTTCTTTATATGAATTTTTTAGGAAGGAGTTTTTGTTCTTTATGAAAAAGTTTTTTTTGATGGTCTTTGCACTTATATTTATTGCTACAGGTTGTTATACTGTAGACAATACTAAAGTCACAGAAAAAGAAAGCCCTAAGAGCGACATTGAAGAGATAAAAATACCTTTTTTGATATATACAAATGAGCCAGATAATAAACATTCGGCAATGTTAGCTTATTGGGATTTGAATAACGCTAAAGTAAATTTAACTGAAAAGACGGTCTATATCTCAGAAGACCCCAATTTTGTCACACCTTTATTTTGGGATGGAGATGGCAGGATAGTATTGAGAAAGACTTCTTATCCAACAGATGAATATAAAGACAAGGTAGATTTTGTCAAAGGCAATGATGTGGGTATGGTATACGGCAAGGACATTGAAGCTAAAGGGAATTTGGATGACAATCCTGAACCAATTAAAAAAGTAAAAAACTATACATTATACTTACACAATGGTAGCGATGTAATGGAAAAGAATGTACCATTTCTGTATAAAACGAAGGATGACAAAGGCAATGACATTACAGTAGGTGAATATAATCAACCATGCTTTATAGATTATGACAGCAAAACAGGTAATATAACATTTATCTTTGATTATCCATTTGAGACACATTCCAATATATATATTGCCAAGTGCAATGTAGACAACATTGACAAGATAAGCTGGGATGAGATAAGGCTTCCTGGTGATGGTGTTGTTTATACACCTTGTCCAAATAATACAATGCTTGTGGGTTCTAAATACTACATCCAATGTTTCAAAACATTAGGTGAAGTCGATCTTAAGACAAAAAAAGCAATTTTGCTTGATGATGTTGCGAAAGAATGTAGAAGCATCGTGAAAGAAGGAAGCTTTAAACCAGACTATTCTAAAGATATAACGCCTGTTGGAAAATACAAAGACGTATTGATTTTAAGCCTTCCTATAAGTACAGATACAAATGTAGAGCCTTTAATATGCGCCTTTAAAGATAATAAGCTATTAGGTGCAATACATTTAAAAAGCGATGATACGTGGGATGTAATTGGTCCTGATAAAAAAGTTACATCTTCGATGGATGTGAAAGATAAAAATCTGTACAAAGAATTTAATGCAGATTTGATGTACTTTCCAGGTCGGGAAGATATAAGTTATTAGCATATAATAAAATCAAAGATTTACTGATAATGTTTGCGAAATATTTTACTACCGAAAGGAGGTGAAATTAAAATGAACAGAAAATCAATCCGAGTATCAATATGTTTAATCTTGATGTTTATCTTAAGTTTAAGCTTAAGTGGGACTTCATTTGCTTCAAAAGGAGGAAAAATGGATACAGGTAGTAAACAATTTGTTGTCTCGAATGTAGAAAATCTTGAACCATCGTCTGAGACGACAAAAATGACATATTCGAGGCAAGTTCCTTCAAATGTGGATATAATCAGTAACCAAATAACTGTTTCAACTGAAGAAAATGCTAAACCAGCTTCTGAAACCACAAAAATGACATTACAAAAAGCGGATTCTTTAAATGCAGCTAATCCTATGTCCCTTAGTCGGCCGACTAAAGGAACAAATCTTCCTTATGATGGTTCTTTCAGTGGAGTTAACACTGAAATTTTTTCAAACTACTATTTTTTCACAAATGGTTCCACACAGCTATATGTAGACTGGAATGTAAAAGCTGACTATCCTGCTAATGTGTTATGGCACATTAATGTTTATCAAGCCGGCACGAATAAGTTTGTAATGAGCTCGGATCAATTTTCAACAAATTCTAATACTGGCTGGTGGACAACAAGATTTTACAATTTGGATCCTGCATACAATTACTACATTTCTTTTGTAAATGATGGTCCACAGATTGACTCTCCCATATCATGCGATTTTACGGTTAGACTAAAGTAAAAACAATCTCAAGATAAATGTAAGAAAACCGTTCATTTGACATTGAACGGTTTTTCTAACTGCTAGGTTTTAGATACAGCTTAGAGTGATATGTAAATAAGAATTTTGTTTTTGTACTAAATAGTGCTAACATAAACTTAAGGAATTATTTATAATTAAATCTATTTATATATTGATAATTACATACATTTATTTAAAGGAGAAATTGAAGTGAATAGAAATTTGCACTATTTAGGGATCGATGTAGGTTCTACTACGGCCAAAATAGTCATTTTAAATGAAAATGATGAAGTTATATACAAAAGATATGAAAGACACCTTTCTAACATAAAAGATACTATAGTAAACTTGGTGGATGATGCGTATTCCAAGTTTGGCGACCTTGTCATATCTGCCGCGGTTACTGGTTCTGGCGGTATGGCTGTATCCGAATGGCTTAATATGCCATTTGTGCAGGAAGTAATCGCAGGTACAAAGACTGTTGAGAGGTTTTTCCCTGAGGTAGATGTGGTCATAGAATTAGGCGGTGAGGACGCCAAGATTACATACTTTGATGGTACTATTGAGCAGAGGATGAATAGCAGTTGCGCTGGCGGCACAGGTGCATTTATAGACCAGATGGCATCGCTTTTAAAGACTGATGCACAAGGTTTAAATGAGCTTGCCAAGAATTACAGAGTTATATATCCAATAGCAGCAAGGTGTGGTGTTTTTGCAAAGACAGACATTCAACCTCTTTTAAATGAAGGCACTGCAAGAGAAGATATAGCAGCATCAATATTTCAAGCAGTTGTAAACCAGACAATAAGCGGATTAGCCTGTGGCAGGCCTATAAAGGGCAATGTGGCATTTTTAGGTGGTCCTTTGTACTTTTTACCTGAACTTAGAAAGAGGTTTATAGAGACTTTAGATTTAAAAGAAGATGAAGTCATCGTCCCTGATAATTCACAATTATCAGTTGCAATAGGTGCTGCACTTTCTACAAAAAATGATGAGATCATTACATTAAGAGATTTATACAATAGAGTACATACGATTCCATACAAAGTGAAAAATGATGTGGAGAGATTAAGACCGCTGTTTGTAGACGAAAATGAGTACAATGAATTTAAAGATAGGCACAAAGGCATTGATATTTTGGAAAAAGACATAAAGGATGCTAAAGGTGGCCTATTTTTAGGAATAGACGCAGGTTCTACTACAACAAAATTAGTTGTGATAGATGAAGATGGTGCAATTGTCTATTCTTACTACGGCAGCAACGAAGGAAATCCGCTAAATTCTGTTATAAAAGTTCTTTTAGACATATACGAAAAGATGCCTGATAGCGCATTTATAGCCAATTCCACTGTCACAGGATATGGCGAAAGCCTTATTAAAGCAGCTTTGATGGTAGACATAGGGGAGATAGAGACAATCGCTCATTACAAGGCATCAGAGCATTTTTTGCCTGGCGTCGACTTCATACTTGACATAGGTGGACAAGATATGAAGTGTATAAGGATAAGGGACGGCATAATCGACAGCATAATGTTAAACGAAGCATGTTCATCAGGTTGTGGCTCATTTTTAGAGACATTTGCATCATCTCTAAATATGTCAATCGATGAGTTTACGAAAGCTGCATTGACAGCTCAAAACCCAGTTGATTTAGGCTCCCGCTGCACTGTCTTTATGAATTCAAGGGTAAAGCAGGCACAGAAGGAAGGAGCATCATTGGGGGATATTTCTGCAGGTCTTTCATACTCTGTCATAAAAAACGCTTTGTACAAAGTCATAAAGATAAGAGATCCGAAAGAGCTGGGAGAAAAGATAATCGTTCAAGGCGGCACATTTCTCAATGATGCCATATTGAGAAGCTTCGAGCTTATTACAGGTAGAAACGCTGTAAGGCCTCAGATTGCGGGGCTAATGGGTGCATACGGTGCAGCTCTTATTGCAAAGGAAAGGTACAGTGGCGGCATCAGCACAATCTTTACGAAAGACAAGCTCGAAAGCTTTACCGCGGAAGTGTCAAGCGGTAGATGCAATAAATGTACAAACAGATGTCTTCTTACTATAAATAAATTCAATGACGGAAGAGTATTTATATCTGGCAACCGATGTGAAAGAGGTGCGGGAAAGGAGATAACTAATAAAGATATACCAAATCTCTACGACTATAAATACAAAAAGATATTTGGTTATAAACCATTAAGTGAAAGCGAGGCATATAGAGGTACTATTGGTATACCGAGAGTTTTAAACGTGTACGAAAACTATCCGCTGTGGTTTACATTTTTTACAAAGCTTGGATTTAGGGTCATATTGTCTGACAGGTCTTCAAAGAAGCTTTATGAATCAGGTATGGATACAATACCGTCAGATTCCGCATGCTATCCGGCGAAAATTGTCCATGGACATATAGTCAACTTGATAAATAAAGGTATAAAGACGATATTTTATCCATGCATACCTGTCGAGCAAGATGTTTATGAAGATGCAGACAATCATTACAACTGCCCAATTGTGTCATCTTACGCTGAAGTAATTAGAAATAACATGGATGTGTTGAAAGAAAAAGACATTTTATTTATGAATCCATTTTTGGCTTTAGATGACAAAGAGAAGCTTGCCAAAAGGCTTTACGAAGAATTGAGAATTTTCGGCGTATCAAAAGGTGAAGTGGAAAATGCCTTAAAAGAAGCATTTGATGAAGATAAAAGAGTAAAAGATGATATCGCAAGAAAAGGACAGGAAGTCTTGAGGTATTTGCATGACACAGGGAAAAGAGGAATAGTCCTTGCAGGTAGGCCCTACCATTTAGACCCGGAAATAAACCACGGCATACCAGAAATAATAACGTCATTGGGTGTGGCAGTATTGACGGAGGATTCTGTAGCACATTTAGGCAAACTTGAGAGAAAGCTTAGGGTAGTTGACCAGTGGATGTACCACACAAGGCTTTATGAAGCAGCAAGCTTTGTGGCTGACAGTGAAAACTTAGAGCTTGTACAGCTTACATCATTTGGCTGTGGCATCGATGCTGTCACATCTGATCAGGTGCAGGAAATCTTAAGCTCCAGAGAAAAAATATTTACGCTTATAAAGATTGATGAAGGCACAAATGTAGGCTCAATAAAGATACGCATAAGGTCATTGATAGCTGTTATCAATGAAAGAAAAGATGAGAAAAGAAGTAAGACTTCATATACAATGAAGAGAATACTGTTTACGGACGAAATGAGGAAGAAGCACACTATATTAGCACCACAGATGTCGCCGATACATTTCCAATTTTTGCAGGAAGCATTTAATGTATCAGGTTATAATTTGGAAGTTCTTCCTGCTATTGATAAGCCAGCGGTTGAAGAAGGCTTAAAATACGTTAATAATGATGCATGTTTTCCTTCTATAATAGTTGTAGGGCAATTGATTGAAGCATTGAAATCTGGAAAATACGATCTCAACAATACATCTGTCATAATCACGCAGACAGGTGGTGGCTGCAGAGCTACAAACTACATAGGTTTTTTAAGAAAGGCTTTAAAAGATGCTGGTTTTGAAAATATACCCGTCATATCATTGAATTTTGTAGGAATGGAGAAGAATCCTGGATTTAAAATAACACCAGGTCTTTTGAATAAGGCTTTTATCGGTCTTGTGTACGGTGACCTTTTGCAAAACGTGCTGCTTAGAGTGAGGCCATATGAAAAAATACCAGGCTCTGCAAATAAGCTTTACGAAAAATGGGTGGTTAAGTGCATAGAGTCTGTAAAAAGTGGTGATTTAAAATTATTTAAGAGAAATGTCCATGAGATCGTCGAAGATTTTGAAAATCTGGAGATTAACAATGTTATTAAGCCTAAAGTTGGTATTGTGGGGGAAATACTTGTGAAGTACCATCCTACCGCAAATAACAGCATTGTGGATGTGCTTGAAAAAGAAGGTGCTGAAGTTATATTGCCTAATCTCATTGACTTTTTGCTGTTTATACTGGATCATGCAAATGAAAAGTATAAATATCTTTCAGGTAGCAAGATAAGGCAAGTTTTACAAAATATAGGAATTGCAGGACTTGAGTTTTATCGAAAGGAGATGCGAAAGGCTTTAGAAAAAAGTAAAAGATTTATCTCGCCGAAAACTCTCAATGAGCTAAAAGAGTTGGCAGCACCTATAGTATCTCTCGGTAACATAACTGGCGAAGGATGGTATCTTACTGCGGAGATGGTGGAATTATTGAAAGAGGGCATATCAAACATTGTCTGCATACAGCCTTTCGCGTGTCTTCCAAACCATATAACAGGAAAAGGGGTTATCAAAGCCTTAAGAGAGCTTTACAGAGAAGCAAACATAGTGGCAGTTGATTACGATCCCGGTGCCAGCGAAGTGAACCAGCTAAATAGAATCAAGCTTATGCTGTCTGTAGCTTTCAAAAAATTAGAAAAAAGCAGCGAAGCATTTGAGCAGATTGCTGCCACAGAGAAAATATAGTTTTTTTAAAATGTGGGCATCATAAATAGTATGGGAGGTTTTTATGAATGGATAAGATTTCTTATGCAGTGAAACTTATTAAAGATGGTTATAAACCGTACTATTTTAAGCCCAGCAAAAGCATACCTGCAACATTTGATTCTAAGCTTACTCTCATATCAGAAGATGGTGACAAAAAGACTATTGTATTTAACGGAATGGAAGTAAGCGCCGCTGACAAGGCGTTTATGGACTATTTTACCAGTGAGGAATAAGAAAAATTTGGTTTTCATAAACAAAAGTATTGCATATTGTGATGAAACGTGGTATACTGTAACTCGTAGTTTAAACAAGAGATTTAACAACATTTCCCCTTTTTAGGATGAAATGTGGTCTGTTTAAATCTTAAAATCTTAAAAAGGAGGAAAGTGTTGTGGCTGATAAGACATTAGTATGCAAAGACTGCGGTAAGGAATTTGTCTTTACAGAAGGCGAGCAAGCTTTCTACAAAGAAAAAGGCTTCGAGAATGAGCCTCAAAGATGTCCTGAATGCAGAAGAGCAAGAAAGCAGCAGTACAATAACAACAGAGGCTATAGAAGATAAACAGCGTAAAAAACCTTATAGATTTTTCTATAAGGTTTTTTGTTATCTAATTTATTGATAAAAATTGGCAGATGTATTAAAATATTAGTTAATGCACTTATGGTAATAGTTTATATTTATTTTTGAAATACTGCTTTGCACTTTTATATGAAACAACAATAGTTACAAATGTTTAAAAAATCCTTGGAGGTATAAAATTGTATATAAAAAAGTTGTTCAAACCGTATATGGGTCTTCCAAGAGAAATTTATATATTATTTATATCAAAAATCATCAATGCAATGGGCAGTTTTGTCATGCCATTGCTTACATTAATTCTTACAGAAAAAATAGGTCTTTCCGACAGCAAAGCTGGATATTATATAAGCATTTCAGGGATTTTATATATACCTGCATTGATAATTGGAGGAAAGCTGGCCGATGTATGTGGCCGAAAAGTTATAATTGCTGTCTTTAATATTGTAGGAGCTACTTTATATATTATTGCTGGATTTTTAAGGCCATCGATCACAATGGTGTACTTGATAATGATAGCTGGAGCATGTTTTACTGCGACAGGTCCTGCCCATGATTCATTGGTGGCAGATATCACAAATCCAGCAAATAGAAAAAGTGCTTATTCTCTTTTGTACATGGGGTGGAATACAGGGTATGCAGTAGGACCTACTATAGGAGGCTTTTTATTTAAAGACCACCTTCCGCTTGTTTTTATAGGTGATGCAACGACAGCACTGATAGCCCTTTGCCTTATTATCATCTTTGTGAAAGAAACTATTCACATTAAAGATGAAGGCATAGTTGGAAATGAGAGAGCATCAGAGAAAAGTGAGCAAGGTTCAATTGTATCAGTTATTTTAAAAAGACCTATATTAATTTTTTTTGCTTTGATTCTCTTCTGCTACAATTTTGTATATAGTCAGTGGTCTTTTATGTTGCCTATTCAGGTAGTTGATGTGTTTAAAGATGCAGGTGCAAAGTATTTTGGAATGATGGCAAGCTTGAATGGATTGGTCGTTATGTCTTTTACGCCTGTAATAACAAAGATGACAGAAAAAATAAATGAACTAATGCGGGCGGTACTTGGCGGAATAATGTATACGGTAGGTTTTGGCATGCTGGGCTTTGTCAATTTATTGCCTTTTTTCTTCTTGTCAACTTTTATATTTACGCTTGGCGAAATAATTTTGGCTATAAGCACATCACCGTTTATAGCAAATCGTACACCATCATCTCACAGAGGCAGGATGAATGCAGTTCTGCAAATAATCATGGGAGCAGGATATATGATTGGACCACTGGTAATGGGAAATGTACTAAATTATGTTGAAGTAAAACCTGCATGGATGATACTCGGTGCATTCGTATCTTTTGCTACATTGCTGATGTATGGTCTAGAGAGATACGATGAAAGAAAAAATGTAGAATTAAATCAGTGTTAAATGTTATTTATGGCACCTTTATGCTATTTATTCCTATTATTTTTGTAGTCTTTAATATTGTACTATTTTTTGTAAATATAATATTAGCAGTAACGATTATGAAATTTATAAGAAAATGCGAAATAAGTTTATGACGTCATTATGATTTAAAAACTACAGTTTAATATTTTGTTTTTAATAATAATTATTATATAATTAAATTAAGATATCGTTTAAGGAGGGAGAAAAATGAGCTACATACCTGATGAAAATAGATACAACAATATGATATATAGAAGATGCGGAAGAAGTGGCCTTATGCTTCCTGCAATATCTCTTGGACTATGGCACAACTTTGGCGGATATGATGTGTTTGAAAACATGAGGGCAATGGCGAGGAGAGCGTTTGACCTTGGTATAACGCATTTTGACTTAGCAAACAATTACGGACCGCCACCAGGTTCTGCAGAAGAAAATTTCGGCAGGATTTTAAAGACGGATTTTAGAGGTTATAGAGATGAATTATTGATTTCTACAAAAGCTGGCTATACTATGTGGCCCGGCCCTTATGGAGACTGGGGTTCAAGGAAATACTTACTTTCTAGTTTAGACCAGAGCTTAAAAAGAATGGGTATTGACTATGTTGACATATTTTATTCCCACAGAAGAGATCCAAATACACCATTAGAAGAGACCATGATGGCACTAGATCAGGCTGTACGACAAGGTAAAGCCTTGTACGTCGGTATTTCAAACTACAATGCTGAAGACACTAAAAAAGCTGCAGAAATACTGAGAAAGTTTGGAACTCCTCTTTTAATAAACCAGCCAAGTTATTCTATGTTTAATAGATGGATAGAAGATGGACTTACAGATGTCCTTGAAGAAGAAGGTATTGGCAGCATAGCGTTTAGCCCATTGGCACAAGGATTATTGACTGATAAGTACCTAAATGGAATCCCTGATGATTCTAGAGCTGCAAAGAAAAATACATCCTTAAAAGGAAATCTCACTGAAGAGAACATAAATAAAGTTAGAGAATTGAAAAAAATCGCAGATAGAAGAGGCCAGAGCATTGCTCAGATGGCTTTGGCTTGGGACTTGAGAAAAGTCACATCTGCAATAATAGGCGCCAGCAGAGTAAGTCAGATAGAAGAAAATGTAAGAGCGCTAGATAATCTTGAATTTAGCGATGATGAATTGAAAGAAATAGATGAGATATTATCTAAATAGATTATGCGTTAGAGCATAGAGGGATTACAGTTTGCCCTCTATTTTTTATGCTTTGTGATATTTGTCACAGAAATAATGGATAGAGTGCCATATAATAATAAGCGTATTGAATATAGTGAACAATATGCTATTTATAAATTTAAAATAAGAAGGAGGAAAAAACATGGGAATGTTTTGCTATCAATGCCAAGAGGCATCAAAAGGCGTTGGCTGTACATTAAGAGGCGTATGCGGTAAGACTGATGATACAGCTAGACTTCAGGATTTGCTCATATACACATTAAAAGGGTTAGCAATAGTAAATCAAGAAGCTAGAAAACACGGCTTAAACAGTGAAAATACAGATTCTTTCGTAATCGATGGACTATTTTCGACTATAACAAACGTCAACTTTGACAAAAATTACTTCGTTGGCAAAATAAAAGAAGGCTTAAATCTTAGAGAGTCAATAAAAAGTAAATTGAGAGATAATGGAGTTGAAATAAATAATTTGCATGATGCAGCTAAATGGACAAAAGATGAAAGCGAATTTGATGAGAAGGCTTTATCAGTGGGCGTTCTTGCTACTGAAAATGAAGACATAAGATCATTAAGGGAGCTTATAACTTACGGCATAAAGGGTATGGCTGCTTATGCATTCCATGCTGCAAACCTTGGCTTTAAAGATCCTAATATATCAGAGTTTATTGAAAAGGCGTTAGTTGCAACATTGGATGACAGCTTAGGTGCAAATGACTATGTATCACTTGCATTAGAGGCTGGTAAATACGGCGTGGATGTGATGGCACTTTTGGACAAAGCAAATACATCCACATACGGCAATCCTGAGATCACAAAGGTAAATATCGGCGTCAGAAACAATCCTGGTATCTTAATAAGCGGACACGACTTAAAAGATTTGGAAGAACTGCTTGAACAAACAGAGGGAACAGGTGTTGACGTATATACACACGGTGAAATGCTTCCTGCCCACTACTATCCGGCATTTAAGAAGTATTCACACTTTGCAGGAAACTACGGCAATGCATGGTGGCAGCAGGATAAAGAATTTGAAAGCTTTAACGGTCCAATACTCATGACCACAAACTGCTTAACACCGCCAAAGGATTCTTATAAAGATAGACTTTACACAACTGGTGTTGTAGGATTTGAAGGTGTAAAGCATATTGATGCTGGCCCAGATGGAAAAAAAGACTTTACAGAGATAATAGAGCATGCAAAGAGATGCAAACCGCCAGTTGAAATTGAGAGTGGAGAGATAGTAGGAGGATTTGCCCACAACCAAGTTTTGGCGCTGGCAGATAAAGTAGTTGATGCAGTAAAGACTGGAGCTATAAAGAGATTCTTTGTAATGGCAGGCTGCGACGGAAGGATGAAGTCAAGAGAATATTACACAGAATTTGCAAAAGAACTTCCAAAAGATACAGTTATATTGACGGCAGGATGTGCAAAGTATAGATACAATAAATTAAATCTTGGCGACATAAACGGCATACCAAGAGTACTTGATGCAGGACAGTGCAATGACTCGTATTCATTAGCTGTTATAGCTCTGAAGCTTAAAGAAGTGTTTGGACTTAAAGATATAAATGAGCTTCCAATATCATTTAACATTGCATGGTATGAGCAAAAAGCTGTAATAGTATTACTAGCACTTCTGTACCTGGGGGTAAAGAATATTCACTTAGGACCGACACTTCCAGCATTCTTGTCACCTAATGTTGCAAAAGTTTTAGTTGAAAACTTCGGCATTGGCGGAATTACAAACGTAGAAGACGATATAAGGATGTTTATGGGGAATTAAATATAGAAAAAAAGACGGCTTTTAAATGAGCCGTTTTTTTTAATGATGGCTAAATTAAGAATTTTCATTATTATTGAAGAATATTATTTATTAATGCATTAAATTGTTGAAAAATGTCGCAAAATTTTCAATTAAAATTAGTTGCCAAAAAGTGAGAATAGTGTATAATATAGATAAAATATTAATTAAGGAAGGATTGATAGTATGAAAAAAATTGTATTATTTTTATTGTGTTTCGTTTTGCTATTTCAGACAACAGCAGTTTTAGCAAATATTGATAATAATACACAACATAATAATAGCATAACTAAGAATGACAAAAATAATACAATTAATCCTGAGTGGGTTCCTTTCTGTCCAAATAGTCCAGACGGGTATCACTCGATGTGGCCAAGCCCTGGAGGTTACAATATTTTATATTGGATAGAAAATGGAAAAACTATGAGTTCAAAATATACATTGTGGACATGTAAGTATTGCGGTGCTTCTTTATATGAATCAACAGGATATGACGTATGGGCATACGAAAGTGATATATATAAAGAAGTTTTACATTATAATGTTGCTTTAGGATATTACTATGATATATGGATAAACCCAAGGTATGGTGCATTACCTGGAAGTGAAGAAGGGTATATATACCATCTATATTGATTTTATGTAAATAGTCATGTGAATTTAGTATGTTTGATGATGAAATTTGAGGGGAGGTTATTATTTGCTGTTATGATGAAGGCAAAGTTATATTTTCTTATTATATTGACAGTTCTTTCATTTTTTTTTGTTTCTTGTTCTGATGTTAAATTGGACAGGTACTGTTTTAATAAATCATCGGATCCTATTTTGCTTTATGTAGACAATGGTAAAATCATCTTAAACGATGGCGACAATGTGGTATTAGAAAGAGAAGGCAAGCTGTACAAAATCCCCAATATATCTTACGATTTTAGAAAAGATGATGTAGTTTTTCTGCCAAGCTGTGATGGCAACTATGCTATTATAGGCAATATCGATAATCCATACGTTGTCAACTTGAATGATGGGAGTAAAACTGAGATAGATAAAGATATCATATTGTACACAACTAAGTATTACCCATGGTCTGCTGATAATAAATTTCTTACATTAGCAGAAGGAAATACAATTAAAATTGTTGACTTAAGGACTCTGAAAACAAATACGAAAAATCTTGATGTAGAAGCGCAGAATGCTATTTGCATCGGCAGTCTTTTGTACTTCGAAAGCAAGGGGAAAATATATAAAATTGCAAATGATTCACAGCCGCAATTTATAACAAATGGATACTTGTTGTCTGTTGATGATAAATATAATATATATTTATATCGCAATCTTAACATGAAAGAAACAAAAATTTATAAAGTAGATAAGCATGGCAGCGAAAAAGAAATTGCATATATAGATGAACCGGTTATCTACAACAGAATTTACGGCAACTTATTCATTGCTATGACGAAAGGCGATAAAGGAATGCGATATGCTGACTATGAATTGATAAATTTAAAGACATCGAAACACATTTCAATAAAGAATGGTTCAGGTAATATAGATGTTTTTCCTGTTTTATCAAGGAATGGAGATATATCAATTAAATTTGTTTCTTCAGATTACACTGAGCTTATTGATACAAGAGATGGCACTTCTAAAATATTAAAGAATTTTATTCCATATACGGATTCTGACAGGAAATTTAGCATTGACATATATAGGAATATACCATTAGATTTAAATGAAATAGTTCAAATTAAAAAAGATGAAAATGGTTTTAGTATTGTTTTAGTAGATACTGATAATAAAAAAAATAAAACCATCGCCGATTTTAAATACTGACAAATTTTTAAACTTATAATACAATTTTAGATTGAGGGGAAATTCTATGGATTTAATTACAACTATTTTTTTAATAATAAATGTCGGTGCTCTGGCTTTTGTAATATATTTGCTGTATAAGATTTTGATGTATGTGTCTAAAAGGTGATGAAAAAAGACGGCTTTTGGTTTCATCTACTTAAAAGCCGTCCTTTTTTAATTATGCGCCGTACGCTTTCCTGTAAATCTCTGCGATTTCTTTTGTGAGAGGCATTCTTGGATTTGTTCCTGTGCACTGATCATTGAAGGCGATGTCTGACATTTCCTCGATTTCTTTTTCAAATTGTTCTTTGTTTATGCCGGCGTCTTTAAGCGTAAGTGGGATATTAAGCTCTTTCATAAGGTTCTTTATAGCTTCGATTAAGCTTTCCACGCCTTCTTCAACAGTTGATGCAGGCAGTCCTAAGAATTTGGCGATTTCTGCATATCTTTCTGCTGCTTTTGGATATTCATATTGTGGGAATGCCACAAATTTTGTAGGCTTTTCTGCATTGTACCTTATTACATACGGCAGAAGTATAGCATTAGCTCTTCCGTGTGGTATGTGGAACTTACCGCCTAGTATGTGTGCCATACTGTGGTTTATTCCTAAAAATGCATTTGTAAATGCCATACCAGCCATGCAGGAAGCATTGTGCATCTTTTCGCGGGCTTCTTCATCGTTGCCATTTTTATAAGCCCTTGGCAGATATTCAAATACGATCTTTATGGCTTTCTCTGCCAGCGCATCTGTGTAGTCTGATGCCATTACCGATACGTATGCTTCTATGGCGTGTGTCAGCACATCCATACCTGTGTCTGCTGTTACAGATGGTGGCACTGTCTTTGTAAGGTCAGGATCTATTATAGCTATATCTGGTGTGAGTTCGTAGTCTGCCAGTTGGTATTTGATGTTTCTCTTTTTATCAGTTATAACGGCAAATGCTGTCACTTCTGAACCTGTACCACTTGTTGTCGGTATTGCGATGAACAGCGCTTTTTTGCCAAGCTCTGGGAATTTAAATGCTCTCTTTCTGATGTCTGCGAATTTAAGTCTTAATGTTTCAAACTCGGTATCAGGATACTCGTAGAAAAGCCACATTCCCTTTGCTGCATCTATTGCAGATCCACCGCCTACAGCGATTATTAGGTCAGGATTGTATGAATTCATTATTTTTACGCCGTTCATTACTGTATCAACAGATGGATCTGGCTCAACTTCTGAGAATATTTCGTATTCGATGTTTGCTTTATCTAATTGATATGTCACTTTGTCTACGAAGCCAAGCTTAACCATGAATGGATCTGTCACTATGAAAGCCTTTTTCTTCTTTACTTTGCACAGATACTGCAGTGACCCGTTTTCAAAGTATATCTTTGGTGGAATCTTGAACCATTTCATTCTATCCTTCCTTATCACAACACGCTTAATATTTAAAAGGTTATTGACACTTACGTTGTCTGTTGTTGAGTTTCTTCCCATAGAACCGCAGCCTAACGTAAGTGATGGCGTGTTTGTATTGTATATATCTCCTATTGCTCCCTGTGATGATGGTGAATTTACGATAAGTCTTCCTGTGCGGACTCGCCTTGCAAATTCGTTTATTACGTCTTGATTTTCAGAGTGTATTACAGCGGAGTGTCCTAAACCTCCAAATTCAGTCATTTCTTCGCACTTTTTGATTCCCTCATTGTAGTCTTTAACAGTGTAGCAAGCAAGTATAGGGCTTAATTTCTCTCTTGACAGCGGATACTTTGGACCTACACCTTCGTATTCTGCAACTAATATCTTTGTGCCGTCAGGGACTTTAAAACCTGCCATTTCAGCAATCTTTGTTGCCGGCTGACCTACGACTGCAGGGCTCATTGCGCAGCTTTGCTCGTCAATTGCAAATTTCTCAAGCTTCTTTATCTCGTCTTTATTTAAGAAGTAGCAACCGTACTCCTTCATAAGCTTCTTTACTTCATCTGCTATTTCTTCGTCTATTATCACAGCTTGTTCTGATGCGCATATAACGCCATTGTCAAATGTCTTACTTAATATGAGGTCTGATACAGCTCTCTTTATGTTTGCTGATTTTTCGATGTAGCATGGCACATTGCCAGGACCTACGCCTAATGCTGGTTTGCCTGAGCTGTATGCTGCTTTTACCATTCCCGCACCGCCTGTTGCAAGGATTAGCGATACACCAGGATGTGTCATGAGAAGCTGTGTTGCCTCAATTGATGGTGTTTCTATCCAGCCTATGCAACCTTCAGGTGCACCTGCCTTTAACGCTGCTTCATACATGACTTTTGCTGCCGCTATGCTGCATTTTATAGCCTTTGGATGGAAACTGAATATTATAGGATTTCTTGTCTTTATGGATATTAAGCATTTAAACATTGTTGTGGATGTTGGGTTTGTGACAGGTGTGACGCCTGCAATGACTCCTATTGGCTCTGCTACTTCCATGTAGTTTTCTTCTATGTTTTCATTAATTATGCCTACTGTCTTTTCATTTTTTATGTCGTGGTACACGTACTCTGTTGCAAAAAGGTTTTTTGTAATCTTATCTTCATACACACCCATTTTTGTCTCTTCGTAGGCCATCTTTGCCAGCTCAACGTGTTTGTCAACACCTGCTAAAGCCATTGCCTTTACGATGGCGTCAATTTGCTCTTGAGTGTAAGACATGAATTTCTTCTGGGCTTCTTGTGCTCTTGACACAAGTAAATCTATCTGCTTCTGAATGTTTAATTCCGTTTTTGTCGTTGCCATAATAAACACCTCCGTGTTAATAAATTAACAATAAACACTTATTTTACAGGCGATTGTACCAATTATTCAAGCGTTTTAACAAGGAATTGCTTGAATAAATTGAACTTTGAACTGGATGATGTAAATAAATTTTGTTATACATTTAACAATCACCTTACATTTATATGATATATTATCAATATTATTTTGTCAATATAGAAAATTTTTTATAAACGATTAACTAAAAAATTTTTTTTTATATAGTAAGCCTTAAAATGAATTGAAATTCTTTACACACGCTTTAATACTGTATTTCTGAATTGTTGCTTGTGAATTTGCAGTATGGTATAATGGACAAAAAGGTAAAGGGGAGGGAAGGGATTTTGACAAATGAAGAATTCATGACCCTTGTGCTTCAAAGATTTGACTCAATCGATGAAAAACTATATAGCGTAGATAAAAGACTGGACAATTTGGATACAAGATTGGAAAATGTTGAAAACCGATTGGACAACGTAGATAGAAGATTGGAAAATGTTGGAAAGAGATTAGACAATGTAGAGAAGAGGCTAGACAATGTAGAAAATAGGCTTGACGCTGTAGACAAAAGACTTGACAGTGTTGATAAGAGGCTTGGCAATCTTGAAAGACAGCAAAGCGATGTTGACTATATTTTAAAACAGACATTTGAAGAGGTTACAAAACATACAAGCCTGCTTGCCAAATTTGAATTGAATTTTAAGAGAATAGATAAGAAATTTGACGTTTTAAATGATCATATTTTAGAAAGAGAAGCAGATGTAAAGCTGCTTTTAGATATACACAATCTTAATGATGTTTAAGTGGCGCTATGGGCGCTTTTTTGTTTATCATGATGTACTGTGAAAGGATGGAAAGGTGGTATGAGGTTTTCTCATGTTTACGTTGAGAAAGATGTTGTTGATAATCCAATAGCTAAGAAGATTTTAAATACTTTAAAAAGAAGCGTTGTAATTGAAATAGAAAGGTATGGGCATTTCTTCAATAGGCCGAGGCAAAGCTACCTGATGCAGAAAAAATCTTTAAATATTATACTTGCCAAGAAAAGGTACGATTTTATATACAGAGGCTCTTATATGTGCGAAGATTTTGGTAACGATGAGTTTTACCACACTTCAAACATTTTAAACTGCATCTATTCTTGCGATTATTGTTATCTTCAGGGGATGTATCCATCTGCTAACATTGTTGTATTTGTAAACATAGAGGATTTTTTTGATGAAGTGGACAAACTGACGAAGAATAAGAAAATATATTTAAGCATATCGTATGAGACGGATTTAATGGCATTTGAGCCATTTACGGGGTTTTTGTCGATGTGGATAGACTATGCAAAGAAAAATAAGAATTTGACGATGGAGGTAAGGACTAAAAGCGCCAATGTCAACATATTTGAAAACATAGAAATTCCTGATAATGTAATATTTTCTTGGTCCCTTTTACCTCAACCAGTGATTTCGATGTATGAGAAACTTACGCCATCCATTGATAAAAGGATATTGGCAATAAAAAAGGCCATTGAAAAAGGTGTAAAAGTGAGAATATCATTAGAACCTATTATGTACCTGGAGGGTTTTGAAAAGATATATTCAGATTTTATAGATAAATTGCATAGTGAATTACCACTTGAAAGCATACACGACTTTAATATAGGTGCATTCAGGATGGTAAAGGGGCAGGCCAAAAAAATAGAAAAGCTCAGGGAAACATCTCCTATCTTTTGTTATGAGACAGAAATAAAAAATGGCATTTGCACGTATAAAAATGACGAATACATGAAAGACTTTGTCTACAACGAATTAGTAAAATACATTGACAAAGAAAGAGTATTTGTAAAATAGTGATTTATATCACAGTAATAATTTCATTGATAAAGATGATGTAGTGAGATATTTCTCAAATAGCAATGACAGGATATTTGCAAGGACGAAGGCTGTAATAGGAAGGAAAGTCCAGTATTGTCATCCACCTGCCAGTGTCCATGTGGTGGAAGAGCTGTTGAGGGACTTTAAATCGGGGGAAAAGAGCCATGAAGACTTCTGGATAATGATGGGGGACAAATACGTATATATAAGATATTTTGCTGTAAGAGATGAAAATGGAGATTATTTAGGGACACTGGAAGTTACGCAAGACATAGCACCAATTAAAGCTTTAGAAGGTGAGAAGCGACTTATGTCGTAAGTTAAGGGCAGCTATATTCTATAAAAGAATAGGCTGCCCTTATATTATGAGCTTAATTTTTTTCCTTCTATTAAAAAACCAACAGGCACATCCATTACTGCGTTATCATTTAAAAATTTGATATTGGCAGATTTTTTATTTGGATTTAGAGAATTTATCCATACAGGATTGCCATCATAAATAACTTCATAATTCGATGGAGAATTATATATTTCTTCAGCTCTTTCATATTTCATAAAAACAACTCCTTTCCTTATAGATAGTATACATTAGCTTATATAAACATATACTTTTCTCATGATGTTTGATATGTTGACATTTTAATGCAGTGTGAATATAATATATTGTAGATTGGCCAGCTACCATTGGGGGGTATAATCCCGCGATTTATATATAATTGTAAGAGGTGTTGCGTATGTTAAGCTTCATAAAGGATAGGAGTGAATTTGAAGACATAAAAAAGTCAGCAGATTTTTTCATGCTGTTGTTTTACTCTAATAAATCTCAGAAAAGCTTAGAGGCATTAGATAATTTAAAGAAATTCAGTGATAAAAACAAAGATGTAAAAGTCTATGCAGTAAATGCATCAGATGTTAGAGATGTTCATACAGAATTTGGCATTACTGCTGTACCTGCTTTAATTGCTTATGGTGATGGAAAAGTGCAGCAGGTAGTCTACGGTGTACAGACAGAAGATTATTATGAGAGACTTCTTTCTACATCCCCTGTAAAGTCAAGCGATGGGTCAAAAAAATATCATAGGGTCATAGTATACACATCGCCTTCGTGCCCGTGGTGCAGCGCCACAAAGTCATACTTAAGGCAGAATAATATACCATTTAGAGAAGTCGATGTGACGAAAAATCCTGCTGCTGCTGAAGAGCTTGTAAGGAGAAGTGGACAGAGAGGCGTACCGCAGACAGACATTGATGGAACTATTGTGGTAGGCTTTGATAAGTCAAGATTAAATGCGCTTTTAGGTATTCAAGGATAAAAATTATTTATAATAACAATGAAGAAAGGATGATGTATTATGGAAAAGATACAGCCAGTTAACGGCAATGCGCTGATAAGATTAGAAGACACAGAAGGTGACAAAAAAGTAGGTGGCATAATAATACCAAGGAATGCCCAAGAAAAGCTTCATGAAGGTATTGTGGAAGGCCTTGCTGCAGGTGCCACAGACGAGATATCCATAGGTGATAGAGTCATATACAAAGAATTTTCTGGCACAAAAATAAAGCACGGAGATGTTGAGTATTTGATAGTGCCAGTAGATGATATAATAGCTAAATATGTTGATGTTGATGAGATATAGCCGAGACTTATTCTCGGTTTTTTTCGACCTATTTTTTTATTTGTTGATTGACGTTAGCGGTTTATATGCTCTTTTAATAAAAGTTTAATATTTTCTTTATCTTCTTTTTTAACAATTAATTTGATTTTATTGGTGGAGAAATTTAAAGCAATGACTAAGAAATTGTCTGTAAAACTGTAGCTTTGAATTTTATTCCATGTGTATAAAGTGCCCCAATGAAATATGCCTTTTTCGTTTATTCCGTCTTTTAATATGGAATGAAAAAAGGGAATTAGCCCAGATACAAAGATGATTAAAATAAGAATAGTGTGGAGAAAGTTTTTAGAATTATTGCTTAAATTTGGTATTAAGATGCAATACAAACTGATTGTAAGTAGTAATGTATTATTGCTTGTTTTTACTATCCATTTTGCTTTTCCAAAATATCTTTTGTCTTTGAAAAGAAGATATATATCACATATTACAGCAAGTATTACTGCCACTAAGAGAACAGAAAAAAATTTTTCTAAGATGTTATATCTACTTAATGATCCTATAATTAATCCAAAAGCCATAATTAATACAGCAATAATTATTGTTATAATGTTCTTTCTATTCATTTACAATGATACTCCTTCAGAAAAATTTTAAAATTTTTACTTGATGAGTAAGCTAATAATCATATATGTAATGAAATAAACTAAGAACATAAAGACGAATTGCTTTAAACTCTTCTTTTTAAAGTCACTTTTTTCTTTTTTAAATAACAGAAACATTAACAGTGTAAAAATTAAACTAGAAATCAATGCTCTTATAAAAAGTTTGAACATTTTGTTCATCCCTTCATTTGAAAAATTCAACTTTTTATTACAAAGGTACCAGCAATTATATCGTGCAAAGCTTGCTTGTATCTCGTCCAGCCAGCCATAGCAAAACCTATGAAAATTATTACAGTGGATAAAATAGAATCAATTCTTTTATCACTTGAATTTGGCTTGTTGATTAAAAGTTTTGTAAAATTCATAAGAGAATGTAATGAATATTGCAAATAAAAATATTTTGTCTATAACACCTTTAACGATAAATACCTTGATAATTCCATATAATGCAATTAACAAATATAATAGTCGATCAATTAAAATTCTAATTAATGGCTTTTCCATCATCATACCCCGTTTTTGTATAATTTTGAAAAATAAAAACTTAATTTTATTTTATCAAAGATTTTATATTGATAAAAGTAAAAGAAATAAATTTTTTAATTGTTAGTCAAAAATAAATTTTTCGATATTCAAAATATCTTGACCGTCGAAAGTAAAACAAACAATAAATGGCATAAGATCTTTAATTTTTTCAAATTCAGCATAATCGAATTCTTTATTAAAATAGTTTATTATCGTACTTAAAGCAGTTCCATGAGAAGATATCGCAATATTATGATCCACATTTTCTTCAAGTATATTCATAAGTGCTTTTATATTTCTTCTTTGAACATCATTTAAACTTTCTCCTCCAGGCAATTTATAATCAAAATTATGCCATTGTTCTTTTGCAAATTTATCAAAATCTTCTATCCAGGCATTGCCAATCTTTCTTTCTTTAAAATCGTCAATAACATTAATCTTTAAGTTTGCACTTTCTGCAAAATCTTTTATAGTGTCAATGGCTCTTTTATAAGGACTTGAAAATATCTTTGTAATATTTTTATCTGACAAAAATTCTGTAACTTTTTTGCAATCTTTTTGACCATCTTTAGTGAGTGGACGCATTAAATCATCTTTAATTGAAAAATCTGGTTTACAATGTCTTACAAAATATACTTTTGTCATATGATTTACTCCTTTATTTATAGATATTATTGTTTTTTTGCATTTCAGATACTACTTATATTATACTATACTGATAAAAAATTTGTTTTATGTGGTAATGAAATATTTTTAAAACAGCACCATAGCTTAAAACTATGGTGCTAAACTTTATAAATCTTTTCCTTTCCTATATACGGTTTCGCCTTTTCATATTCTTTGGTCACTAAATCGTAAAAAAACTCACATGCTTCTTCCTCTGATGTAAAAGTTTTTATTGTATATTTATTACCTCTTTCATCTTGGTCATACACTATCCAAATTCCTTCTTCATTTTGTTCTAACCAGAAATCAGAAAAAGGATCAAATTGTCCCGGTATTCCCCATATATATATTTCTGCTTAAATCTCCTGCAAGTGTGTCAATCCTTGAATTGTTTATAATATTTTTTGTTCCATTGTTAAAAAATATGCTTAGTTTAATTCCAAAAATATGTGAATTAGCCTTTTCAGTAATTTTATGTTATTTATTTCGGTTATTTTTTTTATCAGCTTTAGTTATGATTGCAAAAAAAATTTTCGCAAATTTCGGCATTTTTCGAGAAATTAGACGTGCTGTTAAAAATAATTCTTGACAAGAAAGCAATAAAACAATAAAATTTAAGTCAATAAATTTGATAAAGAATAAATAGTATTAAGAGAGAATTTAAAGCGACAGTCTAATGGTTAATATATGACATTTAAACTGCATTTCAGGACCCTTAGCTTGGTCGACAGATATTTATCATATTGGTTGCAGCTTTATAAAAAGTATAGGAATAGTTACGGGCATTAAAAGTTAAAAATAGAAAGGGTGCTGTAAGTACATGGCATATGTGTGGTTTTTCATGGCATTAGTTATACTGATTCAATTAATAAGGGGAGTAATAAAGAGAAAAATTGATATGATAGGTGCAGATTTAATTACAATATTATTCGTTGTGGCAATAGGAATTTTACATTTCTTTAACTTAAGTAAAAATAAGCTTAATTCTCTAGAAATACATATTTTTATCGCCTATATAATTTTAATTGTTTTATTTTTTATATATTGGATTCATCGTTATAATAAAAAGAACGGTATTAAATTAGTCTTTAAAAAACTAAACAATAATAAAAAATGAAAAATGTTTCAATCTAAAATCAGGAAATGGATTGTGATGGTATATCATAGCAACCCTTGTGGTATGTGTTTTTTTAAATTCATATTATTTTTCTCTGCTATAGATTGTGTCACACAAGGCAAAAATAAACAATGAGTATATTTTTCATATATTTGTTGATTTTTTTTTATATTAGGGTATAATTAAAACATGGAAGTAATCCCATTAAAATAGTAGGAATTAAAAAGGGAGTGTAAATATGAAGGATAATTTGTTAGAAATAAAAAATGTTAAAGCAGAAGTGGATGGCAAAGAGATATTGAAGGGGTTAAATTTAACTATTAAAAAAGGTGAAATACATGCTATCATGGGGCCTAATGGCAGTGGAAAAAGCACGCTGTGCAATGTAATAATGGGAAATCCTCATTACAAAGTAACAAACGGCGAGATACTGTTTGAAGGCGAGGATATTGTCAAACTTAAAGTAAATGAGAGGGCAAAGAAGGGAATATTCTTGTCTTTTCAGTCACCGGAAGAGATACCGGGGATTACGGTAGATAATTTCATAAGGACTTCATTAAGTGCAGTTACAAATAAAAATATGCCTATGCTTCAATTTGCAAAAAGCATGAAGGAAAAAATGGATATGCTGGATATGAAACCGGAATACAGGACAAGATATTTAAATGTGGGTTTTTCTGGCGGTGAAAAAAAGAAAAGCGAGATTTTACAGATGGCCATGTTAAATCCGAAGCTGGTTATACTAGATGAGATAGATTCTGGCCTTGACATAGATGCCTTAAGGGTTGTGGCTGAGACAGTCAGGAAGTTGAAGACAGATGATATGTCAATACTTATAATAACTCACTACAATAGAATACTGGATTATCTGGAGCCGGATGTTATCTCTGTCCTTGCAAATGGTAGAATCGTAAAAGAAGGAGATAAAAATCTTGCAAAGGAGCTTGAGAAGACAGGATATGAAAGCATCTTAGACGAAGTCCTGTCGTAAAGGGGTGAATCAAATGAAAAAAACCATTGTAAATGATATAGATTTTTCCAGGTACAATATCAAAAACGAAGTTAGATACTCGTACAAGACAGAGAAAGGTCTTTCTAAAAAGATCGTTGAGGAGATATCGGAGAGAAAAAATGAGCCTAAATGGATGAGGGACTTTCGTTTAAAGTCTCTTGAAATATATGAAAGTAAACCTATGCCTACCTGGGGCGTTGATATAAGCCAGCTTGACATAAATTCAATTGTGGCATATTTAAGCCCTGATACGAAGATGAAAAACTCATGGGATGAAGTGCCTGAAGACATACGAAATACGTTTGAGAAGCTTGGCATCCCTGAGGCAGAGAAAAAAGCGCTGTCCGGCGTTGGAGCACAGTACGATTCGGAAGTCGTGTATCACAGCATAAAAGATAATCTTGCTAAACAAGGCGTAATATTTGAAGATATGGATACGGCTTTAAAGAAGTACCCTGACATAATAAAAGAGCATTTCATGACTAAGAATGTTACACCAAATGACCACAAGTTTGCAGCCCTTCACGGTGCCATATGGAGCGGCGGAACATTCGTGTACGTCCCTGAGAATGTAAAAGTAGAGGTGCCGCTGCAAGCGTACTTTAGGATGAATGCACCTGGAACAGGTCAATTTGAGCACACCCTTATAATAGCTGATAGAGGAAGCGAAGTAAGATTCATAGAAGGGTGTTCAGCACCACAGTATGCAGTATCCAATTTACATGCAGGATGTGTTGAGCTTTTTGTAAAAGAAGGCGCAAGGCTTATATATTCAACGATTGAGAACTGGAGCAAGAACACGTACAACTTAAATACAAAGAGAGCACTGGTTGATAAAGATGGCGTAATAGAGTGGATATCAGGCTCATTTGGAAGCCACAAGACGATGCTTTATCCTTGTTCTGTCCTAAGAGGAAAAGGTGCTAAGTCTGAATACACGGGTGTAACATTTGCAGCAAAAGGTCAGCATTTAGATACGGGTTCAAAGATGATACATTTAGCACCGTACACATCATCAAAGGTGTTGGCAAAGAGTATTTCAAAAGATGGAGGAATTACAAACTACAGAGGGCTTTTAAAAATAGGTCCAAATGCCGAAGGTGCAAAGGCGTCTGTACAATGCGAAGGACTTATGATTGATGAGATATCGAGATCAGATACTATGCCTATTATAGAAGTATTAAATGACAATGTTGATATAGGACATGAGGCAAAAGTAGGAAGAATCAGCGATGAACAGATATTTTACCTTATGACGAGAGGTTTAAGTGAAGATGAAGCAAGGTCAATGATAGTTAGAGGATTTGTAGAGCCTGTGGCGAAGTCACTTCCACTTGAATACGCAGTTGAGCTTAATCGTCTTATAAAGCTTGAGCTTGAAGGCACAATCGGATAAAGGAGATGTTTCTATGATTAAATCGTTAGATTACAATACAATACAAGAGCTTATAAAAAGCAGTGGAAGCGAAGAGAAAGAACTTAGAGTAAAGGGATACGAAGTTTTTTCAAAAGTGCCTATGCCTATGTGGAAGAGAGTAAAGCTTGATGATGTCCATATTCCTTACTACAAAGAATACAAAAGTGCAATAATAAAGAATGAAGAGCAAGATGGCCTTGTTACAAATCTTATAACAAAGGCTTTGATGGATGATGACTTAAACTCATTAAACACAGCCTTAAAACGGAATTTCGGCGTAGATGATAAATTTAAAAATATGGTATTGGCATTTTACAATACTGGCTTCAGTATAAGGGCATTGCCTAATTCAAATATAAAATTGCCTATCGCGGTTAATTACGCTGTAAATGGTGACGATGATACGATAATAGACTTAAATCTCATAATAGCGGAGAGGGCATCAAACATGACAGTAGTGTTTGACTACAGCTCTGAAAAAAGAGGGTTTCACAATGGATTAACCGTCGTCATAGCCAAAGACGGTTCTAATGTAAACATCGTAAAAATCCAAAGGCTCAGTGATGATTCTTCGAATTTTGACAATAATATAATAATAACAGGAAATGATGCATCAGTTAGATGGACGCAGGTTGATCTTGGTTCAAGAGTAGACGCATACGATATAACGGCAGAACTTGAAGGGACTGGTAGCAGCGCTTACTTAAACTCAATATTTTTAGGTACAAAGAATCAAAGTCATGACATGTCATACAAGGTAAATCACATAGCGCCCAGAACGGAAAGCAATGTTGATGTAAAAGGTGCCTTGAAGGATACGTCGAAGGCTGTATTTAGAGGAAACTTAGATATGAAGCGAGGTGCTAAAAAGGCAAAGGGAAATGAAAGCGAAGTAGTTCTTTTGCTTGATAAGACAGTTAGATCTGATGCCATACCTGCTCTTTGGTGTTCTGAGGACGATGTCCAAGCAAACCATTCTGCCAGTGCAGGACAAATCGACGAAAATAAGCTTTACTACATGATGTCAAGAGGTTTAAGCATTGACGAAGCAAAACTTTTAATGGTTGAGGCAAGTTTTAATCCTGTTATTGACACACTGCCAAGTGATACTATGAGGGAATCTATTAGAGACTACATTGGAAGGAGGATTTCGGGCTGATGCTTGATATTTTAAAGATAAAAGACGATTTTCCTATTTTAAAGACATCTCCACATGGGAAAAAGCTCATCTATTTTGATAATGCGGCAACGACACAAAAGCCAACGCAGGTTGTAGAGGCTGTTGCTGACTACTATAAAAAGTACAATGCCAATGTGTACAGAAGCCCTCACTATTTAAGCACTTTGTCGACAGAAAGCTATGAAGAAGCCAGAGAAGCCGTAAAAAGGTTTATAAATGCGAAAACATCTGAATCAATAGTTTTTACTCGCAATGCTACAGAGTCCATAAACTTCATTGCCTACACATGGGGGCTTAAACATATTGGTGAAGGAGATGTGATAGTATTAACAATAGCTGAGCATCACAGCAACATCCTTCCATGGCAGATGGTTGCGGAGAAAAAAGGTGCAAAGCTTAAGTATGTCCACCTTGATGAAGATTCTAGGCTTGACTTAGATGAGTTTAAAAGGACTATCTCAGCAGGGCATGTGAAATTAGTTGCAGTACAGCACGCATCGAATGTATTAGGCATAATAAATCCAGTCGATGAAATCATAGATTTGTCTCATAGAAATGGTGCAAAAGTCTTAATAGATGGTGCACAAAGCATACCTAATATGAAGATAGATGTAGAGAAGCTTGGATGCGATTTTTACGCATTTTCCGGTCATAAAATGTTAGGACCTATGGGAATAGGTGTGCTGTATATAAAAGAAGATCTGCTGGATGACGTTCCTCCATTTTTAAGTGGAGGAGAAATGATAGATGAGGTTTTTGAGGACCATTCTACATTTGCACCATCACCTCTTAAATTTGAGGCAGGGACCCCAAACGTAGAAGGCGTATATGGCCTTATAAAGGCGATTGAGTATATTGAGGGTATAGGGCTTGACAATATTTTAAAGCATGAGCAAGAGCTTACAGAATATGCACTAAGCAAATTAGTTGAGATAGACTATGTGAAACTGTACGGACCGAAAAATGCTGAAAATAGGACGGGCATAATATCTTTTAACGTTTTAAATGTCCATCCACATGACGTTGCCACGATACTTGACCAGGATGGCATAGCGGTAAGAAGCGGTCATCACTGTTGTCAGCCTCTCATGAGGTATTTAGGTGTTCCAGCTACAGTGAGGGCAAGTTTTTACATCTACAACGACAAAAGCGAAGTCGATGCATTTGTGGATGGATTAAAAGATGTTAGGAAGTGGTTTAGATGAGCGATTTAAATCAGCTTTACTCAGAGATAATAATGGAACACTATGAAAACTCACCAAATAGAAGAGAGCTGGAAAACCCTACGATAAAAGAGAGAGGCCACAATCCCATCTGTGGTGATGACATAACGCTGGAGCTAAAGATGAATGGCGATGTGATAGAAGACGCTTCATTTGTGGGACATGGCTGCGCCATAAGCCAAGCTTCTACATCTATGATGTGCGATCTAATTAAAGGGAAAAATAAAAAAGAAGCCTTAAAATTGGTTGAGAAGTTTATCGATATGATTCACAAAAAAGATGTGGACCTTGACGAACTAGGAGATGCACAAATCTTGCAAGGTGTGTCAGATTTTCCAGCCAGAGTGAAATGTGCGCTACTGGCGTGGAAGACACTAGAGAAGATTATATAGAATATATTGCGCTTTAACAATTTGTTAAGGCGTTTTTTTATTGTTAAAATTTTAATTTTTTTGCAGGAAATTTTTAATTTATGTAGAAGTATGAATATAAATGTCACATTTAGTTTACCTATGAGGATTGTCATTTCTTTTAGTCTAATTTCCATAATGTAACAGAAAGAGGTTCAGTACACAAATGAAAAAGATGTTTTTGATTTTCTCTCATTCCTTGACTCAAAGTCAAAGGGAAGATGCTGTTTCTAATTTTGGCATTGATGAATTTGTAACTCTTCCAGATGAACTTAAAAAAATATGGGCATCTATACCACCGGAGGCAAAATCTATACGCCTTTGCGTGGACAAGATTGCTGAGTGGATAAAGCAAAATTCCAGTCAAGGTGATTATGTTCTTGTGCAGGGCGATTTTGGAGCTACATTTTTATTAGTAGATTTTTGCTTTGAAAGCGGATTGATACCCGTATATTCTACGACTGCACGAGATGCAGACGAAAAAACATTTGCTGATGGCACTGTAAAAGTGCAGAGGACATTTAAACACGTCAGATTTAGAAAATATGAGAGGTGGAAGTGATGGCAACAAAGTTTTTTTCATTTTTAGGTACAGGCAAATATGCTGAATGCAATTATTCGCTGGATGGCATAAAAATCGACGCGATTTGCTATGTTCAAGAAGCACTTATAGATATTTTTTTAAAAAAAGGCATCAAAATAGATGGCATTTATATCTTCAAGACAAAAGAAGCGACTACAGCTAATTGGCTTTCAAATGCAAAGCATCCTGAGAAAAGTGGGCTTTCTGGTGTGCTTAAAAAATACGAAGGCATAGTAAATACTATTGAAGCCGTAGATATCCCATCTGGGGAAATAGAAGAAGAACTTTGGGATATATTTGACAAAGTATTAGGAAAGATAAACTACAAAGATGAGATAATCTTTGACATAACGCATTCATTTAGATCACTGCCTGTCTTAGCACTTATAATATTGAATTACGCCAAATTCGTAAAGAAATGCGAGATAAAAGGCATGTACTACGGGGCTATAGAGGCTCTTGGAGTCCCATCAAATGAAATTGAAAAAAAATTAAAATTGGAAGATAGAAATGCGCCTATATTTAATCTCACTCCTTTTGTCAACCTTCTTGATTGGACAGTTGGAATCGATCGTTTCATAGAAGATGGCGATTCAAGGTATATAAATAAGCTTATAGAGCATGGGAAAAATGAATTATTTAAAAAAGGCATGAAAGATGATAAAGATATTTTAGAAAAGCTTGGCAAATCAATAAAAAAGTATACAAATAATCTAGCTGTATGCAGAGGGAAATCAATATCAGACGATGGCATAGAGCTAAAAGAAAATGTAAATAATGCTCTTAATATATCAGAAGAAAGTTACATAAAGCCAATGACACCATTAATAGAGAATATAAAGAATCACTTTGATAATTTTACTGATGATGAAGACAAAAACATGATACAGGTGGTGAAATGGTGCAGAGACCACAACATGATACAGCAAGGGCTTACGATACTGGAGGAAGGCATAATAACATATTTCTGCAACAAGTTTGGAGTTGACAAATATAATAAAGAAATCAGAACTGCTATAGGACAAGCATTTTACATAAAGATTAAAAATGCTCCCAAGGATGAATGGAAAGATGAAGCAAGACTTCATGAAGATATTGTAAATAAAATATTAGATAGAGAAGATAGTGAGAAATTGGCTAAATTGATTTACGATATAAAAAATGTCAGAAATGACATAAATCATGCTGGATGGAGAAATAACAGCATGTCGTATGACACTTTTGTAAAAAAGCTTAATGCCTTTATAGATGATGTAGAAAAAATTATAGAGTGAGGTGATAACGTGTATATAGATTTTGCAGATGAAAAAGTTAGATATGAGAAACTTCCCGGTGGATATATAAGCTGGGTAGACATTGTTACTGGCACAAATTACTGCATGAAGATGGATGATTATGAAAAGAAATTTAAGAAGATAGCTCAAAATATATCCGTGATGAATAGTGACGAAATATACGAGTACTTGAAAAACGAGGTAGATGAAATACCGTACATTAGACCATACAAAGACAAAAAAGATGTTAAGGCACCTTCTTTAAAAGATGCTGCTACGTTGGCCGTTTGCTTTGCATATGCCATGGACAATTCAAATGATGTAAGGCTCGAGATGTATCATCACTTTTTTGAGATAGAAAAATCTCAAAGTGAAAGCATAAATACCGCATTAAAAATGGTAGACATGCTTGCCCTTGGGGAAAAATTTGAAGATTCCATCAGAAATGCAGATATAAAGATAATAAAAGGCGGTGTATATAAGACAAAAAAGTATATCGTTGAGAACAATGATATAAAGTGCTTGAGAGGTTCTAGCTATCTTTTAGATAACATAAACAGAGTAAGGATACCTGATTACTTCAAAGAGAAGTTTATACCAGAGGCCATTATCTACTGTGGTGGAGGAAATGTCTTTGCCGTGGTGCCTGATAATGATATTGATATAGAGTATGATTTAGAAAGACTTTATGAAGATGTGACGATAACAGCTCAGAGCGCCTTTATATCGTATAAAACAACTTTAAAAGATCTACTGAATGATTATAAAGATGTCATAAGAGATTGTGAAGAAATGCTGGAAGATAGGAAAAAATTAAAACTATACTTAAATGTTGATCCGCATAATGGTGATATAAATAAAGGAATAGAAGACAAAGACATGGTGATAAATGAGATAATGCACAAACCGATAGAAAGCGGAGCCAAATTGATATGTAAATTCTGTAATTTGAGAGATGCACACTATACAATTCAGACAAGTGAAGGAGAGAAAGGTGTATGCTTAAGCTGCCTTCACAAAATTGAAGCAGGAACTCATGCTAAAAGTGGATTTCATGAAGATTTTCAAAGAATGCATTTAAAAAAATTTGGACAAGGACAATACGGTGGCAAAAAAGTTCAAGGCTTAGACGAGATTGGGGCCTTTAAAAACAATGGATACATGGCTTTAATATACGGAGATGGCAATAATTTTGGAAACATAATAAAGAATATAAAAAATGTATACGAGATGATGTATTTTAGCAGAAAAGCGGAAAGTTCTGCCTTTAAATCAACATTGGAGGCTATACGTAAAGGGTATGAGGCAGAGGGAGAGGAGATCCCATTTGAAGTTATTGAGCTTGGAGGCGATGATATATTTATAATAACCCCTGCAAAATCCAGTTTAGCAATGGCGTCAAAGCTTATTGAAACATTTGATAAAGAATTTCAAAACAAGTCGGATATTAACAAAAGTGCAAATGTGACAATGTCTATTGGTGTTGCAATAAGCAAATATTCCACACCTATAAGAAATATGTTTGAATTGGCCAATAAGCTTTTGAAAAAAGCTAAATCATATTCAAAAAAGATGGACAACAAAATTGGGACTGTTTCATTTGCAGTTTTAGAAAGCAATATGTATTTGGAATTGGATAGGGATAAAGGCAGCAATTATGACTTTATACATCAAGGTATTTTAAATTACACGTGGATTGACATGACTAAGCTTATAAACTTGGTACTGAAAATGAAAGAAAGCAAAAAGATGATGAAAAACTACATATACAAACTTAGGGATGCTGCAAGCATGATGTTGCCATTGGAGTTTAAGCTTTTTTACATGTACGACAGGTCAAGGTCAAATATAGAAGATATTGAAAAAGGACTTGTGGAGATTGCCAATGGCTGTTTTGAAGAGGGTCTTTTTAGGCTTTCAGGTGAAAACGGCATGGAATACCACTCACCGTGGTATGACATTACCGAGATTTGGGATTATGTATAGGATTGAGGTGATATTTTGAAAAAGAGATTTGATATAGTCGTAAAATTAAAATCTCCAATGTGCATTGCTACAGGCAGTAGCATTGGTAGTCTTGTAGATAAATACTTTGTAAAAGATAGAAGTGGAAAACCTTATATACCTGCATCCACAATAAAGGGAATCATGAGGCAAAACTTCATGTCTTTAGTCGATGAAGAGCATCATGATGATATGAAGTGCATGTGTCCTGTATGCAAGGTTTTTGGTTCACCTGGGTATAACCCATCTAAATTATATATAGATGACTTATTATTAGATGATGATGTGGCTAACATTGGCAGTAGAACTGTAAGGCATTCAACGTCTGTTGATAGGTATAGAAAAGTGGCAAAAGACAATTCGTTAACCTCAATGGAAGTCTATGAAGGCGGTATATTCAAAGGGACAATGGACTTATACTTGGATGAAAGTACAGAGAAATATGAAGAACTCATTTTGATATCTTTAAAAATTATAGAAAGCATTGGGGCAGGTAAAAGCAGAGGATATGGATGGGTCCATGTTGATGTTAAGGAGGGGGATGAATGGTAAAGGTAAAGCTAAACCTGATTTCACCTCTTATAGTAGGTGGCAGAAACTTAGTCGGCAATTTTCTAAGCACTAAGGATTATATTCCTGGTGACGTTATAAGGGCAGCTATTGCAAGGGAGATTTTGAGGAATTGTCCACTGTACGATGTAGATAAACCAGATAAAGATGGCAGGTACAACTGGATATACATAAGAGATGATGAAAAGTGCAGCAGATGTAAGTATAAAGATTGGTGTAGGAATTTTAGCAATATAAGATTTTACAACTTCTATTATGATGGTGCAAGGCCGTTTCCACTTTCTGCAATGAAATGCAAGTATCACAATGACCATGGTCTTGTAGATGTGCTTTTTGATAGAAAGAGTGAATGTCCAAGATGCAAAGAGAGAATAGAGTTTGCCACTGGGTATTATAAAGATGGGAAAATGGTAGATGTTCCTAAAAGACTTTTTACAAGAACAGCAATCGATCCGTATACGAAGACAGCAAGAGATGGAGGATTGTACAGCATATTAGCAATAGAGGAAGGCTCAACATTTGAAGGGTATGTAGATGGAACAAATGAACTTGAAGAATTCAAAATGCTTAGGATTGGTGCAGATACTTCAAGTGGATTCGGTAAATGCGAGATCGAAATATGCAGTGAAGGTGCAAGGAATGAAGTTGATTTGATAGAAAGAATCGAAAAGTTAAATAAAATTGTTGGCAAAAGGCAGTACGGTGGTAAGACATATAAGTCGCTTATAACACTTGATTTTTATTCAGACATGATACCTGATATAGACTATAATATTCCTTTAAAGACGACAGATGATTACAAAGAATTGTGGAAGAAAATATTAAATCTTGGGTTTGATTATGACGTGATAAAAGTTTACTCAGAAAGCAATTTATACAGAGGTTATGATACATCAAAGCCAGTGGAAGACATGAGGGAAAGCCCATCAGTTTATATAGAAAAAGGCTCTGTTGTTTTAATCGGTACAGATGAAGATATTAATGATATTAAAGATAAGCTGTATTCTGTGGAGAAGTCAGGCATTGGCCAAAATACTGCAAATGGATATGGCTATGTGAAGATTTGCGATGAAATACGTTTGAATGGGGGTAATTAAGCCATGAATATAAGTAAAGAGTTAAAACAAAAGCTCATTAAATATTCAGACGAAATAGCGTCAAAAAAAGACTTTTTATCGATTCACACAAATGATGAAAAAGGTAGAGAAAAAGACAAGATTGGCATATCCCAATACAGGACATTAGCTGAGATTGCCTCAAATATTGATTCTTATGATGAATTTGAACTTTACATAAAGTACAAGGAATCAAGGCGCAATGGCTGGGATAACATCTTTGATGGCATGAAGTATGGAGACAAGATAATAGAATACATGAGGAAAATAAAAAATGATGCAACTGAAGATATTTTGCCAAAGGCTTTAAGCCTATTTTTCGGGTATTTGTACTGGCAATCATCCTACAGAGTAAAGCTAATAAGATCTGATGCAAGTCAAAAGAACAATGGATTTGGAAAACAAAACAAGAATTCGAAAAATGGGAATAAATAACTATAACGGCAATGAGAGGTGATTTGTATGTTTGATAAATTTGAAAATAGATACATTGTGAAAGGTACAATTGTAGCTTTAAAGCCTATTCACATAGGTAAAGGCCAAGAAAGCATGGATCCGACTGAAGTTGATTCACCAGTAATAAAAGATGAAAATGGGCGACCTTTAATACCTGGCTCAAGTTTAAAAGGAGTCCTTAGAAGCTTTGTTGAAAGAGTGCTTTCAAGCGGTGCTTTTGAAGGTTACAGGTCATGTCTAATAGTTAATGATGAACCTTGTGTAAATGGTGATTATGTTAAAAAGTTAAAAGATAAGTACGACAAAGATTATAAAAAAATTGCTGAAGAAATATATGAAAGGTCGTGCAATGTTTGCAGACTGTTTGGCTCAAACAATTTAGCAGCAAAACTTACTATAAAAGATTTAAACTCGATAGATGAAAAGACTTTTTTTGACATGAGGGATGGCGTTGGGATAGACAGAGATACAGGCACTGCAAAAGATGGAAAGAAGTACAATTACGAGATCACTCCATCAGGTACGAAGTTCGAGCTTTATATGACAGGGGATAATTTGGATGACGACGATTTAGAACTTTTAAAACTTTGCCTAAATGTGCTTAAAAATGGGCAGATATCAGTAGGAGGAATGACAAGCAGAGGTTTAGGAACTATTAAGCTTATTGACGAGAAGATCTACAAAGTCGATAAATCCAATCTAAAAGAGTACGTATCTAATGGTTTAAGTGAAGAAATGAGGTGGAATGATGTTTAAAGAACTACACAATGAAGGATATTTCAAATTTTATTTAAAGACCATGAGCCCTCTTTCAATAAAAGCGGCTGACAACAATGATTTTGATCCAACGGTGCCTGATAACAAATTTTTAAGGTCTTATAAAGATGGTAAGTTGTCGGTAGTAATGCCTGGTAGCAGTATAAAAGGTGTATTTAGAAGTAGGGCAGAGAAAAAGTTAAAAGGCTGTGATATATTTGGATCTGAATATTGCGGAAAGAAGCTTAGTAGCAGTATGGATGGAAAAGAGCGGTATAAAGAAAGCTGTCCTGCATGTAAAATGTTTGGCAATACTGCTTTAAAGAGCCGAATTCTGTTTAAAGATGCTTATCCAATAGGGGAAGTTAAGATGGGCAAAAGAAAGAATGTAGCTATTGATAGAATAACAGGGGCATCGAAAAGAAATGCGTTATTTGAGCCTGAAGTTGTAGAAGATGGTACATTTGAATGTGAAATAAAAATGGAAAACATATTTAACTGGCAGATCAAGGTACTGATGGAAATATTAGATGAAATTGACGATGGGTATGTGGTCTTTGGAGGCATAACATCCAGGGGTTTTGGCCGTATGGCTGTACAAAATGTTCAGTTTACAATGAGATACTACGATAGAAAAAACATATCAGGTTATGAAGATTATGGATTTTACATAGAAAGAAAGTTTGACAGGGAAATGTTAAGAGAAAAGTTGTCCAAGTTGGCATTGGATGATGAGTGTTTTGGGAAGGTGGAGTTTGATGAAACCTTATAACTTCGTACCTATATTAGGTGCTAAAACATATATAAAATCGCCAGATGTAAAAAGTGGTAAGCTTAGAATAAGCATTGAGGTAGTGACACCAGTTCATATATTTTCAGGGTATTACAACGAAAATGGGAATATGGTATATAAAGAATTTGTAAAATACAATGGCAAATACATCATACCTGGTTCATCTTTGAAAGGATGTGTAAGGACGATAGCTGAAAGTGTTTCAAGGAGCTGTATAAGCACCAGCCAGAACTTGTATAAGATTGGCAAGAACGTAAGGGACAGAAATGACTGCATAATTTGCGACATGTTTGGCTCATTAGGCAAGAAAAGCAGGTTAAGGTTTGCTGATTTGGAGCTTGTGAAAAATAACGGTGTAGATATAATAAATATTCCAACATTTTACGGACCAAGGCCAGAGAACGAGAACTATTATGCTGCCGATGGAAAATTTAAGGGCATAAAATTTTACAGCCATGGAGATGAAAATATAATAGAAAAAGGTACAATGCCGTGTGAATTTGTGATGCCCGGAAGCATTTTTGAGGGAAACGTGTTTTACGAAGATTTAGACGATAATCAATTAGATCTCCTCTGTTTTTCTCTGGGATTAGGTGGAGACATCTATCTTAAGTTAGGTTATGGAAAGCCTGCTTATTATGGTTCTGTAAAAATGAGATCAATAGACGATAAGATTGATGCATCAAAAAGAGCCAGCAGGTATGGAATGAATGATAATGACGTAGCTAAAAATGTAAAAAGGTTGAAAGAGTTGCTTTCATGGGACAAGAGGCATACAAAGAGTGTATGGCGTACTGTAAACAATCAAAGAGGATATTGAAGGCGGTGATAATGTGAAAGATGGTCTCTATGATATGGCAGTTAAAATAGGAAAATACTTTGTAAAAAACAGAATGACCAATGTATTAGATACAGTTATAAATTTTTGCGAAAGTGCGAAGGAAGTAAGCAACCATGAAAAAGAAGCAAAAATGAAATTTTTTAATATGCTTTATCTTGCCAACAAAAATCCTTTTATGTTGGCTGGTGGAAACTCATATAAAATAGCGTTTAAAAAGTTTGTAGAAGGTTATTTATCCATAGTATTTAAGTTTAAAAATGCAGAATGCCACAATAGAGAGTTTGCAAGTCTTACACCAGATGAGATGCTTTACGTATTAGGATTGGCAAATAGATATATAAAGTGTAATTTAACTTAATAATCAATAGAAAAGCGGCTTTGCCGCTTATTATTTTGTTATTTTAGTTTACAAATACTAAAGTTTTTTCTAAAAGTTTTTAAAATTATTTATAAAAGTTTAGAAGGAAAATGTAGGGCTTTGAAGAATATATTACTTAAAAAGATTTAAAAAGATTTTTTGTTAGAGGACATATTATGGAAATATATTGTGTTAGTATAAAGTTATGGAGGCATGAAAATGAGGGTAGTTTTGGAGTTTATAGGTGACAAAGACTTACATCTTCCGATACAGTACAACCACATAGTGCAGGGATTCATATACAACAACATGACAGATGGAGATTTTAGCGCATTTATGCACGATGAAGGATTTAAGCATGGCAAAAGGAAGTTTAAATTATTTACGTATTCTAGGTTAGAAGGAGAATTTAGGCTTCTAAAAAAGGAAGAAAAGATTGTATTAAAGCCGCCTTTCAGGCTTACAATATCATCTCCAATTGACGAATTCATATTTGATATTTCTCAAAATATGTTTAAGAAGGATTTCTGCACTTTTAACAGTCAAACATTTCAGCTAAGCTCTATAAATATAGAAAATCCTCCTGTATTTAGAGATAGGGCTAGGATAAAGTTTTTGTCGCCTGTAGTAATGTATTCTACTATTGAAGATAAAGGGATTAAGTATACTTATTACTATTCCCCTTGGAATGACAACTTTTCTGATCTTTTGCTTAATAACCTTATTAAGAAGTATGAAGTCATATATGGGGAGGGTGTAAGAGATCCATATTTTAAACTTTATCCCATAGGCAGAGAAAATATGAAGTATCAAAAAGTTATGAAGTACAAAAACACAGTCATAAAGGGCTGGATGGGGATTTATGATGTTGAATGCAACCCTGATCTTTTGAAGGTTGCATACTACTCAGGCCTTGGAGCTAAAAACTCGCAAGGGTTTGGCTGCTTTGAAATATTGTAGAAGGAGGTGCAGATAATGCTGGATGCTGTAAAAGAAATAGGAGAGATGGCTATAAAGGCCGCGAACAAAAGTCTTTTAGATGTTTTAATAGAAGATCCTAATCAAAATGGAGCATACAAAAACATCATAGCAATAAATTTTATGATTGATGGAAATGATGTAACATTTAGAGATGTTACAATTGAACAGACAGACAGCTCAAAGGTAGCGAGGTATCTTTATTCCAGCTCTGGCGGAAATGGACCTGGGTACATGCCGGTTGCAAAGATAACAGAACCTGAAAAGACATTTAATGGGAAGATATTAAGCTGGTTTAAGATCTTAAGCAAAAAAGGCTTAAAAATTGACAACGATGAGAAGAAATTTTTAGAAAATCTCAATAAGTCGCTTCAAGAAAATAAAGATAGGATACTAGATGACATTATAAAGTTTAGAGGGGAATTCCCTAAAAAAGAAGGCCTTGTGCTGATGATTAAATTCATAGAGAACAATGTGAACAAGTACATTGGCGATATTCCTGTATTTAGAAAACTCCTTATCGATTCTGACAATGATAAGTACAATAAGTTGTCTGCCACGGATAAAGTGTGTTCCATATGTGGGGAGAAAAAGGACTTAGTCTTTGGAAAGGTTGATACATATGCATTTTACACCATTGATAAAATTGGATATATAGTAGGCGGCTTTGACGAGAAAAAGTCATGGCGCAATTTCCCGGTATGTCCTGACTGCAGGCTTAAACTTGAGGAAGGGAAAAAGTATATAGAAAACAATTTGACGTTTAGATTTTATGGACTTAGATATCAATTAATACCAAAATTTTTGATAGGTGAAGATTTCATAAGAGAAGATATCATCAACATATTTAAGGATACGACTAAGCTTGTAACATTAAAAGACAGCACAGCGAAGAGAGTCATTGGCGATGAAGATGATATAACGTACTTTTTAAAAGATGCTGACGATTCCCTGTCTTTAAATTATCTTTTTATACAAAAACAAAATTCAGCTGAGAGAATTTTGTTACTGATAGAAGATGTATTTCCATCCCATTTAAGAGAGATATTCAGCGCTAAAGACTTTGTTGAAAAGATGTTTGGAGATAACTTTACATTTAGGAATATACGAAACTTTTTATCAAAGTCAGATATAAATAAGAGAGACAGCGACCTTGACGGATACTTTCTGGACATAACAGACAGAATCTTTAGAGGAAGAAAAGTTGATTTAAATCTACTTTTAAAATTTATCATGAAGCGGGTGAGAGATGAATTTATTCAAGACCGTTATTATGCAAGTGCCACAAAGGACGGAATTATGGCAATAACATTTTTAGAAAAATTAGGTTTAATAGAGATGGAGGTTCATGAAATGGAAGAAAGACAATTATCAGATTTCTTCAAGAAGTACGACAAAAACTTTGAGACACCCATAAAAAGAGGGCTTGTACTATTAGGCGCCCTTACAGAGTTGCTTTTGAGAAAGCAGTATAAGGATAGAGGGGCTAAGCCTTTCATGAAAAATTTAAAAAGCCTTAAGATGGATGAAAAGGACATAAAAGGACTTCTTCCAAAAGTACAAAATAAACTTGAAGAGTACGACTCGTTTGACAAAGGTAAAAGGCTACTGGCTAAAGAAGTATCAAATTATCTCCTTCTAGCTGGAGACAATTGGCACATGCCAGTAGATGAAATAAACTTCTATTTTGCCTGCGGCATAAATCTCACAGATGAGATAGCAGCTATAATTTATAATAAAGAGGGGGAATTACAATGAATAACACAATAAAAAATCGCTCAGAGATACTTTTCCTTTATGATGTAAGCTTTGCAAATCCAAATGGAGATCCTGTAGATGAAAACAAGCCAAGGATCGACGAAGAGACAGGTATAAACATTGTGACAGATGTAAGACTTAAAAGGACTATAAGAGATTACCTGGCAGAATACAAGGGAAAAGATGTCTTCATACTGGAGACAAGGGATGAAAGTGGTAAACTGCGCACAAAGGATGACAGGATGCGCGACTTTGGTTCTAATGAAGACATCATAAATAGATGCATAGATGTAAGACTGTTTGGTGCTACAACAGCGGTAAAAGATAAAACCATGACTTTGACAGGGCCTGTTCAATTTGGATACGGAAGGTCACTTCACAAGGTTAATATGACGTATATAAAAGGTACAACTGTAATGCCTGCAGGAGTTGGAAAAGAGCAGGGCACATTTACAGAGAAATATATACTTCCATATTCACTTATATCATTTTATGGAATTGTAAATGAAAATGCAGCAAAAAATCAAAATATACCACTTACAGATGAAGACATAGACTTGATGCTGGAAGCAATGTGGAATGGCACCAAAAACCTCATGTCAAATTCAAAGATGGGCCATATGCCGAGATTTTTGCTTCAAGTAGTTATGAAAGAAAAAAATTACCAGATAGGTGAGTTAAATAAAAGGATAAAATTTGTTCACGATGTAGAAGATGAGGAATTGAGGGACATTAAAGATGGCAAGATTGAAATAAAAGAATTAGTCGAAAGCCTAAATGCAAACAAAGACAAGATAAGCGCGGTAAGGTATGTGGCCGATGAAAGGGCAGTTTTCTCTTTAAATGGTGAAGTTTGTGATATCGACGATGTGCTAAAAGGCTTCTACGCCGAGAAATTAAGCTTTTAAATAACATTAGTGATATGTAGGAAGTCTCAGGACATATTATATGGACAGAGTTCTTGAGAAAGGAATGTTTTTAAGATGAAATCATTGATATTCGATATATATGGCGATTTTGGACATTTTAAGAAGTATTATACCACATCGTCACCGCTTACATTTTCATTTCCGCCACCTCCTACAATCAAAGGGATGCTAGGGGCAATAGGTGGCATAAGCAAAACAGAATATTTAAAGACTTTTAGATCTGATAAGTGCAAAATCGCTGTTAGAATTCTAAGACCAGTAAAAAAGATAAGGATGGGTCTTAACCTTATAAATACAAAGGACAATTTTTGGATTCCGTTTAAAAAGAAGAATCACGAGGCACGTACACAGGTGAAGATGGAGCTTTTAAAAGATCCTATGTACAGGATATACTTCTCTCATGACGATGACGAACTTTTTAATGACATTGTTGAAAAAGTGAGAAACCATCACAATGTTTACACATTATCTTTAGGCTTAAGCGAAATGATAGCAGATTACAGATTTGTTGACGTCAAAGATGCTTTTGAGACGGGAGATGTTGAGACTGAGATATCATCAGTGTTGCCATATAAGTACATTTTAGACAATAAAATAGTTTTTGAAGACGGAAAGAAATATTTTAAAGAAAAGATACCTTTTGATATGGACGAAGATAGAGTCGTGCTAGACTATTCAGATGTGGTCTATGAGGCAAATGGCAAAAGCATTAGGTCATACGTATCAAAAAGTTGGGTGATCGATGATGAATACGTCATGTTTTTCTAGCCTTTATTCTCATCCTAATAAGTATTTAGAAGACCATCTATCAGGCAGTGCACATTTGATAGAGAAGTTTTCGGATGAGAGCAGTACTTATCTCTTAGACGATAAATTAATATCAAGACTTACCAAAGTCATAGCTTTATGCCATGACCTTGGTAAGTCGACACGCTATTTTCAAGATTATTTGTTTGCTGATGACAGTAAAAAGAAGGACATGAAATCAATGAAAGAAACTCACCATTCGCTGATATCGGCGGTGATAGCTTTTTTCGTCATAAAAGAAGAAATAAGTAAACATGCCGCTTATAATGATGTTAAAACATTGTTGCCATTTATTGCATATATAGTTGTTAAAAAACATCATGGAAATCTCAATGATGTTGTAACTGAAGCGTCTTTAGACGATAGCGACATTGATACGATGAAGTCTCAGCTTCAAAGCATAGATGAAAAAAGGTTCAGCATTTTAAGTGATAATTTGGTAAAAGCAGGTCTTGATGTCAAACTAGATAAAAACACTATTAATTACTACATAGAAAACATAAAAAACGAATTGAGAAATGTTAAAAGATATATTAGGAGAATCAATGAAAAAAACGATTTATCTTATTACATACTTATAAATTACATATTTTCACTGCTTATCGATTCGGATAAAAGCGAAGTCGTAATTGGCAGCGACTTTTCGCGATCTTATGTAGAATTGTCATCAGATTTAGTTGATAAATACAAATCGCAAATGCTGTACAAAGAAAACAAAATTAATTCTTTAAGGGAAGATGCGTATAGAGAAGTAAATAGCAGTGAAATAAATTTTGACGATAGAATTTTATCAATAAATTTGCCGACTGGACTTGGAAAGACATTGACGTCGATATCATTTGCTTTAAGATTGAGAGAAAAACTTTATAAGACTTTTAACAAAAATTACAGGATAATATATTCACTACCATTTTTAAGCATAATAGAACAGAACTTTCAAGAATTTGAAAAGATATTAAAGGGAAATAACATAAATACCAGCACGAATGTATTACTTAAACATCACCATCTTTCTGAGATGAAGTATACAGACGATGATACCGAATTTGATACAGACAGCTCAAAGATTATGATTGAGGGTTGGAATTCTGAAATCATAGTGACTACATTTATTCAGCTTTTTCATACACTTTTATCTAACAAAAACAAATCATTGAGGAAGTTTCATAGAATTGCCAATTCTATAATCATACTTGATGAAATACAATCAATACCATTTTACTATTGGAAACTTGTAAAAGAAATATTGCAGGCTGTTGCATTTAAATTGAATTCATACGTGATATTTGTAACAGCTACACAGCCAATGATATTTGGAAATGACGAGATAAAGCAGCTTACTGACAAAAGAAAATATTTTAACCAAATGGACAGAGTCGTAATAAAACCAGTTTTAGATAAAAATATTCATCTAAGTGAACTTGTGGATATGTTTGATTTAAAAGACGGGAGAAGTTACTTATTTATATTGAATACAATAGCATCTGCAAAACAATTCTATGAATTATTAAAACAAAAATTGCCAGATGAAGAAATAGTATACATGTCTACACACATCGTTCCATTTGAAAGGCTTGAAAGAATAGAAATGATAAAGAGTAAAAAGGTCAAATACGCAGTTACAACACAGCTGGTAGAAGCAGGTGTTGATATTGATTTTGATGTGGTGGTTAGAGATATAGCTCCGCTTGACTCAATAAATCAATCAGCCGGAAGATGCAATAGGAATTGGCAAAGATCAGGGGAAGTATATGTAGTATCATTAATTGATGAAAATGATAAAAAATATTCTTCTAGAATCTATGATAAAGTGATGATTAACATCACTGAAAAAATACTGTCCCAATATGGTGAAATATGTGAGAAAGATTTTTTAAATATAATAGATCGCTATTATACCGCTATATCAGAGAATCTTTCATCAGATGCAGCAATTGATATTTTAAATGCGGTATACAAATTAAAATATGATAGTGATGACGGTACACCCAGCATAAGCAAATTTAAGCTTATTGATGACGGATATTACAAAGTTGATGCATATATAGAATATAATGATGAGGCAATTGAACTATGGCAAAGATATTTAGAACTTAAAAATGTAAAAAATCTTTTTAAAAGAAGAAACATATTTAATGAGTTTAAAGCTGATTTTTATAAATATGTAATTTCAATTCCAGAGAAAACTGAAAACATGCCGGCGGATGTAGAAGGTTTTAAATATGTAAACAGTGATTCAATAAATGAATATTATGATAAGGAGATGGGATTTATAACAAAAGGTGTTTTAAGCATCTGGTAATAAGATGTCGTCGATGTCCAATAGTGCAAAAAGTGCTGGAGATCGACGACATTTTTATTTTTTAGACACGTTGAATTATCTGTGTTTTATGATATAATAAGGTTGTAAACTTTACATAAAAAGTATTTTATATTTTAAGACTTTGTTGAATTTTAGGCATTTTAACGAGTTTTTAGCCTACCTATCAGGAATTGAAACAATCCTTTCATTTTACCATCTCCTTAATGGCAGTTTGTTTTTAGCCTACCTATCAGGAATTGAAACTAAAATTCCATAAACGCATTCTGGCGTATGCAGTTAGTTTTTAGCCTACCTATCAGGAATTGAAACAATGGTGTATTTGGTTCTAATGTTATAGTTTTATAAGTTTTTAGCCTACCTATCAGGAATTGAAACGCATAATCTGTGGCAAATGATAGTAAATTTGGGTAAGAGTTTTTAGCCTACCTATCAGGAATTGAAACTTGTTAAAGAAAGATGCCAAAATACATTAAGAGAATAGTTTTTAGCCTACCTATCAGGAATTGAAACACTCGATAGCAATACACAGCAATGGATAGAACAAACGTTTTTAGCCTACCTATCAGGAATTGAAACTTTCATTATCCAACATGCGAAATCTGTGCGCCAAAACAAGTTTTTAGCCTACCTATCAGGAATTGAAACGGTGACAAATACGGCATACAGATACTGGCCTTTAGGTTTTTAGCCTACCTATCAGGAATTGAAACATGGCCCAAATATATTCCAGTTCGCTCTTATGAAATGTTTTTAGCCTACCTATCAGGAATTGAAACAAAAACAGGTCAAGACGCATACGGGAAGCCAACATATGTTTTTAGCCTACCTATCAGGAATTGAAACGCAGCCCTTTGCTTTAAGATGCCATTTTCCTTTGCCACTGGTTTTTAGCCTACCTATCAGGAATTGAAACTGCCTAAAAAAATATCGACACCTAATGTGCCAATACCGTTTTTAGCCTACCTATCAGGAATTGAAACTCTATTTTATTTGAATCATATATTTCTATAGGTTTATATGTTTTTAGCCTACCTATCAGGAATTGAAACTATATTTCTATAGGTTTATATAAGCCACGACTACAAAAAGTTTTTAGCCTACCTATCAGGAATTGAAACGCATAAACAATATCAATCATATTTTCAGCAAAAGTAAAGTTTTTAGCCTACCTATCAGGAATTGAAACTAGGTATTAATAAGGCGAAAAATTAAAAGGGGGAATGTTTTTAGCCTACCTATCAGGAATTGAAACCCGTATGCTCTTATCTCGCCTTCATAATCACGATTGTTTTTAGCCTACCTATCAGGAATTGAAACGCCCAAAGTGTCGACAATCGCTTGGGCCAATTCAAAAGTTTTTAGCCTACCTATCAGGAATTGAAACCCTCCTCAAAAGTATTTGATTGGGAGAGCCTTTCTGCGTTTTTAGCCTACCTATCAGGAATTGAAACGAAAGAGGCAAAAGGCCAGTGGACGCAATATTGGAAGTTTTTAGCCTACCTATCAGGAATTGAAACTATCATCACCTCTATTATACGAAACTAAACTTTCGTGTTTTTAGCCTACCTATCAGGAATTGAAACTTGTAGTAGTTGTATAAAAAGTGTTCCAGCGTCTTTGTTTTTAGCCTACCTATCAGGAATTGAAACTTACTTTCCTTTTCTATCTTTTTCTTTCTGATACCCGGTTTTTAGCCTACCTATCAGGAATTGAAACTTTTTTACCTTTTCGATAAACTCAATCAATTCGATTGTTTTTAGCCTACCTATCAGGAATTGAAACCTATGTGCGAAAAGACGGCAGTATCTACAAAGGCAGAGGTTTTTAGCCTACCTATCAGGAATTGAAACTTCAGCACCTCCAAGTAAACGCCTAGTAGCAAAAATAAGTTTTTAGCCTACCTATCAGGAATTGAAACTTATACACTTATTATACATAATAAAATTTTAAAAGTCAGTTTTTAGCCTACCTATCAGGAATTGAAACCGTTGTATTTTTTAATATGCCTTTTGTGCGTCAAGAGTTTTTAGCCTACCTATCAGGAATTGAAACAAGTCTTTATAATTCGTGAATCCCTTTGGCTGTGTTCGTTTTTAGCCTACCTATCAGGAATTGAAACCATTGTAAAATTATGTTATTGGCGTGCTCGGAGGGGGTTTTTAGCCTACCTATCAGGAATTGAAACTTTGTTCTTACCTCCTTAGAATGGTAAATCTTCGTCAGTTTTTAGCCTACCTATCAGGAATTGAAACCCTTGGCGTCCATAGTTTGCAATGCTGCCTGTGCTTGTTTTTAGCCTACCTATCAGGAATTGAAACAAAAAGTTAATGAGAAAGCATATAGACATGAGTATTGTTTTTAGCCTACCTATCAGGAATTGAAACTTATTTAAAGTTCTTGCGTCCAATACAAATATTGGACACGTTTTTAGCCTACCTATCAGGAATTGAAACAACGATTACATATGGGTATAAAAAAGAAAAGGTTGGGTGGTTTTTAGCCTACCTATCAGGAATTGAAACTAAGTGGACTGCTTTCTATCCATTCACCGCTTGTATGGTTTTTAGCCTACCTATCAGGAATTGAAACTTTTTATCCCCTTCCTATGTAAGCCTTGACTGTACCAGTTTTTAGCCTACCTATCAGGAATTGAAACACTACAAGGGCACCCTTTGAAACGTACGCCATCAGGGTTTTTAGCCTACCTATCAGGAATTGAAACTAAAAAGGCTTTTTCTTTTTTTCTTCTGCCATGATAAGTTTTTAGCCTACCTATCAGGAATTGAAACCGATACACGGTCTAAGGCACACTAACGCAAGCATAGTTTTTAGCCTACCTATCAGGAATTGAAACGGCAAATATATTGAATATTGGCTTCAAACAAAAGAGGTTTTTAGCCTACCTATCAGGAATTGAAACACGAGCTCGGAATTAAATGCGATAGTAAATGAATTGGTTTTTAGCCTACCTATCAGGAATTGAAACTTGCTGAAGCTATGCTGTTTTTGCCTGCCGTAACTGGGTTTTTAGCCTACCTATCAGGAATTGAAACATACAAGAAACATATATGAATGATGACATAGTAAAGTTTTTAGCCTACCTATCAGGAATTGAAACGTACAGGGGTTGACACAGGCTTTACCGCAGCTAATTGGTTTTTAGCCTACCTATCAGGAATTGAAACAATTTCCAAAATCTACCCACGATTCGCCGTTTAGGGCCGTTTTTAGCCTACCTATCAGGAATTGAAACTCTCTAATATATTTGTGTTCTAATTCTCTGAGACAGTTTTTAGCCTACCTATCAGGAATTGAAACATTTTATTTCCTGCTTTTGCAGGTTGAGCGTTGCGGGTTTTTAGCCTACCTATCAGGAATTGAAACACCAGCTCGGACAGTATATCCGACACGTTGACGTCCTTGTTTTTAGCCTACCTATCAGGAATTGAAACCCAAAATTAATTGAAGCTGCATTGCAGATGATACTGGGGTTTTTAGCCTACCTATCAGGAATTGAAACAACCATAGGTGATTGGAGGTGGAAAATCAATCAACCTGTTTTTAGCCTACCTATCAGGAATTGAAACCAATATAAAAACGTTAATGTCACAGAAATAGAAAGTATGTTTTTAGCCTACCTATCAGGAATTGAAACATATCTATGCCTTTCTTCTTTAATAGAGGCATTACAAGTTTTTAGCCTACCTATCAGGAATTGAAACCACAGACCCGTTTATGGACCAATCAATCAATATTACGGTTTTTAGCCTACCTATCAGGAATTGAAACTATAAAACACATCCTTTTATTGTGTAATCATATAAGTTTTTAGCCTACCTATCAGGAATTGAAACATTGTTCTTGTGCTATTTGATCGATTTACAAAATAGAGTTTTTAGCCTACCTATCAGGAATTGAAACTACTTTCTAGTATACATAAAAGCCATACCTATTAAGTTTTTAGCCTACCTATCAGGAATTGAAACATAATACATGGGTGTAAAGATTATGTGTTTAACGATAGTTTTTAGCCTACCTATCAGGAATTGAAACGCAAATTTAACTGGATCATCTGTTTCTTGTGCAACTTGTTTTTAGCCTACCTATCAGGAATTGAAACACATTACTAATGTCATTAACCATTGAATTATTTGATCGTTTTTAGCCTACCTATCAGGAATTGAAACCTCACAACTAAAAAAACTAGGATTAATAACCCAATACGTTTTTAGCCTACCTATCAGGAATTGAAACTTATATTGTTTTATTATTATATTTAACTTATTTGCCTGGTTTTTAGCCTACCTATCAGGAATTGAAACAATTCTCGCTATTATCGACTTTTTCGGTTTCTCCAAGTTTTTAGCCTACCTATCAGGAATTGAAACTTCCGTCCACCTGCGTATGCTTTTCTTTCTAATTGTAGTTTTTAGCCTACCTATCAGGAATTGAAACTCCATACTCAATTCCGGGAGCATATCTGCAGGCACGGTTTTTAGCCTACCTATCAGGAATTGAAACATAATTTTCAACTTGTATTTAATCAGGCAGATTATCCGTTTTTAGCCTACCTATCAGGAATTGAAACTTTCAATATCTCCTTCCCACTATAAAATATCATAAAGTTTTTAGCCTACCTATCAGGAATTGAAACGAAAAAAGCGGATTTGTTGATGATTACAAGTTGGGTGGTTTTTAGCCTACCTATCAGGAATTGAAACAAATTTTAAGGAGGTATATTTATGAAATATAGTTTAAGCGTTTTTAGCCTACCTATCAGGAATTGAAACTATGTAGGCAATGCGGTGCGCTTGTTCCCGAGAATGAGTTTTTAGCCTACCTATCAGGAATTGAAACCCAAATATCCTTTATTCAATATTGACTTTAAATCATCAGTTTTTAGCCTACCTATCAGGAATTGAAACTTGTTATCTATTTTAATAGATCCATTTTTTACACCTGTTTTTAGCCTACCTATCAGGAATTGAAACTATTAGAAGTAATAAATTCAAGAATATCTTTTCCATAGTTTTTAGCCTACCTATCAGGAATTGAAACAAGAGATGGAAAAACATAAAGAAGAAATTAAAAAAGAAGTTTTTAGCCTACCTATCAGGAATTGAAACTCTGGCGTAACTTGTTGCGAATAATATGCATTTTCCTCGTTTTTAGCCTACCTATCAGGAATTGAAACAACAACCGCTGCAATATAGAAGTAGGACTGACTATAGTTTTTAGCCTACCTATCAGGAATTGAAACTATTCTGCAAATATTCCGCCAGTCTTTGCTATACTGTTTTTAGCCTACCTATCAGGAATTGAAACCGACAATGTTAGGCAGTGCACAAAAAGCGCAGGCATTTGTTTTTAGCCTACCTATCAGGAATTGAAACATGCTCTTGCCATAATCGCTTCTGGATTGTTCCAAGCGTTTTTAGCCTACCTATCAGGAATTGAAACGCGAAATCATGACTGTCCAAGTTCGTGGCACCCTGGGCGGTTTTTAGCCTACCTATCAGGAATTGAAACATAGGTAAAATTAATACAGGAGGTAATCAATAAATGAAGTTTTTAGCCTACCTATCAGGAATTGAAACTGCAAATACATTATTAAATCCTAGATACCAAAATGCGTTTTTAGCCTACCTATCAGGAATTGAAACAACGTGGGGTCTACATATGTCTTTCCTTCTGTTGCGTTTTTAGCCTACCTATCAGGAATTGAAACTAATCATAGAGGTATATTCCTTTATCGTCTTGTGGAGTTTTTAGCCTACCTATCAGGAATTGAAACATTTTAAATATACACCTTTTGGCCAACGTTGTCCTGGTTTTTAGCCTACCTATCAGGAATTGAAACAGTTTGGCTTCATCAAAGAGTATTTTTCTGCCAAGGTTTTTAGCCTACCTATCAGGAATTGAAACGTATTTTGAGTTTTCAGAAATCAGAATTGGATAGAGGTTTTTAGCCTACCTATCAGGAATTGAAACAATACCCTCCATTGTCAGTAATATCTATCGTGGCAGTTTTTAGCCTACCTATCAGGAATTGAAACGTTCTATTTCTATATTGCAATGCAGACTTGAATTTTAGTTTTTAGCCTACCTATCAGGAATTGAAACAAGTCACAGTTTAGGCATAGCCGATATGCCTGAAATGTTTTTAGCCTACCTATCAGGAATTGAAACTTTTACCTCCTCTACACTTGTTTTTGTTTGCAAAAGTTTTTAGCCTACCTATCAGGAATTGAAACTTACAAATGTTATCAAACTTCCCAGCACATGTAGATGTTTTTAGCCTACCTATCAGGAATTGAAACTTTGCTGGATTTGTGTTGTTGCCTATAGTTTTACCTTGTGTTTTTAGCCTACCTATCAGGAATTGAAACAGGAAGGGAGTTCTCTTTTTCCCGAACGGGTCTAAAACGTTTTTAGCCTACCTATCAGGAATTGAAACCCTTCCGTATTTAAAAATTTATGATGCAGAGGGCTAGTTTTTAGCCTACCTATCAGGAATTGAAACCCATTTTTTCTTCTTTTGTTTGTGGTGTTATAAAGAGTTTTTAGCCTACCTATCAGGAATTGAAACGCACGTTTTTGTAGATTAGGGCACCTTTAGGGCACCGTTTTTAGCCTACCTATCAGGAATTGAAACTATATAATGCAGTGCAACCATATTTACAGCATCAAGGGTTTTTAGCCTACCTATAAGGAATTGAAACTAGAGCAATTCTTAATTGGGTAGTAAATGAGGTAGTACGTTTTTAGCCTACCTATAAGGAATTGAAACATGCTTCTTTTGCCATAAAGTCATCTGGACTAAATTCGTTTTTAGCCTACCTATAAGGAATTGAAACTCGAAATCCTGTTCTATATTCCCGCTTTCCCTCAAGTTTTTAGCCTACCTATAAGGAATTGAAACTACAACAACAAAAAAAGGATAAAAAAAGGAGGACGTTGGGTTTTTAGCCTACCTATAAGGAATTGAAACCGTGAAAAAGACATAACGTTAAAAATAGCCTTAAAGTGTTTTTAGCCTACCTATAAGGAATTGAAACTCTATTCTTCTCCTTCTATATCTGTTATTCCAAACGAGTTTTTAGCCTACCTATAAGGAATTGAAACTTGCAGACAAGAGAAAAAGCACAAAGTAGAGATAGAGTTTTTAGCCTACCTATAAGGAATTGAAACGAAGATAAGAAGTGCACAGCATATGTAAACTTTCAGTGTTTTTAGCCTACCTATAAGGAATTGAAACTACGTTCTCCCTTTTCTAACCAACGATACCATGTACGTTTTTAGCCTACCTATAAGGAATTGAAACTAGATAATCCGAACGATGCAAAAGCATTAGGTAACGAGTTTTTAGCCTACCTATAAGGAATTGAAACTTCCATACACACCGGAGATGTTGTCAGCAATAACAAGTTTTTAGCCTACCTATAAGGAATTGAAACTAAACTCTTCTTGAAAACTCAACCCTGGTACTATATACGTTTTTAGCCTACCTATAAGGAATTGAAACTTTTCATATCGTGATAAAGTTGCCTTTGTTGTTCCGTTTTTAGCCTACCTATAAGGAATTGAAACATGTTTCAATGTCTGGCTCCCTCATCCCATTTTCATAGTTTTTAGCCTACCTATAAGGAATTGAAACGCGTGTCTATCTCTATTTTGATTGCCTCGATTTTCTCGTTTTTAGCCTACCTATAAGGAATTGAAACTTTCTATTTGTTTTTAATTGCAAATTCTATTTGCGGGTTTTTAGCCTACCTATAAGGAATTGAAACCAAACAAAGTATTAGTTTCATACTCAGGTGGTAAAGAGTTTTTAGCCTACCTATAAGGAATTGAAACAAAAACGCACCATACAATCCAAGAACTATTGATGAAGTTTTTAGCCTACCTATAAGGAATTGAAACTAGTATATGTTTGGTAACATGTCAATAGGTATTTTAAAAATTTTTTTATTATCGTTTTTAGCCTACCTATAAGGAATTGAAACTGCTGTCTTTGTCTTTTGTGCATGCCCTTATTTTAAGTTTTTAGCCTACCTATAAGGAATTGAAACTCATCAAGCTCCCTTATATATGGCTGTATAGAATGGGGTTTTTAGCCTACCTATAAGGAATTGAAACCTGTCATTATGCCACTTTGAATCCCCACCTGTACCTTGTTTTTAGCCTACCTATAAGGAATTGAAACCGTATCATAGCATTAAGCCTTTGTCTTGGCGTTCCTTCGTTTTTAGCCTACCTATAAGGAATTGAAACTTTCACTATTTATTTCTTCACCGTTCAATTCATCTGTTTTTAGCCTACCTATAAGGAATTGAAACCTTGGCAAAACTAATATTCGGAATACGCAAATACTGTTTTTAGCCTACCTATAAGGAATTGAAACTTGCGAAGCAAAAAGTAGACTATGAGAGACACAATAAAGTTTTTAGCCTACCTATCAGGAATTGAAACAACAGTGATGCAAAGGAGATTTTTGAAAACAGAGAAGTTTTTAGCCTACCTATAAGGAATTGAAACTCTAAAATCTGCCTTAAATTACACAGTTCATATCCCTGTTTTTAGCCTACCTATAAGGTATTAAAACATTTATAAAATGTGAGGTGGATTATTGCTATGAATAGTGTTGAATACGAAAAGCTCAAAAAACAGTATCTAGCTTTAAAATCAATTCTTAATGACGAAAACATATCTATAAAAGAGTATAATAAATTAAATTTAAAATTGTATTTGTTAGAAAGTAAACTTATAGATGCTTATGCAAATGATATTACAAAAGATGATGGTGGGGAAAAATACAAAGATTTATTTCTAAATGCATATTCGATGTCGATTATTGATTCATCAATGTGGAATCAAATAGTTGACTTAGCACTAAATTATGAATTAGATTAATAATAAAATGTATTGCTATAACAAAAATAATATATCTATATGTTTTTAGCATATATATTAAGAAATTTAAGATACAATTGCTAGGAGAGTTGTTAAAACGAAAATTATGTCGCACTTAAGGGAAGAATTTATTCCATATATTAGATCAAGATGGACTTAAATTAAAAAATGATGTATCTGATGGAATAAGAGCAATTTTAATAGCTGTAATTACAAGAAGGTGTTCTTATGTACGAAGAAGTAACAGGTTCATTGATGCAAAGTTATAATATATGCAAAAGGCAGGTGTGGCTTATGGCCCACCAGATAATTCCTGATCAAGAGCATCCATACATTGAGATGGGACGCTTGATCGATGACATATCTTATGACAGGGATAGAAAGAAGCTAAACTTTGAAAATGTCGTCATAGATCTTGTGAGAAATGACAATGGCAACCTGCTAGTTGGGGAAGTAAAGAAGAGCTCCAAGGCTGAAAAGAGCGCAAAGATGCAACTTCTCTTTTATTTATATAAGCTGAAACAAAACGGTATAGTAGCAAAAGGGCAGCTTTTCTTTCCTGAGGAGAGGAAAAAGGTGGATGTATATCTTACTAGTGAAGCAGAGTTAGAAATTATTAATGCTATGAAAGATATAACCGATATTATGAGCAAAGACAAAGCGCCTAGTTTTGAAAAGATACCTTACTGCAAAAATTGTGGATATAAGGAGTTTTGCTTATCATGAAAAAGCCTGTTTATATTTTTTCAGATGGTGAATTACATAGAAAAGACAACACGTTGTATTTTGAGGGTGAAAATGGAAGGAAATTTATCCCGGTTGAAAATACTTCAGAAATAATGATTTTTGGTGAAGTCAATCTCAATAAAAGATTCCTTGAGTTTATTTCTCAATCAGAGATAATACTTCACTTCTTCAACCATTACGGCTACTACGTAGGGTCATTTTACCCAAGAGAGCATTTGAATTCTGGGTATATGATTTTAAAGCAAGCAGAAAATTATATTGACGAGAAGAAACGGTTATATATCGCGCAAAAATTTGTAGAAGGTGCATATAGAAACATCCGTCAAGTTTTAAAATACTATCAAAACAGAGGCAAAAATTTAGACGATATTATTTATGCTATAGAAAGATTGGGGGATTTAATAGTTGGAACATCCGATGTAAATGAGCTTATGGCTATTGAAGGAAATATAAGGGAGTATTACTATAAATCATTTGATGAAATATTGGGAAATAGTGATTTTGAGTTTGATGTAAGAAGCAAAAGGCCACCGAAAAATTCTTTAAATGTTCTTATAAGTTTTGGAAATTCTCTTATGTATACAACAGTATTAAGCGAAGTTTATAAGACACATTTGGACCCTAGAATAGGGTATTTACACTCTACAAACTTTAGGAGATTTACTCTAAATCTAGATGTATCAGAAATATTTAAGCCAATCGTGGTAGACAGGGTGATATTTACAGTTGTGGGGAAAAGTATTATTAAAAAAGACGATTTTGACGGTGATGCAGAAGGGCTGGTGCTTAAAGATAAGGCAAAGATGGCATTTATAGAGGAATACGAAGATAAGCTTAAGACGACGATAAAGCACAGGACTCTAGGCAATAATGTCTCATACCGCAGGCTTATACGGCTTGAGCTTTATAAACTGGAAAAACATCTTATGGGTGAAGAAGAATATCAGCCATTTGTTGCTCAATGGTAAAAGGGTGATATTATGTTTATCATACTAGTATATGATGTCAATGAGAAGCGAGTAAATAAAGTTTTAAAGACCTGCAGGAAGTACCTTAATTGGGTACAAAATTCAGTTTTAGAAGGCGAAATATCGGATGCAAATTTTAGAAAGTTAAAGAGTGAGATCTCAAGGATAATTAATAAAGATGAAGATTCGGTTATTATCTATACTTTGCGGACTACTAAGTATTCTGATAGAGAGATAATAGGCCTTGAAAAAGGTGGGGAAAGCCTATTTATATAAAAAAGGCCCTAATTTAGGACCTTTTATTTTATTAAACCTTTTGATTTTAAGAAGTCATCAGCAACAGTTCGTGGATCTTCGCCAAGTTTATCTACCTTATAATTAAGTTCTCTCATGGTTTCATCATTTATCTGGCCAGCAAGCTTGTTTAATACGTCTTTTAGTTCAGGATATTTTTTTAATGTATCATCTCTTACAAGAGGTGCTGCATAGTATGGAGGGAAGAAATTTTTATCATCTTCTAAAACTGTCAAATTGTACGCTTTAAGCATTCCATCTGTTGAAAATGCATCAATTACGTCAACATCTCCCTTTTCTATAGCTGGATATCTAAGGCCTGAGTCCATCCCTTTTACTGATTTAAACTCGATGTCGTAAGTTTTCTTAAGTCCAGGATATCCATCAGGTCTTTCTGTAAATTCCATTGTACATCCTAATACTAGATTGTTTGAAATCTTTTTGAGATCTGATATTGTTTTAGGGTGATATTTTTCTTCTACAGACGGCGATACTGCTAAAGTATAAGTGTTGTTAAATCCTATCGGTTCTAACCAATCGAGATTATACTTTTCTTTAAAATCTTTTTTAACCTCATTATATACAGCATCTGAATTATTTTGGGTAGGCTTTTTCAATATATTTACAAGACCTGTACCTGTATATTCTACGTACATGTCAATATCGCCTGATTTTAGAGCATTAAAAGCAACATCAGTGCCTCCTAAATTTAATTTTCTTACAACTTTCAAATTTGTATTTTTTTCTATAAGTGTTGCTAACATGTTACCCATTATTATTTGTTCTGTAAAATTTTTTGATCCTATTACGACTGTGCCGCTTGATTTTCCGCATCCAGAGATTAATGCAGATATTATTACAAGTGTCAGAATAGCAGAAATAATTTTTTTTCTCATTATCATGCTCCTTTCTATTTTTTTATTCCCTTTGGTGTAACTTTGATTTCAATTTTTTCGATTATAAAATCTATGAGCAATGCTAATATCGCAGCAGGTATAGCACCGGCAAGTACCATCTGTGTATTGTACATTTGTATTCCTGTAAATATCATATAACCTAGTCCACCAGCGCCGATGAATGCGGCGATAGTCATAAGCCCGACAGCAGTTACGGCTGCTATTCTAATGCCAGCCATTATTACAGGCAGCGATAGAGGAAGCTCTATAAGCCTTAAAAGCTGTGAGTTTGTCATACCCATTCCTTTACCAGCTTCAAGTATTTCACTATCAATATTTGTTATACCGGTAAATGTATTTTTTATTATTGGCAGAAGTGAATACAGAAATACCATTACTATTGCTGGTGTACTGCCTATGCCGAAAAGAGGTATTAAAAAGCCCATTAAAGCAAGGCTTGGTATTGCCTGAACGACATTTGCAAGTCCTATTATATATTTTGAAAGACTTTTAAACCTGGTTATAATGATGCCGATTGGCACACCAATTACGATTGCTGCAATGACTGCTACTATAGTAAGCTCAATATGCTGAAGCGTAAGATTTCCTATTTGATTAGATCTTGAAAGGAAAAAATTAATAAAATCTGACATATCATCACTCCTTTAACTGTACAATTTTGAAAAAACTGTGATAAGACTGCTTTTTGTTATTAGCCCGACTAATCTTTTTTCTTTGTTTATTATAGGTAGCAAACCTACACCTTTCTCATCCATTATTTTTAATATTTCTGAAATGGTATCGTCATTATAAGCAGTTATTACATCCGTTTCCATTATTTCTTCTAACTTTTTGCTTCCTTCTTTTTTTGACATATCCTTTGAAGTTGCAATACCAAGGAGCTTTTCATCACCATCTACAACTAATATGCTGTCGACTTTGTTGCTTTTCATTATTTCTATTGCTTGTAGAACTGTTCGCTTTGGGTTTGCTTTGACTGGATTATTTATCATTATATCTTCTGCTTTGATGTAATCTGGATTGCTCCATATCCTGTTTTTGCCTATGAAATTTTCGACAAATCCATGAGCAGGATTCTTTAATATCTCTTCAGGCGTGTCCAACTGGATTATATTGCCGTCCTTCATTATACATATTCTGTCTCCCAGTTTTAGTGCTTCATCCATATCATGTGTTACAAAGACGATAGTCTTATTTAATTTCTGCTGCAAGTCAAACAATTCATCTTGAAGTTGGTTTCTTGTAATAGGATCAAGTGCACTAAATGGTTCATCCATTAATATTACGTCTGGATTAGTTGCTAATGCTCTTATGACACCAATTCTTTGCTTTTGGCCGCCGCTTAGTTCATTTGGATACCTATTTATAAATTCTTCTGGTTCCATGCCAACTAATCTTAAAAGTTCCATAGTTCTCTCTCTTCTCTTTTGTTGCGGCCATTTTTTAAGATATGGGACTATTTCTATATTTTGACCTATAGTCATGTTTGGGAAAAGCCCTGTTTGCTGTATTACATAACCGATATTTCTTCTAAGTTCTATAGGATCACCTTTTGTAATATCTTCTCCATCGATAAGAATTTTACCAGAAGTTGGTTCAATAAGCCTATTTATCATCTTGAGAGTTGTTGTCTTTCCACAGCCGCTGGGGCCTATTAGGACGAACAGTTCACCGGAATTTATAGTGAAATTTATACCCTTTATAATTTCTTTTCCGTCATCATATGACTTTCTTACATCTTTGAATTCTATCATGAGAAGCCTCCCTTCAATACTGATTAGCATAATTTTCAAATGTTAATAAACTAAAAGTAACAACTCAATTATAACATAAAAGTTGTCACTTGTAAAATAATAGAATAAAAAAGACTAATCATTGTATAAGAAATGATTAGTCTTCATGGGTACATCGCCATCACCAACGATCACTAGTATATCCCCAAGTTTTATTTCAGCGTATGGTCCAGGTGACAATATTATTTTCCCATTGCGCCTTATGCCGATTATAGTACCTCCAGTGTTCTGCCAGAAGTTTAGTTCTGATAATGTTTTTCCGATGGCTTTTGCCCCTCTTTTTATCTCTATTTCAAATGGGTTAAAAGGGTTTATGTTTTTAAGGCTTAAGGTGTATTCTATTATTCTTTCTATTGTAGAATTAAGATCATCATCGATCTTTCTTTTTACATCTATAAGTTTTTCTAGTTTTTTTTGAAGATGCTCTATTGAGTCTGTTTCATTAAATCTGTCTACGTATTTGTATGCAAGTTCTCTTGATTTTACGATAATACCGCTTCCATGCATCACAGATACTACACCCATGTCCTTAAGCACTGCTATAGCTCTTCTTATGGTCTCTGGTGATACATTGTATATGGCTGCAAGTTCTGATCTCCCATAGATCTTTTCACCCTCTTTTATATCGCCATTTATTATCTTTCGAGCTATATCAAGGGATATTTGGTGATATTTTGGCTTTTCCACTGCTGACATAAGAAAGCCTCCTGTTTAAGATTTGATTAAATTATATATTACAAAGAATCTATAGTCAATGAACAGTGACTTAAAAGATAAGTTAATTAAAATATTATAGATATATAAAGGTAAAATGCTACAATAACTTAACTTATACATGAATTTGTTGTATAATTTTTTTATGAGGCTTATGGGAGGTAGTCATATGAACGGCAACAGTCACATATATGAAATGTTTAAAAACAGGGAAAACTTCAAAGATAGATTGATATTAGAAGGAATAATTGTTGGAATTTTTATAGGATTTGTCGTATCAACTTTAAGGTTTATATTAGAAAAAACTGTCATGTACCTTCTGGTTTTATATAAAGTTTTAGAATCGAAGATTTATCTCTTGCCTATATGGTTTTTGTTTTTAGCTGTAGTAGGTATATTTACAAACTATATACTTAAATTGGAGCCTATGATCAGTGGCAGCGGTATACCGCAGGTGGAAGGGACGATTATAGGCTATTTTAAATTAAATTGGCTAAAAATATTTATATTGAAGTTTGTAGGTACTATATTGATGATAGGTGTTGGACTGTCTTTAGGGAGAGAAGGTCCATGTGTCCAGCTTGGTTCATCTTTAGGACAAGGTATCAGCAGGTTATTAAAAAGGATGCGCTTTGAGGAGAAGTACCTTATAACGTGCGGTGCTGGTGCAGGCTTAGCGGCGGCATTTAATGCGCCTTTAGCAGGTGTTATATTTTCATTGGAAGAGCTTCACAAAAATTTTTCCCCTATCGTTCTTGTATCATCAATGGTATCATCACTTACTGCCACATACATTACAGATACTTTTTTAGGTTTAAAGACGGTATTTGATATTACCAATATTCCGATTGTTCCGTTTTCTCAATATATATATCTTTTAGTGCTGGGTGTTATAATCGGGTTTGGAGGAATTTTATTCAACAAATCACTCCTAAAATCACAAGACTTATATGATAAATATGTAAAGATACCTCAATTAAAGATATTTATTCCTCTTTTTCTATCGGTTATTATAGGGCTTTCTATACCTATGGTGCTGGGGGGCGGTGAAAGCCTCGTAGATAAGATAAGCAGTGTAAATTTAGGTTTTGCATTTGTCCTTTTGCTGTTTATATCAAAATTTTTGTTTACAATTGTAAGCTATGGGTCTGGAGTACCAGGCGGCATATTCATGCCACTTCTAGCCATTGGGGCATTGATTGGAAATTTATACGGCATAATAATTATACATATTTTTAATATTGATCAATTGTACTTAAAAGATTTTATTGTATTAGCTATGGCCGGGTATTTTGCTGCCATTGTCAGGGCTCCTATTACTGGTAGTCTTTTAGTTACAGAGATGACAGGTTCGTTTAGTCATTTACTTGCATTAAGCACTGTATCAATAACTGCTTACATTGTATCAGGCTTTTATGGAAATAAGCCAATATATGAATCATTGCTTGATAGGATAATAAAAAATACTAAGAACGAGAATATTAACGATTATGATGAATCTGGCAAAATTTTGTTTGAGATGCCTGTTGCCGTCGGATCTTTTGTAGACGGGAAAAAATTAAAAGACATAGAGTGGCCTCGTAATTGTCTTGTAGTTGGGATAAAAAGAGGTGGAAAAGAGATAATTCCTAAAGGGAATACAAAAATATTATCTGGAGATTATATTGTATTGCTGGGGAACGAAAATGAAGTTGTTGATATAAAAAATAACATAAGAAAGATGACTGAAATATAAGTTAAATATTACAAATGAAAAAGTCGATAGGATTTTTAAAAAACCTATTGACTTTTTTTCTTTGCGGGAATATAATTATTTAGCATCCGAAATGTTTGCATACTAAATATACAATTACGAAATATTTTGAAAGAGGGTGAACAATATTTGAATGAATTTAACGAAAGAATAGATGTTTTAAAGACTTTAAAGTTTATTATGAATATGATCCATAAAAGCATGGAAGACGAATTTAGAGAACTGAACATAACGGGGCCTCAAGGGATGATCATAGGTATTCTTATGCGGCATAAAAAAATGAAAATAAGCGATTTAAGTGAAAAAATGGGACTTACAAGCAGCACTGTCTCAGGCATAATAGACAGGCTGGAAAAGCAAGGCATGGTTAAAAGAGAGAGAAGTAGTGATGACAGGCGGGTTGTCTATGTTAGTATAGATGAGGAATTTAGGGAAAAATCAAAAGAGGTTTTCAAAAAAATAGAAGATAAATTTAGAGATATGATGAATAAGGCCACAAAGGAAGAACACGACGAAATAGTAAAAGGATTAAACACTTTAAAGAGATTGATTGAGTCAAACAAGCAGTAGATGTTATAACTAGATATTTAAGGAAAGGTGGTTTTGGTTAATGCTTAAATTACGAAAATATTTTAAGCCTTACATCTTTATAACTATTATTGCAATACTGTTCATATTTATTCAGGCCATGAGCGACCTGGCCCTTCCTGACTATATGTCCAACATAGTAAACCAAGGCATACAGCAGGGAGGAATAGTAAATGCTGTGCCTTCTGCAGTAAGGCAAAGCACGATGGATAAACTCACGCTATTTATGAGTGATGATGACAAAAAAGAGGTTTTGAATGATTACACATTGATAGATAAAAATAGTTCAGATTACGATAAATACGTAAAACAATATCCAACTTTGAAAAAAGAACCGATTTACGTACTTAAAAATATCGATAAATCCGAAGTGGACAAGATAAACCCTGTGATGGGTAAGGCTTTTCTGGCTGTTTCTGCCGTTGACAAAATGAAGTCCAGTGTAAAAGATGGATTTATTACATTTAATAATACAAAGATTCCTGCAAATATGGATCTATTTGCGCTATTTGCAAAGCTTCCAGAGTCTGAGAGGCAGAAGATAGCAGACGATATGAATAAGAAGTTTACATCCCTTGGCGACAACATGGTTATACAGGCTGCGGCAGCAGAAGTTAAAGCAGAATATAAAGCTCTTGGTGTAAATACCGACAAGATTCAGATGAATTATATTTTGACTACAGGTTTAATCATGCTTTTGATAACAATTTTAAGCGCAGCTTGTTCGATACTGGTAGGTTTCTTGGGCTCTAGAGTTGCAGCAGGATTTTCAAGAGACATTAGAAAGAGCTTGTTCACCAGAGTTGAGAGCTTTTCAAGTGAAGAATTTGATAAGTTTTCGACAGCATCTTTGATAACAAGGACAACAAACGATATAACGCAGATACAGATGTTAATAGTCTTTATGATAAGGATGATATTCTATGCACCTATGATAGGGATTGGCGGTGTAATAAGAGCTATAGGTAAGAGTGCGTCAATGTCATGGATAATAGCACTAGCTGTCATAGTACTTTTAGGACTTGTGTCAATTGTGTTTTCCATTGCGCTGCCTAAATTCAAGTCTGTGCAGAAATTAGTCGACAGGCTAAATCTTGTAGCACGTGAAAACCTAGCAGGAATGATGGTTATAAGGGCATTTAATACGCAGGAGTTTGAGGAGAACCGGTTTGACAAGGCGAACCGCGACATCACAGACACGATGCTTTTTATAAACCGCGTCATGATAACAATGTTTCCTGCAATGATGCTTATAATGAATGGAGTTACTCTTCTTATTGTGTGGGTAGGTGCTCATGATATTGCCAATTCATCGATGCAGGTTGGCGACATGATGGCATTTATGCAGTACGCTATACAGATAATCTTTGCATTTCTCATGATGTCTATGATGTTTATCATGATACCGAGGGCATCTGTATCAGCATCCCGTATAGCTGAAGTGCTGGAAACTGAACCTACTGTAGTTGATCCTAAGGAAAGTAAAAAGTTTGATGAAAGCCAAAAAGGTGTCGTTGAATTCAGAAATGTTTCATACAGGTACCCTGGTGCAGAAGAAGATGCTATAAAGAATATAACATTTAAGGCTGAGCCTGGGAAGACGACGGCTATCATTGGTTCAACAGGATCCGGGAAATCTACACTTGTAAACTTGATTCCGAGATTTTACGATGCAACAGAAGGACAGGTTTTAGTAGATGGTGTAGATGTGAGGGATGTGAAGCAGCACGATTTGAGAGAGAAGATTGGATATGTACCTCAGAAGATTTCTTTATTTAAAGGCACTGTCATGTCAAACATAAAGTTTGGCAATGAAAATGCTACAGATGAAGAAGTTAAAAAGGCTGCAGAGGTGGCTCAAGCAGCAGAGTTTATTGAAAGGCTTCCAGATGGTTATGACAGTGAAATATCTCAGGATGCCACAAATATCTCAGGGGGACAGAAACAAAGGCTGTCTATCGCACGTGCCCTTGTCAAAAAGCCGGAGATTTATATATTTGATGACAGTTTTTCCGCACTTGACTTTAAGACAGATAGGGCATTGAGGAAGGCATTGAAAGAGTATACAGGAAATAGCACAGTCATAATAGTTGCACAGCGTATCTCAACAATAATGAATGCAGATCAGATTATCGTATTGGACGATGGTAAAATAGCTGGGATAGGCACACATGAAGAGCTTATGAAAAACTGTGAGACATATAGAGAGATCGCTTATTCGCAGCTTTCAAAGGAGGAATTGGCATAATGGATGGAAAAAACGTAAATACTCCAAGGCGGCCTGTCATGAGAAGACATGGTCCTATGGGTGGCCACGGTCCTATGGTAGGCGGGGAAAAGGCCAACGATTTTAAAGGGACTATGAAGAAGCTTATGTCATACCTTGGCGACTATAAATTTTCAATACTATTTGTGATAATATTTGCTGCGGGAAGTGCAGCACTTTCCATAGTTGGACCTAAAATACTCAGCAAAGCCATAACAAAACTTTATGAAGGTGTCATGGCAAAGATAGCAGGCACCGGCAATATAGATTTTGACTACATCGGCAAGATAATTCTTATTCTCATTGGTTTGTACCTTTTAAGCTCAGGTCTTGGTTATATACAGGGTTGGATAATGACGAATGTAGCCATGAAAGTGACCTATAAATTCAGAAAAGACATAATGGAGAAGATAAACCGCATGCCTCTTAAATACTTTGACGGCACAAATCACGGTGAAATCTTGTCCCGCATAACAAACGATGTTGATACAATAAGCCAGACACTAAACCAAAGCATGACCCAGATAATCACATCGGTTACCACGGTAATCGGTGCATTGGTTATGATGCTGACTATCAGTGTATCCATGACAGCTGTGACATTTCTGATGATACCTATATCGATGGGTATAATAGCTGTAATAATAAAATTTTCACAGAAGTACTTTAAAGAGCAGCAAGATTATCTCGGCCACGTCAATGGTCACGTTGAGGAGATGTACGGCGGCCATATAGTCATGAAGGCATTTAACTATGAAAAGAGAAGCATAGAGAAATTTGACGAGTACAATGATGAACTTTACAAAGTTGCCTGGAAATCCCAATTTTTAACGGGACTTATGATGCCTATAATGAACTCTGTAAGCAATTTAGGCTATGTAGGTGTCGTCGTTTTAGGAAGCTACCTTGCTATAAAAGGGACGATTGAAGTAGGAGATATACAGGCGTTTATACAGTATGTAAGGTCATTTACTCAGCCGCTGGCGCAGATTGCCAATATCTCCAACATACTTCAGCAGACGGCAGCATGTGCTGAGCGTGTATTTGAGTTCTTGGATGAAGAAGAGGAAGTGCCTGAGACAGAGCATCCTATAAAACTGGAGAATGTAGAAGGACATGTGCAATTTGATCATGTACACTTTGGGTACAATCCAGATAAGATAATCATAAATGACTTCTCTGCAGACATAAAGCCGGGGCAAAAGGTAGCTATTGTAGGGCCGACTGGTGCTGGTAAGACTACGATAGTAAAGCTTTTGATGAGGTTCTACGATGTAAATGAAGGAAGGATACTGATAGATGGCCACGACATAAGGGAATTTACGCGAAGCGATCTAAGGTCATTGTTTGGAATGGTATTGCAGGATACATGGCTTTACAATGGTACGATAATGGACAATATAAGGTATGGAAAGCTAAATGCTACAGATGAGGAAGTCATAAAAGCCGCAAAAGCAGCACACGTTGACCACTTCGTTCATATGCTGCCTGACGGCTACAATATGGTCTTAAATGAGGAAGCTTCAAACGTATCTCAAGGTCAGAAGCAGCTTATTACTATAGCCAGAGCAATACTTGCTGACCCAAAGATACTTATACTGGATGAAGCTACAAGCTCTGTCGATACACGTACAGAGATCCTTATACAGAAGGCCATGGATAACCTTATGAAAAACCGCACAAGCTTTATAATCGCCCACAGGTTGTCTACCATAAGAGATGCTGATCTTATACTTGTAATGGATCATGGCGACATTGTAGAGCAAGGTACTCACGAAGAGCTTCTGGCAAAAGGTGGATTCTACGCTAAACTCTACTTAAGCCAGTTTGAAGATGAAGAAATAGCAAGCTAAAATGATACGTGGTTACGGCCCTATTGTTCCAAAACGGAAAATTAGGACCGTATTTTATTTTAATGATAGGAAATAATTATCAACAAAAATAAAGTATTATTTATAAATAAGTATATTTTACATATGAAAATTCCTGTGCATTACAATTTACAAGCATTCCAAAAGTTATCCACATGTAAATGTGCATATGTGGATAACTCCTGTGTGAAAAATTTTATTTCAAGATATACTATTTTTAGACGAAAATCAACTAATGTTATTTATGAAAAAGAGTTGCTCACAGAAAGACTGTTGATAAGTTATGAAAACAGACTTTTATGTGAATTACCATAGCAAATAATCCTCCATTGTTATATAATATTAAGGGACTTTTTAAATTATAACAGGCAAGATGTGAAAGGGGGTATCCCCGTTTTTGGGTATTTGAGATGAAATTTTGTTCATTGAGGTCCGGAAGCAGTGGAAATGCCGCATACATTGGATACAAAGATGTACATATACTGGTGGATGCAGGTTTAAGCGGCAGCATGATTGAAAAAAGTCTTGAAAATATAGATGTCTCACCTAGAGACATTACGGCGATACTCATAACACATGAGCATAATGACCACATAAAAGGGGCCGGAGTACTGTCAAGGAGGTACAACATCCCCATATATGCCAATGAAGCAACGTGGGCTTCCATGGAAAACCTTCTTGGTGAGATAGACTGTGACAACAAGCGTTTTTTCAAAACCGGTGAAGATTTTACATTGGGAGATGTCAGAATAAGGCCTTTCAAAAAATCCCATGATGCGGCGGAACCTGTAGGCTTTTCATTTTTCTGTGGCCAGAATAAAGCCACCATAGCCACTGATTTAGGGTATATAAGTAGAGGCGTGGCAGCAAATATAATGGATTCCGATATTGTTTTGCTGGAGTCCAACCACGACATCGATATGCTTATACACGGTTCTTATCCATGGCCTTTAAAGAAGAGAATTCTTTCAGAACATGGCCATCTATCAAACAAAGATGCAGCAGAAGCTATTAAAAAATTTATAAAGATGAAATCAATCGGAATCGTGTACCTGGGGCATTTAAGCCATAACAACAATAAACCTGAGATAGCATACAAGACGGTTACAGATGTGCTGAAAGAAGAAGGAATAGATTATGAGATAAATATGGCTTTAAGGTATACAGAGAGCGACGTTGTAGAAATATAAAAGGGCCTTATGGCCCTGTTCCTATTGATTCTATTTTCCAAGGTGAGTCTTTTGTAGACTTTGATATGATGAAGAAGAATGTGTTTTTTCCGCTTTTTATGGAAATATTATCTTCACTTTTTAACGTCATGTTTACTATTACCATAAATTCTCTGCTTTCATAAATATTTTTGTTTTTTATAGGCGTGTAACTTTTGTTTTCCTCTGTGCTTAATACAGTTGCCGCTTTTGTATTTAGTTCGAGGCTATTTTGCTCAAAGTCGGTATTGTAAAGGGTTTTTGCTGGTCTATTGATGTAAAGCATGTCGTGCAGCATATCAATAGATAGAGTTGAATATATTAAGCTTTTGTCCTCTTTATTTATCCCGTTAAAAAATGCGTATATAAGCTCTTCAGGTGTAAGACTATCTGTAGCTGGAGATGACATTTGCTTTAAAAAACCGTGGGCTGCTACCCAGTCAATCCAAGGCCTTTCCGTAAGCGTTTCAATGTAGTTCTTTTTAAGAGATAGAGGTGTTGATGCATTAAACTCAAGCCATGCACCTATTATATTCTGTCCATCTCTCAAGATTACAGCGTTTACAGGATATGTGTATTTGCTGCTTTCTCCTAATCCTGGCAGTTTCTCATTTAATCTGTATATTACGGCTTCTACACTTTTGCCTTTGTATTTTTCAATATTATACCCTATATCCCTTGATAGAAAATTCACTTCAGTCCAATAAAGCCCAACAGGCATAGAAGTACCTTGAATATTCCAATCAGATGGAATTGTCACATTGAAGTAAGATGATTCTTTTTCAGGGCTAAAGCCGTACTTCAATAAAAACTTCGTATCTTCTCTATATGCATTGAACTGTCCACTTGAACAGGCAGTCATAAATATCGTCAATAAAACACAAAACAAAAGCAAAAACTTCTTCAAATTCATCTCTCCTTTAAAAACATTTACCTATATTATATAACAAATGAAATACTAATTCGTTACAAAATTATAAATTTTTTAAGGTATAATTATGTCTAAAGTGCATTTTATGTACTTGATTTTTTTAGTTTACTGTGATAAAATGTACACATTACACGGATAAATGTATTCCATATAGATACACAAGAAAGGGGGCGGAATTTTGAAGGAAGAAAGCAAGTTTTACATCATCAGAGAAGAGATCTTGTCTGATGCACTTAAAAAAACTCTCATGGCAAAGGAGCTCATCGAAACAGGAGAGGCAAAGACAATAAACGATGCAGTAAAGAAAGTTGGCATATCCAGAAGTGCGTTTTACAAGTACAAAGATTACATCTTTCCGTATTCGAAGTTTTCCAAGGGAAAGATAATAACTTTGTCGCTGCTTTTGGAGCATATGCCAGGTATCCTGTCGTCGATACTTGATATCATAGCTATGATGAAAGGAAATGTTATTACGATAAATCAAAGCATGCCGTCCCTTGGTGTTGCCAGTGTTTCTATCTCCATAGACACTCAATACATGACTAAAAGTATTGAAGCACTTATAAAAAAGATTGAGGAGGAGCATGGTGTCAGGAAGGTAGAGATACTTGGCGAATAAATTTATATATATATTAAGCTTTATATTATTTGGAGAGGAAGGGTTTTACTGTGAAGATAGGTTTAATGGGTCTTGGAACTGTCGGTTCGGGTGTCGTACACCTGATAGAAGAAAATGGGGATGCCATTGAGAAGAAGATAGGCCAAAAAATAGAGATTAAAAAGATACTAGTTAAAGATCCTGAAAAAAAGAGGATTAAAGAGGCACAAGGAAAGATAACGATAGTGCCAGAAGACATCTTGGATGATCCTGAAATAGACGTAGTAGTAGAAGTGATGGGAAAAGAACATCCGGCGCTGGAGTACATGAAAGAAGCTATTTTAAAAGGGAAAAATGTAGTTACGGCAAATAAGGAAGTCATCGCAAAACATGGGAAGGAGCTTATAAAGCTTGCAAATGAAAACAATGTAAACCTCCTTTATGAAGCTTCTGTAGGAGGTGGTATACCGATAATTAGACCTTTAAAAAGCTGCCTTGCAGCAAATAAGATATACGAGATAAAAGGTATACTAAACGGTACAACGAATTATATCCTGACAGAAATGAAGATGAGAGGCATGAGCTTTGAAGGTGTCTTAAAAGAGGCACAGCAAAAGGGATATGCGGAGCTTGATCCAACTGATGATGTGGACGGATTTGATGCTGCAAGAAAACTGGCCATCCTCTGCACATTGTCATTTAATAAATACGTGGTGCCTGATGATATATACACAAAAGGAATAAGGACCATCTCTAAAGAAGACATTCAGTACGCAGATGAACTGGGATTCACTATAAAGCTTATAGCATACGGCAGGCTTGATGATGATGGAAAGCTGGAGGCATGGGTACATCCTGTCATGATATCTAAGAAAAATCCGTTAAATGGAGTAAATGGTGTTTACAACGCTATACTTGTGGAAGGAAATGCAGTAGGAAAGCTTATGTTTTATGGGCAAGGAGCAGGTATGATGCCTACAGCCAGTGCGGTTGTTGCCGATGTGATCGATGTGGTAAATCACATACCTGTTCAAAATGGCTATGAAGATGCCAAGATGAAGGATATTGTGGATACTGTATCCAAATATTATATAAGGCTTATAGCACTAGATAAGCCTGGTGTAATGAGCAAAATAACAGGTGTGCTGGGGGCAGAAGGCATAAGCCTTGTGTCTGTCGTTCAGAAAGAAGTCATGGGTGAGTATGCAGAGATAGTTTTGATTACACATAATGCATTGACTAAAAATTTATTTAAGGCCTTAGACGAGATAGGCAATTTAAAAGAGATAGACAAAGTGGCAAGTGTAATAAGAGTGGAGGGGGACGAATGATGGAATGGAATGGAATAATCAAATCATATAGAAAATACATGCCTAAAATAGATGATGAAAATATAATTACATTGAAAGAAGGAAATACGCCCCTTATAGAAGCCACAAACCTTGAAAAAAAATTTCCGGGGCTTAAGATATACTTGAAGTACGAGGGGTTAAACCCTACAGGTTCATTCAAAGACAGAGGTATGACTGTGGCTGTATCCATGGCAAAGCAGGAAGGGTCACAGGCTGTTGTGTGTGCATCAACAGGCAACACATCTGCATCAGCGGCTGCATACGCTGCAAAGGCAGGGCTTAAGTGCGTTGTGCTTATTCCAGGGGGAAAAATTGCATTAGGCAAATTGGCACAAGCCATCGCCTACGGTGCAGAAGTAATTGCAATAAATGGCAACTTTGATGATGCCTTAAATTTAGTGAGGGAAATATCAAAGAAGCATCCTATAACTGTCGTTAATTCTATAAATCCGTATAGGCTTGAAGGGCAGAAGTCATCATCATTTGAAATATGCGATACACTGAAAAAAGCTCCAGATTATCTGGCACTTCCTGTAGGAAATGCAGGGAATATAACTGCATATTGGATGGGATTTAAAGAGTATTACAGCGTTGGCATTATAAATAAGCTTCCTAAGATGATAGGGTTTCAAGCAGCAGGTGCAGCTCCTATTGTAGAAAACAGAGTAATTGAGCATCCTGAAACGATTGCCACAGCCATAAGAATCGGAAATCCTGCCAGTTGGCAAAAGGCCGTAGCAGCAAGAGATGAATCAGGGGGACTTATCGACAAGGTTACGGATGATGAGATACTTGAAGCATACTCATACCTTGCCAAAAGCGAAGGAATATTTGCTGAGCCTGCATCATGCGCACCTATCGCAGGCGTCATAAAGAAGTACAGAGAGGGGCTATTTAAAGAGGGAGATACGGTAGTCTGTATACTTACAGGGAATGGCTTAAAAGATCCTGATACTGCTATAAAACTTGGAGGAAGCAGTGTAAAGACTGTTGATGCTGATTTGAACTCACTGGAAGGTGCAATATATGGATAAGTCTGTCCTTGTGAGAGTTCCGGCATCAACGGCAAATTTAGGCCCTGGATTTGACTCACTAGGTGTTGCTCTCAATCTTTACAATGATATATACATGGAACTTAAAGGCAGTAGACTTGTGATTGATGTTGAAGGGGAAGGCATTTTAAATATAGATCGGGATGAAAAAAACCTCATATATAAGGCAGCAAAGAAGGTTTTTGATAAGTTAAACATAACCGTAAATGGCCTCTATATAAAGTCTACCAACAATATACCGACAGGAAGCGGCCTGGGAAGCAGTGCATCTGCCATAATAGGTGGTCTCGTTGCAGCAAATGCCATCTGCGGGAACTCATTAAGTCGCGATGACATTCTCGATATAGCATCTTCAATGGAAGGCCATGCGGACAATGTAGCCCCTGCTTTAAATGGGGGCTTTAATGTAGCCACATTTGACGGCAAAAAGACGTACTGTGTAAAAAAAGAATTAGATGACAATTTAAGGTTTTTGGCGTTTTATCCAGAGAGAGAGCTTTTAACGTCAAAAGCCAGAGGCGTACTGCCATCAATGATAGAGTTTAGAAATGGAGTCTTTAATGTTGGGAGAGCATCACTACTTACAGCATCTATTTTTTCAGGCAGGTACGATTTATTAAAAGTTGCATCACAAGACATGCTTCATCAGGTTTACCGCAAGGAATTTATACCTGAGATGTACTACGTAATAGAAAAAGCGCTTGATAATGGAGCTTATGCGTCATTTTTAAGCGGTGCCGGGCCAACTATGATGGTAATGGCGGATGTCAGCGTTGCCGACAAAGTGAGAGAGTCAGTAAAAAAAGTTTACGAAGAAAAAAACATTAAATGCCGTATTTACGAATTAAAATGCGATAATACTGGTGCTAGAATCTTATAAAGGTCTATTATTAGGCCTTTATTTTGTGTTTATATAAGAGTATTTAAAATTTTGTGATATAATTAAGGTAAATTATTCTTAAGGAGGCTTATTTTATGAAGAGGCATTTATCAATTTTTATGGCATTTGTAATCGTATTGACTCTTGTTTTTTCTGTAGCTTCAGTTACATATGCTGCAACGAATACGGTGGAGAGCGACAATATAAGCAGTTATTTAGATGATTTAGGCTCTATTATGCAATTTATTAAAGACAACTATGCAGGAGACATAACATACGATCAAATGGAGGAAGGGGCAATAAAAGGGATACTATCATCCCTTGATAAATACAGTACATATTTCACAAAAGATGAGATGGATTCATTTACAGAATCTACATCAGGCACTTTCACCGGCGTAGGAATGGTAGTTGAACAAAGGGACAACGACATAGTAGTCGTGTCTACGGTTGACGGTTCGCCGGCGGAAAGAGCTGGAGTAAAAAGCGGATATATTGTCGTATCTGTCGATGGCAAAGATGTGACAGGGATGAGCGTAAACGACGTGACAAATCTCATCAAAGGCGAAAAAGGAACAAAAGTGAAGATAGGTTTTTTGGTAAATGGGAAGACAGTCGAATACGAGATAACGAGGGATGTCATAAAGATAAACCCGGTATCGTATAAAATAATAAACGGTATAGGCTATATAGACATAAGTGAGTTTAATGGAAATACTGAAGACAATGTTGCAAAAGCCCTTGACTATATGGATCAAAACAATATAAAGAAACTTGTCATCGATTTAAGGGATAATCCCGGCGGATACTTGTCTGAAGCTGTAGCTGTTTCAAATTTTTTTGTACCGGCAGGTCCTGTTGTGACAGTGGCTATGAACGGTGGAAATAATCAGACGTATTATTCTTTCTTGAAAAATCAGAAGTACAAGATTGCAGTTCTCATAAACAATGGAACTGCGTCAGCAGCCGAAATACTGGCAGGTGCCATACAGGATACTAAAGCAGGAGTACTAGTAGGCGAAAATTCATACGGAAAAGGAACAGTGCAAGAAGTGTTTTCATTTTCTGATGGCAGTGGAATGAAGCTTACTATAGCCAAATACTTGCTTCCATCAGGAAGATGGATTGACGGGACAGGTCTCAAACCTGATGTAGAGGTAAAAGACAGCAGGGTGACTTTGCCGGAATTGGTGTATACAAAAGATATAAAAAAAGGCGATACAGGAAATAGCGTAAAACTGTTACAGTCTTACTTAAGCCTTTTAGGGTATTACAAAGGTGAGCCAAACGGGTATTTCGGCAATGACACGTATGATGCTATTGTGAGCTTTCAAAAATACGCAGGAATACCAGCAACGGGCGTCCTTGATAGGGGCACTGCTGATGCCCTTTCGTATTTCTATGGTTTGACACTTAAAAACGATGCACAGCTTGATAAGGCCATTGAACTTTTAAATCAGGAATAGATGATATCATAAATCATTGATGTGCTATTATAGAGAGAAAACAATTTTGCATGAGTGAGCGAATTGTTGGAAAGCGATAACTAAACTTAGCGAGATCGACGAACGAAAGCAAAAAAGATATTTCACTATTTAAACAGGTGGTGAGACAGTGAGGATATTAGTTGCGCCTGACTCCTACAAAGGAAGTTTGTCATCGAGAGAAGTCATAGAGGCAATGACAGAAGGCATAAGAAGGGTTGTAGATGCTGAGATTCTAAAGGTGCCTATAGCTGACGGAGGAGAAGGTACAGTAGATGCATTAATTATGTCTTTAGGAGGAAAAATCATAGATGTAGATGTAGTAGGACCGCTTGGAAATGTGGTCAAAGGCTACTTTGGCGTACTTAATGATGGCACTGCAGTTATAGAGATGGCTGCATCATCTGGCTTAAACCTTGTGCCAAATGACATGAGAAATCCTTTAATCACTACGACTTACGGTGTTGGTCAGCTTATAAAGGAAGCCCTTGACGCAGGATGTCGCAAATTCATAATAGGAGTAGGAGGAAGTGCCACAAATGACGGCGGCGCCGGAATGGTTCAAGCATTAGGTGTAAAGCTCTTAGATGAAGACGGCAAAGACATATCTTATGGAGGAGGAAATCTATATAGGCTCAAAAAAGTTGACATAAGCAGTATTGATAAAAGGGTGCGTGAAAGCAGCTTCATAGTGGCATCTGATGTAACAAATCCTCTCTGTGGTGAAAACGGTGCATCTTACGTTTATGGACCGCAGAAAGGTGCAACACCAGAGATGGTGGAAATTCTTGACAACAATTTAAGGCGCTATGCCAGTGTAGTAAAAGAGACATTAGGCAAAGACTTTTCAGATGTTCCCGGTGCTGGTGCGGCGGGCGGACTGGGCTTTTCCTTAATGGCGTTTTTAAATGCTAAGATAAAATCTGGAATAGACATTGTGATGGAGGCTTCAAATATAGATGAAAAGATAAAGTCATGTGATATTGTGATAACGGGTGAAGGCAATACAGATTTTCAGACTGCATACGGCAAGGCTCCAGCGGGAATAGCAAGGATAGCTAAAAAGTACGGAAAACCTGTCGTGATACTATCAGGTGGTCTAGGTAAAAACTATAAAGAACTCTATGATGTAGGTGTCACATCAATGTTCAGCATCGTAGATAAACCTATGACGCTTCGAGAAGCGATGATAAATGCTAGAAAGCTTATATCTGATAGGGCAGAAGATATAATTCGAACTATATTAGCTTTTATATAATATAATACAAAAAGAACCGTCCCTTTTTAATAGAGAATTAGGGACGGCTTTTTTGTATATCTCAATAAAATGTATAATTATGAAAAAGTTGTAACAATAAAAATATATTATAGATAAAATTATTTATGTAAATAATAGAAAAATCAAAAAAGTAAAATTTTAATAATGCCTATTGCATAATATTAGTTTATGTTATAGAATATGAATCATAAATAGGAAATAAATGGTTAATAAATATTAATATATTTAAAGTTATCTCTTTCAATATCAGTAAAAAAATAAAGTATAATTAAACAGATATCATGGCATATGCCTTGACATATATATTTTAGGGAAAGGAGGATAGTTTTTACAAATAACATATAAAAAGGGGGTTAAGATAATGGGGAAAAAACTTTTAGTACTGGTCATCACGTTTCTCATGATATTTGGGACAATTAGTACAAATGCTAATGCCCAGACATTTAATACAAATCAATATGCAATAAAATTTTTCTCAAATGATAAACAAGAAGTAACTAATTTTATCAATTCTCTAAATGGAATTAGGTTGCCACAAAATGCAAAACAAAATGGTCCATTGACGAATAGTCTATTACCTACTTCACATTCATATAACTTAGTTATTTTATCCGATGGAACAGATTTGACAAGCCAATTAAATAAAATTGGTACATCCAAAAAGATAGGCGACAATATATTCACATTGGATATAAATGAGAATAACCTATCAAAGTTATTGAATGTGACAGGCATCAAAGGCATATCGCTTGATAATATCTATAATGTTGATCCAAAAGAAAAAAATCCAATAAATTATGTAAATAACCTTCCATTTAAACCAGATGTTGAATCAACAGAGGATGATACAAATGCAGATAAATTCTACCAAATGGGATATGATGGGAAAGGTGTAACAATTGCTATAATAGATACTGGCGTAGATCCTATCCATGAGATGCTTCAAAATGCAGATGGAGATATAAAGGTGATCGATTGGCAGGACTTCACTGGAGAGGGAGATGTTTCATTAAATATTGAGACAACAGTTCAATCAGTATATAGTGATGTCTATGGTAGCCCAGCAATTACAATAAAGCCAAATGTAGAAAATAAGGCATACAATGATATTTTAAATGCTTTAAAACTAACTACTATTAATACTGTTAATCAATCTGTATATGGTGAAGTATATAATGAAGTCTACAAAGAAGTATACATCCCAGATACAGGTACATATATTAAGATGCCTGACGTCATTCCTGACGGAGCAAAGGTTTATGTAGGAGAGCTCCATGAAAATATATTTCCTAATGAAATATATTTTGGATATAGACCTGGAGCTAATACAGGTTTTGATTTCAACCGAGATGGTGATAAGACTGACAATTATTATGTCTTAGGTATCGACATCGATGGAAATGGTTCACCCGATATAGTAGCTGTTGACACAAATCAAAACAACAACATTGCTGATGATACACTTCTTATACCATATAAAGATGGAATAGAAAAGCTTAATACACCCTTTGTAGCTTCATTTCCGAATGATCCAAATGTACCAGAAGGTGCGCCACCAGCAAAGATGAATTTTGTCTTAACAGGCATATTCAAAGGAGACAATGGTGGTTACATTGCAAACTTAGGTTTTCCAGGTGGCTCACATGGCACACATGTTGCAGGTATATCTACTGGTAGTGGAAGCTTAAGAGGATTAGCTCCAGGTGCAAAGGTGATGGCATTAAAAGCACTTGGCACGAATGTCGGTGGCGCAACATCAGGCATTATGGCTGCTATGGAGTATGCAGCTAAGAATGGCGCAGATATAGTGAATATGAGCCTTGGATCATCACCAGATATAAACGATGGAACATCACCAGAATCACAGCTTGCAAATGAACTTTCAAAAAAATATCATATAATATTTTCTATATCAGCGGGTAATGAAGGACCTGGGATAAATACAATTGGTGCACCTGGCGACAGTACAGAGGCAATTACCTCTGGCGCATATATTTCACACGATACATGGCTCGAATATGGATATAATGTTCCAGGTGATGGACTTTGGTATTTCTCATCTGTTGGTCCAAGAGAAGATGGTGGATTAAAGCCTACTATCATAACACCTGGTTCTGCTATATCAAGTGTACCGGAATGGGATGTGTGGGCAGGAGGCCAATACAGAGGACCATATGATCTATATCAGGGAACAAGTATGGCAGCACCACAGACATCTGGTTTATCAGCACTTCTATTATCAGCAGCCAGAAAAGACAAACTAATTGAACCTAATGACAGGTTAGATCCAGAACTTGTAAGTGAAGCCTTGATCAAGACGGCTAGACATATCGGCGATTATGCACCTGTCGAAGAAGGTGGTGGACTTCCCGATGTTGTTGCCGCATATGATTATATTAAGAATAAACTTGGTGCTACTAAGGACGACATAGAAGTTGCTACAGATTACAAGGAAAAAATCACAAACACAACAGGTGTATACGTAAGAAACGGCAATATACCTGATACTGTTAATGCATATATCAAAAACGATGGAAGCACTGATATTACCCTTAACATTTCAAATAGTATAGGGTATATATCATTAGATAAATCTACATTAAATATACCAGCGGGTCAGATTGGTAATGTAGTTTTATCAATAGATAAATCAAAATTACAGCCTGGATTAAATAGTGGTGTAATTACACTTGATGATCCAGCTACAAAGTTGATAGATGGTTCGATACCCGTTACAATTGTTGTTCCAACTAACCTTGATAAAGATTCATTGTATTTAAGCGATACAAAAGGAGAAGTACCTGTATCACATTATACAAGGCATTTCTATAGAGTACCTGACGGTGTAAAGAGTTTTAAGATCGATTTGACATCACTTGAAACAGAAAAAGGTGTTGGAAGGATCAGAGCAACACTATTTGATCCAAATGGCATAGAATATAATCCTAACGAAATATTATATACAACACCTGATACGCCAACTGTTACAAGATCGGTATATAATCCACTTCCAGGTGTTTGGGAAGTAAATGTATATGAAAGTTTTGCATCGTCAGTCCCAGTTGCACAGTATGATTTGAAATTCATGCTGACAGGACTTGTTCCAAAACCTGATACTTGGAGTGAATCAGGTGAAGTAGGTACAAATCTTGAAAAGCAGTTTAGTCTTACAAATTTAACTGATGCAGATCAAGATGTGGAATATGTAGGAACAGGTCTGGTTGATTTAAATACACCGCCTGAAGTTACACATCCTGTGATAGATGTTAATAGTGATAATGACACAGATCTTTTTGGACATGGATATATTGAGATTTTTAAAGTAACAAAAGATAATCCTAATTTTGTCTATGAAGTATCTATTAGCGATGACAATCCTGCTGATGACCTTGACTTGTATCTATTTAAGTTAAATGACGATGGTAAGTCGCTATCACAATATGCAATGGACGCAGATGGAGATTCTAATGAAAGTATAAAGCTTAAAGCCTTGCCAGCAGGGACATATATACTTGATGTGAATGCATTTGCAGTGCCATCTGGTAAAGCAACTGTAAATCTTTCAAAGAAAGCACTGTATGCAAGTGATGCTGTTAAAGGGTCAGATATGACTGTAACTGGCAGCGAAACAATAAAGCAAAATGAAACAGGTAATATGAGTGCAAAGATGACTGTACCTGAAACACCGTCAAATTATGCAGGGTTAATTGTGGTAAATGACAAAGATGGTAATATGTTAACGAGGATAAATGTCAGTGTAAATGCATTACCAAAGAGTGTGACACTGAATAATATAGTTTCAGATCATGAAAAAGTAGAATTGAATAAAGGTGATACAGTTCAGCTAAAAATTACCGCAAATTATTCCGATGGAACAACAGTAGATGTCACAAATGATGCGACATACGTTGTAAAAGATTCAAGTATTGCCTCTGTTGATAAAGGCCTAGTAAAAGGCTTAAGCAAAGGTGAAACAGTCCTTGACATAACATATGGCAGTGTTTCAACAACTGTCAATATAAAGGTAAATGAAGTATCACAACCAGGTGGAGGGGGCGGCGGTTCGACACTACCTTCAAGTGGCGGAAGTACAAACCCACCATCAAGTGGTACAGAGGAAATACCAACAACAGGTGATAATACCTCAACAGAAAGCAAAACTGTAAAAGTTCCTATTGACGGTGCTTCCGTTGAAACAGCTGCAAAAGATTTATCAATGACTTTTACTGACGGCACATTCAACAGTGAAGTGACATTAAAAATAACACCATTGAAAGCAGAAGATATAAATAAGACCTCAAATATTAAATTAATAGGAAGTGCCTATGAAATAGATACAAATGGTGTACAACCAAGTAAGCCTGTAAAAGCAGTATTTAAGTATGATGACAAAAACTTAAATGGCATAGATGAGAGATTGATATCTGTATTTACTTATAAAGATGGAAACTGGGAATCTGTAGGTGGAGTAGTTGATGCAACAAATAATACAGTGACTGTAAATCTTACTCATTTTTCAAAATACGCTTTGATGGCAAAAGATATTAATTTCTCTGATACTGCGTTAAATTGGGCCAAGGATGATATTAAAGTACTTGCATCCCGTGACATAATATCAGGATATGAAGATAATACATTTAAGCCAGATAAAGCTGTTACAAGAGCAGAATTCATATCAATGCTTACTAGAGCTCTTGCCATAGATGGGAATAATGCAAATATACCATCTTTTAAAGATGTAAAATCCAGTGACTGGTATTATGGTGCAGTTGAAGCTGCAAAACAAGTCGGATTAACATCAGGTTATGAAGATGGGACATTTAGGCCAAATGCAGAAATATCAAGACAAGAAATGACCGCTATGATAGTTAATGCATTAAGAGTCAATAAAGTAGCTCAGTTTTTACCAACAGGAAATGCGGCAGAACTTAACAAGTTTAGAGACAATGGGAAAGTACAGGATTGGGCGAAGGACTCAATGGCAATAGGTGTTAAGAATGGCCTTATCCAAGGTACTGATTCTGAAACACTGTTGCCTGAAGGGACATCAACAAGGGCCATGGCGGCAGCAATGATTTTGAGGATGCTAAAACAGCTCGGAAAAATATAAATCATACTGATGGCATAGCCTTTAGACCATAAATATCTGTAAAAGCGTAAGATGCGAAACATATTACACTTTTAGCTAAGCCTTATGTAATTCAAATTCATTACATAAGGCTTTTTATCTATCTTTTTAATTTTTAGAAGCTCAATTTATTGAATCTGTTGAAAAAAGAATTATACGAGGTAATATTTTTTGATATATAAGAAAATTCTTATATTAACCATAATGTCTATTTATAGTAGACATATGTTTTTTCCTATTGCATTTTTTTCTTTAATAGTTTATCATATTAAATAAATATTTAAAAAGGTGTGAAGATGATGAGTGACAAAATTCTTATGACTCCGGGGCCTACTATGGTGCCGAAGGAAGTTTTGGATGAGTGTCATCTGCAGCCGTATCACCATAGGACGCCGGAATTTTATGAACTTTTTTCATGTCTTAATTCAAATCTTAAAAAGATATTTAAAACAAATATGGAAGTCATGACGCTAACTTCATCAGGTACAGGCGGCATGGAAGCCGTTGTTGCAAATCTCTTTAAAAGAGGAGATAAAGTACTGATTGCAAGCATCGGACATTTTGGAGAAAGGTTCTATGATATTACAAAGGCGTATGGACTTGATTCAGATATGATCGATTTTGGATGGGGCAATGCAGTCGATCTGAACAAATTAGAAGATGTATTGAAGAAAAATCAATACAAAGCATTGATTGTGACACAAAATGAGACATCAACAGGCGTCACAAACGACATAAAAGCGGTGGCAGATGTAGCAAAGAGGTATAATACGCCAGTCATTGTGGATGCCGTAAGCTCTTTGGGTGGTATACCTCTAGAGATGGATGAATGGGGACTTGATGCGGTTGTAACATGCTCTCAAAAATGCCTTATGTCACCACCGGGCTTAAGCTTTGTAGCTTTAAGCGAAAGGGCATGGCAGATGGCAGAGGAATCTAATCTTCCTAAGTACTATTTTGACCTTAAAAAAGCGAGGAAAGGTGTGCAAAAGGAAAAGCCGGACAATCCGTATACACCTGCAGTTTCCACAATTATGGCCGTAAAGAAGGCTACAGACATGCTTCTTAATATGGGTATGGACACAGTATACAATAATCAGCACTTAATCGGTGAAAGGGTAAGAAAAACCATCAAAGAGATGGGACTTAAACTCTTCCCTGATGAATCAATATCGTCAGATCTTTTGACTGCAGTAAAAGTGCCTGAAGGATATAAAGCAGGAGATATAATAAACTACATGTCAGAACGTGGAATACTTATAACAGGAGGCCAAGCTCACTTGAAGGGCAAGATAATAAGAATCGGGCATATGGGATATGTCACAGATGAAATGCTTAATTTGACATTTGATGCACTAAAAGGTGCACTATCAGATTTATCATAGTTTTAAATAATTTTTTGAGGGGGATTTATTGTGAGGATATTGGTGACGGAGAGAATTGCCGAAAGCGGCATAGAGTACCTTAAAAATCACGCTGATGTTGATTTCAAATTGGATTTGCCGCGAGAGGAGCTTTTAGAAATCATAGGAGACTATGATGCAATCGTCGTAAGAAGTGTAACAAAAGTTGACAAAGAACTTATCTCAAAGGGAAAGAATTTAAAAGTCATAGGAAGAGCTGGCAATGGCGTCGATAATATAGATCTTTTAGCTGCTACAGAAAAGGGCATAATAGTTGTAAATACACCTGAAGGAAATATCATATCAGCCGCGGAACATACGATTGGGCTTATGCTATCTATAGCGAGAAATATACCACAGGCTTACAATGGCGCTTTAAATGGCGATTTCAGGAGAAACAAGTTTAAAGGTGTCGAGCTAAATGGAAAGACAGTAGGCATAATCGGACTTGGTAGGATAGGGTCATTAGTTGCAACAAGGCTTGCAGCATTTGGCATGAAAGTCATTGCTTACGATCCATACATTCCAGATAGCCGCTTCGAAAAGTTCGGTGCAAAAAAAGTTTCATTTGATGAACTCTTAAGTGAATCTGACTTTATCACGATTCATACGCCTAAGACAGAAGAGACAATAGACATAATCAGCTATGAAGAATTTAAAAAGGTCAAAAAAGGCGTCAGGATAGTAAATTGTGCAAGAGGCGGTCTTATAAATGAGGAAGCTCTTTACAATGCAGTCAAAGAAGGGATTGTTGCTGCAGCAGCACTAGACGTATTTAAAGTAGAGCCATCATACGACAGGGAAAAACAGGACTTCCACAATAAGCTTTTAGAGCTTCCAAATGTAGTTGTGACTCCGCATTTAGGTGCTTCAACTATTGAAGCCCAAAATAATGTCGGCATTTCTGTTGCAAAAGAAGTGATAACTGCTTTAAACGGCAAACTGTATGGAAACATAGTAAACCTACCAGATATAAAAGCTGATGAATTTGGAGAATTAAAGCCATATATGAAGCTGTGTGAAGCAATGGGCTCACTTTATTACCAGATAAACGATGTACCTGCAAAGACCGTAGAGATAATATATAGAGGTGAAATATCAAATCTAAACACCGAGGTTGTGACACTTCATGCCTTGAAAGGGCTTTTAAGACCGGCATTGAAAGAAGGCATAAGCATAGTGAATGCAAGGCTTAGAGCAAAGGAAATGGGCATAGAAGTAATAGAAGGCAAAATAGAGGAGATAGATCATTATTCAAGCCTTGTCACAATAAATGTAATTGACACAAAAGGAGAGTCTTATAAGTTTTCAGGGACGACTTATGGAGATGAGATAAGGATTGTAGAATATTTAGGCCATAGAGTTAACTTTGAACCGACTGAGTACATGTTGTTTGTTAGAAACAAAGATATACCTGGTGTAATAGGACACATCGGAAATGTGCTGGGTGATTTCGGCATAAACATATCATCTATGCATGTAAGCCCTAATAAAAATGACGGGACGGCTCTCATGATTGTAAACACAGATAGAGAAATCCCTAATGAGGCTGTAGAGTCATTAAACAAACTAAACAGCATATTGAGGGCAAAGGCAGTAAAAAATTTGATATAAAAATTTTTTCACCAATGCAGGAAAATTATGTTTTATGTCGAATATAATATAAAATAAAATAGATAAAATAGGATTCTATGATGTATAACCTGTATTTGGGCACCTGGGTTATGCGGAGATAGTGGTGCAACCGGCCGTAGTATCTTTATACTGCGGTTTTTTAATTTTTAAATGGGGATAGGGGTTTAAATACGGCAAAAGGATAAGCTTGCGCTTATCCTTTTAGCTTATGTTTTTATATCTTATACGGTATTCTCTTTCTCTTGTCAAAATAATTAAGTGTGTCAATCCCAAAAGATTTCACGTATTCATATGCTTTGTCAAAATCTCTTGCAACATCTTCTGGTGTATGTGCATCAGAGTTTACAACTATAGGTATATCGTATTTTTTAATCATAGACATTATCTCTTTAGATGGATATATCTCTCCTACAGGTTTCCTCCAACCTGCTGTTGAAACTTCTACAGCAATTCCCGTCTTTGCTATATTCTTAATATTTTCTTCTATTTTATCATAAACCATCATTGTTGGTCTGTACTTAAATATTTTAACCAAATCGATATGGCCTATGAAGTCAAAAATACCTGTTTCAGCCATCTTTTCAATCATATTAAAATACTCTAAATACACAGAATCCACATCACATGACTCCCAAATATCAAGACATTCATCAAGATCTATACCCCAGTCACCTATCCAGTGTATAGAGCCTATCACATAATCCCAAGGATAAGGCTTTAAGAAATCCATAAGCTCTTTTTCTTTACCTGGTATATAGTCTGCTTCTATACCTAATTTTACAGGAAGCCCCATGGCCTTTGCCTCATTTATAAGCGATACATATTCATCGATGTCTTGCCCACTGTAGTCTTTGACCCATTTACCTCTAAAACCGTCGCTTCCAAATGCGTCGTATCCTTTATCAAATCTGTATCCATGCTCTGATATACCTATCTCTGTAAGGCCTTTTTTTTGCGCATTATCTACGAATTTTTTAAGCCAATCAATCGTGTACGGTCCTCTTTCTATGTGTACGTGATAATCTGATGGCATATATTTTCCCCCTTTACATTGATAAACTAATTATAATATCAAAACAAAAACATTGCAATAACTGAAGAAAACGTATGATATAATAAAGATAGCCTCCAAGAAGGGAGGTGAAACAATGACCACTGGCGGCAAAAGGCGGAGAGAAAACCGCCAAATAGACTGGTACAAAATCACGGAAATACTGCTTAAGTTATTAGAGATAATAATTAAGTGGTACACGAAGTGATATGTACATAGTCGAGAAAAAGGTGAGGGCAGCAGCCTCACCTTTTTCTATAAACAATGACCACTGGTTTTAAATTTGTCTACATATATTATACCATATTATTTTATTTTTCAAACATTTTTCAGTAAAAACATTGCAATAACTGAAGAAAACGTATGATATAATAGTATTAGCCTCCAAGAAAGGAGGTGAACATTGTGACCATTGGTGGCAAAAGAAGGCGGAAAAGAAGCCGCCAAATAGACTGGTACAAAGTCATGGAAATACTGCTTAAATTATTAGAGATAATAATTAAGTGGTACACAAAGTGATATGTACATAGTCGAGAAAAAGGTGAGGGTAGCGTCCTCACCTTTTTCTTTGCATTGTGACCACAGGTGGCAAATTTGTCTATATATATTATACCACATTATTTTATTTTTCAAACATTTTTTAGTAAAAACATTGCAATAACAGGTAAAAACGTATGATATAATAGTATTAGCCTCCAAGAAAGGAGGTGACAAAGTGTCCACAGGCAGCAAAAGGCGGAGAGAAAACCGCCAAATAGACTGGTACAAGGTCACAGAAATACTGCTTAAGTTATTAGAGATAATAATTAAGTGGTACACGAAGTGATATGTACATAGTCGAGAAAAAGGTGAGGGTACCGTCCTCACCTTTTTCTTTGCAAAGTGTCCACAGGTTTTAAATTTGTCTATATATATTATACCATATTATTTTATTTTTCAAACATGATATAATATAAATGATGTAATAAAATTTTATCTAATTGAGGTGAAGCAGATGCAAAGCAAAAAAATTGAAGATTTAACATATGAGATGCTAAAGTGTATGCCAGATAACGAGAAAGTGGAGGTTTATGATTTTGTTAAGTCTTTAATAAATAGGAGAGAACAAAAATTAGATAAGGTGCTAAAGATATTAGACAATACTAAGAGAAAATTAAACGAACTTGGATATAATGAAGAGAATATAGATGAGTTAATACATGAGGTTAGGGAAAGCAATGATTAATTTACTCCCCCCCCTTTACATTCAAAAAAATCTCATATATAATAAAAAAGTATTTATTTTTTTGGGGTGTTTTGAATGAGTCATTATCGAAGAAAATTTAAAAAGCCATCAAAAAATTAAAGGGATAAGAGTCTCTATTTTTAAGAAATAGAGATTTTTTTAATGCCTTTCACTTAATTAAACGCATTTTGTGTTCGATATAAGATAAAATAAAAGATGAGGTGAGACGATGTCGAAGTATATATTTGTAACGGGCGGTGTTGTGTCATCCTTAGGGAAAGGAATAACAGCAGCGTCATTAGGAAGACTGTTAAAAAGCCGCGGAATTAGTGTGGCGGTGATAAAATGCGATCCGTATATAAACATAGATCCGGGGACAATGAGTCCATACCAGCACGGCGAAGTATTTGTTACAGAAGACGGTGCAGAGACGGACTTAGATCTTGGCCATTATGAAAGATTTATAGACATAAACCTTACAAAAAGCAGCAATATAACGACAGGAAAGGTGTACTGGTCAGTAATATCAAAGGAGAGGAAAGGCGATTATTTAGGAGCTACAGTTCAGGTAATACCACACATTACAAATGAGATAAAAGACAGGATAAGGCGAGTAGGAAAAGAACAGAATGTGGATTGCGTCATTGTGGAGATAGGAGGCACTGTAGGAGACATAGAAAGCCTGCCGTTTTTGGAAGCAATAAGACAAATAAGCGTTGAAGAAGGTAAAGACAATGTCATGTTTATACACGTGACTCTTGTGCCACATCTCGGCAAGACCGGTGAGCTTAAGACAAAGCCGACGCAGCACAGCGTAAAAGAATTGAGATCTATTGGCATACAGCCTGACATGATCGTCTGCAGGACAGAATTTCCTCTGACAGAAGATATAAAAGAAAAAATAGGCATGTTTTGCAATGTAAAACCAGATGCCGTCATCGAAAATATCGATGTAGACTCCATCTATGAAGTCCCATTGGAGCTTGACAGGCAAAAAGTAGATGAATACGTCATAAATAGGCTTAATCTGCCAGCAGGTGAGCCTGATCTTAAAGAATGGAGAGCATTTGTTGAAAAAGAGAAAAATCTAAAAAGAGAAGTAGAGATAGCTTTAGTCGGTAAATACGTTGAGCTGCACGACGCGTATATAAGCGTTGTAGAATCATTGAGACATGCCGGTATATACAACGACGCCAATGTCAAGATAAGGTGGGTAAACTCTGAAAATGTAAATGACGATACGGTTGATGAGCTTTTAAGAGGTGCAAAAGGCATCCTTGTGCCCGGCGGATTTGGCGATAGAGGTGTAGAAGGAAAAATAAGGGCTGCCCAGTATGCCAGGGAAAACAAGATACCGTACTTAGGGCTTTGCTTAGGAATGCAGTGTGCAGTAATAGAATTTGCCAGAAATGTAGCAGGACTTAAAAACGCCCACTCTACAGAGTTTAACGGCGCTACGCCATACCCTGTCATAGACCTTATGCCTGAGCAGAAGGATATAGACGAGAAGGGTGGCACAATGAGGCTTGGCGTATACCCTTGCAAGTTAAAGGAAGGCACAAAGGCTTATGAAGCGTACAAAGACGAGCTTGTATATGAACGCCACAGACATAGGTACGAGTTTAACAACGAATATAGGGAGCTTCTAACATCAAAAGGGCTTATACTGTCAGGTTTGTCGCCAGATGATAGACTTGTAGAAATAATAGAAGTAAAAGACCATCCATACTTTGTGGCATCACAATTCCATCCAGAGTTTAAATCGAGGCCATTAAGACCGCACCCATTATTCAGGGATTTTATAGCCGCAGCATTATCGATGAAATAAAAGGATCCGCTTTCGGGTCCTTTTTTTGATTTGCACCTTTTTTGTGATATAATGACAATGAAAATTAGTAAACGGTGATAGTTATGAGAAATTTAACAAATATAAAAAAACAGATTGATTTACTTGTAGATTATGTAAAAGAAAATCATAATATATTAGCTTTGTATATCTTTGGATCGTATGGTACGGAATATCAAAATGAAAATAGTGACATTGATTTTGCCGTTTTATATGAACGTATGCCAAGCCTTAATGATGAGCTTTCATTAGAAGTAAAATTTTCGGAAATATTAGGCACAGATGATATAGATTTAATAAACCTCAACAAAGCATCCCTTGAGTTTAAACATAAAGTAATCTATACAGGAGATCTATTGTATTGCAGAGATTATTTAAAATTAGCTGATTTTAAAGAAAATGTTTTTAAGTTTTACGGCGATTATGGAATAACAATGAAATTTTTTTACGACGATTATTTGAAAGGACTGAATGAGATAAAAATCAAGGAGAGAGATTAATGACAAAATCACGGATAGACGAGATTGATGTATTGAAAGGTATATCCATTATAGCGGTACTTATCATACATACGACAGGCATTGCTGTATCTGATCTCGACAAATCATCTTTATCTTATATCGTATTTGCTGTGCTAAATAGGTTTTCACAGTTTGCTGTCCCAGCATTTATATTTGCGTCATCTATGCTTCTTATGTACAATTATAGCGATGGGGATAATTGGAAATTATTTTACAAGAAACGGTTTAAAAACGTATTATTGCCATATATTGTTTGGACAATGATATATGGCATTTACTTGTATGTAATATATAATGAGCCTTTGAAATCTATATTGACAGTAGAAAATCTCTTCTTTGGAGGTATGTTCTACCATCTGTATTTTATAGTCATAATAGTACAACTGTACGTTTTGTTTCCTGTACTGCTTTATATATACAAGCTTATAAACAAAAACAGATACACAATTTTAATGTCTATTGTAATATTTCAGATAGCAGATATATTTTTGTTTAAATATGTCATAAGTAGATATTACCAAAATTCTAGCCTTCTTTTTATAACATATATATCATTCATAATTGCAGGTATGTATATTGGTGAAAATATGCGTGAGTGGGGAAAATATTACGATAAAAAATTGCTTAATTTGTTTTTTGCCGTAATTGTATTTGGCTATCTTTTTGTTGATATATCACTTAAGGCATTTGCAAATAAACAGATAGATTCTAATCTGTACAATATTTATTATTATGCATTTACGCTTTTAGCATCATTATTCTTTTTTGCGCTGTCAACGAAAATATTGAATTACCATGCTTTAAGCGGTTTATTGGCAAGCACAGGTAAGCTTTCGTTTGGTATATATCTGTCCCATCCGCTCTTTTTAGATGTGCTAAACCACTTTTTAAATACAGGCAATCAATATCTATACGATATTTATATATTGTTTATATTTATTATGATCTATGCAATATCGTATTTCTTTGCGAAGTTTCTTAAAAAGCACAAATTTGCGACTGTTGTCATAGGCAAATGATGCTATGATATTGGATGTTAAATAAAAGTTGTTGAAATTTATTTTTTGTGACATTATAATGTTAGGTAAAAATAGGTAGGGATTTGCGTGTTGAAAAAGATAATTGCAATTTTTCTCATCTTTAGCACTTTGCTTTTGTCATCTGGTTGTAACTATATTAGAAAGAGTTTTGCTTTGGATGATAATATAATATTTGTTCCATTGGACAGTAGACCTGTAAATACACAAAATGTTTCAATACTCACAAAAATGTGGGGCAAAAACTTGATTTTGCCGCCTAAAAATGTGCTTGATGATTATACGAAGCCAGGTAATCATGAGGCACTTAAAAAATGGCTTAATGAGGAAGCCTCTAAAGATAATGTCTATGCGATAGTCATATCGGTGCAGCAGTACATAAATGGCGGACTTATAGCATCAAGAGATACCAAATATTACGCAGACTACCAAAAAAAGCTTAGAGATCTATATGAATTTATTAAAAAAAATAAGAAGAAAAATCTAATCGTGTTTTCCGTAGTGCCAAGGCTTAAACCCACACAATTCAGTGATCCAGAATATCTAAAATACAGCCAGCAGATTGTGGAGTTTTCAGAGTTACAAGATATGATTGACCTGTACCACAGGAAAAGCGATGAGATCAAGCTAGAGCAGATAGAAAAAAGCATACCTAAAAGTCTTGTAGATAATTATGACACTCTTTTTAGGCTGAATACTGATATAAACCAAAAGCTTATAGATTGGACAAAAGATGGGTACATAAACACATTAGTCATTGGCAATGATGATACATCCCAGTACAGCATGACAAACATGACATCACGAAGGTTGAGCCAATATCTAAAAAGTCGTGGCGCAATGGATAAAGTGTTTATACTTCATGGTGCAGACGAAATTGGGATGGAGATAATATCAAGGCTTGCAAACGAGTACTGCAAGCAGAAGCCTTCTTTTCGAGTCATATACGATGTAAAAAATCCTGAAAATATCATACTGCCATATGAAGGTGCAGACCTTAAAAAAATTGTTGAGGAAAAAATTAATTTTATAGGAGGAAAAACGGATAGCAATGGCGAATTAATACTATACATACATACAAATAAAAATTTAGGAATAAAAAGCGACATAGATAAATATAAAAATATAGGACAAAATTTCGGGATAGCTGATGTGGCGTATACAAATATGGCGGATTCAAATGTTGTTGATGCTGTGCTTAAAGATGATCCGATTGATATAATGTATGCAGGGTGGAATACTCCCAGCAATGCCTTAGGCACAGTTATATCTGAGATGCCTATTAAAGAGATACTTGATAAGAAGCTTGTACCTTACGACAAAAGAGATGAAGCTGTAAAAAGCTTTGTGTCTTTTTCCTTCATACGCATGGCTGATGACTATGGGTATCAGGCAGTAGTTAGAAATGAGATGTATAAGTGGGCTGAAGCAAATAGCATAAATAAAGACTATATAAATGTAGAATCATCAAATAATGAATTGTCAACTAAAATGAAGCCAATATTAGACATGCTGTCAATGAAATACAAAGGCAAAATGATATTGGGAAAGAAAATAAAAAAAGTTGAAGCTAATGTTGCGTATCCGTGGGACAGGATGTTTGAGGTAGAAGTCATCCCTCGTGTTGAACTAGGTAGTTAAGGAGGATGAAAAATGTGAAGTTTTTAAAAAATTTTCTTTTATCAATGATTATCGCTTCTATATTAATAAATATTTGCTTTGCAGATGCTTTATACGCTGCCTCTTTTTCAGACGTCAAGCAAGATGCACCGTATGCAGAAGCTGTCAATTATCTGGCAGATCTCAATATAACACAAGGCGTCGGCAATGGTCTATTTGGAGTTGGTCAACCAGTCACAAGAGCCATGATGACGGTATTCATAAATAGACTTACGGGATACAGCAGCGCTGCCCAAAAGTTAAAGACAACCCCATCAACTTTCAAAGATGTACCAAAAAATTATTGGGCATTGGGAGACATAAATTTAGCTGCAAAGCTTGGATTTACACATGGAGTAGCTAATAATCTGTTTAACCCTGAAGGAAAAGTCACTTATTTACAAGCTTTAGGCTTTATATTGAATGCTCTTAATTATAAGAATTTAAAATGGCCTGATGGTGTCTTGCAAAAAGCAGATGAGCTTGGTCTTACAAATGATATGCCTTATAAACCTGATGATGTTATAACAAGGGAGAATTTAGCTGTCATAATGTATAGAGCTCTTTTTTTGAAGGTGCAATAGAAAATCATCTACACTAATGTAAAATTATGAATGGATAAATGTAGTAACGAAGCTAATGTTAAGCGAATATTACAGTTTTATTACAAATTGGTAACACTTATTGACCTATAGAGAATGACCTGTTATAATAAACTTGTGGTTATATCAGGAAGATAGCTTTACAAGTTGAACCTTGACAAACGGCTTATCAGGTAGATGAGTCTATATTGGTCTACTGCTACTAACAAAAAACACAAATGTTAACCAGGAGTAGATCATAACCTCCTAGGTAACTTATTATAATCAGCTTTAGCATGATGATAATAGGTGACTACAGGAGAAGCCTTTTGGATAAAGAGGCTTTTTCCGTAGTCACCTGTAAGTTGACTACAGGATAGGCACAATATAGCGAATAAAAGGTTATCCTTACATAATAGGAACCGGGAAGGGGAGTGATGTTCTGCAAGATAAGGCAGGCAGGCCAAGAATATGTTTAAGTTTTTTCAAAAACACACTTATATAAATAGGAGGTATAGTAAATGTTAAAAGGCAGAAAGTTAGTAGCAGTATTGCTCACATTCGTAATGGTAATGGCATCAATGGTTACTGGCTTTGCTTTCACCTATGTAGGTGGAGCAAATACTTCAACATCATCGTCTAATACGGGTCTTAACAAAGGAACTACAACTCCAAGTTGGGATTATCAAGTAAAATTTGTAAATGATACAGTAACACCAGGTTCTACAACTACATTGGAGATTAAAGTTGTAGACAATCAAGGCAATATAGTAAAGGATGCTACATTTTTAAAATCTCTAGCTGATACAATGACATTAACATCTGATGAGAATACATTGGTATTCAGCAATGTAGGTGGTACTCAGGCTTTAACTCAAGTTACAACATCAAATGCCGTTTATAATGCTGTTTATACTACTGATACTTATAAAATTGGTTTAGATCCTAATTCAACAGGTTCTTTGGCAGTTGTATCCACAAGTGGATGGAGCACAACTGTACCAAGCTTTTATGTAGCTAAATATGGTAAGGTTCAATTAATAGGTGCTACATTAATTAATGGAAAAAAAGTTGATTATTCATTAGCACAGTTATATTTCAATGGCTTAACACCATCTGTAAGCTTTGCAAGTGGGGATAGTGCACCATTGGAATCATATCCAGAAACAGCTACGATAACAGCATCAAATGCTGATTATACACAACCTGCTAATGCTGAATTGTTTGAAAATGGTAATTTAATTGCTACATTTACATTAACACCAAATTCAAATGCAACAGGGTATAATTCAGAAGTTCTTCCACCTATGTCTGCATCAAACAAATATACATTAAGAGTATATGGCCCTGCAAGATACTATAATTATTATACAGGTCAAACGGCAACATATTTTGCTTCGGGTTCAATTGAATTAAAACCACAAGCAGCTAAATCAACACTTGTAAAACCGACTGACAATGCTTTAGCAGCTGGTATAAATGATACAGTAACTTTTACACTTGATGATAAATTGCCGAATGGCAATACACAATCAGTAAATAGCAATTTGAAAGTAGATCTTGCAAAGTATGTAAGATTTACAGTGTTAAAATCAGATAATTCGACATCAGATACAGTCAATAAAGATACTAATAACAATGGTTATATTGATACAGATCATAATATTCAAACTGGTGTATGGTATGCTGTAACTGATGATGGATTGAAACTTGCTGGTTCAAGCAATGGTGCTATAAGTGGAACTTATGATAAAACAACTGGAAAGATAACTGTTACTGTTAATATTCCTAAAGATGATTATCTAAAAGTTGAAGCAGCATATACAGATTATGTTGGTAATAAGTATGAGGATAAGTTTGACTTCAATGGCGATGGAGTAATCGGTGCCGACGATAAAACTTTAAAGGATTTAGGATATGAAAAGACATTTGTAGTTGCAGATTTACAAGCAAAATTAGGCACAATAACGGCTGATAAGACAGCATTAAATGCTGATGACTATCAGAACGTTACATTCTCAGTATATGATGTACACAAAAATCCAATAAGCGATACAACATTGACATTTAATTCACCTGTTGTATTCTTAGGTGGTACTGGTTCAACAGCATCAAATGTAACTAATACAGTAAAAACTGATTCAAATGGTAAAGTTACTGCTACATTGTACTCAGCATTCCCAGCTTCAATAACTGTTAGTGATTCAGGTGTTACAAATGATCTGACATTAACAGTTGGTAATGCTACACCAGCAACAGTAGTATTTACACCAGGTTCAACAACATACACAGTAAATGGTGTTGACAAGACAGCTGATGCTGCTCCATACATTACATCAACAGGTCGTACAGTAGTACCAGCTAGATTCCTTGCAGATGCACTTGGTGCAGAAAGCTATTTTGCATACAGTGCAGATGGACATTCAGTTGTAACATTTGTAAAAGGTACAACGGTTGTTAAGTTTGTACTTGGTACAAACCAAGTTACAATAACAAAGAACGGCGTAACTGTTACTGATACAATGGATGTTCAAGCAACAGTAAATGACCAGAATGGCAAACCAGTAGGAAGAACATATATCCCAGCTAGATATCTAGCAGAAGCTTTAGGATATACAGTTAACTACGATGCAACAACAGGTACTGTTACAGTAACAAACGCTCAATAAAAAATTAAGAAAAATTCCGGTATCGTATGATACCGGAATTTTTTTAACTTAAAGATTATCAAAAGTTGTCGAATAATATAAAAACCTAAAATATATTATACAAAAATAACAACAAAGGATGTGATTTTTTTTGAAGCAAATGAGAAGATTATTATCACTTTTTCTTTCTGTATCAATTATTTTAGGTTTTAGTATTAGCAATATATTAGCAGATACTGCTTTGACGATAGCGGCAACCGACACAAATACACCATCAGTAAATGATACAAATGCATCTATGAATGATGTATATCTTCCTGAGAAATATTTTAAGATTGACGATATGGTAGTGCCAATAGATGATGTAAATGTAGAGAGACAAGAAGGTACAGTTGTAGCATATACACCGTCATACGGCAAATACACAAAGACTAATAAGTGGGGGTTGGAGATAACGGTTGTAGATAATGTCATAACAAAACTCACTAAGCCTGATTATATAACTCCAAATAATTCATATATACCGGAGAATGGATTAGTCATATCGATACATTATTCAAACCCTGTTTTTAATAAGCTCCTTGAGAGTATAAATGAAGGTGACAAAATAGAGGTTGTCTTAGATAATTTCGATACTACTACGGTTTGGAAGACAAAATATTACGCGTTAAATCCTAGCATTAGAGGTTATGACCAACTTGTTGTATATGACAGGTCATATGGTAGTAGAACAGAGACTAACGGTTATGGATATGAAGTTATTGTAGGTGAAGATGGGAAAATCATTTCTGCAGGTGGTAATGACTCTGAGATACCATATGGAGGTTATGTCATATCAGGACATGGGAAAGGCGCAGAATGGCTTAAGAAATATGCATATCTGGGGTCCACCGTCACGATAGACAAGACAAATAAAGAGATAATAATTAAGCATTCTAACGTGTCATACATAGATGAAGTAGAGTACAAGCTCAGTATGCTTGAAGACAATCTTGCAAATGCCAAGAAAGAGTTTAAGAATATTTCCTATGATGATATACAGTCGATAATAGATAATGGGAAGATAAAGCTCGACAATGCAAAGAATTACTTAAACAAAGGATCATACAAAGATGCAGAAGATATGTTAAAATCACTTGAAGATGACATCAACAAAGCCGCATATATGTTCTTTCCATCAGAGAAAGTAGAGAGTCGAGCTATATGGATAAGGCCAAAAGAGAAAAATCTTGATGAAGTTGTGAGAAATCTGGATATGTTGAAAAGTATAAACATAAATACTATATATCTTGATACATTTTGGTCTGGATATACCATATATCCTACAAGCAGTAAATATACAAGTCAGAATCCTATATATGGCGGTTTTGATGTACTTGACGCATATATAAAAGAAGCCCATAAAAGAGGTATGGCTGTATATGCTTGGACAGAAAATTTCTTAATAGGGACATCTGATATCTTTAATGGTGGACCTATAAAAAAAGAAAAGCCTGAATGGCTAATGGTAAGTCGCAAAGGCTATAATTACACATTAGATAAATATGGGATAAAATATTACTATCTTAATCCTATAATACCCGATGCAAGGGATTTTCTGTTAGATCTATACAAAGAGATAGCATCAAAATACGATATCGATGGCATACAGTTTGACTACATGAGATATCCAAACTCAAATGATTATTCTAATGATTTCGGATATGATGATTATACAAGAAATCTTTTTAAACAATATGCGGGAGTTGATCCGAGATATCTGAATGTCGATGGTGAAATGTGGCGGTTATGGAATTATTTCAGGATGAATATAATTAATTCATTTGCCTATAGCGCTATATCGGAGCTTAAAATGATAAAGCCAGAGCTAAAAATAGCTGCAGATGTATGGCCAAATTATGATACCGCTCCATCAGATATTTTTCAGGATTCTAAAGATTGGGTAGTTAAAAACTACATCAATACGTTGAACCCAATGTCATATTATACTACGGTTACACCAGTTGCTATGGATTTGAGAAATACAATGAATTTCGCAAATGGTCATTCTAATATAGTACTTGCGATTGGTACCAATGTTGGTACGGATAAAGTGACCCTACTTAATCAGATAGAATCATTGAGAAATAACGGTGCCAGCGGTATAGGCCTTTTTGAATACGAATCACTTTTAAAAAATGGTTATGATACAGCACTCAAATCAAGCATATTCAGCATCCCAGCAGTTATCCCTGATAAAGATCCAGCTGAATCGGTAAAAGCAATATTAAGTGAAATAACGTCAAATATTGATGGTGTGTATGTGAAACTTGGCGGAATGACAAAAGGCCAGGCAGATTTATATAAAAATATGATGAACAGCATTGCGGATTCTGCGATCTCACCGATGACAATAGATAATGCCAAGGGGATTATGAGTGATATTGAGAGCACTATCAATAAAATATATTTGGAAAAAGGTATTAGTATTAACATCATATCCCAAATGGCTAATGAGTTGAATAGATGCAAAAGTATTCTTAATAGTTTTATAGCTGATCAGAGTTTTAAAGCAAATCATGTGATAGATGATATTAAGGTGGAAATACCATCTATGGATTTGAAAATTGGTAATATAGTTCCTATAAAAGTGGAGGCTTCTTATAGTGATAATAAACTTGACTGTATTTATCTTGACCCATCTCAATACGATATATCATCAGATAATGCTTCTATAGCACAAGCTACAAAAGGTGGTGTAAAAATAAATGGGCTTGGAAAAGCGAATATATCAGTTAATATAAAGGAAGGTCTGAATATAAAAGAAGGCATTAACACAAAGTTTAATTTTATTATTGATACAAATTCACTAGATCAAGTAGCTACAGCTTTAAATGGCAGGTTAAGAGCAGTAAATCTTGATGGCAATGGCGTATTGCTAGATTGGAGCGGTAGTACTGTAAATCCGAATATAGCAGGTTATATTGTCGAAAGAAATGGCGAAGAGATAGCAAGGGTCAACAATACGAGCTATAAAGATATGACATGCGCACCTGGAGAATCTTATACTTACAAAATAGAAGCATTTGATACATCTGGTGGAATATTGGATACAAGCAATATGATAAGTGTCACGACAAAATCTAATGATAGTAAAAACAATTATATTTATCTAAGCGGCACTGCTAGTGCATATGGGAATATTGCACTATATAGAGTAGATGAGGCGAAATCATTAGATGTAATAAAAAATGCGGAAAGTGATGTTGTGATTAATTTTAATAGCAATGAGAATACACGTCTAAAAGAGATTATCATACCTGTGTCAGTCATAAATGAATTAAAGATGGCTCAAAGAAATTTGGTTATTAATACAGACGATTTGAAGATCACAATCTTAAAAGATTTGTTAAATATTGATAACGTGAATGGGTATATATCGATTAAAATTACTAATAAAGGTACATCACAAAAGATAAATAATTTGACACCTATTTCAAATATATACGATATAGAAGTGACGAAAAATGGACAGAAGGTAAGTATCCCTATGTCTGTAGCTTTAGTGACAAATGGTACGACATAAATTTTTTGACTTACATGCATTTTTTTACAATATTGATGCATGTAAGTCTTTTTTTATTATTATATGATATAATATTAATATATGTTGAACATTGATATGATGGAGGGCATCATGGTAACTATTTTGATCATAATAAGCGTTATATTAAGCGCATCGGCACAGATCCTTTTAAAATATGGCGTAAAAAATATAAGCATAACAGGTAGCGTTTTTCATATATTGGTACAATATATCAATATATATGTATTATTGGGGATAATGAGCTATATTGGGAGTATGATTATATGGCTATATGTACTTACAAAAGTGGATGTAGGTTATGCTTATTCATTTACGAGCCTCGGATTTGTCTTAGTGATGCTTTTTAGTATAATCTTATTCGGTGAGAATATAAATACTTTTAAGATAGCAGGGACACTTTTTATAGCATTAGGAATAATACTTATTGCAAGAGGAAAATAGATTTTGAATACGCTTAATTAAAGGATTAGTAATAGATGACTTATGAAAGGATTGAATGTCCATTATGAAGCTGGAATTTCATGTTCACACAAATTATTCAAATGATGGTTTTTCAAAGGTTCCAGATTTAAAAAAAAGCCTTATGAAGAAGGGTATTAATATAGTTGCAATAAGTGATCATAATACATTAAAGGGTGCGATAGAAGCGGAAAAAGTGTTTGGCGGAGACTTAAGAGTCATCAAATGTGAAGAAATAAAAACACAGGAAGGTGAAATTATAGGGCTTTTTTTAAGTGAAGAGATACCACCGCTTCTTCCTATGGATAAAACGATAAGATGCATAAAAGATCAGGGAGGACTTGTATGTGTCCCGCATCCATTTGACAGGATGAGAAAGTCAAAAATACACTTAGATGCATTGTACAGGATAATAGATGATATAGATATAGTCGAAGTATTTAATGCTAGGAATATATTTTCACACGATGATAATCTTGCACATGATTTTGCAGACAAATACGGTAAACTGAAGATATGTGGTACAGATGCACATACTTTATTTGAGATAGGGCATACCTATGTAGAATTGGAGGATTTTAAAGATCCAAATGGGTTCTTAGATAATCTAAATGATGCAAAATTACATTTTGAAAGAAGTGGTATTTATGTGCACTTTTTTACAAAGGGCAAGAAGTATTATAATAAATTATTTAGATCTAAGACTAATAATTAGATTCAATTCATAGCATAATGAAAATACCGAAATATTTTTTGCCTATATATTAAATGCCGTAACCTTATGTTCACTGCATATATAGTAATATGTGCATTATTAATTATTAAGTTAAAAGAAGGGTGAAATGAGATTGGAACATACTGTAAAGTATTCTACAATAGACAAATATAAGGGTTTAATAAAGCTTATGAGGCCGAAGCAGTGGATTAAAAATGTATTTGTTTTAGCGGCACTTATTTTCAGCAAAAGAATGCTTGATGTTTTATCACTTAAGGAAGCTTTAATTGCTTTCCTCATATTTTGCGGAATATCCTCTAGCGTCTATATAATAAATGATATAGTTGATATTGAAAAAGACCGGAAACATCCGAAAAAGAGATTAAGGCCATTGCCGTCAGGACTTGTAAAAAAGCAAGATGCAGCTATTCTGTTTTTAATACTTGTTTTAACATCATCAGCATTATCATTTATGCTTAATGTAAATTTTGGCATAATTGTTTTAAGTTATTTCATAATTAACATTGCTTATACATTTTATCTTAAAAACATTATCATTATTGACGTAATGGTTATTGCTATTGGGTTTGTACTGAGGGTAATTGCTGGTGCAGAGGCAATAGGCGTTGCAAGTTCACCGTGGTTGCTGCTATGTACACTTCTATTGTCATTATTTCTTGCAATTACCAAGAGGAAAAATGAGGTTATCGTCCTTGATAATAATGCAAAAAGCCATAGAAATGTTCTTGATGAATACAGTGTGAAACTTCTTGACAATATGTTATCTATAGTGACGTCATCAACCATAATAGCGTATTCCCTTTATACTTTTTATGCTGAAAAGGGTTATTACATGATGATAACGATACTTTTTGTGATATATGGTATATTCAGATATCAGTATCTTGTTGACAGTAAAACATTTGGAGGCAGTCCAGAATTGGCATTTTTTGAGGACAAACCTTTTCTTATAAATGGGATTTTATATTGCATTACTGTTATTTTGATATTGTATATCTAAAAAGGAGGATATCATGAGCTTTACATTAGGCCTTATATTATACGTTGTTTCGACGTTGCTGGTAACAATGACATCTGTTAAATGGACGAAATGGATTAAATTAAGTAATACTTCTGATGAAATACTTACGTCTTTTCTTTTTTCAATAACAGAAATTCTTTTAATAAATATAGTTCTAGGAATATTGCTTAAAATGCTTTATCCCATATACTTATTTATTTTTGTTGCAGTTTTATTTATAGCTACATGCTTCTATTTGAAGGATTGGTCTTTTAATATAAAGCTAAAATCCATAATAAATTTTTTTAGGGATGTCAAATTTGGACCTCTTCTAATAATATTATCATTTATGACAATAATCGGTGTGATATGGGTGGTTTATATTACATTGATTTATCCGCCATATGGCACAGATGAGCTTATGTATCATCTTGTAGGTCCTGTTGAATGGATGAAACACGGCATGATATTCAATATTCATCAAGATTACATATCTCAGTGGATAAATTGGTATCCAAAAAATACGGAGATATTATTCTTATGGAATATGATATTCTTTAAAAACGATGTTATTGTTGATGGAACGCAACTAATATTTGCACTGATTGGTATTATAGGAATTTATGGGATAGGAAGAAAAATTGGACTTAATAAATATTACTCATTATGTGCAGGGTTATTATTTTTCTTGACACCGATTGTATTTATACAATCAAAAACAGCTTATATTGATGTTGCATTTTCGGTTATGGTGATTTTGTCTTTAAATTTTCTTATACATTTGTATAAGGAATTTAGCCTAAAGTATGTATACTTGTTTTCACTGACTGTTGCATTTATGAGCGGCATGAAAGGTTCTGGACCTATTTACGCAGTTATTCTATTGACTTTATTATTTGTGGTCTTAATCAAACATAGATATGATGTTAGCTTTAAGGACTTAGCATACGGTCTATCTATATACATATTGTTTTCAATAACGCTTGGTGCATTTTGGTACTACAGGACATGGTATTTTTACGAAAATCCTATTTATCCATTTACACTAAGTTTTCACGGGATAACGATATTTAAAGGTCTTGGCACAGCTAAGCAAATCATATTTGACCCAAATCTGTTGCCGCAGATGAAGGATATGGGGTATTTCAAGCGAATATATTTTTCTTGGTATGAAAATTTCAATTTTTTAAAGGGATATTCTTACGATACTCGTATAGGAGGATTTGGGGCGATATGGTACATTATAGTGATGCCTGCCATTTTGATATTTATTTTAAAATCAATAATAGATAGAAAATGGGTTAATATTTTTTTCGCTATTTCTACCGTAATACTATTTTTAGCTTCATCAGAAAACTGGTGGTCTAGATATGTTATATTTATTGTTGCACTAGGATATGTTGCTATATCTTATATTGTACAAAATGTTAAATTTACGAGAATTGTTGTGCCGATAATCATTGCGCTAGTTACGTTTAGCTTTGTAGTTTCTATAAAAGGTTATTTGCCAGTAAATATATCATCAAGAGAGACATTTTATGAATTGAGAAAAACACCTATTCTTGATAGAAGCACTTATATGGCAAACCCATTTTATGGGAATGATATGTCATTTTTAAAAGGCGTGAGAAACAAAAATATTGCATATTTTCTTCACGCATATATTTATCCATTATATGGTGAAAGGCTTTCAAATAACCTTTTCTATCTAGGTAATGTTAAAAATGAATCATCGTTTAAAGAATACATTGATAAAAATAAAATTGATTACGCAATAGTTGCCAAGGGTTCAATTTATAATAAGTACCTAAGAAATGACAGAAAGTTTACGTTAGTATATAATGGTAAGCAACATGATGTTTATAGATTAATTAAATAAGATAATCATCGAAATTTTATATATTGAGAAAGGGATTAGCAAATGAAATTGAGAATTGTAGATAATTTATTAGGGCTATTATTTCTAATGATGGTGACATTTTTAGCTTTTAGATATTTTAAAGATACATCAAAGTTTGATGTTTTAAAAGAGGCGCTAAATTTCATAAGTCATATTTTAAAAAGGGTGATAAGCTAACGTTAAATTTTGAGAGTTTTAATGTTTCACATATCTTTCACATAATCTCTTTAAAAATTCTCAATAATTTTATGATAAAATAGTAATTAAAATAAGATGTAATGTGTCTTTACAGATATGGCTTATAGTCATGAGGTGGTAAAATTGTCAAGAAATATATATCTTGTAGAGGATGAGAAGAGCCTAAACCTTCTCTTGCAGAAGTACCTCGAGAGGGAAGGATACGACGTTATGACATTTTTTGATGGAAGTACTGCTATGGATAGGATAAAAGATTTGCCAGATCTATGGATACTTGATATAATGCTTCCTGATGTAGATGGATATGAGCTTATAAAAGCTATAAAGGACCATAACAAATCGACGCCTGTCATATTCATGTCTGCCAGAAATGAAGAGCTTGACAGGGTAGTAGGCTTAGAGCTTGGAAGTGATGATTATCTTTCTAAGCCATTTCTGCCTCGGGAGCTTGTCATTAGGACAAACAAGCTTATGGAGAGGATACACGGAATAGAAGAGGATGGCAGCGATGACATTATACAAGTAGGCGATTATACATTGAGTGAGAAGCAAAGGACTGTTTATTTAGGTGAAGACGAGATACAGCTTACAAATAAGGAATATGAGCTTTTCTGCTACCTTGTGAAGAATAAAAATATCGTCGTGTCGAGAGACCAGATTTTGAACAATGTCTGGGGTGAAGACTACTTTGGCTCTGACAGGGTTGTTGACGACACCATAAGAAGGCTTCGGAAGAAAGTAGATAAGTTAAATATAGAGACCGTATATGGTTACGGTTATAAACTGGTGTGTAAATCATGAAAAAGATATTTAGATTTCGTTCGCTGGCAATGAGAATATGGATGACATTTACTGCTGTCATACTTATCATAGTGTGCAGTTTATCGATGCTTTACATCTTTGCCTACAGGAGAGTTGAAGAAAACAATAAGATACAGGATTTAAAGGTTTCACATGAGATGCTTCTCAAAAATGATAATTTCAGCGGCAACTACAACAATTTTTCAAGGCTTAGAAATCTAAGAGGCGGAGACAACTTCATTGTAGATTTTGATACAGCCAACAGACCTTTAATCATAGACATAAACCACAGAGAACCTCCACCTGATCCACATTCGCCTTCATTTAATACAATGAGCGTAAAGCTTTGGATGTCCAGCTTCATAAAAGGTGGTACTATTAAAGAGAAGCTGTATAAAGAAGTCTACAACAATATGCAATATTTCTTCATAATAAGCACTGTAAATTATGATTCATTTAATAAAGCTTATCTTGTATCATATGTACCAAACATTGTTGACAATACTATTCTTTATTTGGTTATAGCAATAGGAATCATATTTATAATCATTGGCTTTTTTGCTTTGATAATAGTTGCAGGTCATATTTCGAAGCCTTTAAAGGAACTAGAGGAATACACAGTCAGGATAGCACACAAAGACTGGAAAGAGCCTATAGAAGTTAAAAGTGATGATGAGATAGGCATGCTAGCAAGATCAATGAATAAGATGCAGAAGGAATTGAAGCTGGCAGACGAAGAAGAAAAGATGTTTTTGCAAAGCATATCACATGACTTAAAGACGCCAGTAATGGTTATTATGAGCCATGCGGATGCCATAATAGATGGTGTGTATATAGAGTCTTTGGAGAAGACGGCTGAGATAATAAAAGATGAGGCGATACGGCTTCAGAAGAAAATAAATCAGATGCTTTACCTGAATACACTTGATTATGTACTGGAAAATAACAGCAGAAATGATTATATAAATATGAAGGATCTTTTGACGCAAATAATAAGCAGGTTTGAAATCATAAAAAGCAGTATAGAGTGGGATTTGGATGTAGATGATATAATAATAAAAGGTGACAGGGATAAGATTGAGGTATGCATCGAAAACATACTTGACAACGCTATAAGGTATGCAAATGAGTTGATACGAATAACTTTAAAGAAAGATAATAAGTATGCGGTGCTGGACATATACAATGATGGACCTAATATAGATGAAAAGCATGTAGGCCGTATATTTGACAGAATGTACAAGGACAAGACGGGAAACTTTGGTTTAGGACTTGCTATATCGAAAAAAATTGTTGACTTCTATAAAGGTGAGATAAAAGCAGTAAATAGAGAAAAAGGTGTAAGCTTCATAATAAAATATCCTCTAAAATAAAAAATGGAGTTTGATGCAAATCTATTCTTCTTTAGTTTTATATGATATAATGATTATGAGAAACTAAAGAAATGGAAGGAAGAATATGAGCCAAAAATACGATATTACGATGAAAAATATTTTTTCGGATATGGCAGATGACATAATGAGTTATTTTCTGGGGCTACAATACACAAAGATTGATGAACTAAATATAGAATTTGCAAGAGTCGAGAGAAGAGACAGCGACATGATATTCAAATGCACTACTGACAAAGGAAATGTGGCTGTTCACATAGAATTTCAATCAGAAAATGACGGAAAAATGCCTTACAGAATGCTTAGATATTCCCTGGAGATAATGGAAAAGCATAATCTCTTACCATATCAAGTAGTCATATATATAGGAAAAGACAATATGAAAATGGAAAATGGCTTAAGCTACAACTTTGGAGAGCAAAACACATTAGACTATAAATACAAGATAATAAACGTTGGTGACATTAAATTTACTGATGTTTTAAAGACAGATTATTATGATTTATATTCACTTCTACCATTGATGGACCAAAATAGAAGGAAGGAAGAAGGAGAAAAATATCTTGAAAGGTGTGTTGAAGCAATTAAAGATATTCCTATAGACATAAACAAGAAGAAAGACATAGCGTTTAAAGCAGAGATATTGTCAGGGATAATATTTAAAAAAGAAGTTATTGAGAGAGTTTTTTCGGAGGTGGTAAAGATGTTTAGGATTGAAGAATCAGAAACATACAAAATGATAATTGAGAAAGGCATAGAAAAAGGCATAGAGAAAGGTATCAAAGAAGGCATTGAAAGAGGTATAGAAGAAGGTATTAAAAAGGGTGCAAAGGAAGAGAAAATTGCAATAGCTAAAAAATTATTAAAAAATGGTATGCCTATCGACAAGATAGCAGAGATCACAGAATTATCAGAAGATGAGATAAAAAAATTGATGAATTAGAAATATTTTACTATGCTTTTAAAAAGCATGATGTGTAATAGGTAAGAAATCATCATGCTTTTTTATTATATAATTTACGATAAGTGGTATAATTATTATAAAGTATTCGGATAGTTTTGTTATTAAAAGAGGTGAAAAAAATGGCAGTTGCAGATAAAGATGAACATATAAAATACACATATAAAGATTATTTGAGCTGGGCTAATGATGAGAGATGGGAGCTTATAGATGGAGTTCCGTATAATATGAGTCCATCACCGACGCGGAAACATCAGAAAGTTGTAGGAGAATTGTTTGCCTCTATCCATAATTATCTAAAAGGAAAAACTTGTGAAGTTTACAGCGCTCCATTTGATGTAAGATTGTTTGCTGAAAACGTTAGTGATGATGATGTGACAAATGTAGTTCAGCCTGACATAGTGATAGTGTGTGATCCAAGTAAGCTGGATGATAAAGGCTGTAAAGGAAGCCCAGATATGATTATAGAGGTAGTTTCTCCTTCAACATTAAAGAGAGACTTAAAGGAAAAATTCTATTTGTATGAAAAAGCAGGGGTAAAAGAGTATTGGATCGTATTTGCTGATGAAAAAACTGTACTGTCTTACTATTTAGGTGAAGATGGCAAATACAAAAGACCTGAAGTATATTCAGAAGAAGATAATATAAAGGTCAGGATTTTTAAATCATTGGAAATCCAATTGAAGGATATCTTTCAGAATTAAATGTAAGGTGTGGTTTTTGTGAAGAATGTATATGATGATAAAAAAATAAAGCAAATGCTTGCTGATGTTGAGAAAAGAATGAGAGATTTATTTTATCAAAAGCTCGATGCAATTATTTTGTACGGTTCTTATGCTCGCGGAGATTTTACGTATGATTCTGATGTAGATATTATGGTGTTAGTTGATGAAAAAGAGGACGATCTTAAAAAGCATGATGATAAAATAACGGATATTATGGTTGATTTATCATTAAAATATGATATTGTCATTTCCTTATATGTTCAAAGTGTTCAGAATTATAATAAGTATGTGAAGATGCTTCCATTCTACAAAAATGTTCAGAAAGAAGGCATAAGAGTCTATGGATGATTTTATAAAAGAATTAGCTATGTACGACTATGTCAAGGGGAAATTATCTGATGTTTGTTGAAATATGATTGTATATTCCTTTAAAAAAAGCAATCAGCATATGCTGATTGCTTTTTTTTCACACAGAAATCACACATTTTTTTAATTTTTTTGCAACATTTAAGTCTTATAATTTTTATAGACACATTAAAAGAAAAGGAGAAAAGGCGATGGGTAAAAAGGTGCTAAAATACAGCTTGGCATTTGTCTTGGCTTTGTCAGTGATTCTAAGCATATACTCACTATACAATTACAGTGGAAGTACAGAGGGGTTTAGAGGAAATTTTCAGCATAATTTTACACAAGGCAGCACAAACAGAAGTTGGGGAAGTGGAAACACAAATCAAGGTCTTTGGCAGAGAGGCAACTTTCCTCAAGGAAATGCACAAAGTGGGCAATCCCAATGGCAGATGCCCCGCAGTAGAGGAGATTTTGGGGGATTTAGGGGAACATCATCAAAGTACGGCGTGTATATAATGGCATACGCGGCAATCGTGTTTTTGCTGTTTATTTTAAGCTACTACGCTTTGGAGAATAAAAAATTTAAGCTTGACTTTCAAAGCGACAAATTCATAATAATAGCACTATTTTTGATAGGATTTTTTATGCGGCTTTACATAGCTGCAACTATTGAAGGTTTTTCAGGAGATATAGGGCTTTTTAGAAGCTGGGCACAGTCAGCGGCACAAGACCTCTTAAACTTTTATAAAAATACTCCAAGCTGTGATTACCCACCACTTTACATCTATGTGCTTTACATTGTAGGCAAAATAGCTGCAATCGGCAATCTTTCTCATTTCTACACGGTACTTTTAAAGCTTCCGTCCATTGTGGCTGATATTACCACATCGTACATTATATATAAAATAGCTAAAAGATACTTTTCCAAAAACATCAGTGCATTCATATCGGCTTTGTACATTTTCAATCCGGCCGTATTTATAAATTCATCTGCGTGGGGACAGGTAGACTCATTTTTCACAATGCTTGTAATAATAGCGGTGTACTTTTTGTCAGAGAAAAAGTTGTGGCTTTCATCAGTGTTTTTCACCGCGGCAGTGCTTATGAAGCCACAGGGAATCATATTTGCGCCAGTCCTGTTTTTTGAGATTGTAAATGAGAGAAGTTTGAAAAATTTCTTAAAAGCTTTTGTGGCGTCACTGGTTACGGCAGTTATAGTATTAGTGCCGTTTGCCATAGGTCAAGATCCTTTGTGGATATTTAAGCTGTATGAAAAGACTATTTCAGAGTATCCATACGCATCAGTAAATGGCTTCAACTTCTATGGATTGCTGGGAGCAAACTATGTGAATTCTGGTACAAAATTGTTTGTGTTTAGCTACAGCACTTGGGGATTTATCTTCATAGTTTTAACGACTGCATTTTCGTGGTTTATATACATTAAAGGAAAAAACAGCAAATTGTCATTTTTATCAGCTTTAATTCAGATCGCAGGTGTATTTACATTTTCAACAGGGATGCATGAGAGGTACTTATTTCCTGCTGCAGCATTAGCTATATTAGCATTTTTATATGTAAAAGACATAAGGCTATTTGGGCTGTATGTTTTATTTAGCATAACAAGCTTTCTAAATATGTACTACGTCCTGTTTGGAGGTTTGAGAAATTCTTTTGGGTTTATACCTATGATAGTTTCGTTGGCAAATGTGGTGATGGCAGTCTATCTTGCAAAAGTATCTTATGATGTGGCTGTATTAAATAAGATTTACACTGCTGATGAAGGCATGAAATCACACGAAATTCACACAACTATTTGAAACTTATAAGATATTTTAAGGGTATATTTAAGACAACAAGAATTTAGAGTAGAATTGTGAATTTATAATATGAAAAATTTATTAATTAAATTGCAGCAAAAAAAGGATTGGAGGATGACTATGAAAAAATTGAAGTTTAACAAAGATTCTATTGGGTTATATTTAATTTTACTATTATCAGCAATATTGAATTTTACCAATTTAAGTATTGAAGGATATGCAAACCAGTATTACGCTGCAGGCGTAAAAAGCATGAGCATGAGCCTTAAAAACTTTTTCTTCGTTTCATACGATCCGGCTGGATTTGTCACGATAGACAAGCCGCCATTAGGATTTTGGATACAGACTATTTTTGTCAAGATATTTGGATTTAATGGCATAAGCATATTGCTTCCGCAGGCTATAGCAGGTGTCATATCCGTAGCGCTTATATACATCCTAGTAAAAAGGTATTTTGGCAAGACAGCGGGGCTTATATCTGCACTGGTTTTGGCTGTTACACCTGTATTTGTGGCAGACAGCAGAAATAATACCATTGACAATATGCTGCTTATGACGCTTTTGTTTGCGGTTTTAGCGCTTATGAAAGCCTTAGACACAGGTAAACTTAAGTATTTGCTATTAAGCTTATTTTTAGTGGGCGTTGGTTTTAATGTAAAGATGCTGGAGGCATACATGATAATCCCAGCAGTGTATATCACGTACGTTTTGGCGTCAAAGATAAGTTTAAAGAAAAGAATAGGTTATTTGTCATTGGCTACTGTTGTGCTACTTATTGTATCGCTTTCGTGGGCTATCATTGTTGACATGACTCCACAAAGCATGAGGCCTTATGTAGGCAGCAGTACAGACAACTCAGAGCTGGAACTCATAATAGGCCACAATGGGCTTGAAAGACTTGGGCTTGGCAGAAATACAGGTTTTGGCGGTGGTCGCATAGGAAATTTCAATGGTGGAGAATTCCGAAGAAATTTTGGCAATTTCAACGGTCAATTTAATCAAGGTACATCACAAGTGACACAAACACAAAGGACATCAGTAGATGCTGTATCAAGCGCTACTAAGAATGGCAACGGCTCAAATGGCAGTCAAAATAATACACCATCTGCAAGCCAAGGCAACTACGGGCAAAATGGGACAAATCCAAACTTCGCAGGTGGCAATTTTGAAAGGCCAAACGGCAATAGAGGTGGCATGGGCGGTGCCTTCGGTGGAGATGAAAAAGCCAGCATATTGAGGCTTTTTTCAAACAACAGCTTGTCTGACCAGATAATATGGCTTTTCCCGATGGCTATCTTCGGAATTTTAGCAGAACTTTTAAGAAAAAGGCTTAAAAGGCCATTTGATGATGGCAGGAAGCTTTCATTGATACTGTGGATTTCATGGCTTGTGCCCGTATTTATATACTTCAGCTTTACTACAGGCATGTTCCATCCGTATTATTTGACGATGATGGCCCAACCTATAGCGGCACTAACAGGCATAGGTATTGTTTCAATGTGGGAAATGTACCAAGAAGGCGGTGCAAAGTCATGGCTTTTGCCCCTGTCGCTTATAGCTGACGGGTTAGTTGAGCTTCTCATATTGTACTATCATTACAATACGTCTAATCTCACAAAGTACATCATGTTAGCTGTTGCAGTGCTTTCTATCGGTTCAGCGATAGTTTTGTCATTGATGACTTTTGCAAAGAATGGCGGATTTAAAGTCAAAAAGGCGATGCTTATAGTTGGTGTAATAGGGCTTTTGATAGCACCTGCAGTTTGGTCTGCCACAACGCTTTTCTATCCAATGAACGGCACTATGCCATCTGCAGGATTAGAGCTGGCGACAGGTAGAAATAGGTTTGTTTTCGGAGGCGGAGATATAAATAGCAATGCAGATTCTAAGCTTATAAGCTTCCTTGAGAAAAACAAAGGCAGCGCAAAGTATCTTTTAGTCGTATCATCATCACAAAGTGCCGGTGCCGATAGCATAATTATAAAGACAGGCGAACCTGTGATGGCATTAGGAGGCTTTTCAGGCTCAGACAATATTTTGACCCTAAGTCAATTTAAAGAGCTTGTCAAAAAAGGTGAAGTAAGATACGTGATGACTGGCGGCATGGATAGAGGCTCCAATAGTGAGATAATGAACTGGGTAAGAGAAAATGGAAAGCTTGTGCCAACAAGTGAATGGAGCAGCACAAGTGCTACGCAAAATGTCAATGGCTTCGGAGGATTTGGAGGAAGAGATTTTGGAGAGCTTTATGATCTTAAAGGTGTCAATGTCAACTGACATTGACACTTAGTATAAATATTTTGAAAGAAGGGATAGATGTGTCTGATATAAAGTATTCAGTTGTTATACCTGTGTACAACGAAGAACTTCTTATTGAAGAATCGTACAGGCGGCTAAAAAGAGTCATGGACTCAACTAATGAGACTTACGAGCTTATATTTGTAGATGACGGAAGCCATGACAAGTCAGCGGAGATTCTAAGTAGGATAAGCCTGAATGATAGAAATGTGAAACTTATAAGCTTTTCAAGGAACTTTGGGCATCAGACAGCCATAACCGCTGGCATGGATAATGCGAAAGGTGATGCTGTTGTTGTCATCGATGCAGATCTACAGGATCCACCTGAAGTGATACTAAAGATGATTGAGAAGTGGAAAGAAGGATACGACGTCGTATACGGCAAAAGGGCGGAAAGAAAAGGAGAGTCTTTCTTTAAGCTCTTTACAGCCAGATTATTTTATAGGATTTTAAAAAGTCTTACGAATGTAGATATACCAGTTGATACGGGAGACTTCAGGCTTATTGACAGGAAAGTCTGCGACGTGATGAATTCACTTAACTCCATAAGGGAAAAAAACAGGTATATAAGAGGTCTTGTAAGTTGGGTAGGCTTTAGGCAGATTGGCGTTGAATATGTGAGAGACCCAAGGCTTGCTGGTGAGACCAAGTACACGCTAAAGAAAATGCTTAAGCTTGCTATGGACGGTATAACGTCGTTTTCCTACGTACCGCTGAAATTACCGTTGAATTTGGGAATTTTCCTGACAGCGGCGGGTTTTGTGTATTTGATTGTAGAGCTTGTTTTAAAGATTGCAGGCGTTGATGTATCAACCTTAAACACAGTCATAGCTGTAAATATGATTTTATTTGGCGCAAACTTTTTAGTTTTAGGTGCATTTGGTGAGTATATTGGCAGAATATACGACGAGGTAAGAGACAGACCGCTTTACATTATAGCGAGAAAGGTGGGGTTTGATGATGGAAAGACAGGAGAAAAGAGACAATAGCAAAATGGGGCTAATACAGTTCGTAAAGTTTAATCTGGTAGGCATCGTAAATACTTTAGTGGATTTTTCGGTTTTTACCGTCCTTACGTTTTTTGGAATGTACTACATGGTAGCACAAGTCATATCGTATAGCTGCGGTGTCGCAAACAGCTTTGTGATGAATAAATACTGGACATTTGGCGACAAATCATCACCACATGGCTACGAAGTATTCAAATTTATCGCTGTGAATGCTGTGTCATTAGCGGTGTCTCTTTCGATTCTGTACCCGCTAAAGCCGGCCGTCGGCGTACTTTCTGCTAAGATTATTGCCACATTGTTCTCAATGATGATAAACTTTGTAGGCAGCAAGCTTTGGGTATTTAAGAAGGCCTAGTCCTCCTTCTTGATACTTCCAATAGCTTTCTCTCCAGCTCATCTACGTCGTATTTCCTCTGTGGATATGAATTAAAGTAGTTTCTTGGTGCCGTATTTGACGATGCGGCATCTTTTAGTATTGATTTGTCTTTTAAGTAGTTTTGGATGACTCTTTCTAGGAATTTTGCAGGATATTTTATGTCTTTTCCCTTCATGCGGGCTATACACAAGCTCATTTCGTCTTCTGTAAGATGATACTTGTCTTTAAGCATATCTTTGTCTATGTACTTAGGCGTATTTTCACTTTTTTGATGCATCATATCATTGATATGATTGATAGATATACTATCACAATTAATATCTATCATATCATTCATATCTGATATGATCATATTGCCTTCACTTTTTGAAAATGTAATTTTATCAATGTTTTTAGCATCATCTCTTCTTTCACTATCTGAAACACGGCTTTCAGTTTTTTTATCCGCATATTCATTTTTGTCGATGTAAGGAATATCATTAAAATCACTACATGTCATTTTTTGCCAATCACAAAATTCTGTTATTCTACCATATTCGTCATATTTGTACGTGACGCCATCAATGGATGTATTTTGTCTTATCATGTAATATTTCTTTTGACGCAATTTATCTTCATTGTCGACGAAACAGACTAAAAACCCATCTTTTATAGCATTTTTCAAGCTTTTACTTATGATGCCTGTTGATAGACCTGTGCCATCGTCTATTCTTTTGCCACTTTCATATTTTCCCTTCTGAATTTCATCGATAGTAAGCTTTACTGGTTCAATACGTCCATTCTTTATTGTATGCTTTGCAATGTACATTATGATTTTTAACTGTGAGCCAGGTATTGAAGATAGACTTTCAAAAAAACTTACTGGTAATTCTAAGAAACCATTCATTTTTTCAACCCCCATTTTCATTTTTTGATTTTGGAAAATATTATTAAAAGCGAACAATTAATGAAGCTTTCGTAATATATCACGATGAATGTAGCGCAGTTTGGCGTATGAGCGAAAGCGAAAGCCGTCACAACGCATAGACGGCGTTAGCCAAACAAGTGAAGAGAATCGATGATATATGTGATAAGCGGAATTTGTGAGCGTTAATAATATTTTCCAAGTTTATACTTATAATATAGTAAAAAAGTGAAAATGTTATATATAAACAATTGACAAAAAAACATTTTCATTATATAATCATAAATGAGCATAAATAATCAAAAATTATCATCTATTTTGAATGGATGTGATTAAATGTTTGGCGAAGAGCGCAGGATGAAGATAGCAGAGCTCTTAAGCAAAGATAAAAGCATGACAGTGTCAGAACTTAGCGAAATATTAGGTGTATCAGAGTCAACCATAAGAAGAGATCTCAGAATGCTGGAACTTGACGGCTTTATACAGAGGACACACGGCGGTGCCATATTGAATACGCATACACATTATGAGCCATCTTTCGTGGAAAAAGAGGATTATGAGCTTCCATCGAAGATGAAAATCGGAAAAATTGCTGCGTCTCTAATCGAAGAAGGCGACTCGATAATACTGGACGCTGGCACTACCACATTGATGATTGCAAAATCTTTACCAGACATACATCTTACGGTTGTTACGAATTCGCCGTTAATTGCGATAGAATTATCAAGTTATCACAATATTGAACTTATTGTAACAGGTGGTATAGAGAGGCTTAATACAAAGGCGCTTGTAGGACCTATAGCTGAAATGGTAATTAGAAATTTCAAAGTAGATAAGGCTTTTATTGGTGCAAATGCGGTATCTTATGAAAACGGCCTTATGACTCCTGACATTATAGAAGCAAATACAAAAAAGGCCATGATTGAAGTTTCGAATGAGGTTTACGCTGTTGTTGACCATACGAAATTTGGCAAGAAGTCTTTCGTGAAATTTGCCGATATCGGTGATATAACGGCCATTATAACTGACGATGAACTGGACTATGAGATAGTGAAGAAGTATGAGCAGGTAAATGTGGATGTATTAAATTTTGGAAAGGATGTAGCAGATGATAACGACAGTGACCATAAACCCGGCGATAGACAGAACATTGATAATTGATGACTTTAAGGTTGGTGCGGTAAATAGGGTATCAAGGTCTATCATCGATGCTGGAGGAAAAGGGATAAATGTAGCTAAGAATTTAAAAAATCTGGGCAATGATGTGGTGTGCCTTGGCTTCATGGGGCCAAATGGGAAATACATTGAAGATGTACTAAATAAATTAGGAATTGAGTCTCACTTCGTGCCAATCGAAAGCGATATAAGGATAAATATAAAGATAATTGATGAGAAATACCACACGTATACAGATATAAATGAAGCTGGGCCAGATGTTTCTCGTGACGAAGTGGAGAAGTTAATTTCGAGCATAAATGAGCATGTCGATTTCTCAAATGTGATTGTTTTATCTGGTAGTTTACCACCAAGTGTCGACAAAAGGTTTTACGGATATGTTATTGAAAAAATCAAGAAAAAAGGCATAAAAGTTATACTGGATGCTGATGGAGATGCTTTGAAATACGGCATTGAAGCAAAACCTTACATGATAAAGCCTAACGTACATGAGCTTTCACAAATTGCAGGAAAAAAACTCGAAAGAAAAGATGAAATAATTGAAGAAGGCATGAAGATTATTGAAAATGGTGTTTCAATAGTTGCTGTATCAATGGGCGGCAAAGGCAGCCTTGTTTTGACAGACGAGAAGATATATTTTGTAAAGCCTATAAAAGTTGATGTAAAAGGTACAGTAGGTGCAGGTGATGCATATGTTGCTGGATTCGCTCATGGCATCTACAATAATCTGGCTATAGAAGAAACGATAAAGATGGCGTCTGCTGCTTCTACCTCAGTTGTCATGCGGGAAGGTACAAAAGCGTGTTCTTTAAAAGATGTAAATGAACTGAAAGAAAAAGTTGAAATTGGAATAATTGAAAGGGGATAAATAATGATAGAAGAGATACTTGATAAAGATATGATGATTTTCGACTTAAAGTCAAACGATAAATTATCTGTCTTGAAAGAACTTATAAAACCGTTGGCAGCAAAAGGTGCAATTGATGACGAAGATAAATTCTTGGATGTGGTGTTAAAGAGGGAAGAAGAGTACTCAACTGGAATAGGTATGGGAGTTGCTATACCTCATGGGAAAAGCAGCTTGGTGAAAAAGGCTTCTTTAGTATTTGGAAAGTCGAAGGAGGGGATAGACTACAATTCGATGGATGGAAAACCGGCACATCTGTTTTTCCTGATTGCAGCACCTGAGAATTCAGACAATCTACATCTAAAAATTTTAGCTAAGCTTTCAAGGTCACTGATGCATGAGGAGGTGAGGGAAGAACTTAACAAGGCTGAGACTTACGAAGATGTTGTAAATGCTTTTAAAAAATATGAGTAAGGGGGATTCTGTGATGAAAAAGATTGTTGCCGTAACTGCATGTCCTACAGGTATTGCCCATACCTATATGGCTGCAGAGAATCTTGAAATGGCAGGAAAAGAGTTAAATGTGGCAATCAAAGTTGAAACACAGGGGTCAATAGGGGCTGAAAATCAACTGACAGAAAACGACATAAGAGAAGCAGATGCAGTAATAATTGCTGCTGCGACAAAAGTTGACAAGTCCCGCTTTGAAGGTAAACCTATACTGGAGGTCCCTGTAGAGGAAGCTATTAAAAATCCTAAAGAACTAATTGAAAAAGCATTAAAGATGGAAAAGCCGAAAAATTATGTGGAAAAAGTCGAAAAGATTCATGAAGAGAGAACTAGCCAAAGGACAGGTGCTTATAAGCACTTGATGACAGGCGTATCTTACATGATACCATTTGTCGTCGCCGGCGGTATATCTATAGCACTTTCATTTCTATGGGGCTACAAGGCATTTCAGGTGCAAGGGACACTACCTGCAGCGTTGATGCAGATAGGAAGCGGTGCTGCATTTGCACTGATGGTTCCTATTCTTTCAGGCTTTTTGGCATATTCAATAGCAGATAGACCTGGACTTGTACCAGGCATGGTTGGAGGTATGCTGGCTGTTTCAACCGGTGCAGGATTTTTAGGCGGTATCATATCTGGTTTTCTAGCTGGTTATACGGTGTACTATCTAAAGAAGATTATAAAGTTGCCTAAGACTATGGAAGGTCTCATGCCAGTACTCATATTGCCTGTATTGTCGACTCTTATCGTTGGACTTCTTATGATATACGTTGTTGGTACGCCTATGAAGACGATAATGACAGGTCTTACCAACTGGCTTAAGGGTATGGGTTCAACAAACGCAGTCATATTCGGTGCACTACTAGGACTGATGATGGCATTTGATATGGGTGGCCCTGTCAATAAGACAGCATATACATTTGCAACAGGTCTTTTAGCATCAAATGTATTTATGCCTATGGCAGCAGTAATGGCAGCTGGTATGACACCACCTTTAGGCTTGGCACTTGCTACAGTCCTTTTTAGAAATAGATTTACACAAGAAGAAAGAGAAGCAGGAAAAGCAGCTTGGGTATTAGGTGCTTCATTTATAACAGAAGGTGCTATCCCATTTGCAGCAGCAGATCCATTTAGAGTAATCCCATCCATCATGGTGGGGTCTGCAGTAACCGGTGCACTTTCGATGCTTTTCCACATTGAACTTAGAGCACCCCACGGCGGGATATTCGTAATACCAATCGCTGTATCAAACCCGCTCTTATACATCCTTGCTATACTTGTCGGCATGGTTGTGACAGCCTTCATGATAGGTCTTTTAAAAAAGAAAGTATCGTGATTGATACAAAACATCGCTCCAGAATATGGGGCGATTTTTTGTTGGCGTATAAATTAAAGCATAATTTAGTTGCTTGATATGATATAACCTGACTTTTGCAGTAAAAAGGGATAAAAAAAGCCTTTAAGGCCTTTAAGATGAAGGCTTTTGGGCTTTTTGTTTTTGTCAATAAGTTGTAGTTGAAATGTCATTTTTTTTACTTCCCATAAAATCCATCCAATTTTTCCTCTTCTTTTAGCTGAATATTTTTATATTAAATACATATCATTAACTTGTAGTCAACTTGCAGTTGTGCTAAAATAGGAGGTGAAATAGGAGGTATGTTTATGATTAGTGAATATGAAAAAAAAGAAGCTATTAATCAGGCTGATGATATAGCTTCATTACTTATAAATACAAATAACGGTTCATTGTTTTATAAAGTGATATCTAATTTTGTAGAAAAATCCTGTCCAACTAATAGATTAGAAATAAAGCATCCTAATAATAGCAAAGAAATGGAATACAATTTAGCAGAATTAATTAAATATATGGTAAGTGTTGCTGCTGAAAAAAATCCGCCTAAAATGTATACAACGGGGCAATTAGCAAAATATTTTGGAGTTTCTATTACAACCATTAATAATTGGATAAATGAAAATAGATTTATAGGTGTAAAGCGAAATACGATTAATGAAAAAATAAAAATATCTGAAAATACAAAATGGCGTTCACCTAATGGAGAATTGATGTCTGTACGAGAAATTGTTGATTTATGGAAACAAAATAATATTCGTAGAAATGTTTCGCCTCAAGAAGAAATAAGTGAAGTGGAGAATGTAATTAAATATTTTGAAAGTAAGTATGGTGGAACATATGAAAAAATATTTGAGAATAAAGTAGACCTAAATGATGAAGAGCAACGAGATAAAGAAGAATGGAAATATTTATTAAAGAGGAAACTTAAATGACAAATTTGTACCCTTCAAATTTTCAATTTTTAAAGAGGGTATACAGAGACATTATTATAGAAGACTATGACTGTGATCAAAGTGGAAGAAAGTCGGATTCTATATGCCAAAGAAAAACATTCGTTTTTATAGATGGTTCTTCTTTATCAATTACAGAATACTTAAAAGATGGAAAAATAGATTATTATTTTTATGATTGGTATTCACAAAATAAGAATTTGATATTAAAGATTCATAGTGAAAGCCATAAAGACAAGAAATATCAAACAGATACTGAACCTTTTCATATTCATATTCCTACTATATTGGATAAAAAGAGATTGCCTAATTATAGTTTGAGAGACTTGTTTTCTGTATTGGAATTTATCCGTTTATTTATTTATATAAAAATTAAGTGATCTTAATAATTTATTTTCTTATTTTAAGCAGGCTTGATGTCTGCTTTTTTAATGCTTGTTAAGCTTCTAATCATTTCAAGAATTTTTTATAAAAATGTTGAATTACTTAATCAAAAATGATATTATATATAGTATCAAGATGTATAAGATAATTTCGTTTTGGGAATGCTTATATATGGAGGATTTCAATGAGTCAAATAGAAAAACTCTTTGAAAAGATGGAGAAGAATCCTAAGAATGTCAGGTATGAACAACTTGATAAAATTTTGAGGCATTTTGGTTTTGGTGTGCGAGAACCAAAAAGTGGTTCTAGTCATGTAACATATTTTCATCCTAAATTAGTGGATATATTGACAGTGCCTAAAGATAGACCTTTTGTCAAAGAGATCTATGTTAAAAAAGCTTTAAAGATGATTCAGGATATTAGATGTTATGATTAAATTGGTGTTGATTGGAGAGGTGTTAGAATAATGGCAAACGAATTAAATTATAAAGTTGAACTTGTTAAACTTTCTGAAAAAGATGGTGGTGGCTATTTAGCGCATGTACCTAAATTGCCGGGTTGTATGAGTGATGGTGAGACTCCAGAAGAAGCTTTAAAAAACGTTCAAGACGCTATAAAATGCTGGGTAGAAACTGCAAAAGAATTAAACAGAGCAATTCCTGAATTTGATGAATATAAGGATGAAAATGATTATAGTGGGAAAATTCTTTTAAGAATGCCAAAAACTATGCATAAAATACTTTCTGAAATGGCCGAAAAAGAAGAAATAAGTTTAAATAACTTAATTCAGAATTTACTTTCGTTTGCTATTGGATATAAAAAAGGAGGAAGAAACGTGAATATAAATTACAATGTAGTAGTTACAAGTAAAATAAACAAAAAATCTAAAGATAAATGGCATGAGAGAATAAATTCAAATATTGATATAATAGAAAAATTAGCAATGAGGTGAAATTATGTCTAAGAAAAAAAAAGAAAGTATTATTGAAAAAATTGAAAACAATGAGATTATACTTAATAAAGTTGCTGGTGAAATAGTATCTAATACTATTCTTGAAAATGATGAGGACATTAAACCTGTAGAAGAATTTGAATATGAAATATTACATGTTGATGATAATTATGCTGAAATAAAATTAATAAGTCAAATAGGATTTGAACCAAAGACAATATTTAATATTGAAATTGAATTAATAGGAAAATTTAATTTCAAACAAACTATAACAATAAAAAAATTGAAGAAAATATAATAGATATTTTGAATTTTATGGCGGATAAAATGAGTTTTATTGTTAGCTTTATTACTAATGAAATGTTAAAACAACCATATGTTTTACCGCCAATTGTTAAATTAAAAAATAATAAAAACTAAAAAATTAAAAAAGCAGGCTTGATTCCTGCTTTTTTAATGCTTGTTAAGCTTTGGTACATTTTAAGAATTTTTTACTAAAATTTGTTGCAATCGTTTTGTCCTAAATGGTATAATATCTATAGTTTCTCTTTGAAAGGAAAGAGTATGATGCTTAAAGGTGTTCTTAAATAAGCCATTAGATTAAAAATGGCAGAATAAGTATGACGTATTAAGTTTTGAACCGTAAATTTCTGATGATTTATTGGCTTTGTTTGTCATACTTTAAATTGTTTAAGAACACGGTCCAACACGATCTTTGCCTTTATACGCAATAATTGACGCTAATTATTGTGTATCAAAGTTTGCTTAAAAAGACTGTATAAGACTATGTTCTTGTGCAGTCTTTTAATTTTTAGGGGGGATTTTTTTGAGGAGAGTTTTAAAATACGTCTTAAGGTACAAGTGGCACGTTATAATACCAACTATTGCCATGATACTTGCAATTGCTCTTGATATGTTTAATCCATATCTTCAGGAACTTATTACCGATAAGGTATTTATAGGCGGCGATAAAAGCTTATTATGGCCTATACTGTGGGGATTTATTGCAATTACGGTTTTAAGGGCTATATTTGGATATGTGAAGGAGTATATATTTGATGTACTTTCAGCAAAGATAAGTATAGATATAAAGAAAGACCTTTTCGATCACATACAAAGCCTTCCTTTCAGTTACTTTGACGGTATGAATACAGGTGAGCTTATGTCAAGGATAGGGGAAGACGTTGACAACGTGTGGAGAAGTGTTTCTTTTGGCATAAGGATGTTTATTGAAAACATGATATATTTTATAACAGCATCAGTGATACTTTTCCTAATAAACTGGAAGCTTACAATAGTAAGCCTTCTTGGTATGCCTATCATTGGCTATCTTGCACTGCAGTTTGAAAAGAAGATCGGCATATCTTATGGCAAGTTAAGCGACCAAGGAGTGCTTATGAATACGGCGGCACAGGAAAATATAGCAGGCGTAAGGCTTGTGAAGGCATTTGCGAGAGAAAAGTATGAGATAATGAAATTTTTAAACCTCAATAATGAGAATTTTGAGCTTAGCATGGAGCAAAACAGGATAGTTGCTAAGTATTTTCCGCCTATAGATTTTTTGACGAATTTTTCTATAGTCATACTGGTAGTTTTTGGCGGCATACTTGTTGTAAAAAATTCATTGTCTATTGGTGAATTGGTGGCTTTTAGTGGTTATATATATATGCTTATATGGCCCATGAGGATGCTAGGATTTTTGACAAATTTAATAGCTCAAGCTGATGCATCAGCAAAGAAGATAATGAAGATAATGGATGTGGTGCCGTCTATAAGGGATAGTGATAAATCAATAAGGATAAAAAACTTAAAAGGTGATGTGGAGTTTAGAAACGTTTCATTTAAATATAATGATGAATTGGTTTTAAAGAATATTAATTTTAAAGTTGATGCAGGAAAGACAGTTGCTATAATGGGCACAACTGGCTCTGGCAAGTCATCGCTGGTAAATCTCATCGGCAGGTATTATGATGTGTCGGATGGTGCTGTCTATATCGATGGATACGATGTAAGACACATAAACCTTCATGATTTGAGAAGCCAGATGGCTGTCGTGCAGCAGGATACATTTTTGTTTTCAGAAAGCATTGAAGAAAACGTAAAGTTTGGAAAGGAAAATGCTACGTTTGAAGAAGTGAAAGAAGCATTAAAGCTTGCTTGTGCAGATGATTTTGTAGAAGAGTTTGACGACAAGTACGACACGATAGTGGGTGAAAGGGGCATAGGATTATCTGGTGGACAAAAACAGCGGATATCAATTGCGAGAGCTCTTATAAGGGATGCAAAGATATTGATACTTGATGATGCCACATCTGCATTGGATATGGACACAGAATTTAGGCTTTTAAAGAATTTAAGCGAAAGGCGGAAAAATGCTACGACGTTTATCATTGCCCATAGAATATCGGCGGTTAAGAATGCAGACATGATACTTTATATGGAGGATGGCCGAATCGTTGAAAGAGGTACACATGAGGAACTTCTTCAAAAAAGAGGAAGGTATTACGAGATTTACTTAGAACAGTTTAAAGATTTCAGTGATGAAGAGTACAGCATTCCAGATGTTTGCAGCTAAAATATTTGTCGTACGATGAAGGGAGGCACGAAGATGGCTAAAAATATGGTAAAGCAAGATGAAGATTTGAGGTACATGTCAAATTTCGTCATATTAAAGAGGCTCTTTAGTTACCTTACGAAACATAAATTTAGGGTATTTCTTGTAATAATGCTTTTGATTTTTGAGATGATTGTAAGTCTCATAAATCCAGTTCTTATGAAAACGGCCATTGACAAAAATATAAAGAATGGCGATATTAATGGACTTCTTATAATCGGGCTTTTGATGGTATCGCTAAATTTCCTGGCTATGATGGCATCAAGGACAAGGATAGTTAAAATGGCTTCTGTCACAAATGACATACTTGTCAATATAAGGCATGAACTTTACAGCCATATACAGAAGCTTTCATTTTCGTTTTTTGACTCAAGGCCAGTTGGTAAAATCTTGGCAAGAGTCATAGGTGATGTTAATTCACTGCAGGATCTTTTTAACAACAGCGTTACAAACTTTATTCCACAGATTTTGACTGTAATATGTGTTGGTGCCATGATGTTTTATTTAAACAGCAAATTGGCGTTGGCATCTATGACACTGCTTCCATTGCTTGTGATTGGGCTTTTTTCAATAGAGGCTTTATCAAGAAGAAGATGGCAAGAATTTAGAAGGAAGAGGTCTACGTTTAATGCTTACACTCACGAAGATTTTTCAGGGATAAAAGTTGTACAGGAATTTGCTAATGAAGATAAGACTTCTTCAGTGTTCTTTAAACTTGTTAAAGACATGATGGGAAGTTTTGTTCATGCTGTAAAATTAAACGATCTGTTTTGGCCGATGGTAGATGCATCTTACGGTCTTGGTGCGGTTATACTGTATTATTTCAGTGCAAAGCTTATTGGAAGTGGACTTACGATAGGAACAATAATTGCATTTACAATGTATATAGGCATGTTTTGGAGACCTATACTCGATATAAGCAATTTCTACAACAGCTTGGTCATGTCTTTTGCGTCTGCTGAAAGAATATTTGAGATTATGGACATTGAACCGGATATAGTGGATATAAAAAATGCGATAAAGATGCCCAAGATAAAGGGAACAGTGGAATTTAAAAATGTTACATTCAGCTATGACGATGGAAACATAGTTCTAGACAATGTCAGTTTTAAAGTAAATCCAGGAGAAACTGTGGCACTTGTAGGTCCTACAGGTGCAGGCAAGACGACAATTGTCAATTTAATCAGTCGTTTTTATGACCCTTCAAAAGGGGCTGTCTTAATAGATGGCAAAGACATAAAACACGTAGAGCTAGAGTCACTAAGAAGTCAGATGGGCATCATGCTGCAAGATACATTTTTGTTTTCAGCTACAATAAAGGAAAACATAAGGTACGGAAAGCTGGATGCAACAGATGAAGAAATTATAGCAGCAGCAAAAGCGGTAAATGCCCATGACTTTATCATGAAGATGGAAAAGGGCTATGATACAGAAGTGAATGAGAGAGGATCACGGCTTTCTGTGGGACAGAGGCAGCTAATATCATTTGCAAGAGCACTTTTGGCAAATCCCCGCATATTGATTCTGGACGAAGCTACATCTAATATAGATACTCAAACAGAAAGGCTTGTTCAAAGAGGTATAAAAAGGCTTCTAACAGGTAGAACATCCTTTGTCATAGCTCACAGGTTGTCAACTATAAGGGATGCAAATAGAATCATGGTTGTTGATGGTGGCAGAATTGTAGAGGTAGGGACGCATGACGAGCTTATGAATCTTAGAGGCCTTTATTACGATCTCTACATGTCCCAGTACAGATTTTTGAGCGAAGGAGCTTAAATAAGAAATATTAAATATTGCGCTTATAAATTCGGGCAATTCAGTGAGAATAGTTGAAATTTCTGTTGGATTGTCCATATTTTTTATTATTCACATAAATTTCACAAAATTTTCACATCAAAATTATAAAGTCCCGTTGTAGTATTTTTTACAAGATTATAGAAAGTGATAATGATGGGGGATAATGTTATGCCAAAGTTATTGACGAAAGAAGAAGAGAAAAGTTTATTTGAAAGGCTGAGAAATGGCGATGAAAGTGTCAAAGAAGTATTGGTGGAATGCAACATAAGACTTGTTGACAAAGTTGCCGCTGGATTTGTAAGGCCTGGCGTGGAATTTGACGACCTTGTTCAAGAAGGATTGATAGGGTTGCTTACAGCAATAGACAAGTTTGACCACACTAAAGGCTACAAATTTTCTACGTATGCCACATGGTATGTACAGCAAAGCATAAGAAGGTACATAGGAAATTTTGGTAAAATCATAAGGCTGCCAATTCATGTTAATGAAAAAATAAACCGTATATTAAAAGCAAGGTATTCAATAGAGCAGAAAAAAGGATGTTTTGCTACAACTGAAGAGATATCCAGATTGACGGGATATACTGAAGAAGAAGTAGAAAGTTATCTAGCATACGCTACAGATGTCATAAGCTTAAATCAATACGTTAACGATGAAAAAGTAGATGCAGAACTTATCAATTTTATACAAGATGATACAATTGATGTAGAAGAGATGGCTATAGAAAAAGAGGTTAAAGAAGAAGTCAGAAAAATTTTGGATAGCTTACCTGAAAGAGAGAGCATGATATTAAAAATGCGTTTTGGATTTGGCTGCAATTTAAAAACACTCGCGGAGATTGGGAATATCTTTGGATTGACACGGGAAAGGATACGGCAGATACAAAACAATACGCTAAAGGAATTAAGACGTAATCGTAAAGTAAAAGAGAGATTGAGAGAGATAATGACATAATATACATTGTTCAACAATATTTTTACTAAAAAGCGTATTCAAAAACAGCAAAATCATGATATAATCAACATATGAGGAATATGTTGAGGTGATTTTTTTGCCTAAAAAATATTTGATAATTATTATTTTGCTTTTTATTGTATCTGTATCAATAATTACAGCAATAGGTGGCTACTTTTATGTGGAGAAGTACAAAAAAGCACCGCAAAACACTACATCAAAGGTCATAGAAGAAAAGCAGAATCTTCCTAAGCCAATTAAGCTTAATCTACCTGATGATGGCAACCAATATGATGTTATCGTTGTGGGAGCGGAACCAGAAGGTGTTGCTGCTGCAAGATCAGCAGCTAAAAATGATGCAAAAGTTTTAATAATTGATAAGCACGATGGTCCTGGCGGCCTTATGACGTACGGCATGTTAAACACAATTGATATGAGCAAAGGCCCCGATGGCACATTGCTTACACAAGGTACATTCAAAGAGTTTTTTAAAGGCATAGGCTCAAAAAACTCATTTGATGTGAAAAAGGCTAAAGAAGTATTTTTAAAGCTTTTAAGTTCGCCAAAAATAACACAGTCTTACAATACAGTATTTGAAAAGCCCATAATGGATGGAAATAAGATAATAGGCATAACGGCTTTAAAAGACGGAAAAGAAGTAAATTTCTATGGGAAAAGGATAATCGACGCAACGCAGGATGCGGATATTGCAGTATCAGCAGGAGTACCATACACAGTTGCAGCTGAAGACATGGGTGTAAAAGGAAAAGTACAAGCATCAACACTTATTTTCAGATTAAAAGGATTAGATTGGGACAACCTTATAAAAATAATAAAATACGAAAAAAAGATACCAGCAACGTATATAAACGACACATCAGCAAGTGGATTTTTATCCATAACAAAAAAATACAAGCCTTCAACGCCTATGCTTAGGCTAAGAGGTCTTAATCTCGGCAGGCAAGATGACGGCACAGTATTAGTAAATGCCCTTTTGATATACGGCGTAGATGGGCTTAATAAGACATCAATAGAAAAAGGAATGGAACTAGCAAAGAAAGAGCTTCCAAGGATAGTCCAGTTTTTTAGAGAAAACATCCCTGGCTTTGAGAAAGCAGAGCTTGACGGCACAGCAGACGAACTTTATGTAAGAGAGACGAGGCACATAAAAGGATACTATACACTTGACATAAACGATGTTGTATTTAATAGAGATTTTAAAGATAGGATAGCAATAGGGTCGTATCCTGTAGATGTACAAGCAACATCACCAGAAGATGTTGGCTTTGTATATGGGAAGCCTGTAGAATATGCAGTGCCATTTAGGTGCATAGTGCCGGAGAAAGTAGATAACCTACTTGTAGTTGGACGGTCAGCATCCTACAGCCATCTAGCAGCAGGCTCTGCCAGGACAATACCGATAGGTATGGCAGAAGGAGATGCAGCAGGTGTAGCATCTGCATATTCAATAGCCAAGAATAAATCATTTGCTGACATAATAGGAAGCGAAGAAGATATAAAGAATATACAGTCCATATTGGTAAGCCAGGGAGCATACCTTACACCGTTTAAAGCTGAAAACAGTGTAGAGAAAAGCTGGGCCTTCGATGGACTAAAATTTGTCCTTCACTGGGGGCTTATAGTACCTGGATACAACAATGATTACAAGCTTAATGAAAAATTAGCCAGTATCTCATTTTATCACATGACGTCTAAAATGATTGAAAGGGCTATTCCCAGCAAAGTACAGCTTCTAAGTGATAATTATCAGTATTTGCAAAAATATATTATAGACAAACCATTAACAAAAGAAGAAGCAGCAGAAATGCTTTTGACATACGCAGGATTTAGAGATGAAATAAGTGGAAACAGTGGAAAGCTATTTAATTTGGCACATGAAAAGGGATTGATATCTGATGAATCATATAATGATATAGAGAAAAGTGGATATGTAAAGAGGCAGGATGCCTATGACATGACATTTTCTCTATACAAATTTTTAAGCAAGTGAAAATAATTGCTCAATCATGATACCTGGAAACAGGTATTTTTTATACCCAATAAGAAAGCATATTAATTTTTATAATTTTTTATAATGCTAAAAAATTTATCAATGCTTTATATCATCAATTTATTCTGCTTGTTAGACAAGACATCATGCGCTGTTAGGGTTTTACTTTTGTTCATAATAGCGAAAAATGTCGATAAATTGTATATATAAAAAGCCTATAAATTCAAATCTAATCAATAAGTTAATAAATTGTAATGTTTTTGTAACTTGTCTGTAATAAAAGTAAACTATCATATATTTATGTTTAAAAATAATAAAATTTACGTGAAAAAGGGGGGTAGAGCATTGAAAAAAGTCGTAACGTTTTTTGTTCTTTTGCTTCTATTGTCTACATTTTATGTATCTGCATATGCGTATAAGGGAAATATTATCGTTGATGGCAAAGTAGTAAATTACAATGTACCTGATATCACTATAACTGTAGATGGGAATAAATTCGATACAGGTAATAATCCACCCCTTATATTGGATGGAAATACAATTGTGCCATTAAGATCAATTGGGCAGGGCTTAGGTGCCAGCGTTGACTGGGATGGTTCGACCCAGACTATAACTGTTACGAAAGGGAAAGTTTTCAAATTTTTTATAGGGAAAAATTATGCGACTGTAGATGGCAGTAAGGTTCAGCTTCCAGCACCTGCAAGGCTTATAAATAATAATACATCATATGTTCCTATGCGATTTTTGTTTGAAAGCTTAGGCTATGATGTAAAGTGGATAGGAGATAAATACCTTATACAAGTTACATCAAAGGTGACAGTTCCTCCTACATCCAGTAATGTCAATATTACGGATTTCAGTTCTTCTTATGCAAACGGCATATATAAAATAACTGTAAAAGCAGATGGACCATTGACGTACAAGCAGGGTACGATAAATGATAGCTCTGGTGTAAGAGTTTATTTTGACTTTAGCAATACTATAAATGCTGTTACAAATAAGCAAATAGTTATAAATCAAGGTAGTCTTAATATGACGTATATTGGACAAAATCAGCTTCAGCCTGCCATCACAAGGCTTGTTATAAGCATGACTACCAGTCTGCCATATACGATTACGCAATCACAAGATAAAAAAGAATTTGATATATCATTTAACATTGGAAATAATAGTTCCAGCTCTAATAACGGACCTTTAATCTATATTGATCCCGGTCATGGAGGTTCTGATCCAGGAGCTATTGGTGTTGGCGGGATACATGAAGCAAACATAGCTCTTGCTATTGGATTAAAGTTAAAGACGCTTTTAGACAATGGCGGATTTCGGACGATGATATCTAGGACTACTGATACGTACGTAGGACTTTATGATAGGCCAGATCAAGCGAATAATGCTGGTGCAGATGCATTTGTAAGTATTCACTGTGATGCCTTTGATTCATCCTCTGCAAACGGAACGACAGTCCTCTACTACCCGAATGGATATAATGGCGATACGAGAGATGACAAGACATTTGCGCAAATTATACACGATAATTTGATGAAAGAAATAAATACAACAGATAGAGGTTTATCTGAAAGACCTAATTTGGTAGTTTTAAATCAGACTAAGATGGTAGCAGTTTTGGTAGAAACAGGATTTGTCACAAGTCCTACAGACGCTCAGCTTTTGACAGATGACAATTTTCAATGGAAAATTGCGCAGGGCATTTACAATGGCTTAGTTCAATATTTTACGGAGCTTAAGAATGGAACAATAAAGTCAACTATTTCATAATGACACATATTGACAAATAAAATAAAAATGATATTTAAGCGCATTTATAAAACAAGGACGAAATTAATATGCAATAATATTAATATCGCCCTTGTTTTATTTTTAAACCTTTTTCAAAAAAATATTATGTTTTACTATGCATAACTGTGTAATTTTTTTCAAATAAAAAAAGGAATATTTAGATTTATGTAGAATATATATATTTGTGTGTGTAATCAAGGGAAAAGCGTTTGAATGAATTGCTAGGTAGTTTTATTGCCCTTAGAAGTTAGTAATGAGGGAGGGCTTGTGTAAAATTGGGGAGGATTTTGATTGTTGATGACAACAAAGGTGTGTGTTCACTGCTGAAAGAAATTTTTACAATGGAAGGCCATTATGCTAAGACATGCAATGAAATCGAAAAAGTTCATGAGAAACTGGAAAATTTTCAGCCGGATTTAAGCATTTTTGACATACATATTGGTAAATGCAATGTTTTGGAATTTTCAAAAAGTCTAAAGCGGTTATATCCGCAGATGGAAATCATTTTCATGTCAGCGGATGACCCTGATGAATGTTTTAAAGAACAAAAGTTTATAAAAAAGCCTTTTGACATTTTTAAAGTCATGGAATACATAAATAAAATTTTAAATGACAGATTGGTAGTGTAAAGGTACTTTATAGTACCTTTTTTTCTTGATTTATATACGCTATTTGGTTAAAATATATTAAGGAGGTGTTATGATGTTAGTAACAGGTATAGAATTATTAAAAAAGGCCAATGAAGAAGGCTATGCAGTAGGTGCTTTTAATACTAGCAATCTTGAAATAACCCAAGCCATTGTTGAGGCTGCAGAAGAGATGAAATCTCCTGCCATAATTCAGGTTAGTGAAGGCGGTTTAAAATATGCTGGCATTGAGACAATTTCTGCAATCGTAAGAACACTGGCAACTAAAGCATCAGTTCCCATCGCATTACATTTAGACCACGGTACAGATTTTAACAACGTCATGAAATGCTTGAGAAATGGCTGGACTTCAGTCATGATGGACGCATCTAAGTTACCCCTTGAGAAAAATATAGAAGTGACGAAAAACGTTGTAACGATAGCTCATGGCATGGGTGTTTCTGTAGAGGCTGAGATAGGTAAGATTGGCGGTACAGAAGACAACGTAACTGTTGATGAAAGAGAAGCATCTATGACGGATCCTGATGAAGCGTACAGGTTTGCAAAAGAGACAGGTGTTGACTACTTAGCAATATCTATCGGTACTGCCCATGGTCCATACAAAGGTGAGCCTAAACTTGACTTTGACAGGCTTAAAAAGATAAAAGAGATGCTAAAGATGCCTATTGTACTTCATGGTGCATCAGGAGTTCCAGAAGCTGATATAAGAAAGGCAGTAAGCTTAGGTGTAAATAAAATCAACATAGATACTGATTTAAGACAAGCTTTTGCTGCAAGGTTGAGAGAACTTTTAAAAGAAGATGGAGAAGTCTACGATCCAAGGAAGATTTTAGGTCCATGTAAAGAAGCGATGAAAGAAGTTGTTAAGAATAAGATGAGGATGTTTGGCTCAGAAGGAAGAGCTTAAGTTTTAGATGCATAAGGGACGGTTTTCGCCCCTATGGGATGAATATGTGATGGAGGAGATGTGCAATATGAAGTTTTTTATTGACACTGCCAATGTCGATGAGATAAGAGAGGCAAATGAGCTTGGGGTTATATGTGGCGTTACAACTAATCCTTCCCTCATAGCAAAGGAAGGCAGAGACTTCATAGAAGTTGTGAAAGAGATCACAACAATCGTAGATGGTCCTATAAGTGCAGAGGTTGTATCGGAAGATCATGACGGAATGGTAAAAGAAGCATTAGAGCTTGCCAAAATACACAAGAATATCGTAATAAAGATACCTATGACAGCAGAAGGACTAAAAGCAGTTAAGATACTTACAGAAAAAGGCGTAAAGACAAATGTAACACTTATATTCTCAGCAACACAGGCACTTTTAGCAGCACGGGCAGGTGCTACATACGTCAGCCCATTTGTTGGAAGACTTGACGACATCTCAACTGATGGCTTGCAACTTGTATCAGATATAGTACAAATTTTTGATATATATGGAATTGAAACAGAGGTAATTGCTGCAAGCATAAGGCACCCAATGCATGTTTTAGAAGCAGCAAAAGTTGGAGCACATATCGCAACAGTTCCATATAAAGTAATCATGCAGATGATAAAACATCCATTGACAGACATAGGTATTGAGAGATTCTTAAAGGATTGGGAGACAGTTCCAAAGAAATAAAGGTGAGTCAGAGGATTTTTCCTCTGACTTTTTTTAATATAATTTAAGAAAAAAATTACAAATGCTGAATATTTTTATTAAATGTGTCGATAATATTAACAGGATGTTAAAAAATTATTAAAATTACACTATGTTACTTGACTTTTTTAAAAGGTATAATAAAATATAAATAGTGTATAACGTTTGAAGGGCTCAAGAATACATCATTGACTATTTACAAATATTATAACCGTGTATTCTAAGACCAATCTTAAACAAATTCTTTTTATTAAAAATATTGATTTATAAATTTTTTAATAAAATCCCATTTTAAAAATAAATAATTATTACATTCAGGAGGTGCCTTTTTTTGGATTTTAATGATTTAGAAGGGAAATCCCTTGCAGAGCTTAGGGAGATAGCGAAAAGATATGGTGTAAAAAGTATTACAAAGTACAGAAAGCAACAGTTAAAGGAGCTTATTGTAGAAAAGTCAAAACAGATTGAGCTTGTTGAAAAAATTGATAAAGAAAATGAAGCCAAAGAGTTACACTTAGATGAAAAGGCTGATGAAAAACTTAAAGACGAGAAAGGTGAATCATCAAATTTAAGAGTTGCTGAAAAAGCGATTGAATCAGAAGTATCAGATAAGGAAAGTGATGAAAATGGTGAAGAAAATCTGATAAGTGGTACTGAGGCGAAAAGTGATAATGCCTCAGAAGAAGAAAGCAAAGACGCTTCAGAAGATACAAATGAAGCGAATGAAAAAAGTGATTTAGAAGAAAAAAAAGAAGAGAAAAAGACCATTGGAAAGATAAGCATACCTGTTGAAGAACTGGAAAAGTCGGATGCAGATTATGAAGAACTTAGAAGAAAGCTAAGGATGCGCTTAAGAAGTAAAGAAAATATTACAGAAACTGTTCAGGAAGCGAAAGAGGACATTGATGAGGCGATAAAGGTTAAGCATGAAAATGAAGCCGTTGAAGATGAAGAAAATGTGGCTGAAGATTTAGTAGAAGAAGACGTACAAGAGGAAAAAGAGGTTGAAGATAAAGAAAAAGAGACAAAAAAAGGCCACAGCATATTTATAAAAGAAGGCCTCCCTCTTATAAGCGATGTATCTGAGCCTTTAAAAGAACTTATAGAGACGCAGGGAGACGTGGTGGCTGAAGGCGTCCTTGATATAATGCCTGATGGATATGGATTTTTGAGAGTTGAGAATTTTATACAGGGCAATAAAGATATTTATATATCACAATCACAGATTAGGCGTTTTGGGCTTAAAGTCGGTGATAAAGTAAAAGGAATTACAAGGATTCCAAGAGAAGGGGAAAAGTATTCTGCAATTTTATATGTGGAGTCGATAAATGGTGAGAGTCCAGATCTTGCAAAGAAGAGAATCCCATTCGACGAGCTTACACCTATTTTCCCGGATGAAAAATTAAGACTTGAAACGATTCCAACAGAACTTGCCATGAGGCTTGTGGATATTATTGCGCCTATTGGGAAAGGTCAAAGGGGAATGATAGTTGCTCCGCCAAAGGCCGGAAAGACAACTCTATTGAAGAAAATAGCCAATAGCATATCTATAAATCATCCTGAAGTTCATTTGATTGTACTTCTAATTGATGAAAGACCAGAAGAAGTTACAGACATGAAAAGATCTATAAAAGGTGAAGTTGTTTACTCTACTTTTGATGAACTTCCAGAGCATCATACAAAAGTGGCAGAGATGGTGTTGGAATATGCAAAAAGACTGGTAGAATACGGCAAAGATGTTGTCATTCTTATGGATAGTATAACAAGGCTTGCAAGAGCTTATAATCTTGTTACACCACCATCTGGAAGGACATTATCTGGTGGCCTTGACCCATCAGCACTTCATCCACCAAAGAGATTTTTTGGTGCCGCAAGAAATATAGAGGAAGGTGGGAGCTTGACTATTCTTGCAACTGCACTTATTGAAACAGGAAGCCGCATGGATGATGTCATATTTGAAGAGTTTAAAGGGACAGGTAATATGGAGCTTCATCTTGATAGAAAATTACAGGAAAGGCGTATATTCCCTGCAATTGATATATACAAATCCGGTACAAGAAAAGAAGAGCTGCTACTTTCACAGAAAGAGCTGGAAGCTATGTGGATGATTAGAAAGGCAATGAGCAGCATAGCACCTAATGAAGTGACTGAAGTATTAATCGATAGACTTATGAGGACAAGGACAAATGCTGAGTTTATAGAGGCCATAAGATCCCAGCTTTATAAATCTTGATATTATATATTATGTATGATATAATCATTTAAGTGTAATTTCGGTTTGAAAGAGGTGAAGGCGATGAAAGAAGGAATACATCCAACTTATTATCATGATGCAGTTGTAAGATGCGCATGTGGCAATACATTTGTGACAGGCTCTACAAAGAAAGAACTTAGAGTTGAAATATGCTCAAAATGTCATCCACTATTTACTGGACAGCAAAAGTTAGTTGATACAGGTGGTAGAGTGGAAAGATTTAAGAGAAAATATAACATTGATGCAAAATAATGAAGTGGTTAGAGTTGTTGCTCTAACCTTTTATTGTATGGAACGCACTTTTTTGTTGTTTTAAACTATTTATCTAAGAGGTGGATTATAATGTACGGTCCTAAAGACCATGGATACATAGAGATTATTACAGGCCCAATGTTCAGCGGAAAAAGCGAAGAACTGATTCGAAGGATAAAAAGAGCTAAGATTGCTAAACAAAAAGTCCAAGTCTTTAAACCTGCTATAGATGACAGGTATTCTATAGATAGAGTTGTTTCACATAATGGCGATAATATGCATGCTATAGCCATTGTAAAGGCATCTGAAATACTAACTTATGCGGAAGAAGATACGGATGTATTTGCGATAGATGAAGTTCAATTTTTAGATTACGAAATAGTTGACATTGTAAAGGAAATAGCAGACAGCGGCAAGAGGGTAATCTGTGCGGGGCTTGACATGGATTTTAGAGGTGAGCCTTTTGGACCAACACCGGATTTGATGGCTATTGCAGAATTTGTCGACAAGCTTACTGCAATATGTATGAAGTGCGGCAATCCGGCTACCCGCACTCAGAGGCTTATAAATGGGAAACCGGCAAATTACGATGATCCCATAATAATGGTTGGAGCGAAGGAATCATACGAAGCAAGGTGCAGGAAGTGTCATGAAGTTCCTCGTACGTAGTATAATTTATTGCTTATAGGAGGTGTAGCGATGAAAAAAACTGATATAGGCGGTCAAGCAGTAATAGAAGGTGTGATGATGAGAGGTCATAACAGCATTGCGACGGCTGTGAGATGTGGAAATGACATAATTGTAAAAAAAGACATGGTAAAGCCTTTGACAAGAAAATACAAGATTTTATCTGTACCGTTTATAAGAGGCACGGTGGCACTTATAGATTCTTTAATTATAGGAATCAAAACCTTAACTTACTCTGCAGAATTAGTACAAGGTGAAAGTGAAGAAGAGCCAACTAAGTTTGAACTTTTTTTAAAAAAGGTTTTTGGCGATAAGCTTGATGACGTAATCATGTATTTTTCTGTGGCTTTGTCGCTGGCCATATCTATAATCATATTTTTTATTGGTCCAACATATGTGGCGGGTTTTTTAAAACGGTATACTGAAAATACGTTTTTGATAAATTTATTTGAAGGCGTATTTAGAGTTGCCATATTTATCGCATATCTCGTGCTGATATCTCGTATGGAAGACATAAGAAGGGTTTTTGAATACCACGGCGCAGAGCACAAGACGATACATTGTTTTGAGCATGAAGAGGAACTTACTGTTGAAAATGCCAGAAAGTATACGACACTTCATCCTAGATGTGGCACTAATTTTTTGTTTATAGTTATGATAGTTTCAATTATCGTATTTTCATTTTTGAGATGGCCTACACTTTATATAAGGATAATATCTAGAATACTATTACTACCTGTTGTTGCTGGTATATCATATGAAGTCATAAAGATAGCTGGTCATAGCGACAATAAAGTTATTGCAGCATTAGTATATCCAGGCTTGCTTCTTCAAAAACTTACGACGAAAGAGCCTGATGACAGCCAGTTGGAGGTTGCAATTGCATCTTTAAAAAGCGTCCTTGAGGATGAGGGAGGAAAAGCTTTTGAAGATATTTGATGCAGTAAATTTTGGCACAAAATATTTAAAGGCCCATGTGTCAGAGCCGCGGTTGGAGGCAGAAGGACTTTTATCGTTTACATTAGAAGTTAGTAAGGAATATTTACTGATAAACAGGGATAAGGAAATAACGGATGATAGTTTTAATAAGTACATGGAAGTTTTGGATTTGAGAAAAAGTGGCATGCCGTATCAGTATATAGTGGGGGAAAAGCACTTTATGGGGCTTATATTTAATGTAAGCCCTTCAGTTTTGATACCGCGAAATGATACGGAAATACTTGTGGAAGAAGTCTTAAAAAGACTTAAAAGCGGTGATACTGTTTTAGACATAGGGACAGGCAGTGGTGCCATTGCAGTAAGCATAGCAAAGTACAAAGATGTAAAAGTCTATGCTGTAGATATTAGCGATGAGGCTTTAGAAGTTGCAAAAGAAAATGCTTGCGAAAATGGTGTTTCTGATAAAGTTATCTTTATAAAAAGCGATTTATTTTCTTCAATACCAAAAGATATAAAATTTGATTTAATTGTATCCAATCCCCCTTATATAAGAAGTAATGAAATAAATGAATTGCAGGAGGAAGTAAAAAGGGAGCCTAAAATTGCCCTTGATGGAGGTGAAGATGGGCTTACATTTTACAGAAGGATTGTGAAAGATTCAATAAATTATATAAAATTTGGTGGCATTATAGCATTTGAAGTTGGATTTAATCAAGCATGGGATGTTAAGGACATTCTCATTGATAGTGGTTATTCCGATATTGAAGTGGTGAAGGACTTGCAGGGAATCGATAGGGTAGTTTTGGGAAAGCGGTTGTAACTGCTTTGATACTTTTAAAAATTAAATTAATATGGTATAATCAGCATTTGAGGTGAGATGATGATAGATAAACTTAAGACAATTGAAAATAGATATGTAGAGCTTAGCCAGAAATTAAGCGACCCGGAAGTCATGAAGGATATGGACGAATGGAAAAAGATGGCGAAAGAGCATGCCAGTATTGAGGAGATTGTGCAAAAATATCGTGAGTATAAAAAAGTATTAGATGATATAAAATCTACAAAAGAGATAATTGAGATGGATGATGATCTTAAAGATATGGCTCAGGAAGAGCTTAAGAGCCTTGAAGAGAAAGAAAATAAGTTGTTAAATGAGATAAAGCTTTTGCTGCTTCCTAAGGATCCAAATGATGAAAAAGATGTCATAATGGAAATAAGGGCAGGGGCTGGTGGCGAAGAAGCTGCGCTTTTTGCGTATGATCTTTTTAGAATGTACACAATGTACGCTGAGAAAAAGCATTGGAAGTACGAGATAATGAGCTCCAATGCTACAGAGCTTGGTGGATTTAAGGAAGTCATATTTAGCATAGCTGGTAAAGGTGCATATAGCAGGCTTAAATTTGAAAGTGGTGTTCATCGCGTACAGAGGATTCCTACCACAGAAGCAGGTGGAAGGATTCACACATCGACGGCCACTGTTGCAGTGTTGCCGGAAGTAGAAGATGTAGATGTAGAGATAAACCCAAATGACATAAAGATAGATGTATTTAGGTCAGGAGGTCATGGCGGGCAAAGTGTCAATACGACTGACTCAGCAGTGAGGCTTACCCACATTCCAACAGGTATTGTCATATCATGTCAGGATGAAAGATCTCAGCTTCAAAACAGGGAAAGGGCTATGAAGATATTGAGGGCTAAGCTTTATGAGATGGCACGGGAAGAAAAAGAAAGAGAAATTTCCATGACTAGAAAGCTGCAGGTAGGCACAGGCGATAGAAGCGAAAGAATCAGAACGTATAATTTCCCTCAAGGCAGAGTTACAGACCACAGGATTGGACTTACTCTTTATAAATTGCAGATGGTACTTGACGGCGATTTGGATGAGATAATTGATGCACTTTTGGCAGAAGATCAGGCAGAAAGGCTTGAAAGCATGCAGTAAGGCTGTGAACAAGCCTTTTTATTTTGCTGATTTTCCACTTTAAATTGAAATATTTTTATGTAGAATGAATAAAAAATAGTACAATCCTGCTATTTAGATAACTTATATATTTTTTTAAATTATTAAACTTTTTTAACTTGACCCATATTTGGTTTCTCATTTATAATAATAAAAACACTTTAATGATTTACATTATGAAATTATAAATATTGCCCCCCAGCTGTCCTCATTGAGGACGCTTTTCTACCCGGATGGACCTCCTACCATCCGGGTAGATTTTATTTTGCCTCATATCATATTATTCTTATTTGCAGAATAAATTTTAAAAGATGAGGTGATATTGTGAATAATTTTTATATTGTGTTGATGGGATTTTTTATCGGCATAATAGGTACAGGCACTGGGGGTGCAATTACATATCTTTACAGGAAACCTACAAATAGATTTTTAAGCACGATACTGGGCTTTGCAGGTGGAATTATGCTATCTGTGGTAACTTTTGATTTGCTTCCACATGCATTTGAAATCGGTGGGCTAAACGTTGGTATGCTGGGACTTATAGCGGGTGTGTTGATTGTTGTATTTTTCGAAGATATTCTGCCGGAGAAGGGCAAGAGAAATAACTATTTAAAAGAGGGAATAATCATGGGTTTTGCCATTGCAATACACAATTTTCCAGAAGGGCTAGCTGTTGGTTCAGGATTCATGTCATCCAGCTCATTTGGATTAAGTATTGCACTGGTTATTGCCTTACATGACATACCTGAAGGGATTGCCATGTCTACACCTTTATCTATTGGAGGTGTTACGCCTTTTAAAAATATGCTTTATGCTATTTTAGCTGGTATACCGACAGGCTTAGGCACTATTGCAGGTGTTTACATGGGGGAAGTATCTCCTTTTTTCATAGCCCTTAATTTAGGGATTGCAGGAGGAGCTATGCTTTATGTAACATGTGGCGAAATGATACCTGAATCGAGAGATTTATATAGAGGAAGGATTTCTGTTTTTGGAATGATTGCTGGAATCATTAGTGGTATAATAATTACTAGAGTTTTATGAAATGATTGAAAGGGTTGTGACAAATGACAAAGGTAGTTAAACTTGATAGAGATAATCCAAACTTAAATCTTATTGACGAAGCTGCAAATATACTTATAAGTGGAGGCCTTGTGGCTTTTCCTACAGAGACGGTTTATGGCATTGGAGCAAATTCGCTAAATCCAGATGCAGTTGCAAAAATTTTTATCGCCAAGGGAAGACCACAAGACAATCCACTTATTTTGCATATTGCAGAGTTTCAGGATCTTTTTAAATACGCAAAAAATGTACCTGACAATGCTTTAAAGATGATGGAGATGTTTTGGCCAGGGCCCCTTACTATGATATTTGAGAAATCTGATATTGTTCCGCCAATAAATACTGCTGGGATGGATACCGTAGCAATAAGAATGCCATCAAATACTATAGCACATACTCTAATAAAAAGGGCTGGCATACCAGTATCGGCTCCAAGCGCCAATCTGTCTGGAAAACCAAGCCCAACTGATGCTTCACATGTTATAAATGACCTTTATGGTAGAGTTGATATGATAATAGATGGTGGAAGCTGCGATGTTGGTGTGGAGTCTACTGTTGTAGATATGACGGGAGAGATTCCAATCATATTAAGGCCAGGTGGAATAACGAAAGAGATGATAATGAATGCCATAGGCCATGTTGAGGTGGACCCAATAGTATATAAAAAACCTGCAAAAGATCTAAGGCCAAAAGCTCCTGGCATGAAGTATAAACACTATTCACCTGATGCGGAGGTTTACATTGTCAAGGGAAAACTAGGGGATGTTATAAAAAAAATACAAGAGTTGACAGAATTTCAATTGAATAATGGTAAAAAAGTTGGTATAATGGCAACAGAGCAAACATGTGAAAAATATCAAAATGGGGTAGTTTTGGTAGTTGGAGACAGAGAAAGACCTGAGACTATCGCTAAAAATCTGTTTAGGTGTCTTAGGGAATTCGACAAAAAAGGTGTTGATGTAGTCTACGCCGAGGGATTTGACTATGATGAAATTGGACTTGCCATAATGAACAGGCTTGAAAAAGCTGCAGGATATAAGGAAATCATTGCATAAGGAGCAAATAGTTAATATGAAGGTGTTATTTGTCTGTACTGGAAATACGTGCAGAAGCAGCATGGCGGAAGGAATATTTAACCACATCGCTAAAGAAAAAGGCACAGAACATGTAGCAGAGTCTGCAGGAATTATGACTTATGATGGATTGCCTGCTACAGATGAAGCAATCCAGGTTTTAAAAGAGGAATATAATATAGACATATCAAATCACAGATCTCGCAGTATTAAAAGAGAATATTTGGAAAATGCTGATTTTGTGTTTGCTATGACTGACATGCAGAGAGAATCTCTTATTACAAAATATCCAGAATTTGCAGACAAGATTTTTACGTTAAATGAATTTGCAGATCTTAAAGGTGACATAGATGACCCATTTGGCCGAGGAAAAGATGCGTACAAGAAAACGGCTGAAGATATATATGAAGCCATCTTGCGCATAATTGAAAAATTGTAGAAAGGAGCATTTTAATGATTGCAATAGGTTCTGATCACGGCGGATATGAGCTTAAAGAAGCTATTAAGAAGCATTTGGATGAGAAAGGAATTGAATACAAAGATTTTGGTACATTTAGCGAGGAATCAGTAGATTATCCTGATTACGCATTAAAAATAGCGGAGGCAGTAGCCAGTGGCCAGTTTGAAAAGGGTATACTTCTCTGTGGAACTGGTGTGGGCATTTCAATTGCTGCCAATAAGGTACCTGGAATCAGAGCGGCTCACGTATCTGACGCATTTTCAGCAAGATACTCAAAAGAGCACAATAATGCAAATGTGCTTTGCATGGGGGGAAGGGTTGTAGGACCAGGCCTTGCAGCTGTTTTAGTTGATGAATGGCTTAATGCGGAATTTCAAGGTGGAAGACATCAAAAAAGACTTGATAAGATTACAGAAATTGAAAAGAAGTATTCAAAATAACATAGGAGGTAAGTAAATGTATAAAAATGTTTATGTTCTAGATCACCCACTTATACAGCACAAAATCAGTTTGATAAGAGATGAGAATACTGGTTCAAAAGAGTTCAGAGAGCTTGTGGAAGAGATATCTATGCTTATGGCATATGAAGTAACAAGAGATCTTCCGCTTGAAGAGATAGAAGTAAAGACTCCTATTGCTGTGGCGAAGACTAAAGTCATCGCTGGTAAAAAGCTGGGTATAGTGCCTATCTTAAGGGCTGGACTTGGAATGGTAGATGGTATGCTGAAGCTTATACCAGCAGCAAAGGTAGGGCATATAGGTTTATACAGGGATCCTGAGACATTGAAACCTGTAGAATATTATTGTAAACTGCCATCAGATATAAATGAGAGAGATTTAATAGTTGTTGATCCTATGCTGGCAACAGGTGGTTCTGCATGTGCTGCTATACACTTTTTGAAAGAGAGAGGTGCACAAAGCATAAAACTTGTTAATCTCATAGCTGCACCAGAAGGAATAAAAGCAGTTCACAGAGATCATCCCGATATACCTATTTATGTTGCTTGCATCGACGAAAGGTTAAATGAGCACGGCTATATAGTACCGGGCCTTGGAGATGCTGGGGACAGGCTTTTCGGGACGAAGTAAGAGGAATGTAATGATGAGGCCTTCATGGGATGAGTACTTTATGATGGTGGTGGATGTGGTAAAGACCCGTTCTACCTGCTTGAGAAGGCAGGTAGGTGCCGTCATCGTCAAGGACAAGCATATCATATCGACAGGATACAATGGTGCACCTACTGGCCTTAAACACTGTGAAGAAGTAGGATGCATGAGAGAAAACCTAAACATACCATCAGGTGAAAGACATGAGCTGTGCAGGGGGACACACGCAGAGCAGAATGCCATAATACAGGCAGCATTAAATGGTGTCAGCACTAAAGATGCTACAATTTATGTAAGTGCAAGTCCTTGCTCTATGTGTGCTAAGATGATTATAAATGCAGGAATAAAAAGGGTGGTTTATGAAGGGGATTACCCTGATAAGCTATCTTTTGAGTATTTTAAAGAAGCCACTATTGAAGTAGTAAAAATAGATAGATAAGATGTAGTTGACAATAAGGTCAATTGTGGCATATTATATAAGTATGTATAAACATTCAGGGGAGTGTTAAAATGGGAATATACATCTTGTCGTTTGTTGTGGCTTTTGTGGTTGCACTTATGGCTACACCGGCGGCAAAGAAATTGGCTTACAAAATTGGAGCCATTGATATACCAAAGGATAAAAGGCGTGTTCATAAGAAGCCAGTACCACTTATCGGCGGATTAGCCATTTACCTTGGTACAATTCTTAGCATACTTTTATTTCTGCCAAAATCTCAGACTAATCTTGGAATAATTGCAGGAAGTACAATTATAGTTGTACTTGGAATATTTGACGATAAATATGAATTAAAGGCGAAAGTAAAACTTTTAGGACAGCTTTTGGCATCATTTGTAGTTGTCCTAAGTGGTGTTAGAATTGATTGGTTAACGAATCCATTTGGAGATGGCATGATAAACATAGGAGTTTTTGCAATACCCCTCAGTATATTCTGGATAGTAGGCATTACGAATGCTATGAATCTTATTGACGGGCTTGATGGACTTGCTGCAGGAATAGCATCCATATCATCTGGCTCCCTATTTGTAGTGTCTCTTTTAAACGGCCGGTATGCGACTGCCCTTATTACTGCTGCTGTAACAGGTGCTGCACTGGGATTCTTACCATACAATTTTAATCCTGCAAAGATATTTATGGGAGATACAGGTGCCATGTTTTTAGGCTTTATTTTATCGGCAGTATCTATTCAAGGTGCTGTAAAATCTGCTGCGGCGATAGCAATTGCTGTGCCGATTTTGGCTTTAGGAGTTCCTGTATTTGATACAGCATTTGCGATAATAAGGCGTATAGCAAATAAAAAGCCTATTATGGAGGCAGATAAAGGACATCTGCACCACAGGCTTTTAGCATTGGGTCTTACACAAAAACAAGCTGTTTTTGTCATGTATGGTGTAAGTCTATTCTTAGGGCTAAGCGCAATACTCATATCTTTTACCAATGGCGCAAAAGGCTATATAATATTGATTATCGCAATTTTAGCAGTTTTATGGGGAGCAGATAAAATGGGATTGTATGGACATAAGGCGAAAAATATGAATGTGTAAATATAAGGAGCTGAAGACATGCTAAAAGTTATGCCGATTTTTGGTACAAGACCAGAAGCAATAAAAATGGCACCACTTGTAAAAGAGTTGGAAAGTGCCAGCGATATAGAAACGGTAGTTTGTGTTACAGCTCAGCACCGGGACATGCTGGATCAGGTGCTGAGGCTTTTTAATATTAATCCTAAGTACGATCTTGATGTAATGAAGAAAAATCAATCACTGTCTGCTATAACGTCATCTGTCTTAAAAGGCCTTGACGAAGTTTTAGAAAAGGAGAAACCTGATTTAATTCTCGTACATGGTGATACAACTACAACTTTTGTTTCTGCTTTGTCGGCTTTTTACAAGAAGATAAAGGTAGGCCATGTAGAGGCTGGATTAAGGTCTCACGATAAATGGTTTCCATATCCGGAGGAGATGAATAGAAAGCTTACAGGAGTTCTTACGGATATACATTTTGCACCAACACAGACGGCAAAGGACAATTTATTAAGAGAAGGTGTATGTGAAAAAGACATTTTCGTAACTGGAAATACAGTCATAGATGCCATGAAATACACTGTTAAAGATAATTATGTATTTCGCGATGACAGATTAAACAATATAGACTATGAAAATAAAAGAATAATTGTTGTAACGGCTCATAGGAGAGAGAACTGGGGTGAACCTATAGAGAGTATATGCAATGCATTGAGAAAGATTGCGATGGATTTTAAAGATACGTATATAATATATCCAGTTCACAAAAATCCCATCGTAAGGGGTGCTGTTTTTAGTATTCTTGATGATATTGAAAATGTATTGCTGCTTAATCCAATTGACACAGATGAAATGCACAATCTTTTAAAAAGATGTTACATGGTTATGACAGATTCAGGCGGTCTTCAGGAAGAAGTGCCATCACTAGGGAAACCTGTCTTGGTTCTAAGGGATGTTACAGAAAGGCCTGAAGCAGTTAAAGCAGGTACTGTAAAGATAATAGGTACAGATTTTGATAGAGTGTACAGTGAAGCAAAACTTCTACTTACAGATAAAAATGAATACGACAGGATGGCAAATGCAGTAAATCCATATGGAGATGGCAATGCATCAAGGCGTATAGTAAGTGCTATAAAATATGCATTCGGTATGATGGATGAAAAGCCGGATGAATTTAAAGGCAGCTTATGAAAGCTGCTTTTAAATTATGGGCTTTAGCCTGTTGAGCTCGCAAAGCGAGCGAAACAAAAAACCACCCGCTATGCGGGTGCGCGACAGAAGTTATACAAAAAATCACCTTTTTCCGTTATAATAGAGTTGTACAAGCCACTATATAACAAAAGGAAAGGTGATTTAATGGCTAATAAACGAGATGAAATGGCACGCACAAAATGGATGTGCAAATACCACATTGTGTTCACTCCTAAGTATAGACGAAAAATAATATATTAATCAATACAAAGAAAGTATAAGGGATATATTAAAAGAACTATGTAAATACAAAGGAGTAGAAATTATAGAAAGACATCTAATGCCGGATTATGTACACATGTTGGTGAAGCATACCACTAAAAATTAGTGTGTCTAGCTTTATGGGATACTTAAAGGGGAAGAGTGCATTGATGATATTTGACAGATATGCAAATCTAAAATATAAATTTGGCAACAGGCATTTTTGGGCGGAAGGATATTATGTAAGCACTGTAAGACTAAATGAGGCAACAGTAAAAAATATATCCAGGAACAAGAAAAGCGAGATATTATGTTGGACAAATTAAGTGTAAAAGAATATGAGAACCCCTTTAAGGGGTAGCCCGTAGTACTTTAGTCTCTTTAGGGGCGGCAAAAGTGGCAAATGCATGGTGGCTTGAACAAAGTGAAAGCCAGCGCCTTTAGACGCTGGCTAGTGATAGAGGCTTATAGCCTCAGAATAAATCACCCGTTTTACGGGTGGTCATGATTATAAAAAAGTATATGCATTTTTGTATACACATATTATACATGGATCTTTTTTAGATAATTTATTAGAAATTAAACATATATTGTCACGCTGTCAGTTTTTAAATCAGGATTAATTTTTACCCCAAAATCAACAACTTCAAATGTTCCATTAATTACTTCTTTTACATTTTTATAGTTTCTTAATATAACACTCCACTTTTTATTACTGTTCTTTATATTCACTCTATAACAATTATCATTTCTTATAACAGATATCTCAACCTCCTTTTGTCCTTGTACATTGTAAACTGAAGTTGAAACAATTGACTCACCTTCAATTTCAAAAACATGGAATTCCACATTATCAGCATAATCATAATCGGGTATATCGTCTCTGCTACCTACTGGAATTATCGAATTAGGGCGTACCATAAGAGGTATACTTAAATAACCATGCTTTTCTTTCTTAAAGCAACCACCTTCTACAATCTCTCCAGTTAAAAAATTTGTCCATCTGCCTTTTGGCAGATAGTATGAAACGATACCTTCTTCATTAAAAATAGGGGCTACCAAAAGTGAGTCACCCAACATATACTGTTTATCTAAATACTCACAGGCTGGATCATCAGTAAACTCCAAAACCATTGCTCTCATTACAGGAATTCCTGTATTAGCTGCATTACACGCTGCACTATAAATATATGGCATCAATCTATTCTTTAAATTAGCAAAAAACCTTAGCACATCTACAGATTCTTCATCAAAGAACCATGGAACCCTATATGAAGAGCTTCCATGCAAGCGGCTGTGAGTCGACAATAATCCAAAAGCTACCCATCTTTTGTACAAATCTGGTGTTGCAGTATTTTCAAAACCACCAATGTCATGACTCCAAAATCCAAAACCAGAAAGACACAACGACAATCCACCACGTAAACTTTCTGCCATTGACTCATAAGTTGCCCAACAATCGCCACCCCAATGTACAGGAAATTTCTGACTACCAACAGTTGCAGATCTACTAAATAGCACTGTATCAGCTTCACCTTTTTCTTCAGCTATAACTTCATAAACCGCTTTATTATACAAGTAAGTGTAATAATTATGCATTTTCACAGAATTTGAACCATCATAGTATAAAACATCAGTAGGAATCCTCTCTCCAAAATCCGTTTTAAAGCAATCTACACCCATCTTCAGTAAATACCTAAGTTTTTCTTTGTACCATTCTCTTGCATAAGGGTTTGTAAAATCAACTATACCCATTCCTGCTTGCCATAAATCCCATTGCCACACATCGCCATTTTCCTTAGTTAGAAGATAACCATTATCCATTGCTTCATCAAACAATGGTGATTTTTGTGCTATGTACGGGTTTATCCAAACGCATATCTTTAGATTCTTATCCTTTAATCGAGTTAACATGTTTTTAACATCGGGGAATACAGTTTTATCCCATTCAAAATCACACCATTGAAATGCTTTCATCCAAAAGCAATCGAAATGAAAGACTTTCATAGGAATACGCCTGTCCAACATGCCGTCGATAAAGCTCGTAACAGTTTTTTCATCATAGTCAGTTGTAAAAGATGTAGATAACCATAATCCAAACGACCATGCTGGTGGGAGCGCTGGTTTGCCAGTTAACTCAGTATAGTTTGCAATAACATCTTTTAAAGTATCTCCACCTATGACAAAATAATCTAAATACTCTTCTGATACGCTAAATTGTACTTTTGAAGTATTTTCTGATGCTACCTCAAATGAAACATTGCCGGGGTAATTTACAAATACACCATAACCTTTATTCGTAATATAAAAAGGTATACTCTTGTACGCCTGTTCACTTGAAGTACCACCATCCTCATTCCATATATCAATTACTTGACCATTCCTAACAAACGGCGTAAAATGTTCACCTAACCCGTACACACATTCACCAACACCAAGCGATAATTGTTCTCTCATAAATTTATCTCCATTTTCAGTCATAATATAACCTATAGATTTAAATTTGCTTGATGTAATTAGCTTATCCTTATACAAGTATTCTATATTAAATTTATTTTTAGAAACTTTGGCTGACAAATCACCACTCTTAAAAATAACGTACTCATCTTTTGAAAAAATAGTAATTTTTCCTTTTTTATTTTCGTTTATTTCAAAATCTGGAGCTCTTTTTTTTGTTCCCTTAAAATGATAAATCTGAACCCTTATGACATTTTCTAAAGGCGAACTAAATTTTATGGTGATCATCGGACAGTTTATTGTATCACTTCTATCGTTTATTATTGATGTTGGAGAGTACACAGTAAGACTTTCGTCGTCTATAATCTCATCAAAAACTTGCATGGGATATAAAATATTTATGCCTTTTCTTAAAAGCCATTGTCCATTTGTAAATTTCATTAAATTCTTCTCCCTTCTTTTCAAATCTTTGAATATTACTCTTTCACAGCTCCACTTGTCATTCCACTGACAATATATTTCTGCAAAAATATGAATATTAACACGACAGGTAAAACAGTGATAGTTCCAAAGGCTAATATTGAATTCCACTGCATCCCGTATTTCCCAATAAAATTGTAAATTCCTAGAGTCATTGGCTGCATATTCTCATTTCTTAAAAAGGTTAAAGAATACATCAAATCTCCCCAAGCAAATAAGAATGAAAATACTGCACCGACAATTATTCCTGGATATGCGATAGGAATCATAATTCTCACAAATGCTGTAAAAGTATTGCATCCATCAATTCTAGCTGCTTCAGTAAGCTCTCGCGGTATCGATAGAAAATACGTCCTCAATATCAATATTGCAAATGGCACCGCATTTGTCGAAACTGCAATTATTGGTGCTAAATAATTATCCAGCAATCCAAATCTATAAAATATGACAAAAAGTGGGGTTAATATCAATGATGGTGGAAGCATTTGTGATATTAAAAACAGCAAAATAATAATCTTTCGCCCAACAAATTTAAATGTAGCCAATCCGTATGCGGCTGGTACAACCAATATTGTCGACAACACCGTTGTCCCTAATGATATAATTGTACTATTTACAAAACCTTTTATTAATGAATTATTAGTATGAAATTGGTTTAAATACGCACCAAAATATAGTTTAGATGGAAAAATAGCTGTTGCATTTTTAAATATTTCTGTATCAGTTTTTAACGAAGATACCAGCATCCAATAAAGAGGAAAAAGGAAAAATATACATATCAATATTCCACCAATAGTAAGATAAATGGATTTTTTAGAATACTCTCTTATTTCACCTTTCATTTAAGCCACCTCTTCGTCCTTTATAAGTCTCAAATACCATATCGCAACACAGAACATAATAACAAATAATATATTTGCAACGGCTGCTCCTTTGCCAAAATTAAACTCTGAAAATGAATATCTATAAGCAAGAGTCGAAAGAACTTCAGTAGAATTTACAGGTCCTCCACCAGTAACAATATAAACTAAATCAAACACTTTAAAAGTGAATATAAATCCCTGAATTAATATCGCTGTTATTGCTGGTTTAAGCAAAGGCAATGTTATATAAAAGAATTTTTGAATAGTATTCGCACCATCGATTGCAGCACTTTCATATACATTATTTGGTATGGTAGTTAAACCAGTTGTAAGTAAAATCATGTTAAAAGGAACTCCTATCCATGTATTAGCAATTATAAGAGCCCACATTGCTGTAGTTGGATTTTCTAACCATTGAATTGGCGAATTTATCAAATGTACAGTCAAAAGTATATGATTTATAATACCATTGCTGGTACTAAACATGTACTTAAAAAGTTGCCCGCTAATAGAAACAGGAATAAGCCAAGATATCATTAAAAATCCTCTTATAGGCTCTGATAATTTAAATTTCAAATTAAAATACAACGCAAATGCAAAGCCAATGACAAACTGAAATAACATACTCATAATTGTATAAAAAAATGTATTTTTAATAGATATAGCAAAAATGGGATTCGCAAAAATTTGCTTATAATTGTCAAGTCCAACAAATTCTCTTACTCCAGTATTAATCGTTATGGCACTTGCATTTTGAAAGCTTAATATGATATTGTAAATTATAGGATAGCCAACGAATGCTATCATAAATACTAATGCTGGTATTACAAAATAATAGCCAGTTAAATTTTCGTTTTTTAATTTTCTTATTATATTCAATATTATCACCACCCAGTTTTATAAGAACCAGATTATAATTTTTTATAATCTGGTTCCTTTTATTTATTTTGATGCATTAATCTGATCTATTTTTTCCTGTGCCTCTTTTCCTATTTGTTCTGGTGTCTTAACTTTAGTGACAGCTTCCTGTAAACCAGTTGAAATAGCTTCAGATATTTGTGGCCATTTTGGATGTGGTCCTCTTGGCATAGCGTACTGCATCTCATCCATAAATACACTCAATACGGGATCATCTGACCATGTTTTATCAGTAGCAACATCTTTTCTTGGAGGCAATTGTCCAAACTGAGGCATGTACTTCCTCATAATATCAGGTCTTGCTACAAACTTTAAAAATTCCCAAGCCGCATCTACATTTTTTCCTTTTATAATGGCTAGATCTTCTCCTCCTAAAACAGACGCATATTTTTCATCTTTAGGCAACTTGGTAACAGCCCAGTGAAGATTTGGAACATTTTGCTTTATGTTATTTATCTCCCAAGGACCATTTACCATCATAGCAACTTTACCTGCTTGAAATAATTTTGAAATATCGTCTTGTTTATAATTGATAACTTCGCTAGACATTGAACCATCATTAATTAAATTTGTGATAAAACCAAAAGCTTTTTCTGATTCCGGACTGTCTAACTTGTTGATATCACCACCTGCTGATAACAACCATGGAAGGAACTGAAATGTACCTTCTTCATTATTTGGTGCTGCAATTGCCAATCCTTCAACGCCATTCTTTGTTAATGCTTTTGCAGCAGCACGTAAATCATCCCAAGTCTGTGGAGGCTTAATCCCTGCAGCATTTAGCATATCAACATTATAGTACAAAGCAAGACAGTTACTTACAAACGGCAAACCATAATTTTTACCGTTGTATATAGTAGATTTTAAAGGTCCTTCAAAATATTGATTTTTGTCAGGCCAATTTAACATTTTATCAGAAATATCGGCTAAAATTCCCATTGATGCAAAAGCTGCCAAATCCGGATTATCAATAGCAACTATATCAGGCAATTTGTTAGCAGCAGCACCTATAGACAACTGCTTTTTTAAGTCACTGTCTGGTATAAATTGAAACGTAACTTCAACCTTATCTTGAGAACTATTAAATTCATTAATCAGATTTTTCAATGCTGTAGCACCAGCGCCAGTGTAGTAAGCCCACAAAGTTAATTCAGCTTTACTATTACTACTGCTTTTTGCTGCTGAAGTACCTTGTTTATTATTGCTTCCACACCCTGATAAAACACTAGCAAACAGCAAAAAACTAAACAACAATGCAAAAAACCTTTTCATTTTTCTCATAGAATACCTCCTACGTTATTTTTTTAATGCGTACGCACCTTTAAGATAATTATAGCGGCATAATATACTGAATTAAATTATAAAAAACTTAAATAAGTATACAAATTTAAACTAAATTACCTATTAAGTTTTTTAAATTCTAACGGTGTAATGCCCAAAGCTTTTTTAAATACTCGATTGAAATATTTCTCGTTAGGATAACCAACAAAACTAGCAATTTCGCAAACCTTATAATCAGAATTTATCAATAATTCCTTTGCCTTATTTAACCGCAAATTTCTTATATAAGTTGTAAATTTTACACCAACTTCCCTATAAAAAAGAGTACTTAAATATTCCGGAGTAATACCAAGCTTCATTGCAATTTCTTCAAGTGTGATTTCATCATAAATATTTTCTCTTATAATTTGTAAAGCCTTATTTATTACTAGGCTATACACTTTTTTGTCTTTGTCACTTGAAAAAATTTCTTCATTGTAGCTTGAAATTTTGTCACTTCTTTCACTTTCAATCTTATTATTTATTGTATTTAATACCTTTTCTAAATCGTCAACAGTAATAGGTTTCAATAAATACTCATCAACTCCAATTTTTATGGCTTTACGGGCATATTCAAACTCACTGTACCCGCTTAAAATCACAGTTCTATGTTTTATACCTAAATCATTAATTTTCTCTAACATTTCAAGTCCATCCATTTGAGGCATGCGAATATCAACAATTACTAAATCAGGTTTCGTTTTTTTAATTATTTCTATTCCGCTAATACCATTTTCAGCTTCCCCTACAACTTTATGAGATGGAGTAATTTTACTAATCAAACTAACTATTCCTTTTCTAGCGCGCATTTCATCTTCAACGACTACTATTCTCATGTCATCACCTCATCACGAATAATAGGAATGATTATAGTTATTTTTGTACCATAGCCTACCTTGCTATCTATACTAAATTTAAACTTATCACCATAGTACATTTTCAATCTTACCAATGTGCTTTTTATACCAAAACTCCTCGTTATAATAATATCATCATCAGTATCTATATTTTGAAAAATGTTCAATTTATCAATACTAATTCCTTTCCCATTGTCCTCAATAATTATTTTTATAAAGCCATTTTCAAAAACACCACCTCGTACTTTTAAAACTCCACCTTTATGCATACCTTCAAAACCGTGTATTATAGAATTCTCAATAAATGGTTGTAAAATTAACTTGTGTATCTTAAAATCTAAAATATTTTCATCAACATCTTCTATATAATCAAAACAATTTGTAAATCTATTTGCTTGTAAATATACATAATTCCTTAACCATTCAATTTCTTCTCTAATACTTACAATTTCATTACTTCTATAGATACTGTAACGTAATATTTGAGCCAAACTCTTTAGCATCCTGCTTATTTCATATTCCTCATGTTCTATTGCAATCCAATTTATTGAATCCAGCGTATTGTACAAAAAATGTGGATTTATTTGAGCTTCTAATGCAGCTATTTCTGACTCTTTTTGCTTATTTGTTTTGTATTTAACTTCATCAATTAATTTATTTATTTCCATCACCATTTTATTAAATGTATATGCAATTATCGACACTTCATCTTTAACATTTGTGTCTAACTGGACTGTGAGTTCTCTATTTTGTACTGCTTTCATTGCTTTTACAATATCTTTTATTGATTTTGTAAGATTTCCAGAAATATATATAATAACAAGTATAGTAAATACCATAATTATAATTCCAAACAGTATCATAATCTTATGAAGTTCATATATATCTTTAAATAAATAATTCCTATCAATAACATTTACAATCGTCCAACCAGTATTCTCATCATAAATTTTATTTATAATTTCCGGTTTACCATCAAGAATATATGACATATCAACAAATCTATTTATAAGCTCTTCTAAATTTATTTTTGAATCATCATTGCTCAAATTGAAAAGATTATATCCTATATATTTTTCAATAGGAAACGAAATTATATTTCCTTTATCATCAACAATAAAATTATATTCGTTTTTACTATTACCATCTTTATTTACATTATATTGGTTTGTCTCATCCGACAATAATGAATTTTCATTAAAGCTAACAATTACGACACCTATCCCATCGCTATTAATATTATTTAGATCATACATCTTTTTTGCAATATTAATAATGTCTTTGTCATTCATTTTCATCTGGATTGAAGGCATTATAATATTTCTATTATAGTTCATGGCGTCTTTATAAATTTTAATACTTCTGGGATCGTCATAATCACTCCAAAGAGTTATATTACTGGAACCTGTTGTCCTATCATAACCAGCAATTTTCCCATTTGAACATATAATTACAACACTTCGAATATCATTTTTAGAATATGACAATATCGTTAATTTCCCATTGAGTTCATTAAGAGCTTCACTTTTTTCATCACTATTTGTGCTATAGTCTATTTTCTTTACTAAATTAATTATCTCATCATCAGTAAATATCTGATAGACTAAATCATTGTATGAACTTATAGTAGCATCTATGATTCTCTTTGTCTGAGATAAATTAAATTGCGCAAGATTGTTAATCTTTCTAGTAACTTGCTTAGTCACATAATAGTAAAAAAATGTTTGCAATATAAAAACAGGCAATATAATAGCTGCAATAAAATAAAAAATAAGTTTATTTTTAAGCTCGTATTTCTTAACTTATATAAAAATTTCATACTAATAAAATTTCTGATTTTTTTATCTCCGGAAATGTCCATAATTCAAAAAATCCCCTTTGATTCTATATTAATCTTCAAGCCTTGATTAAAGTGTCATAAACGACATTTTTAAGCTATTATTAATAACTCTACTTGATATTTACCTGATTTTGTAAAAGCAAAATTAAATTTGATTTTATTATACAAAGTTGCAGCCATCTCTGCTGCCATTTTTAGTACTCTTTTTGAGTTTATGGCTCCTATTTTGAATGAAAACCAGATTTTTGAGCGCACTAATCCCCTTACGGGCATTATATCTACATGATATCTGCGCATTTTATTGATAGTGATAGGTAGAGTTTTAATGTTATCTCTGCCTTTTTCCATACTCCAAAATGTACGTGAGACTTTTGCCTCATACAGCTTTCCAACGGTTAGTTGCCATTGCGGAGAAAAGTAGTAATGTCACCATTGTTATCTGCTTGTAACATTTTTCTCATGCGATTTATCTTTTGCCTTTATTTTGCCAATTTTCAAATTAGCCATCCCTAAATTATTAAATTATGATGTCACTTTTAAAGCCATAAAAATATTTTTTCTCAAATTATTATAGCATGATTAAAAAATTTTTTCACTTTTTAAGAGCATCACTGCTTTAGTTCGTGCATTACATACTTTACAGCAATTCTTTTCCTTAATGTACTGTTTACATTCAAGGCTAGTTTGTTCCTTATGTAGGGTTGTCAAAGCATACAATTTTGCATTGATATTCACATTTGATGCCGTAATCAAATAAAAAAATATATAAAAATTTTTAAAAAGAAGAAGGAATTTTGATAAAAACGTCGAATATATATAATAACAAATACAACAAAAGTGATATAGTTGCACAAATGTGCTAATACTAAAATTCATGGAGGTTATGAATATGAAGAATTCTTGGCTTGGACTTGAAGGAAAAATTGCAATTGTTACGGGTGGTGCCTCAGGCATTGGAAAAGCTATCGCTAAAGAACTTGTTAATAATGGTTCTATTGTTATTATTGCGGATATCAAATCAGAAGGGTTAGATATTATTCAGGAACTTAATAAAATATCACCTAAAAATATTTTTATAAAAACTGATATTACAAAAATTGATGATGTTAGATTTTTAATTCAAAATACTATTGAACGCTTTGATAAGATAGATATTTTGATTAATAATGCAGGTATTAATATTCCACGGTTGTTGGTTGATCCTAATAATCCCGGTAGTATGTATGAATTACACGAAGATGAGTTTGATTTAATGGTAGCAATAAATCAAAAAGGCACGTATTTGTGTGCTCAGTGTGCTGCAAGGGAAATGATTAAAAATAGAAAAGGTGTTATTGTGAATATAACATCAGAAAGTGGCCTAGAAGGCTCTGAAGGTCAAAGTTGCTATGCAGGAACTAAAGGTGCTATATATGCACTGACAAGGTCATGGGCAAAAGAATTAGGCAAGTTTGGAATTAGAGTTGTTGGCGTTGCACCAGGTATTATTGAAGAAACAGGATTACGAACAGATGAATATGAAAAATCACTGGCATATACTAGGGGAATAACTGTTGAAAAATTAAGAGAAGAATATAGTAATTCTTCTATACCTCTAAAGAGAGTTGGTAAATTAGAGGAAATTGCAAATCTGGTTTGTTTTCTTGCTTCTGATAGGGCAAGTTACATTCATGGTGTGACATATAATATATCAGGTGGAAAGTCTAGAGGGTAAATGCATATTTTTTATTATCCCATTTGCACATTTGTGATAAATTTGAACAAACTTGAAGGATATTTGCAAATATTGTCGAATAATATATTAGGTAGATGCACTAATGTGCAAACAAAATTTAATAATAGAAAGGATAATGCGAAATGGGCAAATGGGATGAGACTAGAATGCTTGCTAAAATAGCTCAAATGTATTACATTGACGAACTTACACAAAGCCAAATATCCGAGCGTCTTGGAATTTATAGGACTACAATAAGTCGTTTGTTGAAAAAAGCTAGAGAAGAAGGGATTGTTAATATTTCCATTAAATACAATGATAGTGAGTGCTTTCAAATGGAAAAACAAATAGAAAATATGTTTGGCTTAAAAGAAGTTATAATTATTCCGTCCAGGAACGCTCTCACAGAGCAGATGTCTAAGAAAATGATGGGTAATGCAGGTGCTGAATATCTTAAAAGAATTGCAAAAGATGGTGACGTAATTGGTTTTGCTTGGGGAACATCTATGGCGGCATTGGCGAACGAATTAAATAATTGCAATCATATAACAGCAAATATAATTCCACTTGTGGGTGGTTCTGGAAATGTTGCTGGGGAGTATCATGTTAATACAATAGTTTCAAAAGTTGCTGCAGCTTTTGGTGCAAAAGGACACTTTTTATATGCACCAGCTATAACAGCAGAAAAAGAAACTAAGAATGCGATTATGTCTGACAATAATTTAAAACCAATACTAGATTTGTGGGATAAATTAGATATTGCGGTTGTAGGTATAGGTGCTCCAATAAAGTCATCAAATCTAATATGGACTGGTTATTTTGGAAATGAGGATATAGAGTTATTAAAAAAAGTTAATGCAATAGGTGAAATATGTTCAAGATTTTATGACATGAATGGCGAAATTATAAAATCAGAGCTTGACGATAGGATTATATCCATTGAACTTGAAAAGCTAAAAAAAGCAAAATACCGAATTGGAATTGCAGAGTCTTCTGAAAAAGTTCCATCAATATTAGGAGCTTTAAAAGGAGGATTTATAAATGTTTTTATTACAACGGAAGATACGGCTAGATTGTTATTGGATTTAACTAATTAATAAAAAATGAGGGATATTAATGTTGTGGATAGTGTTGATAATGCTAGGTGCTGCATGGACATTACAAAGTTTATTAGGCTATATCCAAATTAAAGATTTTAATAATAATTTCAACGAAATGAGAAAACGTGGAAAAGTAGTTATAGGGAAGGAAAAAGGAAAATTAAAAGCTGGAACAATTATTTTGATGTTGCTTGACAATAACTGCAGAATAAAAGAAATAAGAAGAATGTACGGCATATCTGTTTTTGCAAGAATGAAGACTCTAAAAGGGTTAGATAATAAGTGCCTGTTAGAACTTAGTGACAAAGATTTCAATGGCTTTGATAAATATACTATTAAAGCCATTGAAGATGCAATAAAAAATTATAAACAATTCAATTGAGGGGGTGGTGATAACCATAAAAATCATGTAAACGTAGTATATTTTAATTTAAAACATTAAGGAGGAGAAGGTTTATGGATGTTATAGCAAATGCAGCGAAATTGTTTATTGGGTTGTTTCAGGAAGGTGGAAAGCAGTTTGTAGGAATGGTATCAAATATTGTACCTACATTGATAATGCTTCTTGTGGCGTTTAATGCCATAATAAGATTTGTTGGGCAAGAGAGGATAGAAAGACTGGCAAAAGCATCTGCGGCTAATGTTTTTACTAGATATCTTGTTTTGCCGGTGATTGGAACATTCTTCTTTTGTAATCCTATGACATTATCATTAGGAAAGTTTTTACCAGAAAAGTATAAACCTAGTTATTATGCAGCAGCGTCATTTTCGTGTCACACAATGAATGGTTTATTTCCACATATTAATCCTGGTGAATTGTTTGTATTTCTGGGTATAGCAAATGGTATAACAAAATTAGGTTTACCGACAGCAGATCTTGCAGTAAGATATTTTTTAGTTGGGATAATTACAAACTTTTTTAGAGGTTGGATAACTGATATAACAACGGCATATGTGGAAAAACAGCAGAATGTTAAGCTAAAAGCACAAATTGATGTATAAAGGAGGGCTTTTAAATGGGTAAATATAAAGCTGTTAAAATATCTGCTGGTCATGGCGGATTTGGAGGGCCTTTATTTATCATACCAAATGAAAAAAAGAATAAAGTAGTTAATATAACTGGAGGTGTGATTTCTCCGGTTGCGAAAAAAATAGCTGATTTAACTGGATGTGAACTAGTAGATGGTTTTAAAACCAGAGTTCCAGATGATGAAATAGCTTGTGTCATAATAGATTGTGGTGGTACATTAAGATGTGGTATATACCCACAGAAAAGAATACCAACAATTAATTTAACACCAGCCGGTCCTAGTGGCCCACTTTCACAATATATAAAGGCTGATATATATGTATCTGATGTGAAACCTGAAAATATACAATTGGTGGAGCAGGCAGAGAGTGAAATAAAAAATTCGATAGAAGAAACGGCAGTTACGGCTAATAGAACAAAGTATGATACGAGAAAAAAAATAAGCGAACAAACTGACAAAAGCAATGTTATGGCGAGAATTGGAAAGGGAATGGGTTCACTTGTAGGTGTTCTATATCAAGCAGGAAGAGATACGATTGATACTGTTCTTAAGACTATTTTGCCGTTTATGGCTTTTGTGTGTATGCTAATTGGTATAATCCTTAAATCAGGGATAGGAAACGCATTCGCACATATACTTACTCCTTTAGCAGGAACATTGCCAGGATTATTGTTAATATCTGCCATATGTTCATTTCCGTTCTTATCACCTTTTTTAGGACCTGGTGCAGTTATTGCACAAGTAATAGGTGTATTAGTTGGTGTAGAGATCGGAAAAGGCAATATACCGCCACAATTATCTTTACCGGCTTTGTTTGCTATTAATTCACAAGCAGCATGTGACTTTATACCTGTAGGCTTAGGACTAGCTGAAGCAGAGCCAGAGACGGTTGAAGTTGGAGTGCCATCAGTTCTCTATAGCAGATTTTTGACTGGACCAACAACAGTTTTTGTAGCATGGCTTGCAAGTTTTGGCTTATATGCAAAATAAAATAAATGTAGGAGATTGGTTTTACCCAATCTCCTACGTCCAATATAGTATTTCGGTAATATGTCAAGGGGTGATTAAAAAAATTAAAAAAAAATCTTTAAAAAAATAGCTAAAAAAGAGCATAGCAAAGCTAACCATCACTAAAAACAGCAATGGAAATATATGTTAATTAGGGCATTATCATTATCAAACCTTGATATTCCGCCTATCTCAGATATTAGGCCAGCTGCTATAGTTGGACCAATGCCATTTACTGAAGTAAGACAAAGAAATTGATTCTTAAATCCTTTGACTTCATTGGCAATGGTCTTTTCAGAAGCTTTCTTCTGCTTTTCAAGATACTGTCATTTACATTAGCGTTGATTCTATAAGATTTGCGTACAGCATCTTGGAGTAATTTAGCCGTAGCATTAGGGTCATTAAAATGGTCTCTGCCTTTATCAACTAAAAAGGCAATAAGATCTTCAAGCGGTCGAGCCGCAATATCATCAAGAGTTAAAAACTCATTAAATATTTCAGTAGCAGCCGTACCAAAATTATTACTAAAAACTTTAATCTGACATAAGCCACTAAATTTAAGAAACAGATTACTTAGGAAATAATTTTTCTCCCTGACAATACTATCAACAATGTGAAAGCGATGGCGGGTAAGCCTTTGGAGAGCAAGGTATCTAAAATCTACAGGACAAGATTTAGGAAGCCTTCCAAACCTTAATTTTTCAGCAATAGCAAAAGCATCAACCCAGTCATTCTTAGGCAAATCACCAAGAGACTTTTTAAAAGCCTTGACAGTATTAGCATTAAAAGTAGTTACAGAAGGATTAAAAGGCTTCAAGGAAGTATGGTCAGCTAAATAATACTGAATATGCCAACCATAGACTGAAGTAGATTCTAGACCAATAAAAACCTTCTGAATGTTGTATCTATTACAACAATTCAAGATATGAGACACTAAAATATCGCAACCAGAAGGATTATTATCTACAGAAAAACGAGAGCAAGCATCATTACCGTCTTGGTCGAGAATATGAACCTTGACATCATCCAAGCTTATATCCATGCCTACGAAAAAGTTTATTCAAAGCTATAGCACCTCCTTTCAAAGGTAATGGTGTAGATTGAAAGTTAATTTGAGATAACCTAGCAACCAGATTATGTAGCAACCTCGCAATTAGCTATTAGTATATAAACCTGAATCCTCTGCTGCCAGGGGTTTATATACGACAAAGCAGATTTCGCGTGAGAAAAGGCAAATCTGGTGTAGGGACCATACTTTAAAGAGCGGAAAAACCGCATGGAGGACAAAAGCCTGTCCCATATTAACTTTACAGTATAATAATGCTACAAGTTATCTCAAAAGTAAACATAAAGGCCGTAAAATAAAAGATGTGGCGGCCTGTGCCATGTACTTAATTTGATATTTTAGATACATGGCAATAGATGTGATTTCTAAATGATAATTTTAAAAAGAGGTAATTTCCAATTATCAATGTGCTTTATTAAATTTTAAGATGTGAGACAAATTTATTGTCTACGAAAATAATTATACGAGGAGGTAAATTAAAGTATGAACAAAATTTACGAAACAAAAGTTACAAAAATAGGAGTAAATGTTCTTGATTTTTATAATGAGAAAATTTTGATATTATTTAAAGATAATGCACCCGCAGAATTAATAGATTATTGCATTCTTCATAGCTTAAATAAACTGTATGGTGAAATAAAAGAAGGAGATATTCTTAGAATCAATGAAAAAGAATTTAAAATAACTGCCGTAGGTGATTTGGTAAATAAGAATTTAAAAGCTCTTGGTCATATATGCTTAAAATTTGATGGTAGTACAGAAGCTGAATTGCCAGGTAGTCTCTATGTTGAAGACAAAGAGATACCAAAGATTAATATTGGTGATATTATAATTATAAGGAAGATAGTTTAATATATGAGGGGTTGATTATATTGATGGTATTATTAGATACAGCAAATTTGGATGAAATATGTAATGCTATTGATTTATATCCTATTGATGGAGTAACTACAAATCCCACCATATTAGTTAAAGAGAAGAAACATTTTTTAAATCATATAAAGGAAATAAAATCATTGATAGGTAATGAAAGAATGATTCATGTCCAGATAGTAGGAACGAAATATCAAGATATAATAGATGAGGCTTACTATATTAGCGAAAATATTGGTGGGAATGTATATATAAAAATACCGGTAATGCCTGAGGGAATAAAAGCGATGAAATATTTAAGCGAAAAAAATATTAAAGTAACAGCAACCGCTGTTTTTACATCGCAGCAGGCCATAATTGCAGCAAAAGCTGGAGCAAAGTTTGTTGCACCGTATATAAACAGAATAGATAATATATCATCAAGTGGTATTGATGTAGTTAGTGAGATAGCAAAAATGTATAAAATGTTTGGTTTAGATACTAAGATATTAGCAGCAAGCTTTAAAAACGTTGATCAAGTGAAAAAAGCATTTTTAGCTGGGTCAGATAGTGTCACAATAAGCTATGATATTTTAGAACATATGGTATATCATCCTTCTACAGTTGAAAGTGTCAATCAATTTATAAAAGATTGGAAAGAACTATATGGGGATACCAAGACAAATAGTCTTTAAGGTGGATCACTAATCCGCCTTTTTTATAGATTAATTCCTCCAAAATGTATTTATATTTGATGCTTTTTTATTAATGAAACAATATGATTATTCCTAGCATCATGTATAAAAAATTAAAAATGGTCAATAATTATAATAGGTTGGGCGGAAGATATGGTAAATTTATTATCCCCCTTGTGAATTTACCGTATAATACCGCCCACTTTTTATTTACTATAATTCTGGAGGAATAAATATGTTTAATAAGTTATCATTGATTATTGTAACAACATTAATCGTGTTTGTTATGCTAAATTCTCAAATGGATGCTTTTTCAGCAAAAAGCAATGATATTGCTGTTTTGGAAAATAGCTTTGAAAAAAGTGGAGCATCTTATGAATATGCCAACATTAATGCATGGTCAAAGTTGAACTCAAAATTTACGTCTATAAGTGAAATGAATATGATTGTAGAAAAAATTATAAAATCAATGGGAATTGACGATAAAAAAATAAAAGTGTCAAAATTAAATCAAGCTAATTTTAGACAATGTGATGCAGAATATGATGAAGGCAATAAAAAAATATCAATTGTGGTACAAAGCGTCAAAAATGATGTAGCAGATGAAACATATATTTTGATAGATGAATATTTGTTGAAAGGCAATAAGGACGTGATTGGTGAAAACGAAAAAATTATAAAGGCGTATTCCAAATTAAGCCTTACGCCAGAAATTGCTACATGTCTTGTAGGTGCATACAAAGGACTGTTGAATAAGGATAAGATTAGTAGTATATTAGAAGAAGTGATGAAAGACACGAACGCTGTCAAAGTGGAAGGTTTAAACGATGAAAATTTAGTCAGTGTTTCTGCTCACACAAATAAAATTAAGGAATATATTGAGATGGGAAGTGAAAAAATAAATTTAAACGTAGCATTAAGATACAGTAGTTTTGATGACAAAACTTATATTTGGATTGCGACACCAATAATAGCAATAGAATATTAACATTAGAGGGTGGTATACACGAAGATCATCGTTGAGAATAGTCCTGCTTTAAGAGGTACAGTAAAGATAAGTGGCGCGAAAAATTCTGTTTTGCCAATCATTGCAGCATCGCTATTGTCATATGGAGAGGTGTTTATAGACGATGTGCCAGGGCTTAAAGATGTAAATGTCATGATAGAACTTATAAAATTTCTTGGTGCCAATTGTACCTTTAAGGACGGAAAATTAAAGATAAATGTCAATTTAAAAGATGTGGAGGCACCTTACGAACTAGTAAAAAGGATGAGAGCATCTTTTCTTGTGATGGGTCCCATCCTAGCAAGACTAGGCCATGCAAAGATATCACTGCCTGGTGGATGTGCAATAGGAACAAGGCCGATTGATTTACACTTAAAAGGATTTCAAACTCTCGGGGCTCAAATAGATATAGGGCATGGATATGTAGAAGCAAGAGCCAAAAAGCTTGTAGGTAAAAAGGTGTATTTAGATTTTCCCAGCGTTGGTGCCACGGAAAATATCATGATGGCTGCTGTATTTGCTGACGGTATTACGACGATAGAAAATGCAGCAGAAGAGCCTGAAGTAGTAGACCTTGCCAATTTCTTAAATAAGATGGGAGCAAATATAAAAGGTGCTGGTACAGATACAATAAGGATTGAAGGTGTAAAAGAACTAAAAGGAACAGAACATACAGTTATACCTGACAGAATCGAAGCTGGCACGTATATGGTTGCAGCAGCCATGACAGGTGGTGATGTACTTATAGAAAATGTCATAGTAGATCATATAAAACCTATTATTGCTAAACTAACTGAATGCGGTATTGATGTATTTGAGGAAGGTACAGGTGTGAGAGTTAAAGGGAAGAGGAATTATAAGGCTGTTGATGTAAAGACGCTTCCATATCCAGGATTTCCAACAGATATGCAGGCGCAGATGATGGCAATGATGGCTGGGGCGAAAGGAACGAGTGTAATTATAGAGACGGTCTTTGAAAATAGATTTATGCATGTGGACGAATTAAAGAGGATGGGAGCAGATATAAAGATTGAAGGAAGAACTGCAGTAGTAACAGGAATCGATCATTTGTCAGGTGCGGAGGTTAAAGCTACAGATTTACGAGCTGGAGCTGCACTGATTTTGGCAGGACTCATAGCAGATGGAAAGACGATTATTAATGATGTGCATCATATAGATAGAGGTTATGTAAATATAGAGGAAAAGCTAAAAAATCTAGGTGCAATTATATATAGAGTTGATTAAAACGTAGTGTACTTATGTACACTTTCTTTTTTTTAAAGGAAGATATTGTATTTGGAAACAGTACAAACATTTTACATTTGCAGAAAAAGAAAAAGACGGGAATGCACTTCCCGCCTTTTTCTTTACCATTGACACCTGACTTTTATTGCTTCTATATTTATTATAACATAAAATAAAAATTTATTTGTGCAGTCATCGTAAAAGAATTATAATATTATAAGCATTTTTCCATGAAGCTTACAAAAAAAGGAGATGTACTAAATTATGGTTTACATGGCTGTATCTTTGTATGTTGAGGCAAAGCCTATTATAGAATATTATGACTTAAAAAAAGACATGGATGATAGATTTTATCAAATTTTTAAAAGCGATAATATGACATTAATAATAACCGGTGTTGGCAAAATCGCCTGTGCTGCAGCTACGTCTCATATTTTATCCAAAAATCTTCTTTTTGATGAGGATATTGTAATAAACATAGGTATATGTGGTGCAAAAGATGATGTACAAATTGGTACTCCATATCTTATAAATAAGATAAAGGATGCTTCTACAGGGAAAGATTACTATACAGATGTACTGCTGAAACATGAATTTTATGAGAATTCTATTGAAACTTTTGATAGACCAGTAGAAGATGAGAGTGAGTTAGAAGAAGCTTTGTGTGATATGGAATCCAGCGGTTTTTACATTTCAGCATCGAAGTACGTAGAACAGCACAAGATATTTTTGATTAAAATAGTTTCTGACAGGATAGGTGTTGATATTGTTGATAAAAATATGGTTTCATCCTTTATTGAGAAAAATTTAGATAAAATCGATGTGTTCATAAAAAGGGCTCAAGGCTTTATGAAAAACGAAAATGAGATATTTAGAAAAGATGAATTGGGCTTGATAGACGAAATATCTTATAATTTGAAGCTTACAAAAAGCCAGAGAGAAATGCTGTATAAAGCCTGCCTTCATTATAAAGTTAGGACTGGCAAAGATATTTTATTTTTAAAGGATAGTGTTGTGGGTACTGTTAATAATAAAAAAGAGAGAGGAAAGTACTTTGAACAAATTATTGCATATTTACATTAAGTGAAAATGAAATTATTACAAAAGAAAGCTCATTCATTTTTTTACCAAGGTGAATGCTGTCTTTGTTGCTTTATTTCGTAAGAAAAAGAGACTATAATGGTATTAGAATATTGTGGTAGGAGGACTTTTTATGATATTAGATCAGTATGTAGATATTTTAAAAGATGAGTTGGTGAAGTCTACACAGGAGATTATTAAAATAAAGAGCACTGAAGGAGAGCCGAAGCCTGGTATGCCGTATGGGGAAGGACCAGGAAAAGCCTTAGAGAAAGCTCTCATGATTGCCGATAGCCTTGGATTTAAGACGAAAAATGTCGATGGATATGTGGGCTATGCTGAGTACGGTGAAGGAGATGAAATGGTAGGAGTTCTTGGACATTTAGACGTTGTCCCGGAAGGTGATGGATGGGATTATCCTCCATATGGTGCTGAAATACACGATGGGAAAATATACGGCAGGGGAGCAACAGATGATAAGGGCCCAATTATGGCTTCTCTTTACGCTTTAAAGGCGATCAAAGATTCCGGTCTTAAATTAAGTAAGAGAGTAAGGATATTGTTTGGCACAAATGAAGAAACGGGTTCAAGAGAGATAGAATACTATCTAAAGCATGATGAAGCACCTACAATAGGTTTTACTCCAGATGCAAATTATCCAGTTATATACGCAGAAAAGGGTATAACTATGTTTGAGGTCGTAAAAGATTTTGATAAAAAATCAGATAGTATTGTTATAAAGTACATAAAAGGCGGTAACAGGCCAAACATGGTTCCTGACTATTGTGAATGTGGGCTAATTGTAAAAGACGAAAAGCGAAGAGAAAGTATTCCAGATGAAGTAAAAAGATTTAGAGATGTGACAGGCTTTGATTTAGATTGCGGTATTGAAAATGACATGCTTGTCATCAAATCTCGCGGAGTGTCTGCACATGGAAGTCTTCCCCATCTTGGCAGGAATGCCATAATGCAGCTTATATTGTTTTTAAATGTTATTTATCAGCAAGAGGATGATGTGAAGAAATTTATAGACTTTTTTGCGAAAAATGTAGGGCTCGAAACAAATGGCAAGACATTTGGAATAAATTTAAAAGATGACACAGGAGAGCTTTCATTTAATGTCGGCACAATTAATTTAAATGAGGAGAAAGGCGCCATCGGACTAAATATAAGGTATCCGGTTACATTTAAATACGAAGACATGATGAATCCATTTAATGAGAAAATAGGAGAATACAGCATGAGGGTTGAAAATATGATGCATCAGCCGCCACTTTATTTTCCAAAGGGCCATTTTCTCATAAGAACTCTTATGAAGGTTTATGAAGATGTGACAGGAAGAAAAGATGAGCCTCTTTCAATAGGCGGTGGGACATATGCAAAAGAAATGAAAAATATGGTGGCTTTTGGACCGATTTTTCCAGGGAAACCTGATCTTGATCATCAAGCAAATGAGTATATTGAAATAGATGACCTCATTTTAAATGCTAAAATTTATGCCCGTGCCATATATGAGCTAGCGAAATAGGGTATATTACCTAAAAAGCAGGATTTTATCTTTTAAGATAATTTCCTGCTTTTTTATGGGTAAGATTTTTAATCTTTTTCTATATTATAAGTGTAAAAATTAAAAAGGAGGTGTCAAGATGGCTGTTATATCAACTCCGCAGGGCTCAAGGCTTTCAATATCATACATTACTGGGAAAGACGAAAGAGGTGTTGACATCGTAAGAAGCAGGACTTACAACAATATCAAAAGTTCAGCTTTAGATCAGGATGTTATGGACGTAGCTGCAATTTTAAGTGGACTTCAAACATATCCTGTAAAATCTGTGACACGCATAAATCAAGTTGATCTAGCACAGGAGTAATAATCTAAACTAATTGGGAAAGAAAGGAGGTATTAGTGTGGCAGTTCAACTTCAGATGAATTTTAAAAATAAGCTTGGCAGCAATTTTAGAATCAATGTGGATAATGCCCTTGAAACATTGACAGATGATCAAGTAAAAACAGCGATGGATACTATAATCTCAAAAAACATATTTGACACAAACGGCGGTGAGCTGGTAGAAGCAGTTAGTGCCAGCCTTATATCCACAACAGAAAAAGAATTTACAGTCAAGTAAGATGGCGGGGGCATCCCCGCTTTCAGTATTTATCCGTGCAATACCATAGTCTTGATAGATTCGGATCCATGAGAATTTATGTAAGTGTGGTGTTGTAAATATGTAAAGGAGGATCGATATGAGTGAGATATTTACAGGCATCGCAAATCTGGGGTTTCCAATAGTAGTAAGCATTTACCTTTTGGTTAGAATTGAAGGCAAATTAGACAGTCTTACAAATTCCATAAATGAGCTGACAAAAGCTATAACAAAGATAGAATAAGCGCTTTTGCGCTTATTCTGGCTATTGACAAACTTCATTAACCCTCTTTTCCATATTATCTGGTTTATCCCGTCTTTCATCAATCATGATATTTGTTACGACTCTCATTGCGCCGTCTTGAAAAGGAATATTGTGTATTTCTTCGGCTACTTTCATAAGCTCTGGCGTGTTTCCTTCAATAACTGTAGATGTAGGTGTTACGGTGTACTTTAGTCCTCTTTTGTTTAAAAGATTTATGGCATCTTGAACGAAGCTTGAATATGAAGCGCTGCCGGTTCCTACAGGGACGATGTTTATTTCAAGTATCGACATTTGAATGCCTCCTTAGTTAATCATTATATTGAAAATTTTAAAAATTTTGCAGTATACTATTATATTTTGTCGAAAAATAATTTTTTATCCATCGGAATTAAAATGCTGAAAACAAGGTATTTAGAAGAAAAATATTACAAATACTTGATAAAATTTTGGTAATTTAGGTCTTAAGTCCTATTTATTTTGACATTTTAATGTAATATAATAAAATTTGTAAGAATGATTCCCCTTTTCCCCATAATTAATTTATATTCTGCACCCCCAACCCAATATGGTGTGCTGCATTTTTTGCAGCGTTTTTTTTTGCTTATTTGCTTAAAATTGATAAGCAAAATGCCGATATAAAAAATGAGGTAGATTATTTTTGGCTGTAATATCGAAATTTTTACTTTGATTCATAAAAGCTAATGCTTATTATATATAAAATATATTTATAGACTAAAGAGGGTGTAGAGAGTGAGAAGATATTTGTCACTGTTGTTGATATTTGTCATATTGGTTTCATTTTTCCCAGGAAATATGTCGAAAGCTTATGCGTCAAATGCCCCTAATATAACTTCTGTCAAGTCATTGCGTTATGACGGGACGATGGCATCGCCTGCAAAAGGGCCTTACAACTCTTCAACAGATATAGAGATTGACGGCAGTGCTTTTATGACATTTGACAGTTCAGGAAATATGACATCACAAGTAGATGCGGCCTACATTGATTCTATATCTGACAGCACGAAACTTACGATACTAAGCGTTAATGAAAGCAAAATATATGCAAAAGTTCCTACAATGGATACTACAGGGCTTATGCTAAACAAGCCATATATGATTATAGTACATAGAAGCGATGGACAAAGTGCTGCAATTCCAAATGGATTTACATATCTCGATAATCCTGATATAAAAAGTGCAGCTTTAGATAATTATAAGACTGTGACAAGGGACAGCAGTGGAAATGTGACAGGGATATCACAGCCTCAATCATTTATAAGAATGGAAGGCAGTAATTTAAGCGATATAGCTTTAGGCAATATAAACGGTGAGACATCAAATGTGGTGTCACAAAGCGGATCTGTCTTAATTTCAGACATACCTTCCAGCATAAGGATTGATCCTGGCACAACTTACAATATATACGTGACAAATATATACGGTGGTCAATCAAAAACTTACAGCACAAATCTATCAGCGGTTAATCAGGACATAACAAGTTTATCAAAATATACTGCGATAGTAGGTGATACGATAACAATATATGGTCATGGCTTTTCGACACTTGGAAGTGGCATGAGGGTTTACGTGGGAGAAAACCTTGTAAATAGCAGCGATGTTACAGTGGTAAGCGATACAGAGATGACTGTAAAAGTACCTGCACCAAAAGATACTACACTTCCATATCAAAATATAGATATAGTTGCAGATGATGGTTCAACTGTCACGCTGGTGAATGCGCTAAAAATCATACCGACACCCTCTATTATAACTATTGACAGCATAACACCTAATGCAGGCACAGTATCTGGCGGTACGAAAGTCATCATAGTCGGTCAAAATTTGAGGCAGGATCTTGTAGTGAAATTTGGTGGAGTTCAAGGGCAAAATGTTCAAATGGTTAGTTTGCCGGGACTTACAGACAATATGGATGCAATACAAGTTACAACACCACCTTATTCAAAATCAGGGCCTGTGAATGTAGATATAGTTGATCCAATTACAGGTTATACTGTAACAAAAGAAAACGGCTATTTCTATTTAGCTGTTGAAGACAGTCTAGTTGCTATAGATATGAATCCTTACAGCGGTTATGAAAATGGCAGTACAGATGTGACAATTTGGGGATACAATTTTCAAAAGAAGGATGATCCTTCTACTTATACTGCTAATCCCGATAGCACTGAAATAACTTATGTCAACAGCAATTATACATATACTGATCCTGTAACTGGGCAAAATGCCACAGGAACAAGAGAAAGAAAACTGTATGTAACTTTTGGAGGAAACAAAGCAAGGATTGAAAGTATTTCTGTGCCGTCGGAAGGTCAAGAAATTTTGAAGGTATCTTCTCCTAGTATTACTTTAAATCCACCAGGGCAGCCTATGCCTGTTGATGTTGTTGTAACAGTTGAAACAACAATTATGGATTCGGACGGAAATGTTGTTATGCAGTACTCTGAGCAAAGTTCACCACCAAAAAAATATACTTACAATCCGCTCCCTTCAAATCCGGAGATTTTAAGCATATCTCCCAACAGCGGAAGCAGGGCGGGCGGAGATACTGTCACAATACAGGGTTTTGACATAAGGCCTGGTGTCAGTATCTATTTTGGCGGCGCTTTAGCCACAGTAAAAGATCTGACTATTGATTCCAGCAACAGGTCGATAGTGACAGTAATAACTCCAAAAAGCAGCGTGCTGGGTTATGTTGATGTGAAAGTTGTCAACAAGGATGCGGATCAAAACCGTGGATTTACAACTATGACAAATGGGTACTACTACTATACAGCACCTACAATCACAAGTGTATTTACGAATTTTGGTTCAAAATATGGTGGGAATCTAATAACAATTACAGGAACGGATTTTTACGTAGGTCAGACGGTACAGAATGGAGTATATGTGCCTTCATACCCGACAGTTACAATAGGGAATATAAATCTTGAAGTTATAAGTGTACAGGATAATAGCGGAAATATTATAGACGGTAAAAAGTTAAATATTGGAACACAGATAAAGGCAATGGTTCCTGTAACCTCAAATCCTTATCCTGTAGGCTGGCAGGATATAACAATAACAAACTACGATGGTCAGAATGGCACAGAAGGCGGTACTGTTACACTTAAAAATGGATTTGAAATAAAAGATACACAGAAGACACCTACAATAACGTCTGTAAATCCAAATAAAGGTCCAACAAAAGGTGGCACACAGATAACTATAATAGGTAGTAACTTTGAAAGTGGAAGTATTGTAACGATTGATGGTGTGCAGGCTAATGTGACAAGCGTCACATCGGGAAATACTGTAATTAATGCAGTAACACCTGCCGGGACTTTAGGTAAAAAGATTGTGCAAGTGATAAATCCATCTGATGGTGGTACGGCATCCTTAACTGACGGTTTTGAGTACCTGCTTGTTGAGACGAAACCCAAAATCACCAGTATTTCGCCTGATTATGGCGGCAAAGGAACACTTGTTTACATATTTGGCAGTGATTTTTCAAGGAAGATTGGAGATAGCGATGGGGCTAAGGTTTATATAGGTAATACAGTCATGGATGATGTGTACGTAATTGATGAGAATACTATAACAGCAGTTGTACCCGATTTACAGTATGCTGGACTTTACGATATAACCGTAGTAAACCCTGATACAGCCACAGCAAAGTCTCCGCAGAAATTTCACTACCTTGTTCCTGAATCAAATCCTGTTATAACGGCCATAACACCTGATAAAGGGACTGTAAATGGCGGCACAGCAATAACTATAACTGGAAGCGATTTTAGAAGAGGAGCGGAAGTGTATATCGGTGGAAAACTTGCTACAAATATAACAGTAAGCTCCGATGGTAGTACCATACAGGCAATGACACCGCCAGGAAATCCAGGCAAGACATATGTTACTGTTATAAATTACGATGGTGGCAACTACACTTATGGTCTTCATGATGGGGAGGATGGCTTTACATATGTTGTGCCAAACAGCATACCTGTAATAACAAAAATAGAACCAAATACAGGTTCTACTTACGGTGGTGATACTGTTACAATAATAGGACAAGATTTCAGGCTTGCAAAGGATCAAAATGGAAATATCTTAAAAGACAGTGATGGAAATCCTATAGGACCTGATGTGTACTTTGGGAATGTGAAAGCCACAAAGGTAATATACGTAGATTATGGCACATTGAAGGTTGTGACGCCTCCTAATGTACCGGGGCCTGTAAGAGTTTCTGTTGTAAATTATGATACAGGCATAGGATATTTGGACAATGGGTTTACATATATTCAATCTAAACCTGTAATAAATAGCATTGTGCCACCAAAGGTAAATGTGAATGGTACTACACATGTCATCGTATTAGGTTCAAATTTTGCTGTGCCTATATACGAAGGTGGTACGCTGGTAAGGCCTGGTTCTAAAGTCTACATAGATGATGTGGAAGTGACAAATGTCACTGTTGTAAGCAGTAGTGAAATAAAGTTTGTAGCACCTTTAAGTAATGATATAGGCAAAAAGACTTTAAAGATAGTAAATCCTGATGGTGGTACTGCAATGTCGGATATTGAGTATGTATCACCTGTGTCAAACCCTGTCATTACAAGTGTTGATCCGTCGAAGGGAAGCATAGACGGAGGAACTACTGTTACAATCACTGGAAGTGATTTCAGAAGCAATGTAGAAGTTTATTTTGAAGGGAATAAAGCTACAATTGTATCAAATACAGACACAGAAATAGTAGTTAAAACACCGTCATGGGATCCGAGTTTACTAAATGTGCCCATAGACGTTACAGTTTACAATGTAGATGACGGAGCAAGTGCTGTATTGCAAGGTGCATTTACGTACGTGAAGACTGGGGCAAACCCTGTTATAACTTCTATAACTCCTAATACTGGTTCTACCAGAGGAGGAGATACTGTAACAATTGTGGGAGATAATTTTAAAAGTGGCCTCGTAGTTTATTTTGGAGATGCAATAGCGCCGTCTGTAACTGTTAATAATTATAAGACAATAACAGTTATTACCCCACAGCATGCTGCAGGGAAAGTAGACGTCAGAATTTTAAATCCTGACTATGCTGATGTGGTGCTGTCAGGTGGATTTACATATATTCAGACAGTCCCAGACAATCCATCTGGGTTTTATGCTGATAGAATTCCAGGAAATGATCATACAATATATTTACATTGGAGTGCCGTAAATGGTGCAAAGCTTTATGAAATATACGGTAAAAAACGTAGTGATGATAATTATTCTTTTATCGCATCAACAGATAAACTGGAGTACTATGTGGATGGGCTAAGTCCAGATACAATTTATGATTTTAAAATGAGAGCTATCAATGATAAAGGAAACAGCCAATTTACAGCCAGCGATAGTGCTTGTACGGATTCATCTGACAACTCTGAGTACGATACTGGTGTGCCAGATGAGATAGGCAATACAACTACGAATATATCAGGTAACGTAGTTTATATAACACTTGGAGATGATGCGGCAAGTAAAAGCACATACCAAATAGATTTGACAGATTACAAGTACAAAAATACAGATACTTGGATTTTAAATGTGCCAAAAAGTTTTAATGGTAAAAATGTCAAGATAAGCCTTATGACCCCCAGCTTCAGCATGGATTTTACATCACAGGCTCTTAATTTGACTTCTGATATTGATAGAATTACTGTTAAATTACTTGATGGTAAGTCAATAGATGATTTAAACAAAAAACTTGGAAAGTCCGGCAATATCGTTTCGGATGTATACCAGATAAGCTATGATGAAATAAATGGTAGCAGCATTAGTCCTATGAGTAACTTTAGGCAAGCTGTAAATATTGAGATGAATTACTACAGCAATAGAGTAGGAAAAAATAATACACTGTCTATTAAAAATTTTGACGGCAGCTCAACGTACTACCAGTATGTAGACTCTGTCCTGCACTATGCATCGGCATACGTATTATATACAGGTAGATATGCGGTTATAAATTCTAATTTATAAAGAGGTATGTACAATGAAGAAAATCAACATAGTATCATTTTTAATACTTTCACTCATTTTTACGTCATTTAGCAGTATTGCATCGGGTTCAACAATGTATTCTGGGGTAAGCAATGCATCAGCCGTATTTTTAAATATGTCATATACTGATATTGGAAGTAGTTTTGCACGAAACGATATAATGAGAATGACAGCATTGTCTGTAATACGAGGCAATGGAAATGGACTTTATTATCCTTCAAACAAGTTAAAAAGAGAAGAAGCTCTTGCTATGATACTTAGACTGATGGGAAAGGAAAAAGATGTCCAATTGGCCCAGACTAGTCGCAATTCAAATCCTACAGCGGGAACTAGTTCAAATGGTGCGATAGATAGCTGGGCACAAGGTGTGATAACCGTTGCCAAAAACACAGGACTTTTATCAAAGCAGGATCAGTCTTTAGATTTTACGCAGTATGCCACAAGGCAGGAAGTTGCTAATTGGATCGCGAAGGGTATAAATTTATCGCCTGTTTATGGAAAAGACGCACAATACGTTTATTCATATAAAGACAGCGGTCTTTTTGATGCTGACAAATTGCCTTACATTGAAGCTACAATAGAATCCTCCATAATGTCTGGATACAACAATGGTTATTTCGGTCCCAATGACAGCATTACAAGGGAGCAGATGGCAGCCGTATTAAGCAGAGCTTTTAATGTGGCATATACGATGATGGGATACACGAAAGATATGGGCTATGTTGAAAGAATACAAAAAGACAGTGTAAACGGCGGAACAAGATATACTTATGAAATCAAAAATGACAGTGGACAAGATGTTGCATTAGTTGCCGAAAACTCACAAAGTGCAAATTATGATTTTGCTGTTTTAAAAAATGGAAAGGCTGGATTATCATCACTCATTTCAAACGGAGATAGATTAACGTATTACACAAATGGAAGCAATGTTATCTTTGCGGAAACTGCTAATGGCAGCATAAAAACCATAAGCGGTACAATTGATTCTATATGGCAAGGAAGCTTTCGGCTTGTAGACGACAGTGGAAATAGTTATGTAATATACTACAATAATAATACACAGGTTACGATGAATTCAGTTGATGCTTCCATCAGTGACTTGAAGTATGGTGAGACAGCGAAAGTCACTGTTTATGGTAGCACAGCAACGAGAATAGATGTAGTTTACACTGATTTAAGTGGAAATGGTCAGGTTAGCCTTGGAGATAGGCAAGACAGCGGAAAGATAGTCGATATAGAGACAGATAATAGCCAAGTTTCAATAACGTTGGATAATGGAAGTACGTATACGGTAAATGTTGATATGCCTGTTGTGGGGACGGGTGTATCCATAAGTGCCAGCGATTTAAAAGTAGGAGAGTATATAAAGCTTTATTTCAGCAGTATAAATACTAAAATGCCTGATGAAATATTCTTGGAGGATGATTATAATAAGCCTGTTGCTGTAATAAGGGGTAGCATTGCTGGTGTGTCTGGTTTTAATCCTAAGGTACAGCTTAATGATGTTGAAATGTACAGGCAAGGACAGTGGAATGCCACATCAAGTTATGCTATGTATAGTTTAGATGGTGCTTCCGTCTATTTAGATGGCAGCAAAATACCTGTAAGTGATATTAGCAAATATAAAGGTTATGATGCTTACATAATGTTAGAAAATCATTATGGTATTGAAACTGCAACACTTGTATCAATACAAAGCGGATTTAATATGAGCTATGTTGGTGACATTACGTACGATGGAAACATCATGTTAGTAACGTTTGATAACGAAAATGACAATCGACAGGTAAACGTAAATGATGGTACAATTATATTAGATAATGGGCTTTTGGTGCCAAAAAGCCAGTTGTCAAAAGCCAGTCAGGCGTATGTTTCATTTTCAAGAGGTGGCGCAGCAAACTTTATATCAATATTAGATGCAAATGCCCCATCTGGATACTATTATGCAAAAGGGAAAATTATTAATGTTACAGCAGATTCAATAACAGTAGGCAATTATTATTACTATAGTGGAAATGAATACGGTGATGAATCATTAAACAATAATGAGTGGGTAGCAAACGGCGATGAAACTTTCTACGTTGGTGATAAAACTTATATTGTTGATAATACTGGAACTAGTCCTGTAAATGTACCATATGATGAGTTCTTGAAACAGAAGTACAGAGCTGCTAATTATAGTTCGGTATATATTGTAGCTAGTGACAGCAATGCCATAGCAGTAAATATAAGGCCTCTTAGCAGCACTGACAGGGTAAGCAAGGCTGTATTAAGTAGTAGCAGCGGAAATGTCTTGACTATTGACAATGTTATGGATTGGAATGAACTTAATAATAAATGGGAGCTTAATACATCACTGGATTCTATCGACGCTACTAAAGCAGTCATAGTGAAAAACAACAAGGTAGTATCAGCAAATGATTTAAAGAGCGGAGATAATCTTTATATAATAAGAGATGGTGCTTTGGGAATTGTGATAACAGTCCAGCAGTAAAAGGAGAGATGTATGGTGAAAAAGATGATTTTAATTCTTGCACTTTTTATATCCATTTTGATTCCTGCTTATGCTTTTGCCAATGATGCAGGTTATGAAGGCGGGATTGCAAATGAATATGAATATAAAGAAGTAGTCTTTCTAACAGGTAGCCCTGTCGTCTTTGATGGTAAACTTACTGTATCAACGTCTACAAGATCTGGTACGACAACTGCTACATACAGGTATCAATTGACATCAAGCGATGGTGGTAAGCTGACGCGTACTCTCACATTTTCTACTGTTGAGACGCCAAAGGACCAGTACAACCAAATTCAGTCAAAGACAACTTTAAGCAGGTATTCAGAGACCATTACAGAAGGTGGAAATATATACAAGCTGTCATCGTATGAATTCAACGGTTCTGACATTAAATCTTTAAATCCTGGTGTAAATTACTTTGCTGGCAATTTCGCAGGAAGGAAAGTTTATACTTTAAACAATAGCAAAGGTACCATTATTGTAGAGATTACAGATAAAACAGTTGGATTTGATCATGCTTATGGCAATGTTAAAACACAGCAGATTAATTACATAATAACAGGTAATACGGTAGCTGACAATACAAATATATCATGGAGCGGAACTGCTGATGTGGATGTATCATTTACAGTAAATTCTGACTTAGAATATGTTGCAAATGATCCTAACTACATAAGCTTCAGAGGCGGATACCTTTTAAGTCAAACAGGACAGGATGTGATGAAGTACTCTTATGATTTACCTGAATTTGATAGCAGTGGAAATGTAATAGGCAGAAATACAGGCTCAAGCAGTGCTAGTTTAGATGAAGTACCACAGGAGAAAAGGCTGGTTGTACCAAATGTTAACGACATAAACGGTACATGGGGATATGATGACATATTGAAACTTATGAGCATGGAGATTTTCCCTAATACATCAAAGTACTTTGGCCCGAAACTTCCTATTACAAGGTCTGATTTTACGGTGGCAGTAGCAAAGGCGATAAATTTAGCACCATACACAGCTCCAAAGACAATAGGATATACAAAAAATAAGACAAATGAAATATCACCGTTTATAGATGTCTCTACCACAGACAGTGATTACGGGTATATAAAAGCTGCAAACCAGGCAGGATTGATATCAGGAACAGCCCCAAACCAATTTAGCCCTGATAAAGCTCTTACGAGAGCTGAAGCAGCAGTAATTTTTGTAAGAGCACTAGGCCTTTCAAATCTAGCACCTTCTGGATATTTTAATACTGGATTTAGAGATGATAGTAGCATACCTTCATGGGCTAAAAGAGATATATACGTTGCGAATGAGATAGGTCTATTAGAAGGTGATGGCAACGGAAATATCAATGCCAATGATACATTGACAAGAGAAGAAGCCGCTGCTATGATATCGCGAATGATTGATTTTATGATGAAAGACCTTTCAATAGATTATGTACAAAAAGTAATCAATTATTGATTCATAATATTAAACCCCGTTGCATATACTTTATTAGCATATTTTAAGGAGGATAAAATGAAGTATATTGCGTACGGGGTAATTTTAATTATTTTTGCTACATTGGTGCTGCCTACAATAATCGTAGTCGGTTTTATCCCAGCAAGAAGTAGTACTGTACAACATAGTAGTGTTAAGCTTATAAAAGATGGTGAGATGAAAGATGTCAAAACAGCAGAGGTGAAAACTTCTAATGACTACAATACGATAAATGTTTTTGTCGTGGATCAGAACAAAGAAGTCAAGATGAACTTGGAAGATTATCTTGTTGGCGTTGTGGCTGCAGAGATGCCTGCAGATTTTGAGATGGAAGCGCTGAAGGCACAAGCTGTGGCAGCAAGGACTTATGCACTTTCAAAGGAGATATCTGTAGGAGGAAAAGGTTGTGATCTTCACCCTGGCAGCGATGTTTGTACAGATTCCAAGCATTGTCAGGCATGGATATCGGATGATGTCATGAGATCACGATGGGGTGATAAATATAATTTATATCACGATAAAATAGTAAAAGCTGTAAATGACACAAAAGGCCTTGTAATAGTGTACAATGACGCACTGATTGAACCTGCATATCACGCCATAAGTGGTGGTGAGACGGAAGATGCTAAAAATGTCTGGCAAGAAAACCTTCCGTATTTGAAAAGTGTTCCATCTCCTGGCGAGGAAGTGGCTCAGAAATTTAAGACGACTGTGACAGTATCATCTGATGAATTTGTAAACCGCATAAAAAGCAGAGCCCCAAAAGCTAAGATCAGTACTAAAAATCTTTTAGGGTACATAAAAAATATCAAGAGGACTGAGGCAGGACATGTCTTGTCCCTAAATATCGGTGGTATAGACTTTACTGGCACAGATATACAAGATTTATTTCAGCTAAATTCAACGAATTTTAGTTTTAGCATGAGAGGAAACAATGTGGTAATAAATGTGATAGGATATGGACATGGAGTAGGAATGAGCCAGTATGGCGCTAATGCAATGGCGAAAGGCGGTAAAAATTTTGAAGATATATTAAAGCACTATTATACTGGTGTTGAAATAATGAGAATTGATGAACTTTTGAAAATTAAAAGTGCAAAAGCTTAAACATATTAAAGAATTTACTAGGTTTTTTGTTTATAGCATAAAACCTCCTTTGGTATAAATTAAGTTATATTGGTTAAAATACCAGAAGGAGGTGAATTTTATGAAAATAAATAGGGACGATTTGGCAAGATTTTTCGACAGAAAAGGTTTCTACTTAATTCTATTCTTGTGCATTGTTGTCGTTGCAGTAACAGCAGTATACGTAACTAACAATAATTTAAAGAAAATGGCTGAGTTAAACACAGCTCAGGAAAAGCTAAGTACAACAAACGCTAATTCAAGCTCAAAAAATTTAATAACAGAATATCCTACGACTAATAATAGCAGCAGTGCTGTAAAAGAAGAAAGCAAGACGAAAGTGGAAAATACAAAATCCCAAAGTGTGGCATCTTCAAATAAAAGTGTTGCTTCCAGTGTAAGTGATAAAGCTGCATCAACTAAAACCCAGGAAAACAATGCTTTAAATACCATGTCAAACAACACAGCAGTAAGTACAGAAGCAAAAAGTGAGAATGATACGACATTATCACTGATGAAACCGGTAAATGGCGATGTAGTTATGGAATTTGCAGTAACTAAACTTACATATTCAAAGACCCTTGATGAGTGGACGACACATAAGGGAGTAGATTTGAAAGCCGATCTTGGTACAGAAGTTGTTGCTGCCATGGGGGGTGTTGTAACTAAAGTATACAGTGACAGCAGGTTGGGAAATACTGTAGAAATCAAAAATGGCACATATATAACCCGTTACAGCAATCTGGATGAAAACATCGATGTAAAAGTTGGACAGGCTGTAGAAAAAGGAAGTGTCATAGGTAAGGTTGGAAATACTGCAAAGTTTGAAATCGCAGAAGATCCACATGTACATTTTGAATTGCTGAAAGATGGCACTTATATTGACCCTATGCAATATTTTAAATAATTAACTTTTAAAATAACAGGGAAATACCCTGTTATTTTTTTGCTTTCATGCTTGTCATTTAATTCTATTGATACAATCCCCGCATATAAATATATTGAAAGGTCTATACTTAAGGGGGTTTTTGTATTGAAGGATTATATCGAAGAGAGAACATTAGAGATAGGAAAATATATTATAAAAAACAAATCAACTGTAAGAGAGGCTGCCAAAGTTTTTGGTGTCAGCAAAAGTACTGTTCATAAAGACGTTACAGAGAGGCTTGAGAATATAAACCCAAAGCTTTACAAAGAGGTTAAAGAAGTACTTGAGAAAAACAAAGCAGAAAGGCATATAAGGGGTGGAAATGCCACCAAGAAAAAATACAAGTTAGGCAAATAAAATTTAATATAAAAAAGAGGAATTATAAAAGGTATGTCGAATTAATTTATTAAATATTTAATTTTATATGTCGATAAAAAATATGGATGCCACAATAATGTCGAAAAACATAAGAAGGGTGTGTTTAAATGTTTGCTCTATCAAGGGATATAGGAATTGACCTTGGCACGGCATCTGTACTTGTCTATATGAAGGATGAGGGGATCGTTTTAAACGAACCATCTGTTGTTGCAATTGACAGGAATACAGATAAGATACTTGCAGTAGGCGATGAAGCAAAGAGAATGGTAGGCAGGACGCCGGGGGATATTGTAGCAGTTAGGCCTATGAGTGCTGGTGTTATTTCAGATTACGATATAACTGAGAAAATGCTTAAATATTTTATTCAAAAGGCCTGCGGCGGGGGAATTATAATGAGGCCCAGAATAATGATATGCATACCCAGTGAGGTTACGCAAGTTCAAAAAAGGGCTGTTATAGATGCTGCTGTACATGCAGGCGCCAGAAGAGCTTTTTTGATTGAAGAGCCTATAGCCGCAGCTATAGGTGCAGGGCTTGACATAGAAAAGCCTTGCGGGAATATGGTAGTTGATATTGGGGGAGGCACCACTGATGTTGCTGTTATTTCTCTTGGTAACGCAGTGGTGTCTAAAAGTATAAAAGTAGCTGGGAATAATTTTGACGATGCGATAATAAGGTACATACGTAGAAAATACAATATCATAATCGGAGACAGAACTGCTGAAGAGATAAAAATAAATATAGGTTCTGCTTATGAAAAAGATAAGGAAGAATTTATGACCGTTAAAGGAAGAAGTTTGATATCTGGCCTACCTAAGAGTTTCGATATAAGCTCAAAAGAAGTTACTGAAGCACTTCAAGAACCATTAGCTAATATAATAGATCTAGTTCATAATGTATTAGAGAAGACTCCTCCAGAATTAGCAGCAGATATATGCGATCGTGGCATTGTACTTACTGGTGGTGGTTCTTTGCTACATGGGTTGGACAAGCTGCTGGAGGAAAAGATGGATGTGCCAGTAATACTAGCTAATGATCCTATATCTTGTGTAGCTTTGGGAACAGGAAAAGCACTGGATTCTTTACCTTTGATGGAAGATCATGAAACGGTAGTTGATGCATTTAAAATCAAGTAAGAGGGTGTTATAAAATGCTAAGAGGTCTTTATACAGCCTCATCTGGAATGATAGCACAGCAGAAAATAGTAGATGTGCTTTCAAATAACATTGCAAATGTAAATACAACAGGTTACAAGAAGGATACTGTAACGACAATGGCGTTTCCTGATTTCATGGTTACAAGAAACGGCGGTGACAATGTACCGTATAATGGCAATATAGGCAATATGGATTATGGTGTTTTGGTTGAGACCTTTAATACGAATTTCTCAGAAGGAAGTATTGAAAAGACTGGTGGGAAGCTGGACTTTGCCATAGATGGTTCAGGATTTTTTACTGTCAGTACTCCAAATGGCATAAGGTACACAAAGGATGGTTCTTTTACATTGAATAGCAATGGATACCTTGTGACGAAGGATGGCTATTATGTAATGGGGCAGAATGGGCCTATACAGCTTAATAACGGGGATATATCTGTTGATGATTTTGGAAATATCAGTTTGAACGGTCAAACTGTTGACAAGCTGAATATTGTTGACTTCAGCAATTACAGTACATTAAGGAAAGAAGGTAGTAACCTGTTCTTTACAAGTGGAGGACAGGCTATACCTGCTAGCGGGTTAGTTAAGCAGGGGTATTTAGAAGGTTCCAACGTGAATCCTGTAGATGAGATGGTGACCATGATCAGTGCCATGAGAACTTATGAAGCAAATCAAAAGACAGTGTCAGCCTTTGATGAAACACTTGATAAGGCTGTAAATGAAGTGGGAAGAATATAAATAAGAAAGGTGGTTAAATATGATAAGGGCATTGTGGTCTGCAGCATCAGGCATGAATGCGCAGCAGCTTAATGTGGATGTAATCTCAAATAACCTTGCCAATGTGAATACGACATCTTTTAAAAGGGACAGAGCAGAATTTCAGGATTTGATGTACCAGACTCTTCAGACAGAAGATGTAAATGCAGGACAGGGAAGGCCTGTAAACATGCAAGTTGGGGTAGGTGTAAGGCCTTCAGCAATAGTTAAGGATTTTACTGAGGGGAGTTTACAAGAAACTGATAACCCACTGGATGTAGCGTTAGATGGAGAGGGATTTTTTGCCGTATTGGGTCCTGACGGGAATACATACTACACAAGGGATGGAAGTTTTAAATTAAGCGTAGATCAAAATACAGCCACACTTACTACGGCTGATGGATATCCCGTTTTAGACGATGGAGGAAACCCAATAACATTTGACAGTACCCAAAAAGATATATCTATATCGCCACTCGGCGTCATATCTGTCAAAGATTCTGATGGAACGCAGCAGGATGTAGCGACTTTGGGAATCTACAATTTCCAAAATCCAGATGGTCTATTAGATAAAGGTAGCAATCTCTATGAAGCTACAGCTGCATCTGGCGATCCTGGAACAAGAGACGATTTTCAGGGCAAAATGGGAAATGTCCGCCAAGGCTTTTTAGAGACTTCAAATGTTCAAGTTGTAAATGAAATGGTAAACATGATATCAGCTCAAAGGGCTTACGAATTAAATTCAAAGGCTATTCAAGCAGCAGATGATATGCTTAGCATTGCCAATAATTTAAGGAGATAAATTTTCAATTGGAGGAAGTTTTAAATGAACATAGATCCCGTAAGTAGCATAGAAGAGATGAATCAAATAAATCAGTTAAATATTAATACAAATACCGATGATTTTCAAAAAGCCATACAGGACGCTATGAATAGCAAAGACAAAGAGAAATTGAAAGAAGCTTGCCGAGACTTGGAAGCGGTATTTGTAAATCAAATGTTGACTGAAATGAGAAACACAATACCGAAAGATCCACTTACTGGCGATGACTTTGCAACAGATGTATTTACAACAATGATGTACGACAACTATGCACAGGAAATAGCGAAAAACGCCAATTTAGGAATAGCTGATGCCATGTACAACCAATTGTCAAAAAAGATATAAAAATTGAGATAAAGTGACAACCGTCCGCAAAATGCGGTTCTATGATAAGTTAAGGTTTAAACCATAACCGCTCTGTGTATTAAGGGCGGTTATTTATTGTTTATAAACCTCTTAGTGTATAATTTTAGTAGGCGGTAAAAAATAGAAAAAGGAAGGTATCCAAAAAATACCTTCCATTCGCATGAATCATCCGCTATAATGTTTAAATAGAAAAAACAAAAAAAGCGTTATAGAGGTGATTACATGCTAGATATAAGTTTAAACGAAAATGAAATAAATTTCAAGGATTTAGAAGCGGAAATTTACAAATTAGTTTGCGAAGAAGCTTGTAAAATAATGGCTCAAATCCTCATGAAGATAGATGATATGTTACTAGAAAAAAGGGACAAAAAAGAATATAGATGTAAAGGTAAAAAGCATACAAACATAAAAACAATTATGGGCACTGTTGAATTTGATAAAAGAATTTATGAACATATAAATAGTGAAGGGAAAAAGGAATATGTTTATCTTTTAGATGAGTATTTAAAAATGGATACAATAGGGCATATATCAACAAATCTTATTGAAAAAGTTGTAGAAAATGTAACAGAAATGTCATATAGAGAAGCAGCGAAAAATATAGAATCATTAACAAATCAAAGCATAAGCCATACAACTGCATGGAATATAATACAAAAGGTTGGAGAAAAAATAGCAGAATTAGAAAAACAAGATATAAAACTATTCAAAGAAAACAAATTAAGAGGAGAAAAAGAAACAAAAATATTATTTCAAGAAATGGATGGATTATGGTTATCAATGCAAGGCAAAGACAGACCAAAAGGCAAAAAAAGCAGGGGAAAAAAAGAAATAAAATTAGCAGTAGCATACGACGGATGGGTAAAAAGAAGCCCGGGAAGTAATGAATATATAACACATAATAAAATAGTATGTGCAGGATTTGCAAGCAGCAAAGAATTTAAAGAATTAGTAGATGCAACGATAGCAAAAGAATACAACATAGACGAAATAGAAATAAAGATAATAAATGGAGATGGAGCAAGTTGGATTAAAGAAAGTTTAGGAGAAGAAGGAGTATATTTTCAATTAGATCCATTTCATAAAAGCCAAGCAGTAATAAGGAATATAGAGAACAAAAAAGATGCCTGCAAATTGATGAAAATGCTAGATGAAGGGAAAGCAGAAGAAAGTCTAGAATACATAGCGAAATTAATGATAGAGCAAAAAGATGATGAAAAGCAAATGAAGAAATTAGAAAAACTATATAACTATTTAGTAGCCAATAAGGAAGGGATAAAACCATACCAAAAGAGAGAAGAAATAAAAATACCAGAAGCCCCAGAAGGGATAGAATACAAACATTTAGGAACAATGGAAAACAATATATTTGACACATTGGCGCGCAGAATGAATGCGGGAAAAATGAGTTGGACAGAAAAAGGTGCGAACAATTTAGCAAAGATACTAGCCTTAAAGACAAGCGGAAAACTTAATAGTGTTGTAGAAACATACTTTAATGTTATAATATCAGAAGAAAAATTAGCAGAGATAAAAGAAGAAATAAAATTATCAGCAGCGGATGTAAACAAAAAGCAGAAAAAAGCAAAAACATATCATATGCAAAGAGGCGATATGCCGTTTGAAGGTTGTGCAATGACAAACGGCAGAAAAACAATAAGAGAAATACTCAGATACAAATGTTTAAGTGAATTAAAAGTCATATAAAAGGCGGAATATGAAGATAAGAATGGAGTAAAAATAATTGCACGAAAATTCACAACACATTAAACATTATACGGATAAAATTTGAAGAAAAAAATTTGCCAACAACTACTTGACACAAACTATAAACCTTATCAATTTTCATATTTTATTTAACTATGGTATAATCATAGTAAAAAGCAAAAAAGTAGGAGTGACTTAGATGTTAGATAATGAGGAAATCAGGGAGGTCATACCCCACAGGTATCCATTTTTGATGATTGACAGGGTATTGGAAATCGAAGACAACAAAAAAGCTGTAGGCATAAAAAGCGTTTCTGCAAATGAACCATATTTTCAAGGGCATTTTCCGGGGAATCCTATTATGCCGGGTGTATTGATTGTAGAGGCCATGGCACAGCTTGGTGGAATAACTGTGATGTATGGAAAAGATAACAATAACAAGATAGGACTTTTTACAGGCATCAATAAGTGCAAATTTAAAAGGGTAGTTAAGCCGGGAGACCAGCTTATGATTGAAGTTGAGATAATTTCATCAAAATTAAATCTTGTGAAAGCGAAGGGCATTGCGACAGTTGATGGTGATTTGGCAGCAGAGGCTGAAATATCATTTATGCTGGTGGATAAAAATTAAAGCGAAGGTGCATTAAATGTCAACAGTCAGAAAAACTGCTAAAGCTGCAGGGCTTGTGATGGCTATAACATTTATAAGCAAAATAACTGGATTTTTAAGAGAGGTAGTTTTGGGTTCAAAATTTGGAACAACGAAAGATGTAGATGCTTACAATATGGCCCAGAACATACCTATGGTTTTGTTTGCCGCAATTGCTGCATCCATCGGTACTACAGTTATACCGCTTTTTTCCGATTATCTGGCCAAAAAAGGAAAGGATAAGGCGTTTGAATTTATAAATAATCTTTTAAACGTCATAATTTTAATGACGGTAGTATTTACAATAATTGGTGCAATTGCATCGCCTATGATAGTCAAAATCATGGCTCCTGGATTTAAAGGCGATGCTTACTATGAGACATTGAAACTTACGATGATATTATTGCCAGTTATGATATTTATTGCGGCGTCAAATATCATAACTGGTGTTTTGCAGTCACTTCAGCACTTTGCTGTACCTGCCATGATAGGCATACCCTACAACATTATTATAATAGGAACGGCACTGATGTACGGTACAAAGTACGGCATATATGGAGTGGCTTTGGCAACTGTTGTAGGCTCAATCATTCAGGTGTTGATACAACTTCCGGTGCTTATCAAATTTGGATTTAAGTACAGATTTGTGTTAAATTTAAAGGATGAAAGCATAAAAAAAGTAATAATTTTGGCAATACCGGTTCTTATAGGGACGTCCATACAAGTCATAAATACATATGTGGACAGGATGATAGCATCATATTTACCGGCAGGAAGTATTGCAGCATTGAACTATGCTAACAGGCTCATAGGTTTCGACATATTTTCGATGGCAATAGCAATTGTAATATATCCAATGCTTTCAAGGTATTTTGCATCAAACAACATAGATGAGTTTATAAAAGGAATTAAGATGGCGGTAAAAGCGATACTTTATATAATGATTCCAGTTACAGTAGGTGCCATTATCTTCAGAGTTCCAATCGTAAGGATTTTATTTGAAAGAGGAGCTTTTGATGAAAGGTCTACTTATCTTACATCTATTGCTTTCATGTTTTACAGCTTAGGCATGACTGCCAATGGACTTAGAAATGTGCTAAGCAGAGGCTTTTACTCTTTGAAAGATACAAGGACTCCTATGATAAACGGTGCTATTGCAGTACTTATAAATATCGGGCTTAATTTAGTTATCGTCAGGTACCTTGCATTAGGCGGATTAGCATTATCTACTTCAGTTGCTGCCACTGCTGCATCATTGATGCTTATGTATTCCTTGAGAAAAAAGATTGGTAGAATTGGAGGGAATGAAATAGCATCTTCTTTTGTAAAAGCTTTAATAGGCTCAGCCATTATGGGAGTTTTTGCACACTTTGTCTACAATGGGCTTTCTAAATTTGTGACTGGAGGGAAGATATATGATGCTTTATCACTTTTTGTAACAGTACTTATAAGTGCTTTTATATACTTTCTATTTATTTTGTTAACTGATAATTCTATGGTAAGTTATGTAAAAAAAGGTGCAAGTATAATTAAAGGGAAATTAGCCAAGGAATGATAAGGAGTGATGACTTTGAAATCGAAAGTATACTATTACAATATGAGGGCTTCAAGACAGTCAGGAAGTTTATCTTCAAAAGTCGCCAGATTGTTTGACGTTGCAGGATTTAAAAATATTTTTACGAAAGATGATTTGGTTGCGATAAAATTACACTTTGGAGAAAAGGGAAATAATGCGTATATAAATCCGATTTTTGTAAGGCAGATTGTTGACAAGGTTAAGGCAAATGGCGGAAAACCATTTTTGACAGATTCTAACACTCTTTATAAAGGAAGCCGTTCAAATGGCGTTGACCATTTGATTACAGCTATAGAAAATGGATTTGCATATGCTGTTGTCAACGCACCTCTTGTAATAGCAGATGGGATATTTAGCAAAGACTCTGATGATGTAGAGATAAACAAAAAACATTTCAAGACAGTTAAGATATCTTCTAATATAAGCAATGCTAATTCTATGATAGTGCTTTCACATTTTAAAGCACATGAGATTGCTGGATTTGGTGGTGCCATAAAAAACCTTGCAATGGGTTGTGCCCCAAGAGCAGGGAAACAGCAGCAGCACTCAACGGTAAGCCCTAAAGTAGGCAAAAATTGTACTGCTTGTCAGACTTGTATAAAAAACTGTCCAGAAGATGCCATATCACTGGTAGATGGCAAAGCTTACATAGATCCTGATAAGTGCATTGGCTGCGGCGAATGTATAACAATGTGCCAGTACGATGCCATAAATCCACAGTGGGGTACAGATATGGATGAATTTGTTGAAAGAATGACAGAATATGCCTATGGTGCATACATCAATAAAAAAGGCAAAATAGCATTTATGAATTTCGTGATGAATGTGACGCCACTATGTGATTGTACGCCGTGGAGCGATGCGCCGATTGTGCAAGATATAGGTATACTAGCATCATTTGATCCTGTTGCTATAGACAAGGCAAGCTTTGATCTTGTAAATAGACAAGCAGGAAATCCTCATTCTGTACTAGGGGATGTAGGCCGTGGTCTCAAAGAAGGTGATGATAAATTTGTATCTGTCCATCCTAAGACCAGAGGTGACATACAATTTGAATACGGTGAAGAGTTGGGGATGGGTACTACAGATTATGAGCTTGTTGAATTAAAATAATGCAGGGAAACCTGTATTATTTTTTTTAAAAAAGAAGAAATTTGTATACGATTATAGTATAATGTATGTATAAGGTTAAAAAGGGAGAGGTCAATGATGGAAAAATACATTATTATAATACCGATTGCAGGAGTACTGACGGTAGCGTTGCTTTTTTTAATAATGCTTTCAATGATTAAGTTTTCTGACAAGTACATAAATAAAAAAGAAGAGAAAAACAAAAAAGAAGACAAGCTGAATTGAGGACATTGATGTCCTTTTTTTATACAATAATAATATAGAAAGGTATGATTAAGGTGAATAGAGGATTTAAAAGAAATGAAATTGATGGTGTTGTTTTTTATACGATACCTGCCTTTGAAAATACAGGAAAGGTTAGACATCTTTTTTCAACTAGAATAGCTGGTATAAGTGGTGGACCTTACAGTTCTCTTAACTTAAGCCTTACAAGGTACGATGATAAAGGAAATGTGCATGAAAATTTTAGGCGTATATGCCATGCTGCAAATATCAATTACGATGACATGGTATTTTCAAATCAAGTTCATTCAGATGGCATTAGAATGGTAACCAGCAGTGATAAAGGTAAAAACTTTGGCTTAAGCGATATAAAAAATGCAGATGCTTTAATGACAAACGAAAGCGGCATACCCATTGTGACATTTTATGCTGACTGCACACCTCTTTATTTCTTAGATCCTGTAAAAAACGTCATAGCATTAGCACATGCCGGATGGAGAGGCACGGTGAAAGAGATAGGGCCTAAGACGGTAGAAGCTATGGTAAATACTTTTGGCTCCGATAAAAAAGATATACTCGCAGCTATAGGTCCAGCCATTGGTGTGTGCTGCTATGAAGTTGGCAAAGACGTGGTAGATGAGGTATCAAAACTTGATATTGATTTAGATAAAGTTCTAATAGATAATGGCAATGAGAAGTGGATGTTAAATCTTGAGATGACAAATTACCTTGAGCTTATAAAATGTGGTCTTAAAGACGATAATATAACCGTTTCAGGGCTTTGCACCTCTTGTTGCTCTGATGAGTTTTATTCTTACAGAAGGGACAAGGGAAAGACCGGAAGCATGGCAGCATTTATGGAATTAATATGAGAAAAATACAAAAAACGCTTAATATTATTGTTAGAATAGCCGATAAAATAATTATGAGCAAAATTAATACATGAGGTGATAAGGCAGTGAAAAGCATAAGAATCAAGATTTTTGCATTGGTTACCATATTTATCGTCGTACCACTTCTCATTACAGGTTATTTTTCTGTAAATGAAGCACAGACAATTTTAAAAAGTAGGATAGACAAATCAAATCAAGCGGCACTTTCAGTACTTAACAGTTACGTTGAGATGGTGAAGCAAAACGCGGAGATTTCACTTAACGATATTGCCAATTCCAGCGACATTAAAAATTACATAAAAACTGGTGATTCAAGTAGCTTGCTGGATAAATTAAAAGGCGTTGGAGATAACAATCCAATCATATTGAATGCGTATTTTACAGCTAAAGATGGTAAGACCATCATATACCCTGTTCAAGACGTCAGCGGTGTTGATATGACAAAGAGACCGTGGTATCAAGCTGCTTTAAATGTAGGAGGTGCAATCGCCTCTACTGAGCCGTACAAGGATATCCTGTCTGGTAAACCTGAGATAACCATGTCAAAAGCTATATTTGACGAAAACCAAAATTTAGCAGGTGTTGTGGGCATTGACATAGACTTATCTAAGCTTTCTGATACTGTAAGCAGCATAAAGATAGGAAATTCAGGATACTTTTACTTGATGACAAGTGATGGCACTGTCATATCACATCCAGACAAAAATATGATGTTCACAAAGATGACAAAGTACAGCTTTGGCAAACAGCTTTTGTCACTTGACAACAAGACGATTGAATATACCCTTAACAATCAAAAAAAATTTGCCAGCGTCAAAAAGTTAAATGAGTTTGGGTGGATTGGAGTTGTAGCTGCGTCTATCCAAGAGTTGGATGGAGACACAAATGCTATAAAAAACACCATGATTACTGTTATAATAATCTGCTTGGTGTTGGGTTTGTTATTAGCTCTTATATTTATTTCGAGTATAACTAATGGGATACGGAAAATATCAAAGACAATGGAAAGGGCAGCAAATGGAGAGCTTGTACTTAGCACTGATATAAAATCCAGAGATGAAGTGGGCTTGCTTTCAAAAAGCTACAATGATATGATTGAAGGAATCCGGTCGTTGGTTACAAAAATAAAAAATGTTGCTGAGTCTGTAAACAACATTTCCAATAACATTGCATCGTCATCAGAGCAGGTTTCATCAACTATGCAGGATGTAGCAAAAGCAATAGAGCAGATAGCTGAAGGTTCATCGAATCAGGCAGAAAGTGCTCAAAGCAGTGCTAAAGCAACATTGGAGCTGGGAAAGCTTATAGATACGGCTATGAATGACTCTAACAATATTTTGGACGAGGTTACAAACATAAACATGATTTCGGAAAGCAGTAATGAAATAATCGAAAGCCTTTTAGCAAAGACGCAGCAAAGCATAGAATCCAACAACAAAGTAAGAGAGTCTACCCTTTTCCTAAGGGATAAATCAAACCAGATAGGAAAGATAGTTGATACCATAAGGCAGATAGCGGATCAAACTAATTTGCTGTCTTTAAATGCAGCTATCGAAGCTGCAAGAGCTGGAGAGGCTGGAAAAGGATTTGCTGTCGTCGCTGACGAAGTAAGAAAATTGGCTGACGAATCAAGCCTTGCGGCTAAAAGCATATCAGAGCTTATAGCTGAGATACAGAATGACGTAAATGAAACAGTTGCCACAGTAGAGAATGCCAATAGTATAGTCATTGAGCAAAGCAATTCCGTCAATAACACTAAAGAAATATTCGAAGGCATAATACAAGCTTTGAAGTTTGTGACAGATATGATAAACAGTCTAAACGACTCTTTAAAAGAAATAGAAGCCAATAAAAATAAGATCGTGGATGCTGTACAGGATATAGCTGCTGTATCTGAGGAGACTGCTGCATCAACTGAGGAGGTTTCGGCATCTTCAGAAGAGCAGACAGCTATAATTGAAGAGCTTTCAAGTACAGCGAATGAGCTTAAAGGATATGCAGAAGAACTCATGGAATCACTTAAAATGTTTAAAATAGAGTAAACTATAAAAAGAACAGGCAATTAAATAGACCTGTTCTTTTTATCTATTTCATTAAAATATACACTTTAATTCTAAATTTTATAACTATTAAATACTAACCAATATCTTCATTGCCTAGATTTTTACTGTATAATATTGTATAATGGTATTGATGTAATTTTATTCTATATCAAAAAATTCTGATTATAAGGAGATGATTATCTTTTGTGCGGAATAGCTGGTATATTTCATGGAAATGAGACAAATAGAGTTAAGATGATGCTGGAGAAAATTGTACATCGTGGACCAGACGATCATGGTATATTTTCAGACTCAAATATTACATTAGGACATAATAGATTGACGATAATTGACTTATATAATGGTAGGCAACCGATGAAAAATGAAGACGGAAGATATTGGATGATATTTAATGGTGAAATTTACAATTACAAATCATTAAGAACTGAGTTAAAAAATCATAATTTTGCCACAAATACAGATAGTGAGGTGATAATTCATTTATACGAAGAATTAAAAGAGGATTGCGTTAATTACTTGGATGGCATGTTTTCGCTGGTTATTTATGATTCTATTGAAAAAACAATATTTATGGCTAGGGATCCATTAGGCATAAAGCCACTGTATTACGGTTATACAGAAGAAGGTTATTTGGCTTTTGCATCGGAGATTAAGGCGTTGCAAGTTGTCACAGATGATATAAATGAATTTCCTAATGGACAAACATATACGACAAAAAATGGATTTTCAAAATATTTTTCTATAGAACAAGATCCAATAAATATAAAAAATGCAGATGATATAGTAGATGGACTAAGGCTTAGATTAGAGGATTCAGTGAGGAAAAGATTAGTTGCTGATGTTCCAGTTGGAGTATTTCTTAGTGGTGGTCTTGATAGCAGCCTTATAGCGGCCATTGCTTCGAAGTATAAAAAGAATTTAAATTCCTTTGCAGTTGGCATGGAAGGCAGTAATGATATAAAAAATGCAAGGATTGTTGCAGACTATATTGGTACAATTCACCACGAGTTAATTTATACAGAAGACGATGTGAAGAAAATACTGCCAAAAGTTATATATTATCTTGAATCCTGTGATCCAGCTTTAGTACGGAGTGCCGTTGCGACATACTTTGTATCTAAGCTTGCCAGCAGATATGTAAAAGTTGTCTTATCTGGTGAAGGTGCAGATGAACTATTTGGTGGTTATCATTATTTAAAAAATTACTCAAATAATTGGGAAATGCACACAGAACTTAGAAGTATAACAGGAAATTTGCACAACAGTAATTTACAAAGAGTTGACAGGATGACGATGGCTAATTCTATAGAAGGAAGAGTTCCTTTTTTAGATACGGAAATGATTCACTATGCTTTTAAAATAAAGCCATCTTACAAAATAAGCGAAAAAGACAAAACAGAAAAGTGGATTCTTAGAAAGACTGCGGAAGAATATCTACCTGATTCAATTGTTTGGAGGAGGAAAGAAAAATTTTCGATTGGTACTGGCACAAATGAAGTTTTAAATTCATTAGCAGAGTCAGAGATAAGTGATAGATATTTTGCTAAAAACAAGAAATTGGCTAATGGATTTGAGATAAAGTCAAAGGAGGAGATGTACTACTACAATATTTTAAAAGAGCAATTCACCATTGACGCTTTTATTAATGAGATGGGTAGAAGCCGAAGCCTTGATGATTTTCAAATATATGCTTAAGTCAATATAGCTTAAATAGTTTATATAGGCATAACCTGATATAACAATAATAAATATACCAGGTTATGCTTATAATCATTTGTTATTTAATATGCTTTCTAAAAATGCTTTGTTTTGAACAGAAGACAGTAGCTGCAGCAGATCCTGTCTACATTAATTAGTCTGGTTAAAGCTATGCAGCCACAATGTGGTTATATCGCGTGATTAGACTGTATTTATGACAGGCAGTTCTATTGTTAATACAGTAGGAAGCCTCATCTATAACATTTCATGTTTAGATGGGGAGGCTTCACTAAGCAGTGATATAATAATCTTGTAAAAACATTTTAATAAAGGGGTGTGTTCATTGTGATAAATTTTGATTTTGTATGCCCAACAAAGATCATCTTTGGCAAAGGGACTGAAAATAGAGTAGGTGATGAGACAAAAAAGTATTCTAAAAAGGTGCTTTTTGTCTATGGCAGTGGCAGCATAAAGAAGACGGGACTTTATGATAAAGTCGTAAAGTCATTAAAGGACAGCGAGATAGGTTACATAGAGCTATCCGGTGTCAAGCCGAATCCAAGGCTTAGCTTGGTTTATGAAGGAATAAAAATATGCAAGGAAAATGGCATTGACTTCATATTGGCTGTTGGGGGAGGCAGTGCAATAGACACTGCAAAGGCTATTGCTGTAGGTGCTTTGTACGAAGGTGATGTATGGAATTTCTTTTTAGGCAAAGCTGAGATCGAAAAAGCATTGCCGGTAGGTGTAATATTGACATTGGCTGCTACAGGAAGTGAAGCCAGCGACAGTGCAGTCATAACGAATGAGGACGGTTGGTACAAGAAGGGAATACATTCGGATTTAATAAGGCCTCAATTTGCCATAATGAATCCAGAGCTTTTGTTTACACTTCCTGCGTATCAGACGGCGGCAGGGGCAGCAGATATAATGGCCCACATAATGGAGAGGTATTTTACAAATGTGCGGAATGTAGATCTTACAGATAGGCTGTGTGAAGCGACGCTTAAGACCGTCATAAATAACGTGCCGAAGCTTATTGAAGATCCAACTAACTACGATGCACGGGCCGAAGTGATGTGGGCTGGTACAATTGCTCATAATGGTTTATTAGACACAGGAAGAATCGGCGACTGGGCATCCCACAGGATTGAGCACGAATTAAGTGCAATTTACGATATAGCACACGGTGCTGGTCTTGCTATAATATTTCCTGCATGGATGAAATATGTGTATAAACACGACTTAGACAGGTTTGTCCAGTTTGCTGTTAAAGTTTGGGATGTGGATTTGACGTTTACCGATAGAGAAGCGATAGCGCTGGAAGGTATAAAAAGGCTTGAAACTTTCTTCAGAAGTATAGGTCTTCCTGTAACATTGAAGGATGCTAATATACCTTATGACAGGTTTGAGGAAATGGCAGACAAATGCACGTCAAATGGAACAGCAACTGTAGGTCAATTTGTTAAGCTGGGGAAAGATGACATAATAAATATATACAATATTGCAAGATAAATAAATATATGTAAAATATATCCTGATTATGCCATAAAAATAGCTAGTCAGGATATATTTTTTTATATATTTACGATTTTTTTAATAAAATATTAATAATTTTCTTGTATAATAGAATATGTGTAAAATTATAAGGTACTAAAATGGGAGAGAGTTTTTTATGAAAAAGATAATAGCTTATGTAATATTTCAAGTGTTTTTGGCTGCTATAGTGATACCAGTTTCGATATTTTACGGGCCTTTTACGAATATCAGAAACACTTTGGTAACAACTGCAATGACTACATTTAGTCATAAATACATCGCAACGCTTTTTTTACCACAAAGCAAGATTGACGCTATAATGAAAGAGATGACAAGTATTTCTACAGACAGCAGTAAAAGCAATCTTTTAAACTTTAAAAACAATCACGACACTACGATCGAAGTAAATGACATAAGCAGCAGCAGATTTAAAGGGAAGGTAATCCTTATACATGACCCCACAAGGGTACAAGTCGGCATATCCAGCAAGCTTCCAAAAGAAGGCGAAACAGTCAGCGAGATAGCGAAAGAAAATGGAGCAATAGCTGCTATAAATGCTGGTGGATTTATCGGGTATGTAGATGGAGCGTGGACTGGAAATGGAGGAACACCCGGTGGAATCATCATACACAATGGAAAACTTATTTACAACAATGCATACAGCAAAGATGGCAAAATTGACCTTGCAGGATTTACAAGCGATGGTAAGCTATTGGTAGGAAAATACACTTTAGATGAGATAAAGAATTTAGACATAAAAGAAGCTGTAAGCTTTGGCCCCGCCCTTGTTGTAAATGGAAAGCCTATGATAAAAAGTGGAGACGGTGGTTGGGGAATTGCACCAAGGACTGCCATAGGCCAGAAGGCCGATGGAACTGTGATATTTTTAGTCATAGACGGCAGAGCTATATCTAGTGTAGGTGCGACACTTAAGGATGTGCAAAACATAATGCTGGATTATGGTGCTGTAAATGCTACAAATCTCGATGGTGGTTCATCTACTACTATGTACTACAAAGGAAAAGTTATAAATAATCCATCAAATCCTTTAGGGGAGAGGATGGTTCCTACAATATTTTATGCAAAATAAGATGGAGGTATTATGAAAGCTATAAGAAGAATTTTTACATGGCTAGTGTTCCCATTGATATTAGAAATGGGAGTGCTTTTCTATATAAACAACGTTTATTTATCTACAACAACTACGTTTCACATAACAAAAGTTAATTCTGAGACAGATATAAATACATTAAAGAAAACAATAAAAGTCAATATACCAAGTGATATTGACAGCGTAGAGGCATCTTACGATGGGAGCTATGTTTCATATCTTTTAAACCATCAGATAATTGTAGTAGATACAAAGACTCAAGGGATTAAGAAGGTTATCGCAGCAAGCAATAACATCGAATACTATACATGGCTCAATGACAGAAATAGAATTATTTATTTCTACAAGACGTATAGCCGCGGAAGTGAGGCAATACAGTTAGAGGCTTATGACCTTGATATAAACAATAAGATAAAGATAGACAAGCTTATATATGCGCCTAGAAACAGCCATATAGAAGATGTTACTTTGTCGCCTCTTACAAACATGATATATATAAATGTTGTGGATTCGAATGGATATAGCTATTTATACCGTGTCGATATAATGGGGCAGATTGCAAATCTGAAGCTTCCAATAAAGAGAATAGCCAAAATGTATGAACTTCAAAGAAAAGACGTACTTCTGTATGAATCTTCAAATGGCATTATAAGAGCTATCAAAAATGGTGGAGGATACACATTTTTAAGCAGTGGATATTCGCTTGTTGGTACTGACAGCAATGACAATGTGTATGTAGGAAAGTTAGACAGTAACAAAAAAGTTGTGGAAATATATTATGGTTCAATAGATAAAAGTTTTAAAGACTGGAATCATATAAAGTTAAATCATGCAGTTGACCCTGAACAAGTGATTATACTGCCAAAGGACAATGCTTTGACGGTAACATTTGACGGAAAAAATCTCATCGATGTAAATAGTGGTGAAACCATAACAGGAAGTGGCGATATATCAGGTGTTAATACAAACTATATAATGTACACCGATAACAATGATGTTATTTTGAAATTACAATGATGCCGAGATTATTCGGCATTTTTTGCTATTAAAAGCTGTTAATTTGTGGTATAATAGACTAAAAGGTTATGGAGGTGCATCGATGGAGATGCTAAATATAAAAGAAAGTTACAACTTTCTGGTTTGTGGCGACTCTATATCGAGGGGTGTCGTTCTTGATAAAATCAAAAATAAATATGTGCTTTTAAGGGACTCTTACGCGAATTTGTTGAATGGCTATTTAAAAGGGACGGTTGAAAACATATCGAAATTTGGAAGCACAATACTCAAGGGAAAGGATAGACTGACAAGAGAGCTTGACAAGACAAAGCCTGATGTTGTGCTTTTAGAGTTCGGAGGCAATGACTGCGACTTTAATTGGGATGAAGTGGCTAAAGACCCGTACAAAGACCATGCTCCAAATACAGACTTTAACGTATTTAAAGAAACTTTAAAAGATCTTATAGATTCGCTGAAAAAGGCAAACATCGTTCCAGTTTTACTTACACTTCCACCTCTTGATGCAGACAGATATTTTAACTGGATAAGCAAAGGAAATAAAGAAATGGCAAAAAATATATTGACATGGCTTGGAAGCGTCACAAAAATTTACTGGTGGCAGGAGAAGTACAATTCTGCCATATTAAGCATAGCATCAAGTACTGAAACGAAAATAATAGACATAAGAAGTACATTTTTAGATAGACCTGACTATAGAAAACTTATATGTGAAGACGGCATACATCCAAATGAAGAAGGGCATAGAGCAATAGCAGAAAAGATAAAGGATTATGTCAGAACATACTATGATTTTCTATTAAAATAAAACTTAGGGACAGTTCGAGTGTTATGTTTTAGTGCTGATATAGAGGAAGTCTATAAACTTTTTGCACAGTTCAGATAAGTATTTATCTTTGTGATAGATTATATTAAGTTGCCTTAAAAATTTTACTCCATCTATCCCTACTTTAACAAGCCTTGAACTTTTTAATTCTTCTTTAATTGCTAGCTTTGATATTACCGAAACACCTAGATTTGCTTCAACTGCTCTCTTTATAGCTTCAGTGCTATTAAGCTCAAGTTTAATGTTGAACTCAATATTATGTGCTTTCATTGTGTTTTCAAATACTTCTCTTGTTCCACTGCCGACTTCTCTAATTATGATATTTTCTAAAGATAAATCATCCTTATTGATGATTTTCTTTTTTGCCCAATTATGGTCTTTGGAGCATATAAGGTACAGCTCATCATCTAAAAAGTACTTGACTTCAATGTTATCAGAGTGTATAGGACCTTCTACTATTCCAAGATCTATCTCATTTTCATGTATCATCTTTACTATTTCAGATGTGTTGTCTATGTAAAACGGTAATTCTATGTTTTTATAGATTTTTAAAAATTCGCCTATAAGTTGCGGCAGTAGATATGTTCCAACAGTCCTGCTGGCTCCTAACTTAAGTTTTCCCATTTTCATGTCAGAAATATCCCGCAATGTATTTTCTGCTTCATTTAGCAAAAGATTGATTTTCTTGCCGTAGTCTCGCAAAATTTCACCTGCATGTGTCAATACAAGCTTTTTACCTATTCGGTCAAAAAGTTTTATGTTGTACTCTCCTTCAAGCTCTGAAATTGCCTGGCTAATAGCAGGCTGAGTCATATAAAGATGTCTTGCAGCTTCTGACATACTGCCTAATTCGCAAACTGACAAAAAAATATTTAGTTCTCTGAAATTCATATTCATCACCAATCATAAGCTTTAACTTATATATTTTATAATATTATATTATTTTACTTATATAAAAACAAGCATTACAATAGAGTGTAGAAAATAGCAACGACAATTTTCACTAAAATTAAAAGGAAGTGCATTGTTATGCTTTTAAATGAAGGTAAAATAGGAAATATGAGATTAAAAAACAGATTTGTAATGTTGCCAACTGTCACAAATTTATCAAACAATGGTTTTGTCAGCGAAAAAGAGATAGTCTATTATGACAGAAGGTCAAAAGATGTTGCTTTAGTTATAGTTGAAGCAAGTTACGTAAACAGCTTTGGCAAGTTTTTTAAAAATCAATTGGGCATAGATGACGATGATAAGATTGAAGGACTTGAAAAATTAGTGAATGTCATCAAAAAAAATGGTGCAAAGGTTGCAGTTCAACTTGCTATGCACAACCCTAAGTATAAGCCGTCAGATTTTACTGTAGAAGACATAAAGGGGTTTGCAAAAGATTTTGTAGATGCTGCTAAAAGAGCAAAAAAAGCAGGATTTGATGCAATAGAATTGCACTTTGCACATGGATGGTTTGTAAATCAATTTTTATCTCCAAACGTGAATACGCGAGACGATGAATACGGTGGAGATTTCGATGGAAGAGCAAGATTTGCACTAGAGATATTAAAGAATGTAAAAAGTGAAGTGCCGGACATGGCTGTGATATGTCGTATTAATGGAAGCGACTATACAGATGGCGGATTTGATATCAATGAAAGCATAAAACTTTCTCGTCTTTTGGAAGAACACGGTGCAGACGCAATAAATGTTTCATCTGGTGTAGGTTCTACGTCAGAGTATCATATATCACCAATGGGAATTGATGATAGGCCTCTTATAGCTCATGTAAAGAAAATCAAAGATAGTGTTTCTATTCCTGTGATAGCGGCTGACAAACTTGGTGTTGCAGCTGACTGGGAGAGCATAGTAAGACAAGGTTATGCTGATTTCATAGGTATTGCAAGAGGACTCATAGGAGATCCTGACTGTGTTGGTAAGTATATAGAGGGAAAGGCTGATGAGATAAAATACTGCATCCATTGCAACCAAGCATGTATTGCGTATATACAAAAAGGACTTCCTGTATCATGCATGATGAACCCTACTGTAGGCAGGGAAAAAGAATTTGATGTAATTGCAGAAGATAAGCTTAATGTAGCTGTAGTAGGCGGTGGTCCTGCTGGCATGTCTGCTGCTATATACTTGGCAAGAAAAGGACACAATGTGGAGCTATTTGAGAAGTCAGATTCACTTGGAGGACAGCTAAAAGTTGCAAAAGTTCCGCCACACAAGTTTGAAATAGGTGAAGTAATACATTATCTTGAAACTGATTTAAAAAAATATGGTGTAAAAGTCAATCTAAATCATGAAGTGACATGTGATGAACTAAAAAATATGAATTATGACAAGGTAATATTTGCAACAGGTTCTATGCCGAAAAAATTAGAAATTGAAATGGATATAGCGCCGCTTAAAGCTATAGATGTTTTAGATGGAAAAATACCACAAGGACAAAGCATTGCTGTAATAGGTGGCGGTTTGACAGGTCTTGAGACAGCAGAATACCTTGCAGATATGGGGAAAAAAGTTGTAGTTTTAGAGGAACTTGATGAAGTAGGGAAAGACATTTATGCCATGAATAAAAAACTTTTGATGGAGAGGCTAAAGAAGCTTAACGTAGAAATTATTACAAATGTAAAAATTGGTAAGATAAAGGATGGCAAAGTTTTATACAATGGTGGAAATGAAATTGCTGTAGACGATGTAGTTGTCGCAATAGGTAATGTTCCTGATGGAACATTTAAAAATTGTGGCAGTGACAAATACTTTTTTATAGGCGATTGCAAGGAAATAGCAACAGCAGTAGAGGCAATAAGGGGTGGGGCAGAAATGTCATTGATAATTTAAAAAAGAAGGTGACGATTATGACAGCAGATGATAAATATGTCAATATCGATGGAGCGATGGTTCACTATTTAATCAGCGGACATGGTGATAAAGGTGATGTCCTTCTGCTTCATGGCAAAAGATTCACTATAGATGATTGGGTGAAATCTGGAATAGTTGATAATATTGCAGAAGAAGGATATAGAGTAATCGCTGTGGAATTGCCTGGTTATGGCAAATCGGAAATCCTAGATATATCGTACGAGGATTTCATAATGAAATTTGTTAGTATATTAAATATTAATAAAGTTAATATTGTTGCTCCATCCTTCAGTGGAGAAATATTAATAAGATTTGCATTAAAGTATCAGGAAATGATTAGATCCCTTATCATTGTAGATAGTATAAACATCGATAAATACGTCGATAGACTTAAAGAGATAAAGGTTAATACATTAATTATTTGGGGTAAAAAAGATGACATAGCACCGTATGAATTTGCGACAATGCTAAAACAAAATATACAAAATGCAAAACTGTATACATTTGACGATCTAGGTCATACTTGTTACTTTGATAGGCCTGATGTATTTACTGATGAATTAATTAAGTTTTTAAATCAAGATTAAGCATATAATAATAATTATGAAATAAATTGATTGCCATAAGAATCATTTTTAAAGTTTAAGCCGCTTTGGGTCAGCTTATACCAGGGCGGTTATTTTTTTAAAAATTTTTTTATTTTAAAGAAGGATTTTTTGATTTTGTGTAGAATATATAATATATAAGTTTGTTGGATAGACAAACAATAAAAAGGAGGACATAAGATGAGCAAATATTTTGAAAAAGTATCAAAAATTAAATATGAAGGACCTAAATCAAATAATCCTTATGCATTTAAATTTTACAATCCAGAGGAAGTAATCGATGGAAAGACGATGGAGGAACATCTTCGCTTTTCTATAGCTTACTGGCACACGTTTACAGCAGATGGGACAGACCAATTCGGAAAAGCAACAATGCAAAGGCCGTGGAATCACCTTACAGATCCTATGGATATAGCAAAGGCAAGAGTAGAAGCGGCATTTGAATTTTTTGACAAAATTAATGCGCCTTTCTTCTGCTTCCATGACAGAGATATAGCACCAGAAGGTGATACATTAAGAGAGACAAACAAAAACTTGGATGTTATTGTTGCTATGATAAAGGATTACTTGAAGACTAGCAAGACTAAAGTTTTGTGGGGCACTGCAAACCTATTCTCAAATCCGAGATTTGTCCATGGTGCATCAACATCCTGCAATGCAGATGTTTTTGCATACTCTGCAGCACAGGTTAAGAAAGCACTTGAAATTACAAAAGAGCTTGGAGGACAAAACTACGTATTTTGGGGCGGAAGAGAAGGATACGAGACGCTCCTTAATACAGATATGGAGTTAGAGCTGGACAATTTTGCAAGATTTTTGCACATGGCTGTTGACTACGCAAAGGAAATCGGATTTGAAGGACAATTCTTGATTGAACCAAAGCCGAAGGAGCCTACGAAACACCAATACGACTTTGATGTAGCAAATGTATTAGCATTCTTGAGAAAATACGACCTTGATAAATATTTCAAAGTAAATATCGAAGCTAATCATGCAACATTAGCAGCACATGACTTCCAGCATGAGCTCAGATATGCAAGGATAAATGGAGCATTAGGATCAATAGATGCAAATACAGGTGACATGCTTTTAGGATGGGATACAGATCAGTTCCCGACAGATATACGCATGACAACACTTGCAATGTATGAAGTCATAAAGATGGGGGGATTTGACAAAGGTGGATTGAATTTCGATGCAAAAGTAAGAAGAGCTTCATTTGAACCAGAAGATCTTTTCTTAGGACATATAGCAGGAATGGATGCTTTTGCAAAAGGATTCAAAGTAGCTTATAAGCTTGTAAAAGATGGAGTATTTGACAAGTTCATTGAAGAGAGATATGCAAGCTACAAAGAAGGCATTGGCGCTGAGATTGTAAGCGGTAAAGCTGACTTCAAGAGCTTGGAGAAATACGCATTAGAGCATAGCGAGATTGTTAATAAATCAGGTAGGCAAGAAATGCTTGAATCAATACTCAATCAGTATTTGTTTGCAGAATAATGAAACATGAGGGGGGATAAATGTTTCATTATTCCCCCTCTATAACATTTCATGGAGGTAAATATATGTATTTTTTAGGGATAGATTTAGGTACGTCATCAGTTAAGATAATACTGATGAGTGATAGCGGAAGCGTTGTATCTAGCGTTTCAAAAGAATATCCTGTGTATTATCCAGAGCCTGGATGGGCAGAGCAAAATCCAGAGGACTGGTGGAATGCAACGAAAGATGGTATAAAAGAGATTATTGCAAAAAGCGGTGTAAATGGCGATGACATAAAAGGCGTCGGTTTAAGCGGCCAGATGCATGGCCTTGTGCTTCTCGATAGAGACAATAATGTCATCACACCTGCTATACTTTGGTGCGATCAGAGGACACAGGAAGAATGTGACTACATCACAGAAAAAATAGGTAAAGAAGGTCTTTTGAAGTATACAGGTAATAAGGCATTGACAGGCTTTACTGCTCCAAAGATATTATGGGTAAGAAAACACCTTCCGGATGTATATGCAAAAATTGCTCACATCCTTTTGCCAAAAGACTATATAAGGTTTAAATTAACAGGTGAGTACGCTACAGAGGTTTCTGATGCATCAGGAACACTTCTTTTCGATGTAAGCAACAGAAGATGGTCAAAGGAAATGATAGACATATTTGAAATACCGGAAAAAGCCCTTCCTAAGTGCTATGAGTCAACAGATGTCACGGGTCATGTGACAAAAGAAGCGTCAGATTTGACAGGACTTGAAGAAGGTACAATTGTCGTAGGTGGAGGCGGCGATCAGGCTAGCGGTGCTGTTGGCACTGGAACGGTGAAAAGCGGCATAGTGTCAGTTGCTTTAGGCACATCTGGTGTTGTATTTGCATCACAGGACAAGTATGCAGCAGACGAAGAATTGAGACTTCATTCATTTTGCCACGCAAATGGCAAATGGCATGTGATGGGTGTGATGCTGTCAGCAGCATCTTGCCTTAAATGGTGGGTCGACAATGTAAATAATTACAGCAGTGAGGCTATGACATTTGATGGACTCCTTGAAGAAGCAGAAAAAGCGCATCCTGGAAGCGATGGACTTGTATTTTTGCCTTATCTAATGGGAGAAAGAACACCATACAGCGACCCTTATGCAAAAGGAAGCTTTGTAGGATTAAGCATTACACACAATAGAGGCCACATGACAAGGTCCATATTGGAAGGTGTCGCATTTGGGTTGAGAGACTCTCTTGAGCTCATTAAAGATCTTAATATACCTGTTAATGAAGTCAGAGTAAGCGGTGGTGGTGCAAAGAGCAAGCTTTGGAGGCAGATCCTTGCAGATATATTCAATGTAAGGATAGACATGATAAATGCTACAGAAGGGCCCTCATACGGTGCCGCTATAATGGCATCAGTAGGTTATGGACTTTTTGAAGATGTGGATGAAGCTTGTAGCAAACTTATAAAAGTAACGGACAGCGTATACCCGATACAAGAAAATGTTGAAAAATACAACAAGCTTTATCCGATTTACGTAAGCTTGTATTCAAAATTAAAAGGTACATTTGAAGAGATAGCGAAGTTAAATTAATAAAAAAGAAATTTGATAGTGAAAAAATTCATCATAGTACAAGGGACATTAATAATGGCTAGATAGATTTAGCTTTGAGTCATTACTAGTAAAGCAAATTAATATTGGTTAGAAAAAATAATAGCTTAAATTATCTGTTCCTTGTACTTACCTTTATTATGTTTATTTAAAAAATTAATAAATAAAAGTAATTTTAGCTAATAATAAAATTCTATATTTAGTAAATACTTACAATAAATAATTGTTAAATCTAAAAACTTTATTTAATCTTTTTATAATAGGTCCAATATAAGGGGGTGCTAGATGGATAATGTAGATTAATGTCTTTGTACAATTTAAAAATGACTTAAAAGTGTTTGACTTCCGCAAAAATATCAATAGGAAGGGGAAATTAAAGATGAGTAAAAATTTCAAGAAAAATTTATTGTCTCTAATTCTTATATTTGCAATGTTGTTTACGTTCTCAGGATGTGCTACAACAAATCCGAATCAATCTAGTTCAAATAATCAAACAAGCCAAACGACAAAAACTTCTGACAATTCAGGTAAAATTAAAATAGGATTTAGTTTTGATACTCTAAATCTAGAGAGATGGCAACATGATAGAGACTATTTTGTTCAAAGGGCTAAAGAGTTAGGAGCTGATGTATTGGTACAGTCAGCTAATAGTGATTCACAAACACAATATTCACAATGTCAAAATTTAATAGCACAAGGCATAAAAGTCTTAGTAATAATTCCGCATGATGGAAGTGCAATAGCACCAATCGTTGAAGAAGCTCATAAAGCAGGAGTAAAGGTTTTAGCATACGACAGATTAATTATGAACGCAGACGTTGATGCATACGTGTCATTTGACAATGAAAAAGTCGGTGAACTACAAGCTGAATATATAACGAAATTGGTACCAAAAGGAAATTATTTCTTGCTTGAAGGCTCACCTACAGATAATAATGCTAAATTGTTTGAACAAGGTCAAAAGAAGGTTTTACAACCATTAGTTGATAAAGGCGATATAAAAATCGTAGGTGAACAATGGGCACAAGATTGGCTTACACAAAATGCTTACAACATAATGCAAAATGCTTTAACAGCAAATAATAACAAGATCGATGCAGTAGTCGATGCTAATGACAGTACAGCTTTGGGTGCTGTAAGGGCATTGCAAGAACAGAATCTGGCAGGTAAAGTGGCAATATCTGGTCAAGATGCAGATCTAGCAAACTGCCAGTTGATAGTTGAAGGCAAACAATCAATGACTGTATATAAGCCAGTAAAAGAAGAAGCAACAAAAGGTGCTGATGTAGCGATAGCTTTGGCAAAAGGTGAAGACATCAATGCAAATGGAAAGGTCAATAATGGAAAAATCGATGTACCATCTGTATTACTTACACCTGTAGCCGTAGATAAGAACAATATGGTAGATACTATCATAAAAGATGGATTCCATAGTCTTGATGAAGTTTATAAAAATATTCCTAAAGATCAGTGGCCGAAACAATAATTATTAAAAAAATTCTTTAGGGGAGTGAAAAACTCATTCCCCTAATCAAAAAAGGTAGGGATGGATATGGGTGATTTCATTCTAGAAATGAAAAATATAACAAAGGAATTTTCCGGTGTTAAAGCTTTAGACAATGTTAATCTGAAGGTAAGAAAAGGAGAAATACACGGACTGTGTGGCGAAAATGGTGCGGGAAAGTCAACACTTATGAAAATTTTAAGTGGTGTATATCCACATGGCACTTTTACTGGAGAAATATTATTTAATGGAAGAGAATTAAGATTGAATAGTATTAAAGATGCAGAAGATGCAGGTATAGGTATAATTTATCAGGAGTTGTCATTAGTTAAAGAATTGTCTGTCAGCGAGAATATATTTATTGGGAATGAGCCTAATAAAAATGGGATAATTGATTTTGACAGAATGTATTATGAAACTAAAATCTTACTTGATAAATTGAATTTGAATATTAATCCTAATGTACCAGTGAAGAATTTAGGAATTGGACAGCAACAATTAGTTGAAATTGCCAAAGCTTTATCTAAAAATGTTAGTTTATTGATATTGGATGAGCCAACATCATCTCTCACAGATGCTGATGTTGAGATATTGTTTAAAATATTAAGGCAGTTAAAGGATAATGGAGTTACATGCATATACATTTCACATAAATTAAATGAGGTAATGGAAATAACAGATCGGATAACAGTTCAGAGAGATGGGAAAACGGTAGGTTCAGAAGACACAAAAAATCTTACAGAGAGTGAAATTATAAAAATGATGGTTGGGCGTGAACTTACGAATCTTTTCCCAAAAGAAGAACATCAAATTGGGAAAGAAATATTGGAAGTAAAAAATTTCAGTGTTTATGATTCGAAATCCTCTAGCAAAAAAATTGTAGACAATGTCAGTTTTACTTTAAAAGAAGGTGAGATATTAGGAATAGCAGGTCTTATTGGAGCTGGAAGAACTGAACTTGTTTCTAGCATTTTCGGATCATATCCAGGAAAGCATGAAGGTGAAATCTATTTAGAAGGTAAAAAAATTAATATAAGAAATCCTGATGAAGCTTTGAATTATGGAATTGCAATGGTTCCAGAAGATAGAAAAGGTCAAGGGTTAATAAATATATTATCCGTAAGAAATAATATGACATTATCTAATATAGAAAGTTATAAAAATAATTTTGGGTCTGTTGATGAAAATAGGGAAATAGTGGATGTTAAAAAATATATCGAAATGTTGAAAATAAAAGTTTCACATTTTGACTTAGCAGTAAAAAATTTAAGTGGTGGAAATCAACAGAAAGTAGTTTTGGCTAAAAATTTATTAAGAAATCCTAAAATATTGATATTAGATGAACCTACTCGTGGAATTGATGTCGGTGCAAAATATGAGATATATAAATTGATTTATGAATTGGTTAAAAGCGGTATTTCAATAATAATGGTTTCATCAGAATTACCAGAGGTAATAGGATTAAGTGATAGAATTGTCGTAATGCATGAGGGTAAAAAGAAGGGTGAATTTGTCAATAAGGATGTCACTCAAGAAATGATAATGGAATGTGCGATAGGAGGTAAATAATAATGGTGAATTCGAAAGGTTTTAAAGAAAATGATGTATCGACAAATAAAAAATTTACATTTAATTTAAAATTATATACGATGATAATAGCATTAGTAGGTATTTGGATTATTTTTGCAATTGCTACAAAAGGTGACTTTTTAACTTCTAGAAATATGTCAAATCTTTTTAGACAAATGGTTTCTACGGCGGTTTTAGCCATAGGGATGGTTTTTGTAATAATAGCTGGTCAGATTGATCTTTCAGTTGGATCACTTTTAGGTTTGACTGGTGGTATAGCTGCAATTGCTAATGTCTGGTTTCATTTTAATGGCATCCTTTCAATAATTATTGCATTAGCAATTGGCCTGATTTTGGGAGCGTGGAATGGCTGGTGGGTAGCTTATAAAAATGTTCCATCGTTTATTGTAACGTTAGCAGGTATGCTGGTATTTAGAGGAATATTGATTGGTATAACTAATGGTTATACTATAGCGCCATTAAGCAGTGATTTTCAGTTTATAGGTCAAGCTTATTTAACTCCAGTAAGTGGCTATTTGCTTGGTATAATTGTATTACTAGTAGGCGTCTATACTGTATATTCACAAAGGAAATCAAAAATTAAGTATGGGTTAGAAGTTTCGCCTTCTTATTTAGATATTGCTAAAATAATACTTATGGCTGTATTGATTGGGCTATTTGTATTTACGCTAAATTCCTACAATGGAATTCCTTTTTCAGTATTAATTTTGGCGATTTTGGCTGCTATATTTACTTATATTGCTTCAAAGACAGTTTTTGGCAGAAGAGTTTACGCATTAGGTGGTAATATCGAGGCTGCAAAATTATCAGGTATCAATGTTAAGAAGATAACACTTATTTTATTTGCAATTAATGGACTGCTTGCAGCAGTATCAGGTGTTGTCCTTACATCAACATTAAATGCCGGTTCAACATCTGCAGGTCAAAATGCTGAGTTAGATGCTATTGCTGCTTGTGTTATTGGCGGTGCAAGTCTTAGCGGTGGCGTTGGTTCAGTTATTGGCGCTATAATTGGTGCACTTGTAATGTCAAGTATAAACAACGGTATGAGTTTACTTAATTCCGCACCATTTTGGCAATATGTTGTTAAGGGATTAATATTACTATTAGCTGTTTATGTAGATGCAGCTTCAAAAAATAAGGAATAATTTACCTCCCATCATCTACAGATGGGAGATAAATTACTATTAGTGTCCAGTAGTATAGATAGTTATTTATTAATTTGAAAAGCGATATAAGTATGAACAGAGGAAAATTTTCGTCAAATTGTTAAACTTTTCACTGCGATTTTCGATTATTATGTTAAGGCAAAATCATTGAGACAACACATTTCAATATGGTATAATATAAAATTAGATTGTAATTGAAAACGAAGTATTGCAAGGTGATTTGATGATAACAGGCGATCAGTTATTAATTAAACAAATTAATAAATCCATCGTTCTTAATACAATTCGCAAAAAAGGCATAATATCAAGAGCTGATTTGGCGAATATAACAGGTTTAAATAAATCTACAATATCATCTCTAGTAGATGAACTTATAAAAGATGGCTTTGTAGAAGAAGAGGGGCCCGGTGAGTCAAAAGGCGGTAGAAAACCTATAATGCTTATGATAAACAGCCTTGCAGGTTGTATCATTGGTATTGATTTAGACGTAAACTATATACTTGTTATTCTGACAGACATACTTGCAAATATATTGTGGCAAAAGCGCATAAATCTAAAGATTGGAGAAAATAAGGAAGACATCATATGTAAGATAATTGACCTCATAGATGAGGCTATATCGAATTCTCCAAAGACTGTAAAAGGCATTTTGGGAATAGGTATTGGTGTACCTGGCATTACAGACTACAAGAGAGGAATTGTGCTAAAAGCTCCAAATCTAAAATGGGAAAATGTAGAGCTTAAAAAGATTATCGAGGAAAAGTTTAATCTGAAAGTATATATAGATAACGAAGCTAATACAGGTGCAATCGGTGAGAAGTGGTTTGGAGCAGGTAAAAATGCTAGAAATTTCGTCTATATAAGCGCAGGTATAGGCATTGGCACAGGAATCATAATCAATAATGAGCTTTACAGAGGTTCAGGCGGACTAGCAGGTGAGATGGGACACATGACGATTGATATAAACGACCATCTATGCAGTTGCGGCAATAGGGGATGCTGGGAAAATTACGCGTCAGAAAAATCATTGTTTAACTTCATAAAAGAAAAGTTAGAATCTGGCGAAAAAGATGAGTATTTAAATGTTGACAATATAGACAGATTAGATATTAACGACATTGTGGGCTTTGCAGAGATGGGCAGCAGCTTGGCAAAAATCTCAATTGAAGAAATATCAAGGAATTTAAGCATAGGCATAGTAAATATTGTAAATACATTTAATCCGGACTTGGTCATAATAGGCAATACGCTGTCTGGAATTGGCGACTATCTATTAAAGACGATAAGAGAGTATATAGATAGCAAATGCCTTGTATCGAGATACAACGACGTTGCAGTTGAAATATCAAAATTGGGAATGCTTGACCGGGCTATAGGTGCTGTAACATTAGTAATATCAGAACTTTTTTCATATCCCGGTCTATAAAAGCAGATTTAGGCTTTTTAAGCTTAAATCTGTTTTTTTATTAAAAGATTTACAAAAAGTATTGTATAATATAATTAAGACTATTATTAAAAGGATGAATATTTTTATCAATTTGAAGCTTTTTTACGAGAGGAGAGATACGATGAAGATTGCATTTTTAGGTGCTGCAAAGGAAGTAACGGGTTCTTGCTATCTTGTAGAAACTGAAAGTACAAAATTTCTGGTTGATTGTGGTATGTTTCAAGGAAGCGAGATAGAAGATGAATTCAACTATCAGGAATTTGCATTTGATGTAGATGAAATCGACTTTATGCTTTTGACACACGCACATATAGATCATAGTGGAAGGATTCCGCTTCTATATAAACGAGGTTATAGAAAGAAGATTTATGCGACTAAAGGTACTGTAGATCTTTGCGAATACATGCTGCAGGACAGCGGGCATATACAGCAAATAGAGAATGAATGGAAAAACCGCAAAAGGAAAAGAGCAGGAAAACCGCTGAGGATGCCTTTATATACGGCTGATGATGGTAAAGCAGCTATGCAGCTTTTCTGCGGTGTAAACTATGATGAGATAATAGAGCCATCATCGGATGTAAAAGTAAAATTTAATGATGCAGGACACATGCTGGGTTCATCTATACTTGAAATTTGGGTAAAAGAGGGAGATAAAGAGACAAAGATAGTATTCTCCGGTGATTTAGGTAATAAAAATATACCGATTTTGAGAGATCCCACCATTATAGATGAAGCTGATTATCTTGTATGTGAATCCACATACGGTGATAGGCTACATGAAGACGTAGGAGATAAAGCCAAAAAGCTTATGGAGATAATAAAAAAGACCATATCAAGAGGAGGTAATGTAGTCATTCCATCATTTGCTGTTGGAAGGACACAGGAACTTTTATATGAAATACATAAGCTTGATGAAGAACTTTATAAGGACGAGATAGAGTACATAAGCAAGGTACCTGTTTATGTTGACAGTCCTCTTGCTACATCGGTCACCAGTGTTTTTAGAAAACATCTTGATTATTTTGACGACGAAGCTAAGAAATACGTAGAAAATGGAGATTATCCATTAGATTTTCCCAATTTGCACTTTACTCATTCCGCAGAAGAATCGAAGGCATTGAATGACCTTAAAGAACCTGTCATCATCATTTCAGCCAGCGGCATGTGTGAAGCTGGGCGCATAAAACATCACTTAAAGCATAATCTTTGGAGGGCTGACAGCACCATAGTCTTTGTAGGCTATCAGGCAAAAGGAACACTTGGCAGGAGAATATTAGAAGGCGAAAAGACAGTAAATATTTTTGGCGAAGAGATAACGGTAAATGCTGTGATTGAAAATATAGAGAGCTTTTCAGGCCATGCCGATCAAAAGGGACTTATGGATTGGATATCGTCATTTAAGAAAAAGCCTAAAAAAGTATTTATTGTTCACGGTGAAGACAGCGCTCAAAAGGTGCTTTCGGAGAAGATAAAGCATGAGCTTAATATTGAAACGGTTATTCCATCAAAGTACGATACGTATGACTTTGAGTCTGATGAAGTAAATGTAGCAGAAATCGCATTGCCGTCAGATGATGAGATATTAAGACAGATAGAAGAATTGAGGGCGGAAAACGATAAGATTCTGTCAAGGCTTAAAGATATCATAAGTCAAAATAGAGGAAAGGTTAAAGAAGTCAATGAGGATCTGGCAACATTGTCTGATGTTTTGACAAGGCTAAAAAGAAGGTTTAGCTAATTACTATGCGCCATAGTGCGCATTTTTTTATTGTAATTGATAATAAAAAGAAGGATTTTTAAATATTGTGTAGAATATATTATATATACCGGTTTCGTAAACTGGTTTCTAAAAATTAAATGTTGGTGATTACATGAGTAATGATAATTTTAAAATTACGATTGATTATGTGGCAAAAAAAGCAGGCGTCTCAAAGACGACTATTTCACGCTTCTTAAATGGCCGTTATGAGTACATGTCAGATGCCACAAGGGAAAACATCAAAAAAGTCATAGAAGAGCTTAACTATAGACCCAATAATTTAGCCAGAAGTTTAAAGCTTAATAGGTCAAATTTCATAGGCGTCCTTGTGTCTGACATAGGCAATCATTTTTCGTCTATACTTGTGAAGGGTATAGAGAAAGTCTTAAAAGAAAATGGATATAATCTGATAATAGCCAGCACAGACAATGATGCCACAAAGGAGCGAGAGTACATCTTATCCCTTTTAGACAACAATATAGACGGGCTTATAATAAACACTGCTGGAGGTAATGACGAGTTTTTAATGGATCTTTCAAAAAAGGGTTTACCAATAGTCCTTGCTGATAGAAGTATTAAAGATACAGTTTTTGATACTGTTGTTGTAAATAATTATGAAGTAACGTCAGAGCTTATATTGCACTTAATCAAAAACGGCTACAATAGAATAGGCTTTTTTACTGAAAGGATAGGCGATATAAGTACTCGCACTGAGAGAAAACAAGCTTTTATTGACGTTTGCAGGGAATATCACATAAAAGAAAGCAATTTGATATTTGAAGTAGACGATGATTTAAGCAAAATTGAAGAGAAAATAAAATCAATGTTGGGAAATGGCAGAGGTTGTAAAACTGCTTTATTTGCAGTAAATGGAGTTGTGCTTTTAAATGTGCTACAAGTTGTAAATAAACTGAATTTAAAGATACCTGATGATATTGCTGTGTGCGGATATGATGATTGGGGTTGGGCATCACTTATACCTCCGGGTATTACTACTATATCGCAGCCGTCATACGAAGTTGGGGAAGAATCCGCTAAAAGGTTAATAGCAAGGATAAATGGTGGTGATGAGATTAAACCGCAGAAGCTAGTCCTTAGGGCAGAGCTAGTAGTAAGGGGATCTACCAGATCTCATTAAATAAATATATTAAAATGAAAGGATGAGTTTTATGAGTTTTAAAGAGATAAAAGAAAAGACAAAGAAAGGGATATTTTCAGTTATAAGGTGTAAAGACTATGAATTGGGAATGAAGATGGCAGAAAAGGTAATAGAATGCGGTATAAACATAATAGAAATAACATATACCGTTGAAGGTGCCGGGAAATTAATAAAGGAGCTTAAGAAGAAATACCCGGATAAAATCGTAGGTGCTGGAACAGTATTGGAATTGAGCCAGGCAGAAGAAGCGGTTGGAAATGGAGCAGATTTTGTTGTTACTCCTTGTATTGTTGAAGAAGTAGCATCATACTGCAAGAAAAATGACGTATTTTTCTCGATGGCAGCAGCAACGACTACGGAGATGTTTAAAGCTTACAAGATGGGCTCAGAAGTTATAAAGCTTTTTCCAGGTGAATTTGTAGATTCAAAGATTATAAAGTCTTTTAAAGGACCTTTCCCATTCCTTGAATTCATGCCCACAGGCGGCGTAAATGACGAGAATATAAATGAATGGTTTGAAAATGGTGCATATGCAGTTGGCGTAGGAGGTTATCTGACAAAGGGAATAAATTTTGACAATCTGGACCTTTTAGAGGAAAGAGCTAAGAGGCTTGTAAATGCTGTAAAGTAAATTGGATAAGTAGGTGATATTTTGGCAGAAGTTTTATTGGTTGGAGAACCCATGGCATTATTTATAGCAGATGAAGAAGGTACACTTGATAAGGTTAGCAAGTTTACAAAGGCATTGGCAGGAGCAGAAGCAAATGTGGCTATAGGCTTAAGTAGGCTTGGGCATACTGTAAAGTACATTACGAAGCTTGGCAATGACCCTTTTGGAAGATACATTTATGAAAAATTGTTAGAAGAAAATATCGATGTTTCATCTATAAAGTTTATCGATGAATATCCAACAGGGTTCATGCTTAAATCAAAGACATCAAAGGGAGATCCGGATATATTTTACTTTAGAAAGGGTTCAGCGGCATCACACGTGACACCGAATGACATTGATTGTGATGTAAGTCAGCTTAAGCATATACACATTACAGGCATAACAGCGGCCCTTTCAAATGACACATTGGATACGTTATATAGAATGATTCAGATTGGAAAAGAAAACGGCATAAGGATATCATTTGACCCCAATATACGAAAGAGCCTTTGGCAAAGCGAAGATGAGATGGTGTCTACATTAAACGACATCGCATCTAAATGCGACATAGTCATGCCAGGCATAAAAGAAGGCCTGATTTTGACAGGATCGGAAAATCCAGACGATATAGCTGATTATTATTTAGGTAGAGGCGTAGAAACTGTCATAATCAAGATCGGAGATAAAGGAGCATATGTTAAGACAAAAGATGAGAGCTTTACTGTAAGCGGATATAAAGTTGAAAAAATAGTTGACACGGTAGGGGCTGGAGATGGATTTGCAACAGGTGTAATAAGTGGGTTGTTAGAAGGGCTTACACTTAGTGATGCAGTAAAAAGAGGCAATGCAATAGGAGCAATAATAATTATGTCACCAGGTGACAACGATGGATTGCCGGATAGAGAGACACTTGATAAGTTTATGGGTGAGATTGAATGAAAGCGGTAGAGTGTTTAGTTGAATTGGCTAATAAATATTTAATAGGTGAGATAGATGCAAAATCATTTTCTGAGAAGTTCGAGTCATATTTCTACGAAACGGAAGAAGCTATCTATGATTATGATAAAAAATAATGTATTAGATAATATACGGGAAGCAATAGCATATTATGAGTCGGATGAGAACATCAGAGAAAAAACCAAGTATTTAATCGGTGATGATGAATTAAATCATAAAGTCAAAATAAATCTTGAAAAACTTAAAAATATTAGCATTAAAACTGCATAGATAAACTAAACCGCTAAGATTAAAAGTCGAGGCGGTATTTTTATGCTTAAAAATACGAAAGCGAAAGATTTTATAGAAAATAACAGGAAAAAATAAATTTAGTTCGGGGAAATATATTAGTAAGGCATTGCTTATAGTACAGTTTTGCCACAATTGAAGTGAAAAATGTTAAGCTTTTCAAATACAACAAATGATAATATAATTAATAATGAAAGAGGTGATAATTATCATACTCAATGAAAGATGCACAAAAATATTGACAAAGCTTGTAAATACAAGCCTTCCCATAAAAATTAATGAACTGGCCAGTTCATTTAAAGTTAGCTCAAGGACTATAAGATACGACCTTGATGAAATTGATGAATTCTTAAAGTACAATAATTTGCCACAATTAATAAGAAAGCCTAATGTAGGTGTGAAATTTTCTGAATCATTAGAAGACAAAGATAAGGTATTAGAACTTTTAGATAACGTAAGCATTTATCATTATGCACTATCACAGAAGGAAAGAGTAAACATTATATTAAGCAACCTAATTGGTCAGAAGGATTACACAACAATTAATTCGCTTGCAGATAACCTTATGGTATCTAGAAGCACTATTATAAATGACCTTGATAAAGTAAGAAAATGGCTTTCTGATCATGGACTTGAGCTAAAATCAGCACCAAAGTATGGAATCAAAGTCTTAGGGGACGAAAAGAAACTTAGAAAAGCTGCGATAGAGCTTCTTACAGAGACTATTGATATTGAGAAGGCACTTGATATAGTAAAAATACCTATGTACACAAGAATCAATGTTGGCATGGATAATGAGATTAAAAAACTTTTTGAGAATATAGATTTATCATACATCGAAGATTGTATAAAGACTGCAGAGAACGAACTTGAAACAGTATTTTCTGATGCAGCCTTTACAGGGCTTGTAATACACATTGCAATTGCAATAAAAAGAATAGAGCTTGGAAGAGACATAGTAATGCCAACTGATGAGCTTAAATCATTGGAGATGACAAAAGAATTCAGCGTTGCTTCAAATATAGCTAAGATGCTTGAAAAACATTTTAAGGTTAATATACCGATTGATGAAATTGGCTATATAACAGTACATCTGTTGGGGAGCAGTGTTACGAACAAAAAGAATAACAAAGAGGAAAATTGGCTTGAATTAGAGCTAATAACTGAAAAAATAATAAAAAATGTAGAAAATGAAACCAAATTAGATCTGTCAAAAGATAGGCAGCTTTTCGAAGGACTTATAGAGCATATTAGGCCAGCGATATACAGGCTTAAACATGGACTTGATTTAAAAAATCCTATACTTGATGAAATAAAGAGAAATTACAGTAAACTTTTTGAAATCGTAAAAAGAGGTTTAAGACCATTAGAAGATTATGCCGGAAATAGGCTTAATGATGAAGAAGTTGGATATTTTGTGATGCATTTCGGTGCAGCAATTGAGAGACAAAAAGCATCAAGCAGTGGGAAGATGGATGTGCTGGTTGTATGCGGAACAGGTATAGGTACAGCGAAGATGTTGTCTTCAAGGCTTCAATCAGTCTTCGATGTAAATATAAAAGGAACTGCAGCATACCATCAGGTAAAAGAATTTTTAAAAGAAAAGCATGTAGATTTGATCGTATCAACTGTTCCCATAAATATAGAAGGTATGAAAACGGTCATCGTAAATCCTTTGCTAACAGAAAATGATATTGAAAAGCTAAAGGTATTTATGCGGAATAAAAGACCGTGTGAAATGAGGCTTGATGACATAATTGAGATTATCGAAAGACATTGCAATATAGTAAATAGGCAAGAATTAATCGATGAATTGAAAGAATTTTTGAATTTAGAAGATGTCAATGTAGAGAGAGGAGTGGCAGAACCATTGTTAAAAGACCTTTTGACAGAAAGAACTATTAAGCTAAATGTTGAAGTGAAGGATTGGGAAGAGGCTGTTAAAGTAGGAGGTGAGCTTTTAGAAAAAAATGGTGCAATTGAGCATAGATATATAGATGCTATGATAAACTCTGTAAAAGAGATAGGGCCATATATTGTTATTGCCCCAGGAATAGCAATGCCTCACGCAAGACCAGAAGCGGGAGCTAAAAAAATAGGAATGAGTTTGATTACTCTTAAAAATCCAGTAAATTTCGGAAATAAAGAAAACGATCCAGTTAAAATAGTCGTATGTTTGTGTGCTGTTGACCATTCAGCACATTTAAAAGCGTTGTCGGAATTGGTAGAATTAATTGGCGACGACAAAATGATTGAAAAAATAATTAAAGCTAAAAAAATTGAAGAAGTACTAACTGTGTTATAATCAATAAAAATTTTAATGAGGATTAAATCAAGGAGCGATTGTAGATATGGAACCTATTAAAAAAGTTGCTGTCATAACTAGTGGAGGAGATGCGCCAGGTATTAATTCTGCATTATTTGGGATGATCAGTAAAAATACCGACATTGAGATATGTGGATTTAATGGCGGATATGATGGCATATTAAATTCAGAACCAATTTATTTTAAAGATATTAATTTAAGACAAGCTAATGTAAGTGGCAATTATATTTTACAAACTTCAAGAAGTACTGCACCAAGAACTGAAGAAGGCAGGGCAAAGATAATTAAACGTCTTAAATCTCTTGGTATAAATACACTTATTGTATGTGGTGGAGATGGTTCTTTCAAAGCAGCCGAATTATTGACTGAGCAAGGAATGCCATGCTTAGGAATTCCATTGACTATTGATAATGATATATATGGAACAGAATGCACAATTGGCTATAATACAGCAATTAAAAGAGTCACAGATGTATTGTATAGTTTGCATCAGACAGCTCATAATATGCCCGGAAGAATTTTTATGGTAGAGGTTTTTGGTGGAAATTCAGGACACATTGCATTAGCCAGTGTACTAGCGGGTGGGGCAGACATTGCTATAATTCCCGAAATGACTAGACGGCCTGAAGATATTGTAAATAGGATCAATGAAATACTAAAAAGTAAAAATGATTATGTAATAATAGTTTGCTCAGAGTCTGTATATGATACCAGAGATTATATTCCTGGTGATCAAGGAATATCCTTGCAAATAGGCAAAAAAATAGAGGAACTTACAGGCATGAGGGTAAGACATTCAGTGTTAGGATATTTTCAACGAGGAGGAGATCCGGATCCAGCTGATTCATTGTTAGCATTACAAATGGGTAGTTTTGCAATAGAAAGTATCAAGAATGGAAAGTCAGGATATATGGTTGGATGGGATCGTGGCAGGTGTGTTTTGGTTCCGCTATTTAAAGTAGTATCAAATAGAAAAGAACTTGATAATAATTTGTTAAAAATAGCTTTAGAAAAAGGAATGATAATTGGAAAGAAAATTAAGTAGCTTGAACTATTTATTTTAGATTGAATGGATTTGGCAGCAATTTTGAAGATGAAATACCACTTGTAAAATCAATTTAAGATTTAAATGTTTACAGATTTATCACAATATTATTAAAGATATAGAGGAGAAGTGGAATTAATTAAACTGAAAAAAATTTAAAGAGCTAAAGGAAGTGTTAGTAAATTTATAAATGAAAAATAATATAATTATTTAAAATTAAGTAGAATTATTAATGCATTTTATTAAATTTTAAGATGCAAGATAAATTTATTGTCTTTAATGATAATTATACGAGGAGGTAAGAAAATGTTAAAGATACTAATGGTTTGTGGAGCAGGATTAGGAAGTAGCTTTGCTTGCCAAATGAGTGTCGAATCTGTATTAAAGGAGCTTAATGTTTCTGCAATATTAGATCATGCTGATATTTCTTCAGTTGGCGGTTCAAATGCAGATATCATTATTTCTGCAAAAAACTTTGAACCACAGGTAAAAAGATACAACACTGATGCTACCGTTATATTTTTAAACGGGCTAGTTGATAAAAGGGAAATAAAAGAGAAGCTGATTCCTGTTTTAAAAGAAAAAGGCGAATTATAAATTTAATAAGGGGGATAATCATGGTAATAGTAAATTTCATAATTAAAAACATTTTAACACAAGCATCTATTACAATTGCATTAATATCATTAATTGGGTTAATTCTACAAAAGAAAAAAGTAGGAGAAATTATATCTGGGACATTTAAAACATTGTTAGGCTTCTTAGTATTATCTGCCGGATCTGGGATAATAGTACAATCATTAATCTATTTTGGCAAAATATTTACAAAGGGATTTGGACTTCAAGGCATAGTGCCATCTATCGAAGCAATTAATGGGCAAGCAATGAATAATTTACATCTTGGAAATGAGATTGCTTTAACGTTTCTAGCAATATTCATTGTTAATATAATCATTGCAAGATTTACCAAATGGAAATATATATTCTTAACTGGGCAAGCTATACTGTGGATGGCTACGATGACTACTGTATTCGGAAAATTTGCTGGATTAAGCGGAGCACCATTAGTAATTGTCGGTGGAATAGTTGGAGGAATTTTTGCAGTAGCGATGCCAGCTATCGCTCAACCTATTGTTCGCAAAATAACTGGTAGCGATGATATTGCATTAGGACATTTTTGCACAATTGGATATATTTTTGCAGCAGGAGTGTCCAAACTGGTTGGTGATAAAACTAAGTCAACTGAAGATATCCAATTACCAAAAGGATTTGAATTCTTACAAGATACGTACCTTTCTGTTGGACTTGTTATGATACCTCTTTACATTGTAACAGCTTTATTTGCAGGAGCTAAATTTGGTTCTCAGCTTTCAGGAAATGTCAACTATGTTGTATATGCATTTTTACAAGGAGTTCAATTTATTGTAGGAGTTTATGTGTTATTAGCAGGTGTTAGACTTTTGTTAGCTGAAATTGTTCCAGCGTTTAGAGGAATTGCATTAAAAGTTGTACCAGACGCTAAGCCTGCACTTGATTGCCCAGTATTATTCCCGTATGCACCAAATGCTGTAACGATTGGCTTTGTAGGGACGACAATAGGCAGTGTTATTGCAATGTTCGTTTTGCCTATGTTTGGGTTAGCAATGATATTACCAGGAATGCTAACAAACTTTTTCGCCGGTGGTACAGCGGGTGTCTTTGCTAATGCAGCTGGAGGTAGAAGAGGGGCTATAATTTCTACCATAGCTCATGGATTCTTTATAACATTGCTTCCAGCATTATTAGTGATAAGCTTTAATAAAATGGGCTTTATTAATGCAACAGCAACAGATGTAGATACTGTAACAGCAGCACTACTTTATGCATGGATTATCACTCCAATTCTTAAAGCATTATAGTATATAGAAGGGGATATTGATGTTTTTTAAGAAAAATAAGAAAAAAGAAACTTCATCAATGGCAAATGGAGAAGATACTAGAAAATTAGATAAAAGGGAATTAATAGATGAAGCAGAAGATTTAATCAATACTATCGATTCAGTGTCAGGTGATGAGAGGATTGAAGTATTAAACAGGATTGGAAGTTTGTATTTTGAAGCAAATAAAATAGATGATGCTATAAAGTACTATGAAATTAGCATTAGCGAAAATAAATCTCTTGGCAAAGCATATACAGAATTAGTAAAGCTGTATAATATCAAACGAAAAGAAGCTATAAGCAAAAAAGATGATGAGAGCATGAAGCAATATATGGAGAAAATTGATCGTTTACTGCAACTATCGAAGGATGTAATTCGGGGAAGAGGTTAAGATTATAAATATATAAATCTAGTACAATGCAATATTTTGCTTAGTAGGGAAGATATGGATATGGCGGTGCAGAAGATGGTTTTGCTACCTCAAATAAACTGAGGTAGTACCTTCTTTTGCACACAAATATCATTAAATTGATAAAATTGTGCTAATAAATAATCGTGCAACACTGGACAAAGCTTGGAGTAAATCTTCATATCTGGCTAAGCTTATCCTTAATTTGGGAAATATACAATTTACTAATGAAAATACATGATTAAAATTAGTGATCTTATGTATTTATTAAGGATTTAAATTAAAGATAGAAAAAATATTAAGGAGTTGTTTAATATGTATGTAACACTAAAAGAAATTTTGAAAAATACTAGAAAATATAAGTTTGCAGTAGGTGCATTTAATATACATTGCCTGGAAATGGTTCCTGCGATGATAGAAGCTGCTAAAGCTAAAAATTCACCAATTATATTACAAGTATCGCCAACTACATGTAAATATATAGGTGCTTCGTTGTTAAGCAATTTAGTAAAATATTTAGCTAATAAAGCTGATATTAATGTCACACTGCATTTGGATCATGCAAAGGATTTTAATACAATTAAAGAAGCCGTTGATAATGGGTTTTCTTCAGTAATGATTGATGCTTCAGCACTGCCCTTAGAGGAAAACATTGAGAAGACGAAGGAAGTAGTGGAATATGCATCGAAACGTGGTGTATCAGTGGAGTCAGAACTAGGAACTATTGGAGGTACTGAAGAAGGGGTAGCTCTTAATGATGGAAAAATTATATATACACGTCCACAAGATGCAATAAAATTTATAGAAGCAACAGGTATAGATGCTTTAGCTATAGCTATTGGTACTTCACATGGACAGTATAAATCAAAAGCAAAGCTTAATTTCAATGTATTAAAAGAAATCTATGATGCAACAGATATTCCACTAGTACTTCATGGAGGAACTGGCGTTTCTGATGAGGATTTAAAAAAATGTATTTTAGGTGGAATATCTAAGGTTAATGTAGGAACTGAGCTAAATGTGGCATGGGTTACTGCAGCAAAGGAAAATTTCGGGAAGGCAAAAGTTAATGACTCCTGTAGAGATCTATTAATACCTTCGAATTTTGCTGTTCAGAAGGTTATTGAAGATAAAATAGATATATTAGGTAGTTCAAATAGAAAATAGTGTATTATTGAAAAAAGTGGAGTAATATGACTATTACCATAAGACTGCAAACCAAATATGATGTGTCTGTTTTTTCTATATAAGAGAAAACAGGCGCTAATTTTTACTGTTGTCTACAATTACAGATTTTATGATATAAGTTAGTGACACGGTTATGTTAGGTTCAATATTATGTTTAGGCAAAGGTGTGCTTTAGAAAAAAGATATAGAAGATATTATGTCTTTATATTATGAGCTGGACTTGTATTATAGAAAATTAATATTCGGGACATTTAAAGAGATTAACGAGGATTAAAAACGATATAGTATATAAGCATGAATTGCAATTCTACACTTAGTGAAGAATCATATTGAATATTGTAAGGAAATGCTAACTTAATCTAAATCACGTACAAATTAAAGAATTTAAGTGTATGTATGGATTTGTCAAGGAATAAAGAAGTGAAGGCCTTTATCCTTGACAAATCACAAGTAGTTCTACAGTCGCTATATGATTCTCTAAAAGTTAGTTTTCATCTTACTTACTGAATTTTTTACTCTATTCAGCCTAAATTATCTATATTGTGAGTCTAGTTTTAATTATAAGTTTTTCAATTTAAATTTGACATATGAGGTATCTTTATCAATACTTATCCGTGACAACACCTAATGATGATGCCTTTATAAAAGGTAAACCTCTAAGCGATTTTAAGGTTTCTGCAGTACCTGTTACAACGACGCCTTGTATCTTTAAGTTTTCCTTTTTTATTTTTCCATTTTTGTCTTTTAGATTATCGTAAATTCTTTTAACCTCCGATTTGATGCCATTTACCTTATGATTATCTGTTTTAAGTTTTTCTATCTCATTTATATTATTTTCAATGACGGCTATGAAAAGTTCTTCTGGATTTTTTAATTTGTCTCCGTTGCTGTCATAGACCTTTATACCGTATGCCGCTTTTTCAGAACATACATCTGCTGGATTATCTACATCAATTGTCTTTCCATCGGGAAGCTTTTGCTTATTTTTATTTGGTTTATGTGCTTCTTTTTCTTTGCTATTTAGATCGTCAACCCAATACCACGTTAAAGTTACGTTTTTTGGCATCATTTTATTTACTTCGTCGATGCTGTACGCTTTATCAAAAGATAATGACATCTCTATATATTTGTCATTTCCTATGTCCTCCAGTAAATTTAAGTCACTCTTGTATGTCTTGTATTTTACATATGGATAGAAAAAAATCATTTCCCTCTGACCAAGTTCGTTGTAAGTCGGCTTTTTTAAACTGTCTTCATCAAAACTTTCTCCCCATACTATAGCTGGTGAATTGATAGCCTGTACATCGACAGTGTTGAAAAGCCCATAGCTGTATTCCTGCTGACCCGTATAAACTACCTTACCTTCTATTATCTTGTAAGTTGAATAAACTGTTTTGCCTCCCAAAATTCCTTCATACCTGATTGATTTACCTATATACATATCAGGAGCGGTGAGATCATTGAATACTGATAGGGCAAAATTTATATCAGAACTTTCCGACTGTGTTACTTTGATTCCTATAAAGATAGTGCTTATTGAAACAATCACTATGACTATCAAACTTATAACTATAGTTCTTAAAATAGAGCGCCATTTTGCTTTTTTAACCGCTTTATCAAATTTATCTTTCTTAGCGCTTTCAAAAATTTCATCAAGTTCCTTCTCATCATTATTGTCGTTTACGTTTATATTTTTTTCATCTGCCATAATTCGATACCTCCCACAATTCTTTAAATTTAGTCCTTGCACGGTAAAGATATGTCTTTACTTTGTTTTCATCCAGATTTAATATATCGCCTATTTCTTTATAAGATAATCCAATAAAATATTTGAAAATTAAGAGGGTTCTGTAGCTTTCTTTTAATAGACCAAGGACTTTATGAACGTTTGCCTTTAATTCTTCATGAAGCACATGTTCTTCTATAATTCCATCTGAATACAGACTTGAGAGAATTTTATCATCAATACCGACTTCCTCCTTCTTTTTCTTATTGTACAGATTATAATATCTGTACAATGATACTTTAAACAGCCATGGGTAGATGTTATCAACGTTTAGGGAATCAACATACTCAATAGCTTTACACATGGTTTCTTGTACGATATCTTCTGCATCTTCACAAGATGCACCGATTTTAATGAGATATTTGTAAATTATGGCCATCTTATTTATTAAGAAGTCTTCAAACCTCTCATCTTTCATGACTGACCTCCCCAGTATAATATCAGATGTATTCTATATAACGGCGCCGTTTTTGTTCTTTCATTAATATAACAAACTGAACAAACAAATGTATACAAACTTTTAAAATTTATTTTATCAAGTAAATATAAATGATGATTCAATCGTGTTTATTTCGCATAAATTTTTTATAGATTATGATTTAAAATCACAAAACTTCTTGACAATTAATTAACATACTGATATACTATTTTCGTAGAATGCATTCGGTGAACATGTTCAATAAAATTTAAATAAGAAGGGGACTTTTTATGGACAAAAAATATGGTATTCTATTTGAGAAGGTTTCGATTGGAAGCTGCGAGATAAAGAACCGCTTTGCCATGGCTCCTATGGGACCATTAGGCCTTGGTGATTCAGAAGGCGGTTTCAACCAAAGGGGCATTGACTATTACGTTGAGCGGGCAAAAGGAGGCACAGGATTAATCATTACTGGTGTCACATTTGTTGACAACAAAGTTGAACAGCATGACATGCCTAATTGCCCTTGTTCCACACACAATCCAGTTCACTTTATACGAACTGCTCGCGAGATGACAGAGAAAATTCATGCATACGATGCTAAGATATTTCTTCAATTGTCAGCAGGATTTGGAAGAGTCACAATTCCTACAAATTTAGGAGAGCATCCGCCTGTAGCGCCGTCTCCTATCCCACATCGCTGGCTTGACAAGACATGCCGTCCTCTTACAAAAGAAGAAATTCGCGAGATAGTAGTGCAGTTTGGCAAAGGTGCCTACAATGCGAAGCGAGCAGGATTTGACGGCGTACAGATCCACGCTGTACATGAGGGATATCTTCTAGACCAGTTTGCTATATCTATGTTCAACAGCCGCACCGATGAATACGGCGGAAGCCTTGAAAACAGGCTGCGTTTTGCAAGGGAAGTCTTGGAGGAGATAAAGAAGACGTGCGGCGATGATTTCCCAGTGACGCTTAGATACAGCGTAAAAAGCTTCATTAAAGATTGGCGAGAAGGAGGCCTTCCGGGTGAGGAGTTTGTAGAAAAAGGAAGAGATATTGAAGAAGGAATAGAGGCAGCCAAACTGCTTGTTAAATATGGATACGATGCTTTGGATGTAGATGTTGGAAGCTATGATGCATGGTGGTGGAATCATCCGCCAATGTACCAAGAAAAAGGGCTTTACATCCCATATGCAAAGATGGTAAAAGATGCAGTAGACGTCCCTGTGATCTGCGCAGGACGTATGGACAACCCGGACCTTGCATCAGCTGCTGTAAGAGATGGAGCATGTGACATAGTTTCATTAGGTCGTCCTCTTCTGGCAGATCCTGATTATGTAAATAAGCTAAAGGCAGGAGATACCGCTTCTATACGTCCGTGTTTATCATGTCACGAAGGATGTATGGGACGCATACAGGAGTATTCTGCATTAAACTGCGCAGTAAACCCTCAGGCTTGCCGCGAAAGTTCTGAACGGCTTATACCGACACAGCACAAAAAGAAAGTCCTGATAGTAGGTGGCGGTGTGGCAGGCTGTGAAGCAGCTCGCGTATTAGCACTTCGCGGGCATGAGCCAATCGTGTATGAAAAAACTGATAGGTTAGGTGGAAATCTGATTCCCGGCGGCGTGCCGTCGTTTAAAGAAGATGATCATGCGCTTGTAGCTTGGTATGAGAATGAGCTTAAGAAGTTAAACGTAGAGGTCCATCTCAATACAGAATTAGATGCTGATGATGTTATTAATTTCGGTGCAGATGTCGTAATAGTTGCGACAGGGTCAAAGCCAAAAGTATTTTCACTGGGAGAAGGACCGGTTTACACTGCTCAAGATGCTTTGCTAGGCAAAGTTGATATAGGAAATGATGTGGTCATAATTGGCGGTGGACTTGTAGGGTGCGAAACAGCACTGTGGCTTAGAGATATGAGCAAGAATGTGACGATTGTTGAGGCACTTCCAAAGCTTTTAGCTGTGAATGGACCATTGTGCCATGCAAATAGTGAAATGCTGAAAGAATTAATACCTTTTAAAGGAATAAAGACTATAACATCTGCAAAAGCTACAGGATACGACGGCAGGGTATTGAAAGTAAGTACACCTGATGGTGACATAGAAGTTACAGCAGACACTGTGATACTTGCTGTTGGGTATACGCCGTCTAATTCCATCTATCAAGAAGTGAAAGATAAAATTTCAAACATATATCTTCTTGGTGATGCTCGCAATGTTTCTAACATCATGTATGCAATATGGAATGCTTTTGAGGTTGCAAAAAATATAGACTAAATAGGGAATAGGAGAGAAATTTGGTGCCGGAAAGTTTGACTTCTCGAGAAAAACAGGCAATTGCTACTAAAAAAAGGATATACAGGTGCGGAGTAGAACTTATTAAGAAATATGGATACGACAACATAACAGTAAAAGAAATAGCAGAAAAGGCAAATGTTTCTATAGGAAATTATTACCATTACTTTAAGTCTAAATATGACCTTTTGGTGGAAATATTTAAACACGGCGATGAATTCTTTGAGGCGGAAGTGCCGAAGATTTTGGATGAGTATAAAGACTGTAAAGATATTTTAGTGCAGTATTTCCTAGTGTACGCTCGGCTTTCAATAAACGATGGGGTGGAGATGGCAAAAAATCTCTATATCCCAACAAATAAGATGTTTTTGACGCATGGCCGTTTAATGCAGAATATGCTTATTCAAATATTAAAAAATGAGCAAGAAAAAGGCAAGATACCCAAAACTCTGGACTGTGAGGAAATTACGGAAAAGTTATTTGTTGTTGCAAGGGGTGTCATCTTTGACTGGTGCTTAAAAGACGGAAAGACTGATCTTTTGGCTGAGATGAAGGAAATTATATCAAGAATGGTTGAAAGCTATATAGTGAGATAGGTGTAAGATAAGCGCCTTTTTTGAGTAATTAAGGCGCTCTTTTTCTTAATTGTACAGATTATAGTATCTGTTTAAGAAGTCTCATCTTTCATGACTGCTTTTTATTTCTTTTTTTTATTTCTTTTGGTTTACAAGCCATAAATTTGTGTTATAATAAAAGTGTGGTAATAATCTTTGTTGGTGGACATTAGTAATAGAAAAAGACGGGAGTGCATTTCCCGTCTTTTTCCGTAGATATGTACTTATTTTCTTAGTGTAAAATTTTCTTAGATGAAAAAGCAGGAAAATAGCGATAATATGTAGAAATAAGACCTCACCATCCTCCCAAAAGGATGAGTTAGAAAATAAATAGGAAGGTGAGGTCTTATGAAAATAATTCAACATACACTTCAAAAATTCCTGCTTGTTGTAGAAAAAATTATTGGATTACTTGATGGAAAATATACCTATTTGGAATTTGAAGGAGAACTTAAAAAAATTCTAAATGAATTAGGAAAAGAGATTTGTGCAGATGTACTTCATGAACTTGATCAAAGCATATATAAAGAAAAAACTAAAAGAAAAAACTGGGTGGTAGTCCAAAAAGATTGTGAAAGGACAATAACAACTGTATTTGGAGATATCACATACAAAAGACGGTACTATAAAAACAAAGAAACAGGAGAGAAGGCATATCTTGTAGATAAAGCTGCTGGCATCCAAAAATATGAAAGAATAGATGATGAGCTTAAAGCTGATATAACGGATCTTTCTACAATACTCTCATATCAAAAAACCACTCAGGAGCTTAAAAGAAATGGAGCTAACTGCAATGTAAGCCGGCAAACAGTAATGAACACACTAAGAAAAATAGACAACCTTCAAACATATGAAAAGCCAAAGACTAAAAAAGAAATAGAAACTTTATACATAGAAGCTGATGAAGACCATATACATCTTCAAAACGGCAAACCAGACATTGTAAAATTAATATACGTACACGAAGGAAAACAAACAATAACAAAAGGCAGAAATGAATTAAAAAATGCTGTATACTTTTCAGGTGTATACGAAGGAGAAAAAGTAGAAGAATTATGGAAAGAAGTATGGGAGTACATTGTAAGCACATATAACGAAGACAAAATAAAACGCATATACGTATCTGGAGATGGAGCAGAATGGATAAAATTCGGAGTAAAATATCTGCCTAACGCGGTATACGTATTAGACCTATTTCATCTACAAAAATATATAACAGCTGCAATAAAAGAAGATAAAAAAACAAAGAGAGAATTATGGAAAGCCATATTTAAAGCAGACAAACAAAAAGTCAATGAGCTTTTAACACAAAAATACAAAGAACTAGAATTAAACGGCACAGAAAATCCCGTAACGAAGTGCCAAACCTATATAAATAACAATTGGGATGGAATAAATTCATACAGCCTTTACAAAAAAGAAATAACAGGATGCAGTGCAGAAAGTCATGTAAGTCATGTACTTTCAGAGAGGCTATCAAGCAGACCAATTTCATGGAGCAAGGTTGGAGCTCACAAAATGGCAAAATTAAGAGCAATAAAAGCAAGCGGCATATTGCTCAAAGACGTTATATTGAAGCAGCAATATGAATGCTTAAAACCAATAGAAATACCAAAGCAAACAATATATAAAGCAAAACAACAACTAAAGAAAATAAAATCAACTTATGAAAACATAATAAGCTTGCCAATATTGCAAAATAAAAAAACATTAACAAGTCAGGCTATAAAATCATTACTATTGAGAAGTGCCATTTAAAAGTATGCATATTACATATACAAAGTACTATATAGTGAAGATTGTAGTTTTAGTTATTATTATGAGGAGTAGCGATTTTATGCTATCGAGAAGTTAAGAAACTTCAATATTAAAATACTTTTGTTATTTAGCTATCAATGCTCATCCTTAGAGTGATAGTGAGGTCTTTTTTTCAAAAAAACCTAAAAATACTTGACACGATCGTTAACTGAGTTATTTGCGATGTTGAAGAACGTGCTAAAATAGTATGTTTTAAGACGCCAACAAAATAATTTTACCCCAAAAAAACGTAAAGAAATGCAACTTTGAAGTGCATGAAGAATGAAAAACGTAAAAATTACACCCAGGAACAAAAAATTTTCTCTAAAAGTGTGAAACCCACTTTTCTATAGTGTAAAATGGTAGTTGAAAACAAAAATAAACACTAAAGCAAAGGGGTTTCACATATGGCTATTATACCACAACAAACACTATTTGTGTGGAATGAAATTGAAAATTCAGGCGATCTGGAAAGATTAAGATTGGTAATAGAGTATATGCCCGATGAAGAACTGATGGAAAAGCTTGAAAAAGAACGCAAGAACGGTCGAGATGATTATCCCGTGAGAGCAATGTGGAATGCCATATTGGCAGGAGTAGTATACCAACATATATCCGTGAAAAGCTTAAGACGAGAGCTATCGCGGAATGGGCAACTAAGGATTATGTGTGGATTTCACACTGCAAAAACGAAAAAATATAGAGGTGAGAAGAAGACGGAAATAGTACCACCAGCATGGGTATTCACAAGATTTTTAAAAAAGCTTTATGAACATGAGGAAGAAATAAACAAGATATTCGAAAAACTTGTAGAAGAGCTAAAAAGGCTTCTACCGGACTTTGGCAAGGATTTGGCTATAGACAGTAAGGCAATAAAATCACTGGCGAAAAGAGAGAATAAAAATAGGAAAACTGATGGACGAAGGGACAAAGATGCCGACTGGGGCAAAAAGGAGTATCGAGGAATCAGGGAAGACGGAACTGCTTGGGAAAAAATAGTCAAATGGTTTGGATATAAGCTGCACCTAATAGTGGATGCTAACTACGAACTGCCGGTGGCATTCAGTGTAACAAAAGCTTCTCAAGCTGATGTAAAAGAAGCACACAGGATAATTGAAAAAATAGCGGAAGAAAGACCTGAAATACTTGAAGCGTGTGAAACGATGGAAGCAGACCGTGGTTATGATGATACAAAGTTGATAAAAAAGCTATGGGATGAATACAAAATAAAGCCTGTAATAGATATCTGCAACAAATGGAAAGATCCTGACGGGACAAGGCCGTTAGAAGGACATGAGAACGTAGTATATAACTATAAAGGCAATGTATACTGTTATTGCCTTGATACAGGCGAAAAGAGAGAAATGGCAGTAGGAGGTTTTGAAGAAGATAGGAAGACATTAAAAAAACTATGCCCTGCAAAACAGTATGGATTAAAATGTAAATACATAGATAGGTGTTCTGCGAAAAAAGGAATCCGAATCAAGCTGGATGTAGACCGGAGAATATTCACACCAATAGACCGTGCCAGTTACAAATGGGAAAAGTACTATAACAAGCGTACATCAGTAGAAAGAGTAAATAGCAGAATAGATGAAACATTCGGATTCGAGAAGCATTACATAAGAGGTAAAAAGAAAATGACAGTAAGATGTGGGATTGCATTATGTATAATGCTTGCTATGGCAGTTGGCAGGATAAAAGAAAAGCAGCAGGAAAAAATGAGAAGCCTGGTAAAAACGGCATAAAAAATCTACAGAGATTTGAATAAATGATCCACAAAAAAGGTACAAGAAACATCAGCGGAATGCAATGAAACATTGCCGAGGATGTGGTGTGACACGCGAAAAAACTCTTTCCTGTCATTTAATGTCGGGGTTAGGGTTAGGGGGTTATTGTCTTTTTCAGAAAGGATGAGGACATATACTCTGAGTTTATGTATTTTTTGAAGGAGAAAATATCTCCGAGTGAAAAAATTAAAAGGGGTTTAGTTCTTTAGGCCTCAGTTTTTTAATAAATTTTTTAAAAAAGTGCTACAAAGCAAAAAGCATTAACTAAAAAAGTCTTGCATAATTTTTAAATTTAATATATAATAAAAGTGTAATAATTAAATATTAGTGAATCATTTTAGGTGTGTTACTGGTAATGCAGGCAAGGCCTATTCTAAGAGTTATTGTATATCTCTTAGAACGGGCCTTTTTTATTTTTACAGATACTAGTAAGGAAAAATAATAAATATAGAAAGGAGCTTAGTATATGAAATATGATCAATTATCTAAAAAAATTATTGATGCAGTTGGTGGAGAGAAGAATGTGTTAAGCCTCTATCACTGTATGACGAGATTAAGATTTAAGCTAAAGGACATAAATAAAGCGAATAAAAAAGAGGTAGAAGCTATTGATGGTGTAATCAGTGTTATTGAAAGCAACGGTCAATTTCAAGTCGTAATTGGAAATCATGTTGAAGAGGTATTTAAAAACATTTTGAGCCTTTACAACATTCAGAGTGCTATCAGTGAAAAACAAGAAGATCAAACAAAAAAAGGCAATATAGTTGGAAAGTTATTCAATGTAATGTCTTCTGTATTTACACCAATTATTCCGATATTAGCTGGTTCCGGTATGTTAAAGGCGCTATTGGTTATTCTAACAACTTATGCTGGCATGAGTAATACAGGCAGTACCTATAAAATTTTGACGGCAACAGGTAATAGTGTATTTTATTTCTTTCCAATTTTCATTGCTTTTTCAGCAGCTAAGACTTTTGGGGTAAATACATTTACAGCGGCCGCTATAATGGGAGCTTTGTTAGAACCAAACTTTACTTCTTTGATGAAAGCTACAGGTGATGTAACGCATTTTTTTAATATTCCGGTTGTGTTAATGTCCTATAGTTCAACTGTTATACCCGCTATTTTAGCAATATGGGTTTATTCTTATGTAGAGAAGTTTTTAAAACGAGTTATTCCTAAAAATATAGAATTATTTACAATATCTTTTATTTCAATTTTGATTATGGTTCCGCTTACAGCAATTGTAATCGGACCAATTGGTGTTCACATAGGTAATGGGCTTGGTAGTGCAATCAAGTTTTTGAGCAGCAAGAGTGGATTTTTAACAGGAGCAATCATTGGTGCTGGTTGGACTTTCTTAGTTATGTTTGGCGTGCATTGGGGAATTGTACCTATTATGCTTAACAATCTTGCATTATATGGATTTGATACAATTCGTCCTGCTATTGCAACAGCAACCTTTGCGCAAGCAGGTGCAGCTTTTGGTGTATTCTTGAAATCGAGAAATAAGAAAACTAAATCCTTTGCAGTTTCAGCTATGTTGCCGGCTCTTTTAGGAGGTATAACAGAGCCGATAGTATATGGTATTTCTGTGAAATACAAAAAACCGATGTATGCAGCAGTTATTAGTGGTGTTATTGCCGGTGGGTTTGTAGGTGCAATGAAAACAACTGTAATGGTATACGTTTTTCCGGCTTTAACTACATTACCGGCATTTATGACTAATACATTTATATATTATATTATTGGTATTACTGTAGCTTTCTTCTTAACAGCGGTACTTACTTATTTTTTCGGAATTGATGAAAAGGATGAAACTGTCGGAAGTGAAACTTTATTAGAAAAAAACCAAAATATAAAGGTACAAAGCCATGATGAGATCAAACAATATGAAGTTATGGCACCTGTAAAAGGAAAAGTTATTCCACTTGCAAATGTAAATGATTCTGTTTTTTCAACAGGATCTTTAGGAAAAGGCGTAGCAATTATTCCTGAGGAAGGAAGAATATATGCACCGGTTGATGGAGTAGTAACAGCATTATTTCCAACCGGGCATGCAGTTGGGCTAACTGCTAATGATGGAACTGAGGTTATGATTCATATTGGAATTGACACTATTCAATTAGAGGGTAAGTATTTTGAAGCAAAAATTAAACAAGGAGATAAAGTTAAAAAAGGACAATTACTTATCACATTCGAAAAGGATAAAATCAAAGAAGCTGGTTATGATATTACAACAATAGTTATTATTACAAATAGTGAACAATATTTAGATGTATTGGAAACAGAAGCTACATCTGTAACTAAGGATCAAGTGTTAATCAAAGCAATTAAATAATATGAAAAGCCATATGGGTATGTACCTATGAAAAATATTTTGATCAATAAGGAGTTGGTAATATAAGCATAAAAAAAAGTAATTTTCCTAAGGACTTTTTATGGGGAGGTGCTCTTGCAGCAAATCAAGTTGAAGGAGCTTGGAATGTAGGTGGAAAAGGATTATCCGTAGCAGACGTGGCAATTTTTAATGACCGTTTAGAAAGAAATGATTATGCTGGCCATAATAAAATAACCAGCGAACAAATTAAAGAGGCAATGAACCCTTCATCAAATAAAAATTATCCTAAAAGAAGAGGAATTGATTTTTACCACAGATACAAAGAGGATTTAGCATTATTTGCAGAAATGGGATTTAAGGTTTTACGTGTGTCTATTGCATGGACTCGTATATTTCCAACCGGGGTAGAAGATGAACCAAATGAAGAAGGATTAAAATTTTATGAAGATTTATTCAAGGAAATGCATAGGAATAAAATAGAGCCTTTAGTAACACTTTCTCATTATGAAATGCCTATATATTTGGTAAATACTTATGGAGGATGGTTTGGAAGAGAAGTTATTGACTGCTTTGTAAAGTATGCTAAGGTAGTATTTGAACGTTACAAGAGCTTAGTGAAGTATTGGCTTACTTTTAATGAAATAGATAGTATTATTAGACATCCATTTTCATCAGCGGGAATTGTTATGGACAGGTATAGAAAGGAAGAATTAGAAGGGGTTATTTATCAAGCTTTACATCATCAATTTGTGGCTAGTGCATTGGCTGTTAAATATTGTCATGAAATTATACCTGATTCGAAAATTGGATGTATGATAACTAGAACTTTAACTTATCCGGCAACTCCCAATCCAGAAGATGTTTTATTGGCACAAAAGGAAAACCGTATGAACTATTTCTTTTCTGATGTACAAGTACTTGGAGAGTATCCATTATTCATAAAGTCAATACTAAAAGAAAAGGGAATTGAAATTAAAAAGGTTGAAGGCGATGATGAAATATTAAAACAGCATACAGTTGACTTCTTGTCATTTAGTTACTATATGTCTTTAGTATCAAGTATTAATTCAGAGAAGATGGAGAAGGTTGGAGGAAATCTTACAGGCGGAGTAAAAAATCCCTATTTAAAAACAACGGCTTGGGGCTGGCAAATTGATCCTATGGGGCTTAGGATTGCAATCAACGATATGTATGATAGGTACCGCATTCCTTTGTTCTGTGTAGAAAATGGTTTAGGTGCTGAAGATGTTGTAGAAGAAGATGGAAGTATAAATGATGATTACAGGATTATATATTTAAAATCACATATTGAACAAATGGGTTTGGCAATTGCAGACGGTGCAGATATGATGGGATATTTAGCATGGTCACCAATTGATTCAATTAGCTATTCTACTTCAGAAATGTCCAAAAGATATGGGTTTATATATGTAGATCAGGACGATTATGGCAATGGAACACTGAAACGTTCACGTAAAAAGAGTTTTGAATGGTATAAAAAAGTAATCGCTACAAATGGAGCAGAGCTATAATAAGTAGATTTGGCTAAAAGATGATTATTTTATGAATGCTATTCCGTCTGGTGTAGACCTATTATCCTTATTTGGGGTTGTAAGAAATCTATATTTCCAAAATCAGTAACAACCCCAATTGGGATAAAAGTTTTAAGACAGTTATAATGTATTGTGTCCATTACAGTACTGTTAACTTTTATTACAAATTTATGTAAGATGTTTAAAATGCGTGGATCCAATTGTAGCCGTAGAGATATTTGTTTACACAATTAAATGCAACGAATGCGTTGGAAATTTTATGAGTGGCTTAGATGACGGAATTGCTTTAATAATAGCAGTATTTATTGCACTATTTGTATATCACATTTTTAATATTATATTTTGTATTAAATAATTTGACGAAAGGGTTTATCTATGGAATAATGTGTATAGTGAACGGGAGGGTACTAGGGTGTATGAAAATCGTTAAAGTATTAAATAATAACTTAGTATTAGCTAAAGATGATCAAGGAAATGAAGTGATTGTTGGTGGCAAGGCTATTGGTTACGAAGGAAAAGTTGGACAAAAAATAAAAGAAGAAAAAATTGAAAAAATTTACGTTTTAGACAATAAAAAGGATACCAGTGAGTATATTAAATTAATAGAAAAAACGCCTCAGATTTATGTAGATATAACACAAAAAATCATTAAAAAGGCAAATGAAGTTTTACATGGAAAACTGCATGATCAAGTTTTTATTGTTTTAATTGACCATATTAGTTTTGCAGTTCAAAGGTATAAAGAAGGAGTAGTAATACAAAATCATTTGTTATGGGAAGTGAAAAAATTTTATCCTAAAGAGTTTTCTATAGGTAAAGCTGCAGTTGAATATATTAATAAGAAACTTGGGATAGAATTGCCTGAAGAGGAGGCAGGAAATATTGCATTTCATTTAGTTAATGCTCAATCAGATGAACAAAATATGAACAATACTATTAGAGAAGTGAAAATGGTTAAAGATATTTTAGCAATTGTTAACTATCATTTTCCCAATAAAATTGATGAAGAATCTTTAGATTATACAAGGTTTATTACTCATTTGCGATTTTTTACACACCGCTTAATCCAGAATAAACTTATTGAATCTGAGGATGACTTTTTATTTTCACAAATTGTAAATAAATATGAAAAAGAATATGAATGTGCAAAAAAAATAGCATCATATATTACTAAGTCTATGGGTATAAATCTTCCAAATGGTGAATTAATATATCTTACAATATATATAAAGCGTATTGTAAAATAGCGTTGTTTATAATGAACTCATAAATTAGGAAAATGACAAAAAGATCGAAGAAAAGAGAAAATTCTTACAGAGATAGGAAGTTGAACTCTACAAAGAATAGGATGGTTAATCATTTTACTGGAGTGGTTCAATAAAAATCTGGAATCACCCCTCCAGTGTGAGAACGATTGACTTTACTGGAATCAAACAATAAAGAGTTTTCAATTGCTGAACAGGCAGATTTGTCAGCATTAATCATACAAGTATTTACTACAAACCATTACCGCCTTCCGAAGAAGAAGTAGCAATAATGCCCAAAATTAATGAGATTATCCATATCATTAACCAAAGATTATTTACAAAATTATGAAACAAAGAAGTATGCGCCGAAAAGAATCCAGTATTGGCTAAGTTCATACTTAAAAGACGGTATAGAGGCATTAAAACCGAGTTACAGGAACGACATGGCAAGTACAGAAAAATTGATCATGTCCTTGCAGAGAAAATACGCGGTAAAAAGAATCAATATCCAAATATTACTACAAAGTTGCTTAACGAAACACTTGTAGGAGAAGGCATAATATCTATTGGCAAAATATCATTAGCAATTAATGGTATTACTATAAGTAATAATAGACATATCTACTCATAAAATTGCTTACCACTAAAAGGTTTCTTTTTGTTTTACCCAATAAATCCAGTTAGCGGTTTTATAGCATATACTTTGGAAATGCTCTAAGTTTACGAATGCTTCTAAGAGTAAAGGTATAACAGCATTCGCAGAGCCAATCTTTTTTTATCCATCCATTCCATTTTTCTTTTCCTTCTAATAATCAGGTTGAAGTATAGATTTGAATTATCCGAATTAACAAAATAATGGAAATATGAATTAAATATTGTTTGTCATAAAGCAAATGCTTTGCGCGTCCATTTGATGCATTCTATATCTTCTGAAGTGAATTCTCTACCGGAAAATGTTCTAATAACATCATTCATAATCATTTCATCCTTTTCAATTAAATCATAATATTTTTGGTTTTGATGTCCACTCCTATTTTGAGAAAAGTTTTTCAATATAATCCAACTATTGCATATATTTAGCATGCTTTGGCATAACTCCAGATTCTAATAAAGTAATTTATACAGAAAAAAATAAAAAAATTTTTATGATCATAGAAGGAATATTCAAATTTATGTCGAATATTTATAATATAAATCCAATGAACAAATAAAGTATAAATTATTGACCAAAATTAATAACATGATATCGTACAAAATAACTAATAGATAATAATGTAAACTTTAAACTTAAACTAATAATTAAAGAAAGTTGGATGAGCAATGATAACTACATCGGCAGATTTAAAGTTGGTACAGAAATTAAATAGATTAACAGTGCTGGATATCATAAGATGCAAAGGACCTATTTCAAGAGCGGAGATATCCAAATTGACTAATTTGAGCCCTACAACTGTTAGCTATGCTGTAACTAATCTTATGGAAGATGGTTTTGTAATAGAAACTGGTGTTGGCGATTCAAGTGGTGGAAGAAAACCAATACTTATTGAATTTAATCCCAAGGGAAGACATGTGATTTCTATTGAGATTAATAGATCGGCTATAAATGGTGCATTATATGATTTAAATGGGATTATGGAATATAAAATTCATGAGGATTTAAAAAACCTTGAATCAACTAATGCAATAAGTAGCATTGAAGAAGTGATTGAGGAAATAATCGTGAATGCAAAAACCAGTGAAATATTAGGCGTAGGCATTTCGATACCAGGTATTATTGATAAAAGTAAAGGTTCTGTACTGTATTCAACATATCTTAATTGGCATAACATAAACTTAAAGGAAATAATTGAAGATAAGTATGGTTATCCTGTATTTATTGAAAATGATACAAATTTAGCTGCATTAGCTGAGAAAGTTTTAGGATTTAATAATTTAGTTGATAACCTAATTTATATATCGATAGGGAAAGGTATTGGTACAGGCATTATTATTAATAGGAAAGTTTATTCAGGTTTTAATGGGAGTGCGGGTGAATTTGGGCATATAAGCATAAATAAAAATGGCGATAGATGTGTTTGCGGTAACTATGGTTGCCTATATACATATGCATCAGAGACATTTATTGAAACATATATGTTAAAACATATTAAAATGGGATTTAAGACTATTATCAAGGAAGATAATTTAGATATAAAAAATATAATAGATGCAGCAAATGGAGGTGATAAAGTATCAATTGAAGCAATAAATGAAGCAACAAACAATCTTGCTATAGGTATTGCAAATATTTTAAATCTATTCAATCCAGAAATGATAGTTATAGGTGCCAATAATTTATTGAAATGCAATTTTTATTTTAATTTACTTAAAGAGAAAGTCTATGATTATGCTCTTGAAACATCTACAAATAATCTCAAATTCGAAAGTAGCCGTGTAGAAAATCCGGAATTAGCCGGTGCAGCAATTCTTGTTATTGAAGAAAGCTTTAAGCTGCCAATAGAAATGGGGTGAGTATATAATGAATAAAAAAGGAGACATTGTAGCTGGATATTTATTTTTACTTCCAAATATAATAGGATTTCTTATATTTGTATTAGGCCCGGCATTAGCTTCTTTAATTTTGAGCTTCTATGACTGGAATCTCTTCAATACTCCTAATTTTGTGGGAGTAGGAAATTATGTTAAAATATTACATGACAATACATTTTGGCAATCTTTATTTAATACAATCTATTTCACAATTGGAAGTGTTCCATTTAGTATTGTGCTTTCATTAATTTTAGCTGTTGCTTTAAACCAAAAAATAAAGGGCTTGACATTATTTAGGACAATTTATTTTCTGCCTGTTGTATCATCAATGGTTGCAATAGCTCTTGTTTGGAGATGGATGTATAACAATGATTATGGTATACTCAATTCATTGTTATCACAACTTCATTTGCCAACGGTAAATTGGCTTAGTTCAACAACATGGGCTATGCCTGCGATAATATTGATGAGCATATGGAAAAGCTTAGGTTATGATATGGTTATATTTTTAGCTGGTTTACAAGGGATTCCTAATTCATATTACGAAGCTGCAAAAATTGACGGTGCTAGTGGTTTTCAGCTTTTTAGATATATTACAATACCCTTATTATCGCCAACAACATTTTTTGTAACAATAATATCTCTTATTAGTTCTTTTCAAGTATTTGATCAAGCATATGTTATGACAGATGGAGGACCAGCTAATAAAACAATGACGATAGTTTATTATCTTTATAGGAGTGGATTTAGTTATTATAAAATGGGCTATGCGTCGGCTGTTGCTTGGGCTTTGTTTATAATAATCTTAATATTGACAATAATACAGTGGAAATATTCCGGTAGAAAAATCAACTATCAGTAGATAGGGAGTGTTATTAATGATGAACACTATGTTTGAAAGAAATGCAAATAGTAAATCTTTTAGTATAAATTATGGGTTAATTTTTTCATATATTATTTTATTCCTTGGCGCAGTCACAATGGTGGTTCCATTTTTGTGGATGATATCAACATCATTAAAAGTGCCCAGTGAAGTATTTGTATTTCCACCGAAATGGATTCCAAAACCAATAACATTTAATAATTACATTAATGTTTTGACAAAAACTCCATTTGGATTATTCTTTCTTAATACACTAAAAATAACTATATTTGTCACAATAGGCAGACTTATTACGTGTTCGATGGGTGCATATGCTTTTTCAAGGCTAAAATTTCCTGGAAGAGATGCTCTGTTTATACTATATCTTTCAACAATGATGATTCCTTATCAAGTAACGATTATTCCGACATTTATATTGATGAGATATTTAAAGCTAATAGACACGTTATATTCTTTAATACTGACGGGTGCTACATCTGCTTTTGGGACATTTCTTTTAAGACAATTTTTTATGACATTACCCGTAGAATTAGAGGAAGCTGCAATTATAGACGGAGCAAATAAATGGACTATTTTCACAAAAATTATTTTACCACTATCGAGATCTGCCTTATTAACACTGGTAATATTTACTGTTCTTGGTACATGGAATGACTTCCTGGGTCCGCTGATATTTTTACAGAGTCAAAAAAATTTCACTTTAACAATAGGATTATCATTATTTAAAGGTGTCCATGAAACAGAGTGGACATTGCTTATGGCGGCATCATTGCTTAGTATTTTACCTATTATCTTAATATTTATCATTGCTCAAAAATACTTCATAGAAGGTATAGCATTATCAGGTTTAAAAGAGTGAGGTGATGAGAAAAATTTAAATCATTATGGTTATGTAGGTTAAATATCAAAATTAGAAAGGGTGGTTATTAATGAAAAAGTTAATGTCAACGGTAATCATTATTGCTATGTTGATTACTGTATTGACAACAGGGTGCTCAAATTCTAATAATGGAAATGCGACAAAGCAAAAAAGTGGTAAAGACGAAAAGGTTACTCTCACATTCGTTAACTGGGCAACAGGTGCAGAAGAGCAAATGTATAAAGATTTAATAAGTGAATATAAAAAAGACAATCCTAATATAGATATAAAAATTCAACAGGTACCATGGGATGGATATCAGGATAAAATTAACACAATGGTTGCTGGCAGCGCAGCGCCTGATATTATCTATATGAGTCAGCTGTGGTTTCCGGCATTCGCATCAAAGGGAGTTTTGTTAGATTTATCAAAAAATGTTAATAATAAAGATTTTGACAAAGGAGATTTTCATCCAGTATTGTTAAAAGCAGGGACATATGATAATAAAGTGTATTGGATTGCAAGAGATTTGGACTATGTTGTGCTTTATTATAATAAGGATATGTTTGACAAAGCGAATTTGAAATATCCTGACGAGAATTGGACATGGAATGACCTACTCCAGGCAGCACAAAAACTGACAAAGGATACAAATGGAGACGGAAAGATTGATCAATACGGTTTTCTATCTGTTGGTGATTATGTGTCATTTCCGTTTATATGGCAAAATGGCGGTAAAATACTATCGAGTGATGGCAAAAAAGCAGAATTTGATAATCCAAAAACAATTGAAGCGATGCAATGGTTATCAGATTTAATAACGAAATATAAGGTATCACCTGATCCATCGACAATTAGAGATCAAGGAACATCAACAATGTTTAAAAATGGTCAGGTTGTAATGGCTACTTTTGGAAGGTGGTTAGCGCCGAGCCTAAAATCTATACAAAATTTCCACTGGGGTGTAGCACTGCTTCCTAAAGGAAAAGTAAATAGAAATTCCTTTGTAAGTGGTTCTGGTTATACAATATTTGCTGGGACTAAACATCCAAAAGAAGCATGGGATTTTGTAAACTGGCTTTCATCTGCAAAGATACAGGAGGAAATGGCAGTAAAAATAGGCTTTGGTGTTCCATCAAGATTATCTGTCGAGAAAAAGCTCTTTGCAGATTCAAGTGATCCGAATGATAAAGTATTTGCTGAACAAACAAAGTATATGACTCCTATACCAACATTACCAAATTTACAAGAGGTATTAGATATATACAATAAATACTTTGATTTAGTAAGACTAGGACAGATGTCAGCACAAGATGCGGGCAAAAAAATTAATGATGAAGTAAATCAAGTGTTATCAGAGAAATAATGACTTAGTGGGGTATCAAAATTTTTGATACCCCTAAAATAAAGCTGAGGAGGAGATATTAATGCACAATGTAGCTATAATTGGTGCGGGTACAATGGGAAAAAGGCATCTTTTGTCATGGACATCTATTGATTCGGCAAATGTAAAATATCAATATGATATTAGAAAGGATATTGTAAAACAATTAGTTGATGGTAGAAATATTATTGTACCAGATGATTTTGAAAATGTTTTGAAGGATGATGAAGTTGATATTGTAGATGTATGTGTTCCAACTTATTTGCATAAACGATATGCAATTGACGCAATGAAAGCCCATAAGAATGTTTTCTGCGAAAAACCTCTATCATTAACTGTTGAAGATTCACTTGAAATAATCAAGACGGCCGAAAAACATAATGTAAAATTCATGGTGGGGCAGGTAGTCAGATTTTTCCCACAATATGCTAATGCCAAAAAAGCTATAGAAAGAGGGGAAATCGGAAATCCGGCAATTGCCAGATTTGAAAGGTTATCACAGTTTCCACATGGTTGGAACGATTGGTATGCCGATTTTACTAAAAGTAAGGGGCTAATATTTGATATGTCAATACACGATATAGATTTTGCAAGATGGTGTTTTGGCGATATTGAAAGAATTTATGCTAAGACATTGACAGACCAAAAGCTAAAATTTAAAGAACATGCATTAATTACAATGAGGATGAAAAATGGTGTTATGGTTCATATAGAGGGAAGCTGGGCTAGACCATCAAGTTTCACATATAATTTTGAAATAGTAGGTACTAATGGTATGATAGATTTTAATTCTGAAAGAACCATGCCAGTTTTAAAAGAGATATCAAATAATAATGAATTAAATACTGGCGTTCAAGTGCCAGAATCGCCTCTTAAGCTGGAGCCATACGCAGCAGAATTAAAACACTTTTTAGATATAATTGATAATGGTGTAACGCCAATTGTAAGTCCATATGATGCTGCATGGGATGTAAAATTGGCTCTTTTAGCAATAAAGTCAGCAGAAAAAAATAAAGTTATTGAAGTAGGTGAAAAGTTATGATTAATGTTGGTATTATAAGTTTTGCGCATATGCATGCATATAGCTATGCAAAAGCTCTAAAAGAATTATCAAATGTTAATTTTTTAGGCGTATTTGATGAAGACTTAAAAAGAGGGCAGGATGCAGCAAGACAATTTGGCGTTGATTTTTATGATGAGGTTGGAAAACTATTATCAAAACTTGATGCTGTAATCTTATGTACAATAAATATAGAACATGCTAAATACACTAAATTAGCGGCGCAAAATAGGGTCCATGTTTTGAGCGAAAAACCACTTGCAACAAATACTGCCGATGCTCTTGAAATGATAAAGGCTTGCCGTGAAAATGGAGTACATCTTATGACGGCATTCCCAATAAGATTTAATGAGCCTGTAATAAGGGCAAAGGAGATAGTGGACAGTGGTGATTTAGGTGATATCTTGTCAATAACAGGTACAAATCATGGTACAATGCCAGGTGGCTGGTTTATCGATAAAACGAAATCCGGTGGCGGATCTGTAATGGACCATACTGTACATGTTGCAGATCTTATGAGGTGGTTTATTCATGATGAAGTATCAGAGGTATATGCTGAGATAGGTAACTTGATTTATAAAGACATAGATGTCGAGGACTGCGGTCTACTCACATTCCAGTTTAATAATGGCGCTATTGCGACACTTGATGCAAGTTGGTCTAGACCAAGGTCCTTTCCTACATGGGGTGATGTGACTATGAGGATTGTCGGGACAAAAGGCATTATATATGTTGACGCATTTGCACAAAGTCTTTCAATTTACAATAACGACAGGATGAAAGGATTATGGGATTTCTGGGGTACAAATTCTGATTATGAGATGATTAAATCTTTCGTAGAATCAGTTGAAAAAGATGTAGAGCCAAAAGTTACGGGTATAGATGGTTTAAGAGCGCTTGAGATAACACTTTCAGCATATAAAGCAGCTGAAACAAAAGATGTAGTGAAAAACATTATTAATACGGTTTAGCTTTCAGAAAAATTCTAAATATGATAAAGTGTATGTATGACAAAGAAAGGGGGTTTAAACAACTATTTCTTTATTATATGTATGAAAGGATGACTATACATGGAAGGTCCACGTACGATAAAATTTAATGAGCTAAACAGTGCTATTAATTTGTCTAACAGTGTTTTTAGGATAAATGCTGGTAGAAAGCCTACAATGCATTTAGAGTTTCCGCATCTTTTTAGTAAGGATAATGCAGGAAATATAATGGCTTTTTTTGATAATAATAACGTTGCCTCAATGATGGCAATGTATTACTATGATATGATTTATTATGGATGCAATTTAAAAATTTCATGTCTTGGCTCTGTTTGTACAGATCCGGAGTATAGAGGTAATGGTCTTGCGACAAAGCTTCTTAAAGCCTGCGAAGATAAGATGGACAATGATGACATTGATATATGCATAATATCCGGTGGCAGAGGCTTGTATGTAAATAACGGCTATAAGAAGATTGGCAAGGTGTATCACGTGACATTTAATAAAGAATGTGAATTTAATGATTCCGGATATGACATCAAAAAAATAGATGATATTAACGAAGATTCCGTTAGAATAATTCATAAAATATATGAAAATGAGCCAATAAGATTTGTAAGGCCATTGACGCAATTTGAAGATTTATTAAAAGCCGCTTCTTTTTCAAATGTTATAATGGGTGAACAAAGGATATATATTGCATATAAGAATGATATTCCCGTGTCATATATAATATATTCGAGACTTGATGACAAAAAGGGGCAGATGATTGAGTATGTGGGAAATATAGATGGAGTAATGTCTGCAATATCGTATATAATGAAAAATGATGATATTGATAAATTAGAATTTTGGTTTTTTAAAGATGATTTTAGACTTCTCAACATATCTGATGCAAAAGAAGAAAGTCTACCAGGGACTGTAAAAATTATCAATAAAGAAAGATTTTTAGAGAAAATGTCTTTATATCTTAAAGAAAATTTAAAAGATGATGATTATAATAATTTCCTAAATCTAGTAAAAAGTTATAAACAAAATTCCCCAGAATTTACTGAATTGATGTTTTGTGATACAGAAGATGTTAAAGAGAATGAACTTTTAAATAAAGTGCTTCCTCTCAATTTTGTTTGGACACACGGGCTTAATTATATATAAATTTTGTAAAGTGTCTTCTGAACAAGTAAAAAATCTCCGTTCCGTAAAAATAATAAATGTATTTAATAATTTGAAAGGGATGAAATTATGATAACAGGAGCATTAATTGGTGCTGGTAATAGAGGAAAAGATGTATACGGACAATATGCGCTAAATTATCCCGATGAGATAAAATTTGTGGCTGTTGCGGAACCAAATGATGATAAAAGAAGAGAATTTGTTACAGAACATGCTATATCAAACGAAATGGCATTCGAGACATGGGAGGATCTACTAAATAAAGAGAAACTTTGCGATGCAGTTTTTGTGTGTGTACAAGATAGAATGCATTATAAAGCGACTATTGCCGCCCTTGAAAAGGGCTATAATGTACTTCTAGAAAAGCCGATGTCCTACAATCTTAAAGAATGCCTTGAGATTACAGAAACAGCTCAAAAGAATAAGAGGATATTGACTGTTGCACATGTTTTAAGGTATGCGCCTTTCTTCAAGAAGATAAAGGAAATAATTGATTCAGATGAAATTGGCGATGTTATTCATATTGACCTAAATGAAAATATTGCATATTGGCATTTTGCACATAGTTATGTAAGGGGAAATTGGGCAAATGTTAATACTTCATCACCAATTATACTTGCCAAGAGCTCTCATGATATGGATATACTGTACTGGCTGATGAATGAAAGACCGAAGAAGATATCATCATTTGGTTCTTTGAAATATTTTAATAAAGAAAATGCTCCCATTGGTTCTGCCGATAGATGCATAGACTGCGCGGCGGAATATGACTGCCCATATTCAGCAAAGAAAATATATTTAGGTGAAAATACTGATTGGCCAGTTAGCGTAATATCAACTGACCACTCAATAGAAGGTAGATTAAAAGCACTTAAAGAGGGACCTTATGGCAGATGTGTATACAGATGTAACAATAATGTCTGTGACCATCAAGTTGTGAACATAGAATTTGAAGATGGAAAAACAGCGAGTTTTACATTATCTGCTTTTACACATGACTTGACTAGAGAAGTAAAGATAATGGGGACACTCGGCGATTTAAGTGGAAACTTGACAGATAACAGGATTGAGATAAATAAATATAATGGGGAAAAAGATGTTATAGTCGTTAAAAGCATGAATGGACGCCATAGTGGTGGTGATACTGGGCTTATGAAATATTTTATAAAGCAGATAGAAAACAATGATGAAGATGTGCTAACGTCAGCAGAAAATTCCTTAATGGGCCATGTGATGGCATTTGCAGCTGAAGAGTCGAGGCTTAAACATAAAGTTATTGATATAGACAGATTTATGAAAATGTAAAAAGCTATGGTTATATACCATGGCTTTTTCATGTACGCCCGGCATTGGCGATAGCTAGGCGGTGAAAGTCCGTTGTGAGCTTGGTAGTGTGAACCACTAGCCAAAAGCAAGGGTGTCCATCGTGAGGTGGAATCTGAAGGAAGCGACAGGCAAAATCTCGGTCTGATGAACAAAAACCAGATAAGAGGCTGAATCGGGGCAGACGAGTTTGCTTAACAAAACGAAGTCCAACACTACCCGAATCTCATACAGTAAATCTGGCAGATATATGAGAGGAAAGTTATCGTCCTTACTCGGGGAGGTCTCAAGGATAAATATGGCACAAGAAAATCCGGTATTAAAGCATGTGTTTTATGACATACAGGACAAATAACTCTTGCTATGGTAATATCTACGCAATTATTATCGATAAAGACACCCCTGCAGTAATAACAATGCCTGTGCAATTTACCGTCGTAAGTGCAGTTAGGACATCCAGATGATGTATCTATGTACAAATATGATTCATTTTCGATATATTCATGTATATTTTTAACTGGAAAGGTTATAATTATCATTATGATACCTTTCTTGGGGCGGTAATTAATTTTACCGCCCCATTATTTTTTTGCTATAATTGTAGGCAAGATTAACCAATCTTATACATGAATATGAAAATTAATTAGTTTTACATAATGGATAAGGTTAAATTATTTTTCTTTTTATCTCACTGTTTATATTGAAATAATTTGCTGTATAACAAATAATAACAGGATAGTCAACTACTTTGGATTAGCAGATGCAAAAAGAACAATGAAAACCCTTGACGAATGGATAAGGCGAAGACTAATGGCATGTATATGGAAGCAATGTAAGAAGATAAAAACAAAGTACAACAATCTGATAAATTAAGAGTAGAAAAACAAAAAGCCTGGGAATACGTCAATACGAGGAAAGGCTATTGGAGAATAATCTAATAGCCCAATACTCAATATGACTCTTACAAATAAATACCTCGAAGGCATAGGTTATAAAAGTTTATCAAAAAGATATCTTATTGAACATTAAATCTTAATGAACTTCAGTATACCGAACGGTATGTACGGTGGTATGCGAGGACGCTGAATAAAATAATTATTCAGCTCCTACTCGTTTACTGCAATTATAGTTTCATTGTATTATAGTTCACTATGCTATATAATTATATAAGCATATTGATAAGGGAGGAAAAAATGCAGATATTCATTGTCGCTCTAAATTATTTTTTGATGTTCTTTATAGGTCTTGTTGACAACATAAAAGGCCCTGTAATAGCGCCGATAAAATCTTTCTACCACATTGATTACACTTATATAGGTCTTTTGCTATTTATCGGAAGCCTCGGCTTTATCATAGCTTCTTTTATTGGCGGAATAATAGTAAATAGGTACGGCAGTAAGGCAGCTTTATCGGGAGGCCTCATTTTTATCATATTAGGTATACTTGGGTACTTTGTGTCGCCGTTTTTCTTCGTTTTTGCAGTCTTTTTCTTCATTATGAATTTTGGTTTAGGGATGTTGGAGATAGGCATTAATGCCACTGCCGCGGTAACGTTTGTTGTAAATCAGGCGATAATGATGAACCTTTTACATTTCTTTTATGGAGCTGGCGCCACGATATCACCAAACGCAGTAGGAAGGCTTATTGAGATGAGATATCCTTGGCAAAATATATATCTTTTAGGCGGAATGATAACTGCAGCAATGTTGGTTGTGGTGCTTTTAACGAGATTTCCTGGTGCCGCAAGGTATTTAAACAGAGATAAAGTTAGGTTTATAGATGTTTTAAAAGATAAGTATGTTATTTTGTTTTCAATTATGTTGGGGTTTTACATTTCATCTGAGGTTGGCATAGGAAACTGGGCTGTCACTTATCTTAAAGGAGCTTACGGCATGAACAGCGTAAAAAGCTCTATGTACTTATCTCTATTCTTTGCTGCGTTTACGATAGGCAGGCTTTTAGGCGGATTTGTGGTGGAAAGGATAGGTTATGTGAAAAGTATTTTCATATTTGCTTCATTGGCAGCTTCTTCTGTCGCTTTAAGTATGGCGAATCAAAATTTGTCTATTTTACTGTCGATTGCGGGCTTATTCTACTCCATAATATATCCCACAACAATGGCATTAGCTATGAAGAGCTTCAAAGAAAATACAGGCGTTATCATAAGCGTCATAGTTACTGTAAGCTCATCTATAAACATGGTAGCCAATTTTATAATAGGAAAACTAAGCGATATATTCGGTGTCTTTATAGGTTTTTCTTTTATCGTTATCTTCATGGTGCTTGTAATTGTAATGCTGAAGGTATTGTCGTCATCTTTAAAGTCGTATTCGCAATAAAAAACTCCCGTATTTGGGAGTTTTGACTTTATATTAAGTTTACACTTTCAAGAAGCTTGACATTATCAAGTATTTTGTCAGGAGTTCCTACAGTTTCAATTGTGTGAGATTCATTTATTATGACTATTCTATCAGCAAGGCTTCTTGCCAAGTCCAAGTCATGTGTTGATATTACCAGTGTCTTGCCTTTATTGCTTAAATTGCTTAACTCATTAATAAGCCACTTCCTAGATCTTGGGTCAAGTCCATTTGTAGGCTCATCTAAAAGCAAGACATCCGGATTTGTAACCATTATTGATGCTAATGCTACCTTCTTTTTTTCGCCGCCGCTAAGTCTATGGGGAGGTCTGTCCCGCAATTTTTCAAGTCCAAATGATTCCAATGTTTTGTCTACCATTGATTTTACGTCTTTTATCTCTAGTCCCATTTGAAGCGGTGCAAATGCGACTTCATCAAATACGCTTGTATTAAAAAGCTGAACATCAGAGTCTTGAAACAGATAGCCAACTTTTCTTCTAAATTCGTATTCCTCATCATTTTTCATGTTTAATATTGATCTGCCAAAAGCTTGGATGTGGCCACTATCAGGTTTCATAAGGCCATCCATCAATTTTAAAAGTGTAGACTTTCCTGAACCATTTGCACCTAAAATGATGAGCTTTTCCCCTTTATTTACGTTAAAACTTATATCAATAAGTGCAGGTATTGACTTTATATACGAGTAAGAGACGTTCTTAAGTTCGAATATTATATCCAAAGTTTTCCTCCTTTTACAAGAAAAGTTGCCGTGAAAAATGATATGTTGAACAATATCCAGACTACGTCAAAAATGTCGAATTTGAAGTTGCTTATTGTCTTGTATTCGCCTTTGTATCCGCGAGAAATCATGGCACTGTAGACTTCGCTGCTTAGATGTTCAGATCTTATTAAGAGATTTCCCATTGACGACGCCACAAATTTTCTCTCGCTTTTGCCTTTAGACTTTCCTACATTTCTGCTTTTTCTAGCCAGAAACATATTTGATGCTACATCAAGAAACAGCGTTATATACCTTAGTGATATATCAAGTGTAGCGGAAAATACCTTTGGAAGCTTAAAATATCTTAGGGCTTTCAATATTTCGATCCATTTTGTAGATAAAGTTAAGATGTATATAAAAGACAGCGAAATAAAAGAGCGCATAATGAAAATCAATGCGCTTAAAGTACCACCCCTTGTGATGTAGAGACTTCCGGTTATATAAATAAGCGGTTTGCCAGGCCTTACTACGTTAAACAATGAAGGGATTAGGACAATGCCTGTAAATACTATAGACACTGCTGAAATCCTTGCTATGTAAGATTTCATAGGAATCTTTGAAAGCACAGCTAGTATAAGTGAGTACACCAGCATTACTTCCATATAGTACAATGAGTTGCCTAAATTGGCTATTACTATTAGGAGCATGATAGAAAGAAGTCTGACTCTTGGGTCAAGTGACTGCATCAACCCTTTTTTGTTTGCAATTTCATCTGATTCAAACATATCTTGAAATGTACTTTGTATACCTAAAACTGTCTTCTCAATAAAATTACTCATTTTTCTCCTCTGGTTTACCAATTATTTTGCTAAGTATAAAGAATACTAAAGCAATTACGGCTATTCCTACGACAGCCGAAAATATATACCCTATTGATAATTGAAGGAAGTTCTTATCAAAGCCTGGTATGCTGTAATCAGGAAATAAAGCCTTTATTGTATCTGAGAAATGCTTCATTCCGCTTGGTATATATCCTACCATGCTTTTTATCTCGTCTAAGCCCCATTCGCCCCATGCAGATCCAGGTGCCAAAAGTCCTATTGGTGTAAGCAGTATCAAAACTATTGCAGCTATCAAAAATTTTTTCACTTAGCTTCACCTCTTAATCTGTAAGAGAATTTGTAAAGTATGTTGTCTTCACCGGCTCTCATTAAGTAGTACACTACAAGTCCAGTTATAACTGCTTCTACTAATCCTGCCACTGTTAGATGCGCTATCATCATAGCAGGTATCGATTGACTGAGCCCGTAGGGAAAGTACAAGGCACGGCCGTCTGCTGCATGTAATAGCACAGGTTGCAGACCTAATTCTATTGCAGTTGCAAGTGCTGCTGCATTTATGCCTATGTATGCACCGACAGCAGATGATATGACTTTTCCAACCTTTAGCTTTTGAAGCAGCGCGTATACACCGTATCCTGCGAAAGGCGCTAAAAAAGCCATGTTGAAACTGTTTGCTCCAAGAGCTAGAATTCCTCCATCGCCAAAAAACAGCGACTGTATTAAAAGGGCAATCGTCAGTGAAATGGTGGCGCCCCATGGACCTAAAGCAATGGCTAAAAGCGTTGCACCTACTGCGTGTGCTGTTGTGCCACCAGGTATTGGCACGTTAAACATCATTATTGTAAAAGCAAAGGCTGAGCCTATTGCCATTGTAGGGACATCTTTTTTGTCAAAAGTTTTATTTACTTTCTTCGTTGCCACAGCTAGTACAGGCACCATTGCAGCACCCATTACAGCACATGTGGAAGGACTTAAATATCCATCTGGTATATGCATAAAAACTCCTCCTTATAAGTTTTTGCCTGTCGTCGTCATGACAAGCTTTCCATGCTTTACGCCTTTTGTGCTTATTATCTTGTCTGCTATAGCTGATATAATCTTTGAAGTGCCTTTTACAACCATTACTTCAAGGCAGTTGTGCTCATCAAGGTGGACGTGCATGCTGGATATTATGTTTTCATGGTGTCTATGCTGTATGTCAACAAGTTTATCGCTTATCTCCCTTACTTCATGGTTGTAAACATACGTAACTGTGCCAATTGATTCGGCCTCATCTGACTTGCACTGGTTTTCGACTATGTAATTCCTTATCAAATCTCTTATAGCTTCAGACCTGTTTTTGTAGTTTTTTGATTCGAGCAATTTATCAAACTGTGAAAGCAGACTTGCTTCCATTGAGACTCCGAAGCGGGTGATTTCTTCCAGACAAATCATCTCCTTGTGTGTTACTTTTATAAAAATAATAGCACTAAATTGATTGATAATCAATAGTGCAATAAAAATTCAGAATACTGTATCAATTTAAATTATTGAAATTTGTTGTGCTGTAATATATGATATAGAAAAGAGGATTTTATCAGTTTTGTATTGATGAAAAGGAGGAGAAGATGGTTATAAAATCTTACGATGTGGAGATAGATGAAAGGTCTGTTTTGAGATATTTAGGATATAAAGATGTCGGAGTAGATGAAGATTTATTAAATGAAGTGAGAAATGCAATAGATGAAGTCCGTCAGCTTGTAGTTCCTACTGTATGCTTTGACAGGTTTGCCATTAAGTACAACGATATAAGGGATGAGATAATTGTTCCTTCTGAAGATACATTAGATGACGATTATATAGTGGATAAATTAAAAGGTACAAAATATGTTATTATGGCTGTTGCAACGATAAAAGATAAAATTGAAAGTATGTCATCTCATTTTTTTGGCGATGGAAAGTACATGAAAGGTATGATATTTGATGCTGTAGGAAACGCAGCGCTGGAGAATCTATGCCAGAAATTCTATTGCGATATGATAGATGAGCTAAAAAAAGAAGGGCTTGGTGCAACTGAGATGATATTCCCTGGTGATAGCAAGTGGAATATAAATGCGCAGAAAATAATATTTAAAAATCTCGATACGTCAAAAATAGGTGTCATACTGGATGAGAATTACACGATGCGCCCTATGAAGTCACTTTCATTTGTTTTAGGAGTTGGCAAGGGTTTAAGATCAAGTGAATCGCATCACGACTGCAGCAAATGCGATTTTTCTCAATGCATCTACCGCATGGTGAAAAGGAACAAGCACATTGTAAAAGTCAACTACGGCGGAATATACAAGGGAATTGAGGTCTACGATGGAGCAAATCTATTTAAAGCATTGGTGGAAAACGGTGTGTCAGTTCCTAATTCGTGCGGCGGTTATCACACATGCGGAAAGTGTAAAGTCATTGTTAAGGAAAGACTTCCGATAACTGATGAAGAAAGGCAGCACCTTAGTAATATTGAGTTAGAAAAAGGCGTAAGGCTTTCGTGCTTTTTAAATATAGACAGAGACCTTAATGTTACAGTTTTAGATGAAGGCGATGCTTTGATACTCACAGACAGCATTGATACATTTAATCTAGATGATTTAAGTCCAAGAGTTAAAAAGAAAATAGTAAGGCTAGACTTGCCGACATTAGATGACCAGAGGGATGACCTTAGGAGAGTAAGTGATTCATTAGGGTTTGATGCCAAGATGCCTTTAAGCGTATTAAGTGCGCTTCCTGACATATTAGAAAGTCATGATTACAATGTTGCTATTACGTTAAGGAATAATGAGGTAATCTCAGTAGAAGGCGCAGATTCAATTGACAGTGTTTACGGCATATCTATCGATATAGGCACTACGACAATTGCGGCATACCTATATAACATTAAGACAGGGACAAGGATAGATGTTTTTTCTGATGTGAACCCTCAGAAATCATTTGGAGCAGACGTCATATCAAGGATAAACTATACAATCACTGAAGATGACGGGCTTTTTAGATTGCACAGAATTATAGTTGACGAGATAAATAAGATCGTAAATGCTTTTTGTACAAGAAATGCTATATCTAAAGAAAATATATATGAAATTGTCATAGTTGGCAATACTGTAATGATTCACTTAGCTCTAGGTGTTACGGTTAAAAATATCGCTAATTCGCCTTACATACCAGCCTTTACATATACGATGGAACTAAAAGCTAATACATTAGGGATAAACATAAATAAAGAAGGATACATTGTGACACTTCCTATGGTTGCATCGTACGTTGGAGCAGATACAGTGGCGGCAGTCTTACATAGCCGCATGTATAAAGGCGACGATATTACTTTGCTTGTGGACATAGGGACAAACGGCGAGATAGTCTTGGGGAATAAAGACTTTCTTATATCATGTTCTGCTGCAGCAGGACCTGCTTTTGAGGGTGCTGACATAACGTTTGGTATGAGCGGTGTAGAAGGCGCCATTGACCATGTTGATTTAAAGAGAGATCCTATTTTTACAACAATTGGAGGGAAAATAGCAAAAGGCATATGCGGTTCAGGCATTGTCGATGTGATAGCAGAGCTTTTTAAGCACGGAATAGTTGATAATACTGGAAGGATATTGGATAAAGATGAAGTGACAAGCGCAGTTGGTAAAAAGTTTTTAGATCGCATTGTACAGTACAATGAAATGCCAGCATTTTTGATAGATGATGAGAATGGGATTTTCTTGACTCAAAAGGACGTAAGGCAGGTACAGTTGGCAAAGGCAGCTATAAGAGCGGGAATCAATATACTTATTAATGAGGTGGGTATTTCTGAAACGGATATAAAAAGAGTCTACTTAGCAGGTGGATTTGGCAGCTACATAAGTATAGAGAGCGCTGCTACAATAGGGCTTATACCAAGTGAATTAAAAGATAGAACGATACAGATAGGAAATGCTGCAGGTTTAGGTGCATCTTTAGCGCTTCTTTCAGACAATGAGCTAAATAGGGCAAAAATTGTAAGGGATAAGATAAAGTACATTGAGCTTTCAAATGTGTCGATATTTCAGGATGAATTTATTAAATCTATGTACCTCTGAAATTTTTCCATATTTTTTTAAATCTATATTGACTATATGGTCAATAAACGCTACAATTTAAAAAGAAATTGACCTAGTGGTCAAAAAGGAGGTATTTATCATGAATGTTATTGAGGTGGATAAACTTACAAAGTATTACGGCAAGTCGAGAGGTATAATCGATGTAAGCTTTGATGTGGAAGAAGGTGAGATATTTGGATTCATCGGACCCAACGGTGCTGGAAAGTCTACCACCATAAGGACCCTTCTGTCGCTTATTTACCCTACATCTGGCAGTGCTAAAATCTTTGGCAAAGACTGTATAAAGTATGGGCCTGAAATAAAGAAGGATATTGGATATCTGCCGTCAGAAGTGTTTTACTACGACAACATGAAGGTAATTGACCTTTTAAAGTATTCAGCAAGTTTTTATAAAGAGGATTGCAGCAAGAGGATCAAGGAATTATCGGAGATGATGGATTTAGATTTAAATAAAAGGATTGATGATCTTTCATATGGAAATAGAAAGAAAGTTGGAATCGTTCAAGGACTTTTGCATGAACCTAAGCTTCTAATATTAGATGAGCCAACAAGCGGACTTGACCCGCTGATGCAGCAGAGATTTTTCAATCTATTAAAAGAAGAAAACAAGAAAGGCGTTACTATCCTGTTTTCGTCTCACATATTAAGCGAAGTTCAAAGACTGTGCAATAGAGTTGCCATCATAAAGGAAGGCAGAATAATAAGCCTTGAAAAGATAAGCTCTCTTAGAGAGAACAGCTACAAAAGGATAAATGTTGAAACAGCGGCAGATGTAAGAAGTGATTATTTCAAGATAGATGGCGTAAGCAATATAGAGATAAAAGACAATACGGTGAGCTTTTTATTCAAGGGGGATATCAATTTGATAATGAAAAAGATAGCAGAAATAAGCATAACTGATGTTACGATTGAAGAACCAAGTCTTGAAGAAATATTCATGCACTACTATATGAGGGGGTAGAAAGACATGAATGTGTTTTTACACGAGTTAAAGTCCTACAGAAAATCTACGATAATATGGTCCATATCCATGGCTGCATTGATAATATTTTTTCTATCTATGTATCCTTCATTTTCAAGTAGTGCATCTTTAGTGAAAAAGATTTTAGAGGGGTATCCTGAACCCATCAGAAAAGCATTTGGGATTTCTATAGATGACATTACAAAGTTTTTGGGATTCTATTCATATGTATTTTCTTTTGTTGTTTTGGGCGGTGCGATACAATCAATGAATTATGGTATATCTACAATATCAAAGGAGATAAAGCTAAAGACAGCGGATTTCCTCATGACAAAGCCTATACCACGCAATGAAATTTTGACATCAAAATTGCTAGCGTCATTGACATCAATAGTTATAACCGATATCATTTATTTGGTTACTGCATACATTACAGCAGAATCAGTAACAAAAGAATCGTTTAACATTAAACTCTTTTTCATGGTTTCTGTTACGCTTTTCTTTGTTGAGGTCATATTCATGTCAATAAGCGTATTAATATCAGCAGTTGTGGGAAAGATTAAGTCAACGATATCTCTTTCTTTGGGTGTAGTATTTACCTTTTATATCATTGGGATGCTTCAAGCTACATTAAATGATAAAGCAATGAAGTATATAACGCCATTTAAGTACTTTGACACACAGTACATCATTAAAAATTCCTCCTATGATATTACCTTTGTCATCATATCCATATTGATTGTGCTTATATCAATTTTTCTAAGCTATGCTGTATTCTTAAAAAGAGATATTCATGCTGTTTGAGGGGATTAGATATGAATATTTATTTAAGAGAGCTAAAAGCAAATGGAAAGTCCTTATTTATATGGTGCATAATCATGATCGCATTCGTAGCTGCATCGATGGGAAAGTACGCCGCAAGTTCGTATATTTCTGGTCAATCCCTAAATGATATTATTTCAAAGATGCCTGACGCAGTAAAATCCATGTTTGGAGCTGGCACGTTTGACTTGTCAAAGGCCATAGGCTTTTACGGTGCTATGTTTATATACGTTGTGTTGATGGCTGCAATACACGCATCCATGATTGGGGCTAATATAATTTCAAAAGAAGAAGATGACAAGACGGCAGAATTTTTGATGTCAAAGCCAGTATCTAGAATCAATGTAATCACATCAAAGCTTCTTGCATCATTTACGAATATAGCTATATTTAATATTGTTACATTGTTATCTTCTTTGTTTCTTGTCAATTACTACAGCAAAGGAGAAAATGTGACAGATGACATATTGAAGTTGATGATTGGGATGTTTATACTGCAGATGATATTCATGTCCATAGGTATAGGTCTATCAGCTTTATTTAAAAATTCAAAATTAGCTTCTCCAGTTACAGTTGGAGTTATGCTTGTGACATATGTCTTGTCATTGGCAATCGACATAGATAGTAATCTTTCAGGCCTTAAGTACTTTACACCGTTTAAATATTTTGATGCAAAGAGTTTAATATACGGAAAAGGATTTGAGATAATATACATTGTATTATCTATTTTAATTATTTCAGTGTTTATTTGTGTAACATATGTATTTTACAAAAAGAGAGATTTAGAAATATAGAAATATTAGGAAGGGATCCATTTGTACGAAAGCTTTGAGAATTTAAGCGATGAAAAAAGAAACAAAATAATTGAAGCAAGCCTAGAGGAGTTTGCTAAAAAGGGATACGAGAGGGCTTCAACAAATGTCATCGTGAAAAATGCCGGGATATCAAAAGGTCTTCTTTTTCACTACTTTAAAAGTAAAAAGAATTTATTTATATATCTTTTTGATCGCATTGTAGAGGAATTTGTTGTTGCTTTTTATGAATTTATAGATGATTCGCCATCAGATATATTTGAAAGGCTTATGAACTGGACAATAATAAAGTTCAAGTTGTATTTTAAAAAACCAGTAGAGTATAGATTTTTGACTGTATCTATTTATGATTCACCAGAAGAATTAAAAGAGGATATATTGAAAAGATATGAGAGAATAAGCAGTGAAGTCATGAAGAGATTTATGGAAAATTTGGATTTGTCACGATTTCGAAAAGATGTAGATATTGATAGAGCTTTGAGCTTTATTATGACATCCATTGAAGCCATTGGCAACAAATATTTGGAGATGTATAAGCATGACATTGATAAACTTGTTGCAGATAAAGATAAAATTATTGATGATTTGAAAGATTGTATAGACATACTTAAACATGGCATATATGAAAAGTAACAGAATCAATTTGGTGATCGCTTTCACCTTATTTTTTTGTCTAGTAAAAGTTACTGGATTTTTTCTTAAAAAATGATATTATTAAAACGTATGAATTTATATAGAAGGAAGTGTTGGATCATGAGCTTGTATGATGACATCAAAAGGTTTATCAATAATACAGATGGAAACATAGGTGTTTCAATAAAAAATCTAAAGACAGGTGAAAGAATAGATGTAAATGAAGAGATGATGTTTCCATCTGCCAGCACGATAAAAATACTCATCATGGCACAGATATATAAAATGGCTAAAGAGGGTTACATAAGGTTAACTGATAATATCGTTCTATCTGACTTTATGAAAACAAATGGTAGCGGGATTCTTTATCAGCTTAACAGCAAGCATAAATTTACCATAGAAGAACTTATAACATTGATGATAATTATAAGCGACAATACAGCTGCAAATGTCCTGATTGACATAGCAGACATGAAAAATATAAATAAGATGGCAGAGGATCTTGGAATGTTACATACAAAGATACAGAGAAAGATGATGGATTTTGAAGCAGCAAAATCCGGGAAAGATAACTACACATGCCCGAAAGATATGACGCATCTTCTAGAGCTTATACATGATGGAGAAGTTGTAGATGAAGAGTATAGCAACATGATGCTTGATATATTAAAGAAGCAGCAGGATTTAGGAAGGCTTGATTTGTATCTACCAGAAGACGTCTTAATTGCACATAAGCCAGGGGAGCTAAAGCTTTTAGAGCATGATGTAGGGATAGTGTTTCTAAAAAATTGCCAATACATAATAAGTGTAATGACGAATAATTTGAGTACAAATTTAGATGGTAGAAGGGCCATAGGGAAAATATCAAAGATGGTTTACGATGAATACGTAAAACTATAAAGCAGCAAAACTTGCTGCTTTATTTTGCCAAAATTCTAAGGAAGTTAAGCACCGCATTGTTGGCTCTATGTATGATGATGCTCCTGTAATAACGCAATAAAATATAGACAAATATAGACAAAAACAGTAGATATCTGCTGTTTTTTGTTGTAATGGAATAATTATCTATGGTATAATGTCATTAAGGTTGATGGTTGGAAAGAGCGCCACTCCCTAAATCGTGAGATGTTGGAGGTAAAGGGAAAAAAGGGGGTGGGGCGAGGTGGATATACCAAAGATAATAACTATAGTAGCATCAACACTTTTAGCAATCGTCGCCCTAATTTTAAATCGCAACAATTTCCATTTAGAATTTAAAATAGAAATCGGACAAAACAAAAAAGAGCATTAACCTCTGCACAGGAATGCTCTTTTCCAAGTAATCCATTAACCTTTACTCCAACATCTCTATAAATATTATATTTCACTTATTCTATACTGTCAATATTGCCAATTTCTTTTTTTATACTTTTTTAAAACCTTTTTATACTTCTCTTAAAGTTAATTTTAAAAATTTTAAATATTCGAGGAAATTGCACAATTAAGCTTTTAATTTTTGAACCAAAAAAGGCAATAGCAAAGCTAAGCATATTAATGCCTGTGGATAACTTATGAACTTTGAAAATTTAACAAAAATAGTTTATAAAATAATTTTCATCCCATGGTTATACAGCTGGTTAAACACAGGTAGTTAATTAAGCTACTTTTGGCAATGATTTAGTAACATTAACAGCAATAGTACCTGCAACAAGTGTAATACAGTTTAATAAAGCAAAGGTTTTAGCTTTCTTAATACCCGCTGAGCGCAGATTGTCAGTATTTAAATAGTCTTTTAATCGGCTGTTACATCTTTCAATAGAAGTTCTAAGGTTATATATCTCTTGCCACTCATCAGAACTCCTTATTGGAAAGCTAAAATATCTGTTATTTTTCTTGTAATTGATTTTAAGGCAATACCCATAGTTTGAATTGCTGCACCAAGAAGAACCATGAGGACAATCTATCTTTCCTAATACATGTGGACATCTGAATTTTAAATAATCACCGTCCTTACCCCAATATACAAGTTCATATCCCATAGAACAAATTGGGTGAAGCCTTTCATTTAATCCTTCTGGTGGAGCAAAACTTCCTCTTTTGTTGTAGGCTATGATTGGTTGTGCATGAAATTCGTTCATAATATAATCGTAATTTTCTTTTATATCATAGCCTGAATCCATAATACAGTGTTTTACATCAAATGTATTGCCGTAGAACTCTTTTAGCTTCTTTAATAAGGGTATTGCTAAAATACTATCATTTACGCTTGCAGGAGTAATTTCTATGGCAAGTGGAAGTTCACTTTTGCAGTCGGCTATTATATGTAGCTTCCATCCAAACCATTTTATATCATTGCCATCAGTATCTTTTTTCTTTCCCCAGTTAGGAGATTTACCATCATCCTTTAGTTTGGATTTAGGTTTTGGTTTTTCAAAAGCGTTCAATTTAGTTGAATCAATAGCTATATTAGTGCTATCAATTATGTTGAGGTCTTTAGCTTTAAGTATTAATTGCTTAAAGTCTTCCTCAAGAGCTTCCGACTTTGATATTAGGTTTAAAAATCTGCTAAAGGTTGATGCAGATGGAGTAGGACCAAATACACTAAAGCCACAGTTATATCTAAATACAGGGTCTGATTTTAATCTATCTACAAGCTTTGCTATATTGGGAATTTTCTCAAGTTGCATAGCAACTAAGGCATAAAGCAAAGGCAGTGGATCATATCCTTTAGGTCCTCTTTTATATTCAGATCTTGATAGTGAAAGCACAACATTTGAGAAATCAAGTTGTGAAAAAACCATTTCAAGTTTTGTCTCTGGTTGAAATTTTATTAATTCGTCGAAGGAAAATAAGCATTCTTGTCGAATATACATAAGTAGGTTCACCTCTTTTGTTAAAATTGGGTTGCTACTTATATATTCGACATTTGGGGTGAACTTCCTTTTTTTATCTTTTAAAAAGTTAAGAATATCAAGCTATTTAAAATATGAAATTCGCTCATTCTTATACAAACTTTATATTGGAATATATTTTCCTTTATAGATTTTTTATAAAAATAGATTTTTGTGCATATCAGTAAGAGCAGAAAAAGAGCAATAATCTAGGAAAAAGCGTGTAAGTTTATTTTGCCAAGATTCTAAGGGAGTTAAGCACCGCCAGCACAGTTACACCCACATCTGCAAATACTGCTTCCCACATTGTTGCAAGACCCAATGCTCCTAAGGTGAGGACAGATAATTTAACGCCTAATGCAAAAATTATATTTTCTAAAACAATTTTATGAGCTTTCTTTGCTATTTTTATGGCGTCAACCAATTTATAAGGCTCGTCTGTCATCAGCACCACGTCTGCCGCTTCTATAGCAGCATCAGTGCCGATTTTTCCCATTGCAATTCCGATGTCTGCTCTTGTTAAAGCGGGAGCATCATTTATTCCATCTCCAACAAAAGCTACTTTGCCTTTTAAATCAGTATTGCTACACAGTTCGTCAACGACATTAACTTTTTCATCAGGCAGAAGCTCTGAGTAAACACCATCAAGTCCTAACTCATTTGATATATATTCGCTTATTTCTTTTTTATCTCCGGTAAGCATTATGAGTTTTTCTACACCTAAGCTTTTAAGTGCTTTTACAGTATCTTTGGAGTCTTTTTTTATTGTATCAGATATGACGATGTATCCTGCATATTTTCCGTCTACTGCTATATGGACAGCACTGTACGGTCTGACATCCTTAAATGCTATATTATGACTTTTCATCAATTTTGAATTTCCTATAAGGATTTCCTTATCATCGATAATAGTTTTTATGCCATTGCCGGCAAGCTCAACATAATCTTTTATTTTTCCTGCGTCAATTTCTTTGCCGTAAGCATTTATGATAGATGATGCTATAGGATGATTTGAGTAGTATTCTCCGTATGCAGCATATTTAAGCAGCTCATCGCTTTTTAAAGGATTTTCTGCATTGATTTCTGTCACTTTGAAGGTACCTTCTGTCAATGTGCCGGTTTTGTCGAAAACTATTGTTTTAACATCATTTAAAGCTTCTAAGTAATTGCTGCCTTTTATAAGGATGCCGCTTTTTGACGCAGATCCGATGCCGCTGAAGAAACTTAACGGTATCGATATAACAAGGGCACATGGACATGATATGACTAGGAATACCAGCGCTCTGTAGATCCAATTTGAGAAGTTCTCATTTAAAAGTAGAGGAGGGATTGTAGCTATAAATAATGCAGATAGTGTTACGATTGGTGTATAGTATTTTGCAAATTTCGTTATAAAATTTTCGGCTTGTGCTTTTTTATTGCCGGCATTTTCTATCAAATCAAGAATCTTTGATACGGTTGATTCTTTAAAGTTCTTTTCGACTTTAACGGTTAGAAGGCCGTTTTTGTTTATAAAGCCGCTTAATACATCAGAACCGATTGTAACTTCCATTGGCAAATATTCTCCTGTCAGTGATGATGTATCCACAAATGATTTACCATCTATTACTTTTCCATCCAGCGGTATTTTTTCACCTGGTTTTACTAAGATGATATCGCCTATATTTACTGCTTCTGGCGGTACCCTTTTTATATTATTTTCAATCTTTAAGTTTGCGTAGTCAGGCCTTATATCCATCAAATCTTTTATTGATTTTCTAGAATTGTCTACAGCGTAATCCTCAATAAGTGTGCCTATTTGATAGAAAAGCATGACGGATACGCCTTCTTCATATTTGCCGATTGCAAAGGCACCTATTGTGGATATGCTCATGAGAAAATTTTCATCAAACAATTGACCTTTCAAGATTTTTTTGATGGACAGTGTAATTATCTCTCCACCTGAAATAATGTAGCTTATGAAGAAAAAGGATAACTTTGCGTATTCCGGAAGTTTAAAAATAACAGGCAAAACAAATAAAACTGCTGCAGATAGTAATTGCATGATTTTCCACTTAAAATGGCTGTCTTTGTCTTTTACGATCTTGCCTTCAAAATCAGAAATATGAATATTTGGCTCCACATCTTTTACAACTTTCTTTATAGTTTTATTTATATCATTTATCTTATTTATATCTTCTAATTCAACAGTCAATTTTGTATTTATAAGATCTACATTGGCATTGCATATACCATCTATTTTTTTCACATTGTCTTCTATTTTTGCTGCACATACAGCACAGTCTAATCCTTCTAACAGAAATGTCTGCTTTGAGCCTTTCATGTTATTTGCCTCCAAAACTATCCCTTCTTTCATATAAATTTAAGCCAAATAAAGGCTATTCTTCTATATGGCTGAATCCCTGGTCAAATATCTTTATGACGTGGTCGTCTGCAAGAGAATAGTATACGACTTTGCCTTCTTTTCTGTATTTTACAAGTTTGCTTTGCTTCAATATCCTTAGCTGATGAGATACTGCAGATTGATTCATGCCAAGTGTCGCCGCAATATCGCATACGCACATTTCAGACTCAAATAAAGCACATAAAATTTTGATCCTTGTTGTGTCGCCGAATATCTTAAAAAGCTCAGCAAGGTCGTACAATTTTTCTTCTTCAGGCATTAATTTTTTTACTTTGTCAACAACATCTTCGTGTATTACAGTTATTTCACATACGTCATTGTTGCTCTTATTGTCTTTCATAAAAACACCTCGATGATTGAATATATGAATATTTGTTCATATATATTTTATAATTTATTTCAGAATATGTCAACTGCGTTTTATCAAGTAGTAGGAGAAAATAAAATAGAGAGTGTCATATGCTCATTATGGTTTAATGTGATGCTGTGCTATAATATATTTTAGTAATTCAGTTATGAGGGATAAAGATGATGCGTAAAATAATCCATGTCGATATGGATGCTTTTTTTGCATCTGTGGAGCAACATGATAACCCAAAGCTTAAAGGTAAGCCGGTTATAGTAGGTGGATTATCTGGTAGAGGCGTTGTGTCTACATGCTCTTATGAGGCCAGAAAATATGGAATCCATTCAGCAATGCCTATGTACATGGCAAAAAGTCTATGCCCCAATGGCATTTTTTTGCCTGTAAGGTTTCAGCGGTACAGGGAAGTGTCTAAAAAAGTATTTGATATTTTGTATGAAGTAACTGATATTGTGGAGCCTCTTTCAATTGATGAAGCATACCTTGATGTAACAGATATCGACAAAAATCCAGAAGATATTGCCAAGGAAATAAAAGAAAAAGTGCATATGACGACAGGGCTTACTGTGTCTGCAGGTGTTTCATATAACAAATTTCTTGCAAAGATAGCATCAGACTGGAATAAACCGGATGGGCTTATGGTTATAACTGAAGATATGGTGCCTGATATATTGAGACCTCTTAACGTGTCCAAAGTATATGGCATCGGCGAGAAATCTTCTGAAAGGCTAAAAAAGATCGGCATAGAGAAAGTCGATGATTTACTGAAGTTAAGCGAAGAAGAGCTTACAAATATATTCGGAAAGTACGGTAAAGAGATATACGACAGGATAAGAGGAATTGACTTAAGACCTGTCGAAACATACAGGGAGACGAAATCAATCGGCAAAGAGACTACACTTAAAGAGGATACTGATGATATTGAGCTATTATCAAAATATTTAGGTGGATTTTCAAGGACAATATCATTAGAACTAAAAAAAGAAAAACTTTATTGCAGAACTGTTACGGTAAAAATCAAGACGTGGAATTTTACAGTCCACACAAAAAGTAGAACATTAAATGAATATATAGATTCACCTGAGGATATTTACAATGTAGCATCATCTATTTTAAAAGAATCAAATATTAGTCAGCCTGTAAGGCTTATTGGACTATCTGTCTCAAATTTAAGCACAATTAAGATAAAGCAGTTGTCGCTTTTTGATTCAGAAATTAGAAAAAACATAAAGATCGATAAGATAGTCTATGAGGTAAATAAAAAGCTTGGCGGATATTTTGTGAAAAAAGGAAGCGACATGTAGGGGGGTCAAAATGGAGAAAAGCGAACATAAATTTAGTCTTCAAAAGGAAATATTAGAGTTGGCATGGCCTTCTATTACTGAGCAGATGCTTATAATGATGGTAGGCATGGTATCTACAATATTTGTAGGACACATCAGCACTGCAGCTATAGCAGCAGTAGGCATGATTAACACGCTGGTGTTTTTCTTTCAATCGATCTTTGCAGGACTTTCTACTGGATGTACGGTAATCGTAGCGAGGCTTATAGGTGAAGAGGACGAAGACAATGCACGACTTGCAGTTATGCAGGCGCTTGTAATGTGCATCATAATATTTATAGCTTTTACTGTTTTTGGATATATATTTGCAGCTCCCATCATAAAAATGTTTTTTGGTACAGTTGCAAAAGATGTTTTCGAACTAGGCCTAATGTACTATAAGATAATACTTTTAGGAATGCCTTTTGTCATAATAGACATTGTTTTAGGTGGAGCATTAAGAGGCGCTGGCGACACGAGAACGCCCATGTACATTACTGCTACGATAAATTTAATAAGCCTCATTTTAAATTCACTTACGGTATTTGGCGTAAACATAGGAGGACATCAATTTATACCTGCATACGGCGTAAAAGGTTCTGCTATGTCTGTCACTATAGCGAGGGTGATAGGCGGATTTATACAGCTTTACGTTCTTTACTTTGGAAAGAGGAAGATAAATTTAAGTGTACATGAAAAGATTCGATTAGACTTACCGATGATGTTTAGAATCGTAAGAGTGGGTATACCTGCATCGCTGGAACAACTGATAATGCAGGGTGGATTTTTAATACTGCAGGTTATTGTCTCTACAATGGGTACAGCGTCTATTGCAGTGTATCAAATAGGTATGAATGCCAACAGCCTTGCATTTATGCCTATATTTGGGTTTCAGCTTGCTGCAACATCCCTTGTAGGGAGAAGCCTCGGCGCTAGAAAAATAATGCTGGCGGAGACATACGGGAAACTATCAAATAAAATAGCCGTAAGGGTTATAACGGTTATAGGAATTCTCATGTTTATCTTTGCACGTCAGCTTGCTGCACTTTATTCAACAGATCCTGAAGTCATAAGGATGGGGGCGGTCGTAATAAGGATATTTGCTGCTATAGAGCCAATGCTTGCTATAATGAACGTTTTATCAGGCGTATTAAGAGCAGCCGGCGATTTAATGTATATAGTTATAACTGCATTTGTAGGCTTATGGCTTTTTAGAATCGCTATAGGATATGTGCTGGGCAAAACGATGGGCATGGGCATATATGGGATATGGATAGGCATATGCTTTGATTTTGTCGTTAGGTCTTTCATGTACACATATAGATTCAAGCAGGGAAAGTGGAAGTATCTGATGGTGTGAAACATGGGGATTCTATTGTTCATTTTTTATGAAATAGTTGCAAATTGGCAAAAATAAATTTATTATAGTAGTATAAATAGACTGGGAGTTGATCTTGTGGATGTATTTATAGAAAAGCTTGTAAAAAAACAAAAGACCCCTAAGGACACATTGACGGCAGTTGGACTTATTGTGGCTTCATTGGTAGTTGTTTTTTTCATAATACCTATGATACCTTTTGTGAAAGGATTTCTCATCTTTTTCATCGTCGCCATACCTTTTTTTGCGTATTACGTTATAAGATCGCAAAACATAGAATATGAGTACGCATATACTAATGGCGAACTGGATGTGGACAAGATAGTTGCAGAGAGCAGAAGAAAGAGGCTTTTAAGTGTTGACTGCAAAGACTTTGAAATTGTAGCAAAGGTATCAAGCGACAAATATTTGGAAGAGTATAAAAATATCCCAAATCGGATAGAAGCAGTAAGCTCTATGACATCACCAGATGTCTACTTTGCTGTATTTGAAAATGGAGGGAAAAGGACAATTCTCTACTTTGAACCTGATGAAAAGATGATAGAAGCCATGTGGAAGTACATACCAAGAAAGTTTTTTAGATAACTGGAGGAATGCAGATGCCCATCAATGTAGTATTGGTTGAACCGGAGATACCGCAAAATACAGGGAATATAGCGCGGACTTGTGTCCTGACAGGGTCAAGGCTTCATTTAGTAAAACCGCTTGGATTTTCTTTAAGTGAGAAGTATTTAAAAAGGTCTGGGCTTGATTATTGGCCTTACCTCGACTTAAAAGTATACGAAAACATAGAAGAATTTTTAGAGTCCACAAAAGGCAGTAAGTATTATTTAGCTACTACAAAAGGCAAGCATTTTTATCATGAAGTAAAGTACGAAGATGATTCATACATACTTTTTGGAAAAGAATCAGCAGGGCTTCCTCAGTGGCTTAGGGAAATGTACGAAGATGACTGTATAAGGATACCTATGAACGAGGTAAAGGCGGAGAGATCTTTAAACTTGTCAAATTCTGTAGCTATCGTAGTCTATGAAGCTTTAAAACAACTGGGCTTTCCCAATATGTATTAATATAGAGTGCAGCTAAAAGTGGCATTTCTTTGGCAAATATATGAAATATATGTGAAATGAGATAGCCAAAATAATGTATATGTAATTAAATAAAATTATTTTTTACTTAAAATAAATAGGTTGAATTTATCCTACATTAGGATATAATAAAGGTAGGAGGTGCATAAAGCATGAAAATTAATACGGAAAATATGGTTTCAATTACAGAGGCTAATCAGAACTTTTCGAAAGTTGCAAGGTTAGTAGACAAAAATGGTGTTGTGGTAATTTTGAAAAACAATGTGCCGAAATATGTTATAACAGAGTTTAAAGAATATAAAGATGAGCAGACTGCAAAAAATGAAGATATAGAAAGCATCGCAACCCGGTTGATTGCTAAGCACCGGAAAGCTTTTGAGGAATTAGCTAAATGATACGGTTAAGTGTCCCACAGATTGTACTAATGCATAGTATTCTGATTCGTGAGACTGGTGGGATTGACGGAATTCGTGACAGCGGGCTTCTGGACCTTGCTGCTAACGCACCTTTTCAAACTTTTGACGGTGTTTATGTATATTCATCCATTGAAGAAAAGGCCGCACGACTTGGCTATTCAATCATACGAAATCATCCTTTTATAGATGGAAACAAGCGTATAGGGATGCTTGCTATGATGGTCTTTCTTGAATTGAATGGTGTACAGCTTAGTTGTACGGATCAAGATATTATTAATGCAGGTTTACAGCTTGCCAGTGGAGAAATGGATGACAAAGGGTTATTGGAATGGATATTTCAACATAGATAGTTACAACTAATCGGACTTTATAAAAACAATACAGGTGGACTAATTGTTTGAACAGTTCACCTGCATATTTCATTTAATTTCTTTTATACACCTTTTAATCTTGCTTAAGAAAGTTCACAAAAATTTTTGGCCGGACTATATGTCGCCGGTTACAGCACTTATATTGATTTTAGTTGCATCAATTATATAAAAGGAAGCTTTAAAAGATATTCAAGTACAGGAAGTTAAGATTATCTGTAAAAGTTTGTTGTTAATTACTTTTAAGTAAAAGAAGGCAGCAAGTGGATCGTTGATTTTGCTTTGAACTTTTATATGTCTTTATGGGACATGGATGGAGTATATAAGTCGCACATTAAGTGCAGTAAATGATAAAAATGCCAAAAAAATAGTCTTGTTTTTATCAAGAAATAGAGAAAAAGAGTGGACGCGGCAGGAGATAATAAAGAACTGTAATTTGCCGTACGATGATAGAGAAGCTGAGAATAAGCTCCAAATGTTATTAAAAGGAGATCTCATAAGTGAAGGAAGCACAAGCATAAGGTATAAAGGCATGACAGATGACATATTTTATAAAGTATTTAGATACAAATATGAATAAGAAATAGAGAGTTTTCCGCTAGAGAAAATATCAGATGAGGAACGCGAAAAGCAGCAGATAGAGACATTAAAAAAATTATATATTTTACTCACTTAATGGTTTTGAAGATGAGGCAAAAGAATATCTTAACGATAATGGAATAATGTATGCCGATGAAAATAGCTGGGTTATTATGTGATAATCCAGCTTTTTTTAGGTGCGCCAACATGGACGATGACTTTGCGATAAAAGTTCTATGTGAGTAAGTTCGCGGCTAACTGTTATTATTTTATTGTCTTTTACTGGTAGTGTGTCCACATCCTGTAGATTTTTACAACTCTTTTTTCTTCTAAAACTTCGTATATTATTCTATGCTGAATGTTTATTCTTCTTGAAAATTTTCCTTGCAAATCTCCTTTTAATTTCTCATAAGGAGGAGGATTTTGGTACGGATTTTCTTTTAATATCTTTAAAATTTCTTTTGCTTTTCCATCTAATCCACATTCTTCTAGCTTTTTTGCATCTTTTAAAGCATATTTCGAAAATTTTAGTTTATATCCCATCCTAAATCTTCCTCGTCTTTCCATTCGTCTAACGGTGTTTTATCAGCTTCTATGAAACTTTCTTTTAAATTTGGTATTGACAATAAATACAAGGTTTCTTGAATTGCATTCCAGTCTTCTTCAGAAATTAAAATTGCATTGCCTTTTCTAGAAGTTATTTGGATTGGTTCGCTGTACTTTTTAACTTGCTCAATTATTTTATATATGTTTTGCCTTACTTTTGTCACAGGCATTATCTTCATATAAATCACCTCTGTATATAATTATAACGTACTTAAAAACGTACGTCAATTGGCAATAGTAAAAATGTTTTTTTGTTTTCGATTATATATGTCTTGTAATATTAGCTAATTATTTCAGAAAAAAATTTATTAATTTTGTTCCCGAAAAGATTGCTTAACAGAAAGACTAGACGATATGTTCAATGTGAATATTGTCTTGACATTTTATATTGTAAACCATAGAAAAAGCTAATGTATGCCGATAAAAATAGCTGGGTTATCGTAGGATAATCCAGCTATTTTAGCGTGCAAACATGGGCGATAGCTATAAATGTTATATCTTGATTGCCTCAGTTTTTTAAAGCTAAAAGTATTTTATTAACCTCACTGCACACTTTATCAAATTCCTCAGGCGTAAGCGACTGTGCGCCGTCTGAAAGAGCTATATCCGGATGCGGGTGCACTTCTATGATAAGCCCATCTGCCCCAACTGCTACGGCAGCCCTTGATAGCGGCGCTATAAGGTCACGCCTTCCTGTTCCGTGGCTGGGGTCTACAATTACAGGAAGGTGTGAAAGGTTTTTAACAGCAGCGACAGCATTTAGGTCCAGAGTGTTTCTTGTGTACGTCTCAAATGTGCGTATGCCTCTTTCACAAAGTATCACATTTGGATTTCCTTCTTTCATGATGTATTCCGCTGCGTTAAGCCATTCTTCTATAGTCGATGACAAGCCGCGCTTTAATAGAACGGGCATGTTTGACTTACCTATCTCTTTTAAAAGCTCAAAATTCTGCATGTTTCTTGAACCAACTTGCAGTATATCTGCGTACTGGGATACTTTATCGATGTGGGAGCTGCTGACTATCTCTGTGATAGTAACCATGCCTGTTTCTCGTCCGACGGCATTTAGTATCTTAAGCCCTTCTTCTTCTAATCCCTGAAAAGAGTATGGGGATGACCTTGGTTTGTATGCTCCACCCCTTAAAATTTTTGCGCCTGATTTTTTGACTGCTTTAGCAGCTTCAATCATCTGCTCATAGCTTTCTACAGCACATGGTCCTGCCATCATGACAAAATTGCCTCCGCCGATATCTACGTCTTTGACTCTTACAACGGTATTGTCAGGCTTTGCAGATCTTGATACAAGCTTATACGGTGATGAAATTCTCACTACGTCGTATACGCCTTCCATTGACGATATAGGCTTATCTTCTAAGATTTCTACATTTCCGATTACGCCGATTATTGACCTTTCAGCACCATTTACTACATGCGTCGATAAATTGAATTTTCTTACGTATTCGCAGACATTTTTTATATTTTCCTCTGTGGCATTTTCTTTCATTATAATGACCATGTAATCAGCCCCTTTTAACATATTTTCTGATAAAAAAAATCTCTCATCCCAAAGGACGGAGATTTTCCGCGGTACCACCTTTATTAACCGTAAAAGGTTCACTCTAAGAGTACAATCATACTCCCTTCTTTTTAACGGTAGAAGACTCCGGCATCACCTACTTTAGTTTCAGATCGCAACTTAAGAGGGAACTTCAATATGCTTAAGATGTCCGGCTTCCACCGTCCCGGACTCTCTTTAATCCTCCGCATACCTACTTTCCTCTTTCATCGTCTTTCACTCAAATTATTGTAATAATAATACAACAAAAATATCTATGTGTCAATAAAATTTTTTACTTTAAACTGCTAAAACATTTTTACACGTGTTATATAATATGCTAAAATATCTATTAAAGATAAAAAAGGAGCGGTGAATATGAGAATTGTGAGAATAGACGATGAAGGAAAGAAGTATGGAGTAGTAGATGGTGAAAATATTTTTACAATAGATGGGAGCTTGATGAAAAGTTTAAAAATTGACGATGCGAAACTTTTACCGCCATGCGAAATAACAAAGGCTGTATGCGTTGGATTGAATTACGGTGATCATATTGAGGAGATGGGAGACAAGCGTCCTGATGAGCCTACATTGTTCATAAAGCCTGCAACTGCAGTGATAGGACCTGATGATTACATAGTAATTCCTAAAATGTCAGGAAGGGTTGACTACGAAGGAGAATTGGCCGTTGTCATTAAGAATACGGCAAAGGATGTTTCAGAAGATGAGGCATTAAATTATGTACTGGGATATACGATTGCAAATGATGTTACTGCAAGAGATCTGCAGTCAAAAGACGGGCAGTGGACGAGGGCAAAGTCATTTGACACATTTCTGCCTATAGGGCCATGGATTGAAACAGATTTAGACCCTTCAAACTTAGAGATAAAAACATATGTAAATGGCGTATTGAAGCAGCACAGCAACACAAAGCACCTTATATTCAGTGTACCTAAGCTTGTATCATTCATATCGCATATCATGACATTAAACCCCGGTGATGTAATACTTACAGGAACCCCATCGGGAGTAGGACCGCTTAATTCAGGCGATGTTGTCACAATCGAGATTGAAGGAATAGGTAAGCTGACAAATAAAGTCAAGTAAAGGAGATACACATGAAGCTTTATTTTTGTGGTGGAGCAAGTGAAGTAGGTGCATCATGCTACTTGGTGAATATAGACGGGAAAAATATTTTACTAGATTGTGGAATAAGGATGTCATCAAGCAAGGACAATCTTCCTGATTTTCAGCTTATTCAGGAAAATGGTGGAGTAGATGTCATAGTAATAAGCCATGCCCACATGGATCATATAGGTGCTCTTCCGATAATATCAAGAATATACCCTGATGCAAAGATATACATGACACATGCCGCAAAGGATTTAACGCGGGTACTTTTGTATGACAGCTTAAAGATAATGGAAAAGGAAGCAGAGATACCTGCTTATGCTGAGATACACGTAAGGGAAATGCTAAACAGGATAATATGCCATACGCCGGGGCATACATTTTCTCCTTTTTTAGATGCTGATTTAAAGGTGACTTTCTACAGTGCAGGTCACATAGAAGGTGCAGCGTCAATATACATAGTCGGAAATGAGGGAAGCATTTTTTATTCCGGCGACTTCTCAAGATTTAGGCAGAATACGATAGAAGGCGCATCAATACCTAAATTAAGGCCAGATGTAGCCTTCTTTGAATCTACGTATGGCGACAAGCTTCATGCAAATAGAGAGGTGGAAGAATCAAGGCTTGTTGAGAAGATAGGATCTGTAGTAAAAAATGGCGGGAAAGTGTTGATACCTGCTTTTGCCTTAGGGAGAGCGCAGGAAATAATCCTCATACTTAAAAAAGCCATAAATAAAGGCATGATAGATACCAAGGTGTACGTAGATGGAATGGTAAAAGACATATGCAGGATTTATAAATTAAATCCAAACTATTTAAGGCAAAATCTGGCCAAGAAGATTTTTAAAGGTGGAGAAATATTTTTTGATGACAACGTAATGCCAGTTGATAGGCCTGAGATGCGGGAAGATATCATAAAAGAGCCATGCGTGATAGTATCAAGCTCAGGCATGCTTACAGGCGGCCCCAGTCAGTGGTATGCCGAAAAACTGGCAGGAGATGAAAAAAATCTGATAGCCATAACAGGGTATCAAGATGAGGAATCGCCGGGAAGAAGGCTTTTGGAGCTTACGGATGAAAAAGACGATGATAAAAAGCTTAAATTGGCGGATAAGGAAATACCGATAAAATGCGCAGTTGACAAATTTGGACTTTCAGCACATGCAGATATGAGCGAAATACTGTCACTTGCCAATATCCTTCATCCTAAAAAGGTATTTTTAATCCATGGCGATCCAGATACGATAAATTTTTTAGGGAAAGAGATACAAAAAGACATTAAAACAGATGTGTACGTGCCACAGAATGGCGATGTGCAGGAGATTGATATACAAAATCCGAGAAAACAGCTTAAAAGAAAACCATATCCTTCAATGAAAATGGAAGAAGCTTTAAACGAAGGAAATATAGAAAAGCTTTGGAGGTTTGTATTTGACAGAATCGGTGCAGATGCTGCATTATCTGTAGAAGATATAGCGGAAATCTGGGGTTGTATGGAAGATACTGATGCTTTAAAAGATTTACTAAATAACTCAGTGTATTTTCAGCCTGACAAAAGGAGGATGTTTTTATACCATGCTGTTCTGGAAGAAGAATTGAAGAAGGAAAAAGATGAGGGCCCTATGGAAGTGAATCAGATGCTGTCGTTAGTTGATGAATACTTTACAAGAGAGTCAGGTCTTTACAAAAAAGGCGCCAGATTCGACGAGAAGATAGCTCTTTTGTACTTCGATTTTCCTGACATAGCAAAAGATAGATATTCCCATCTATTTAAAGAATTTGAAGAAAGAACAGGTTGGAAAGTTGAGATCAACGACAATATAAATACATCAGCCATAAATGATGTGATATATAAGCTTGTGCCAAATGTCTCTATTAACAAAGTGTCCTACAAAGGTGCTGACAAGTTAGTATCTGTAAAGATTGACGGAGAAATTGGAAATATTGAGGAAGTAAAAGATAAATTTTACAATGAGACGGGACTTAAGCTTAACATTAATGGGAAAGATGTGTCAGTTGATACAATTCGTGTTGTTGATACAGGTGCCGATAAACTTGAGCAGAATGAGGCACTTAAGATCATAGATGAAGCGTTTAAGGATTTGCTTCATAAGCCTTATAAAAAAAGCATTAAGACAGCAAACGGCATCAAGTACATTGAACTTTCCTTTATATCTAAGGTAGTAGGGGAAAGGTATAAAGAAAAAATAGATGAACTTATAAAGAAGACTGGCTGGACGATAGTTGTAGGAAGTGGATGCAATCAGATAGAAGTCATAAATATCGCAAAGAGAGTATTTGGTGAAATGGGAGTAAAACTTAAGAAAAATCCAAGCGTGTATTTAGACGACATGACAGTTGGCATTTCAATAGATGGTGATGTTGATGATGAACTTATTAAAAAAATAAGTGATAAGTTGTACGATATGACAGGCTTAAGGCTGAGATGAATATTCGCGGAAAGGAAGGTTTGTGATGGGTTATAAAGAGATCTCCTTAAAATACGGGAAAGGTGCGGTAGACGTAAGAATAGATGAGAATATGTGTACAGTGCTGTATCCTGAGGATTTGCCTGGTGTTGAAGACCCTATGGCGGAAGTATCAAGATCGCTTAAAGATCCAATTGGTAAAGTGCCTTTATCTGATTTGGTCAAGGGCAAAAAAGATGTCGTAATATTAGCCAGCGATATAACTCGCCCGTCGCCATCTCACATTCTAATACCACCTATAATCGATGAATTAAACAAGGCAGGCATAAGCGATGATAGCATAAAAATCGTTTTTGGGCTTGGATACCACAGGAAACATACAGATGATGAAAAGAAGACGCTTGTTGGTGAAGAAGTGTTTAATAGGATAAAGTGCATCGACCATGATATAGATGACTGCGTATACGTTGGTACTACAAAAAGAGGTACGCCTGTAGAAGTCTTTCGTGAAGTGTACAATGCAGATTTCATCATAGCTACAGGTAATTTAGAGCTTCACTATAAGGCAGGGTACAGCGGAGGACATAAAGCTTTGCTTCCGGGTGTGTGCAGCAAAAATACCATAGAAAAAAATCACGTCCTTATGTTTTCAGAAGGAGCGATGCCAGGCAAAATCGATGGAAATCCTATGAGAGAGGATATCGAAGAAGGAGGAAAGCTGGCAGGTGTAAATTTTATAGTAAATGCAGTTTTAAATAGCCATAAAGAGATAGTGAAAGTAGTATCAGGGGAGCCGATAAAAGCTCACAGAGAAGGCGCTAAATACATCGATAAGATGTACAAAAGAGTTATACCAGAAAAAGCCGATATTGTCGTCGCATCTTGCGGAGGATACCCAAAAGACATTAACCTTTATCAAGCTCAAAAAGGGCTTGACAATGCCCAATATTCTGTAAAAGACGGTGGAACAATAATATTAGTGGCGGAATGCAGAGAAGGTTTGGGAGAGAAGCTTTTTTCAGACTGGATGGTAAATTCATCATCTGTAGATGAGCCATTAAAGTGGATAAAAGAGGAATTCAGGCTTGGCGCACATAAAGCTGCTGTAATCTGCGAAGTATTAAAAAGGGCTGATATCTACCTTGTATCATCTTTTGACCGCAGCTTCACTGAAAAGATATTCTTTAAATATGCAAAGACTCCGCAGGATGCACTTGATGAAGCTATTAAAAAATATCGCGATCCCAAGGTACTTGTTCTTCCATACGCAAATTCTACGTTGCCATATGTGGAGGAGTAAAATTTATGGCAAATTCTCAAATAACGAAAAAAGCAATGGCTGATGCGCTTAAAGAATTGATGAAAACAAAGCCATTAAATAAAATCTCCGTACAGGATATCGTAAATAAATGTGGCCTCAATAGGCAGACTTTCTATTATCATTTTCACGATATTTTTGAACTGCTTGAGTGGATTTATAAAAAAGAAGCCATTGAAAAAATCTCTCAATATAAAAATTATGAACATTGGACAGAGGGATTTTATCAAGTATTTAAATACATTGAGGATAACAAATTATTCTGCATGAATACATTAAACTCATTGGGTAGAGAACACTTGGAGAATTATCTTTATTCTGTAACATATGACCTTGTTATTGGGGTTGTTTATGAAATATCCAGAAATATGAAAGTGAAGGAGAAATACAAGGAATTTATTGCGAATTTTTATACCCTGGCATTTATAGGATTAATAATACAATGGATGAAAAAAGGGATGAGGGAAGAACCGGAGAAACTAATTAAAGATTTAAGTGAACTTATTGAAGGCAATTTCATGAAAGCTCTACAAAAATATGAGCTGTGTGATTAAAAAATATACAAATTCTATCAAATGTCAAAATTTTATACAGTTTAAGCTCTTTGATTATTTCAAAATCAGTGTTATAAAGCTATATTATTTTTAGAAATATTCGATAATCAAGGAGCTGATTTTTATGAGAGATTATAAAAACACTCATGCTTATTTTGTAGGAGGAGGAATAGCTTCACTTGCAGGAGCGTGCTATTTGATTAGGGACTGCAGCTTTCCAGGTGATCATATTCATATTTTCGAAGAATTGAATGTCTTAGGTGGAAGCAATGATGGTGCGGGTAATCCTGAAACTGGATATGTAATAAGAGGCGGCAGGATGTTAAACGATGAGACTTATGAAAATACTTGGGAGCTTTTATTGTCAATACCATCTATTGACAATCCAGAGAAATCTGTTAGAGAAGAAATAATTGAATTTGATTCTCAGCATCCAACCCATTCCAATGCAAGACTTGTTAATAATAACGGTGAAGTCGTAGATGTATCATCTATGGGTTTTGACAATGAAGATAGGATTGCTTTGGCAAAGCTCATTGTAACGCCTGAAGAGAAGCTTAATATGTTAAAAATTAGTGATTGGTTTAAACCACACTTTTTTGAGACCAATTTTTGGTACATGTGGGCAACGACTTTTGCATTTCAACCGTGGCATAGTTTAGCAGAATTAAGAAGATATATGATAAGGTTTATGCATGAATTTCCAAGAATTCATACATTGGAAGGTGTGACAAGAACACCTTATAATCAATACGATTCTTTAATTTTGCCAATAAAGAAGTTCTTGGAAAATCACAATGTTGATTTCAAACTGAAATGTGTCGTAACAGATCTAGACTTTAAGGATTCAGATAAAATTACGGTTACAAAGATATACTACAAAGAAGAAGGTATGGAAAAAACAATTGAGTTAAATGAAAGCGACGTTGTATTTGTCACAAATGGTTCAATGACAGAGGGCTACAGCTTAGGATCCATGACAAAGCCACCTGTTTTAAATGAAAAAGGTGCATCGTGGAAATTATGGGATAAGATTTCAAAGAAAAAACAAGGTTTAGGAAATCCTACTGTATTTGACGATAATATACAAGGGTCAAAGTGGGAATCATTTACTGTAACTTGTTATAATTCAAAGTTTTTTGATTTGATGGAAAAATTTTCGCGTAATAAAGCTGGGACAGGCGCTCTTGTTACATTTAAGGATTCTAATTGGTTTATGTCAATTGTTTTGGCACATCAACCACACTTTAGAAATCAACCTGATAATGTGAAAGTATTTTGGGGGTATGGATTGTATCCTGATAATCCAGGTAATTATGTTAAAAAGAAAATGTCAGAATGTGCAGGAGAAGAAATATTAATTGAACTTTTGCATCATTTAAAATTTGAAAAAGAAATGGGTGATATAATAAAATCGGCAAATTGCATTCCATGCATGATGCCATTTATTACAGCACAATTTATGCCAAGGTCGATAGGAGATAGGCCTCAAGTTGTACCGGAAGGCTCAACTAATTTAGCATTTATTGGACAATTTTGTGAAATACCTGATGACGTAGTATTCACAGAAGAATATTCAGTTAGATCTGCAAGAATTGCTGTATATAAACTTTTTGGAATAACTAGACCAGTGGAACCAATAAATCAATATCAGTATGATGTAAGAACGTTATTTAAGTCATTTGTGACGATGTTCAAATGAATATATGATTAAAAATCTCTCCATCTGAAAAGAGGGGAGATTTTTTAATGTTATTATTTAATATTAACGCGAAATTATTTTTGCAATTGTTAATAAAAACTAAATAGCAAAAGGTTTGAAAGAAAATTTTCATCTTTTTAAGGTGGGATATGAATTTCTATTGTATGCGATAGAACAATATGGCATAATAATCTTGAAAGATTTTATCAAGAAAAGTTAAGGTCTTTTTATACAATCGTTTTTTGATTAATATCATATGTATCATAATGAATGGTGGTGATGACGATGAATATTAACGATGAACAAGTCGATGTAATAAAGAATTTTCTTATAAATAAAGTAGAGCCGTATGTAATATATCTGTTTGGTTCGGCTGTAAATGGTATATTTAGAAGCGACAGTGATATTGATATTGCGTATTTAAGCGATAAAGATATTAGCGGTTATGATTTATTTATGATTTCGCAGGAATTAGCGGATTTACTAAAACGGGATGTGGATTTAATAGATTTGCGAAAAGCATCAACTGTATTCAAAGCTCAGGTGGTAGGAACGAAAAAAATAATTTATTGTAGTGATGATTTAAGGCGAATGAATTTCGAAATGTATGCATTGAAAGATTATGCGAAATTGAATGAGGAAAGAGCTGAAATAATTGATAAAATATTAAAAAGGGGACGAATTTACAATGAGTGATGTTGTAATTAATAAAACTGAAATTACACATTCCTCAAAATAGTAGAGATGCATTTGAACTGCTTCGAAAAAATGGTGTCATAGATGGTGCATTAGAGAAGAAATTAAAATCCATGGTTGGTTTTAGAAACATCGCTGTGCATAATTATCAATTGATAGATTTGAAAGTTGTCCAGGATTTGATTGAAAATGGCTTAAATGATTTGATAGTCTTTTCAAAAATAATACTGCAACAATATAATAATTAGATATGGGATTATTTACGAGGGATGGAAGAAAGATGTTTGGGATTGCAAAGGTGGTTTTTAAAGCCGCCTTATTTTTATGCAAAAAATAAATAAGCAAGTGCAAAGTTTTTCATTTATATTAAGATTTAGTTAATGTATAATAAATAAAAGAGAATATTGTGCGTAATTTGATTTAAAATTGATTTATGTTATATTGTTTTACTTGAGGTGGTAACTTTGAAGAGAATCGATATTATTTATCAGAAACTAAAAGAACTGGATAGAGGAATAGGCGTAAGTGCTTCTGATATAGCTGACTCTCTTGGGCTTAGCAGAGCAAATGTCAGTAGCGATCTAAATAGACTATGTGATGAAGGAAAAGCAGTTAAAGTAGGTACAAAGCCGGTACTTTTTAGATATGTTGAGGAAATTTCAAATAAAAGAGAAGAGACTTCTCTTGATAAATTTTTAGAAAAAAATCCAAGCCTATTTTCTGCAGTGGAGCAGGCTAAAGCAGCGATACTGTATCCTCCCAATGGAATGCACATATTAATATTGGGAGAGACAGGCGTTGGGAAATCAATGTTTGCAGAACTCATACACAAATATGCAATTGAAATGAATAGAATGGATGAAAATTCTCCGTTTATAGTTTTTAACTGCGCAGATTATGCCAATAATCCACAACTTTTGGTGGGACAAATATTTGGTTCTAAAAAGGGTGCTTATACAGGTGCGGATTATGATAAAGTGGGACTTATAGAAAAAGCTGATGGAGGAATACTTTTCCTAGATGAGGTTCATAGGCTTCCACCAGAGGGGCAGGAAATGTTTTTTACCTTTATGGATAAGGGTATATTTAGAAGGCTTGGTGAAACCGATTTAGAGAGAAAATCCAATGTATTGATAATTTCTGCTACTACAGAGAATCCAGATTCTATCCTTCTTAAGACATTTACAAGAAGAATTCCGATGATTATACGTCTGCCAAGTCTTCGAGAGAGAAGCATTGATGAGAGATTCAACCTTATCTGCCAATTTATAAGAGAAGAATCGAACAAACTCGGTAGACAAATTATTGTGTCGGTAAATTCAATGAAAGCTTTTCTAAGCTATAACTGTCCAAATAACATTGGGCAGTTAAAAACAGATATTCAGCTTGCGTGTGCAAAAGCATATGCAGATTTTGTTTCAAATAAAAAAGAAGAAATAAAAATAAATAGCATTGATTTGCCACAGTATATAAGAAATGGACTTTATATGGAAACGGAACACCGTCAACTTTGGAATAAGTTTTTAGAGATAAATAAAAGGTACTACGTATTTGACAAAAATGAAGAGAACATTTTGTTTGAGAAAGATAGCAGCAAAGATAATATTTATGAAATGATAGATTCTAGGATGCATGAACTTAAAAGCATGGGACTTTCAGGTGAAGAACTTGATAAAGAGATGGAGAAAGATATAAATGATTACTTTGAAAAGTATTTTCACAAAGTCAATAAGATTATTGACGTTTCTGACATCGAAAATGTCGTTGGCATTGAAATCGTCCAAACGGTAGAAGAGATTATAAAATATGCTGAAAAGAGGCTGAAAAAGGAATTAAGCAAAGAACTTTACTGTGGAATGGCGGTACACATATACAATGCAGTTGAGCGAATTAAGCGAAATAGAAAGATAGTGAATCCACAGCTAAATAGAATTAGAACTGAACATAGTGAAGAATTTAATACAGCCCTTGATTGCCTGAAAATAATAGAGCGAGTATTGGATGTATCTATGCCTATCGATGAAGCTGGCTTTCTTGCTATGCTTTTTGCCTACGACGGTAGAGTTGTAAAAGAGCAAGAGAAGAAAGATGTAAAAGTAATCGTAATTGCACATGGTACTGCTACAGCTAGTTCTATGGTGGAAACTGCCAATAACCTTTTAGGAACGAAATATGCTATAGGCATTAATGCTCCCCTTGATGAAAAGCCTCAGCAGGTAATTTCAAGGTTGAAGGCATATCTTAAAAATGCTGGGATAAAATCTGATATCTTATTTTTAGTGGACATGGGGTCGCTTACAACTTTTGGGGAAGAAATTGAAAAAGAATTTGGAATAAGGACAAAAACAATTCCGCTTGTAAGTACACTGCATGTCATAGAGGCCACAAGAAAGGCAATGATGGGGTATTCTCTAGAGGAAGTATATGATGAAACTTTGAATGTCAATACATTTTTAGAGATTGAGCGGCAGGCTGATTTAGACAATGAAATGAAAGGGAAAATCTCTATTGTAACTGTATGTACAACTGGAGAAGGAAGCGCTGTTGCTGTAAAAAATATTCTTGATAAGCATCTTAAATACGACAGCAATATATTTGAAATTGTTCCTATAAATCTTGTGGGGACAGAAAGCATTCATACGAGATTGAGAAATATCGAAAGAGAAAACAAAATTTTATGCATAGTAAGCTCATTTAAAATAGATACAAGCATACCTCAGTATGGATTGCACGAAGTATTAAGTTTAGAGGCCATAAAGCCTATACAGAGGCTTATAGATATTGAAAATACTTATTTAAAGATGGGAGATACATTAGAAAATCAGTTGAAAAATATCAGCAGTAAAAGTGTTCTACAGGATATAAGAAAGTTCATAGGCGCCATTGAAGGTGAACTGAATACAAAAATTAATACAAACGCTTTGATTGGAATAGCCCTGCATGTTGCTTGTATGATAGATAGGTTAAAAGGCGGTGGATCTGTTGATGAATTTGTTGATAGGGAAAAATATATTTCGGAAAACCGTGAACTTTATAGAATAGTTAAAAAGTCATGTGAGATTTTAAATAAAAAATACGATATAAATATTTCAGATGATGAGATTTGCTACATCATGACTTTTTTCAACTACAAAACAATACTTAAATAGTACCTTGACCTTACGCGGCATTTTGCCGCCTTTTTTTATGCAATGTGTTTTGGCACGGTATTTGCATATTTAATATAATGAAAACACAACAATAATCATGATAAGAAAGGACGTTGCAAATGGAATACGAAGAAATAGTTATGAAAATTATTGTAAGCGGTGGTAATGCTAGGTCACATGCGATGACTGCCATTCAGTATGCGAAATCTGGCAATATTAAAGAGGCGAGAAAGGAGATTGATAAAGCATGTGAGGAGTTGGATAAAGCTCATGACGTGCAAACAAAACTTATTCAAGATGAAGCAGCCGGAAATAGGAAGGAAGTTACGCTTCTTATGGTACATGCTCAAGACCACCTTATGAATGCAATAACTGTAAAAGATTTAGCCCAAGAATTTATTGACATGTACGAAAAGCAGTTAAAGCTTGAAAGTGTTTTGGCACGATAATTGCATTATATATTAATAGGAAAACACATTATCTAAAAATGAGGAGGCAGTAGAATGAAAAAAATTACTTTAATTTGTGCAGCCGGAATGTCTACAAGCTTAATGGTTACAAAGATGAAGGAAGCAGCAAAAAAGTTAGGAGAGGAGGTTGAGATAAGGGCAACTTCAGAGAGCAAATTTAAGCAGTACGAAAACGATACAGACATCTTGCTTTTAGGACCCCAGGTGGGTTTTCTGCTAAATAAGTATAAACAAACGTACGAACCTAAAGGAATAAAAGTGGAAGTAATAGACAGTATAGACTATGGAATGATGAATGGAGAAAAAGTTTTAAAAAATGCGTTAGGGCTATAAAAAATGAAATTATGTCAGTGGAGGGAGTATTAATGAATAAATCTAATTTTAGTGAGAAGCTGCAAAAATTTGCACTTTTAATGCAATCTAACAGATATCTACAGGCAATTTCAAATGGATTAATGTCAGCACTTCCTATATTAATGATAGGATCATTTGCTGTTTTGTTAGCGGTACTTCCTATCGCTCCGTGGCAAACATTTATCAAAACTACTGGAATTCAGGCAATTCTTCTAATACCATATAACATAGCAATAGGATGTTTAGCATTATATGTTTCATTTTTAGTTTCTTATAAATTGGTAGAAAGTTTCGAAAAAGAACCGGTAGTACCGGCCTTGGTAAGCGTATTTTGCTTTTTACTAGTTACACCAATATCTACTTTTGAAAAACAAAACGCATTCTTATTAAGTTGGTTTGGAGTTCAAGGATTATTTACAGCATTAATCGTATCGTTGGTTGCTGCTCGACTATATATATATGTTTTAGATAAGAATTGGACTATAAAAATGCCTGCTGGTGTTCCGCCTACTATATCAAATGTATTTTCAGGATTAATACCGGCTGTAATTGTAGGTTTATTCTTTCTTGTGATTGCTGGAGTATTTTCACATACGCACTTTAAATCATTTACTCAGTTTATTTATACTTTAGTGCAAACTCCATTATCATCACTTGGTAGTAATTTTATTTCTTTATTTATTATAGTATTGATTCAAATGATTTTATGGTTCTTTGGAATGCATGGATCATTAGTTGTAAGTAGTATAATTACTGCAGTTTACTTGCCGATGGATTTACAAAACTTACAAGCTTTTTCAGCAGGACAACCACTACCTCATATTTTAGGACAACAATTTTATAATCTTTATGCAGGAATCGGGGGAGCCGGTGGTACCTTAGGATTAGTCATCCTTATGTTATTCATTGCTAAAAGTAAAAGATTAAAGACATTAGGAAAGCTTGCAATTATTCCTGGATGTTTTACTATAAATGAGCCTGTTGTTTTTGGTGTTCCGATGATGTTCAACCCCATTATGGCTATTCCTTTTATTTCTGTACCATTAATTCAGATTTTGGTTGCCTATATAGTAACCTATATAGGATTAGTACCACCACCAGCAGGGGTTCAAGTTCCATTTGGTGTACCGGTGATTGTAGCTGGTATTATGCAGGGAAGTTGGAGAATTGGATTATTGCAGCTAGTACTTATAGTGCTTTCTCTAGTTATTTATTATCCATTTTTCAAAAAATTAGACGATCAAAGTTTGCAAGAAGAGCTTAATGCAGAAAAAACAAATCAACAAGTTCAAGCTTAGAAAATAATAAAATAAAAAATTTTATCTTCAAAGAATAGTTAAAACTCGAGTTCATATACGAGTTTTAACTATTCAATAATAATAGATGATTATAATAATTTAAGGAGGCGGGCAAATGATTGAAAAAATCAAGCTAATACCTGTAACAGAAAAATCTGTCCCTTTCGCACAGGCTTCAGAAAAGTGTAATTTTGCAGAAATAGGCTATGTAGAAGAAGAATACTTCATGTGGGGAACAGCTAATATATACGAGGATGGGGAGGATCATGCTCCCATAACTATTTATAAAGATGCGCCTTATGTTAACCGATTTATAGTGCGCCGTCCCAAAGATGTTGCTAAGTTTAGTGGTAATGTCGTAATTGAAATTTTGAATGCAACGGCATTGTTTGATATCGACCGCATATGGGTTAGTTCATGGAAGTACTTTACACGAAATGGAGATATTTACATTGGAATAACAAGTAAGTCAGATGTTTTAGATTCACTTTATGCTGCGGATAGGGAAAGGTACTCAATACTGTCTTGGAAAAATCCTCTGCCTAATAGACCAGAACCCAAAAATACTGTGTTTAAGTTTTTTCCACAGTATGAAGCTGGACTATTTTGGGATATGTTGACTGACTTTGCGAAGGCACTTCGTACTAAAAGCGAAATAAATCCAATTTCTCAATATGATAACTACAAATTGTATTTAACTGGCTGGTCACAATCAGCCACATATATAGTACGTTATGTAAAATCATTTGCTTATTTGGAAAAAAATTGCTCTGAAGGACCGATATTTGATGGTTACTTAGCAGCTGGAGGCGGTGCTAGGCCAGCACCACTAAATTCTTATGAGCCTATAATTCTTTCAGGTAAAAGCTATTTTGATTCAGAAGGTGCTGGAATAATGGGAGCTAGAGAACCTTATATTGCTGTCAATACAGAGAGTGAAAATGAAGCTGTCAGGTGGAAAGGAGATAGCGATATTCCAGGAAATCTTTTCCGAGCTTATGAAATTCCAGGAGCTAGTCATGATTCTGTGAATAATATTTTAAAATGGTATAATGCCGATGAAAATTATATGGTTGGTAATAGGAAAGTCTACAAAGGTATTGATGGATTGCCTAATGATTACCCTTATGAATACGTGTTTAATGCCGCATTTAGGAATCTCTATTGCTGGGTTCGTGAAGGTGTACCTGCGCCTCATGCTGAGCCTATAAAGAGAGGACCTGATGGTAAAAATATTAGAGATGTATTTGGTAATGCTGTTGGTGGAATCCGTACTCCTTTTATTGATCTGCCCACAGCTACTTACTATGGTTTTTCTACAAAACCTGATGGGAGTCAAAGTGTATTTGGACATATGAATCCTTTTTCAAAAGAAAAAATGCAAGCAATTTATACTTCTCTGAAAAACTATCGTAATCTTGCGGAAAAAAGTACAGATTGTGCAGTTGCTTTGGGTTTCATTCTTCCAGAAGAACGAGATGAAGTTGTTGAGCTTGCAGTTGAACGGGCGGAAGCGGCAGGATTGCGTTAAACATGTAAAATGTTAAAGTCTTTAGAAAATTAATTGAAATTCCAATATGTAGTAGAGTTCTGGCATTTTGATGTTTTTATAGACAAGGAGTGAGAAAATGATAAGACTTACTATTTCAAAAGATAAAAAATACTTTATAAATGGAAACAAAAAATTTTTTTATTTAGCAGATACTTGTTGGAGTGCATTTACTAACATAAGTTTTGAAGAGTGGGAAGAATATTTATCCTACAGAAAAGTGCAGGGATTTAATGCGCTTCAAATAAATATTCTTCCACAGTGGGATGCAAGCCAATCAGATATCAATATAATGCCATTTAAAATTAATAAAGATGGTACATTTGATTTTTATTCCATCAACGAAGAATATTTTCATAGAGCTGAAAAAATGATTGAAGTAGCAGTAAAAAAAGGATTTTTGCCTGCACTTGTTTTACTTTGGTGTAATTATGTGCCAGATACATGGGCGAGCAAATTAAGGGAAACAAGTAAAATGCCATTAGATGTGGTAGAAACTTATGTAGAACATGTAGCAAAAACTTTTTCAAAATTTTGTCCTATTTATATAATAAGTGGTGATACAGATTTTCCAACGGAACTTACAAAAAATTATTACATGCTTGCTTTAAATACAATAAAGAAACTTAGCCCAGAATGTTTAACAACAATGCATCTCCAAGGCAGATTGACTGAACTACCAGAAGAATTTGTAAATAATAAAAATTTGGATTTTTATATGTTTCAGTCAGGGCATAATTCAGCATATCGTCATATGCCTTATGAAATGGCACTGAATTTTTATAATAAGTCAGTTAAGAAGCCAATTATAAATGCTGAACCTTGTTATGAACAAATGGGATTTAGCAGAGGTATTTACGGTAGATTTACGACTTTTGATGTTAGAAAAGCTGCATGGCAGAGTTTGCTATCAGGAGCCAGTGCTGGTATTACTTATGGTGCACATGGAATTTGGAGCTGGCATAAAAAAGGAAAAGAGTTTGAAAAAAATATAGGAGAAGTTTTTGATAAACCATATGATTGGAGAGATGCTTTAAGATTTGATGGAGCATGGGATTATTCTTTTGCAAAATGGATTTTTGAAATGTATGATCTGTTCGAAATAGAGCCTCTGGATGCAATACTTAATAATACAAGAGAAATTAGAATGGCTGGGAACCCGGACTTAAGTACAATTGTGATTTATATGCCATCAAATACAACAGTAATTGTTAATATGAAACTTGAAAATTATAATTTTATTATTATTGATTTAGAAAAAAAACATATTGCGAAACCTACTATTGAAACTTCTAATGATAAAACGATAATTCATATGCACAATTTTACCTCAGATGTTTTGATTATTGGAACAAAGTAATTTGCAATTTAAGTATTTTATTTAGAAATTAAAATTTTAAAAAATTAAATTAACAGAATAATTTTGCAGACAAATTTCTCTAAACATTATTAATACCATATTAATACAAATGAATGTTTTATAGAAAAGGGGTATGATTTAAGTGGACTATTCAAAATTAAAACCATTTCCAAAAGACTTTTTATGGGGAGCATCCACATCAGCTTATCAAGTGGAAGGGGCATGGAATGAAGACGGAAAAGGACCTTCTGTCATTGATATGGGAAAGCATCCTGAAGGAACATCAGATTTTAAAGTAGCAAGCGATCATTATCATCGATACAAAGAAGATATAGCTTTATTTGCAGAAATGGGTCTTAAAGCTTATCGCTTTTCTATTGCATGGACAAGAATTTATCCGAAAGGCACAGGGGAAATAAATGAAAAAGGTATTGCATTTTATAACGATTTAATTAATGAATTGCTGTCACATAATATTGAACCTATTGTCACTATGTACCACTTTGATTTGCCTTACGCCTTGCAAGAAAAGGGTGGCTGGTCAAATAGAGATACGATAGATGCTTACGAAAACTATGCTAAAACTTTATTTAAATATTTTGGCGATCGCGTCAAATATTGGTTAACAATTAATGAACAAAATATGATGATTTTATACGGAGCAGTTCTTGGAACTGTTGATTCTAAAATAGAAAATCCACAAAAAGAATTGTATCAGCAGAACCACCATATGCTTTTGGCCCAGGCAAAAGCGATGAAACTATGCCATGAAATGTGTCCAAATGCAAAAATTGGTCCTGCGCCAAATATCATATCAATCTATCCCGCTAGTTCTAAGCCTGAAGATGTATTAGCTGCTTCAAACTTCTCGTCAATCCGCAACTGGCTGTACTTAGATGCGGCTGTATTTGGGCGATACAATAGTATAGCATGGAGCTACTTAGAAGAGAAAGGATATACACCGATAATTCAAGAAGGAGATATGGAAATCTTAAAGAGTGGGAAGCCTGATTTTATAGCTTTTAACTATTATTCAACATCAACTGTAGCTGAGAGTAAGAATGATCCTTCCGATAAAAACTCTACTGGAGATCAGCAAATTGCCATTGGAGAGTCGGGAGTTTACAGAGGAGTTTCTAATCCTTATTTAGAAAAAACACAATTTGGCTGGGAAATCGATCCGATAGGTTTTCGTAATACATTGCGGGAAATAAATGAAAGATATAATCTTCCGTTGCTGGTAACAGAGAATGGGTTAGGTGCTTATGACAAATTAGAGGAAGGCGATGTAGTAAATGATGATTACAGGATTGATTTCTTAAGGAAACATATAGAACAAGCTAAGCTGGCGATAACCGATGGTGTAAACTTAATAGGATATTGTCCTTGGTCAGCAATTGACCTTGTAAGTACGCATCAAGGTATAAGCAAGCGTTATGGTTTTATCTATGTCAATAGAGACGAATTTGATTTAAAGGACTTAAGAAGGATAAAGAAGAAGAGCTTTTACTGGTACAAAGACGTTATAGAATCAAATGGAGAGAAGACTTAGTGTATAACTTTAGCAGGCGGTAAAAAATAGAAAAAGGAAGGTACTAAAAAATACCTTCCCTTCACATGAATCATCCGCTATAATGTTTAAATAAAAAAGACCAAATGTTATAGAGGTGATTACATGTTCGGGTTAAGTTTAAACCATAATGAAATAAATTTCAAGGATTTAGAAGCGAAAATTTATAAATTTGTTTGCGACGAAGCTTGTGAACTAATAGCTCAAATCCTTACGATGATAGATGATATGCTACTAGAAAAAAGAGACAAGAAAGAATATAGATGTAAAGGCAAAAACACACAAATATAAAAACGGTCATGGGCACTGTTGAATTTGATAAAAGAATTTATGAACAGACAAACAAAGAAGGAAAAAAAGAATATATTTATCTTTAGACAAATATTTAAAAATGGATACAATAGGGTATATATCAACGATTGTGTGTTCTTATTTCTACATATAATTGTCATTTTCCTGCTTTTTAACCTAATAAAATTTTACACTATCGAGATTGTATACTTTGATATGAATTTGGTCATAAATTGTTTCTTTTCATCTGTGAAATTTAATATTACACTCATATTGTAGAGATTACAATAATCCCCATATATTTTTCATAAAAATTTTTTCATTTAATTATCCATGAAATGGCTTTTAAATTATTAAAATATGATTCTTCAAATGTATGAATTTACAACAATAACATGGAAACGTGAAAATAATAAAACGATGTAGAAGCTAATAATAAATGTTATAAACCGTCATAAATATAAAATTTTTGAAGCAAGAAAATTCTCTCAAATTATACCGATGTTATTAAAAGATTGATAAAATCTTCGTATGTTTTAGTTTTTAAAAGTGTTTGAAAATATTTTTTATTTGAAATTATTTCTGTTACAAAATCAAATATATCGCGAAAAAGGATCCGATCTTCCTCATTGATTGCAAGCATAAAAACAACATTTACCTTATTTTGATTCCAATTGATTGGTGTTGGATGTATCGATACTGCTATGGCAGTTGAAAAAGCGCTCATTTCTAAAGGATGAGGTATAGCGATATTTAAATATGCGCTAGGACTAATCCTTTCTCTTTCGTAAATCCTTTCTTGGAAAGATGAGTCTACATAACCGAATTTATTTAAGGCATTAGACAAATAATTTATTGCATCTTCTTTATTCGAAAAGCCGGGATTATAGAAAAACAATTCCCTTTTAAATATAAATTTAAGCTTTTTCTCTAAAATGGTTCTTAATCTTGCTTTTTTGATTTTTTCAATTTCATTGGCAATAATACTCATATCTTTATTATCAAAATAATTTGATATGATGATCATTGGGACAGTAAGGCAGATGTTAACATGTATTGTAGATATTACAAGGTCATAATCCGAAAAATTCTTTAACTCATCTGGAGTGGTAATGACTCCGGACAGTATTATGTCGTTCTCAAAGATTGCATGAATTTTTTTTACTAACTTGAGGTGAGTAGAGTAATAACGAGGGCAGAGTACGATTACCTTTACTTTATTTCTTAATGCTTTTTGTTCTTCTATTAAGACACCTACATGCAATGCTATATAGGCAATCTCATCTTCAGATATTGCGTAACCCGTTTCTTCTGTGATGATATTAGCGATAAAAACTGATACATCGTAAATATATGGATAAGTGTTTTTAATTGACAGAAGTTGAGGATTTCTTAAATTGATATTGCTTTCCAAACGAACCAGCATGTTGCATAGATGTAAAGAAAAACGTATCACGAAATCTGGATTGTCTAAGTTGATATATAAAGCGTTTTTTACCTTATTTTGAATTAATTCCATTAGATTACATATTCTAGATCCGATAATTTCGTTTAGCTGAGAATATTCCAATTTGGTGCTATTTTCATTGACAATACTGGTCATTAGAATTAGTGCTAGATTATAAAATTCATTGTTTGTAAAATGAACAGGGAAATACTTTTTTAAATCATCACAGATCTCCCTTAATAACTTAGAAACAGGTTCGGTGATATGAGCATTGTTTGAGGAATCCAAAACTTCCGGTGTAGTAAGATTTTCCAGGGAACGCTGCATTGTGATTGCTAAGTGTAAAATAAAGTTTATCAATGAAAAGTCATTGATAAAATAGTGATTTGCTAAAAGCCTCTCAGTCACTACTTCCTTTATTACCTTTAAATCTAAGTTTTGGAAATATGTTTGAAGGAGATCTAAACTAATAAAGTTTTCTTTTATCTCATTATAGATAAGATGTGATATCATCTTTTTTTTATTTTTTTCCAGTCCCTCAATATAGACACAATTATTTTTTGTTTTGAATACCAGATCAAAATTTTTTAATTCTGCCTTGATTTTTGATATCTCATTCATCAAAGTCACAGGGGAGATACACAGCTCGTCTGCTAATTCATCAAGGTTTTTTGTTTGTTGCTGAAGCAAGAGAAGTTTAAGTATATATGCTTGTCTGTTTTTTGAAGACTGGGGTATATCGTTATTTGTAAAATTATTCAATATATTAGCCAGACGTTCTTTATCTTGTATAGAGTAGCCTTTTCTGGATGAAAGGATCAAATTGGGATAATTTGTATTGATATTAGATATATAAGTCTTAACACTGCGAATTGAAAATTCTAAATTTTCTGCTATGTTTAAAGCTGTAACGTAGCTTGTCTGATCTTTCAAATAGTTCAATATTTTAAGTTCTTTTTCTTGCATAGGAGAGTCTCACCTCTTACATAATACTGTAATTATTACTTTTTTATATTATAGCATAGCAATTTTCAAAAATTTATATTATCAATTGCACCGTAAAAGTGCAAAATCAAGAATAGAAATTTGATTGTCCAGCTAGTATAATAAAATCACAGCGATGAGAGATGAGAACAAATGCAGATGGATGGAAGGAGAGATGTTTATGGATGCAATAGCAAAAAGTATGGAAATTATTGCAAACAGTGGTGAAGGTAAAAGCTTGGCAATGAAAGCAATCAAGCAAGCTCGTGTTGGCAAATATGAAGAAGCGGAGGCAGACTTAAAGCATGCAGATGAGGCGATTATAAAGGCACATCAGGCCCACAGCGAATTGCTGTTCTATGATGCAGAACATCAGGATTTAAAAATTAATATGTTGTTGGTACATGCAGCAGATCATTTGACTGCAGCAGGTATTATAAAAGAATTGGCGGAAGAGATCATTTATTTGTATAAGACACGATAGTTAAGAAATCTATGTTATATTGGGTGGTGTGATATGTATAAAATTGCTTTGGTGTGTGAAAACGGTGCAAGTACTGGTATGGTAGTCAGAAAAATGAGAGAAGCCGCAAAAAAACGTGGGATAGAGGCAGAAATTCAAGCTTATCCATATACACAATTAGAAAATTTTATTGAAGAGGTAGATGCTATACTTTTAGGTCCACAGATCGCATACAAAAAGGACGTTATTGCAAAAACATTTTCAAAGTATGCGGATAAAATTGATGTTATAAAACCTATGGATTTCGGAATGATGAATGGCGAAAAAATTTTGGATGATGCTATTGCGATTATTAAAAAATGATTTTTTGCAGTACTTATAAGATTTGTTGAAATTTTATGACTGATTTCAGGAAATTTTTTTTAAATATATGATTGCTTACGATTTCAGTATTGACTATATGAAAATAAAAGTATGATGATGTATAGTTTTAGTCTATTGCCATTCCTAAACATCTTTTAAATGGAAATTTCCATCCATATTACAATTCTATTTTTAGTATATTAATAAGTGCTTAATGACAGAAGGTCAAATCATATTAATTATAGTTTCAGCTTTGTTTACATCTATACTATGTGTAGCTGCTAATATTAGTTTAACTGTACACATAAATCATGACGATGATGCTGGAGACTAGAAGATAAAAAATATATTTTAGGGGGAAAAAAGATGGATAGATTTATAGACGCATTGCAAAAAAGGCTAATGCCTATAGCAAAAAAAATAAGCGACATTAAATTTTTAAGTGCATTAGGTGCTACATTTCAAATTTTATTGCCAGTTATTTTACTTGGTTCATTTGCTTGCTTAGGAGCATTTTTAAATATCCCAGCATGGCAAAGTTTTGTTAAAAATACAGGGTTAGCAACTATATTTATGACAATTCAATCTCTAACACTTAGTATAATTGCTTTGTATGTTGCTATTGTATTACCATATCAATATGCAACAAAATTGGGAATGAAACCTCTTTCCATAACGATTATTAGTTTTATGACATTTTTGTTAATTACTCCACATAAACTATATACTGATATTCCTACTCAATGGTTAGGATATCCAGGTTTATTTACTGCGATGCTTATAAGTGCTTTTACTGTAAGATTTACAAAATTGCTTCAAGATAAAAAGATTTATTTGCGTATGCCAGAAGGTGTTCCACCTATAGTAGAAGAATCTTTTGCAAGTTTAGTGCCCGCATTGTTTTCTGCACTTTTAGCAACGTTTATAGAAGCAGGATTAGCTAAGACAAGTTTTGGAAGCATTCATCAGATGATTTACTCACTAATTCAAGTACCATTACAAGGAATTGGATTGTCATATCCAGCTTATCTTCTTGTCCAAATACTAAGTACTTTGTTTATGTTTTTTGGTATTCATGGCAATGCGGTTTTTAGCATCATTTCACCGTTGACATTAGCTGCATCTGCTGAAAATTTAAAGGCACTGTCATCTGGCTTACCTTTACCGAATATTATAACTGATTCATTTTCTGTATTATGTCAACCTGGAGGCATTGGAGGCACATTTGGTCTTGCATTTTTAATGGCGTTTACTGCAAAGAGTAAGAGATTAAAAACACTTGGTAAAATGGCAATAATTCCTGCAATTTTTGGCATTAACGAGCCATTGTTATTTGGTATACCAATTTTATTAAATCCATTATTATTCATTCCTTATATTTTGAATCCGATAATTTGTACAACAATTAGTTATCTTTCAATAGCACTTGGCGTTACCCCGAGATTATCCGGCGTTATAGTAAACTGGACTATGCCGCAGATTATTTCAGGTTTTCTTGCGCAAGGTGTGCCGACAGCAATTTTACAAATAGTATTGATTATTATAACAACTTTAATATGGATTCCGTTTTTTAAGATGGTAGATAGACAAATTATGTTGGAAGAAACAGAAGAAACATTAGTAAAATAAATTAAGTTGTTTATAAGAGGGGCGATAAAGCCATCTCTTCTTTTTATCAGTACAACTCAATTATTAGGTAACTTTCATTTTGATAAGCAATTATGACTAGTTAATGGGATGTGCTAAAAGTCTGTATTGACATTATTCTGGAAAGAATAGAGAAAACCACTGTAGATTTTGGCTATATGGACGAAAATGACGTATGAAATGGTAAATTAAAGAGTTTTAATGGAATATTTATTGATGATATAAAAAAGTAATCGTATATATGCGAAAACTTAAATTTAGGAGGAATATTATGAAATATCCAAACTTATTCTCACCGATTAAGATCAATGATATGATGGTAAGAAATCGAATTGTGGCTACACCTATTGGACAGAAATTTTTTGACAAATCCTTAGGTGGACCGGGGATTGTTATCGCTGGTTCTGTCATTGCAGAACCTGGAAAGTCTTCGTTTGCTTCATCAGATGAACCTTATGCATTTTCAAAATATGAGGTTGAACAAACAAGACAAAGGATTTTGATTGCACGTCAGGCTGGTGCAAAAGCTTCTATTGAAATTGTACATGCAGGTCAATATGCTCGAGTAAAAGATTTTGCCAAAGGACCTTCCGGATTTATTAGAAATGATGGAGTAGAAGTAAAAGAAATGACAGAAGAAATGATGGAGGAAACACTTCGCTGGTACGAACAAACTGCATTTGACGCTAAAGATATAGGCTTTGATATGATTTTTATGCATTTTGGCCATGGCTGGCTACCAGCACAATTCCTTTCACCATTTTTTAACAAAAGAACAGATAAATATGGTGGAAGCCTTGAGAACAGAGCAAGATTTCCTCTAATGATTTTAGAAAGGGTTAGAAAAGCGGTAGGAGCAAATTTCCCTATTGATATGCGAATTTCAGCAACAGAATGGATCGAGGGTGGGATAGAATTTGAAGATGTGTTGGCTTTTATAAAGATGGCAGAACCATTAATTGATATGGTACAGATTTCGTGTGGGTTAGACATGGAGCGCGAGGCTAATGTTCATATGGTTACTACTAATTTTTCAGAACATGTGCCTAATGCAAAATATGCAAAAATCGTAAAAGAAAATGTTCATATTCCTGTTACAGTCGTTGGGGCTATTATGAATCCAGACGAAGCTGAGCAGTTGATTTCAGATGGTGTTGCAGACATGGTTGCACTTGGACGTGCTTTGGTGGCAGACCCTGAATGGCCTAAAAAAGCGAGAGAAGGTAGACCTGAGGACATTGTCCCGTGTATAAGATGTTTACAATGTTATCATATATCTACAAACCACAGAAATGTAGGATGTTCTGTGAATCCAAGATACTCCAATGAATCATGGATACCGCGGAAATTAGAAAAGGCTGATATAAAGAAAAGAATTGTCGTAATAGGTGCTGGACCAGCAGGACTACAAGCTGCATTGGTAGCAGATAAAAGAGGTCATAAAGTAATTTTATTTGAAAAAAATAGTTTCTTAGGTGGCGAACTTCACTATGTTGCAATGGAATATTATAAGAGTGATATTAAAGCATTTTTAGATTATCTTAAAGTACAGCTTAAAAAGTCCAAAGTTGAAGTTCATCTAAATACAGAAGCTACGCCGGAACTTGTAGAAAAAATTATGCCAGATGCAGTTATAATAGCAGTGGGAGCGAATCCTGTTATACCACATATACCAGGAATTGATAAGCAACATGTGATCAGTTTCTATGATGCCATTGAACATATGGATAAGATTGGGCAGAATGTTGTAATTATTGGTGGCGGCACAATTGGTGCAGAAATTGGACTGGAGCTTTCATTACTTCAGCAGAAAAATGTTACAATCATCGAGCTTGCAGGAGAAATAGCAGCACAGGGAAACATGCTTTATAAAATTGCACTTCGCCAAAAAATGCAACAGGCAAGCACATTAAATACAATGTTGAAGACTACATGCCAGGAAATCAAAGAAGATGTTGTAGTGGTTAAAACAAGTGATGGAGAAGAAAAATTCATTAAGGCAGATACTGTTATAATTGCCACCGGATTGAAACCAAATAAATCGGTAGCAGAAAGTTTTTATGGGATTGTACCAGAAACATTTATGATCGGAGATTGCATCAAACCAAGAAAAATAATGGAAGCTGTAATGGAAGGGTATACAATTGCCTCCAATTTATAAGTTTATGTTATAATACTAATTTAGGAAGGAAAGATTTATTAATGTATCATGAGTTTATAAAACCATTTCCAAAAGACTTTTTATGGGGAGCATCCACATCAGCTTATCAAGTGGAAGGGGCATGGGATGAAGACGGAAAAGGACCTTCTGTCATTGATATGGGAAAGTATCCTGAAGGAACATCAGATTTTAAAGTAGCCAGTGATCATTATCATCGTTACAAAGAAGATATAGCTTTATTTGCAAAAATGGGTCTTAAAGCTTATCGCTTTTCTATTGCATGGACAAGAATTTATCCGAAAGGCACAGGGGAAATAAATGAAAAAGGTATTGCATTTTATAACGATTTAATTAATGAATTGCTGTCACATAATATTGAACCTATTGTCACTATGTACCACTTTGATTTGCCTTACGCCTTGCAAGAAAAGGGTGGCTGGTCAAATAGAGATACGATAGATGCTTACGAAAACTATGCTAAAACTTTATTTAAATATTTTGGCGATCGCGTCAAATATTGGTTAACAATTAATGAACAAAATATGATGATTTTATACGGAGCAGTTCTTGGAACTGTTGATTCTAAAATAGAAAATCCACAAAAAGAATTGTATCAGCAGAACCACCATATGCTTTTGGCCCAGGCAAAAGCGATGAAACTATGCCATGAAATGTGTCCAAATGCAAAAATTGGTCCTGCGCCAAATATCATATCAATCTATCCCGCTAGTTCTAAGCCTGAAGATGTATTAGCTGCTTCAAACTTCTCGTCAATCCGCAACTGGCTGTACTTAGATGCGGCTGTATTTGGGCGATACAATAGTATAGCATGGAGCTACTTAGAAGAGAAAGGATATACACCGATAATTCAAGAAGGAGATATGGAAATCTTAAAGAGTGGGAAGCCTGATTTTATAGCTTTTAACTATTATTCAACATCAACTGTAGCTGAGAGTAAGAATGATCCTTCCGATAAAAACTCTACTGGAGATCAGCAAATTGCCATTGGAGAGTCGGGAGTTTACAGAGGAGTTTCTAATCCTTATTTAGAAAAAACACAATTTGGCTGGGAAATCGATCCGATAGGTTTTCGTAATACATTGCGGGAAATAAATGAAAGATATAATCTTCCGTTGCTGGTAACAGAGAATGGGTTAGGTGCTTATGACAAATTAGAGGAAGGCGATGTAGTAAATGATGATTACAGGATTGATTTCTTACGTAAGCATATAGAACAAGCTAAGCTAGCGATTACTGATGGTGTAGACTTAATAGGATATTGTCCATGGTCAGCAATTGACCTTGTTAGCACACATCAAGGATTTAGCAAGCGTTATGGTTTTATCTATGTCAATAGAGATGAATTTGATTTAAAGGATTTAAGAAGAATAAAGAAAAAGAGTTTTTATTGGTACAAAGATGTTATAGAATCTAATGGAGAGAAGATATAAATTAATTTCTTAGGTTAATTAAAGAAAATAATTGATATTCCAATATAAAAAATGTTAGTGCTGAAGCTTTGTTTACGCGCTAACATTTTTTATATCATGATTTTGCCAGTGAGCATATTCTATGTAATTTTGCCTGCTAGCAAGGCAAATAATAGTAGGGGCATGAATCAAAGCTAATATTTAAATTGTTTTAAAAAATATATAAAAAATTCATATAAAAATTTTACATAATTTACTTGATATATTTAGTGAATTATATTAAAATTATAGTGAACTTCAAATAATATAAATTAATATAGATATATCGAGGTGGTTAGAATTAATATATCAGATATAGCATCAATAGTTGGAGTATCTCCTGCAACAGTTTCAAATGCACTTAATGGTAAAAGCGGTGTAAGCGAAGAAACAAGACAGAAAATAATAAAAATTGCTAGAGAATATGGTTATTTTAAGGATAATATTTTCAATACTTTGCAAAAAACTATTAGATTTATCATGTATAAAAAGCATGGCTTTGTCGTTTGCGATACGCCTTTTTTTACTTCTCTTATAGAAGGCATAACTAAGGAATCTAAAGCACAAGGATATGAATTGTTAATATCGCATGTAAATTTTAATGAGAAAGATAATAAAGAATTAATAGAAACCATTGAAAAAGATTATTCTGAAGGCATATTAATTTTGGCGACTGAAATGACAAGTGAAGATTTACTGGTATTAAAAAATGTTAATGTTCCGATTGTAATGCTTGATAGTTATTTTAAAAACAGCGATTTTGATTCTGTTTTAATAAATAATGTAGATGCTGCGTATAAAGCTACAGAATATTTAATCATGAATGGACATACTAATATAGGATATCTTCATAGTTCGGTGCATATTAATAACTTTTATTATAGAAGAAGAGGATACTTAGAGGCTTTAACTGACTATGCTTTAAAAGCGGATAAAAAGTTTGAGATTCCTTTAGAGCCAACAGCAGAAGGTTCATACCGTGATATGTCTCTTTATTTAAAACAAAAGAATGTAGCATTGCCTACAGCTTTTTTTGCCGATAATGATATCATTGCTCTAGGTGCAATGAGAGCATTAAAAGAAAGCGGCATAAAAATACCAGAAGATGTTTCTATTATAGGTTTTGATGATATGCCTTTTTGCGAAATTTCAACTCCGAAGTTGACTACATTAAAAGTATTTAAACAGGAAATGGGCAAAGCTGCTGTCAGGAGATTGGTTGATAAGATAAAAGAAAATGATAATAGTGTACAAAAAATTGAAATCAATACACAGTTAGTAGTTAGAGAAAGTGTATTAAAAATTAATTAAAGTTATTAAAATATTAAGCAATTATTAAATAGTATTTTAAAATTGTTTTATGAAATAAAATTCTATTATTAATATAGTAAGAATAAGTTTTATTTTTATGTGACGGCTCTATTATTAAGAAAAAAGTAAATAGAGTCTTATTTTTTTATCTAAAATTTTATTTAGCCACACTAAATATTGATAATTTATATATAAAAATTGTCTACTATATGATAAAAAATTTATATAAATGGTTGAAATTTATATTAATATATTATATAATAATAGTGAAAAAATTAATCTAATTTGATTAAAAACTTAAGTTAAATGTAAATTCAAATTTAATCATCTAAAACTATTAAGGAGGAGAATATTTAATGGAGGATCGAGTAAAAATAGGTTTTTTACCTACACGGCGAAATGTTTTTAGTAAAGAAGATGCTCTTAAATATAAAAATTTAACAAGAAATAAAATCGAGAATTATAATATTGACATTGTTGGTATTGAAGATATTAACGATGAAGGATTATTATCAGATAATGCAGATGACATAAAAAAAGTAATTTATAAATTCAAAAATGAAAACGTTGATGCTGTTTTTGTACCGCATTGCAATTTTGGTACGGAAGACGCTGTTGCCAAGGTTGCGAAAGAAATAAATAAACCATTGTTACTGTGGGGACCAAGGGATGAAGCGCCACTTGATGATGGAATGCGTCTTAGAGATACTCAGTGTGGATTATTTGCAACTGGAAAGATACTGCGGAGATTCAATGTACCATTTTCTTATTTAGTAAATAGTTATTTGGATGATTTATCTTTTGATAGAGGATTTAAGAATTTTATTTCTGTAGCAAATGTTGTGAAGAAATTTAATAGCCTTAAAATATTGCAAATTTCAACAAGACCAGAAGGCTTTTGGACGATGATTTACAATGAGGGTGAATTATTAGAACGTTTTGGCATTCAAATTACTCCTGTCACTTTAAAAGATGTTGAACAGAGAACATTGTCTGTTGAGAAGGAAGATGGTACCGAATTAAAGACGACAATAGAATTTATAAAATCAAAATTTGATTGTAATGAAGTAAGTGATTTAAATGTTAAAAGAGTAGCTGCTTTTAAAGTAGCTTTGAATAGATTAATAAAAGAAAAAGATTGTTCTGCAGTTGCTATACAATGTTGGACTGCATTACAGGTAAGTTTAGGAATCATGCCTTGTTTAGTAAATGGATTATTAACGGATGAAGGTATTCCTGTCACATGCGAAACGGATGTTCATGGGGCGATAAGTGCAGTTATAGCTCAGGCTGCATCAATGAATTCTGCAGTTCCATTTTTTGCAGATCTCACAATAAGGCATCCAGAAAATGAAAATGGTGAGCTGTTATTTCACTGTGGGAATTTCCCTCCATCTCTGTGTTCTAATGATGATAAACCTAAATTTAAACACCATTTCTTGTTTGAATCACATGCACCTGGTACGGCTGAATTCGAAATCAAAGGTGGCAATATTTCTATAGTAAGATTTGATGGTGATCATGGAGAATATTCTTTGCTTTTAGGGAAAGCTAAAGGAATTAAAGGACCGTATACCAGAGGTACATACCTATGGGTTGAAGTAAATGATTGGCCAATGTGGGAAGAAAAATTAGTTAAGGGACCTTATGTTCATCACTGCGTAGGAATACATCATGACGTCATTCCAGTTTTATATGAAGCATGCAATTTTATTCCTGGTTTGAGGCCAGATCCTGTCGATCCATCTGAACAAGAAATTAAAGAATTTTTAAGAGGAAGATAATAATATATTAGATACTTCCGAAATTTTGTATATTTATAAGTTACAATTTTTTAAATCTAAAATTTAGAAATTATTTAATACAAATCAATCACATTACATAAAGATAAATTTCAAATTTATATTGTTTTACTTTTGAGGTGATATAATTGAATGATGTTTTAGATCTAAAGATAAAAGCTACACAAATTCGACTTGATTTAATTAATATGATTTATGAATCTAAGTCTGGACATATTGGTGGTTCACTTTCGTCTGCAGACATACTTACAGTATTGTACTATAATGTAATGAATGTAGATCCTAATAATCCAAATTGGGAAGAAAGAGATAGATTCATTTTAAGTAAGGGACATTCAGTAGAGGCATATTACAGTGTTCTTGCCGATAAAGGATATTTTCCAAAGGAAGAATTAAAGACGTATTGCAAATTTGGCACAAGGCTTATTGGACATCCAAATAATAAAATACCTGGTGTAGAAATGAACACGGGAGCACTTGGACATGGATTGTCCATTGCAGTTGGTATGGCATTAGGTGCAAAAATGGATAATAAATCTTTCCGCGTGTTTACTCTTATGGGAGATGGAGAGCTTGCTGAAGGTTCCAATTGGGAGGCTGCTATGGCTGCATCTCACTATAAATTAAATAATCTTATAGGAATTGTTGATAGGAATAAACTTCAAATTAGTGGAAATACAGAAGAAGTAATGTCTCTTGAACCACTGGAAGATAAATGGAAAAGCTTTGGTTGGGATGTATTAACTACTGATGGCAATGATATTGAAAGACTTATAGATACTTTTAATGCGGCTATAGCATCTGCTAATGATAAGCCTAAACTTATATTAGCATATACAACAAAAGGCAAAGGAGTAAAATTTATAGAAAATAAAGCAAATTGGCACCACCGTGTTCCAAATTCCGATGAATATAAAGCTGCAATTTCTGAGTTGCAAGAGCTAATGGAGGTATATTTGAATGAACAAAATATCAAATAAAGAAGTTATTAGCGATGTATTATCTAGAGTAGCAGAGGTTGATAAGGATATCGTTGTATTAGCTAGTGACTCAAGAGGTTCTGCCTCTATGACTAGCTTTGCTGAGAAATATCCACAGCAATTTGTAGAAGTAGGAATTGCGGAGCAGAATTTGGTAGGTATAGCTGCAGGATTAGCATCAGTAGGTAAGAAACCATTTATAACTTCGCCTGCATGTTTTTTGACAATGAGAAGTATAGAGCAGGTAAAACTTGACGTTGCTTATTCCCAAATGAATGTAAAAATTGTAGGTATAAGTGGTGGAGTAAGTTATGGGGCATTAGGTATGTCACATCATTCTCTACAGGATATAGCTGTAATGAGAGCTATACCAGGTATTAGTATTATTATACCTGCTGATAGATATGAAACTGAGAAAATGATGTCAAGCTTATTAGATTATGAAGGACCTGTTTATGTAAGGGTAGGTAGAAACCCAGTAGAAGATGTTTACAGTGATTTAAATTATAATTATGAAATCGGGAAAGCAGTTGTTATGAGACAGGGGAATGACATAACGATAATTGCAACAGGAGAAACAGTAAAAATAGCAGTTGATGCATCTGACAAATTAAAAGAAGAAGGTATAGGTTGTCGGGTTTTAAACATGCATACTATTAAACCTCTTGATGAAGAAGCTATTATAAAAGCAGCACATGAAACTGGTCGCATTATCACAATAGAGGAACATAGCATATTTGGTGGGTTAGGTGCTGCTGTAGCTGAAGTAGTAGTACAAAATAAACCAGTGCCAATGAAGATATTAGGCATACCAGATGAACCAGCCATAGCAGGGAATAGCAAACAAATTTTCGATTATTATGGTTTATCAGTATCAAATTTATACAATGTTTCAATGTCATTACTCAAATAGGAAGTGATACGTATGACTGATAGTTGTATTATTGCTATAGATCAAAGTACATCGGGGACAAAAGCTATGGTTGTCGATAAATATGGTAAAGTAATAGCGAGAAGTAATAAAGAACATAAACAGTATTATCCTAATCCTGGATGGGTAGAACAAGATCCGTTAGAAATATATAACAATGTAAAGATAGTAATAAGAGATGTAATAAATAAATTAAACTTACCATCGTCTTATATAAAAGCGATATCTATTACAAATCAAAGAGAGACAGTTGTTGTATGGGATAAGGAAACAGGAAAACCTATTTATAATGCTATAGTATGGCAGTGTAGAAGAACTTCTGATATGTGTATTTGGTTCAAAAAACAGGGTATTGAAAAATTAATAAAAAGTAAAACAGGATTGCTTTTAAATCCGTATTTTTCAGCCACAAAAGTGAAATGGATATTGGATAATGTTGAAGGAGCTAGGGATAAGGCAAACAAAGGTAAATTGCTGCTTGGTACAATAGATACTTGGCTTTTGTGGAATTTTACGAATGGAAAAGTACACGCAACTGATTATACAAATGCTAGTAGGACACTACTTTTTAATATAAAAACTCTTGAATGGGATGAAGAACTATTAAAAATATTTGATATACCTTTAAATATGTTGCCTAAAGTAATATCATCGAATGATGTATTTGGTTATACAAATTGCGATGGAATACTTAATGAGGAAGTACCCATAACAGGAATAATTGGTGACTCACAAGGAGCGCTTTTTGGACAAAATTGCTTTGAAGCAGGTATGGTAAAAGCTACATACGGTACTGGGTCTTCAATTATGATGAATGTAGGTCAAAATTTCATAGATGCAGAAAGGGGGCTGGTAACATCTATTGCTTGGGGAATAAACAAAAACGTAGAGTACGTGCTTGAAGGTATTGTCAATAGTACTGGCGATACTCTTAAATGGTTAAAAGACAATTTAGGGCTTTTTAAAGATTACGATGAACTAGAAAAATTAATTTCTAATTTAAAAAGCAATGAAGGCGTTTACTTAATTCCTGCATTTTCAGGACTTGGAATTCCATATTGGAATATGGATGCAAAAGCAGCCATAGTTGGTATGACCAGAGGTGTAAAAAAAGAACATATAATTAGAGCTGCAATAGAATCGATAGCATATCAAATTAAGGATGCCATTGATATAATGGAAAAAGAATCTGGAATAGCTCCAAAAGAATTAAGAGTTGATGGAGGTGCAACTAATAATAAATTCTTAATGCAATTTCAAGCAGATTTGCTGAATATAAAAGTTATTAAAACAGAAAATGAAGATTTATCTGCGTTAGGCTCAGCATATATGGCTGGACTTGGCATAAATTTATGGGGTAGTAAGGATGAAATTATAAAGCTAAGAGGAAATGAATATGCTTATTCACCAAATTTAAATGTAAAAGAAGAAATGGATAGACTTTATAGCGGTTGGAAAAACGCCGTAAAAATGGTATTGACATGAGATTTTGTAAACCAATTCTACTGTTTAAAATTTGTTTTCATAAGGGAAACCCATGATTAAGCTTTGTATAATTCTATTAATATTGTGGGTGTACCTTAGAAATATATGCGAAACAAAATAATTTACGCTGTTTCGCAAATAATTTAAAAATATTTCAAGGAGGAGGAGATTAATTATGAAAAAGACAATTAAGTATTTGGCAGTATTAATGGCTTTACTTATGGTTGTTGTCATTTTTTCAGGATGCGGAACACAGCAAAATCAGGGTAATTCTAATTCTTCATTAGCAAATAATCAGACATCAAATTCAACATCAACAAATACAACTAACAGCAAAAAATTGATGGTAATCATTACACCGTCACATGACAATCCATTTTTTAAAACTGAAGCTGATGTAGCAGAGGCAAAAGCAAAACAACTTGGATATGATACGCTTGTACTTTCACATGATGATGATCCTACTAAACAGACACAGGAATTTGATACTGCTATTTCAAGAAAGGCAGCTGCAATTATTTGTGATAATGCAGGAGCAGATGCAACTGTAGCAGCAGTTAAGAAGGCAAAAGATGCTGGAATTCCTACTTTTTTGATTGACAGAGAAATAAATCAGACAGGTTTGGCTATATCACAAATAGTATCAAATAATTCACAAGGCGCAAAGTTAGTTGCACAGGAATTTGTTAAACTTATGGGAGAGAAAGGTAATTATGTTGAATTATTAGGCAAAGAATCTGATACAAATGCTGCTGTGAGATCAACTGGGTTCCATTCAGTACTTGATCAATACCCTGAACTTAAAATGGTGGCCCAACAAACTGCTAATTGGGACCAAAATGAAGCGTATACAAAAATGGAGTCAATTTTGCAGGCTCACAGCGACATAAAAGGAGTCATTGCTGGCAATGATACGATGGCAGTAGGGGCTTATGCAGCTCTTAAAGCAGCGGGTAAAAGCGATGTAATCGTTGTCGGTTTTGATGGTAGCAATGACGTCAGAGATTCTATTTTGTCTGATGGTATAAAAGCTACAGCAATGCAACCTGCCGCTAAAATTGCAGAGATGGCAGTGGAGCAAGCTGATCAATATATAAAAACGGGTAGTACAGGAAAACCTGAAAAGCAGCTTGTAGATTGTGTATTGATTACTAAAGATAATGCAAGTAAATTAAATAATTTTAGTCTTTCGCAGTAATTGTAATTATGATTTATATAAATTGTATAACTAATTGTTAATTATCAAAATAAAAACAAATAAATAAATTAAATAATAAAGCATGTGGATAACCAGAAATTCACGTTAATAAATCTTTGTAAGTAATTCTAAAAATAAAGATTTTATTTGTAGAAGTTTATCTAATAAAAAAGTTAAGGATGTTTTTCCTGGTTTTTCCACGTGCTTTATAGAGTTTATAAAAATTTATAATTAGTATGTAATATACAGATTTTAATCTTCTAATTGTTGAAATTAATTATAAGTTGTTATTTTGAAATATTAAAAACTTAGTTAATATTAAATAACTATATTATATGTAAATATTATGGAGGCTAAGTTATGAATAAGAAAATCAGTATTTTTGTGATGGTACTATTAAGTTTTACGATTTTTATGACAGGATGTAAGTTATTAACTGTTGTACCATTATCTAAAGACAATAATAGTACAACTGCAAATCGATTTAATAGAAGTAATTTTGATGCAAATGCTTATGTTAATAAAGTTTGGGACTCTAAAGCAATACCATATTTTGAGGAAAAAGCTGTTGATCTTTTAGAATTACTTAAAAGTGTAAATGGTAGTTTTTCTGAGGCAGGAAAAAAATACGGCTTAACGAATGCCTCTTCTGTAGGCAGTTATGATTTTGTGGTCAAAGGGAAAGTCAAGGTAGTTAAAGTTAATGCTCAGTTAAGGGCTAGAACTTTGGAATGTGCATTACCTGGATACAATGGTAATATAAAAATCACTTTGCAAATAGGTCCTGTTTTTACGAGTTCTGCTATTAGGGACAGCCTTTCATTTGTAAAATTTGAAGATTTTCAGAATCAAGTTATTTTTGATTCTGTTTCTGATGCTTTTAATAAGCACGTTTATGATAATGTTATTAGTAAAATAGATGTAAACACATTAGTAGGTAAAAATCTGACATTTATAGGTGCGTTTACTGGAGATGATCCTTCGAATATTTCTATAATACCTGTAGAATTAAAGATTGATTAGCTAAAGGGGAATAAAAAATGGAAGAAAATCTTAATATTAAGGAAAGTAATGATGTATGTTTATTAGCTAAAAATATAGTCAAAATTTTTCCTGGTACAAAGGCTTTAGATAATGTTACTTTTAAAGTGTATAAAGGAAAAGTAAATGCACTAATAGGAGAGAATGGTGCTGGTAAATCAACACTTATGAAAATATTAGCAGGAATCGAACGTCCAACAGAAGGAAAGTTGTTTCTTGATGATAAAGAGATAGAATTAAGAAGCCCAATTGATGCTGAAAAAAATGGGATAGGAATGATTCATCAAGAAATAAATTTTTTCCCAGATTTAACTATAGAACAAAATATGTTTATGGGAGTTGAGGAGAAAAAAAATAGTATTTTGGTAAATAGAAAAACGCAAAAGGAAAAATGTAATAAGATTTTGGCTGAGCTTGGACATCCTTTTGATGTTGAAAAAAAGATGGGTGAGCTTAGTGTTGGTCAGCAACAAATTGTAGAAATAGCTCGACATTTGCTTCAACCTAATTTGAAAATTCTTATAATGGACGAGCCGACGTCTTCTTTAACTGTAGCTGAAGTTTCTATATTATTTAAATTAATAAATAGACTTAAAGAAAAAGGTATTTCAATAATTTATATTTCTCATCGTCTAGAGGAAATTATGGAAATCTCTGATTATATTACGGTTTTACGTGATGGGAAAAAAGTTGCAGAAGATTTAACGAAAAATGTAAATATTTCATGGATTATTAGCAATATGGTTGGCTCAGAAAAGCAATATAAGAAGCGGGAGAAAAATTTTGATATTAACACTGAAAATATTTTAGAAGTTGAAAATCTCTCACTTAAGAAAAACAATAATAATTTCGTTTTGAAAGATATATCCTTAAATTTAAAAAGAGGTGAAATACTTGGCATCTATGGACTGTTAGGTTCTGGAAGAACAGAGTTTTTAGAATGTATAATGGGAGTGAATACTAAATTTACAGGTAGTATAAAGTTAGAAGGAAAATTTATAAAAATTAAAAATATCGCACAGCAAATAAAAAATGGCTTTACAATGGTTCCTGAAGATAGACAAAAAGATGGTTTAATTCAGACGTTGAATATAGCAAAAAATATATCATTATCTAGTCTAAATAGATTTTCAAAATTTGGAATTTTAAAGAATAAAGAAGAAGATTTGAATATTGATAAAATGATAAATAGTCTAAGAATAAAAGTGGCAGATAAAAGTTTACCAATATTATCTTTATCAGGTGGTAATCAGCAAAAAGTCATAATAGGTAAAGATTTACTAACAATGCCAAAAGTATTGCTACTAGATGAGCCTACTAGAGGTATTGATGTAGCTGCAAAGAGTGACGTCTATGAAATTATAGATAACCTTGCCAAGGAAGGTATATCAATTATTGTTGTTTCTTCAGAATTAGAAGAAATTTTAAATATTTCAGATCGAGTAGTAGTGTTTTCAAATGGCCGATTAACTGGTGAATTTGTTGGAAATGAGATTACAAAAGAAGCACTTGTGGAGGCTTCGTATAAAAGTTTAGTTAATTTTAATTAATTATTATATGCAAAGGAGCATGGTGAAATATGGAAAAAATTGCTAATTCTAAACAAAAAGAAAAAAAGAAGAACAGTTTGTCAATTGGGATGTTATTACTTAAAGTTCGAACATTTGTTGTATTAGCTATTCTTTTAATAGTATTCAGTTTTGTTGCACCGAATTTTACAAATAAAGAGAGCATAATTCTTATTATTAAGCATGTTGCATTGTATGGTTTGTTGGGCGTAGGAATGACATTGGTAATTATTACTGGAGGTATTGATCTTTCTGTTGGTTCTATAGTTGGCCTTTCTGCGATGATTTCAGGTGGGCTTATATATGAGGGGTTAGCATTACCTATGTTTGGTGTTAAAATATATTTTAATGTTCCGATAATTATAATACTGACATTAATTAGTGGTGTAATAATTGGGCTGATAAATGGTATTGTTATAACAAAATTTAAAGTCACACCTTTTATCACTACTCTTGGCATGCTTTATATTGCAAGAGGTCTTGCTCTGTTGAGATCTAACGGTGCGACTTTTCCTGATCTTACTGGAAAAGCTGAGCTTGGAAATACCGGGTTTCAATTTCTCGGTCAAGGTACGATATTGGGAATTCCAGTAGCAATATGGATTTTTGCTATAATTAGTTTAATTGCAGCATTTTTATTAAAGAAGACACCATTAGGTTGGCATATATATGCAACAGGAGGAAATGAAAATGCTGCAAAATTATCTGGTATTTTGACTGATAGAGTGAAATTATTTGTTTATGCATTTTCTGGGTTATGTGCTGCATTTGTTGGATTAATTGCGGCATCGCAGCTTACTGCAGCTCAACCTGCTACAGGTGAGTCGTGGGAGTTAAGTGCAATTGCTGCATCAGTACTTGGTGGTACATCTATGATGGGTGGAGTTGGTACAATTGGAGGTGCAGTTATTGGTGCTTTAATTATTGGTGTTATAAATGATGGTATGGTAATGAGTGGTGTTTCTGAATTTTGGCAACAAGTAATAAGAGGTTCGGTTATTATCATAGCTGTAATTGTGGATCAGGTGCAAAGAAATATGGAAGCTAAGATGGCACTTGAGCAAAAAAATGCATAATATACAATCAAGAATTGATAAGCTTTGGATAGACTTTCAAATATTTGTGGTTGGATTTAAATAAAAATGTTAGATTTTGAGATGCGGGTTTTAATTTAATTAAAATAAAGTGAGACATAAGCTTATTTATTGTATTGCTGATAATTTTATAGCAATCAATAAAAAGCAATGTCTCATTATATATTGTAATCTGCTGTATCAATATATTAATAATTATTTTTGTAAGCAAATTCTGAAGAAAAACTGAGCTAAAAACGCAAAGTTAAAAATAAGTTTTCTTAATAACTATAGAATAGATTTCATGTGGAGATGAATCAATATTATGAATAATATTTTGGTTGTAGGAAGTATTAATATGGACATTGTTGCTAGAGTCGAGCATATACCCCAAATTGGTGAAACAGTCATTGCAAGAGAAGTAAAGTACTTTTATGGAGGTAAAGGTGCGAATCAAGCAGTTTCTATAGCAAAGCTTAAAGGAAATGTAATTATGATAGGAAGGGTAGGAAATGATGGATATGGTAAGGACATAATAGAAAATTTAAAAAAACATAATGTAAAAATAGATGGAATCGAAGTAGATAATCAAAAAAAAACGGGTACTGCTTTTATATATGTAAGTGATAAAGGTGAAAATAATATTGTTGTAAATCAAGGTGCTAATAAAAATTTAGATGTAGAACAGATAAAAAGACATGTTTCATTATTTGAAAATGTAAAATTTTGCATACTACAATTGGAAATCCCAATTGAGACAATTAAATATGTTGTTGAAATTTGTAACAAAAGAAATATAAAAATAATATTAAATCCGGCACCTGCAAGAGAAATCCCTGAGGCGATATTAAACAAAATATATATACTAACTCCCAATAAAACTGAATTATCAATTTTAACTAATAAAATTATTAAAACACAGGAAGATGTTGATAATGCTTCGATCATGTTGATAGATAAAGGGGTAGAAAATGTAATAACAACTTTAGGAGATGAAGGTTGCTATTTTAAGAATAGATTTGAATCTTGTTATTTTCCTGCAATTAAAGTAAAGCCTGTAGATACAACAGGGGCTGGTGATTCTTTTAATGGGGCACTGTCAGCAGCCTTATGTGATGACATAAACATAAAAAAAGCGATAGAATTTGCAACTTATGTATCTGCTTTAACTGTTACGAAGGAAGGAGCACAAAGTTCTTTTCCTGACAAAATAGAAGTAAATAAATTTATTAATGACAGGAGAAATTACGATGAAAAAAACAAAATTGCTGAATAATGAAATATCAAAGGTTGTTGCAGAATGTGGACATCAAGATTTATTAGTTATATCAGATAGTGGTTTGCCAATACCAGATAGAACAAAAAGAATTGATATTGCTTTAATGCCAGGTATTCCGAGTTTAATAGAAACGCTAGAAGCAGTCCTCACGGAACTTGGCATTGAAAAAGTATATATTGCAAAAGAAATGATAGAACAAAATAATGCTTTGTATGAAAAAATTTTACATGTTTTAAAACAAGACAAAATAGTTATTATAGATCATGAAAAGTTAAAAGAATTAACTAAAATATCAAAAGCCGTTATTAGAACTGGAGAATTTACACCTTATGCAAATATAATACTGCAATCTGGAGTCGAATTTTAATTTGATATTGTAATCCTACTGAAAAAAGTTTATGCTTATACTCATCTTAATAGTAGTGTTTGTAATATTGAGCAGTTGCTTGGCTTTTATGGAGGTGGTAAGAATGTTTAGGATTGAAGAATCTGAGACGTATAAGATGATAATAGAAAAAGGTATGCAAAAAGGTATTGAGAAGGGAATCGAAAAAGGTATAGAAAAAGGCATAGAAAAAGGGGCACAACAAGAAAAAATTGCAATAGCAAGAAAATTATTAAAGGAAGGTATGGACATTGATAAAGTAGCGGACATCACTGAGCTTAGCAAAGATGAGGTAAAAAAATTAATTCAGCACTAAAAAAGTTAATAAGTTGTGGCATACAAAGGTGGTCTTTTAAGCCGCCTTATTTTTTTATCTATAAAATAGCATTTTTAATTATGTTTTTATCTATTTTATATTGCATTATTTGACTAAATGTTGTTTATTGTTGTTTTTTAGTATATAATTTAATTAAAATTTAAAGAAACTGGAGGAAAGTGTATGCTTGCAATAGAACGAAGGAAAAGGATAATGAGGCTTATACAAGAAAATCAGAGCGTTTTAGTTCCAGAATTAAGTAAATTATTTAATGTGACGGAAGAGACAATAAGGAGGGATCTAGAAAAACTTGAAGCCGAGGGGCTTTTAAAGAGGACTTATGGTGGTGCTGTTATAAATGAAAATTCAAGTGCAGATATTCCCCTTAATATAAGGGAAATAACAAATATAGAAAGCAAACAAGCGATCAGTATGAAAGTTGCCGAATACATTGAAGATGGTGACACTCTCTTGCTTGATTCAAGTTCTACAGTCCTCCAAGTAGCAAAGCAGATAAAATTCAAAAAGAAGCTTACAGTCATAACAAATTCGGAAAAGATAATATTAGAATTAGCAAATGCGAAAGATTGCAAAGTTATCTCAACAGGAGGAGTATTAAAACAGAATTCAATGTCGCTAATCGGAAATTTTGCAGAAAATATGATAAGAAATTTCTGTGTAGATAAAGCCATAATATCATCAAAGGGATTTGACATGACAAATGGTATTACGGAGTCAAATGAAATGGAAGCTGAAATAAAAAAAGCCATGGCTGATTCAGCAGAAAAGGTATTTTTGCTGCTTGATCACAACAAATTTGACAAGTCTTCGTTTGTTAAGATGTTTGACTTAAATAAAATAGATTATCTATTTACCGATAGAAAGCTGTCTTTGGAATGGGAAGAATTCTTGAAAAAACACAATATTGATTTAATCTATTGTTAGATGTATCTCACATTTTGTGAGATATTTTTTTTATATGAAATTTTATAATTGACATTTCCTAAATTCGTGATATAATAAAGATAAACAAAATAAAACAGACATAAATCAAAATAAATTCAATAAAAATTAACTTTATTTAAAGGAGGGCAAAAAGTGTATTCTGAATATGAGGTAAAAAAACAGATTTGCGAAATAGGGAAAAGAATCTACATGAATGGATTTGTGGCAGCAAATGACGGAAATATCACTGTAAGAATCGGTGAAAATGAAATAATAACGACACCAACAGGTGTCAGCAAAGGGTTTATGACTCCAGATATGCTATTGAATATTAATTTAAACGGTGAAGTATTAAAATCTTCAGGCGATTATAAGCCGTCTACAGAGATAAAGATGCATCTTAGAGTCTATAGAGAAAGACCAGACGTCAAATCTGTCATACATGCGCATCCGCCGTTTGGTACAAGCTTTGCCATTGTAGGGATCCCGCTTACAAAGCCTATAATGCCAGAAGCTGTCATATCTTTAGGATGTGTTCCCATAGCTGAATACGGCACGCCTTCAACAGAAGAGCTGCCAGATGCTGTCTCTAAATATTTACAGAATTACGATGCGCTTTTATTAGAAAATCATGGTGCGCTGACGTATGGTCCTGACTTGATAAGTGCATACTATAAAATGGAATCACTTGAGTTTTACGCAAAGTTGACTTTCATTTCTACACTTCTCGGCGGTCCAAAAGAATTATCAGATAGCCAAGTAGAAAAGCTTTATGAAATCAGAAGAAAATTCGGTCTGAAAGGAAGACATCCAGGTGATTTATGCAGCATGTTAGGATGCAGTACAAATTCTGCAAAATCGAATGATGACGATATTTCTGAACTTGTGAATGTTATCACTAAAAAAGTATTAGAACAATTGAAATACAATTAAAAACACATATTATTGCGTAAAAGAGGAATTCTCTATGAAACGTTCTAAGAGATTTGAGGTTCTCAGCAAAAGACCTGTAAATCAGGATGGATTTATAAATGAATGGCCAGAGAAAGGCTTTATAGCAATATCTAGTCCAAACGATCCTAAGCCATCAATAAAGATTGAAAATGATAAGATAGTAGAGATGGATGGGAAAAGAAGAGAGGACTTTGACTTTATAGATCTATTTATAGCTGATCATGCCATAAACGTTCATCAGGCTGAAAAATCTATGAAAATGAATTCACTTGATATAGCCAGAATGCTTGTAGATATAAATGTAGAAAGAAAGACTATCATAAAAATAGTTTCGGGGCTCACACCTGCTAAAATAATGGAAGTTGTAAACCATCTTAATGTTGTGGAAATGATGATGGCTATACAGAAAATGCGAGCAAGAAAGATTCCAGCTAATCAAGCACATATTACAAATCTTAAAGATAATCCTGTACAGATTGCAGCGGACGCTGCCGAATGTGCCTTAAGAGGTTTTAGGGAGGAAGAGACAACCGTCGGAGTCACAAAATATGCTCCGTTTAACGCTATAGCATTATTGATAGGATCTCAGACATTAAAAAGAGGTGTGCTTACTCAATGCGCTGTTGAGGAGGCGACGGAGCTTGAATTAGGCATGAGAGGATTTACCACATACGCTGAGACTATATCTGTTTATGGAACTGAAAGTGTTTTTATAGATGGTGACGATACACCTTACTCGAAAGCATTTCTCGCTTCTGCCTATGCATCGAGAGGATTAAAGATGAGGTTTACATCTGGGACAGGTTCAGAAGTGCTTATGGGAAATGCAGAAGGTAAATCAATGTTGTACCTAGAAATCAGGTGTATCATGGTTACAAAAGGTGCGGGCGTTCAGGGGCTTCAAAACGGTGCAATAAGCTGCATAGGCATAACTAGCTCAGTTCCTTCAGGTGTACGTGCAGTGCTGGCTGAAAACCTTATAGCATCTATGCTTGACTTAGAAGTGGCGTCAGGCAATGATCAGACTTTTACACATTCAGACATAAGAAGGACTGCAAGAACAATTATGCAGTTTTTGCCGGGTACTGATTTTATATTTTCAGGTTATAGTGGAACACCTAATTACGATAACATGTTTGCTGGTTCAAATTTTGACGCAGAAGATTTCGATGACTACAACGTACTGCAAAGAGATTTGATGGTAGATGGCGGATTGAGACCTGTAAAAGAAGAAGATGTGATAAAAGTAAGAAGAAAAGCGGCTAAAGCTTTGCAGGATGTATTTAGAGAGTTAAATCTTGGAGTAGTTACAGATGAAGAAGTAGAAGCAGCAGCATATGCACATGGCAGCAAGGACATGCCTGAAAGAGACGTTTTGTCTGACCTTGAATCAATCGATGAAATGATGAAAAGAGGGATTACAGGCATTGACATCGTAAAGGCTTTATATAGATCTGGACATGAGGACATAGCAGAAAATATTTTAAACATGCTAAAACAGCGCATATCTGGAGATTATTTGCAGACATCAGCTATTCTCGATGAGGATTTTAATGTTATAAGCGCTATAAATTGTCCAAATGATTACTTAGGACCTGGAACAGGATATAGAATTGACAAAGATAGATGGGAAGAGATAAAAAATATTCCTTACACCATTAATCCTGACAATTTGTAAAGATGGTGAAAAAATGTACGTGGATGAAGATTTATTAAAAGAAATAACTAAACGGGTCATAGAAGAAATAAATAAGAAGCAGAAAACTGATAATGTGCCTTCGTATTTTATTGAAAATGGAATTGCCCATAAGGGTAAAAATATAAAGGAAGTCGTCATTGGAGTTGGACCTGCATTTGGGAAGCATATAAAAAAGACTATAAATGGCCTTGACCATAAAGATGTCATAAAAGAAATAATTGCAGGCATCGAAGAAGAAGGCATGGTTCCTAGGATTATAAGAGTTCTAAAGACATCTGATGTTGCGTTCATAGGCAAAGAAGCTGCTTTATTAAGTGGGTCAGGAATAGGTATAGGCATACAATCAAAAGGTACGACAGTGATTCATCAAAAAGATCTATATCCTTTAAGCAATCTTGAACTATTTCCACAAGCTCCACTGTTAAATTTAGAATTATATAGGGAAATAGGCAAAAATGCAGCAAGGTATGCTAAGGGAATGATGGTAAAGCCTATATTAATTCAAAATGATTACATGGTGAGACCTAAATATCAAGTGAAAGCTGCTATAATGCATATAAAAGAGACTGAAAAGATATTGAAAAATGCTCAATCAATCGAATTGACGGTAGATTTATGAAAGTTAGGATGATAAATATGGAAGAGTATCCGCTGTCAAAGAGTGCTTTTGATAAATTAGTGACAAAAACAGGCAAACATTTAAATGAAATCAATATAGAAAATGTAATGATGGGAAACGTAAAACCTGACGATATTAAGATTTCAAAAGAAGTACTTCTAATGCAAGGGAAAATTGCAGAAAGATACGGCAAACACCAGATGAAGGAAAATTTCACAAGAGCATCGGAGCTTACAGATGTTCCAGATAAAAAGATTTTGGAAATATATGAAAGCTTAAGACCCTTCAGGGCAACAAAAGAAGAACTTATAAACCTTGCTTACGAATTAAGAGATAAGTACAATGCCATTAACTGTGCGAACTTGATACTTGAAGCTGCTGAAGTATATGAAAAAAGAAACATTTTGAGAACTTAAAGGGGCTTTTTAGATGAAACTTATAGCAGGTGTTGATATTGGCAATTCTACAACAGAAGTATGTATTGCTGGCGTAAAAGATGACAATACGATGGAATTTTTAAGCAGTTCTCTGACAGCAACAACAGGCGTAAAAGGCACTGTAGACAATGTGACGGGGATTATAAATGGATTAACCGAAGCTTTAAAAAAGATTGATAAAAATATAATCGATTTAAGCCTTATTAGAATCAATGAAGCTACACCGGTTGTCTGTGGTGCGGCTATGGAGACAATAACTGAGACTGTTATCACTGGTTCTACCATGATAGGTCATAATCCATCTACGCCAGGTGGTGTTGGGCTTGGAGTAGGAGAAACGATACATATAAAAGATTTGTCTGGTGCTATGAAAGAAAAAAGTTACATTGTGGTCATACCTAAGGAAATCGGCTATGAAGAAGCTTCAAAAATCATAAACATGTCATTTGAAAACGATATTGATGTAAAAGCTGTCATAGTCCAAAATGATGAAGCAGTTTTAATCAACAACAGACTAAAAAAGACTATACCAATTGTGGACGAAGTAAGACAGATAGAGAAGATTCCATTAGGAGTTGTAGCGGCTGTAGAGGTAGCACCGGAAGGCAAGTCCATAAGCACGCTATCAAATCCTTATGGTATCGCAACAATATTTGATCTTACTCCAGAAGAGACAAAGTACGTCATACCGATTTCGAAAAGTTTGATTGGGAAAAAGTCGGCAGTGGTTATAAAAACGCCAAAAGGACAAGTAAAGGAGAGGATAATTCCAGCGGGAAACCTCTTAATCATAGGGTCTAATATGTCATCAAAAGTAAGTGTTGATTCTGGCGCTGAAGCTATAATGGAATCAGTTGAGGAAGTTGGTACAATTGATGATGTAGAAGGTGAAAAAAATACAAATGTTGGAAATATGATAAAAAATCTAAAAAGCAAAATGTCAAGTATTACCGGTCAAAAAATAGACAAGGTAAAGATTAAAGACATTTTTGCGGTTGACACAACCGTTCCTGTTAAAGTAGAAGGTGGGCTTGCTGGTGAGACTTCAATGGAGAAAGCAGTTGTATTGGCGGCCATGGTAAAGACAGATATGCTTCCTATGAGAGAGATTGCAGAAAGGCTTCAAAGAGAATTAGGAGTGTTTGTAAAAATAGCTGGGGTAGAAGCTGTGATGGCCGCATTAGGCGCATTGACTACTCCTGGTACCAAATTGCCACTTGCAATACTGGATATTGGTGGAGGATCTACAGATGCAGCCTTGATTGATGAAAAAGGCATTGTAAAATCTATACACATGGCAGGTGCTGGAGAATTAGTCACAATGCTTATTGATTCAGAATTAGGATTAAATGATAGATATTTGTCAGAAGAAATAAAAAAGAACCCGATTGGAAAAGTTGAAAGTTTATTTCACATAAGAATGGAAAATAGGGAGATAAAGTTTTTTGATAAACCCTTAAATCCTCGATATTATGGGAGGATCGTGATTTTAAAAGAAAATGATATGATTCCTATATTTAAAGAAGATTTGACTATGGAAAAGATTATTTACGTACGAAGACAAGCAAAATATAAAGTCTTTGTAAAAAATGCTCTCAGAGCTTTAACAAAAATTGCTCCGGGAAATAATTTAAGGCAAATACCAAATGTCGTATTAGTCGGAGGTTCTGCTTTGGATTTTGAAATTCCGGAGATGATTTTGACTGAGCTATCAAACTATAAAATCATAGCAGGTAGGGGAAATATAAGAAAAGTCGAAGGTCCAAGAAACGCTGTAGCAACAGGTCTTGTGATGTCTTATTTAGGGTGATTTTATGGAATTTATAATACCTCAAATTGTGATTTTTTCGAATACAGAAAACAGAGACTTAATAAATGAAGTTATAGCTGGCATCGAAGAAGAAGGTGCGTTATATAGATTAGCTGCCAATGAGTGCACTGATGTTGTGAAAATGGCTTATGATGCGGCAAAAGCATCTGTATTAGGTGTAGGCATAGGCATTGCCGGGGATTCAATATGCATGCATTGCAAAAATTTAGAGTTGGATATGCCTTTGTTTTTTACAGAGACAGATATGTATTTAAATCCTCGGATTATTGGCTGTAATGCCGCAAGATATGTTAAAGGTTTGCCACTAAAATACATTGATTAGCAGGTGGTACAATGAGTGTTTATACTAAAACTGGTGATGATGGAAATACATTTCTATTAAATGGAGATAGAGTATCAAAATATGATTTAAGAATAAAAGCTTTGGGAAATTTAGATGAATTGACAAGCCATCTCGGATATATAAAAGCAAAAATAAAAGACGATGAGATAAAAAAGGAAATAGAGAAAGCACAGATTAATATTAAGATGATTCTTTCTGAAATTGCTGACGGTAAAAGTGATAAATGGCATCTATCAGAAGATGATGTATTGGCTATTGAAAGATTAATAGACAATTATCAGAATGCAATGCAGATTCAAGATAAGTTTATTCTCCCTGGAGAAAATGAAATTTCTGCATTAGTGGACATTGCAAGAGCTATAGCAAGGAGAACAGAGAGAATTTTAATAGAAGTTGATAAGAAATATCCTCTGGATATTAATTCTAAAGTGTATATTAATAGATTATCCGATTATTTGTTTGTTTTGGCAAGGTACATGGAAGTAAGAGGCAAAATAGAGGAGAAAGTGACAAGTATTATAAAAGAACAATATAAAAAAGTAGATAAAGACTTGAAATTAAATTTAAATATCGCAAAAAAGTTAATGGAAAAGGTAGAAAAGAAGGCTGAAAGCATGGAGCTTCCAGTTGCTATTGCAATAGTCGACATGCATGGCAATTTGATAGCAGCGCATTTTATGGATGGAACACTTATAGAAAGCATGAATTTAGCCATAAATAAAGCTTATACATCTGTAGCACTTAAAATGGCAACTCATGAGCTTTCAAAGCTTACACAGCCGGGCCAGCCTCTTTACGGGATCAATACAACTGACAATAGAATTGTAGTATTTGGTGGAGGCTGCCCTATAAAATATCATGGCAAAATTATCGGTGGTATAGGCGTAAGCGGTGGAACGGTAGAACAGGATATCGAACTTTCCCTTTATGGTGCAGATGTATTTGAGGAGGTTATATCATGAAAGTTAAAGAGGAAGATATTGAAGCGATTGTCAAAAAAATCTTATCGGAATTTAATCTTGAAAAGACTACCAGTAAGTATGGGGATGTTGGAATATTTCAAGATATGAATGATGCTATTAGTGCTGCAAAAGATGCCCAGAAAAAATTGAGGAATATGCCCATGGAATCGAGAGAAAAGATTATACAGAATATAAGAAAAAAGATTATGGAGAACAAAAAAATACTTGCAGAAATGGGCGTTAGAGAAACTGGCATGGGGAGAGTAGAGCACAAAATAGTCAAACATGAACTCGTAGCACTTAAGACACCAGGTACAGAAGATATAACAACTACAGCATGGTCAGGTGATAAAGGACTGACATTAGTTGAAATGGGGCCGTTTGGTGTAATAGGTGCGATTACTCCATCAACAAATCCAAGTGAAACTGTCCTTTGCAATAGCATTGGAATGATAGCAGCGGGCAATTCTGTTGTCTTTAATCCACATCCAGGTGCAGTAAATGTTTCTAATTTTGCTGTTAAGTTAGTAAATGAGGCGGTTGTAGAAGTCGGTGGACCTGAGAATTTGGCTGTATCAGTTGAAAAGCCAACACTTGAAACAGGGAATATAATGTTCAAAAGTCCTGATATTCCACTATTAGTTGCAACTGGCGGACCTGGCGTAGTTACAGCAGTTCTTTCATCTGGTAAAAGAGCTATTGGTGCCGGAGCTGGAAATCCACCAGTTGTAGTTGACGAGACTGCAGATATCAAAAAGGCTGCGAAAGACATTATCGATGGTGCTACATTTGACAACAATTTACCTTGCATTGCTGAGAAAGAAGTAGTATCTGTAGATAAAATAACAGATGAGCTTATTTATTACATGCAAAAGAATGGATGCTACAAGATTGAAGGAAAAGAAATCGAAAAACTCATTGAGCTTGTATTAGATCACAAAGGTGGCAAAACAACATTAAATAGGAAATGGGTCGGCAAAGATGCTCATTTAATATTAAAAGCCATAGGCGTAGATGTTGATGAGAGCGTAAGGTGCATAATTTTTGAGGCTGAAAAAGATAATCCGCTGGTGGTAGAAGAGCTAATGATGCCTATTTTAGGAATAGTAAGAGCTAAAAATGTTGATGAAGCTATAATGATTGCGACAGAATTAGAACACGGCAATAGACATTCAGCACATATGCATTCAAAAAACGTGGACAACTTAACAAAGTTTGGCAAAATCATTGACACTGCTATATTTGTCAAGAATGCGCCATCGTACGCTGCATTGGGATATGGCGGTGAAGGTTACTGTACATTCACGATTGCAAGCAGAACAGGTGAAGGATTGACATCTGCAAGGACTTTTACCAAAAGCAGAAGATGTGTGTTGGCAGATGGATTATCAATAAGATAGGAGAGGATAATATGGAAGTCAATCAGATAGACATTGAGGAAATAGTGAAAAAAATATTAAATGATTTGAAAAATGAGCCTAAAGAGAATATTAAAGAGAACAATTCAACATTACCATCTACATGTAGAGCAGCCGTACTTACAGAAGTTAAAAAAATAGAAGTAAAGGAATTTAACATCCCAGAAATAAATGATGATGAAATGCTTGTTAAGGTAGAGGGATGCGGCGTATGCGGCACGGATGTGCATGAGTACAAAGGAGATCCATTTGGCCTTATACCATTAGTTTTAGGACATGAAGGAACAGGCGAGATAGTCAAACTGGGGAAAAACGTAAGACGTGACTCTGCAGGCAAAGAAGTTAGAAAAGGAGATAAGATCGTTACATCTGTAGTTCCGTGCGGTGAATGCGATATATGCTTAAATCATCCAGATAAGACAAATTTGTGTGAGAATTCAAAGATCTATGGTTTAATACCTGATGATAATTATCATTTAAATGGTTGGTTTTCAGAGTACATCGTCATAAGAAAAAATTCAACATTTTATAAAGTTAATGATATGAATCTTAATTTGAGGCTTCTTGTAGAGCCGGCGGCAGTAGTTGTACATGCGGTAGAACGTGCAAAATCGACAGGCCTTTTAAAATTCAACAGTAAAGTTCTCGTACAAGGTTGCGGTCCTATAGGATTACTGTTGCTTTCAGTTGTAAAGACGCTTGGAGTAGAAAATATCATAGCGGTTGATGGTGATGAAAATAGACTAAATATGGCTAAAAGATTAGGTGCTACAGAACTCGTTAATTTTACTAAATACAGCAATGTTGATGAACTTGTTGAAGCTGTTAAAAAGGCAAGCGATGGAATTGGCGCAGATTTCGCATTTCAATGTACAGGCGTTCCTTCTGCAGCATCTAATATTTGGAAGTTTGTAAGACGAGGAGGTGGTTTATGCGAAGTTGGATTTTTTGTAAATAATGGTGATTGTAAGATAAATCCCCATTATGATATTTGCAATAAAGAAATAACAGCAGTTGGCTCATGGACTTACACCCCTCAAGATTATTTGACAACTTTTGATTTTCTTAAAAGAGCTAAAGAAATAGGACTTCCGATTGAAGAGTTGATAACACATAAGTTTTCACTTGATAAGATGAATGAAGCGATGGAAGTCAATATGAAGCAGGAAGGAATAAAAGTAGTGTATATAAATGACAGATTTTAGGTGATATGATGCAAGCTGTCGGATTAATCGAAGTGTATGGATTGGTAGCGGCATTTGTAGCAGCAGATGCTGCATGCAAAAAAGCAAATGTCGTAATAGAGTCTTTCGATAATAATAAGCCATTAAACGCTGAAGCATTGCCAGTTCCATTGATAATAGTTGTTAAACTTAGAGGAGATCTTGAGAATGTAAAAATAGCAGTTGATGCTGCAGTTGATGCAGCAAATAAAATATCTGGAGTAGTTTCCACAGATATAATAGCAAAACCTGAGAATGATACTGAAAAGCTATTAAAACTAAATTGTCTAAAATAAAAAATAGAATTGAGGAGGATTTTAAATATGGTACAGGAAGCATTGGGAATGGTAGAAACGAGAGGATTGGTTGCAGCAATAGAAGCGGCAGATGCTATGGTTAAGGCTGCAGATGTGACATTGATAGGAACTGAAAAAATAGGTTCAGGACTTGTAACTGTCATGGTAAGAGGAGATGTTGGTGCAGTAAAAGCTGCGACAGAAGTTGGTGCAAGTGCAGCTTCAAAATTAGGTGAATTAGTGGCTGTCCATGTAATACCGAGACCTCACACTGATGTTGAAAAGATACTACCAACACTGAAATAATTTACACGTGTCAGCTTTTTGCTGACACATTTAGGAGTGCAATAAATGTATGCAATTGGACTTATTGAAGTAAATGGATTTGTCACAGCAGTGGAAACACTGGATGCTATGTTAAAAACAGCAAATATAGAGTTTATGACATGGGAGAAAAAACTTGGAGGCAGACTTGTGACGATCATTATTAAAGGAGAAGTTTCGGCTGTCCAAGAAGCAATTTCAAATGGCAAAAATAAAGCTGACAAAATTACGCGCACAGTTGCACATGCGGTGATTCCAAATCCTCATTCAGAAACCATGAGGATGATAAATATTAGCGCAGAAAAGCTATTTAAAGTAGATGGTGGTGAAATAAATGAGTTCTGAAGAAAAAGAGACGAATATTAAGGAGAATAAAAGTGAATTAGGCACAAAGCTTAGAGAATCTGAGCAGAGGCAAAAAAATAATTTGATAAAAACTTCAAATAAAGAAATCAAGGAGGAAATGATCATGGAACAACAAGCATTGGGAATGGTAGAAACAAGAGGATTGGTTGCAGCAATCGAAGCGGCAGATACAATGGTAAAGGCTGCTAATGTAACATTGATAGGTACTGAAAAAATAGGATCAGGGCTTGTAACTGTTATGGTAAGAGGAGATGTTGGAGCTGTTAAAGCAGCAACAGAAACTGGAGCAAATGCAGCTAAAAAACTTGGAGAATTGGTTGCTGTTCATGTAATACCAAGACCTCATGCTGATGTAGAGAAAATATTGCCTACAATAAAGTAGTGTGATAACGATGGACGAAAAATTGATAGAAATCATATCAAAGACGATAGCGAATACGCTTAGTGAAAGGAATTCATTGAAGATACCAGTGGGCGTTTCGGCACGCCATGTACATCTGACTAAAGAACATTTGGAGATATTGTTTGGCAAAGATTATATGTTAAAAAAGAAGAAAGAATTGATGGGTGGACAGTTTGCAGCAGAGGAATATGTGACAATTATCGGTTACAAATTAAATGCTATTGAGAAAGTGAGAGTTTTGGGTCCTTTAAGAGATAAAACGCAGGTAGAAATATCGAAGACTGATGCAATAAGTTTAGGGTTAAACCCTCCTATACGGGAATCAGGTGATATAAAAGGTTCATCGCCAATCACAATCGTAGGGCCGAAAGGCGCAATATCATTAAAAGAAGGATGTATAATAGCCAAAAGACATATTCACATGTCACCGGAAGATTCCAAAAGATTTAATGTTTTAGACAATGACAGAGTTTCTGTAAAAGTGAAAGGTGAACGAGGCGGTATTTTTGAAAATGTGCATATAAGGGTTGGAGAAAAATTTACCCTTGAGATGCATATCGACACAGATGAAGCTAATTGCATGGGGATAAAAAGTGGCGATTTTGTTGAAATTGTTAGATAAAAATAGGAGTTGAAAAAAATTGATAATAGCTAAAGTTATTGGTACAGTTATTTCTACCCGCAAAAATCAAAATTTAATAGGCAATAAATTTTTAATAGTAGAACCCATAAGTGAAATGAATTATGACAATAAAAATAGGGTTGTCGCAATAGATAATGTAGGTGCAGGTGTAGGAGAAATAGTTATCGTCGTTTTTGGAAGTTCGGCTAGGATTGGATGTGGTGTGCCAGATTCGCCTGTAGATGCAGCAATTGTCGGTATAGTTGACAGTATAAAAGATGTGATAATTGAGGATTAGTTTATCTGGGGTGAGGAAATGAATATTGATGAACTTAAAAATATTGTCTTTGAAAATGGGATAGTTGGCGCAGGTGGTGCTGGATTTCCTACACATGCAAAGCTCAGCGCTGGAGTTGATACAGTCATCTTAAATGGTGCTGAATGTGAACCGCTTTTGAGAGTTGATAGGCAGTTGCTTGCCGTATATACTGATGAAATATTAATGACTTTATCCCTTATAGTTGATACATTAGGTGCTAAATGTGGCTTAGTAGCGATAAAATCAGCATACAAGGCTGCAATTGGTTCAGTTAAGAACTCAATTGGTAATTATAAAAACTTAGAGTTAAAGGTATTGCCAGACGTTTATCCTGCTGGCGACGAAGTTGTATTAATATATGAAACGACTGGTAGAATTGTGCCAGAAGGTTCTATACCTATCTCTGTTGGAACTATTGTAATGAATGTGGAAACTGTGCTTAATGTTTATAATGCTATTTATTTAAAACACCCAGTCACAGAAAAATATGTAACTGTAACTGGAAATGTCAAATGTCCTAGTACATTTAAAGTAAAAGTAGGCACATCTGTGGCTGAGCTTATTGAAAAAGCAGGAGGATGCTTAGAAGAAGATTATGAAATAATAATGGGTGGTCCCATGACTGGGAAAATAGTTGATAGAAAAGCCCCAATAACAAAAACAACAAAAGCTATTATTGCTCTCCCAAAAGACCACCCTGTGATAACAAAAAGAAAGACAAACATAAGCATAGAGTTAAAACGTGCAATGTCTGTTTGCTCTCAATGCCAAATGTGTACAAATTTATGCCCAAGACACCTGTTAGGACATTCTATAGAACCTCATAAGGTTATGAATGCAGTTGCAAATGGCATTATTGCTGATACCACTGCATACACGATAACTATGTTATGCTCTGAATGCGGATTATGTGAAATGTATTCGTGTCATCAAAGTTTGTCGCCGAGAAAAATAATAAGTCAAATAAAAACAAAATTAAGGCAAAATGGTGTAAAAAATCCTCATAGTAAAAAGCCAGAAAAAGCTAATATTATGAGAAATGAAAGGTTAGTTCCAATGGAAAGACTTATATCAAGACTTGCACTTAATAAATATAATGTTGATGCACCATTAAGCGCTGATACTATTGTTCCTTCAGGTTCTGTCATTATGCAATTGAACCAACATGTTGGAGTAGCAGCAAATCCTGTAGTAAAAGTTGGAGACATGGTGAAAGAAGGAGATTTAATAGGCGATATTCCGAATAATAAGCTAGGTGCTAGATTACATGCTAGTGTTGAAGGTGTTATAATAGATGTCACTGACCATAGTGTTGTTATCGAACCGAGAGGTGATTTTAATGGATAAAGCAATAGGATTAGTTGAATACAAATCAGTTGCTACAGGAATAACTGCTGCTGATGATATGGCGAAAACTGCAGACGTCGAAATAATCGAAGCTCAGACAGTTTGCCCAGGCAAATACATCGTTCTATTGAGTGGGAAATTAAGTGCAGTCAATTCAGCTATAGAAAAGGGTATCAGCCAGTATTCAGATAATGTCATTGATAGCTTCATACTTGGGAATCCTCATGAATCAATATATAAAGCTATGAATGGTACTTCTGAAATCAACGGTGTAGAAGCACTTGGCATCATAGAGACATTTTCAGCAGCATCAATAATACTTGCAGCAGATACCGCTGCCAAAACAGCAAAAGTAAACCTTATAGAAATAAGAATAGCAAGGGGAATGTGTGGCAAGTCATACTTGCTGCTTACAGGCGAACTTGCTGCTGTTGAAGCATCAATTAATGCAGGATGCAAAATCTTAGAAAAGTCTGGTATGCTTTTGAATAAATCTGTAATACCAAATCCTGATAAATCTATTTGGGAGAAGATTGTGTGACCATTAAAAAACAGATAAAAAAAGAAAATACAATATATAACATTATTAAAACAAAAAAATAATAAAAAAATTAATAAAAAATATTAAAAACAAGAAGGAATTTAACAAAAAACGTCGAATATATATAATAGTTAAATTAATAAACATATAATTGTTTAGATTAGATGAAAAATAATAAATTATTTTTATTTAAGAAAGATGTAAAAATGCTTTATTATAGAATTAGGTAAACGTTGAATTAGGGAGGATTTAAGCGTAATGATTAAATTAGTAAAACCAATTAATAAGGCTAAAATAGGTTTATATACAGTTGGTTTAAAAGCCTATTGGAATCAATTTGAAGGTTTGAAAGAGAGAATAATAGAGTATGGGAAATTTATTGAATCTCGTTTATGTGATTTGGGAGAGGTTTACAACTTTGGACTTGTTGACGATGAGATAACTGCTAGATGTGCTGGTGAATGGTTTAATTCAAAGAATGTTGATATAGTTTTTTGTCATTCTGCTACGTATTGCACAAGTTCGTCAATGTTACCAGTGCACCAAATTTGCAAGGCGCCTTTAATAATATTAAATTTACAACCTACGGCAAGAATGAATTATGAGAAAACTTCAACAGGTGAATGGCTAGCTCATTGTGGTGCATGTCCTGTTCCTGAATTTACAAATGCTTTGAATCGTTCAGGAATTAGATATAGAATTGTTAATGGATTGCTTGGCATGGATAAAACACCTGAGATATCAGTTACAGATGAAAACACATCGCAAAGAAAAGAAGCATTAAGAGCATGGAAAGAGATTAGCGAGTGGGTTCAAGCGGCTACTGTGAAACGAACATTACAATATAGTCGTTTTGGCTTTCTTGGAAATAATTATAGTGGGATGTTGGATATGTATAGTGACTTTACAATGGTTCAAGCGCAATTTGGAATACATGTTGAGATTTTAGAGATGGATGATTTAAATAGATGCTTGGATAAAGTCACTCAAGATGAAATTGAAGAAAAAATGATGCAAGTAAATGAATTTTTTCAAATCAGTGGTGATTCGCCATCTGATCCAATAGCAAAAAAACCATCTGATGAACAATTGGAATGGTCATGTAAAGTTGCTGCAGCACAAGAAAGATTAGTAAAAGAATATGATCTTGACGCACTTGCTTATTATTATCATGGGTATGAAGGCAGTTTCTATGAAAAATTGCAAAGTGGATTTATTGTTGGTCATTCAATACTTACTGCAGAAGGAGTGCCTTGTGCAGGTGAAGGAGATTTAAAAACTGCTATTGCAATGAAAATATGTGATATTTTAGGAAAAGGCGGTAGTTTTTCGGAAATAGTAGCTGTTGATTATGATTTAGAGACAATTATAATGGGACATGATGGACCATTTCATATTCTAATTTCGGATGGTAAACCTATATTAAGAGGTATGGGATTATACCATGGGAAAAAAGGTAGCGGAGTTTCGGTAGAAGCAAAAGTAATTTCTGGTGCTGTTACTACTCTTGGAATAACCCAAACAGTTGATAGGAAAATGAAAATGATTATAAGTGAGGGAGAAGCGATTAAAGCTCCAATATTGATGATAGGAAATACTCAAACGCATATTAAATTTAATTGTCATCCAGATGAATATATGAATCGCTGGTTTATAGAAGCACCTACGCATCATTTTGCATTATCTGTAGGTCATAATGCATCTATCTTTGAAAAGATAGCTTATATGCTGGATTTAGATAAAGTCATTATTTGAATACTGTAAAAGTTTTCTATAATTTTAATAATTCATAGATGTGGGAGATGATAAGTGATATGTCTGATTATATTTTAGAACTAAAGGGAATTAAAAAAGAATTTCCTGGAGTTAAGGCATTAGATGATGTACATTTTCAGCTAAAAGAAGGTGAAGTTCATGCGCTGATGGGGGAGAATGGAGCTGGAAAGTCTACATTTATTAAAATAATAACTGGAGTGTATTCTCCAGATGATGGTGAAATTTATGTAAATGGGCAAAAAGTAATTTTGAGGAGTCCGAGAGATGCTCAGAGATTAGGAATTGCAGCTATTTATCAACAAGTTACATGCTATCCAGATTTAAGTGTCACTGAAAATATTTTTATGGGTCATGAAAAAATAAAGAAAGGATTCAACAGAATTTTATGGAATGAAATGCATGAAGAAGCAAACAAGTTATTAAAAGAATTAGGCTCTGATATTGATCCAAAAACTTTAATGGGTGAGCTTACTGTAGCTCAACAACAAATTGTTGAAATTGCTAAAGCGATTTCAACAAAAGCAAGAATAATAATTATGGATGAACCGACGGCATCTCTTACAAATAGAGAATGTGAAGAATTGTACAGAATAACAGAGCAATTAAAAAATAATGGTGTTTCTGTAATTTTTATTACACATAGGATGGAAGATTTGTATAGGTTAGCGGAAAGAGTTACTGTATTCAGAGATGGTAAATATATTGGAACATGGGGCGTCAACGAAATTTCAGAAAATGATTTAATTGCAGCTATGGTTGGTCGCAAAATATCACAACTATTTCCTAAAAAAGAAACAATAATTGGTGATGAACTTCTGCGTGTTGAAGGTCTTGGTAAAATGGGATATTTCGATAATGTTTCTTTTACGCTTCATAAAGGAGAGATTCTTGGATTAGCAGGTCTTGTTGGTGCCGGGAGGAGTGAAGTTTGCCAAGCTATATTTGGAATTTTGCCAATTGATAAGGGAAAAATTTATTTAGAAGGAAAGGAAGTACAAATAAATAATCCATGGGAAGCTATGGAACTTGGTATTGGTTACCTTCCTGAAGATCGTCAAAAGCAGGGCCTAATTCTTCAATGGAGTATCGGAATGAATATAACATTAGCAACACTTGAGAAAATTAATAATAGTGTTTGGATAAATAAATCTAAAGAAGCAAAAGTAGCTGAGGATATGGCAAAGAAAGTGAATGTAAAAGCTAATAGTATTTATAGTCTTGCAAGTACGTTGTCTGGTGGTAACCAACAAAAAGTAGTTGTTGCTAAATTGCTGAGTGCGAATTTGAAAGTATTGATTATTGACGAACCAACAAAAGGCATTGATGTTGGTGCAAAAGCTGCCATTCATGAGATGATGAGTGATTTAGCTTGTCAAGGTTATGGAATTATAATGGTGTCTTCTGAAATGCCAGAAGTACTTGGAATGAGTGACAATATAGTTGTTATGCATGAGGGTAAAGTAACAGCTATTCTAAGTAGAAAAGATGCAACACAAGAATTAATTCTTGATGCGGCAATGCATAATAGAAAGATAAGTATTGCTTAGAAGAGAAGTAGTAATTTTAAAAGAAAGGAAAATGATTATGCTTAAGAAAATTTCAAAGGATGATCATAGAAAATATAATTTTTATAATTTCAAGGAATTAGGCTTAGTAATATTTTTAGTCTTGCTCTGTATAATATTTCAATTAATTAATCCAAGATTTCTAACAGTAGAGAATATTAAGGATTTAATTACCAACACAGCGATATTAAGTATTTTGGCTGTTGGTATGATGCTTGTTCTTGTTACCAGAGGAATTGATCTTTCAATTGGTGCAACACTTGCATTGTCTGGTATGACATCGGCTTTGACAGTAAGTAAATATCAAAGTTTATCCCCGATTGTTGCAATTTTAATTGGTGTTATGATTGGGATGGTTTGTGGCTTTATCGTTGGATTGCTTGTTGCTAAGGCTAAGATTTTGCCGATAATAGCCTCTCTAGGTATGATGAATGTATATAGGGGATTAACATATATAATAAGTGGTGGTAGTTGGGTTAGTGCTGATCAGATGCCATCAAGTTTCAAAAGTATAGCAACAAGTTCAATTTTAGGAATTAATAATTTGATTTTTATAGCTATAATTATTTATCTGTTTTTCTATTATTTTATCAATTATACAAGAACAGGAAGGCAAATTTATGCAGTAGGAAGTAATCCTGATTCTGCTATTATAACTGGCATTAAGATTGACAATGTCTTATTAATGGTTTACACGATTATGGGATTATTAGCAGGACTTGGAGGTGTATTGTGGGTTTCAAAATTTGCTTCTGCTCAAGGTGATACAGCTACTGGTTATGAACTTACTGTAATAGCTTCATGCGTTCTTGGCGGTGTAAGTATTGCAGGTGGTAGTGGTAAAATTATTGGAGTTATTTTAGGGTCATTACTAATAGGGACATTAAACAATGCATTGCCATTAATAAAGGTATCATCTTTCTGGGAACAAGCTATTCAGGGATTCGTTATACTAATTGGAATTTTAATTAATGTTTTTGTAACAAGGAGAGCTAGATACAATAATTTAAAAAGGAGGGCACTAATCAATGGTGGCGAATGATAAGGAGCTTAGCAGCAATAAGATTAGTATTAAGAATTTATTTATGAGTTGGGAATGGATGTTAGTTATAATATTTATAATTGTAAATATTATTAATTCTGTCATTTCTCCATATTATCTAAATGCGGGCCAATTACTTAATGCGACAACTACATTTTTAGCAGAAACTTTTATAGTATTTCCTATGGTTTTTATACTAATTTTAGGCGAGATAGATATTTCAGTTGGATCTACCGTCGCTTTATCTTCTGTTATTATGGCAGCTTTATATAAAGCTGGATTACCGATGGCGATAGCTATATTGATTTCACTTGCTATCGGAATTGTTTGCGGTTTAATAAATGGTTTACTTATTGTTAAATTTAATTTATCTTCAATTATTGTCACATTTACTACTATGACATTATACCGTGGTTTATGTTATGCAATATTAAAAGATCAGGCTATAGGAAATTTTCCTTCGTGGTATAAGTATTTTGGTTGGGGTTCCATTGGTGGAATTCCGTATATGTTAATTGCATTTATAATTACAGCCGTGCTCTATGGATTGTTATTGCATAAGACTACTTTTGGCAGGTATGTTTATGCAATGGGAAATAATATTACTGCTAGTAGATTTTCTGGTATAAAGGTTGACAAAATTAAATTGATGATTTTTATACTTGCAGGTCTTATGTCTTCGGTTACATCAATATTTCTTACTTCTATAATGGGTAGCACTAGACCAGATGTAGCGCTTGGATATGAAATGGATGTAATTACAATGGCTGTTTTTGGTGGTGTAAGTACGGCGGGTGGAAAAGGTGGAATTATTGGACCAATAATATCAATTTTTATAATTGGACTATTACATTATGGACTTGGTCTTATTAATATACCATCAACGACAATGCTTATAGTTGTTGGAGCTTTGTTGATATTTGCGGTAATGATCGCAAATATCAATCAGAATAAAAGTGGGAAAAAATTTTAAGATAGTTATTATTCGATGTTTATACAACAGCGAATGCTGTTAGTATATAAATTTATTTTTAAATAATAAATAAAAATTTTTAGAAAGGATGAATGCTTATGAAAAAATTCAAAAAAGTGTTGGCTTTAGTTTTGTCGCTATTTTTAGTAACATTAACTTTAGTTGCTTGCAGTTCTGGTACAAACTCTACAAATAATACAAATAATAATTCAAAAAATAGTTCTAATGTTAGTAATCAAAGTAATAACGCCAAAAAGAGAATTGCTATTGTTGTAAAGAGTACGGGAAACCCGTATAACGAAAAGGAAATAGAAGGTTTTAAAAATGCTTTAAAAGAGCTCGGTGATGAAGCAATAGTTCAAGAACCAGTACAACCGACAGCTGATGCTCAGATTCAGATAATTCAACAGCTTACAGCACAAAAAGTTGATGCGATAGCAATTGCTGCTAATGATCCTGATGCATTGCAACCTGCTTTACAAAAAGCTATGGATGCTGGTATAAAGGTTCTTTCGTTTGACTCTGCTACAAATGCTCAAAGCCGTATGGTTCATGTCAACCAAGCGGATCCAGAAATGATCGGTCGTACTTTGGTACAGGCAATTGCTACGATGATTGGAGGAAAAGGCCAAATTGCTATTCTAAGCGCTACTTCACAAGCAACAAATCAAAATACATGGATTAGCTGGATGAAGAAAGAATTAGAAAAGCCAGAATATAAAAATATTCAACTTGTTAAAATTGCTTATGGTGACGATCTTCGTGATAAAAGTGTATCTGAAACGCAAGGATTATTACAAGCTTATCCTAATTTAAAAGGGATTATATCCCCAACAACAGTAGGTATTGCAGCAGCTGCGAAAGTTCTCACAGATAAAGGCCTTAAGGGGAAAGTACAATTGACGGGTCTTGGATTGCCAAGTGAAATGGCTGCCTATATTAAAAGCGGTGTATGTCAATGGATGTATTTGTGGAATCCAATAGATGTTGGTTATTTAACAGGATATGCGGCTGATGCTTTGGCTAAAGGTAAAATATCAGGTAAAGTAGGAGATACAATTGATGCTGGTAGATTGGGTTCTAAAGCAGTGGTCAAAGCCGATGATGGAGGAACTCAAACATTACTTGGGGCGCCATTTAAGTTCGACATCAAAAATATAGATGAATGGGCGAAAGTATATTAAATTGATAATAAATAATTTAAATTAATTAAATAGAAACTACGCCTCTTGAGAAAAATTCAAGAGGCGTTTGAAGAGAGGTGTCTTTTAAATGAAAAATAGTCATAAATTTGCTTGGACATGGACTGTAAAGGAAGAGTATGTAGATGAATATGTAAAAATGCATCTTAATCCGTGGCCAGAGATATTAGAAGAGCATCGCAAAGCTGGAATAAAGAACTACTCAATTTTTCAAAATGGGAACCAATTTTTCTATTGTTTCGAATGTGATGATGTCAATGCTGCATTTGATTATATTGCTAAAAGTGAAATTTGCAATAAGTGGAATGCAATAACATCAAAAATGGTGGAGGGCTCATTTGATTTTAATAAAGAGGAGCCTATAAAACCTTTGCGCGAAATATTCTATTTGGAATAGTTTCACATTTTAAAATATACTTATCATTTCTCGAAAGGATGTTTATTATGTATGAAGTAGAAAAAGATAAAATTTTAAGTGATTATTATCATGCAAAAGAGGTTTATGCAAAGTTTGACATAGACACTGATGAAATATTAGAGAAAATGAAAAGGATTCGTATTTCCCTTCACTGTTGGCAAGGTGATGATGTAACTGGATTTGAGAAAAATGCCAATGGATTAAGCGGTGGAGGTATTTTGGCTACGGGAAACTGGCCTGGCAGAGCAAGAAATGGTGAAGAACTGAGGCAAGACATTGAAAAAGCTTTAAGCCTTATACCGGGCAAACACAAAGTAAATTTGCATGCCATTTATGCAGAAACTGATGGTAAATTTGTAGATAGAGATGAAATAAACGTCGAGCATTTTAGAAAATGGATAGACTGGGCGAAAGAAAATGACCTTGGTCTTGACTTTAATCCTACGTTTTTTTCACATCCTAAAGCAAACTCAGGCTATACGCTTTCAAGCAAAGATGAAAATATAAGGAAGTTTTGGATTGAACATAGCAAAAGATGCCGTGAAATTGCAAATGAGATAGGGAAAGAATTAAAAATACAATGTGTAAACGATATTTGGATTCCTGATGGTTCAAAAGATTTGCCTGCTAATCGAATTGAACATAGAAAGATACTTAAAGAATCTTTAGATGAAATATTTTCAGTAAAATACGACAAAACAAACATCATTGATTCTCTAGAAAGCAAATTGTTTGGCATCGGATCTGAAAGCTATGTAGTAGGGTCACATGAATTTTATATGAGCTATGCCTCAAGAAATGATGTAATGTTGTGTCTTGATATGGGGCATTTTCATCCAACAGAAAATATTGCTGATAAGATATCGTCAATACTGATATTTAGTAACAATTTGTTGATTCATGTAAGCCGCGGCGTTCGCTGGGATAGTGATCATGTAGTCATTTTAAATGAAGATTTGCTCTCATTAGCAAAAGAAATAAGAAGATGTAATGCTTATGATAAAGTGTATATTGCTTTGGATTTCTTTGACGCAAGCATAAACAGGATAATGGCATGGGTAATAGGTGCGAGAGCAACTCTGAAAGCTATATTAATATCACTATTAGAGCCTGTACATCTATTGTTGGAAGAAGAAAACAAAGGAAATTTTGGTGCAAGGCTTGCTTTGATGGAAGAATTCAAAACATTGCCATTTTACTCCGTTTGGAACAAATACTGCATGGACGAAAATGTGCCAATTGGTACATCATGGATTGATGTCGTTAAAGATTATGAAAAAGAAATTATAAAAATTAGGGCTTAAAATTTAAGGCTAAAGGATGGTATTTAAATGAAAGATATTGTGTATAATTTAGCTTTCGATTTTGGTGCTTCTAGTGGACGTCTTATGTTATCGAAATTTGACGGTGAAAGAATCGATGTCGAAGAAGTTTATAGATTTCCAAATGAACCAGTTAAGATTGGGCAATCACTTTATTGGGATTTCTTGAGATTATTTCATGAATTAAAAAACGGATTAAAGTTAATATCCAAAAGAAAAATTAAAATATCGAGTATTGGCATAGACACATGGGGTGTTGATTATGGGTTGCTTGATAAAAATGATCAATTGATATCAAACCCAATTCATTACAGAGATCAGAGAACAAATGGAATAATGAAAGATGTCGAAAAGATATTGCCATTGGAAGAGATTTATAATATTACTGGTATACAGTTTATGGAATTTAATACAATATTTCAATTGTATTGTGATTTAACGAGACGTCCAGAATTATTGAATAATGCAAGAACATTATTATTTATGCCAGATTTGTTTAACTTTTATCTGACGCATGAGAAATATAATGAATACACTGTTGCATCAACATCACAGATGTTGAATGCTGAAAAAAGGGATTGGGCGATCGATCTTATAAAAAAGTTAAATTTACCGGAAGGCATTTTTCAAAAAATATTAATGCCTGGGAATATAATAGGTTATTTAACAAAAGAAATTCAGGAAGAAACGGGATTATCTAATATTCCAGTGATTTCTGTTGGAAGCCATGATACGGCATCAGCAGTTGCAGGTACACCTCTCGAAAACGGTTCAAGTGCTTATTTGATTTGTGGTACTTGGTCACTATTAGGTGTTGAAAGTGAAAGACCTATAATAAATGAAAATACAAAGAAGTACAACTTCACAAATGAAGGTGGAGTAGAAGGCTTTATAAGGCTACTTAAAAATATAAATGGATTGTGGATTATTCAGCAATTAAAACAAAGCTGGAATTCAAATGGCATAAAATTAGGTTTTCCAGAAATCAGCCAGATGGCATCTAAAGCAGAGCACGAAGAATTTATCATAAATCCCGATGACAAATTGTTTATAGCTCCCGATGATATGGCTGAAGCGATAAAGCAATATTGTGAAAAAACGGGACAGGGTTTGCCGCAGAATATTGGTGACATAGCGAGAGCTGCTTACAATGGTATAGTTGAGCAATACAAAAATTGCTTAAATAATTTAGAAGGCATTGTAGGGAGAAAAATAGATACTATCCATATGGTTGGTGGTGGGATACAGGATAAGTTCCTGTGCAAATTAACTGCAGATGTTACAGATAAAAAAGTAATAACAGGACCTGTAGAAGCTTCAATCTATGGCAATGTGATAGTCCAGCTTATGGCGTTGGGATATATAAAGGATTTAAAAGAGGGAAGAAAGATAATAAAGAATTCTCTGCTAAATAAAGTATAATATTAAACCATAGCGGGAAATCATTTGGTATTATTGTGGATTTCTCACTATGGTTTATATAATATTGCCAAAAAAGCTATAGTTATGATGTTGAGATATTCAAAATTTGAGGTGATTTATTGTATGAAATCGAGCAGAGGTAACTTGTTAATTGCGCAATCTGGCGGACCTACGAGTGTTATTAATGCTTCTGCGTATGGAGCTATTAAAGAATTTATATCGTTAGCTAGTGATTATAAAGTTTATGCTGGTTTATACGGAATAGAAGGCATATTAGAAGATCGTATTATTGATATTGACACTATGGATAAAAATACAATAGAATCTCTTAAATATATGCCGTCATCTGCTTTTGGTTCTTGTAGGTATAAATTGGAAGAACATGATGTAAATGAAGAAGAGTATAAAAAAATATTAAATATTTTTGAGAAGTATAATATAACATATTTTCTTTATATTGGTGGAAATGATTCTATGGATACTGCAAATAAATTAAATATCTATATGAATAAAATAGGCTATGATGTCAATATAATTGGGGTGCCTAAAACTATTGATAATGATCTTGTTGAAACTGATCACTGCCCTGGATTTGGTAGTGCTGCAAAGTATGTTGCTAATACATGCATTGAGATATGGTTTGATATAAATGCATATAAAAAAGAGTCAGTAGTGATAGTAGAAGTAATGGGAAGAGATGCTGGGTGGATAGCTGCTTCAACGGGTATTTTAAAGAGTATTAATCCAAACGTGAATCAACTTATATATCTTCCAGAAATAAGTTTTGACAAATCTAAATTTCTAATAGATGTAGAAAATGCAATTAAAAGGAATAACAAACTTCTTATTGTAGTTTCTGAAGGCATAAAGGATGAGAATGGTGAATATATAAATAAAAATATAGTTGAGACAGATCCTTTTGGACATAAACGCCTTGGTGGAGCAGGTAAACATCTTCGAGATTTGGTAAAGAAAAACATTACTAAAAACGTTAAATTAATCAAATTGGGAATTTTGCAGAGATGTGCCATACATTGTGCATCTAAAACTGACGTAGATGAGTCTGAGATGGTTGGTAGAGATTCTGTGAAATATGCCATTGCTGGTTATAGTGGATATATGACTGCTATAACAAGGTTAAATAATGATAAATATAAATGTAAAACAGATTTAGTAAAATTACAAGATGTAAGTAATAGAGTTAAAAATGTTCCTTTAAATTGGATAAATGAAGAAGGAAATGGCATGAAAGATGAAATTATAAATTATGTGCAACCACTTATCTTAGGTGAAGTTAATCCTTTCAATGAAAATGGATTAGTAAAATATATTAGTGTGAATTATACGGGAATCAATAAGCATACATGTGGTGTTATAAATTTTTAACATTTAAAGTATAATACTAGGTTTAATTTTAAAATATCTTTAGATTCTAGAAACTTAATCTGGGTAAATTTAACAAACTAGTAGTTTAACGGCTATTAAAAAAGGATTGTTTTATTAAGTCAAATTTTCTATAAAACAACCCTCTTTAATTATTCATTTTTCTATCATGACACAGCCTTGTGATAAACCTGAGTAGCCCTTCACATGACCAATATAGTCAAAGGTGTCATGACTATAAAGGCCTGAATCACCTTGCCATTGTCAATTGTTCCACTGGCAAGTACTCGTGAAACTCCTGCGTCGTGGTACATCAGATTGTAATAAGCGATAATTTGAAATCATTTTGGCTCAATAGACGGTCGAAGTATGGCATCGGCTAGAAGAGTTATTGGTAGATGTAGACGGGTGACGACAGCAGCAAGGTTTCCGATTTCTTTTAAAATTATTCCTAGTTTTCTAGATGGTTCTCAGATAATGGCTGTAAACATGGAAAGCAGAATTAGCAAAATAGGTGAAGCCACCGCGTATAAATGAAAGTTATTGTTTACCCTCCTTAAAAGAGCCGATACTATGCGATCGGCTCTAATATATTGCCTAAAAAATTTATAGAAAATTTATAAAATATCTTGTCTAACTACTTTATGTTGGACACATACTGTGATATACTAAGATAAAATATCAAATTTTTAACAAGAAAGGGGGATAAATACGGATAGCATATTGACATTATGGTTGGCAGTAATGATAGTAGGAATTGCAATTGACTTAATAACAAGCAACTTCATATTTTTCAACTTTTCAATCGGAGCTTTTTTCGCAATATGTGCAGATCTACTGGGGCTTAATACACCAATTCAGATTTTTATTTTTCTCGCCATAGGAATTGTATCACTCATTTTCTCTTTCAAATACTTAAGAAAGAGATTTAAAAATATACCAAAGACGTACCCGTATGAAAGCGAATATATAGGAAAGACGATTGAGATAAAAAGTGACGTAGGTAGAGAGGGCCAAGTCTTTTTCGAGGGAATATATTGGACCGTTAAGTCTGATGAACCTTTGAAAAATGGTGACACCGCTTTAATAACTGGAATATCAGGAAATAAATTAATTGTTAAGAGATTGGAGGAATAAAGTTGTTGATATTGTTTCTTATCTTACTTCTGCTTATATTAATCGCAGTTTTAGCATCCATAAAGGTTGTTCAAACGGGATATGTATATGTAATTGAGAGGCTAGGACAGTTTTACAAGGTATTGGAGCCGGGCTGGCATTTTGTGATACCTTTTGTTGATTATGTACGGGCAAAAGTATCTATCAAGCAGCAGATTCTAGATATTGAACCGCAGAATGTTATTACGAAGGACAATGTCAAGATATCTGTTGATAATGTAATATTTTATAAAGTAATGAATGCAAAAGATGCAATATACAATATAGAAAATTACAAATCAGGCATAGTTTATTCTACAATAACAAACATGAGAAACATCATTGGTGAAATGACACTTGATGAGGTTTTATCAGGCAGGGACAAGATAAACGCAGAGCTTCTCAAAGTGATAGATCAGCTTACAGATGCATACGGTATAAAGATACTGTCTGTTGAAATAAAGGACATCACTCCTCCAGACGAAATAAGGCAGGCAATGGAAAAGCAGATGAAGGCAGAAAGGGATAAGCGGGCTACTATACTTCAAGCAGAGGGAGAAAAGCAAAGTGCCATAGCTGTCGCTGAAGGGCAAAAGCAGGCAAAAATTTTACAGGCAGAGGCCGAGAAGGAAGCTAATATTAGAAAGGCCGAAGGATTAAGGCAGTCACAGATATTAGAGGCAGAAGGTAAAGCAAAAGCCATTGAAACGATTGCTGAAGCGCAAGCAAAAGCCATTGAATTGGTTAATAAAGCTATATTAGAGTCTGGAACAAACGAGACTGTCATAGCATTAAAGCAAATAGAAGCACTGCAGGAGATGGCGAAAAACCCTGCTAATAAACTGATAATTCCAGACAAATTAGTTGATACTTTAGGAAGTATATCAGCCATAGCGGATCTAATAAAAAAGCAATAAATATGTATTATACCTCGAGTTTACTCGGGGTTTTTTCATATGATTTGGTTTTTTAAAGATTAAGCTATAAAATGTATAATGAATAAAATATTAATGGAGGGATTTTAATGAATATTAAAGAAGTGCCTTATGATATGTACATGAAAGAAGTAAATCAAAAGCTTACATCAAGAGGGATATTTTTAACTACTAAAGAGAATAAGCTAAATACTATGATAATAGGATGGGGAGGAATAACGTATTTTTGGGGTAAGCCAGTATTTTTAGTTGCAGTCAGAAAGTCCCGCTTTACATACAGTCAAATCGAAAAATCAGGTGAATTTACGATTAGCGTACCTCTAAATGAGGACTTAAATAAAGCTATTGCGTTTTGCGGTACAAAATCAGGAAGGGACTTTGACAAGTTTAAGGAGTGCAATCTTACCCCAATTCCATCTCAAAAAATTGAGACGCCTATCATAGGAGAGTGTTCACTGCACTACGAATGCAAAGTCGTGTATAAGCAGGAAATGTTAAAGGAGAATCTTAATGCTGATATTGATAAAAGGTGGTACCCAGACTACCATACATTCTACTTCGGAGAGATTGTTGCATCGTATATAAAAGAATAATCAAAGAAGCTGTAGCAAAAATATACAGTAGAATATGCTGCCTGCCATTAAAATAAATGGGCTTAAGCTTTTTTTGCTGGCTGCATATATAAGGCTTATATACGATGAGATAAGCGCTAGCACAGTCGTCAGCATTGTCAGACCTGTTAAATTCCATTCTGTAAACATCATACCTATGGCTACAGGCACCGATGATTGAAATACCATTGCACCTGTGATATTCAAAAGTGCAAGGGTATCTTTTTTTTGCCCTATCCAAAGGATTGAATTAAGCTTTTCCGGAAGCTCAGTTGCTATAGGCGTTATTATGAGTGATAAGATTGCAGGTGGTACTCCCAACAATGCTGACAGTTGTTCTGTATATTTGATAAAAATATGGGCACCGTAAGAGATTCCAAAAAGTGAAAAGACAAGCTGCAGAATTATAATATATAAAGTTGTATCTAGATGGAAGTGCTTTGAAAAAAACAGATTATCTACATCTTTTAAGCTGTCTTCTTTTGAAGAAAATGTGTGGGCTACATAAATAAAATATGAAAGCAAAATGAATATTGATATCGCTGCTTTGATATTTAAGTAGCTATTTATGAATGATGTAATGACGGCCACAGAATATATGATGATAAAATATGTCAAGTCTCTTTGAAATCCTGCGATAGAAGGGGTGATTTTAAAAGGTCTTTTCCTAAATAAAAAATATATTATTGCTGAAGCACCTGTAACAAAAAAGCCAAGTGTCGACAGCATGAAAGGAGCACCAACTATGGCTCCGACTCCTATTTCTTCTGATGCTTGGCCCTTGTGAAATACAATTGCTATTATAGGTATTATTGTTTCAGGCATTGCCGTACCTACAGCGGCAAAAATACTGCCAATGACGCTTTGGCTTAAATTAAGTTTTTTACCTAACCATTCTACGGCATTTGTAAAATATAAGCATGATGCTAATATAAAGATCAAACTTAAAGAAAACATAGCTATCATAAAAGCCAATATAAACAGCTCCTTCTCATTTCTAAGAATATATGGAAGACCATACTAAATTATAATTTGGAATGAGAGATTATATTCATGGAAAATATTATTAACGCTCACAAATTTCGCTTACTATATATCATCGATTCTCTTCGCTTGTTTGGCTAACGCCGTCTATGCGTTGTTAGGCTTAGCTTTCGCTCATACGCCAAACTGCGCTTCGTTCATCGTGATATATTACGTAAGCTTCATTAATCGTTCGCTTTTAATAATATTTTTCATAACAATGTTTATTGGTTAATGGAATATTAGTTTAATAATAGATTTAAGACAGCTAAATTTTTGTTTATTTTTTTAAGAATTATGCTATAATATAAATAGAGAGGCAGCCGTCCGCAAAATGCGGTTGCCCAAGAAGCGGTTTTCAAAAATCTTAAACCGTCCTGGGGTTAGCAGGGCGGTTATTTCCTCTTAAAATCGAGGACTGCTATAATTAACATTCCAAACATTATCATTAAAAACAACGTTTGATATGTATTCATCATAGCAACCACCTCCTTATAAGGAGAGTGGCAACCGCACCCTGCTTATCCGACTACCTCAAGTATAATTATAGCATATATAAATGCATTAGGCACTCATCAATTTGAGTGCTTTTTTATAGGTATTAGATTATAAAAATTAGATTGACATTTTTTCTAAAAGAGTATATTATATATTTAAGGAGCGCACTCGGTTGCACACAAAATGAATTTTAGTGTTAGATTATGTTCAAAAGCAGGTTTTTGTTTATTTCATAGCAATCGCTTGCATCAAAGTTACTTTTTTTAAGATAAGGGTGATAGCATGTCTGAAATAAGATACGATGTGGTGACAGGAAAAATCGCAGTTATATCGACGGAGAGAGGGAAAAGGCCTCACGATTTTAAAAAGGCAGATGTGGTAAAGAGCAATGGCCCTTGCCCCTTTTGTCCGGGAAATGAACACATGACACCACCAACGCTTGTTGAGTTTTGCGATGAAAAAGGGATGTGGACATTGAGAGGCTTCAACAACAAATTTGCTGCTTTTAGCAAAGATACAAATGGTTCAATGGTGGAAGGCGACAATGAATTACACAAAGCAAATGATGGCTATGGTGTTGCTGAGATTATTGTGGAAAGCAATCAACACGACAAGACGTTGGGGCAGATGGAGATAGATGAGATCCAAAATATTATAAAGGCACTGATTTTAAGGTATGATGAAATAGTAAAAGATAAAAATATTAAATATGTTCAGATGTTTAAAAACTTTGGTGCAAACGGTGGTGCTTCGTTGGAGCATGGGCATTGGCAGATTATGGCTGTTACATTTATACCAGAAGCAGTAGAAAGGGAGTTGCAAGGAGTAGAAAAATATAAAAATGGGAAAGGAACATGTCCTTACTGTGACATTGTCAATGATGAATTGACTGAAAAGACAAGAGTTGTGGCTGAAAATGACAGGTTTGTTGTGATTTGTCCTTTTGCATCGCGGTTTGCGTATGAATCATGGATATTGCCTAAAAAACATAGGAGAGCATTCAACAAGATAGACAGTGATGGCATTAAAAGCTTATCATCATTGCTAAAATATATTATAAATAGATATGAAGATTTATTTGACTATCCGCCGTACAACATAGTGATTCACACGCTCCCTCACGAAGATGAACGAGATTTTCACTGGCATATAGAGATACTGCCGAGACTTACGACTTTTGCAGGATTTGAGCTTGCAACAGGTGCGTATATAAATCCGACGCCGCCAGAACAAGCTGCATCTATTTTGCGGCTAGATTAATTGAAAGGAATGATTTACATGGCTATAGAAGAAGGAGAATTTGACGGCCTTATATCAAATCTTGATTCTGTAATAAAAAGCATTAAAGATGAAAAAATACAGAAATTCAGGTGGTTTCAAGAGAAAGCACTTAATATAAAGAATAAGAGACTTTTCGACTATGCTATATTGCATATAGACAAATCAATTATTATTATTGCTGCACTAATAGATTTTATTTTTAATACTATAAATGGCGAAGAGAAAAAATCTCGCTATTATTTTCCATTAATTATAAGAAAAAATATATTAAGTGATGACTATTTAACAACTTACCAGGGAAGCAATTATTTGGCGGTGGTATATGATGCGGTTGATGATGTGGAATACATTAGATGCTTAGATAGGATATTAAAAGATGGAAAAGATGTAGAGTTTAAGTCTGGCGGGCGGCTTAAGCCATATATGCTTTTAAGTCATGATATTTACAGTTCAGAAAGGCTTAACAACAAATCCAGCAATAGCTTGACGCTGCTTAACAAAAATGAGATAGTAAAGACTTTTAGGAGAATGGTTCATGGAATGAATCCTGATCTTGAAATGACTTATATGCTGAGAAAATATGGCTTTTTAAATGTTCAGGATATAAGAGGATATTTTTTGTACGTAGATAGGGACAATAATATATACACTCTTTCGATGTTTTCACAGTATATAGACAATATTGCAGATATGTGGCAGTATACGCAGGACTACTTAAGAAACTTTATATCAAAATACGATGGAAGTGATTGTTTAAACTATATATATAAAAATTGCAGTGATTACATCGATGAAGTAAAAAACATATCAGCTATGATCGCCAATATGCATATTAAATTATCTTCAATTGCAGAAGAAAATTTTGGTGTTATAGTTCCAAAAGAGTCTGATATTGATGAGTTGGTAAATCAGATAATATCAAATCTTAACCTTCTTTTTAGATATATAAGCAGTGGTGAATACAGCGGCGAAATAGAGTATATGATAAAAGACATTCTTGATAATAAAAAATTCTTATTTGATAGTATAAGCAATATTAAAGACTTAGTGCCGTATTTCGGTAAATATTTAAGATGCCACGGCGATTTACACTTAGAGCAGCTATTAAAAACGGAAAATGGGTACATTTTGATTGATTTTGAAGGAGAACCGACAAAATCAATATATGAGAGAAGCAAGCACCTGTCGCCGTTAAAAGATGTAGCAGGAATGATAAGGTCGTTTAATTATGCTGCATACTCTCAATATTTTGAATACAAGGAAAGTGGGAAAGGAGATCTAGATATAGAAAAGATAGAAAATCTTTTATCGGTATGGGCAACCGCTATTACAAATGTATTTATAGAAAATTATGTAAATATTATAAATTCAAATAAAAAAGACTTGATACCGGATTTAGACCATTTAAGTGCTATTTTAGCTTTATTTAAATTGGATAAAGCTATATTTGAAGCAATTTACGAAGTCAACAACAGACCATCGTGGTTTAAGATTCCACTTAAAGGTATCATTGAATGCATAGAAGAATTCAAGAAGAAATCTTATTTGGAGGTATACTATGGATAATTTAAAGGTGACGATATTTACAAATGAATTTCCACCCAATATTTATGGTGGAGCTGGTGTACATGTTGATTATTTGACTAAAGAGTTATCTAAGCTTATGGACGTAGATGTCAGATGCTTTGGAGAGCAAAATACGTCTTTAAATAACATGAGTGTAAGAGGCTACAGGGAATGGGATATAATAAAGAAAAATTCTTTAGATAAATTGCAAAAGGTGCTTGGTCCACTGTCTATTGATGTTGCAATGGTAAAGGATCCAATTACGTCAAATATTGTCCACTGCCACACGTGGTACACATTTATGGCCGGTTTTCTTGCCAAGATGCTTTATGATATACCGCTTGTTGTGACAATCCACAGCTTAGAGCCTCTAAGGCCTTGGAAGGAAGAGCAGCTTGGGAATGGGTATCACTTAAGCACTTGGATGGAGAAGACGGGAATTGAAGCGGCTGACAGGATCATTGCTGTATCAAATGATTCTAAAAAAGATATAATGAAGTGCTACAATGTGCCAGAAGATAAAATCGAGGTTATATATAACGGCATTGATTTGAACCAGTATAAAAAGACAGATTCAAATGTTGCCAGAAAAAAATACGGTATAGACGGAAGGTACATTTTATTTGTCGGAAGGATATCGAGGCAAAAAGGGATAATACACCTTATAGATGCTGTAAAATATTTGCCACAAGATGTAAAAGTTGTATTGTGTGCTTCATCACCTGATACAGAGGAAATAAAAATGGAGATGGAGGAGAAGGTGAAACTTTATCCCAATATAATTTGGATTGATAAAATGGTGACTAAAGAAGAGATTATTGAGCTTTACAGCAATGCAGAAGTATTCGTATGTCCATCTGTTTATGAGCCGTTTGGAATCATAAATCTAGAAGCGATGGCATGCAATACTCCCGTAGTCGCTAGCGCAACTGGAGGCATAAAGGAAGTTGTGGTAGATGGAGAAACCGGATTTTTAGTAGAACCAGGTAATCCTGAAGATTTGGCGGAGCATATTAAAAAGCTACTTGACGATAGAGGACTTGCAGCAACATTTGGCGCAAACGGCAGAAAAAGAGTTGAAGAGATGTTTAGCTGGGAATCAATTGCGAAGAAAACTTATGATATGTACAATAATGTGATTGAAAATTATAAAAAATGAACGGTAAATCAATTTCAAATTTTATTTTCTAGTGAGCTTAATAGGCTCTTTTTTCATTTGTCGTTTAGACTTTTAAATTTTACGATAAAGATGTATACTATTATATAGAAAATTTTTGTTGGAAGGTAATTATGGAAAGTACGAATATTTTATACAGTTTAATAATAGATTATGGTTATTTAGCCTTATTTTTGTCATTAGTTGTGGAAGGCACTGGCATGCCTGGACCTGTGGAGATATTATTTCTTGCAGCAGGTTATCTTATATCAAAAGGACAGATGAACTTTCTAGCTGTTGCGCTTATAGCAGCTTTAGGCAATTTAACAGGGAATACTTTAGCGTACATAATAGGTGCTAGATCTGGCAGGACTTTTGTAGAGAAATATGGTCGCTATTTAAAGATAACTGTAAAAGACTTGGAGGGCATGGACCGCTGGTTTTCCAAATATGGTGGCATGACTAACCTTATAAGCCGTCTTATTGGATTGCCTAGGACACCTGCTATTTGGGCTTCAGGCATAACACGCATGGATTTCAAATCGTTTTTTATATTTTCAGCTATTGGAGACCTTTTGTGGTCATTCTTTTGGACATCTGTATCGTATTTGGTATCAATGCAGATTTTGAAGATCGATTTGATAGGAAAGACATATCCATGGTGGATGTACTTTGTGATGTTGATTGGCTTTGTCTTATTTATGTACGTTGTATGGAGGATATTTTTATGGATGAAGGAAAAATACTTGACATAGAAATAAAGATAATTTCAGATGTAAAGACTCTTTTAAGCATTAAAAACATATGGCATGAGCTTGAGGATAATTCAAAGATGTATCCTTTCAATACTTTTGAGTGGGTTATAAATTGGTGGAAATACTTTGGAAGTGGCAAAAGGTTGTGGGTTCTTTTGATAGTTGATAATTATGGGCCCATCGGAATAGCACCATTTATGATTACATTTGGCGAGATGGGGCTGCCTATAAAAAGGATTAAATTTATTGGTTCTAACAACAGCGATTATCTTGATTTTGTGGTAAGGTATGGTTGTGAGGATATATTTTATCGCTCGCTGATAAAGTATTTGGAGACTGTCATAGATCAATTTACAGTTTTAGATCTCGAGCATCTTCCGGAAAGCAGCGGTATATATCCTTACATAATGGGAAGTGGCCTTTACTATGATTATGATGTACAGGATATATGTCCTTATATAGAGCTTCCTTCTACATGGGATGAATATTTGGATTCCCTTGATGGAAAATTCAGAAGAAATATAAAGTATGAGATAAAGAGATATTTTAGTAAGCATGATGGCAACTTTATGTGCGTTACAGATGAAAATCAAATTGATGATTCAATGGATAGGCTTATTGAAATGCATCAGGCAAGATGGAGAAAAAGACATATGCCTGGGGCATTTTATTCTAAGAGGATCAGAAATTTTCACAAAGATGTAGCGCTTGACTTTCTTGAGCGGGGGATATTAAGCTTATTCGAACTTAAAGACAAGGATAAGACTGTGGCAAGCTTATTAAGCTACCATATTGGTGGTAAAAGGTATTATTATATAAGCGGGTATGATTTGAATTACAGCAGGTTAAGCGTTGGTGCGGTTACTTTGGGTCTTTCTATAAAGCGCTCAATTGAAGTGGGAGATGAAATTTACGATTTTCTGCGGGGGGATGAAAAGTATAAAGAGGATTGGACGAATAATAAAAAGAGAAATATGAGATTGGTTGTTTCGTTTCCGTCTATTGCAGGGAAATTTTACATATATTACATCATTGCTCAGAATAAATTAATAAATAAGATAAAAAATAGGTTCAGTCAAGACTGAACCTATTTTGATAATGTATTAAGGTAAGAGGCAATATTAATTTGCTGCTTTTGCATACTTTAAGCTAATCGGATCTGAATATGCTGGAACTATGATATTTTTTGAAGTTTCTATGTTAACTTTTATACCATAATATTTAAGAGTATCTACAATGCCGCCTTTAAGATTTAATGATGCCTGTAATGTGTCTGGATTTCCTATTGCCTTTATGACGTACGGCGGTGCATACCTTGTAGAATTTATGTTTATAGTTGGGCCAACACATCTTATTTCAGATGTGGCTATAAGCCTCTGGTCATTTATGGAGATTGCTTCAGCTCCGCCAGCTTTAAGCTCATTTACGACTTTTATCAAGTCTTCATCGTGTACCAAAAACATATTTGGATCTTCGCCATCTTTTGGTTGCAGGTCGCTGTCGTTAAGGGTAACTATTACACCAGGCCCCGACATGGCAGTGAAGCCTGCTAGTTCTTTGTACTTTTCTACATCCTGCGACAGTGCATTTAATGTTGCTTCATACTTTGAAGATGAGCTATTTAAAGTATTGAGCTTTTGAGTTAGCTCTGCCACTTGTTGTTTTAAAGCGTTTCTTTCATCTGTCATGTTTTGAAGCTGGCTGCTTAGTTCATCTACATTTACGTTGCTGTTGCGGGATGTATCTGCGGCAGTTTTTACACTGCCTTGGATAGTTTTAAATTCCATTGATATCATGAAGCCCATTATTAAAAATACCATTACAAATGAGACAACTTGAAAAACCTTACCCTTCATTTCTATTCATCCTCCCCATGGGCAAACATATCAACTTAAGAAAACTGTATTTTCATTCTATATATAATAATAGCACGCCTAAAGATAAAATTTATTAAAAAAATATTAATATTATATTACAAATTAGTAATGAATTCCTTTTCATATTAAATTTTAATTTATTTTGTTTTTATCACCACCATTTTTTTCATCTGTTGCTTTCTTTAGTGAAAGTATTTCCTCTAAATCCTTATTGTACTTGTCTATTTTAAGCATGGTACTTCTATATGCCAAAATATCCTCCTCATTTTTTTGTATGCATTTTATAAGGGACTTTTTTACGCTGTCAAAAAGAGTATCATAACTCATATAGTCATGTATATCTAGGTCTTCTATTTTTTCTGTCACTAATTGGTCATTTTCTATTTTAAAGAGGTAAAAGCTGTTATCCGGTTTAAGGACTATCTTCTCGTCTATGCCCCTGTCAAAAATTACGATGCCTTCACCTGTGGCAAATGTTTTGCCGCTGTAGCTTCTTAGCGTTACATTTTCATTTGCTATGTATTTTTTAAGCGTAAGCAGAATGTCTTTTATCTCTCTTATTGATTTACATAAGACTTCCTGCATTTTTTTACTGGCATTTTCTTTATCCCTTTCGCTTTCAGATAGTCTCTCCATCAATTTTTTTATTTCATCTATATCACTCATTTTGTCTCAATCCTTTCAAAAAATCATTAATATGTTTCATTTCTAATTTCTAATATTCCACTAGTATTTATTTTTAAACATAATAATATATGATTCACAATTCCTACGTCGAGATGAATTGACGGTAGTATATTAAAGCAGTATAATGAATATATGGAAAAACAAAAGGGCAATATAATATTAAAAGGGAAATATAAACCTGAATATAAGGAAAAGTTGCTTGATTTAGCCAAATTTTTTACTGATAATGGCTTTGTTCCTACTGAACATGCATTGAATGAAATACTTGGAAAAACAGCTTCTGGAAGATTGCCAGATGACAAACAGATGTTATTGGATGTATTACAAAATGGTGAAAAATATATTGAACCTAATGGCAATATAGTCAGGTACAAAAATGGCATATCAGTACATATCGATAAAGAACAGGGCTGGATAATTACTATAACTCCAAGGAAACGAATAGTAAAAGAATGGAGGAGAATTAATGAGTAATGTCGCAATACAATTAATAGAAATTTGTCGGCAATATGTAAATAATAACTTGAACATAAATGATTTTATCGAAGACTTCCAAGTGCTTTATGAACAAAAGCAAGATTTACTAACAGATGAAGAAATGAGTTTGTTTGATGATATTTATATGGCTTGTGAATATTATGAGCAGGATGAAAATATCAGAAATGAATATCACTTGTATATTGGAGAAAATGAATTAAGACAAAAAGTTCAAAAACTTGTAAAAAAGTTAGCAGCATAATAAACCGCTAAGGCATGATAGCTAAAGCGGTATTTTTATACAATTAAAAGGACAAAATAAGATTAAACTTTTAGACACTTTTATTAGAAAATGTTATAATATTATTAAGAGAAAATTTATATTATTTAGGAGGTAATGTTATGAGTAAAGTGGCTATAATAGGTTCAGGATTTGTCGGTGCAACATCGGCATTTACGCTGGCTTTAAGTGGGACTGTGACAGACATTGTTTTAGTAGATTTGAATAAAGACAAGGCGATAGGCGATGCACTTGACATAAGCCACGGTATACCGCTTATACAGCCTGTAAATGTGTATGCTGGCGACTACAAGGATATCGAGGGCGCAGATGTAGTAGTTGTAACAGCAGGTGCGGCTCAAAAGCCAGGAGAGTCTAGGCTGGACCTTGTAAAAAAGAATACATCTATATTCAAGTCCATGATACCTGAACTTTTAAAATACAATGATAAAGCTATATACCTGATTGTAACAAATCCTGTTGATATATTAACGTATGTTACATACAAAATAGCGAAACTTCCGTGGGGACGTGTATTCGGTTCAGGTACTGTCCTTGACAGTTCTCGATTTAGGTATCTTTTAAGTAAACATTGCAATATTGATCCTAGAAATGTACATGGAAGGATAATTGGAGAACACGGCGATACGGAATTTGCGGCGTGGAGTATAACAAATATTTCAGGAATAACATTTAATGAGTACTGCAATTTGTGCGGACAAGCTTGCAATACAAATTTTAGAGAAGAAGTGGAAAATGAAGTTGTTAATGCGGCTTATAAAATTATAGATAAAAAGGGTGCCACGTATTATGCTGTGGCTGTAGCAGTAAGAAGAATAGTTGAGTGTATCATAAGGGATGAAAATTCAATTCTTACAGTTTCATCTCCATTAAACGGTCAATACGGTGTAAGAGATGTATCTTTAAGCTTGCCATCAATTGTGGGCAAAAATGGTGTTGCAAGGATTCTGGATTTGCCTTTGGCTGATTACGAAGTTGAGAAATTTAGACGTTCGGCAAGTGTAATGGCAGATGTAATAAAACAATTGGATATATAAATTCTTCAAAAACTAAAGCGGCTTTTATCTGAATGGTAAAGGCCGCTTTTTTATGAATATAAAAAATACAAAGTGGAAAATCTAAATAAAGGTGATGCAATATGCAGAATATGAGTCCTCAAGAAATTATATCAAGTGCTTTTATAAAAGCAAAAAAATCTGAGAATATTATACATAATAAGGCAAAAGATTACGGGAAAAATATATCAGATAGCCAGATGCAAGCGATATTGAAGCAAGTAGAGATAACGGCTTTAAATCATGTAGATAAAATAGTGACGGCGGAGAAGACGATGCACATCAATTCCCTTGTTAAGAAGAATATGTCAAGGGATATGATCGATGTGCTGCAGGATTTGGTAAAAGATTTGATAAATCAGCAGATGTTTTACAATGAAAATCTTATAATTATTACGAATCCATACGTAAGGCAGATATTTACGCAAATGAGGGATGATGAAATGAGGTTTATCACTATGATTCAGCAAAATATAGAGTCATTAAAATCTAAGCCGACTGAACCTAATAGTGTTGTATATACAACTCCGAGGGAAAATGCATGAAAGTAGCGATAATAGGAGCTGGTTCATCAGGTTTAACTGCAGCCATAAGGCTTGAATCATATGGGATTAAACCGGATATATTCGAGAGAAAATCGAAAGTCGGCGATACATTTAATCATGTTGCAGGACTTTTAAATGTAGTCAACAGACCAATAAATGATCCGCTAGATTATCTAAAAAACAATTTTGACATAAACATTGTACCATTAAACAACATAAATAAAGTTGTGATGCACGGACCGACAGTTACTCGCACAGTAGCTAGTCGAAGATTGGGCTATTTTTTATTAAAAGGGCAGGGTGCTACATCTGTAGAAAGCCAGCTTTATAAGAAATTGAAGACAAATGTAAATTTTAATGTTCATGCGGACTATAAAAATTTAAAAGAAGCATATGATTATGTTATAGTTGCAACAGGGAATCATCAGATACCAAATGAATTAGGCTGCTGGCAGACGCTTGTCAAGACAAGGCTTAAAATAGCGGAAGTTATAGGCAAATTCGATCCAAATGTTCTTACAATGTGGATGAATACAGCCTACTGCAAAAGCGGCTACGTGTATTTGGCACCATTCGACGATAGAAGGGCCGTTCTTGCATTGATTGTGCCATACATTACAAAAGAAGAGATAGATAAGTATTGGGAAAATTTCTTAAAGATAGAGAAAATAGGTTATGATATTATATGTGTATATGATTATGAGCATATATCTGGAAATAGTTTTCCACACACATATGAAAATTTGTATTTTATAGGAAATGCAGGTGGAGCGATTGAACCGTTTTTAGGATTTGGACAGTTTGCATCAATTTTAGGAGGGGCTTTGGCTGCTAAAAGCATTGCCACAGGTTGCAATTTTGAGAATGAAATGGCTTATTTGACAAATGCTAATATAAAGTTATTGGAGTTTAGAAAAGCTATTGATACTGTAGATAATGATAAAATTGATAGGCTTATAAAGTTTCTGACTACACCTTTAATAAAGCAGTTAATTTATGATACAAATTTTAATATAATTAAATACTCTTCATTTTTAATACGATACGCTGTAAATGAGTTAATTAGAGTTTAAAGACAGATAAAATTTTACGAAAGGAAATGAAGGAATGAGAGTTGCCATAATAGGAGCTGGAATATCAGGTCTTGCATGTGCCCATGAACTTGAGAGGATGGGTATAACGTGCATATTGTTTGAGAGGAAAAACATGATAGGTACTGTACAGCCAAATATAGGTTCTCTTTTAAATATGGAAGATAGGCCAATTAAAGACCCTATAAACTACTTCAGACATATATACGGCATCTCCATGAGTCCTGTACAGAGGATGACTACTATTATCATGCACTCTCCTAAATATAGAGCGGTTGTGAAAGGCAATCACGGGTATTTTGTGTTAAGAAGCAAAGATATGAATTCACTTGATAATCAGTTAGCAAGAGACGTAAAGTCAAAGATAAATTTTAACTCTGATCCAGACTTTAAAGAACTTTCAAGGGAATATGATTATGTTGTCGTTGCAACTGGAAATCCAAGCATTTTGGAGAATCTTACTGAGTGGAGGACTACTGTAACGACTTGGATTAAAGGTGCAACCGTACTAGGAGATTTTGAACCGCATACAGCAGAACTTTGGTTTGATACAGATTATGCCCGTTCAGGGTATGGTTACCTTATGCCGTTTGATAAAAGCAGGGCTTCGTTGGTACTTATAACGACATATACACAGCACGGTGAACTTGATGATTTATGGCAGCTGTTTCTACACAATGAAGGATTAAATTATGAGATTGTGGAAACATATGAGTTTGATCTTAACACAGGCATAGCAAAAAAGCATAAGATTGACAACTTGTATTTTGTAGGAAATGCTGCAGGATTTATCGATCCTCTTTTAGGGCTTGGAGCATTTCACGCATTAGAAAGCGGTATTTTTGCGGCTAGGTCTATTGCGACCGGCAAAGATTATGAAAAAATGGTTAAAGTGATTACGGATAAGCTGAATGTGCTTTCGGATTACAGAGATAAACTGGATAAGTTTAAAAACAGCGACTACGATAGAATGGTGAAAATATTAGGCATGCCTATTATAAGGCATATAATTTACGATACAAACATCGATGTGATAAAATATGCACATCCAATCATCCGCATTTTCAAGTAAAAAAGATTAAAAGGCATTGCTTGTCTTTTAATCTTCTTTATATTAGAGATTCCAGAGCTGAAGTCCTGTAAACTCGTCGTCAACTCTCTCGAGGTTATTTTCACCATAGTCAACTATTACAAATTCAGCAGCGAATATTTTTGTACCTTCCATCAAGTGTCCACCAAACACATTTCCATCTTTATCTGCCAATGTTATATGTACATGCGGAAAAGGTTTGCCATTTTTTAAAGAAATATTTCCTATGGCACTTAATATTTCCATGTGTTCGTTTTTTTCGATGAATTTGTATTCTTTTGTAGATTGGTTGAAATAGCCGAATCTGGCTTTTTTGATTGCTCCAATTATCCTTATTTCTCCCGATCTGATATTTTCATTAATGATAAAGTTGGTTATCTCTTGTAGAAGATCATTATCGTATTTAAAGCGCCCCATAAATCTTCTTTTGACATCTATGTTGATATATCCCATATTAAAAACCTCCTTAATTTGAATTTATGTAGAGATAATTATTGTATCAATTTAGATAACCTTATATATAATTATACCACAGCAATCCTTGAAAAAATATGGCAATAAGATTTCTCTTGAATATAATATAATATCAAAAATTGAGAGGAGGTCATATTATGCCATATTGTCCATCAGGAAGGTATTACACAATTGCGCCGGGGGATACGCTGTGGCTTATATCGCAAAAAATAAATAGGCCTGTGGAAGACATAATAAATGAAAATCCAGGCATAGATCCCAATAGGCTAATGGTGGGGCAAGTAATTTGTCTGCCGCCCATAATACCTTATGGCAAAACCACTGAATGTCCAACAGGGATATACTGGGAAGTAGCACCAGGTGATACACTTTATAAAATTGCAAAGACTGTAGGTACGACTGTCGATAAAATATTGGCGTTAAACCCGTATATAGATCCAAATAACCTTGTGGTAGGACAGGTGATATGTTTACCGATTCCTGGATAGTAAAAAAGACCTGCTTCGGCAGGTTTTTACGTTAGAGCAAAAAATTTTTAACATTAACTTGACATTTAAAATTATCGGTACTATAATAAAATTAAATCAAATGTTAACGTGAACAAATTTTCATGGGAGAGAGCTGATTATATGAAAAAGTTTATGGATGAAGATTTCCTTCTGAATAATGAAACTGCTGTTAAACTATTTCATGAGTATGCATCAAAATCGCCTATTTTTGACTTTCATTGCCACTTGAATCCTAAAGATATCTATGAAGACAGAAGGTTTAAAAATATTACTGAAGTTTGGCTATATGGCGATCATTACAAATGGAGACTTATGAGAAGCAATGGAGTAGACGAAAGGTATATTACAGGTGATGCAGATGACTACAGCAAATTTTTAGAGTTTGCAAGGACCATGCCTATGGCTATTGGCAATCCTGTTTATCATTGGACACATTTAGAGCTGCGAAGGTACTTTGGAATAAATGAGCTATTAAATGAAAAGACAGCTCCAATGATATGGGAAAAAGTTAATTCAACATTGAATAGCAACGAATTCAGCGTGAGAAATATTATAAAAAAATCCAATGTGGAGATATTGTGTACTACGGATGATCCAACAGATAGCCTACAGTATCATAAGCTTTTAAAAGAAGATGATAGCTTTGACGTAAAGGTTTTGCCTGCATTTAGACCTGATAAAGGCATAAATATTGACAAAGATGATTTTAAAGATTGGGTTAAGAAGCTAAGCAAAGTATGTGGCAAAGCTATTGAAAGTTATGATGATTACTTAGATGCTTTAAACAGCAGATTGAAGTTTTTTGATAGCTATGGATGCAGATTGTCAGATCATGCATTGGACTTTGTGGCTTATGAAGAAAGTACAAAGGAAGAAGTCGATGAAATATTCAAAAAGGCATTAAAAGGCGAGAAGTTGTCTCAGATTGAAGTAGATAAATACAAGACAAGTGTTCTTCAGTTCTTAGGAAAGAGATATAAAGAGCTGGGCTGGGCGATGCAGCTTCACATAGCAGCACTGAGAAATACAAATTCGAGAATGTTTAAAAAGTTAGGTCCTGATACTGGATATGACTCCATAAATGACGTAAATATTGCATATCCACTTTCGAAGTTTTTAGATTCATTGGAGAGTACAGGATCTCTTCCTAAAGTTATTTTATATACATTGAATCCTAAAGATAATTATGTTTTAGCAGCTTTGATGGGCAGTTTTCAAGGTGAAGGTATTCCGGGTAAAATGCAGTTTGGCTCAGCATGGTGGTTTAATGACAACATAGATGGAATGACAGAGCAGATGAAGACACTTGCTAATGTAGGGCTTCTAAGCAAGTTTGTTGGAATGGTTACTGATTCAAGAAGTTTTCTATCTTATCCAAGACATGAATACTTCAGAAGAATATTGTGCAATTTGATTGGCGAATGGGTAGAAAAAGGAGAAGTGCCTGATGACATAGATTTATTGGGTAAGATAGTTCAAGATATATCATTTAATAATGCTGTAAATTATTTTGGAGTCTAGTTTCTTACATTTATATATACAATTTGGAAGGTGCAGGAAATGAGCGTTACAATAAAAGATATAGCAAAACTTGCAAATGTTTCACATACTACAGTGTCCAGAGCATTAAATGACAGCCCGCAGATAAAAGAAGAGACAAAGGCTAAGATCAAAGAAATTGCGAGGAAGCTTAATTATGTTCCAAATTACAATGCTAAAAGTCTGGTACTTAATAAATCTTACAACATCGGTTTGTTCTTTTCTACAATATTTAAAGGAACATCCCCAAGCTTTTTCTATGAGACTGTAAGGGGTGTTAATAGCGTAATTAAGAAAAACTACAATTTGATAATAAGAGGAATAGACGAGTACAAAGATTACTCGTCTATTGAAAAAAACCGTTTTGATGGAATCATTCTCACAAGTCAAAGTGAAAGTGATAATGAATTTATGTATTATGTATTGCGAAAAAATATACCTTTAGTTGTTTTGAATAGGGAAGTTAATGAAAAATCAGTTGTTAACATACTAAGCGAAGAAAAAACAGGTGCGTACAATGCAGTTAAATATCTGATAGAAAAAGGACATAAGGATATAGCTATAATAGAAGGTAAAGAAGGCTTTAAATCTACTATAGATAGAAAAGACGGTTTTTTAAAAGCACTTATCGAAAGCAAAATACTAATAAACAATGACTATATCGTAAGCGGTGAATATGACATAGAAAGTGGATACAGTGCAATGAATAAACTGTTGAAGCTAAAAAAGAAACCTACGGCCGTATTTTGTTCCAATGATGATATGGCAGTTGGTGCGATAAAAGCTATTTACGAAAAAGGCCTTAGAGTACCTAATGATATATCTGTGATTGGGTTTGATGATAGCGAATTTTGCAGATATATAATTCCTGCCTTGACAACGGTAAGGAAACCTATAAAGGAAGTAAGCCAAAAAGGTGCTGAGAAGTTGATGAATATGCTGGAAAACAATGAAAATGATGGAGAGAGAATATATATACCTACAATACTAAAAATAAGGGATTCTGTTGCAGAATTAAAATGATAAAATTAACTTGCGTATATAGTTAACGTGTGCACCTATATTAATTTTAAAATCTTTAGACAATGTAAATAAAATAAGTTTTATATAGCATAAACTATATAGTTTTATTTGGAGGATTGAAAGTTTTGAAAACGATTGATAAATTTATTGATAATTATATAAAAAATTATCATAGCTATAAGGAATCATGGTGTTATGAAGACGGATGTGTTTTGAAAGGTGCATGGGATTTATATAAGGCTACAGGAAATGAAAAATTCAAATTATTTGTTTTGAATTATCTTGATGAATTTATCAGTGAAGATGGCAACATTAAAGGCTACAAGCCATATAATCACCATTTAGATGACATAAATTCGGGGAAGATATTATTTGACGTTTTTGAATTGACCAATGAAGAAAAGTATAGAAAGGCTATAGAAAGTATTTTTAATCAAATCAAAACGCAGCCCAGGACAAATGAAGGAAATTTCTGGCACAAAGATATATATCCATATCAAGTGTGGCTTGATGGGTTGTATATGGTAATGCCCTTCTATGTTAAGTATATCAAGAATTTTGGCAATATTGATGAAGTTAATGATATTTTAAATCAATTCTTAAATGTAAGAAGACGCATGTGGAATGAAGAGAAAAGACTTTACTACCATGGATACGATGAAAGCAAAAAAGAAGCATGGGCAGATAAAAAAACTGGTGTTTCTCCGAATTTTTGGGGAAGAGCAGAAGGTTGGTTTGTAATGGCCCTTGTTGATGTTTTGGAAGAAATGAATGAAGATATGGCAATAGAAGAGAATGTACTTGAAAACGTCTTTAAAGAAGCGATAGATGGACTTTTAATGTATCAGGATAAAAGTAGTGGGATGTGGTATCAAGTTTTAGACAAAGGAAATGAAAAAGGAAATTACCTGGAGACTTCTGCAACTCTTATGATATCTTACAGCATATTAAAGGGAGTAAGACTCCACATCCTGCCATTAGGATATAAGGAATTTGGGATTAGGGCTTTTGATGGCACAGTAGAAAAATACCTTGTAGAAGATGGAGGAATATTAAGACTTGCTGGTATATGTGGTGTAGCAGGATTAGGCAATAATCCTTACAGAGATGGAAGCTACGACTACTATATATCAGAAAAAGTTGTGTATGATGATCCTAAAGGTGTAGGAGCATTGATGATGGCGTACAGTGAAGTTCTAAATTCAAATAAATAATGAAAATTTTTTGAAAGGGGTGAGAAAAGGGAGGTCATACGTAAACATCTTTGTACATGCAAAATAAAAAAATATTTTTAAGGAGGTCTTTTTATGTTAAAAAGGATTTGCCGGTGTATGTCTTTTGTTTTTATCTTGACGTTACTTTTTACAATGTTTATGAGTAGCAACGCTTCTGCCGCAACAAATTACTACGTATCTCCAACAGGTAGCGATGCGAATTCAGGAACCAGCATAAATACGCCTTTTAAAACCATAGAAAAAGCTGTTTCTTTAGCTATAGCTGGATCGACAATATACATTATGCCAGGAACATATAAATACGGTACAAACATGACAGGAACTATCATCCTTGGCTCTAAAAGTGGAGCATCAACTTCCAATATGACGAAAATTTGTGCTTACGATTTGAACAGTAAGCCGGTGCTTGATTTTTCAGGACAACCGGTAAGCAGTTCTTCTATTGGGATCAATATAACGGGTGGATACTGGGAATTAAGTGGCTTAATTATTAAAAATTGCGGTGATAACGGTATTTTGATGAAGGGATCATCTTCAACCCACAATATCATAAACAGTTGTGAGACCTATAACAACGCCGATACTGGCATACAGATTTCCAGTGGGGCAAGCTATAATACGGTAAAATATTGTGTGTCAAAATATAATGTAGACGTTAGCCAGGGAAATGCGGATGGTTTTGCATGCAAACTTAGTCCAGGTGAAGGTAATACATTTGATAATTGTATTGCAGAATACAACTCGGATGATGGATGGGATTTATACGCATGTTATACATCAGTCAAAATTACTAACTGCAAATCCAATTATAATGGTTACCTCAGCAATGGTAAAGCTACGGCTGGCAATGGAGAAGGTTTCAAGCTTGGTGGTTCTGATGCAAACGTGGCACATATAGTTACCAATTGCACAGCAATTGGTAATCAGAAAAAAGGTTTTTCTTCGAATAACAATCCTGGTCATACTGTTTTGACTAACTGTATCGCATATGAACCTAAAACTATTGCAAGCGGTGTAACCTATTACAACTTTTCTATGATTGATGGTCCTGTTACCATTAATAACTGTTACTCATACCAATACAATAGTACTGCGACAAGTACAAAATACAGAATAAAGAGTGGTTCTACAGTGAATGGCGGTAATATGACTGCAAACTATTAACCGTTAAGATAGCTCATTATACATGCATGACTGTTCTGTATTAAGTTCGGCAATAAGTAAATCATTAATAAATTTAAGTTAAGGAGGATCATTTATGAAAAAGCTTGTAGCATTAGCACTTGCAGCAGCGCTAGGTATTACGACATTACTTACAGGATGTGGCTCATCAAATAGTTCAACAAGCCAAAAGAACCCTAATAGCAGTACACAGGCATCTGAAAGCCAGACAACAAAACAAGTAACGTTGAGATTTTCATGGTGGGGTGATGACACAAGGCATCAGGCAACATTAAATGCAATAAAACTCTTTGAACAAAAGTATCCAAACATAAAGATACAAGCAGAATATGCAGGGTGGGATGGATACCTTGACAAACAGACAACACAGTTAGCAGGCGGAACAGCAGCAGACATAATGCAGATAAACTGGAACTGGCTGCCATTGTTCTCTAAAGACGGCAATGGGTTCTATGACTTAAACAAATTATCAAGCGAATTAGGGTTGGATAATTATTCTAAGGATATATTAGCGACTGGAACTGTTAACGGTAAACTAAATGGTATACCAGTAGCCATGACAGGAAGAGTACTTTACGTAAACAAGACAATTTATGATAAATACGGTGCAACAATCCCAAAGACATGGGATGATCTTATAAACGATGCACAGAAATTCCCAAGTGGTAGCTATCCGATCATCACAGGATCGTATGACTCATGGCTAATATCTATGACATATGCAGAGCAAGTAACAGGGAAGCCATTCTTGACAACAGATGGGAAGTTGAATTTCACACAAGATGATATAAAGACAGCATTGTCATTCTATAAAACTCTATTAGACAAGAAAGTCACAACGCCGATACAAGCAATAGCAGCAGAAGGCGGCAATGGACTAGCACCTATAGCACAGCTTCCAAGCTTTTTAAATGGAAAATTTGCAGGGCTATTTGAATGGACTAGTGCGATATCAAAGAGTGCAACACCAATAAAAGAGCAGAATATGGAATTAGTAACGGCAGGATTGCCTATGAATTCAGATGCAAAGACATCAGCAGCAATACTAAAACCGTCAATGCTGTTTGCAATCAACAAAGATTGTAAATATCCAAAAGAAGCAGCTACATTCTTGAATTTCATATTGAATGATCCTCAAGGTGTAGAAGCTATGGGTACTAGCAGAGGAATACCTGTAAGCAAATCAGCATTAGAAACACTTAAAAAGGATGGAAAAGTATCAGGATTAGAACTAGAAGGATTACAAATATTGGAATCAAATCCGGGTTTGCCATTAAGCCCATATCTAGAAGATCCAAAACTACAACAAGTATATGATCAGACAATAGATAAGATATCTTACAACCAAGAGACTGTTGATCAGGCAGCAAAAGAGATGTACACAAATCTTCAGAATGTGCTAAGCCAGATAACAAAATAAGACACAATGATAATAACAATGTGGAACTACAGATTATTATTTGTAGTTCCACACATTAATTGATTTCATGTTGTGTTTTGATAGGAGGGTTCAAATGGAAAATAAGCGTATAGGATTATTGTATATATTGCCGTGGCTCATAGGCCTTTTGATATTTACAATATATCCATTTGTAACATCTTTAATATTAAGCTTTACAGATTATAATATTATTAATGCTCCAAAATTTATTGGCATTCAAAATTATGTAAATATGTTTCATGACAGTACATTCTGGACGTCATTTACTGCAACTTTAGAGTATGTTGTTATTACTGTTCCACTTAAGTTGACTTTCTCACTTTTTATAGCTTTTATTTTAAACTATAAATTAAAAGGTATAAATTTTTACCGCACAGCATATTACGTACCATCAATTTTAGGCGGTAATATAGCAATAGCAGTTTTGTGGAAGTTTGTCTTTGCAAATACTGGACTTGTTAATCAGTTCTTAGGCTTATTTGGGATTAAACCAGTAGGATGGTTTTCAACAGGTTTAGGTGCAATATTTACTATAAGTGCTTTAAGAGTGTGGGAGTTTGGCTCAACAATGGTAATATTCCTTGCAGGATTAAAAGATATACCGCAGGAGCTTTATGAAGCTGCAGCAGTTGACGGTGCAGGAAAGATTAAAACTTTCTTTAAAGTTACTATTCCACTTTTAACGCCTATTATATTCTTCAACCTTGTAATGCAGCTTATACAAGCATTCCAAGAATTCAATGGGCCTTACATGATAACACAAGGTGGACCACTTTATAAGACTTATCTTTTACCTATGATGATATACGATAATTCATTTAAGTTCTTTAACATGGGCTATGGCAGTGCTATATCATGGTTCCTCTTCATAATAATAATGATATTTACGATGTTTGTATTCTCGTCGTCTAAGTACTGGGTATTCTATTCAGATGAAGGAGGAGGCGAGTCATAATGAATAATGAAGCAACTCTAAATAATATACAACTTAGGATGAATAAGGAATATAGAAAAAGAGAGCTTAGAAGGAAAGCAAATTTATTCTTTAGATATACTATTTTGACTGTTGGCGCACTTATAATGCTATATCCGATTATTTGGCTTATAGGTGCGTCGTTTAAGACAAACAGTGAAATATTTACTTCAATTAGTTTTATACCAAAAAAGATAGATTTTACACCGTATATAAAAGGTTGGATAACTGGTACTCAGTATACATTTACTACGTATTTCCTTAACACATTTAAATATGTCATTCCTAGAGTGTTTTTTACAGTTATCTCGTCTGTTTTGACAGCATATGGTTTTTCGAGGTTTGATTTTCCTTTTAAGAAACCGCTTTTTGCTATACTGATTTCCACAATGTTTTTGCCACAGATTGTATTGAGAATACCGCTTTATTTATTTTGGAAGCAGTTGCATCTATTGGATACATTTGTTCCTTTGTATGCCAATGATATATTTGCAGCCGAAACGTTTTTTGTGTTTATGATTATACAGTTTATGAGAGGGATACCTAAAGAGCTTGATGAGGCAGCAAAGATCGACGGATGCAATTCATTTACTATATTGACGAGGATATTATTGCCTGTCATAACACCAGCTATAGTATCTGTAACGATATTTCAATTTATGTGGTCTATGAATGACTTTATGGGACCTCTTATTTATATATCATCTGTCAGTAAATATCCTGTATCAATAGCGCTAAAGATGGCTATGGATGTTACATCAGGAAACTTTGAGTGGAATAAGATCATAGCAATGTCGATAATTGCACTTATACCATCAATAGTTGTATTTTTCTCGGCGCAAAAGTATTTTGTTGAAGGTATATCTACAAGTGGTTTGAAAGGTTAATTTTTTAGAGAGAAGTAGATTATATGGCAAAATTAAGCGTTATTTCTACAACATCAAGGACTATATCTATTGAAATTGATAATTGTGAATCGTATTACGCTGATAGCAATTATATTTTATATGTAAATTCTGTGAATTTGGGTATAATTGATAAAAATGTATTTACGATTAAAAATTTAGATCCTGATAAAGAGTATAGCGTATCAATTAAAAATATTGAGACTGGAGATGCGGACGAAATTGTTATAAGGACAAAGCCTGAGACAGCATATATTAATGTCAGGGATTTTGGTGCAAATGGTGATGGAAAGAGAATTGATACTTTTTCTATACAAGCGGCTATTATGTCCTGCCCGGATGGAGGAAGGGTTTTTTTCCCCGAAGGCATCTACTTGACATATCCACTTTTTTTAAAAAGCAATATAACGTTGGAATTAGGAAAAGGCGCAGTTTTATTAGGAGCAAAAGAGAGGGAGATGTACCCTATCCTTCCTGGAGAAATAGATTGCAAAAAGATTGAGGACAGCTATTTAGGCTCATGGGAAGGTGAAGCAAAAGAGATTTTTGCAAGTTTAATAACAGGAATTGACGTAGAAAATGTGAATATTATTGGAGAAGGCACAATTGACGGCAATTCCAGCTTTGATACATGGTGGCACGACGCAAAGGTCAAAAGAATCGCATGGAGACCTAGAACTATATTCTTAAACAAGTGCAAGAATGTGTTAATAGAAGGTATTACAATAAAAAATTCGCCTTCTTGGACGATACATCCTCTGCTTTCTCAAAATTTGAAGTTTATCAATCTAAATATAGAAAATCCAAAAGATGCACCAAATACTGATGGACTAGATCCAGAGTCATGCAAAGATGTTGTCATCTTAGGAACCAGATTTTCAGTAGGCGATGATTGCATTGCCATAAAATCGGGGAAATTAGCGACCAGTCGAAAACTGCCAGTTCCATCTGAGAATTTATACATCAGAAATTGTCTGATGAAATATGGTCATGGAGCAGTTGTAATAGGAAGTGAAATGTCTGGCGGTGTAAAAAATGTGCATGTAGATAGATGCGTATTCAGAAAAACAGATAGAGGAATACGCATAAAGACTAGAAGAGGAAGAGGGAGTACAGGCATTATTGATGAGATACATGCGTCAAATATAAAGATGGATAAGGTATTGACTCCATTTACTATAAATAGCTTTTACTTCTGTGATGCGGATGGAAAGACTGAATATGTGTGGAGCAAAGAAAAACTCCCTGTAGATGACAGGACGCCTTATATTGGCAATATATATCTAAAAGATATAACGTGCAACGATACGCAGGTGGCTGCTGGATATATGTATGGACTTCCAGAAAGAAAGATTGAGAAAGTAACGATGGAGAATATTTATATTAAATTTGATTTAAATGCAAAGCCTGATTATCCAGAGATGCTTAGTTTTGTAGATGAAATGTGCAGAAATGGCTTTTACTTAAACAATATTAAAAAGTTGAAATTAAAAAATGTAATAGTAGAAAATGCGTCGACAGAGCCTTTTATATTATTGAATATTGATGATGAAAAAATCGAATAAATATTTTTTTTAAAATAAAATGTTCACGTGTGCTAGAATAAATCATATCAAGGAGGATGAAATTGATGAAGTTATCGTCAAAGATTTATAAGGATTATAAGAAATACCCAGAAAAAGTTGTACAATTTGGAGAAGGGAACTTTCTAAGGGCATTTGTCGACTGGATGATTAATGAGATGAATGAAAAAGGCGTTTTTAATGGAAGTGTCGTTGTTGTCCAACCTATTCAAAATGGCTTAGTTAATATATTAAATGAACAAGATGGATTATATACATTAATTCTTCAAGGGATAAGGGATGGAAAAGCTGAGAGGGTGCATAAGATAATGAACAGCATCAGCAGAGGAATAGATCCATACAGAGATTATGAGAGCTTTCTTAAAGTGGCCGAAAGTGATAGTATAAGATTTGTGGTGTCAAATACCACTGAAGCAGGTATAGCATTTGATGAAAGTGACAGGTTTGACATTACACCACATAACAGCTTTCCGGCAAAATTGACTGCCTTTATGTATAGAAGGTATAAACACTTTAATGGAAGAAGTGACAGAGGACTTATTGTAATTCCGTGTGAACTTATTGATAAAAATGGTTTGAAGCTTAAAGAAATGATTTTAAAATACGCAGATATCTGGAATCTAGAGAAAGGGTTTGTTGACTGGGTAGAAAATGACAATGTATTTTGCTCGACTTTGGTTGACAGGATTGTAACAGGATATCCAAGAGAGGATATCGACAAGATACAGGAGGAGATAGGGTACGAAGATAGTCTGGTAGATGTAGGAGAAATATTCCACTTATGGGTTATTGAAGGACCGAAATGGATTGAAGAAGAGTTTCCTGCAAGCAAGATTGGCTTAAATGTTAAATTTGTAAATGATATAACACCATACAGGGATAGAAAAGTAAGAATCTTAAATGGGATGCATACGACAATGGTACCTATTGCTTATCTATATGGTATAGATACAGTCAAGGAAGCTGTAGAAGACGAAGTGGTAGGCAAATTCATAAGAGATGCTGCATATGAGGAGATAATGCCAACTTTAGACTTGCCGGAAGATGAGATTAAAGAGTTTGTCAAAGAAGTCTTTGACAGGTTTAAGAATCCATACGTAAAACACTACCTGACAAGCATAGCCCTTAATGCAATGTCAAAATATGAGACAAGAGTTTTGCCCTCTCTTTTAGAGTACGTCAAAAGGTTTGGAAAATTACCTCATAAACTGGTCTTTTCGCTTTCTGCATATATAGAGTTTTACAAAGGGCAAAGAGGCAGCGAAGTCATACCATTAAATGACGATCCTGAAATACTAAAGATGTATCAAAACTTGTGGAAAAACTTCGATGGCAGTTATGATGGTATAAAATACATTGTCACTAGAGTTCTAGAATACGATAAAGTGTGGAGGATGAATCTAAATGAAGTCAAAGGCTTAAATGATGCTGTTACAGAGTATCTCTACTCAATTGAGAAAAATGGAATCAAAGAATCCTTAAAAGAGGTGCTAAAATAATATGAAGGATGTCATTAAAATAAATTCCAGCGACAATGTGGCAGTCGCATTAAAGAATATGAAAAAAGGTGAAGAAATTGTAGAAGATGGTAGAAAAATAACACTTCTTGATGATGTGCCGAGGGGCCATAAAATTGCTTTAGGCAATATTAAAGAAGGACAGAACGTAATAAAGTATGGGTATCCTATAGGTCATGCACTTTCAAATATATCTGAAGGTGCATGGGTTCATACCCACAACATGAGTACTAATTTAAGCGGAATTCTAAAATATACTTACAATAAGAGGCAAATTGAGGAAAGTGTGTATGAGAAAAGAAGCATTACTTTTAAGGGATATAGAAGGAAATACGGCAAAGTAGGTATAAGAAATGAGCTGTGGATTGTACCGACTGTAGGTTGTGTAAATGGTTTAGGAGAAAAAATTATAAACAGATTCAAAGATGAAGTCAAGATAGACGGTATTGACGGAATAGAGATATTTAAACATAGCTATGGGTGTTCACAGCTTGGAGATGATCATGCCAATACAAGAACAATTCTAATGGATATAGTAAAGCATCCCAATGCCGGCGGTGTCTTGGTTTTAGGGCTTGGATGCGAGAACAACAATATACCTGCATTTAAAGAAAATCTTGGTGAATACGATGAAGATAGAGTCAGATTCTTGGTTGCACAGGATGCTGAAGATGAGGTAGATGAAGGTGTAAAATTATTAAAAGAACTTTATTACAATATGAAAGAAGATAAGAGGGAAGACGTAGACTTAAGCGAATTGACAGTAGGACTTAAATGCGGTGGCTCTGACGGGTTTTCAGGTATTACAGCAAATCCTTTAGTTGGTGCTTTTGCAGACTTTATTATATCGCAGGGTGGAAGTGCTGTACTGACAGAAGTCCCTGAGATGTTTGGCGCAGAGCAAATGCTTATGGAAAGAGCACATGACGAAGATGTATTTAAAAAGACTGTTAACCTGATAAATGATTTTAAGCAGTACTTCATGAAATACGATCAGCCTATATATGAAAATCCTTCTCCAGGAAATAAAGCTGGCGGGATAACAACTCTGGAAGAAAAATCTCTAGGGTGCGTTCAAAAAGGTGGTAAATCAGAGGTGGTTGATGTCTTAAGGTATGGTGATACGGTTAAGAAGAAAGGGTTAAACCTCTTAAATGCGCCTGGAAATGACCTTGTTTCATCTACTGCATTAGCGGCTTCTGGATGCCACTTAATATTGTTTACGACAGGAAGAGGTACGCCGTACGGCACATTTGTTCCAACAATAAAGATATCTACAAATACTCAATTATACCAATTAAAACAAAATTGGATTGATTTCAATGCTGGAACTCTTGTTGAAGATAAAAATATCGATGAAGTTTTAGAAGAATTGGTTAGATATGTAATTAGGGTGGCTAGTGGGGAGCTTGTTAATAACGAGAAGAACAATTTTAAGGAGATTGCTATTTTTAAGAATGGCGTAACACTGTAGACATGGCAAAATGACAGCTATTGCAAGGAGTATGTATCACAAATAGTCACGGTATCTACTTTATTAAGCGTTGTAATACTGACTTGAGTTATATACTTTTCAAGGGTCATCTTTCCTATACATTAGATAATTACTATTAAAGCTTTAAAGGGATCGAGGAAAGCAATGTTTATTAATAAAGGCATATTAAAGTTGATTGGACCAATAATAACCGAACAAACGTTTATAAGTTTAATGGGAATAGTAAACACAATTTTAGCCAGTAGATTAGGAAAAGCAGCCATATCTTCTATAGGTATGGCTGACTCAATAAATAACATCTTAATTGGATTTTTTTCTTCACTTGCAATAGGTGGCACAGTTGTTGTAGCAGCTTATATTGGTCAAAAAAATCAAAAAGAAGCCAATGAGGCGAGTAAACAAATTTTATACGTTGGAGAGATCATTACAATTATCATAACGATTTTAATATGGGTTTTAAGATATCCACTTGTCTATTTGCTGTTTGGCAAAGCTGAAAAGTTGGTTTTTGAAAATGCAATTTTATACTTAGGGATAAGTCTTATAACATACCCGTTCATAACTGCCCAGTTGGTGGCATTTGGAGTTTTAAGAGGTGCTGGAGATACCAAGACACCTATGTATATAAATATATTCATAAACGTATTGAATGTCATTTTAAGTTATTTATTTATATACGGGTTAAAGATTTTAAGATTTCATGGCATGGGTGTGAAAGGAGCAGCAATAGGTATTGGATTGTCAAGGCTTGTGGGAGCTATAATTGCTTTATATGTTTTAATAAAGGGAACTAGCGTGATAAAATTAAGCAATTTGCGTTATTTCAAGCCGGATTACAAAATGCTTAGATCTATATTTAATATTGGGCTTCCGGCAGGAATCGAGTCGCTTTTATTCAGCGGTGGCAAACTTATAACGCAGGTCTTTGTTGTCTACTTTGGAACTGCATCAATAGCTGCCAATTCTATAGGTTTTTCAATACAGCAGATATTCAATATACCTGGGAATGCATTAAGCATAGCTTCAACGATAGTTGTTGGTCAGGACATGGGCAGGGGTGATCCAAATGCAGCAAGAAAATCACTGTACTACATGACAGCTCTTGCTAGCACATGCATGGGTATACTAGGGCTTGTTTCATATCCATTTTCAAGATTTTTAGTCTCAATATATACCACAAATCAGGACGTCATAAATATAGCTGTGAAGGTTGTAAGGCTTAATTTGCTTTGTATGGTTTTGTGGGCATTGTCATTTGTCTTGCCTGCAGGATTAAAAGGCGCTGGTGATGCAAAATATACTCTTATGACGTCTATTATTGGCATGTGGGTATTCAGAATAATATTAGGTTATGTTTTAGGAGTAATTTTAAATTTTGGGCTTGTTGGTGTTTGGATAGGCATGTTTACAGACTGGGCTGTGAGAGGCATACTTTACCTGACAAGGTTAAGGGGCACAAAGTGGCAGAAAGCTGTGGTATAGAGGTGGTATTTGTGAATTTAGGTATTAGAGCACATGATTTAGAGCATCTTTCAATAGAGAAACTCCCGGAAGAAGTTTTTAAAAAAGGGCTTTCTTCTGTTCAATTGGCCATTAATAAATCTTTTCCAGAATTAAATTTGAAAAATGGAAGTTTATCTTCCGGGTTAGCCCGCTATATTGGGGATTCTTTTAAAAAGCATAACATTCAAATCGCAGTGCTTGGCTGCTATGTAAACATAATTCATCCAGACTTAGATGAAAGGAGGAGATCATTAGAGTTTTTTAAAGAGCACATCAGGTTTGCAAGGGATTTTGGATGTAGCATCGTGGGGACAGAGACAGGAAATGTACATGCTAAGATGGGCTTTACTACTGATAACTTCCGTGAAGAACCTTTTCTTGAAGTTGTAAAAAGCGTCAGTGAATTGGTAGAAGAGGCAGAAAGATTTGGAGTTTTTGTTGGGATTGAGGCTGGTGTAAATCATCCGGTTTATTCTCCTAAAATGATGAAAAGGCTTATGGATGAAATAAGGTCAAGCAATTTGCAGGCTATATTTGACCCGACAAACTTATTGACAGAAGAAAATTACATGAATCAAGATACCATATTTAATGAAGCGTTTGAACTTTACGGTGATAGAATTGTGGCTGTTCATGCAAAGGACTTCACAATAAAGAATGGAAAATTAGAATTTGTGCCTGTTGGAAAAGGCTTGCTGGATTATAATACCATATTTAAATTTATAAAATATAACAAGCCGTACATCAATATTTTGATGGAAAATACAAAAGAACCTTTTATTGACGAAGGCATTTTATATTTAAAGCAAAAATACAAAATTGTGTAATGTGAAATCCACAAAAACCACATAAAAATTTTTGATTTTAAGAAGGAATTTTTGGATTTATGTAGAATATATTAAATTAAAGAAGAGAAAAAGCCAAATATAGATTTATAATATAAAAATTTTTTCAAAAGCGAAATTTGTGAGCGTTGATAAATTTTTAAATAATAATATAAATCATTTACTTTTGAATTATGATTTGTCATGTTTGATATAGTTGTGATGTGAATTTGTGTATATTTAGGATGGTGTTTTATGTTAGCTGCGACAAGAAGAGGTAAGATAAAAGAAATACTTATGAAGAAAAAGTCTGTGAAAGTATCTGAGCTTTGTGAGATGTTCCAGGTATCTGATGAGACAATAAGAAGAGATCTTGAAGAATTAGAAAAAGAAGGACTAATTGAGAGAAACTATGGCGGCGGGGTACTGAAAAAGAATGTAATTGTTCCACCATTACTATTTAGGATGGAAGAAAATATCGAAGAGAAGGAGAAAATAGCGAATAAGGCTTTGGATGAAATAAAAGAAGGCATGAGCATATTTTTAGATGCAGGGTCCACAACTTATCAGGTAGCCCGTGCTATCAATTTTAAAGGTGTAAAAAATATTACCGTTATAACAAATGGATTAAATATTGCTGCAGAACTTGCCAGCAATACCGATATTAGTTTACTTTTGACTGGTGGAAACTTAAAAAACGTTAATTATTCATTAGTAGGACCAGATACTGTGGAATATGTAAGACGATACAATGTCGATACAGCTTTTCTTGCGGCAGCGGGCGTTTCGGCAGAAAAAGGCTTTACAACGTCAGATATTTTTGAAGCGGAAGTTAAAAGGTCCATGCTTGGCTCTGCAAAAACGGCTATAGTTGTTGTTGACAGCAGTAAATTTGGCAAGGATGCTATGGTATCATTCTGCAACATAAAGGATGTTGACAAGGTGATAACGTCAGGAGACCAAAACCTTGATGTGATAGAAGATTTAAAGAGTCATGTCAATATAGTATTGGTATAGATCTATAATGGTTTTTCGTGTTTGAAAGGAGAGAAGAGAAATGATAGAGAATGTTTTGTCCACGTTGGAAGAGAATGGATTTAAAGTTTACCCTGATTCTCTAAGGAAACTAGGAGAAAATATATATATATTCGTCGTTAAAAGGCAAAATGAAAAAATGGTCGGCATTCTGTCTTCTAGCGATGTAAAACTTAATGGGGCATATTTTTCTGAAGATAAAAACGTCAGTGATAAGTTGCGTTTAAACATATATCCATTTACTTTTGAAAATTACGTTACATTAAATGGCAAATTTCATATAGGGCCTACAGTTTGCAGAGGAAATTCCTCATTTGGAACTGGTGATAGACTCGGGCTTGTTACAGCAGCTCAATTAACCGCATTAAAAAAATACGATGTTTTTCCAATATTAGCACAGCAATCTCCAAGAGAGCTTATAAAGACGAATAGAGATTTTAAAGACGTTCTTTTAAAGGTGGTGCTGGGGGTATTAGAGACAGGATATATAGGACATTTTGGCGCAGATGCAGATCATATCAAGGACGAATATTATTTATTGGAAGGTATAAATGCAGGATATACAATGTACACATTGGACTTAAGCGAACAGCTAATTGATATCAGCAGTTTAAATCCATCAGAGATGAGAAACAAAGCTCAAGAATTATCTCAGGTAAGCAAAGACATAATTAAAGATTTTAGCGGTAAAAAATTAGACATAATTTCAGATAGCGGATATGTTGTATCAGAAGAGGAACTCTATAAATCGGCGGTTGCTTATGAAAATGCTATGAAGTTTGTGGATAAAGTAAATAACATTTTAAAAGAAAAATTAAGTGATTTTGATATGGAGATATCTATAGATGAGGGTGGAAAGGTAACGACTTTGGAGGACCATTTGTATGTAGCAGAATATCTCCACAGAAACGGCATAGATTTCTTCAGCATAGCACCGAAATTTCCTGGGGAATTTGAAAAGGCTGTTGACTACATTGGAGATTTGGATGAATTTTTGTTAGAGCTCAAAAAACATTACCAGTTGTCAAGGATGATAGGCGGGTACAAGATAAGCCTACATTCAGGAAGCGATAAGTTCAGCATTTACAGGATATTTAGCGATATTACTGAGAAAAATTTTCATATAAAGACATCAGGTACAAGTTGGCTGCAGGCTATAAATTTAATATACAATTATGACAAAGAATTTTACAGGGAACTCTATAAAATCGCTCTTGAAAATCTGGAGGAAAGCAAAAAGTCTTATAAAGTTCTAATTAAGAAAGAAGATTTTAATGAAGAACCAGAACTTAATAACCCGAAATTTATTTTAAAACCTGAGATAAAACAGCTTTTCCACATATCCTTTGGAGTTTTGCTGGATTTAAAGAGAAAAGAAATTGTAGATTTCCTGAATAAATATGAAGAAGAGCATTATAAAATGGTTTCTAAGAACATAGAGAACCATTTAAAAGAAATATTCTATAAAAATTAATCTTAGGAGGAGAAACTAATGAGTGTAAAGATAGCTATTGTAAATTCCAGTAGTTTCGGGAGAAATTTTCCTGAACATTTAGAAAAACTGAAATCCTTTGGAGAAGTTGATAGGTTTCAATTTCCATACGATATGAGAGGCAAAGAATTGGCTCACGAACTTATGGGATACTCAATCATCATAGCCAGTGTGAAGCCGTACTATGACAAGGAGTTTTTCCAGTATAAAGACAAGACGCTTCTTATTACAAGGCATGGCATAGGGTACGACAACATTGATATAAAAAGCGCTCAGGAAAAAGGGACATACGTTACAAAGGTTGACGGATACGTTGAAAGAGAAGCTGTTGCAGAATCAGCAGTTACATTACTTCTTGATGTGATTAGAAAAGTAAGAGCAGCTTCATTAAAAGTAAAAGAAGGCAAATGGAGTGAAAGAGCTAGCTTCATGGGGTGCGAGATAAGAGATAAAGTTGTAGGTATAATTGGCATCGGCAATATTGGAAGCAGGGTTTGTGAAATATTGAAATATGGATTTAATGCTAAAGTTATAGCATACGATCCGTATCTGGCACCGGGTTTAATAAGGGAAAGAGGAGCAGAACCGGTAAAGACTTTAGAAGAGCTTCTCAAGACGGCAGACATGATATCTTTAAATGCATCGTTAAATGCAGGAAATTACCACATGCTATCTAAAAAAGAATTTTCAATAATGAAAAAAGGCGTTTATATTGTTGATACGGCTAGAGGAGAGCTTATAGACCAGGATGCCTTAATGAAAGCTCTTGATGATGGAATTGTTGCCGGTGTAGGCATGGATGTTGTTGAAAATGAACCTATTGATGAGAATCATCCGCTTTTAGCGTATGAAAATGTCATTATCACGCCACATATTTCTGCATACACTAGAGAATGTTTAAAAGGAATGGGAGACAAAGTCGTTTCAGATGTGGAGAAAGTTTTAAATGGCGAAGTTCCTGATGGCGTGATAAAATAAGAATCGTGGAGGATTAATATGGAAGATAGGTTAGCTCTTTGTGTTGATATAGGTACGACTAATTTAAAAGCAGGCGTTGTAGATAAAGACGGAAATGTATTAAGCCTTTCTAGGTCTGAGATTCCGCTAGAGAGGGATAATGATGGAAAGGCTGAACATAATCCAGAAGTGCTTTTTGCAGCGTTTGTTAAGGCGGCAAAGGAAGCATCAAAGGGATTTGAAGGGAAAATTTCGTTGATAATACCATCGTCTTACATGTTTGGATTAGTTCCGGTTGATGATGATTTAAACCCATTGATGGGGATAATGACGCTTCTTGATTTAAGGGCAAAGGAAACTTATGAAGACCTGTTAAGCACAATTGATGTAAATGAAGCGTACAAAAGGACAGGCTTTGCACCTACATTTCATGCACCTTTATTTAAGATTTTTTGGTTAAAACAAAGGAGAAGAGAAGTATTTGATAAAGCAAAGTATTTTTTAAGCTCAAAAGATTATATAATATCAAAGCTGCTTGATAAGCCGTATACAGAGCCAAGCATATCATCCGCTACAGGTCTTATGAATATTAATACACTTAAATGGGACAGTTATTCGCTTAATGCTTTGGGAATAGATGAAAGCAGGCTACCTGAGATAGTGCCGTCAGATGAAATTTTGGTTGAGTTGCCACAAAAATCAAAAGAGCTTTTAGGTTTGGAAGGAGATGTAAAACTTCTTCCTGGTGTATATGATGGTGGGGCAGTAGGTATAGGCATCGGAGCATTTGAAGAAGGTGTTGGCGCGATAAATATAGGCACTACTGGAATGTTTAGAGTAGCTTATCCTGAAGCTATACTGGATAAGGAAGACTCAATGAGGCTTCAAACGTATTACCTTTCATCAGGAAAATGGTTTGTCGGTGCAGCCATAAACAATGCAGGGATAATTTTAAGGTGGTTAAGAGACAATATTTTTAATATAAGTTATGATGAACTGACAAATGAAGCTTTAAAGGTAGATACGTCAAATCTCTTTTTCTTGCCGTATATCACAGGAGAGAGAGATAAGGAAATTGGGAATATTGCATCAGGTGTATATTTTGGGCTGAAAAACAATCACAATAAAGGGCATATGATCAAGGCTGGAATGGAAGGTGTTGCGTACTCTTTAAGGATGCTTTATGAAGCAGTCAAGGACAACAACGTTGAAGTTAAAGAGATAAGGGCAGGAGGAGGTGGTACGAACTCTGATTTATGGATGGACATATTTTCATCTGTATTAGGCCTGCCTATAAAGGTATCTAATGTAGAAGAGCCTGAGCTTTTAGGTTCAGCATTGCTTGGCTTCTATTCACTAGGGATATATAAAGACCTTGATGAAGCGACAAAGAAAATGGTAAAAATAAAAAATGTTTATGTGCCTCAAGATGAAAAAATAAGGCAATATGACAAGGGATTTCAATTTTTTAAGTTGATGACAAAGGATTTAAAGAACCTATTTGAGGTTCACAGTAAATTATAAAAGATGGAGGTAAATAAGATGAACAACATTGGATTAATTGGACTAGCCGTAATGGGACAAAATCTAGCTTTAAATATTGCAAGAAAGGGCTATAGCCTGTCAGGCTACAATAGATCTCGTCAAAAGACTGATGAATTTATAAATGAAAAGGTGAAAGACGAAAAGATTTATCCATACTACGATATTAAATCATTCGTAGAGTCTTTGGAAAAGCCGAGAAAAATAATCCTCATGGTTAAGGCTGGTAAGCCTGTTGACGATGTCATACAAGAACTTTTACCGTATCTAGACAAAGGGGATTTAATAATAGATGGTGGCAATTCATACTTTAAAGACACAAACAGGAGAATTGAAGAACTGAAAGCAAAGGGAATATATTATTTAGGTATGGGTGTTTCTGGCGGCGAATACGGTGCACTGCATGGACCGTCGTTGATGCCTGGTGGAACAAAAGAGGCTTATGACATGGTAAATGAATTGCTTCTTAAAATAGCTGCCCAAACAGAATCTGGCCCATGCTGCACATATGTTGGCAATTATTCTGCTGGACATTTTGTAAAGATGGTTCACAATGGAATAGAATATGCTATAATGCAGTCAATATCAGAAGTATACGACGTGATGAGGAAGGTTTTGAAGCTTTCCAGTGAAGAAATTTGCAATATATTTGAAGAATGGAATAAAGGTGAGCTTAATTCATATTTGATGGAAATATCGTATAAAATCATGAAGCATAAAGACGAAAAGACGGGAAGGCCACTTGTAGAGCTTATTCTAGATGAAGCAGAACAAAAGGGTACAGGTAAGTGGACGGCAGAGACGTCTCTTGACTTGGGAATTCCTACACCGTCTTTAAATCTTGCAGTTGTTGGAAGAGCATTGTCTTTCTTTAAAGAAGAAAGAACTAAGATTTCAGAGAGAGTACAGAGAAATTATCCTACAGGCAATTTAAACAGAGATGAAATAATTGAGGATTTAAAGAATTCGCTGCTTTTTGCTGTATTTGCCTCTTTTTCACAAGGGCTTTGGCTTATATCTGAAGCATCAAAGGTGTACAACTACAATATAGATCTTTCTGAAGTCTTAAGAATTTGGAAAGGTGGATGCATTATAAGGGCCAGAATTTTAGATTTCTTAAGAGAAATCCTCTCTGATGACAAAACAAATATCAACTTGTTAAACAGTCAAAAGTCTATAAGCTATTTGGAAGAAAAATTAGAATCTATAAAGAAAGTGACAAAACTGGCCAAAGATTTCTACATCCCGACGCTTACGATTAATTCTTCGCTAGATTATTTCTTTAGCATGTCAGAAGCAAATCTTCCTGCAAACTTAATACAAGGGCAGAGGGACTTCTTCGGTGCACATACTTATAGAAGAATTGATATGGAAGGCATTTTCCATACAGAGTGGGAGCAAGATTAACAATATAAAATTTTGAGTAGGGAGAGATTTGGGATGAAATTAAAAAGACATGAATTAAAAGATCCTAAGAAATGGGAAGAGATGGGGATAAAGCTTCCGCAGTTTGATATAGATAAGATGATAGACGAAACAAAGAAGAATCCAAAATGGGTTCACTTTGGAGCGGGCAATATATTTAGAGGATTTATAGCAATGCTGCAGCAAACACTTCTGAATAAAGGCTTGGCAGATTCAGGTATAATCGCAGTTGAATCGTACGATTTTGAAGTGCACGACAAGATATACGTGCCTTATGATAATTTAGGGCTACTAGTTATAATGAATTCCGATGGAACATTGGAAAAAGAAGTAGTAGGCAGCATCGCTGATATTATATTGGCAGATCCATCAAACAAAGAAAATTGGGACAGATTAAATGAGGTATTCTCTAATCCTTCGCTTCAAATAGTAAGTATGACAATAACAGAAAAAGGCTACAATCTAAAAGATTTTGCAGGTAATTTTATAAAAGAAGTCATGGAAGACATTGAAGCAGGACCGGAGAATCCTAAGAATGTCGTGTCAAAGCTTGTATCTCTTGTTTACTCTAGGTATAAAAAGGGAGAGTATCCTCTCGCACTTGTCAGCCTAGACAATTTCTCTGGCAATGGTGAAAGGCTTTACAGTGCTGTAATGACAATTGCCGAGGAATGGGCAAATAAAGGATTTGTAGACAAGGGATTTACTCAATATTTAAATGATCCGTCAAAGATTTCTTTCCCGCTTACGATGATAGACAAGATAGTTCCAAGGCCACATGAATTAGTAAAAAAATCATTAGAGGAAAAAGGCTTAGAAGATATGAACATAATCAAGACATCTAAAAATACAGTAATTGCTCCATTTGTAAATGCTGAAAAAGCTCAATACTTGGTTATAGAAGATAAATTTCCCAATGGGCGCATGAAACTTGAAGAGGCAGGAGTCCTTTTGACCGACAAAGAGACAGTTGAAAAAGTCGAGAGAATGAAAGTCACAACATGCTTAAATCCGCTTCATACAGCATTAGCTATATACGGATGCTTATTAGATTATAAAACAATAGCAGATGAAATGAAGGATGATTGTTTAAGAAAGCTGGTTGAAAAAATTGGCTATGTTGAAGGGATGCCTGTTGTCATAAATCCAAAAGTACTTGATCCGGAAGAATTTATAAAAGAAGTAATCGAAGTAAGGCTTCCGAACCCGTACATGCCGGATACGCCACAAAGAATTGCGACAGATACATCACAAAAGATGGGAATCAGGTTTGGGGAGACGATTAAATCGTATATTCATAGAAGCGATCTTGACGTAAATGACTTAAAATTTATACCTTTAGTCATAGCAGGCTGGTGCAGATATCTGATGGGGATTGATGATGAAGGAAATCAAATGGATTTAAGTCCTGATCCGCTTTTGAATGATTTAAAATCTCACGTATCAAATATCAGGCTTGGCGATGTTGACTCCGTAAAAGACAACTTAAGGCCCATTCTTTCAAACAAAGAAGTATTTGGACTTGACTTATATGAGGTTGGCTTGGGAGAAAAGGTAGAAAGCTACTTTAAAGAACTGATTTCTGGTACTGGTGCAGTAAGAAATACCCTTAAAAAATATCTTGAATGCTAAATATAAAATGAATTCGTGAGTGCAGAGGAAAATTTCTTCTGCACTTATCTTCATTTTTATATATCTATTTTATGTTATTGTGGAATTAATAAAAATATGTGATAATTTATTTATAAAATATCTATTGAACGAAGTAAGGGTGATTATTTTGGTCAACATAAGAGATGTGGCTAGATACTGCGGAGTTTCAGCCATGACTGTATCGAGAGCATTGAATAATAGCAATCAGATATCACAAGCTACAAAAGAAAGAATATTGAAAGCATGTGAAGAATTGGGATACAGGCCTAATTTTGCAGCTAGAAGCCTTGTCACAAAGAAAACCAACATGATAGGACTTATCATTCCTGATATAACAAATCAATATTATTCACACGTAAGCAAAGGTGTAAGCTCATATCTGAGTTTGCAAGGTTATGGACTTTTGCTGTGCAACAGCGATAGAAGAAAAGATGATGAGATAAGATATTTGAATTTCCTTGCGGAAGGAAGAGTTGATGGAATAATTATTTTGCCTGTGCAGCCAAGGAAAGAAGACTATGAAGGTATAGCGAATGAAATACCATTTGTGATGGCAGATAACTATGTGGAAGGGCTTGACGTAAGCTTTGTTGGCAATGACAACTATCATGGAGCATCAGAAATTATAAGTCACATGATAAAACAGGGATTTAAAAGGATTGGAGTTATACTGGGGTCTAGCAGCTCTAGTGCCTCTAATGAAAGGTTTAAAGCGTATAAAGATGTTTTGAAGAAAAATAATATAGAGCTCGATAATGAAATTGTTTTAAATAGCAATGCTACATTTGAAGATGGCTTTAACTTGACAAAAGTGCTTATTGAGAAAGGCGTTGATAGCATTTTTGCAATAAATGACACGGTGGCTTTAGGAGTTGTAAAATATTGTTATTTAAACAATATCAGGATACCTGAGGACATAGGAGTTGCCGGATATGACAATATTGAGCAATCATCAATGCTGCCTGTGCCATTGACGACGGTAGATCAAAATGGCAATCAACTGGGGAAAGTTGCAGCTGAAACTTTATTAAATCTATTAGCAGATGAAAGTACGGTACCAAAAAAGATCATACTTAAACCTAAATTGGTGATCAGAAAATCTTTAGGAGAAAATATTTAGCGTTATTGACTATTCTCTAAATAAGGGGTATACTTAATTTGGAACATTTCGTTAATGGTAACACTCTGAAATGATAAATTAAGAGGAGGCTTTTAATATGGAAGTAAGGTATGCAAGTCATTATGAAGACGTTAAGCATTATGACACAACTGAGTTAAGAAAGCATTTTCTAATTGAAAATTTATTTACACCAGGTAAGCTTTATATGGTGTACAGTCATGTAGACAGGATAATCGTAGCAGGTGCTGTTCCGACAGATAAGCCACTATACTTAGAGGCAAGCAAAGAATTGGGCTCTAATTATTTTTTAGAAAGAAGAGAGATGGGAATAATTAATATAGGTGGAACAGGCATTGTGAATTTGGACGGTGAAAGGTATGAATTAAATAACAGCGATGGATTGTACGTGGGCATGGGCATAAAAGAAGTCAGCTTTGAAAGCTTGGACGCAAATAATCCAGCAAAATTCTATATAAATAGTGCGACTGCACACAAGAGTTATCCTACTGTAAAAATAGGCTTAAGTGAGGCTAACAAAGTAAAAGCCGGTACAGATGAAGAATGCAATAAAAGGACAATAAATCAATATGTACATCCTGCAGTGTGTCAAAGCTGTCAATTAGTCATGGGTATGACGATATTAGAGCCTGGTAGCATATGGAATACGATGCCGTGCCATACCCACGATAGGAGAATGGAAGTTTATTTGTATTTCAATATGGACGAAGATAATGTAGTATTCCATTTCATGGGTACACCAAATGAGACGAGGCATATTGTTGTTAAAAATGAGCAAGCGGTTATATCACCAAGCTGGTCAATTCACTCAGGCGTAGGTACAAAAAACTACACATTTATTTGGGGAATGGTTGGAGAAAATCAGACGTTTACTGATATGGATGAAATACCTACAAAAGATTTGAGGTAAGAGAAGTATTTCGGTAATATGTCAAGGGGTGATTTAAAAAAATTAAAAAATTTTTTTAAAAAAATAGCTAAAAAAGAGCATAACAAAGCTAACCATTACTAAAAACAGCAATGGGAATATATGTTAATTATGGTAATGGGATATTATGTTATTCTTTACAATCATCTCCTTTCATTGCTGGTGGTTTATAAAGTTTTTCTTCGCGCAGCAGAGCAAAGACTAACCTTACAGCTTTGCGTGCCGTTAAAACTAAAGCACGTTTGTGTTTATGAGTTTTACCTTCATTAAATTTGCGAGCATAGTATTGCGAAAACTCAGGACAATATTTCCTAAGTTGGTCGGCTGCTTGAATAAAGTAATATCTGAGATACTCATTACCAGTGCGTTTTAAATATGTGTCCTCCGCTTTAAAATCCGCAGACTGGTATTCTGACCAATATATGCCGGAAAACTTTGCAAGGGCATTATCATTATCAAACCTTGATATTCCGCCTATCTCAGATATTAGGCCAGCTGCTATAGTTGGACCAATGCCATTTACTGAAGTAAGACAAAGAAATTGATTCTTAAATCCTTTGACTTCATTGGCAATGGTCTTTTCAGAAGCTTTCTTCTGCTTTTCAAGATACTGTATATTATCAAGACAAGACTTGATAACAAAATTCAAAGAATCATTTACATTAGCGTTGATTCTATAAGATTTGCGTACAGCATCTTGGAGTAATTTAGCCGTAGCATTAGGGTCATTAAAATGGTCTCTGCCTTTATCAACTAAAAAGGCAATAAGATCTTCAAGCGGTCGAGCCGCAATATCATCAAGGGTTAAAAACTCATTAAATATTTCAGTAGCAGCCGTACCAAAATTATTACTAAAAACTTTAATCTGACATAAGCCACTAAATTTAAGAAACAGATTACTTAGGAAATAATTTTTCTCCCTGACAATACTATCAACAATGTGAAAGCGATGGCGGGTAAGCCTTTGGAGAGCAAGGTATCTAAAATCTACAGGACAAGATTTAGGAAGCCTTCCAAACCTTAATTTTTCAGCAATAGCAAAAGCATCAACCCAGTCATTCTTAGGCAAATCGCCAAGAGACTTTTTAAAAGCCTTGACAGTATTAGCATTAAAAGTAGTTACAGAAGGATTAAAAGGCTTCAAGGAAGCATGGTCAGCTAAATAATACTGAATATGCCAACCATAGACTGAAGTAGATTCTAGACCAATAAAAACCTTCTGAATGTTGTATTTATTACAACAATTCAAGATATGAGACACTAAAATATCGCAACCAGAAGGATTATTATCTACAGAAAAACGAGAGCAAGCATCATTACCGTCTTGGTCGAGAATATGAACCTTGACATCATCCAAGCTTATATCCATGCCTACAAAAAGTTTATTCAAAGCTATGGCACCTCCTTTCAAAGGTAATGGTGTAAATGAAAGTTAATTTGAGATAACTGTGGGCCAGATTATGTAGCAACCTCGCAATTAGCTATTAGTATATAAACATGAATCCTCTGCTGCCAGGGGTTTATATACGACAAAGCAGATTTCGCGTGAGAAAAGGCAAATCTGGTGTAGGGACCATACTTTAAAGAGCGGAAAAACCGCATGGAGGACAAAAGCCTGTCCCATATTAACTTTACAGTATAATAATGCTACAAGTTATCTCAAAAGTAAACATAAAGGCCGTAAAATAAAAGATGTGGCGGCCTGTGCCATGTACTTAATTTGATATTTTAGATACATGGCAATAGATGTGATTTCAAAATGGTGGTTTAAAGCAAAAAAGGTAATTTCCAATTATCAATGTGCTTTATTAAATTTTAAGAAGTGAGACAAATTTATTGTCTACGAAAATAATTATACGAGGAGGTAAAACATGTACAATATTACAGACTTTTCAATGGACTTTTTTAGACTAGATGGCAAAGTTGCCATAGTTACAGGTGGCAATACCGGATTAGGGCAAGGATATGCCGTTGCACTTGCGAAGGCAGGTGCTGATTTATTCATCGTTACTCATAATGACCGCTTTGATGAAACGAGGGAACTTATTGAAAAAGAAGGCCGAAAGGTAGAATTCTTCCAGACAGATTTATCGGTTAGAGAGAATATAAATGAAGTTGTAGACAAGTGTCTTGAGTCTTATGGTAAGATAGATGTGCTTGTCAATAATGCAGGTATAATAAAGAGAGCACCGCTTCTTGAGTACAAAGATGAAGATTGGAAGGCAGTTCTCGACATAAATTTGAATGCAGTTTATTATTTAAGTCATGAGGTAGCAAAAGTTATGGTAAAGCAAGGCAGCGGCAAAATTATAAACATAGCTTCAATGCTTTCATTTCAAGGTGGAAAATTTGTTCCGTCATATACAGCATCAAAGCACGGCGTAGCGGGTATAACAAAAGCTTTTGCGAATGAATTGGCTGATAAAAATATACAGGTAAATGCAATAGCACCAGGATATATTGAGACAAACAATACAGCTCCAATAAGGGCTGATGAAAATAGAAACGCAGAAATACTTTCAAGGATACCTGCAGGAAGGTGGGGTTATCCATTTGACGTGATGGGCGCTTTAGTATTTTTGGCAAGTAAAGCTTCAGACTACGTAAATGGGCATATATTAGCTGTAGATGGCGGTTGGCTTGTAAGATAGGAAAGGCATGGCAAAATGCCGTGCCTTTTTTGGGTGCTTTATAAAAAATTTTAATTAAATACTTGACGTTCGATGATAAAGATGATACAATTTCTCTTAAGAGAAAGGATTATTTTTGTTGAGAATATACAATGAAAGTTTTTATTTGTACGATTAATTAGAACATTTAATTAAGTGGGGTGTTGTATGCGTTTTAATAAATTAATGTTTTTAACTAATTATTAAACCTAATTGTGACAAAATATTAATATCTTTATGTTGAAAAAGTTTAAAATATCAGGTAATATACAATTACAGAAAGTTACTTAGATTAAATTTAATTTCTGTGGAAACGTTGAACAACTAAAAATGTTTTTCAATTAAGTAAACGTAAAATTTAATTTTTGAAAGAAGGTGATACACATAGCTGCTATTGTCTAAGCGTTTACTGTCTAAATTTTTACAAAATACATTAAATAAAGAAAGGGGAATTTATTTATGAAAAAGGTTTTAACTTATTTAGTTTTAGTAGTTCTTGTTCTTTCAGCATTACTTACAGGATGCGGAAATACAAGCAACAATACTTCATCAAATAATTCATCCAGCAGTTCACAGCAATCAAGCAAGACAGCTTCAAATTCCAGTAGTACAAAACAGCCCAATATAGGTGTAGCAATATATAAATTCGATGATACTTTCATGACAGGTGTTCGTAATGCAATGGTTGCAGCAGCACAAGGAAAGGCAAATTTAAACATGGTTGACAGTCAGAACTCACAGCCTACGCAAAATGATCAAGTAGATCTCTTTATAACGAAAAAAATGGATGCACTTGCTATAAACCCAGTTGACAGAACTGCAGCAGGTACAATTATTGAAAAAGCAAAGGCTGCTAATATTCCAGTTGTATTTTTCAATAGGGAACCACTAGCAGATGACATGAATAAATGGGATAAAGTTTACTATGTTGGTGCAAAAGCTGAACAGTCAGGTGTTTTGCAAGGAGAAATTATAGCAGATTACTGGAAATCACATCCTGAAGCAGATAAAAATCATGATGGGGTACTTCAATACGTTATGTTAATGGGGCAACCTGGACATCAAGATGCAATACTTCGTACTCAGTATTCTGTACAAACAGTGAAAGATGCTGGAATAAAAGTCCAAGAGTTAGCAAAAGACTATGCTAACTGGGATAGAGTAACAGCACATGATAAAATGGCTGCGTGGTTGTCGTCATTTGGTGATAAGATAGAAGTAGTATTTGCTAATAATGACGATATGGCATTAGGAGCAATTGAGGCGCTTAAATCAGCAGGATATTTTACAGGAAATAAATATGTACCTGTTGTTGGCGTTGATGCTACGGCACCTGGAATACAGGCTATAAAAGATGGTACAATGTTAGGAACAGTATTAAATGATGCTAAGAATCAGGCAGAAGCTACATTTAATTTAGCATATGTACTTGCGCAAGGCTTAACACCTGCGAAAGACAATATTGGATATGACATTACAGATGGAAAATATGTTTGGATACCTTATAAAAAGATTACAAAAGACAACATAGGTGATGCTGAACAATAAAAACTCATGACTTGTAAAGCAGGGACTAAAAAATCCTTGCTTTACAAAATTTTATTGATTATTATGATGACGAAAGTCAGGAGGCGTAGACATGGGCGCAAATGAATTTATTCTTGAAATGAACAATATATCCAAGGAATTTCCAGGAGTAAAGGCTCTTGACGATGTAACTCTTAAAATTCGAGCAGGAACTGTTCATGCAATAATGGGCGAGAATGGTGCTGGAAAGTCAACATTAATGAAATGTCTTTTCGGTATATATAAACCTGATGCTGGTGAAATTATATTAAACGGTAAGAAAATAAATATTAGAGATTCAAAAGAGGCATTAGATCATGGTATTTCTATGATTCATCAAGAGCTGCATCCTGTGAGATTTAGAAATGTTATGGAAAATATCTGGCTTGGACGGTTTCCAATGAAAAATTATGGAGTTGTCAAGCTGATAGATGAAAAAAAGATGTACGAAGATACAGAAAAGCTTTTAAAAAGCATAGATGTAGACATAAAGCCGACTGAGATTGTCAGGAATTTATCTGCATCTAGAATTCAGTATATAGAGATTGCAAAAGCTCTATCGTACAATGCAAAAATAATAATTATGGATGAACCTACATCTTCTTTGACTGAAAATGAGGTTGACCATCTTTTCAATTTGATTAAAAATCTTAAAAATAACGGTGTGGCTATAATATATATTTCACATAAAATGGATGAGATATTCCAGATCTCAGATGAGGTTTCCATAATGAGAGATGGAAAGATGATTGGAACTTGGAAAGCCAGTGAATTAACAGAAGATATAATAATATCAAAAATGGTTGGTCGCGAACTGACAAATAGATTTCCTGCAAGGGACGTTGTTCCTGATGGAGTAATATTAAAAGTTGAAAATTTATCGTCTCCGTTTCCAAAGTCTTTTAAAAATGTTTCATTTGAGCTTAGAAAAGGAGAGATACTGGGTATAGGTGGATTGGTTGGTTCACAAAGAACAGAATTAGTGGAAGCATTATTTGGATTGAGATCTATTGAATCAGGGAAGATATATATTCATGGCAAGGAAGCTGTCATAAAATCTCCTATAGATGCTAAAAAATATGGTATGGCTTTATTGACAGAGGAGAGAAGGTCTACTGGTATTTTTCCTGAGCTGAATATATTAGAGAATTCTACAATTGCTAATATAAAGAGATACAGGGGCAGTTTTATGCTTTTAAATGACAAAAAAAGAAAAGATGACACTAAAAAAATGGTGGATGCTTTGAAGGTAAAGACCCCTTCACTAAAAACCTTAATAAAAAATTTATCTGGTGGAAATCAGCAAAAAGTTCTTATGGCAAGGTGGCTTCTAACTGTACCTGAAATACTTATTCTTGACGAGCCAACACGTGGTATTGATGTTGGCGCAAAGTATGAAATTTATACGATTATGAATGAACTTACAAAAGAAGGGAAAAGCATAATCATGATTTCATCTGAGATGCCTGAGCTTCTTGGTATGGCTGACAGGATCATGGTTATGTGTGAAGGACATCTATCTGGTATTTTAGACAAAAATGATGCAACAGAGGAGAAAATAATGAGATTGGCAAGTAAATATACAGATTAATACGGAGGAGATAGGGATGCAAAATAAGTTTAAAGATTATTTATCACAATATGCAATTTACTTTGTCTTATTGTTACTTATTGTAGTAATTGCTATTAAAAATCCTGCTTTTATTTCATTGAGGGTTCTTAGAGATATATTATCACAAAGCTCTACAAGGATTATTGTTGCACTTGGTGCTTCGTTTGCTATCTTAATAGGTGGTGCAGACTTATCTGCTGGACGTATGGTAGGCTTTGCAGCTGTAATTTCTGCTTCTTTATTGCAGACAGCTAATTATCCAAATAGATTTTTCCCTGGATTACCACAATTGCCCATAATTGTGCCTCTTTTGATAACGATAGCTGTTGGTTTCATATTCGGATTATTGAATGGCTTTGTAATATCGAAGTTTAGTGTACCACCATTTATAGCTACTTTAGGTTCCATGGTAGTTATTTATGGTGCTGATAATATTTATTTCAGTCAACCACCAAATAATTCACAGCCTATAGCTGGATTAAGAAGTGATTTTACTCACATTGGAACAGGAAGTATATTCGGAGTTCCATATTTGATTATCATTGCTGCATTAATGACAATAATTATGTGGATAATATTAAACAAAACAAGTTTTGGTAAAGATTTATACGCAATTGGTGGAAACAGAGAAGCGGCAATAGTTTCCGGTGTTAATGTCACACGCAGAATCTTATTGATGTTTGCAATAGCAGGTGCGCTTTATGCACTGGCAGGTTTCTTAGAAGCAGCAAGGACAGGTGGAGCTACCAGTGAATATGGCAATATGTATGAGTTAGACGCCATAGCTGCCTGTGTTGTCGGTGGATGGTCAGTATCTGGTGGTGTAGGAACGATACCAGGAATAATAGTGGGTGTGTTTATCTTTACAGTCATTAACTATGGTTTAACATTTATAGGTATGAATCCTTATTGGCAATTAATTATTAAAGGCTTGATTATTGTTTCTGCAGTTGCTGTAGATATAAGGAAATATTTAGCAAAAAAATAAAATTAGATTATATGCAAGGCTCTCTTTTTACAGAAAGCTTTTTATAATGAATATTTTTTACAATTTCTTTAAAAAATGAAGAAGGTTATATTTTTTCTTTTTTTTACAAACAATATTATTTGGGGAGGCGTTTACTATGAATGGAAGAACTACAAGCTGGGTTGTTACCGGAGTTGGTGCAGCTGTAACAGCTGCAGGACTTATGACTGGTGGTATGATTGGAGCTGGAATTACTGGTTTTGGCTTAGCTCATGTTGTCCTTGGCGTTTTAGATATGTTTAGACCAACAGTACAAAGATAGCATAGCACAATATCTCCTCAGTATTTACTGAGGGGATTTTTTTATTGCGATAAAATTTCAATTACATGTATTGTCCAAAAATTGAAAAAACTATTGACAGAGCTATTTTACTGCTGTATAATAGTAAAAAAAATAAAAGATTTTTCGATGATCAGGAATAGTAGCATTAGCGATTAATACAAGCGAGTCAGGGATGGTGGGAGCCTGATTATTATAGCTTTTGTGAATGGGCCTGTGAGATGCGAGGTGAAGTTTAGTAGCCGAGCCGGTAAGCACCGTTATATGTGATGCACATGTTAGTGTGCTTAGAGATAAGACATATTGTCTTAAGAAGGGTGGCACCGTGGAAGCGTAGCCTTTCGCCCCTACATTTGGGGTGAAAGGTTTTTTTATTACTCAAATTTATCTTTAAGTTCAATTTGACAGATTACTTGATTGAGTGGAAAGGAGGTGAAGGGAGTGAATTCAAGAAAGACATTGAGAGAGTTTATACTTTGTGCGCTTCTTATGGCGATTGGCGTTGTTCTGCACTTTATTACTCCTGCATTTATGCTTAATATGAGACCAGACTTTATGCTATCTATGCTTTTTATATCTTTAATGCTTGTTGATGATTTAAAGATAAATTACGTTACAGCGATTATAGCAGGTATACTGACAGCTCTAACAGGATCGATGCCTGGCGGTCAGATTGCTAATCCTATAGACAAACTTGTTACATCAACCATTATAATTTTTATGCTTAAGCTTTTGAGAAATAGAGTAAACGAAGGAATAATCGTTGGAATTGTAGGTATCATTGGAACGATCATATCAGGTTCTGTATTTTTAGGTGTTGTATCAATTATAGCAGGACTGCCGGGACCATTTTACCTTCTCATGCTGACAGTTGTTTTGCCGACGGCAATTGTAAATACAGTAGTTACTGTGATTGGATATTATATTATCAAGAAGGTTTCAAAATCTACTTTAGTTGTCAATAAATAAAAATTTTATTTTGTCAATGCAAATCCTCGCAAGAGGATTTTTTATTTTTGTGTAGAATTAAAATGATGTGTGACATCAACTTAATATCTTTCTATTGAAAAAGTTTTAGCAATATCGTAATATTTTATTCGAGAAGGAAGTTATGGAGGGGCTATTGTGAAAACGTTACAGAAAGTTTACGCTTTTTTGAAAAGAAATATAATTTTGATATTGATGACTTTGATTGCGGTACTCAGCATTTTTTTATATAAATTTCAGCAAATTGAGGAACCAGTTTTAGCAGGAAAACCGTCTTATCATTTCTATTTGGTCGCACAAAATTCTGTCGATCCTTTCTGGAAAGAAGTGCAAAAAGGTGCCGAAGATGCTGCAAAATTTTACAACGTTGCTGTTGAATTTAATGCTCCTAAATTTAATAATTTAGATGAAGAGCTAGAATTTCTCGATATTGCAGTTCTGTCGAAAGTTGATGGCATCATAACGCATGTTTCTTATGATGGAGATTTTAATACTTTAATAAATGAAGCATATGAAAACAAAATACCTGTTGTTACAATTGAAAATGATTTAAAAGACAGCAAAAGGAAATCATTTGTTGGTGCAAACAGCTTTATATTGGGAGAAGAAGCGGGGAAGCTTATGAAGTTGGCAACAGGTGGTAAAGCAAATATAGCAGTTATCATGAGCAACGATGTGGGAAAAGATACGGCAAGCCAAAATTTAAAGCTAAGTGGATTTTTAGGTGTTATTAATAGTACTTCAGAAATGAAGGTATCAAAAGTATATACGTCGCAGTTAGGAGCCCTAAGTGCTGAAGAAATAACTCAGTCAATAATAAACGGCGGTGAAGGAATAAACGCATTATATATAACGGATTCGGTTGATACGATAGGTGCAGCTCAAGTTGTGGTGGATTTCAGCAAAGTAGGTGAAATATCTATAGTTGGGTACGGTGATACACCGGATATTTTGAGATATGTTGATAAAGGTATTATTTATGGTACAGTTATGAGCGACCCATATAAGATGGGGTATGAGAGCGTTAAGGCAATGATGGAAATCAAGAAAAATAATGAGGTTTCTACATTCATAGATACAGGCGTAAATATTATTACAAAAAGCAATGTAAAAGAGTATGAGGATAAGATAAAACAAAAAGATTAGTAGGTGTTATTGTGAATAAAAGTTTATTTGAATTTAAAGGCATAAGGAGAAAAATATTTGCACATCTTTTAATAACTACGTTGATAATGGGTATAACCAGTATTTACTCTTATTACAATGCCAAGATTGTAATTGATAGATTAAAATCAATATTTACAGATTACGTCTACTTAAACAATCTCAATAACGATATAAATTCTCTAGAGACAGAAGTGGAAAAATATCTTTCCACAAAATCCTCCGATTCGCTTCTTAATTATTATACGATTAGCAACAAACTAAACAATAGTGCTGAAGACATGATAAACATAGTGACATATGATAATGACAGCCTCATGCAAAAAGACATTGGCAATATGATAATGAGCTTACTATCAGAAACTGATAAAGCAGTAAATGCGAAAAGAGGCAGAATAAGCAGCGAATATATAGAATACTTTACTAGAGCAAATAAGATAAATGACTATATAAAGATGTACATTAATAATCTCATATACAATAAGCTTCAAGAAGGATCGTTAAAGTACAATAAAATATCAAAAAATATGGTTTTTATAAGCTTTTTAAATATTTTTCTAATATTAATATCTGTAGTTTTAAATATTGTGTTAGCCATTATATATACTTACAGGATAACTAGGCCAATATCTGAGCTTTCTGATACAGCCGAAAGGATTTCAAAAGGAGATTTTGACATCGAGCCTATAAGAATCAAGACAGATGATGAGGTCAATATACTGGCTGATGCGTTTAATAAAATGGTTACAAACATTAAAAACTATATTGATGAAATAAAGATGCAGGCAAAAGTGGAAAAAAGGCTTAAAGAGCAAGAGATGCAGAACCTAAAGATGAGAAATATATTAAGAGAGTCTGAATTAAAAGCACTTCAGTCACAGATAAATCCACATTTTTTATTTAATACTTTAAATGCGGCATCACAGATTGCAATGATGGAGGGTGCGGAAAAATCGTCAGAGTTTATAGAAAAAGTAGCAGATCTATTCAGATACAACTTGAGAAAGCTAGACAAGCCGGTGACATTGAAAGAAGAAGTTGATAATGTGTTTAACTACATGTATATATTAAAAACAAGATTTGGCGAAAAAGTAGAATTTCAAACAAGCATAGATGAAAGCCTTTTAAATCTCAAAGTTCCCTGCACGATTATACAGCCTGTTGTTGAAAACGCCTTTATACACGGCATAGAGGAGATAGAAGGGAAAGGTATTATCCGCATTGAAATAAAAGAGGTCGACGGCAGTATACACATTGATGTTATAGATGATGGAATGGGCATGAGTCATGAAAGCATCAATAAAATTCTTTCTGCAGATGATCCTGACAACGATGAAAATAAGCATGTCACAGGCATTGGAATGCACAATGTAATAAATCGTTTAAGGTTATATTACAATATAGCTGATATCAATGACGTCATAGAGATTGAAAGCCGCATTGGATATGGAACTAGAGTAACATTGAAGATTCCTATGGGAAGGGGTAATGCAGCGTGATAAAGTTGTTGATTGCTGACGATGAGCAGATAGTCCTTGACTCTTTAAAATTTATCATCGAGAATAACTGCCACGATGTAGATGTTATTGGTTTTGCAAAATCGGGAAGAGAAGCAATTGAAAAAGCTGATGCATTGAAGCCTGATGTGATTTTTATGGATATAAGGATGCCAGGCATAGATGGCATGGAAGCTATCAAAAGGATTAAAGAAATCCACAATGACATTGAGTTTGTAATAATAACGGCTTATGACTATTTTAATTATGCAAAAGAAGCGATAAAACTGGATGTAGTCGATTATCTGTTGAAACCTATGAATAAAAATAAGGTAATCGATACGGTTTTAAAAGTCAAAAAAATCGTAGAAACAAAGCGGGAAAACATGATGAAGGAACTTGAGATGAAAGAGAAAATGATAATGATACTGCCACATCTTGAAAGTGAAATGATATATTCACTGGCATCAGCCACATTTAGGCAGGAAAACATTGATTTCTATGGAAGTATCTTCAATATGAATCTAAATATTGGATATGCTTTAGTGGTTTTATTTGAAAAGGATGATAATGAGAGTCACTTAGACAATTTAGCTGGTAATGTCAAGATGCAGGAAACATTAATCTACATTAAAGAATTTATAAAAAACACAGGGCCTTGCTTAGCAGGTATCTTGCTTGATAGGATAATTGTATTTGTTCCAGTTGAAAGTGATGAAGATCTGTTTACAATTAAAAATACTTCAATAGATTTTGCGGAAAAAATTTTAAAAGAAACACATGGCAAAGATTCAAAAGTCAGGATTGGAATAGGCAGACCATATCAAACCAGTTATTTTTCAAAATCATACGATGAGGCTGATTTTGCTGCAAAGATGGGTATAGACAGCATAACACATTTTGATGATATTAAATTGTCTGACAATGGAGAGCTGATTTTAAGCAATGATGATGAAGAACTGATAAATAATATTATATCGAACAATATTGATGCGGCTCTGATTAAAGTCAACGGCATATTTCAAAAATTGCTGCTTCATTATAAAGATGATATGAATTTATTTAAATCAAAACTTTTGAGTTTATCTATTGAAATAATTGCTAAGATTAGTTCGTATTGCGATGTAACTTCCGAATTAGAAGAGAATATGATTGTTAAAATTTTGAGGACAAATGAAATTGAAAACATTAAAAAGACTTTTTCGCAGTTTATATCAAATATAGTATTGAAGCTGCATGAAAACAGAGAGAGATATTACACAGGACTTATTGCGAAAGCTATTGAGTTTATAAATGAAAATTATGATAAAGATATTAAGCTGTACGATGTGGCAAAGATGCTGAATATCAGCTACTACTATTTCAGTAAGACGTTTAAAGAGGAGACAAAGTGCAATTTTGTTGATTATATTACTCAAGTCAGGATAAATAAAGCAAAAGAGTTTTTGCTAGATGATTCCATAAGTGTGAAAGAAGTCTGCTTTAAGGTAGGCTATAATGATCCAAACTATTTTAGCAGGATTTTCAGGAAGGAGACCGGCATGACTCCTACAGAGTACAAGAGTAAAAATTCGGAGGGAGGTGTTGCGTTTGAGTGTTAAGTTTAAAAACGTGATTTTGGCTTTGCTTATCCTAGTTTTACTGTTTTTGCTGATCTTAATAAGCAGCAAGGTCTACAAATTTTATGTTGCAAGTAAGTTGGATCGGGAAGTTTCAAATGATAGTGATGTAATAAAAATAGGATTTTCTCTAGGTACTTTAAAAGAAGAAAGATGGGTAAAAGATCGAGACATATTCATGGCAAAAGCGAAAGAGCTTGGGGCAGAAGTGTTTGTTCAAAATGCCAATAATGACGATGAAGATCAGTTAAAGCAAGTGAAATATTTGCTGGACAAGAAAATCGATATTCTTGTCATTGTTCCAAACGATCTTAAAAAAGCTTCTGCAGCGGTAGAGATGGCTAAAAAAGCAGGTGTTAAGGTTATATCTTACGACAGGCTTGTTTTGAATTCAAACGTGGATTTATACATTTCATTTGACAATGTAAAGGTCGGAAAGTTAATGGCAGAATATCTGGTAGAAAGGTATCCAAAAGGCAACTACCTCATAATAAACGGTGCAACAAATGACAATAACACAAAGATGATTAAAGAAGGGTATGACAGCGTATTGCTTCCCAAGGTTAAAAGCGGTGATATAAATATAATAGGAGAAGAATGGTCGCCAAACTGGATGTCAGAGTACGCATTTCAATCTACTGAAAAATATATACAAAAGAATTATAAAATAGATGCAATCATTGCTGGAGATGATGGACTTGCTAATGGCATAATCGAATCACTGTCTGAGCACAGATTAGCAGGAGAAGTTGCTGTTGTAGCTCAAGATGCAGATCTTGCTGCTTGCCAGAGGATTATAGAAGGCACTCAGCTTATGACTGTATACAAGCCTCTTGACAAGCTGGCAGGTGATGCAGCTAAATTGGCAGTAAAATTGGCAAAAGGAGAAAAGTTAAACGTCAACAATACAATTTACGATGGGAAGTACAATGTCCCATATTATAAGCTGGAGCCAATTGCTGTTGATAAAAGCAATATTGATGACACAGTCATAAAAGATGGCTTTCACAGCCGTGATGATGTATATAGATATGTAAAGTAAATTAAAAACTATGATTTGAACTTCTTAAGGCCTCAGGCCTTTAATTTTTTGCTTCAAAATAATCCAGATAAAATTTTGAATAAACTAATTTAAAGCCAAAAAATACATAAGAAGGAAAAATGGTTTAGAGGCGAAATGAAAATGTTTGTAGAATATATATAGCGAAAATAAATACGAGGAGGATGTATAATGTTTAAATCAAAGAAGCTATTAGCATTTTTGCTGGTCTTTGTATTGGCGGCGTCAGTGATATTTGCTGGATGCCAAAGCACAAAAGATAACGGCAGTACGACGACTTCTTCAAATTCTTCTAATTCAAACAAATCAACAGATACTTCGAAAAAAATCAAGATAGGCTTTTCTCTACCAACTATGAGGGAAGAAAGATATCAAAAAGATAAGGCTGCTTTTGAAGAAGAAGCTAAGAAATTAGGTGCAGAAGTTTTGACACAGGGCGCAAATAACGACGAGAATCTTCAAAACAGCCAAGTAGAAAACCTTATCACGCAAGGCATAGATGTCCTTGTATTAGACCCACAAAATGCGGAATCTGCGGCAACATTGGTTGATAAAGCACATCAAGCAGGAATAAAAGTTATATCTTACGACAGACTTATTTTAAATTCTGATCCAGATGTTTACATTTCTTTTGATAATGAAAAAGTGGGAGAGCTTCAAGGAGAGTATTTAACGAAATTAGTTCCAAAAGGCAACTATTTTGTATTTGCAGGAGCTCCAACAGACAACAATGCAACACTGTTTAAGCAAGGTGCCATGAAGTATATTCAACCATTAGCAGATAAAGGCGACATAAAGATAGTATTTGACCAAGCTATAAAAGACTGGGATCCAAATGAAGCGCTTAAATTAGCCGAAAATGCATTAACAGCTAATAAAAACAAAGTAGATGCTATACTTGCTCCAAATGACGGTACAGCAGGTGGCATAATTCAAGCATTAGCGGAACAAAAACTAGATGGAAAAGTTCCAGTTACAGGGCAGGATGCTGAATTAGCAGCAGCAAAGAGAATAATCGCAGGAACACAGTCAATGACAATATTTAAAGACGTGCGCGTTTTAGCTAAAAATGCAGCTGACATCGCAGTTCAATTAGCACAGGGGAAAGAAGTAAAAGATTTAGCGCAGGTTGATAAGACAGTGAATAACAAGAAAATTGATGTTCCGTCACTTCTCTTAACTCCTGTTGTAATTACAAAAGATAACATTGATAAAGAGCTTGTTGACAGTGGATGGTTCAAAAAATCAGACTTGTATGGTAATTAAAAATCACTATCGGGGTAGGCTTCGGGCCTTCCCCTTTACGACATAGTGCCTTGGAGGTATATTATGAGTGAATATATATTGGAAATGCAAAATATAACAAAAGAGTTTCCAGGTGTTATCGCTCTTAATAATGTCAATTTAAAGGTTAAAAAGGGCGAGATTCATGCATTGTGTGGTGAAAACGGTGCTGGAAAGTCGACATTAATGAAAATATTAAGTGGTGTTTATCCATATGGGACGTATTCTGGAAAGATTATTATTGATGGTGAAGAAAAACATTTCAGCAATATTAAAGATAGTGAGAAAAATGGAATAGCTATTATTTATCAGGAGCTAACACTTGTAAAATATATGACAGTAGGGCAGAATATTTTCCTTGGTGAAGAACCAGTAAAAAATGGAGTTATCGACTGGTTGGAGGTTTATTCTGAGTCAAGCAAGATTTTGAAAGAATTGAGGATAGATATAAATCCATATACTAAGGTAATGAATTTAGGTATAGGACATCAGCAGATGGTTGAGATAGCTAAGGCTATTTCAAAAAAAGCTAAAATATTGATTCTTGATGAACCGACATCAGCTCTTACAGAAAGTGAAGCAGAGCATTTGTTGAATATATTAAGAGACTTAAAATCAAAAGGTGTCACATGCATATATATATCACATAAATTGGAAGAAGTTTTTGATATAGCAGATACCATAACAGTCTTAAGAGATGGCAAAACCATCACATCTGATAAAAAAGAGAATTTTACAATGAATAAGGTTATATCGTTAATGGTAGGCCGTGAACTTACACAGCGCTTTCCTAAAGTACAGCATAATGCAGGTGAAGTAGTCCTTGAAGTCAAAGATTATACAGTCTATGATCCTGAAATTCCTAACAAAAAGATAATTGACAATGTAAGCTTTTATGTTAAAAGAGGAGAAATTTTAGGCATAGCGGGTCTTATGGGAGCAGGCAGGACTGAGCTTTTCTCAAGCATTTTTGGAGCTTACAAAGGTAGGAAAGAAGGGAAAGTTTTCTTAGAGGGCAAGGAGTTAGCGATAAATAATCCTAATGAAGCCATAAAAAATGGCATAGCATATCTTTCTGAAGACAGGAAAAGATTCGGACTTGTTACACTTATGGATGTGCAGGAAAATATCGCATTATCCAACTACGACCGTATTTCCAAGTTTAGCGTTATAAACAACAATGCAAAAGTAAAGTATGCAGAAAAGTATGTAAATGAACTTAAGATAAAAACGCCATCTCTCGCACAAAGAGTTGGAAATTTAAGCGGTGGAAACCAGCAGAAAGTCGTTTTGGGCAAGTGGCTCATGTCAGATCCTAAAGTTTTATTTCTTGATGAGCCAACGCGAGGCATTGATGTTGGAGCGAAGTTTGAGATATACAATATAATGAATGAACTTGTAGATATGGGTGTCTGTGTAGTATTTATTTCATCAGAGCTTCCGGAAATACTTGGTATGTGCGACAGGATACTTGTCATACATGAAGGCAAGATAAACGGCGAATTTTTGATTGAAGAAGCTGACCAAGAAAAAATTATGCACTGTGCAACTGGAGGTAATTAAATTATGATACAAAGCAAAGCAAAAAGTGAAACAATTGAAAAAAGAAGTCTAAATATTGATATAAGAGCGTATACGATGATATTGGCTCTTCTTGGTATATGGGTCATATTTACAGTACTTACACATGGTGATTTTTTGTCATCTAGGAATTTATCCATGCTGGCAAGGCAAATGTCAATAACAGCAATACTTGCGACAGGTATGGTTCTGGTAATAGTAGCAGGGCATATCGACCTTTCAGTCGGTTCTGTTGCGGGATTTACAGGTGCTGTGGCTGCAATACTGCAGGTAATATACCATTGGAATACGGTGCCAACCATCATAATTACACTTTTGGTAGGATTTATCATTGGAACATGGCAAGGCTTCTGGATAGCATATAGGAAAGTACCGGCTTTTATTGTGACACTGAGTTCTATGTTGGTCTTTAGAGGAGGCATACTGCTTATCACAAAAGGTGTGACTATTTCTCCGCTACATCAAGATTTTGGTATTATTGGACAGGGATATATTCCGCCATCCCTAAGCATAGCTTTAGGAGTAATTGCTTCTGTAGTGTATATAATAATAGACATAAATAATCGCAAATCGTGCATAAAATACGGGCTAAGCGTCCCAAGTTTAAGCATAGAGATTTCTAAAATTATTGGCGTGATTGCATTGATTGCTCTATTTACTGGTGTTATGATTTCATACGAAGGTATACCTGTTCCAGTCCTTATTGTCCTTGTGCTGGTATTAGTTTTGACTTTTGTGGCAAACAACACCACTTTTGGAAGGTATGTATACGCAATTGGTGGCAATAAAGAAGCAGCAATATATTCAGGAATAAATGTTGTGAAGACAAATATGACCATATTCTTGATAATGGGCATTTTGTCAGCTATTGCCGGTATTGTCTTAACGTCGAGATTGAATGCAGCAACAACTAGTGCCGGCAATTTGTTTGAACTTGATGCAATAGCATCTGCTATTATCGGTGGTGCCAGCACTTTAGGTGGAGAAGGCACAGTACCAGGAGCAATACTTGGTGCTCTCATCATGGCTAGCATTGACAATGGTATGAGCCTTATGAATATAGACTATTCAATACTTACGATAGTAAAAGGATTAGTTCTTGTGGTTGCTGTATGGGTTGATATATCTACAAAGAAAAGAGGATAAAATTTTAAACGAAATGGCGGGTTATTCCCGCTTTTTTGTTTTACGGAAAAATTATGATGCTTTAAATTGATGAAATTGTGTATTATAATTGAATCAAGAGTTTTTATTGAAAGTGGGGGAGCATGGTGGATTTCGAAGACAGAGTTTCGAAACGTGCAAAATCTATAGAGATATCTACAATAAGGTATTTTTTTAATATGGTAAAAGATGTGCCTGGTGCCATATCGCTGACGATTGGAGAACCGGATTTCGTCACACCAAGGCACATAATTGATGCAGCGTATGAATCATTATTAGAAGGCAAAACTGGATATACTGTAAATGCTGGGCTTATAGAGTTAAGGCAAGAGATATCAAAATATCTCAAAAGAAATTACAGTGTAGAGTATAGGCCTGATGGAGAGATACTTGTAACAATCGGTGCAACAGAAGCTATTTACATTGCATTAAACACGCTTGTAGAAGATGGCGACGAAGTATTGATACCGGAGCCTTCATTTGTAGCATATGATCCGTGTACAAAACTGGCAGGCGGCAAGTCAGTTTTTGTGCCTACGTATGAAGAAGATAATTTTGTCTTAAAAGCTGAGACACTGGAAAAATATATTACTGATAAGTCAAAGGTCTTGGTATTGCCGTATCCAAACAATCCAACAGGAGCGGTGTTGCCATATGAAGAAATGGTTAAATTAGCAGATATAGTGAAAAAATATGATTTACTTGTTGTAACAGATGAGATATATTCTGAACTTGTATATGAAGGATTTAGGCATGTCAGCTTCGCATCGTTGCCAAATATGTGGGAGAGAACTGTTTTAATAAACGGCTTTTCTAAATCATATGCTATGACAGGCTGGAGGCTTGGTTATATCGCGGCACCAGAGTATTTTGTAAAGCACATGACGAAGATACATCAGTACGATGTGACATCGGCATCGACACAGTCCCAGTATGCAGGATTAGAAGCCATGAAAAATGGTGAGAATGACATCAAATTTATGAGGGAAAAATATGATGAGAGAAGGAAGTTTTTATACGGCAGCTTAATTGATATGGGCTTTAAATGCTTTGAACCTAAAGGTGCATTTTACATATTTCCATCAATCAAGAAGACAGGCCTTACGTCGACTGAGTTTGCGAAGCGGCTCTTATACGATGCAAAAGTTGCAGTTGTTCCTGGCAGCGCATTTGGAGAGCATGGAGAAGGTCATGTAAGGATGGCATATGCCACATCATTGGACAATCTGAAGGAGTCGGTAAAAAGGATAGAAAAATTTATGCGAAATTTTAAATAGGAGTAACCCATGGAACAGTAAATAAAAGTTCCATGTTTTTTTTAATATATTTTAATTATTTTTTAATAATTTCGTCACTTGCCTGCATTTCATTTATGATATAATATGATGTGGTATAATATTAATATAACTATTTTTTGAGGGGATATGTTATGGAGAATAATACACAACTTAGGCGAAGTGATAGAAATAAAAAGAAAAAAAATAAGAGCGCTTTAAGGAAGACTCTCAATGTTGTGTTGTGGGGTGTATTGATATTAATTCTGGCAGGCATTGGCGCTGCAGGTGGCAAGGTTTTAGCAATAATTAAAAATACGCCGCCATTATCGCAAGATGCATTGACAAAGATAAAACAGTCATCAATAGTATACGTGAAAAACAGTGATGGAAGTTGGAGCCAAGCAGCTATTTTACATGGCTCTGACAATAGACTTTGGGTATCCATAGATAAAATACCAGAGAATTTGCAAAATGCTGTTGTTGCAATAGAAGATCAGAGATTCTACAAAAATAATTTAGGTATCGATCCTAAGAGGATAATAGGTGCACTTTTGGTTGACTTAAAAGCAGGAGGCAAGCCAATAGAAGGTGCAAGTACTATAACACAGCAGCTTGTAAAAAATACGATGCTGACAGATGAGAAGACATTGACAAGAAAAATACAAGAAGCCGTACTGGCTTGGCAACTTGAACAGAAGTATACTAAAAAACAGATACTTGAAGCATACCTTAATACAATATATTTAGGTGGACCGCATATAAATGCATATGGTGTTCAAGCGGCAGCACTACAGTATTTTGGCAAAGATGTAAGCCAACTGGACCTTGCTGAATCGGCTATGATTGCCGGCATTACTAATAATCCATCCATGTATTCACCTGATTCAAATGTGGAAAAAGCTACAGAGAGGCAGCATCTTGTCTTAAGTGAGATGCTAAAACAGGGATTTATCACACAAGAGCAATATAATAGTGCCATCAATGAAAAGCTTAATTTCGTTTTCAAAAACCTCAATTTGTCGACGTATAGCCATGGCTACTTTATAGATCAGGTCATAAATGATGCTACTGACGCTCTTGTCAAGAAGCTTGGCATAACTAAGTCTGAAGCCTTGAATAAAATATACAATGGTGGGCTTAGGATATATTCTACAATGGATCCAAACATTCAGACAATAATGGAAAATGCATTTAAAAATCCTAAGTTGTTCCCTGTTGATCCAACTACAAAAGAGTCTGTGCAGGGTGCAATGGTTGTAATAGATTGGAAGACTGGCGAGATAAAAGGCATTGTAGGTGGCAGAAATACAAATGATTTCAAATATGTTACAAGAGGTATAAGTTTCGCTGATTCAAAAAGGCAGCCTGGCTCATCTATAAAGCCTTTGACGGTTTATGGGCCTGCTTTACAAAGCGGCCTTACTGCTGCGACAGTTGTGGATGATGTTCCTACGACATTTACACTTCCTGGTGCAAAGCCATATACACCTCACAACTATGAAAGTAATTATTACCATGGATTGGTGACTCTGAGGGAAGCTATAACAGATTCTTTGAATGTGCCTGCTGTGCAGGTCGTAAATAAAATAGGCATCAATGTATCGGCAACCTATGGAAAGAAATTTGGGCTTGATATAACTAAAGATGATATGTATTTGCCAGCATTAGCGTTGGGTGGTTTAAGTCATGGGATAACACCTATTCAGGAAGCTGCTGCTTATGGTGCTATTGCTAACAAAGGCATGTATATAAGCCCTATTACATTTACAAAGATTGAAGATTCAACTGGAAAAGTATTGGTTGACAATAAACCTGAGGAACATGTGGTGCTGAGTGAGCAGAATGCATATATATTGAGAAGCATGATGATGGATGTAGTAAATCACGGTACAGGTACAGCAGCAAAGCTGTCAAACATGGACGTGGCCGGAAAGACTGGCACATCTGAAAATTCAGGTAATATATGGTTCTCAGGCTTCACACCATATTATGTTGGAACAGTGTGGATGGGGTATCCATCATCAAATAATGCTGTTAAAAATTATGGTGTACCACAGGTTGGCGGAACATTTCCGGCAAAGATGTGGAAGACAGTAATGTCTGAGATACATCAGAATCTTCCAGCTAAGCGCTTTACTGATAAACCATCTGGAATAGTGTATGAAACAGTCTGTAAAGATTCGGGAAAACTGCCTACTGATTTATGTAGACAAGATCCAAGAGGAGACAGGACATATACTGAAATGTTTGCTGTAGGTACACAGCCGACAGAATATTGCACAGTTCATGTATCTGCAAAGATAAATACTCTGACTGGCAAATTGGCATCTGAATGGACACTGCCATTCCTTGTAAAAGAAAAAGTGTTTATAAATCCACCAGGAAGAACAGCAAAGCAAAATGCGTACGCTGCTGACGGAAAATACGTTGTGCCGACAGAAGTAGATACAGAAAATCAAATTCAGCCAGGGGATAATCAGGGTGGAAATACTGATCAAAACGGCGGTACAACAAATAGTGACGGCAGTAATACTGCTCCAGTAAATGGTACAGAGCCCGGAACGACAACTGATAATGGAGGGCAAAGCAACGGTTCTAGCAGCACCGATGGACAAAGTACAAACAGCGGAATGAATGGAAATCAAAAGAGCATTAGTGGGCAAACCAATTCCACCCCTAGCCAAAAGGGAATAGGAAATATAATAAACTCAATAATTGGCAACTAGGATTAAAAAAGATGGCTATAACTAAGATGTAGCCGTCTTTTTTTTGATTTTATCTTGTGTATATGTTTAAATTCATCCAGACATGCATATAGATATGAAATGAGGAAAAAATTATTGAAGGAATATTGGCATTCTTGTAGAAATAAATAAGCAGGGGGCGTTTATAATGAAAAGTATTGATTATCTAAAAAAGCTTTCAAAATTTGAGCATCGTGGCTCGGCAACAAAAAATGAGAGAAAGGCTGCTGACTACATTGCTAATAAGCTTGAGGATATGGGATATGAAGCAGTTAAGCAGGAATTTAAAACAACTCGTGACAACCTGTACATTTTGCCTCTTCAGTTTGGTATCTTTTTATTTATAATGGGTGCTGCGTCATTTTTCTACGATAAATTTCTAAATGCATTAGAATTGATTATTTCATTAATTTCAATAGGATTGTTGATTTTAGAACTAAGTGGGAAATCTTTTGAGACAAGCATAATGCCAAAACATCGTTCAAAAAATGTCTTTACAAAATTTGAGAAAAACGATAAAAAGAAGATAATTGTATCTGCACACATTGATACTCAAAAAGGAAGTTTGATGTTTAGCCCTAAAATCGTTGACAAACTGAAAATGATATATAATATCGGCTATTTGGGATTTGCACTGATACCTGTCGGCATAGTCTTTGGACTGTTTCATCTTTATCTAATTTCATATATCGTGCTTGGAATTGGCCTTTTAATAACTTTTGCTATGATTGTATTTTTGCTGACATGTGAGTTGGGTGGGAAATATACAAATGGTGCCAATGATAATGGTTCAGGGGCATCGTTGGCTTTGGCAATAGCAGATTATTACATTAACAATAAAGAAAATTTTCCAGATGATGTTGAAGTGATTTTCCTCTTTACAGGAAGCGAAGAGACAGGCGAAAGAGGAATGAAATATTTCTTGAGAAGATATAGGAGATTATTAAACAAAGATACTCAATTTGTAGTATTGGATAATCTCGGTGCTGGAAAATTGACATACCTTGAGGGAGAAGGAATGATATTCTATAAAAAAGCAGGTGAAATGCTATTAAATGTTGCTGACGAGATGAGGAAAGAATATCCTAATGGAGTAGTGCAGAAAATGAAAAATCTACTTTTGCCGACAGATGCACTGCCTGTGCTGGCAAATGGCTTTTGCGGCATAACGTTTATATCTATGGATGAAAATGGAAAGATAAAGAACTATCATTGGTTTACAGATACTATAGACAATGTCGATTCTAAGTTATTGAGATATGAAGAAAGCTTTTTGATAGAATATATATTGAGAGTTTCAAAGAGGATAAGCAGTGCAAAAAGTGTTGAAGCAGTAAAATAGGAGTAGGGATACCTACTTCTTTGATTTATTAAAATAACCTGTAAGTATAAATATTAAGAATATAGATAGTATGCCACCAATGATGGCTGTTGCAAGCTGCGGAAGTGTAAACGCTGCAACGATCTTTTGCGGTACGTTGACATTAAACCAAGTCAGAATATATTTTACTGAAGCTGCCAGCCACAAAAATTTTACAACTGCACCTGCAATCATGCCTATTATGTTGTTTTTTACAGTTTTAAATAGCATTACGTACAGTGTATTACCTATCATTATAAAAGGTATAAGTATAGGAAAGCTCATGAGTCCTACTAAAAAAGCGATGATTGGTGTCAAAAGGCCTATTGACACACCTGACCAGATTCCAACAAAGTATGCAGAGATTATAAGCATTGCATTTACGATTGAGCCTGTTACAAGCTGTGGCATTTTTATAAACTGCACTATGATTGTAATTGCCAGCAAGATAGCGGTCCTAGTTATAAATCTGGTATCAAATTTTTTAGTTGATGAGTTATTCGGCATATTATCACCTCCAACATCAATATATTTAACTATATTTTAACACTCCAGATGAATATTGTTAAGCAAATATTAATTGGAATTTGTCATATCCAACGCCACAAATCTTGTAGATCATGTAAATGTGTTGTATCCAAGAGCCACATTAAATTCTATGGCAGATGATCCTGGACGCCAGTGGTAATTTATCTTATTGCATTTTAAAAGCGTTTGTAATAAAATAATGTATAAGTATATATAGCTATTGCAATGATGTGGAGTAGTAGGCTAAGACTTTTTCAGAGAGCCTTATTATGGTGGAAAAAGGCATTGTGTTAGCTGAACTCGCCATTGAGCATGCATATTAAAAGTATGCACGGTTAAACCGTTATATGAAACAAGTGGGCTTGCGTCAAAAAGAGTGGTACCACGGAAGCTTGGCTTTCGTCTCTTTATGATGTGAAGCCTTTTTTATGCAAAAATATTAATAGGAGTGAGAAGATGGCTTATTCAAGGGATATTGATAGAAAGTGGCAAAAAAAGTGGGAAGATACAAAACTATACAAGTTTAACCCAGAGAACATTGACAAAAAACTTTACTGTCTTGAGATGTTTTCGTATCCATCTGGTGCAAAGCTTCATGCAGGGCATTGGTATAACTACGGCCCTGCTGATTCATGGGCTAGGATGAAAAGGATGCAGGGCTATGAAGTTTTTCACCCAATGGGATTTGATGCGTTTGGACTGCCTGCAGAAAACTATGCCATAAAGACAGGCATACATCCTCAAGATTCGACGCTTCAAAACATAAAAACGATGGAAAGACAGCTTAAAGAGATGGGTGCCACATTTGACTGGGATTATGAGGTTATAACTTGTTTACCAGACTACTACAAGTGGACACAGTGGGTATTTCTCCAACTGTACAAAAAAGGACTTGCATATAGAAAGAAAGCGCCCGTAAATTGGTGCCCCAGTTGCAAGACAGTCCTTGCAAATGAACAGGTTGTGGAAGGAACTTGTGAAAGATGCGGGACTGAAGTGACCAAGAAAGACTTGACGCAGTGGTTTTTAAAGATAACCGATTATGCAGAGGAGCTTTTAGAGAAGCTTGACGAGCTTGACTGGCCTGAAAAGACGAAGATGATGCAGAGAAATTGGATAGGAAAATCAGACGGCGCCGAAATAGAGTTTAAAGTTGACGGCAAAGACATATCGTTTAAAGTTTTTACAACAAGGGCAGATACCCTTTACGGTGTCACATACGTGGTATTGGCGCCGGAAAATGAGATAGTAGATAAAATCACAACTGATAAATATAGAAGAAATGTAGAGGAATATAAGGAGTATGCAAGAAAGCAAAGCGAGATAGAGAGGCTTTCGACGGAAAAAGAAAAGACAGGCGTATTTACGGGAGCGTATGCTATACACCCTATAACTGGAGAAAAACTCCCTATATGGATATCTGATTACGTACTTGCTACATACGGGACAGGCTGTGTTATGGCGGTTCCAGCCCATGACGAGAGGGACTACATGTTTGCAAAAAAGTACGATTTACCGATGAAGAGGGTTATAAAGGGAAGAGATGGAGTAGACGATTCTTTGCCATTTGTTGAATACGGCATTCTCGTAGATAGCGGAGATTTTACAGGAAGCAAATCTGAAGATGCAAGGATAGAAATAGTGAAGATGCTTGAGAAGGAAGGCAAGGGAAGCCTTAAAGTAAATTACAGGCTTAGGGACTGGCTTGTATCAAGACAAAGGTATTGGGGTGCTCCAATTCCAATAATTCATTGCGAGAAATGCGGTTTGGTACCTGTGCCTGAAGAAGACCTTCCGGTTCTTTTGCCGTATAATGTTGAATTTTCTCCAGACGGTGAGTCGCCGCTTAAAAAATCTGAGGAATTTATGAATACCACATGCCCTAAATGCGGCGGCAAAGCATTGAGAGATCCTGATACACTTGACACATTTGTTGATTCATCGTGGTATTTCCTAAGGTATCCTGACAACAAAAATGACAAAGAGCCTTTCAATAAAGAATTAATAGACAAAATGTTGCCTGTAGATAAGTACATCGGCGGTGCCGAGCACGCATGCATGCATCTTTTATACGCCAGATTTGTTACAAAAGCATTGAGAGACTTAGGGTATCTTGATTTTGATGAGCCTTTTAAATCGCTGATACATCAGGGAATAATTTTAGGGCCTGATGGAAATAAAATGAGCAAATCAAGAGGCAATACAATATCCCCTGATGAATACATCAATGAATACGGCTCAGATGTATTTAGAATGTACTTGATGTTTGGATTTGCATTTACGGAAGGTGGCCCATGGAATGATGACGGTATAAAAGCGATGTCCCGCTTCATACAGAGAATTGAAAGGCTTATAGATAAATTCACAGAAGACAAAGGTAAATCAGGTAAGAATGAAATTTCTAAAGATGAAAAAGAACTTAATTATATAAGAAATTATACGATAAAAAGCGTGACAGACGATGCTGAGAAGTTCCAGTTTAATACTGCTATAGCAAGGATAATGGAACTTGTAAATGCCCTTTATAAATACGATGGAGAAGTTGAGAATAAGAATATGAAACTATATGAAGAAACCATTGCAGATCTTATAAGGGTTTTAGCACCATTTGCTCCTCATTTCTCAGAAGAAATGTGGGAGAGAATGGGATACAGCTACTCAGTGTTCAATCAAAAGTGGCCAGAGTATGACGAGAAGGCCTTAGTAAAGGATACTGTTGAGATTGCAATTCAGGTTAACGGCAAAGTAAGAGGGCGCCTTGAAATTCCGTCAGGTGCAACTGAAAAAGAAATTCAAGATAAAGCTCTAGCGGTTGAAAGCATTAAGCAATTTATAGAAGGTAAAGAGATTAAAAAGGTGGTAGTTGTAAAAAACAGGCTTGTGAATATAGTTGTAAAATAGGCAGAGTATAAGCTGCCTATTTTTTACAGATATTGTTTATATGAAAATAATTATGATATAATATTCAAAAGGTTTTATAGATATACACAGATACAATTTAACTTTGATAAATATCATTTTATTACAATGTGATGGTGATGTGAATGATAGTAAATGAGACTAAAAACAGTATAAATGGCATAAAGAGCTCTTTTCCAATAGTTTTAGGATATCTTCCCATAGGTTTTGCTTATGGCATATTAGGAACAAAAAGTGGTTTTTCTATTTTACAAGTTGTGGCATTGTCACTTTTTGTTTACGCTGGATCTGCTCAGTTTATAGCTATAAGTCTTTTAAGCAGCGGTACTGATATTATAACACTGATTATGACAATATTCATAGTAAATTTAAGGCATTTTTTATACAGTACGTCGCTCTCACAGTACATGAAAAGAATCAATAGGAAGCATATTCCTATATTATCATTTTTTATAACTGATGAGACGTATGCAGTTTCAATTACAGATTTAAAGGGAAATAACGAGTATAACGAGAAATATTTTTATCAGCTTTTTTTTGTGTCATATACTACGTGGGTAATTTCTTCATTTATTGGTGCTATGTTTGGCTCTTTTTTAAATGGATCAGTTAATATAGGGCTCGATTTTGCACTGCCTGCAATGTACATTGCACTTTTGTTAATGCAAATATCAGGATATAGAAAGGTATTTATTAGTATCTTTTCAGGGTTACTATCTATATCACTCATGTATATTCTTCCGGGAAATATAAATGTTATTGTGTCTGCTGTAATTGGTGCTGGAATTGGAGGGTTAATTGATATATGGACAAAAAATTCGTAATTTCTGTTTTAGGCATGTTTTTAGTAACATATGTTCCGCGCTTTCTTCCGGTATTTGGGCTGTCAAGAGTTGAAATGCCTAATTTTATTAAATCCTTTTTAGAATATATACCTGTAGCTGTTTTATCTGCATTGCTTTTTCCGACAATTTTTATGAAAGGCAATCATCTATTTATAAGTTATAAAAATATATTTCTAATGGCCTCAATACCAACTGTACTGGTAGCTTATAAATCGAGGAAACTTTTTTCTCCTGTAATAGTCGGGATTATAAGTTATATATTGACTTCACTTGTAATAAATTAAATATAATAAAATAAAATCGGGAGGCGTTAAAAATTATAGCCTCCGATTTTAATTAGTCTTTTTTGTCCACACCGTTTCCAGCGTCAACTTCATCTACGATTTCATCTCTCATGCCGTGGATGCTTTCAAGCCTGTGGCGATTTTTTTCTTTGATTCTTGCTACTTCTTCCGATGAAAGCTCTTCAGCATGCAGTTTTAAGTAGTCTTCTGCTTCTCTATAATTTTCTATTGTATCATGAATCATATCCTGCAATTTGCCGACATTATCAGAACGATCGTCCGGCTTTGGAGGATTTTTGGAACGATCTTTTTCATCTGCCATCTCTATCACACTCCTAAAAAGTATTTTTCAAAATTATTTTTAACTTTTATGTTGATTATATGTATTGAAATAATTAGAAAAGATGATGGCGATTATAGTATAATAAGTTATAGACAAAATAATAAAAGAGGTGCTGAAAATGTATAGAGTGGAGAAATATATGGATAAATTTGAAACATATAGGCTTTACGATTTAAAAAACAATTCGTTTTTTGAAGTCGTGCCAGAGCGTGGAGGAGTTATAACGAGATTTGTATATAGTGGAAATGAGATTTTATACCTTGACAAAGAAACACTGTATGATACGACAAAGAATTTAAGAGGAGGCATACCAATCCTTTTTCCTATTTGTGGGTACCTAAAAGATGAGAAATATACAATAGATGGCAGAGAGTACAATATGAAACAGCATGGTATTGCAAGGCTTTATAAGTGGGATGTAGCTAAGACAAGTGTTGATGATTCTGCGTCAATAACATTAAAGTTTACAAGCAGTAGCGAGACAAGGAAAATATACCCTTTCGATTTCGAACTTATTTTTACATACATTCTCAAAAACGGAACGCTGACAATAGAACAACAATATATAAATATGTCAGAGAAAAATATGATATTTTACTCTGGATTTCACCCGTATTTTTACATTGAGAATAAGGACGATGCTTTAATATCTGTTGATTCAGATGTATGCTACGATGCAATAGATAAAAAACAGCTTATTTTCGATGGAAAGATTGACTCTAAAAAGCCTGAAGTAAATCTTATTTTTGAGCCGAAATCAAATGAGTGTCATGCAGTAGATAAGAAAAGGAATATGAAGATTACTCTTAAATACGATGAAGTGTTTAAATACGTAGTTGTATGGTCATTACATGATAAAGAGTTTATATGTATTGAGCCTTGGATGGCTAAGCCCGACTCCATGAACACAAAAGAAGATATTAAAATTTTAAAGCCAGGTGAGGATCTAAAAACTTTATTTAGCATAAGTGCGTCTATGGAATAATATTTATGGCGTTTAAAAAAATATATGTAGTTAATCAATGGTACATTAACATTATGCTTCATTTAAGCATAATATAATGTACCATATTGTTATGAGGTGTCAAAATGAACTTATACTTGATTCTTATTGCATTTATATTTATATATATCTTTATTACAGGCTTTCATGATGAAGGAAATCTCATAGCTACCATCATATCTTCTAGATCTATGAGCATAAGAAGTGCATTTATAACGGCGTCTTTAGCTCAATTCATCGGTACAGCCACTTTAAGTACAACTGTGGCTTCTACAATTAGCAGAGACGTGTTGCGTCTAAATTATCTGAATATAAATAGAGATAATTTATATATAATGATATTTACAGGCTTACTTGGTGCAGTAATTTGGAATCTGATAACGTGGTATTTTGGCATGCCGTCCAGTTCATCCCATGCATTAGTGGGTGGTATGATAGGACCATTTATAGCCCAATATGGGCTTAAATCAGTAAATGTTTTTGGAATATTGCTTAAGGTGATAATACCTCTTTTTTTATCACCAATTCTGGGATTTTTTATAGGATATTTAGTGATGCATGTTACAAGTAATTTTCTAAGAGCTGCGGGACCAAGAGTTAATACTGTGTTAAAAAAACTTCAATATATAACGCTGCTTGTTTTAAATGCAGGTCAAGGTGCTAATGATGCGCAAAAAGGCATGGGACTTATATCAATTGCTTTAATGGGAGGCGGGATTTCACAAAGCTTTATGCTGCCTCACTGGGTCAAAATTTTATCAGCAGTTATGATATCTTCTGGATTGTTTTTTGGAGGACTTAGAATGATTAAAAGCGTTGGAACGAGGATATACAGGGTTAAGCCATTTCATTCATTTAATGCGCAGATATCGTCGCTATTTATAGTTATAACTGCAGCGGTTTTTGGCTTGCCAACCAGCGGAACGCAGATAATAAACTCATCTGTACTGGGCGTTGGAGCTAAAGAGAGGCCAACTGCAGTGAGATGGCAGTTTGCAAAGGGAATGTTTACTGCTTGGATTATTACTATTCCAGCGTCTTTTGCCTTATCTTCATTAATATTTATAATTGTAAAATCCATCTAAAGGAGGGATGTGAATGGGTATTTTAAGCTGGCTTTTTTCAAAAGGTGTCGATTTTTATAAACTACTGCAAGAGCATTCTGATTTAGCACTAAAAGGTGTACAGGCACTTGCACTGTACATGGATACTGGTGCAGAAGATGACGGCAATAGAGTCATTAAAATAGAAAAAGAAGCCGATAACAAGCGGAAAGAACTTATAGACGAACTGGACAACACATTTATAACTCCTATTGAAAGAGAAGACATATATGAACTGTCAAGTGCTATAGATAATATACTTGATTATTGCGAGACAACTGTTAAAGAAATGGAAATATATGAACTTAGTCCGACAAGTGAATTAAAAGAGATGGTAGATGTCATATTAAGAGGAACACAGCTTATAGATAAAAGTGTCTATAATCTGGATAAAGATAAAAAAACAGCGATGGATTATGCGCTGAAAGCGAAAAAACTGGAGAATGAAATGGAATTTTACTATAGGAGATATTTGGCTGAGCTTATAAAAAGTGATGATATAAAATATATTTTAAAGATGAGAGAGATTTACAGGCATTTAAGCAACTGTGCTGACAAGATGGATTTAGCAGGAGATATACTGGGACATATCCTCGTCAAGGAGATTTGACTTTTATACAGTCTGGCATGCTTATTGTATGCCTTATTTTTTTACATAATTATTCGTAGTGGCGATAGATAAGGCAGCGAGTATTCCAATAAATGTTTAATTATTAAAATAAATTAATAATATTAATAATTTATTTTGAATTATTATTCATATGATGGTATAATTTTAATAAATTGTATATGGGGGGAATACAAGTGAGGAAATTTTTGATTTATTTTTTTGTGCTTACTTTTTTAGCGGCAAGCATTTTGACTGGCTGCGGCAACAATGGAAGCAATTCATCAACTGCCCAGAGCAAGTCAAATTCAACTAAGCAGGTTTTGCATCTAAATCTTGGTGATGAGCCACCGATGCTTGATCCTGCAAAATCAACTGATGGCGTCTCTTTTCAGATACTAAATTCAGTGTTAGAAGGTCTGGTGAGGCTTGGAGCTGATGAAAAGCCTAAGGAGGGTTCAGGTCTTGCTAAAAGCTGGGAAGTATCTAATGATGGATTGACTTATATTTTTCATTTGAAGGACAATATAAAATGGAGCGATGGAAATCCTATAACAGCATATGATTTTGAATATTCATGGAAGAGGGCATTGGATCCTAAGACAGCATCTGAGTATGCATACATAATGTATCCTATAAAGAATGCGGAAGCGTATAATTCAGGTCAGGCAAGTGCCGACTCAGTTGGTGTAAAGGCATTGGATGATAAGACTCTTAAGGTTGAGCTTCAGGAGCCGACGCCGTATTTTTTGAGTTTGACTGCGTTTATTACCTATTTACCGCTTGAAAAATCATTTGTAGAAAAGGAAGGAGATAAATTAGCATCAAGCCCTTCTGATTTAGTGTACAGTGGTCCGTTTGTTCTTAAAACATGGAATCATCAGCAAAATATAGTTCTTGTCAAAAATGACAACTACTGGGATAAAAATAATGTGAAATTAAGTGAGATCGATTTTGACATGGTAAAAGATTTGAATACAGTAGCACAGGGTTATGATTCGGGTCAATATGATGAAATCAATATAAGTGGTGATTATGTTCCTAAATACAAGGATCAGGTTAAAGTCCATCCAAATGGATTCACATATTTCTTAGGTTTTAACAATTTAAATCCAATATTTAAAAATGCAAATATCAGGAAGGCATTTACACTTGCTATAGATAGGAAGTCTTTTACGGAGAATGTTTTGAAGGATGGCTCTATCCCTGCATATGCTTTTGTGCCTAATGGCATCACAGGATTGAATGGAGACTTTAGGAAGGAAGCCGGTGAAGCTTTATTTAAAGAAGATGTAAATGAGGCGAAAAGCCTTCTTAAAAAGGGAATGGAAGAGCTCAACATAACAAAACTTCCTAAGATAACTTTACTGGCAGATGACACAGATGTTGCAAAGAAGGAAGCCCAGGCAATTCAGCAATTTTGGAAAAATAATCTTGGGGTAGATGTAACTATCCAGAATGTGTCATACAAGATAAGGCTTCAGATGTTTTCTAAACAGCAGTATGATGTCTGCTTGACAAGATGGGGCGCTGACTACAACGATCCTATGACATTTTTAGATTTATGGACTACAAATGCAGGCAATAACAACGTAAAGTACTCAAATCCGAAATACGATGAGCTGATAAAAGAGGCAAAATCTACAAATGATAATGCGGTCCGCATGGAGAAAATGAAAGAAGCTGAGAAAATTTTGATGGATGATATGCCTGTTGGACCTTTATTCTATTCTGCAACAGCTTATGTTCAGAGAGACTATGTAAAAGGATGGGTAAGGCATTCTGTCGGTGTTGACAGCGATTGGAAGTGGACCTATATAGAAAATCATTAAAGCATTAAAGGCATTCCATATTATGGAATGCCTTTAATGCTGTACGTTTCTTTTTTCATAATTTCTATATATTAGATAGCCTATTATCAAAAACAAAAGCGTTCCGCCAACTAATTTAACTTCGTACCACAAGAGATTTCCTAATTCCATCCCTGCAGGTGGTATGATTGAAAGAATGATAGTAAAGCATCTATGTATATGTTTTGCATAAAAAAGAATTTTATAAAATCAACATATTTAAAATTTTAATTTGTACTTCAGTTGAGGTAATGTTTAGATTAGAAATACAATGATATCCAAAGCAATATGAAATATTCAATCTGAATGAATCCATACTTTAAACTGGAGGGATATAAGTGGCGTACAAAATGCATTATTTGAAGAATATAAAAATTAAAGTGTTTTGATGTGTATTATAATATGATATAATAACCTCGTAGGAGGTATTTTTTATGAAAAGGATTGATAAAGTTTACGAGAAACTCAGGGATATCTGCTTGAAACAGTTAAAGAATGACGGTAAGATATCAGGATGCTCGGCAATAGATTTAGCAAAAGAACTCAGCATTCACAGGTCAAATGCTTCCAGCGATTTAAACAAATTATTTAAAGACGGGAAAGTCAGTAAAATTGAAGGGAAACCTGTCTTATACTGCATAAAATCAGATGAGTTAAATAAAAATATTAATCCAATTGAGACAGATGCTTTTAGTAGAGTCATAGGCTCAAATTTAAGCTTAAAAAATGCAGTACAGCAGGCAAAAGCAGCAATTATGTATCCACCACATGGCCTTCATACTCTTTTATTGGGAGAAACAGGTACAGGCAAATCAATGCTTGCAGAGACAATGTATGAATACGCTAAAGAGATAGGAAGGCTTAAGACAAATGCACCGTTTATAACGTTTAATTGCGCAGATTATGCAAATAACCCACAGCTTCTTATGGCACAGCTTTTTGGAGTGAAAAAAGGGGCGTACACTGGTGCAGATAGAGACAAAGTTGGAATAGTAGAAAAAGCGGATAAAGGGATATTATTTCTTGATGAAGTCCATAGGCTGCCACCAGAAGGTCAAGAAATGCTTTTTTACCTGATGGACAAAGGAATGTTTAGACACTTGGGTGAAACAGATGCACAGCATAAGGTGGATGTGCTTATAATATGTGCCACAACAGAGAATGTAGAATCAATTCTCCTTAAAACTTTTACTCGACGCATTCCAATGGTGATAAATTTACCATCTTTAAAAGAAAGAAGTTACGAAGAAAGATTCGAAATAATAAAAAATTTTATGATAGATGAGGCATCCGTTATCAAAAATGACATATTTATCACATCAAATGCAATGAAGGCATTTCTTCTTTATGATTGCCCTAATAACATCGGTCAGCTAAAAAGTGATATAAAGCTTTGTGCAGCAAAGGCATACCTAGGATTCATGATGAATAGGGATAAAGAAGTTGTAATACACACAGAGGATCTTCCACAGTATATAAAGAGGGGACTTTTTAAGTATAAAGAAGAAAAAGATAAAATTGATAAATTCATTAAAGATGATAAGATAAGATTTTCGACAGATAAAAACGACATCATTTCATCAGAGGGCAGCAAAGCGTTTAATTTTTATGAGGCGTTGGAAGAGAAAAGAAGGTCTTTAGAAGAAAAGGGCATAAGTGAAAAGGATATAAAGCTTATTATGAGTCTCGATATTGAAACATATTTAAAAAGATATATTAACGAAGCAAAAAGATATAATTTGGAAGAGCTTTATAAAGTTGTCGACAAGAGAATTGTCGATATTGTGGATAATTTTCTGAATCATGCAAGAAAAATATTAAAGAGGGAGTTTAGTGAAAAGACACTGTACGGACTTTCTATGCATGTTGCAAGCTCTATTGAGAGGATATTAAGTGGAAAGAAAATAGAAAATCATCAATTAGATGATATAAAAAGGATATACAAAGATGAGTTTGAAGTTTCTAAAGAGCTTAAAAAATTGATAGAGAGAGAATTTGATATAGAGGTTCCAGAAGATGAAGTAGGCTTCATAACCATGTTCTTGTGTCTTGATATTAAACAAGAAAAAGACGAAGAAAAAGTTAGCGTTATAGTTGCTATGCACGGTGAATCAACAGCTACGTCTATTGCAGATGTTTCAAATAGATTGCTGGGAGAAAATTTTGTCGTAGGGTACAATATGCCACTTGACCAGAAACCTGAAATTGCACTTAATAACCTATGTGATTTAATTAAGAAGACAAATAAAGGGAAAGGCGTGCTGTTGTTAGTAGACATGGGCTCATTAGTATTCTTTGGTGATATGGTATACGAAAAAACAGGTATTCCAGTTAAGACAGTTGAAATGGCATCTACTCCTATGGTATTAGAGGCTGGAAGAAAAGCCTTATTAAATGCATCACTTGATGAAGTTTATGATTCTGCTTTAAATTTAAGTCCTTATATTGGAAGAATATATAAGGACAATTTTGAGATACAAAATGATTTTAAAAATGACGTCATAATAACTGCCTGCATTACAGGTGAAGGTACTGCATTAAAATTAAAATCCATCTTAGAAAAAAAACTTGATTTAAAATCAGCAGGAATTGATATCATACCTTTAAATATAGAGGATAAAAGAGAGTTTAAACGAAAGCTGCAAAATATAAAAACAGAGAAAAACGTATTAGCTGTAGTAAGCGCATTTGATCCAGGCGATGATACACTTAAATACATTTCAACTACTGATGTGTTTGACAATCGGAAATTAAGCTCTTTAAAGGCTATGATTGATTCAAGAGACGCACTGGACACCATAAACAACATGAAAGAGATAATCGCAGAAAACGTAGATATTGATGCTGATAAATACATCAAAGCTTTTAAAGAATTTTACCTAAACATCGCGGGAAACAAAGTAAGCCTCGACAACGACAAAATAATCGGGTTAATACTGCATCTGGCTTGTGCAATAGAACGTGTATTAAAAGGTGGAGAATTAATACGGATAAAAAATTGCAAATCAATCATAGAAAACAACGCATCAAAATACGAAATGATAAAAAACTCCATAAAACCTGTAAACGAAGCATTTAACGTGACTTTATCAGATGACGAATACGTCAGCATAATGATGATAGTTTTTTCACTTTAATACACATATGTGTATTGATTACGGTTACAAGCGATACACAATAATACACATTAATATTAATAAGTGAAAAGGCTTACTGATATTGCAATCACATACCTAATTTTAATTTGGCATGATTTTTGCATAAATAAAAAGCAAAGAAATCATTATTGAAATATTTGTAATAGTGATTTTGACTTAAGAAACATTACTTTTCTAAGAAAGCGAGGGATAATATATGGATGACGAAATCAGCTTGGTATCGATGACAATCATTGCAAACTCAGGAGATGCACGTTCTTTTGCATTTCAAGCATTAAAGGAAGCTAAAGCAGGAAATTTTGAGAAAGCGGAAGAATTATTATCTAAATCAGAAGAAGTAGCACATGTAGCTCACAAAGCGCAAACTGAGTTGCTATTTAAGGAGGCTAACGGCGAGAAACAAGAAATTAATGTATTGCTTGTGCATGCACAAGATCATTTTATGACAAGTATGCTTGCGTACGAACTTATTAAAGAAATTATATTCCTTTACAAAAAACTATATAGTTATGAAAAGGTAAAGTAATTAACTATTCAAAAATATCATGATAAATATGTTTATAGATGTCAAATGTTAAAAAAATTTGTAAGTTAGTAAAAAGGAGGAGAAAAGTATGAAAATTTTATTAGTATGCGCTGGCGGGATGTCGACAAGCATTTTAATGAAAAAGATGGAAAGTTATTGGAAGCAGGCTGGGGAAGAACTTGATATTAAAGCAGTAGGCTTGGGAGAGTATCAAGATGTATATCAAAATTATGATATAATTCTAGTTGGTCCTCAAGTGTCATATCGTTTACAAGAAATAAAGGAAAATACCGGTTTGCCATGTGCTGCAATTCCATCATTTGATTATGCTGTTGGAAACTGCCCTAATATTATGAAGTTAGCTAAAGACCTATATTCAAAAAAATAGATTAAATTTGAAGCAAAAAAAGAAAAAGACATGCACAATATAAAATTATCATAAAAAACGTAAAATGGTTATTAAAAGCTTGTTTTATAAGGATACCTCCTATGTCTCCTATGTGTTAATATAACACATTATATATTAAATGTCAAAATTGGAGGTTAATCCTTTATAAATATAGTAAAACCCGTGTTTAAATTATTATAGGGTTTTACAAATGCAAAAATAAATTATATGAAAAGGAGTGGTATAATGGAACATTTATTAGAAAGCAAATTTATGGTTAAACTTCAGGACTTTGGACAGAAGCTAGGGAAAAATAAGTTTTTAACTGCTCTTCAAGCAGCCATGATGTCGTTAATGGGTATCATCATGGTTGGCGCTATATTCCAAATTCTTTCTTCGGTAGGCAGTGAAAGCATGTTAAATCTTTTTAGTACAAAAAGCAAGATTTATTCAATTCTCTATCTGCCGTATCAATTTACAATGAATTCATTATCATTGTGGGTTGTTGCAATATTAGCATATAATTATGCTAAAAATTTAAAAATGAAATCACCTATAATGAATGCTGTTGATGCATTGGTAAGCTTTTTATTGGTAGCTGGTACTTTAATTACAAATAAACAAGGAATTACAGGAATTGACATGACTTATCTTGGTGCACAAGGTATGTTTGTAGGTTTTGCGGTTGTGTTTATATCTGTGCATATTGAAAAATTCTGTGCTGACAAAAATATTCGCATAAAAATGCCTGATGTAGTACCTCCATTCCTACAAGACGGTTTTGCATCAATTATACCATTGTTATTCAGTGTCATTTTCTTCTTATCAGTTTCTACAATTGTTTCTGTAGCTACTGGAGGGGCTTATAATGTGTGTTCTGGATTTATGAAAGTATTAGGAATTCCATTAAATGCTTTAACTTCACTTCCAGGTATGTTTATTCTTGGTATTTTTGCTGCATTATTATGGACTTTTGGAATTCATGGCACAATGATTGTTATTTCGATTATTTTACCTTTAATTATTCAAGCGGCAGCTTCAAATGCTGCATTACATCAAGCTGGCAAACCATTAGTATTTTATCCAGTCACATTATTTTTGACAATAGCTATTGCTGGTGGGACAGGCAACACTTTACCGCTTGTGTTAATGGGATTACGCTCTAAATCAGAACAAATTAAGGCGGTTTCAAAAATTGGTGCTGTTCCTGGATGGTTTGGAATTAATGAACCTGTTACATTTGGTATGCCGATCATGTACAATCCTATTCTTGCCATTCCTTATGTGTTAAATATCCCTGTTGTTATGTTTTGCACATATCTGGGATATAAATTTGGTTTCTTGCAACCCGCATGGATACCTATCACAGCTTTGCTTCCAATGGGATTTGGTTCATATTTATCGACATTAAGATGGCAAAATGCAATTTGGGATTATTTAATGTTAATTCCTTCAGCAATTGTTTGGTATCCGTTCTTTAAGATTTATGAAAGGCAATTAGTGGCAAAAGAAAAAGCTGCTGCTTTAGAAGAAGCAAAATATGAAAATATGAATAGTTAGAGAAAACTTTAAATAAAAGCACCAGCTCTGCTGGTGCTTTAGAATAAGAAATGATAGGAGGAATATATCATGGAAGGTTTTCCTAAGGATTTTTTATGGGGCGGTGCAACTGCTGCCAATCAATATGAAGGTGGATGGAATGAAGGAGGAAAAGGGGTTAACACGGCAGACGTCATGACAGCAGGTTCTATTACGGTTCCTCGTCGAGTGACTTATAAAAATGTAAAAACTGGTGAAACGGGTTCAGTGGTTGCATTTGGGAATGTACAATTTCCTAAAGATTGTATTCCTGCAGTTATTGATGGTGAATACTATCCAAGCCATGTTGCAAGTGACTTTTACCATCGATATAAAGAAGACATAGCATATATGGGCGAGATGGGCTTTAAGGCCTTTCGTTTAAGTATGAACTGGGCACGTATTTTCCCAAATGGTGATGATGCAGAGCCTAATAAAGAGGGTTTGAAATTTTATGATGCAGTTTTTGATGAATGTGCAAAATATGGTATTGAACCACTGGTAACATTATCACATTATGAGACACCAATTCAATTGACAATTAAATATGGAGGCTGGTCAAATAGAAAATGTATAGACTTTTTTGAAAACTATGCAAAGACAGTTTTTAAACATTATGAAGGAAAAGTTAAGTACTGGTTAACATTTAATGAAATAAATTGTATGGAGTTCGCTCCTTTTGTTGCAGGTGGATTGTCTGATCCGTCACCTCAAAACAAAGCACAAGCAGCTCACAATCAATTTGTTGCAAGTGCAAAGGCTGTGAAAGCTGCACATGAAATTAATAAGAATATAAAAGTTGGACAAATGCTGGCGTATCAGCCAATTTATGCCTATACATGTGATCCTAATGATCAATTAAAGGTTATGGAAATGACTCAGGCAACATTATTTTATTCAGATGTACAGACAGGCGGACATTATCCAGCTTATCGGTTGAAAAAATATGAAAGAGAAGGTATTGTACTGGATACAGAACCTGAAGATTTTGAGCTTATTGAAAAGTATACAGCCGATTTTTTAAGTTTCTCTTGTTATGGTTCAACTACAGTTACAACACATGAAGATGCTGTTAAAAGCGGCGGTAATTTTATGATGGGAGTAAAAAACCCATATTTAGAGACAAATGCATGGGGATGGGCTACTGATCCAGCATGTTTAAGAATTGCATTAAATACTTTATATGATCGTTACCATAAACCTTTATGGATTGTAGAAAATGGCATTGGATGGGATGATAAAAAAGAGAAAGATGGAAGCATACATGATACTTACCGTATCGATTATTTGCGCAAAAATATTAAATCAATGAGAGACGCTATAAATATTGATGGCGTTGATTTGATGGGATATACGATGTGGGGATGTATTGATTTGGTTTCTGCTGGAACTGGAGAAATGAAGAAACGGTATGGATTTGTTTATGTTGATCGTGATGATTTGGGAAATGGAACATTGGAAAGAAGCAAGAAAGATAGTTTCTATTGGTACAAAAAGGTGATTGAAACAAATGGGGAAGATTTAGATTAATTGGAAAAGCTGATTATTGTATATTTATATTGAGAAAGGAGATTTACAATGATCCATTCAAAATTAAAATCATTTCCAAAAGGGTTTTTATGGGGAGCATCCACATCAGCGTATCAAGTAGAAGGGGCATGGGATGAAGACGGGAAAGGACCATCTGTCATTGATATGGGAAAGTATCCTGAAGGAACATCAGATTTTAAAGTAGCAAGTGATCATTATCATCGATATAAAGAAGATATAGCTTTATTTGCAGAAATGGGTCTTAAAGCTTATCGCTTTTCTATTGCATGGACAAGAATTTATCCGAAAGGCACAGGGGAAATAAATGAAAAAGGTATTGCCTTTTATAACGATTTAATAAATGAATTGCTGTCACATAATATTGAACCTATTGTCACAATGTATCACTTTGATCTACCTTATGCATTGCAAGAAAAGGGTGGTTGGTCAAATAGAGATACGATAGATGCTTATGAAAACTATGCTAAAACTTTATTTAAATATTTTGGCGATCGCGTGAAATATTGGTTAACAATTAATGAACAAAATATGATGATTTTATACGGAGCAGTTCTTGGAACTGTTGATTCTAAAATAGAAAATCCACAAAAAGAATTGTATCAGCAAAACCACCATATGCTTTTGGCCCAGGCAAAAGCGATGAAACTATGCCATGAGATGTGTCCAAATGCAAAAATTGGTCCTGCGCCAAATATCATATCAATCTATCCGGCTAGCTCTAAGCCTGAAGATGTAATTGCTGCTTCAAACTTCTCGTCAATCCGCAACTGGCTGTACTTAGATGCAGCTGTATTTGGGCGATACAATAGTATAGCATGGAGCTACTTGGAGGAGAAAGGATATACACCTGTCATTCAAGAAGGAGATATGGAAATCTTAAAGAGTGGGAAGCCTGACTTTATCGCATTTAACTATTATTCAACATCAACTGTAGCTGAAATCAAGAACGACTCATCTGATAAGAATTCAACGGGAGATCAGCAAATTGCAATTGGAGAACCTGGAGTATACAGAGGAGTTTCTAATCCTTATTTAGAAAAAACACAATTTGGCTGGGAAATCGATCCTATAGGTTTTCGCAGTACATTGCGTGAATTAAATGAAAGATATAATTTACCTTTATTGGTAACAGAGAATGGATTAGGTGCTTATGACAAATTAGAGGAAGGCGATGAAGTAAATGATGATTACAGGATTGATTTTTTACGCAAACATATAGAACAAGCTAAGCTGGCGATAACTGATGGTGTAAACTTAATAGGATATTGTCCTTGGTCAGCAATTGACCTTGTCAGCACACATCAAGGTATAAGCAAGCGTTATGGTTTTATCTATGTCAATAGAGACGAATTTGATTTAAAGGACTTAAGAAGGATAAAGAAGAAGAGCTTTTACTGGTACAAAGATGTTATAGAATCTAATGGAGATAAGCTATAATTAATTGACTTTTGATTTTATGACGAGCATATATAAATTTTTCCACGTTTATTACTATTAAGGTTTTAAAATAACATGCATTTATGATACAAATACAACAATACATCCGCTTGTACCATCTGCGACAGTGGCAAAAAAAATTCTGGATGATATAATTGATGAAAATAAAGATTTTCTGCCGCAATATAAATGAAATTAAGTAAATTTTAAGCCGGAATTTCCGGCTTCTTTTTTTTATATATGCTATGTAACAATTCTATTAAGAAATTTAATTTACACTTTAAAATATTACATGAAACTAAATTACAAAATAATAAAAAACACTTGAAATTTTATTTCATATGTAATATAATTATGAATAGAAAGAGGTGAAAACATTAACATGGCAGGAGATATAGAAAAAATTAAAGCAGTTATAAATAATTTAAAACCGTCGGAAAAGAAGGTTGCCGAATATATAATTAAAAATGCTGATAAGATTTCGGATTTGTCAATAGGAGAACTTGCAAAAAACAGCAGTACAAGTGAAGCAAGCGTTGTTAGATTTTGCAAGAGCCTTGGGTACAGAGGCTATCAAGACTTAAAAATAAAGATTTCTGCAGATTATACGTATAGAACAAAAAGCATTCAAGGTTTTGTAAATATAAATGATGATATAAATGCTATTGTTGTTAAAATATCCAAAAATAATATGCAATCAATAGAAAAAACAATGGATATGCTTGATAGAAATGAAATGGAAAAAGCTGCTAATGCTATATTAAATGCGAATAAAATAGATATTTATGGTGTTGGGGCATCCGCAATTGTAGCACAAGATATGCTACAGAAATTTATGAGGATAAATAAATCATGTACGGCATACAGTGATTCGCATATGCAGCTTGCATCTGCAGCCAACATTAGTGATGGTGATGTCGCAATAGGTATTTCATATTCCGGACAAACAGCTGATACTGTCGATGCTCTAAGGATAGCAAAAAATTCGGGAGCTACAACAATTTGTATAACAAGATTCGGCAATTCGCCTATAACAGAGGTTTCGGATATAAAACTCTTTGTATATTCTACAGAAGCAATTTTTAGAAGTGGTGCGATGGCGTCACGGATAGCACAACTCAATGTGATAGATATATTATTTTCTATAATAGCATGTAAAAAATATGAAGATATAATAAAATATTTAGAAAATACAAGCGAAGCCGTTTCATCAAGAAAATATTGAAGGAGGACCATATGTTTAATATATTCAAAAAGAATTGCAAGAAACTATTAATAAAGGCTCCAGTTGATGGTGACATAGTAGATATAGCACAAGTTCCAGATGAAGTATTTGCCCAAAAGCTTGTGGGTGATGGTGTGGCAGTAAATCCTAAATCAGATATTTTTGTATCTCCTGTTAATGGCGTTATAACAACTGTGTTTCCGACTAAGCATGCAATAGGTATTAAAACTTTAGATGGAATAGAGATAATGATTCATGTTGGTGTAGATACAGTAAAGCTAAATGGCGAAGGATTTACTACATTTATAAATGAAGGTGATAAAGTAAAAATCGGAGATAAATTGTTACAGATAAATATGGCGATTGTTAAGTCAAAAGCCAAATCACTTATATCGCCTATAATTATAACGAACATGGGAAAAATTAAAGAATTCAGAAAAATTATTGGCAAAGCAACTGCTGGAAAAACAGATATTATTGAGGCAGTTATTTAATTACTTAAACATGAAATAAATTTTCATAAATATGATATATTTATGAAATAATATAACATGAAAGGGGGATAGCTGATTAACAATCAATTTTTTACAAAATATAGAAAAGGAGGATGGAAAATGTCAAGAGAAAAAGACATAGCTGAAAGCATCATCAGGGAATTAGGCGGTAAAGAAAACATCATATCAATTACAAATTGCATGACGAGGTTAAGAGTGCTTGTAAAGGATTATGATAAGGTTAATATGGAATCACTTAGGAAAATTGACGGTGTTATTAAAGTTAACGAAGAAGGAGGAGAACTACAGGTTATTTTAGGACCTGGACTTGTATCTAAAGTTGCAGGTGAAGCATCTAAAAAAATTGGCGTAAAACTTGGAGACGCAAAGGAAATCAAGGCTGCAATCAGTGAAAAAAATAGAACGCCGTTTAAACTTCTCTTAAGAAGGATTGCAAGCATATTTATTCCTTTGATTCCTGGATTAATAGGCGGCGGATTGATACTTGGCATAACCAATGTTGCGACAAAGTTTAATTGGATAGCAGATAAGAATTTACTTGCTATGTTAAGCTTGTTTGGAAGTACAATTTTTACTTATATGGGTATTATGATAGGTATGAATACAGCCAAAGAATTTGGAGGTTCACCGACACTTGGTGGCATACTTGCAGGTATTATTTATAATCCTGTTTTGGCAGACATTAAAATTGGCGGTAGTGCTCTTGTTGTGGGTAGAGGCGGAATAATCTCTGTATTAATTGCAGCCGCATTTGCAAGCTGGCTTGAAAAAAATATTAGAAAAAGAATGCCGAATAGTATAGAATTACTTGCAACACCTTTGTTGACAATTTTAATAGCAGGTTTTGCGACACTTTATGTATTACAACCTTTGGGTGGATATATAGCTGATGCTATTGGCAAGGCAGTGACTGTTGCAATTGCTGGTAAAGCTGGTGTATTTACCGGATTTATACTTGCAGGAACTTTCTTACCATTAGTTATGACAGGTTTACACCAGGGTTTGACACCGATACACATGCAATTAATACAATCAACCGGTGTTACCATATTACTTCCGATCTTAGCAATGGCAGGTGCAGGTCAGGTTGGTGCAGCAATTGCGGTATACGTTAAAACAAAGAGCAAACAGCTTAAGAAGATTATAGAAGGTTCGATACTTGTTGGTATTCTTGGCATTGGTGAACCGTTGATTTATGGTGTTACATTACCTCTTGGAAGACCATTCATTGGAGCTTGTATTGGTGCAGCTTTTGGAGGCGCATTTGAGGCATTAAAAGTAGTTGGCGCAAGAGGTTTAGGTATATCCGGAATCCCTCTTGCTGCAATTATTGAACCAAACAAAATTATATATTATATCATCGGTTTGATTATATCATATATTGCGGGATTTATAGCAACGTTTTTACTAGGGTTTGAGGATCCTGCAGACGAAGAAGTAAAAGATACTCAACCATTTAGCTTTAATGCATAAATAAAAAGGGGCAGTTTGCCCCTTTTAGGAGATGATTATATGGATTTCGGAATTTCAGTATATACTTTAGAAGATTTTCCACATCAAAAAAATAAAGAATATATAAAGACTGCAAAAGACAATGGCATAAGCATGGTTTTTACATCGATGCATATGCCAGAGGTTGATTATGATAAAAAAATGAATGAGATTGAAGATTTAATAAATCATATTAAATTATTAAATATGAAGCTGACGATAGATATTTCACCTGTTACGATGAATATATTAAATTCATCACCAAATAATCTAAAACAATTTCATAATTTAGGAATAGATTGCTTAAGACTTGATTATGGATTTACAAATGATGAAATAGCTGAAATGACAAACAACGAGTTCGATATAAAAATAGAATTAAATGCAAGTACAATAACAAAAGAACAAATAGATGAATTAATAAGCCAAAAGGCTGATTTGAATAAATTAAGAACCTGTCATAACTTTTATCCCAAACCATATACGGGGCTTTCATATGAATTTTTTAAAGAAAAAACTACCATGATAAAAAATTACGGACTTAAAGTTTCGGCATTTATCCCATCTCTAAAAGGCAGAAGGGGTCCAATATATGAAGGATTACCGACTCTTGAAATTCATAGAAATATAAAACCTGATACGGCAGCAAGGCATTTAATCTATTCAGGAATAGATGACGTATACTTTGGAGATGCATATGCCACTGTAGATGAGATAAAAAATGTTACATCAATAGATAAGGATGTAATCGAATTAAAAATTAATTTAGTTGAAGATATTATGGATAATGAAAAAGATATAATTTTTAATCATGTCCATACAAATAGGCCTGATTCACCTGAATACATTGTAAGATCAGAGGAATCAAGAGGTTATGCAAATATAGGGAAAGAAATAAAAGCACACAACTGCGTTGAGAGAAAAAAATATTGTGTAACAATAGATAATGAAAATTTCAAAAGGTATTCTGGAGAGCTTAATATCTGCATGGTTGATTTACCTAAAGATGAAAGGGTAAATGTAGTAGGATATATACCTGAAGAAGAGCACATTCTGGCAGATTTAATCAAACCGGGTACGAAATTCAGATTTAGAAAGGGCTGATACTATGAACTTAGAAAAACTTATAACTGAAGGAAGAAATCCAGATACTCTGGACATTGATAAATTAAGCACTGAAGATATGTTAAGAAAAATAAACGATGAAGACAAAAAAGTTCCGTTAGCTGTAGAAAAGGAAATTCCTAATATAGCAAAAGCTGTGGACATTGCAGCAGAAAGGTTAAAAAAAGGCGGCAGGCTTATTTACTTAGGCGCGGGTACAAGCGGAAGGCTTGGAATATTAGATGCGTCAGAATGTCCTCCAACATATGGAACAGATCCTGAAATGATACAGGGAATTATTGCAGGAGGAGATACGGCTATAAGAAAAGCAGTGGAAGGCGCCGAAGATAACAGTGAATTAGGCAAACGGGACTTAATCGAAAGGAATTTATCAAGCAAGGATATTGTTGTAGGCATTGCTGCCAGCGGCAGAACACCTTATGTATTAGGAGCCCTTCAATATTCTAAAGAAATCGGAGCATCTACAATAGGCATATCATGTAATCTCAACTGTGAGATGAAAAAGTTAGTTGATGTAATGATAGTGCCTGTTGTTGGTCCTGAAGTGATAATGGGGTCTACAAGAATGAAGGCAGGAACTGCCCAGAAACTTGTATTAAATATGATATCTACAGGTGTTATGATAAAGCTTGGCAAAGTATACAGCAACCTAATGATTGATGTACAGGCTACAAACGAAAAATTAGTTCACAGGGCAAGAAGGATAGTTAAACTTGCAACGGGAGCTGATGATGTTATTATAGAACAGAAATTAAGCGAGACTGATTATAACGTCAAACTAACAATATTGATGATCCTGACGGGACTTGAAAAGTATGAAGCCCAAAAGCTTTTAAATAGATCAGAAGGCTATATTGAGAAGGCATTGAAGTGTTATAATTTAGTGAAAGTATAGATTTTTTAAGAAATCCCTTTATATTAAAGAGGGATTTCTTGTTATAAATTCAAAAATGCTAAAAATTGCTGTAAAAATATAAAAAAATCAGGAAATAATTATTAACTATCGCTAAGTCGCTTATTTTGTCTAATATCATGTTTTAAAAATCATAAAAGAGTTTTATATAATTATTTTAGGACTTGTCTGACATCTGATGTATAATAATAGTTTACACAAAATTAATAATTACATAACTTCAAGTTAACATCAATGCTATATACTTATTCTAAATCTAAAAATCCCATTTTTGTACTGAAAGTCTTGAGTAAATCCGGAGGTGATAACTAAATTAATTATTATCAAATGGATAAAATATTTTTAAGAGGAGGATTTAAATGTTTAGAAGGTCTAGGATAACTGGTATTTTTGTTACAGCATTGATGATATTTAGTATGTTTTTTACCTACATACCACAAGCAGTATTTGCTGCAACACCGAAAACATTTGATTTCGTAGAAGTCACTGATTTCCACGGATACCTGCAAAGCGCCGAGAAATTAAGCGATGGTACGGCAATAACGCAACAGATAGGCGGAGTACTTGCAAAACAGATAAAGGACATGAAAGCAGCAAATCCTAATACGGTTATACTGTCAGGCGGAGATATGTTCCAGGGAACGCCGATGTCCAATGTTTTAAAAGGACAGCCGGTCATTGACATGATGAAAAATATCGGCTTTGACGCAATGGCACTTGGAAACCATGAGTATGACTGGGGAATCGACTCAGTAATTGATACACAAAATGCAACATTGAAAAATTCTACAATTCCGGTTCTTGCGGCAAATGTTTATGACAAAACAACTGGTAAACCTGTAAGCTATACAAAGCCCTATGTAATTATTGAAAGAGACGGAGTAAAAATTGGCATAATAGGTATTGTAGATAACAAAGAATTTCCTGATATAATAATGCCTGCATATATACAAAATGTTGATTTTAAAGATCCTGTGCCAGTTGTAAATCAGCTTGCAACGGATTTGAGAGGACAGGGTGCACAGATAGTTATTGTTTTAGCACATATGGGCGCGAATCAGGATAAAACTACAGATGCTATAACAGGTAACCTTATAGATTTTGCTAAGCAGGTAAAAGGTGTAGATGCGATATTCGGCGGACATACACACACAATAATTAAGACAAAGGTAAATGGTATTCCTGTTGGTGTAGCAGGAAGCTATGGCAACGGATTTATTGACCTGAAGATAACATTAAATGCTGACGGTACTGTTACAGCCGGAGATATGAAATACAATAACAATATTCCTTTATACCAGACGGCAAACCCTGTAGTTGACGCTGAAGTTCAGTCTATAGTTGATAAAGCAAATAAAGATGTAGGGCCTATATTTAATGAAGTAATAGGTCAAGCTGCAATTGATTTAACAAGAGCTCAAAGTGCACAGCCTTATGGAGATTCTATTCTTGGCAACTGGGCGGCTCAGGTAACAAAAGATGCGGTAGGGGCAGACTTTGGCTTTGCTAACAATGGTGGATTAAGAATTGACATTCCAAAGGGCAATATAACAGTTGGAACGATATATCAATTGATGCCTTTTGACAATACAATAGCTACAATGAAAATGACTGGTGCCCAGATAAAGATTGTTCTTGAGCAGGCTGTTCAGGATGGTGGCAAAGGCATACAGGTGGCAGGGCTTTCATTCAAATATGACCCATCTATGCCTTCCATGCAGAGAGTATTTGACATGAAAAAATCTGACGGCACACCAATAGACATGAATGCATCATATCTTGTTGCAACGAATAACTTCATGGGTACTGGCGGCGACGGGTTTAAAGGGTTTACAGACCCTGATGTTGCAAAGAGTTATATTGACACATATAAGCTCGTAAGAGATGCCTTTATAGAAGCAGTTAAGAATCAAAAAACTGTAACGGCTAAGATTGATAATAGAATTGCACCGGCATCACAAAATTTATTTGGCGAGATGGTGCCGACACCAGCACCTGCGCCAACCCCAACACCTCAATACGATTATGGAATAGTAACTGTATCTGCACTTAATGTAAGAGCAGGTGCAAGTACCTCAAGCAAAGTTATAGGAGTACTCCATGCAGGAAATATTGTAAACTTGATTAGTGAATCGAATGGTTGGTATCAGATTGACTACAATGGTAAGACAGGATACGTATATGGTAAATACGTAGCAGTGACATCTAATCTGTCAAATATAACTGTGCTTAAGACTGTAAAAGTTACTGCTAGAAGTGGATTAAATGTAAGAGTGAATAGTTCAACTGCTGCAAGAAAGATAGGGGCAGTACCGTATGGCGCAGAATTAAAAGTAGTCGGTGAGTATAATGGGTGGTATCAGATACAGTATAACGGTGGATATGGGTTTGTTTATGCAAAATATACAAAATGAAAGACTGTAATAACCTTATAAAGGAGAGCTGGCAAAGCGCAGCTTTCCTTTTTTAGTATAAGTAATAGTTGGATAGAGGCAAATATAATGATAGAATAATAAGTGATTGAAAAATGTATAGTGTTGACCATGATATATGAACTTAAATAGAAGGGAATGAAAGCAAGCTTGTACATTGGCGATGTAGAAATCAAAAATAATGTGTTTTTGGCTCCTATGGCAGGTGTTACAGATAAACCATATAGACGCATATGCAAAGATATGGGCTGTGGTTTTGCATACACTGAAATGGTCAGTGCTAAGGGTCTTTATTATGGGAGTGAAAATACAGAATCTCTTACAGACATAGATGATGACGAAAATGTGGCACTGCAGATATTTGGCTCTGATCCTTATATAATGGGTGAAATTGCAAAGAGATTAAATACATCAAATGCAAAGACAATAGATATAAACATGGGATGCCCAACTCCGAAAATAGTAAAAAATGGTGATGGCTCAGCTTTAATGATGCATCCTGATGTGGCAGAAAGCGTGATTAAAGCAGTAGTGAAAAACTCTATTAAGCCTGTCACTATAAAAATAAGAAAAGGATGGGACGATGATCACATAAATGCTGTGGAGATTGCTAAAATGGCTGAAAGCTGCGGCGTAAAAGCGGTTGCGATACACGGCAGGACGAGAGAACAGTTTTACTCAGGTCGCGCCGACTGGGATATTATAAAGAAAGTGAAAGATAATCTAAAAATACCTGTAATAGGCAATGGAGATATATTTACACCGGAAGATGCAAAAAGGATGATAGATGAGACGGGATGTGACGCGGTGATGGTTGGCAGAGGGGCAGAAGGGAATCCGTGGATTTTTAAAAGGATTCTTCACTATCTAAATACAGGTGAAATTCTGCCAGAGCCTACCGTAAGCGAAAAAATTGACATGATCTTAAAGCACCTTGACATGATGATAGATTACAAAGGAGAACATGTTGGAATATTGGAGATGAGAAAGCATATAGCATGGTATCTAAAAGGTATCCGCGGAGCATCTAAGATAAAGCAAATGGTATTTACGATGTCTAACTATAAAGAGGTTAAAGACCTGTTACTTAGTGTTAAAAGTTTTACATAGAATCAAGTCATATAATTTGGAGGAAGATATCTTGTCATTAGAATATATACTATCATTATGTGTAATAGGATTTGTTGCTGCATTTATTGATTCTATAGCAGGTGGGGGAGGCATAATAAGCCTTCCAGGGCTTATGGTTTTAGGCGTGCCTCCTGCATATGCTCTTGGGACCAATAAATTCGCATCAACGTGTGCGTCTTTTACAAGTTCTATGACTTTCATAAAATACAAAGTATATGATATCAATTTATTGAAATACCTTGTTTTCGGGACATTAATAGGAGCAATTTTAGGTGTTAAGGCGGTTTTGTTATTAGATAGTTCAAAATTGAGAATCATCATAATAATATTAATGATATTTGTTGCAATATATACATTGTTATCGAAAAATGTTGGAAATGTAAATAATTTTAAAGGTGTTTATAAAAAGACGATAGTAATTGGACTTATTATATCTATAGTTTTGGGTTTCTATGATGGCTTTTTTGGACCTGGCACAGGCTCTTTTTACATTTTTTTGTTTATAATATTATTGGGGTATGACTTCAGAATAAGTGCTGGGAATGGAAAGATACTTAATTTTGTAAGCAATGTTACATCATTGGTCCTATTTGCTATAAGCAGTAAGATAATTTATTCTGCAGCAATTCCTATGGCAATAGCTATGATAATTGGTGCCAGATTTGGTACGAAAGTGGCAATAAAAAGTGGCGCTAAGTTAATACGACCTATACTAGTATGTGTTACTATAGCATATGCTATTAAAATGGCATTTGATATTATAAAATGAGACATACACAAAACCCTTCTACAGTAGCATAGACTAAAAAGAAGGGGGATGTAGGAATGCTCATAATACCTAACAATAAACACATATCAAGTGGCAATGATATTTCAAAACAAATTGAAATATCCGGTATTAATATTGAAGAGTTTAATTTTAAAGAAAACTTAAAGAAAAAAAGCCTCTTTAAAAAAGAGGACTTTTATAAGAGATTTCTTACATTAAATGGAGCCATCATGATATCGAAACCATTTGAAGCTGGGGAAGTAAATAAATTCTATGTAAGTTTATACGATTTAATTAAAAACATCAACTCGGAAGAAGTATTTGGTGTGAAGTTTCCTTCCAGAAGCAGTGAAAAGACAGTTTATAAAAACAGCATATCGTTTGACAAGTTTACGATAGGAGACATAATAGTTGCTACAAGTCAGGGATTTCACGTGCAAGGTGCAATAAGACATGCTGCAATATTTGACAGCAGAAGGTATCATGGAAGCATAGATGACAAATGCCTTTTAACGGCAGAGCCAGACCAAGGTGTGATTTATGAGACCATAAGATTTTACAGAGAAAATTTCAGTGAGGCATGGGGGCTAACAGTTCCAAAGGCGACAATAGAAGAGAGAATCAAAGCCGTTGATGAAGTATCTAAGTTTGTTGGAAAACCTTACAGTTGGAGGGCTGATAAAAACGATGATGATAACTGGTATTGCTCAAAAGTTCCATGGGCGGCATACAAAAAATCATCAGGAATAGATATAGATGGAAATGGAGGCTTTTGGGTGTTGCCAATTGACATCTTTACTTCAAAGGAAACAGAGGTATTTGAATATTCTAATTCATAAATATAATGCAAAATTAAATTAGATGAATAATATAAACTGGCTTGAAGATTTCAAACGCCAGTTTATTTTTTATATAAAGATGGTGAATCGATAATTTAAAATATAGTTTTTAAAAACATACAAAAAATATAAAGTATACTTCATATTTTTTGTATAAAAACATAAAGTATATGTTATAATATTAGCATCCAACTATCAGAAGATATGTTATACTTTCAGGTGCACGTCGTGTAGGTAAAACTACAATTTTATATCAAATGATAGAAACCCTTTTAAAAAATCAAGTGAACCCAAAAAAGATACTATATATATCTTTTGATCATCCTTTGTTTAAATTAAGTTCTTTTGACCAAATTATTAATCTTTATGAAACCACCATAAATGAAGAAAAAGAGGCTTATATATTTTTAGATGAAATTCAATATGCAAGTGATTGGGACAGATGGTTAAAAGTCTATTATGACACCAAACCAAACTGGAGAATTATTGCTACAGGTTCAGCTTCTCCTGCACTTATTGAAGGTACAAAAGAAAGTGGTGTTGGCCGCTGGACTGTGATTTCTGTACCTACTCTTTCTTTTTATGAATTTTGCGAAATACTTGGTGTTCCAGAAAGACCAAGCAATCTGCCAAATTTAAACTTAAATGAAATTTCAAATTTAAATGACTCTCAATTAAATGAGCTTATGTTTTTGCTTATGCCATTGCAAAAGTACTTTAATAAGTATTTAACAATAGGAGGATTTCCCGAATTTGTATTCTCGGAAGACCAATTTTTAGTGCAAAGAATGTTAAGAGAAGATGTGGTTGATAAAGTTATTAAAAGAGATATACCTTCCTTGTTTAATGTAAGAAATTTAGCAGTGTTAGAGAAGGTTTTTTTGTACTTATGCTTTAATTCTGCAAATGTTATAAGTATTTCAACGCTAAGTAAAGAAATTGGAGATGTTTCAACAATAACAGTAGAAAATTATATTTATCTTCTTGAAAATGTAAATTTGATTTATAAAAGTTTACCTATAGAATTAGGCGGGAAAAAAGTTCTAAAAGCAAAACCCAAAATTTACGTTTCCGATCCTGCCCTAAGAAATGCAGTTTTAATGATAGACAATATACTCTTAGACAGTAAAGAACTTGGAATAACGGTTGAAACAGCAGTTTTTAAACATATCTATAATTTTTACCTGCAAACAAATGCTAGAATAGGTTATTTTAGAAAAGCTAGTGACAATCAAAAAGAGATTGACGTAGTGGTTGAATTCCCACATAGTAAATCCTTAATCGAAGTGAAATTCAGAGAAGATACGACACTTTCCGAGAATGATGCCATTGTTGAGATGAGCCAAAAAGAAAAAAATATTGATTCAGCAATATTAGTAACAAAAAGACCAGAAGATTATGGGAAAGTTAAGGTTTCGACAAAGGTACCAATAATAAAAATTCCTGCTTATGTATTTTTGTATTTGTTTGGAAGACGCTAACTTATTTTTTTCAAAAGAATATGAGAACTATTTAAGAAAAAATTTTTTATAAAAAACTGTAACAAATTTCTCAGAAATTTGTCTTATATTGTGAGAAAGTAATTTGCAAGATAAATTTGGTCCAATTGATAAATACTGCAAACATGGAAAGGATGTGATTGCATTTTTCCATCTGTTTTAGATTGGATAGAATGATATTGAATTCAGTATAAAAGATAGGTGATATTAGTGAATAGTTTAATTCGAAATAATAAATACATTATCCATATGACTCTATTGGCTATTTATATTTTATGGATATTGAATTTAGATTACTTTTATCCTTTTATAAGATTTAAGTCTTTAAAATTAAACGATATTTTTTCTTTGTGTATTCAGATAATTCCATTAATGCTGTTAATAAATGGCTTTAGATTTAAACATATTTCTGCAAAGATAGTGAATAGTGTGTTTTCAATAATATTAATATTGATAAGTACAACAATTACAGCCATTATTTTATTTGCCACTTTTACTCTTAATGTAAATGAGGCATTTATGCCAATTCATAATATTAGGTTTGAATCAAGTTCTGTTGTAGTTTATAGAACAAATTACGGTGCTACAACAGATTTTGGAATAACAGTCAGGCAGGAAAAAGAAGTCATAAAAGGTGTTTTGCTTGTTAAAAATTTACTTCGTAAAGATCATGTTTATGATATTTCAGTAAAGAAATTAAGTGATAATGCGGTAGAAGTGATGGGCAAAAAAATATATTTAAAGCGAAATGTGTATTTCCCATAAATTTTTGTTAGATGATTGCCAAACCTGATCCAAAGTTTTCTTTTGGTATCTTTTATTATCCTAGTTAAAAACATAAAAGGAAGACATCGGTACGCTTTAAAAGTTGTAAAGGCAAATAAATTGAATTGATTGGACTTAAGACTATATTTTTGTATAGTATTTGTACCTAAGCGAAGCGAAAGTAAGGGGTGTTATAATGAAAAATTCTAAATTATTGGTTATTAGTATAACTATCACTTTAGCAACAATATTTTTTGATAAATTTAAAGATTATTCAAACTTTAAACACGGATTAGGATTACCCTTCAAATTTTTAGAGTACTACGATTATAATATACCAAATAATAGTTTAGAATTACTTTCTTTGAATAACATTACTAAAATAAGCTTTAGAGTTGATATATTTTTATTTTCTGTCTTAATCATATTCGTAATTTTAAAATATTCTATTAAACTGTATTATAAAAAAGTGAAAAGATAACTGTTTTGATGTTAGTAAATCTGCATTATTGACAAATATCTCCCAAGTTGGTACTGACGAAAGGAAAAAGATATTAGATTCACTCAAAAAACCAGTAAGTACATATTTTTATTAATCGACGATGAAGGATATCTTTTGGATACGATGTGTCATGAGAAAATGTTATGTTTCAACGATAGAAAAAGACATGACAGAAGAAATGAATGTAGTTATTGAATTGCTTTCAGATAAAATTGCTAATGAATATAAGAGCTGTTTAAAAAACTCTGAACTATATAGATTATGAATATGACAGTTGAAGTGATGTAGAGTCGCTTTGATTATTTTTTGTTTGAAACAATAACGTTATATATTCTGTCAATTTATGTCAGAAAATATTTGAAATGAAATTATTTACAAATTTGGAATGTTGGAGTAGAATAATTACTGTAAACAAGCTTGTTTATGGATTTGATAGAATTATCTAAGGGAAAGTTTAAGGAGTGAGCAAATTATGAAAAAATTGACAAGAAAAATCATTAGTTTTATACTTATGATACTGATGGTATCTAATATAGGCATTTCAGCATTTGCAAGTGAAACTGAATCAAGTTATAAAAATACAAATATTAATAAATGTGATATTGTTATTACTGATGACGGTGTATATATTAATGATGTTTATTATACACAAGAACAGTTTGTCAAACTTCTTGATACTGCAGTAGTAGTTGATAAAACTGAATTAAAAGATGATACTATAAAGAATAATAGTGCAATGAGAAGTGTAGGTGTACAAGGTGCTGCAGGAGCTCTTGTTGCAGGTACATGGTGGATTCCAGGAGTTGGAGAAGTGGTGATTACTGCTGCGGGAGTAGTGATTATAGGTGGTACAGTAATAGCAGCAGGTACTTGGTTGTATAAAAAAGTTGTTGATTGGTTTGAAGCTAGAGCTTTTAATAAATCAGCAGAGAAAGCTGTAAATAGTTGTGATGATAATAAAATACATCATATAATGAATCCAAAACATAATTGGAATAAGTTTAAGAAAGATCCAAAATGGAGTGATGCTGCTCCTATTCTTATTAAGGTTTTAAAGGATGGATCAGAAACTTGGGAAAAGAACAATCAATATATTCGTACACTTACCTATAAAGGTGAAACTGTAGTTGTTAGATTTATTAAAGATGCAGCAGGACATGTTAAATATATTAGTACAGCATGGTGTGAATAATATTAGTATAGTTGAAAAATAATTATTTTCATTTAGCTATAATATCTAACGCAATACTATTAATACAAAAAATTGAGAATAAATCAAAAAAAGAACATGACGAAAAGATCTTTTAAGCTTTAACTCATGGAATTTTATATCACAACTAGAAAGGATTAGAACGAAGTTCTTTAACCCATTTAGCAATGATAGTTTCTTCGACTACTTAGTCATAAGTAAAAGAGATCTAATCTAAATAAAGCAATGCATTAAGGATTTTTCAAAAGAACTATATAATACTATTGTGAGGTGAAGTATATATGGATATCAAAAAATATTTTGATTATTATAGTTCGGTAATTCCAATTGAAAGTGTTATGGAATTATCAGAAAATGATTTAGATGATCTATATGCAAATAGTACAGATATAGAGAGGATGAATGTTTTTTTTCATTTATTTAATCAATATATTTTTTTGAAGCAACAAGATGCAAATAAAGAAGTTGCACATATATGTTATCTTATTTCTTATTATGTTTTTACTGCATTAACTCCACCTCATTCGGAAAATATAGCATTAGAATTTGCAAAAAAGGCTATTCAATATAACAATGATGAAAAATATACAGAATGGGTAAAAGAAGTTTTGAGAGGTAATTAGGTTATGTTATTATTAGACTAAAATAATATTGTTATTACAGATGATGGTGTATATATTAATGATGTTTATTATACACAAGAACAGTTTGTCAAACTTCTTGATACTGCAGTAGTAGTTGATAAAACTGAATTAAAAAGAATAATAGTGCAATGAGAAGTGTAGGTGTACAAAGTGCTACAGGAGCTCTTATTGCAGGAACATGGTGGATTCCAGGGGTTGGAGAAGTGGTGGTTACAGCTGCGGGAGTAGTGATTATAAGTGGTACAGTAATAGCAGCAGGTACCTGGTTGTATAAAAAAGTTGTTGATTGGTTTGAAGCTAGAGCGGAAGAGAAAATAATTGACAAAGCCTTAAATAAGCAAAGACATATAAAAGATCTAAAACATGATTGGGATAAAATTATTAAGGGGACAATCACATGGGAAAAAGTAAGAAATACAATAGAAAAAGTTATGAAAGAAGGAACAGAAAGCAGATACGGTTCTGCATATAAAAGAGTTTTAAAGGTTGGTAAAGAAACAGTAACAGTAACATTTCAAAAAGTAAGCGATAATATATGGAAAATTAGCGATGCATGGGTAAATAAGGAATAAATAGAACATTATTTGAAAGGTTATGATGTACGATGGATTTAGATAAATTAGATAGAATTATAAAAAATGAAGAAGATTGGGATAAGTTTATAGAACTTTTAAATACTATTAATGAAGATTATTTAAAATCAATTGGGAAATATAATCTTTTCAGAATTTCTTTTTACACTTGGTATGTTATGGCTGAATGGGGAAGATTATCACCTAAATTAGAAAAATGTTTAGACCAGGCAGAACACATATTAATAGATGCCTTCAAAATAGCAACAGAGAAATATTCAAAAGACGAAGATTATTTGTGGTTTTATGGTTATTTAATTAGTGTTTTTCCAGAACACTTTTTATCAATATATTCTGATTATTTAAAAGCAGAAAATGCTGGCAAACAAATGTTAAATGTAGCTTCACGAAGGCAATATCCTTTAGCAATTATCTTTAACGAAAAGTTTTTAGAAAAAGATATTTTAGAAAAAGGGAAAAAAGACTTAGAAAATATGTTTAATGAAAGTACAGAAGTATATGATTATTTTATTAGAATGATAGAACTGATAGAGTCTGAGGATAAGAAATAGAATACTTCCAATATAAATAAAAAATGTTTTCTATTGGAGAGAAAGTCATAAGCTTTTATTTTGAATGCATGGGGGTAAAATTAAAATACCCTCTTTAATTTTGCGAAATACTATCATTTCTCTATCAAAACACATGTTGAGACAGTCATGTTGGTAGAGAATAAATAGGTTGAAATCAAAGGCTTTAAAGATTTTTAATTAAATATTGAAGCGTGTTTTATGTTCCCGCAAACTTATTGTTTGGGGAATTTTATGTTTGAGGAGGTAAAGAATTTTCACAGTATTAGATATTCGCGAAAAGGTGTGGGAATTTGTGTACTTGTTCACAAAGATACAATTGATTGTTTATTATAAAAAAATATAAAAAAATTTTTTTGTAAGAAACTGTAACAAATCTTTTAAAAAATTGTCTTATATTATGAGAGAATAAATTTGTAAGTTTTACGGGGGATTTATATGGGAAATATACAAATATATGATGAAATACTTCATTCATATAAAAGATGCGTAAAAGCGGGGCTTACCAGTTCGATGACGGATCCTGCAATAATTTCAAGAGGAAATGATTTGCAAATCAGATTAAAGAAAAACATGATATTAATTGAGACATTTAAAAATGTTGTTGGCAATATTTTAAGGAGCTTAAAGGGTAAATACATATTTTTATTAACTGACGATGAAGGATATCTTTTGGATACGATGTGTCATGAGAAAATCCTATGTCACATCAATTTTGACTGTTCAATTGGCATATCTTTTAAAGAAGAATCCATAGGTACAAATGCCATATCAATAGTGATGAAACTAAAAAGATTAGTATATTTGGAACCCCAGTATCATTATTGTGACATTTTAAAAAAATGGCATTGCATTGCTGCTCCAATAATTATAGATGAAAAAATAATAGGATATTTAGATGTTTCAACGATAGAAAGAGACATGACAGAAGAAATGAATGTGGTTGTCGAATTGCTTTCAGATAAAATTGCCAATGAATATAAAAACTGTTTAAAGAATTCTGAACTAGTAAACAAAAATATAGATTTTACAGACAAACAAATAAAAATATTGATAATGCTTGCAAAAGGCTATAAAGAATTGACAATATCAAGAGAACTTGGGATTAAACCAGTTACCGTAAAATATCATAAGAAGAAAATAATTGAGAAACTTTGTGTAAAAAGCATTCAAGAAGCAATAGTAAAGGCAACAAAGTTAAATTTAATAGATATTGATTAAACTAGACTATATCTTTGTATAGTTTTTTTGGTTTTGTAAAAACTATACAAAGATATAGTAGACATTGGAAATTTATCATTGTAAAATGAAAATAGAGAAATCAATTTGTTAAAGAATTGATTAAGTATTTAATATCAAAGGGGGTGAATAATAATGATTTATCACTTTAGTAAATATACACAAATAGTAGAAAATAATAATAAAGTTGTTTTGGGGAATAGATTAAATGGTGAATGGATAAGGATATCTAGGGAAGTATATAATATTTTGGAAATGGGTATAAAAAATAAATTATCCATAAGTGAATTAATTAACTGTTTATATGATAACGATGATAAAAACTACTTAAAATCATTATACAAAAACATGTGCATGCTTGGAATAATTGAAGATGATACTCACCAAAATATTGCTTATAATAAATTAGTATCATTTGAAATGACACATAGATGTAATTTACATTGTATCCATTGTTGCGTTTCGGCTGATACTTTAAATAGCAAGGACAAAGACTTATCTACAGAAATATGCAAAGACATTATTAATAAAATGAGTAAATGGAATCCTAAGTCAATAATGCTAAGTGGTGGTGAGCCCATGGTGAGGACAGATTTTTTTGAATTGTTATTATATTTAAAATCTATTTATAATGGAAATATAATATTATCTACTAATGGGCTTTTAATAGGCGAAGAGAATGTTGACATTTTAACAAAGTGCGTTACTTCTATGTCTATTAGTTTAGATGGTGCAGATGAAGAATCTTGCTCAATGATAAGAGGACATGGGGTATTTAATAAAGTGATAAAAAATATTCAGTTACTAAAAAAGAATAATTTTAAGAGGATAAGTGTTTCAATGACTATAAGTCCGAAAACTGAACATTTAGAAGGTAAATTTTATGAATTGAATAAATCATTAGGAACAACTCCTTTAATTAGAGATTTTTCACCTGTAGGAAGAGGAAGGGACAATTATCTTGCTTTTACTGATGATGGATTAGATAAAGTTTTTATTTCAAAAAAATTTCTTAGCGATGATTATAGTAAACCTATTGGAGTGTCTTCATGTGGAGCAGGGACTAGAGAATTATTAATAAGATATAATGGTGACATATATCCATGTATGTCTCTATCTAGTCAAAAATTCAAATTGGGTAGTGTATTGGAAATTAAAAGCTTAAGTGAAGTAGTAAAAAAAACTATGGATTTTATAGATTTCAATACTGTATTACAATCTTTAGATTATAAATACAAACAAAGATGTAAACAATGTAAAGTAAATTTGTTCTGCTGGACATGCCCGGGAAGTTTTCAAGAGTATAAGGGAAATATTAAAGCTTTTGAAGATAGATGTAATAAATTAAAGCCAATATTATATAAAAGAGTTTGGGGGAGTGAATAAAGTAATGTATGTAACGTTATGGGTAACAACAGATTGCAATTTAAATTGTAGATATTGCTATGAAAGTATAAATAGGGCTAATAAAACAGTAAATAGAAACATAATTGATCAATCTATTGAGTTTATAATGAATTATTTTGATTTTCAGAATATAACTGAGTTTAATCTAAACATACATGGAGGTGAGCCATTTTTAGCATTTGATGAAATAAAATATTTAGTATATAAATTTAAGAAAATTTTTAAAAGGAATAATATTAATATTTTATTTGCGGCAACTACGAACGCAACTTTATTTAATGAGGAAATAATAGAATTTATTGTAAATGAAATACCGGATATTACTATAAGTTTAGATGGAACTAAAAGTACCCATGATAAGATGCGACTTTTTAAAAATGGAAAAGGCAGTTATGATATAGTTAAAAAAAATAGTTTAAAGTTACTTAAATATTTACCAAATTTAAGGGTACGGATGACCTTTGACAGTAATACAGTATATAATTTATATGAAGATGTAAAATCTTTGATGGACTTAGGATTTAGATTTATAGTAGCGATACCTAACTTATATGATAAGAATTGGGATACTGAACATATAAATAATTTAGAAGAACAAATTAAATACATAAAAGAATATCAGGCGAGTTTTAATGATACGTTTATAAATTTAACTGAAAATAAAAAATATTTTTTCAAGATCACGTGTAAAGGAGGTAAAACACATTTTCAAATATATCCTGATGGAAAAATATATCCTTGCATAGTATCAGCGGGTAATGATGAATTTCAAATCGGAGACATATATAATGGTATTGATTATAAAAAAAGGGATAATATACTAGAAAAATCATATCAATTAAATCAAGTTTGTCATGGCTGTAAAATATATAATTATTGTGATGGACCAAGATGTAAAATCATTAATAAGTTAATAACAAATAACTACTGTATTCCACCTTATATGGTTTGCGCATTAGAAAATTTGCAATATAAAATGTATGCCACTTAAAAAATTAAAGTGAAGACTAATTAAATTAATATAATTAATTTAATTAGTAAATATTCAAGAAAGGAGGTATTGAAATGTTAAAGATCAACAAAATTGAAGACAAAGAAACAAAAATAGTAGTGGGTCAGGATAATTGCACAAAACCCGGAGCACCTTATTACTATCAGCCTGGTCAAGATTGTTTACAAGATTGCACTGCTTACGACAAACCACGTTACTGGGAAAGTCAATGGACTTAGAAATTGATAGTACAGGTAAGGCAATAGACAATTAAACATTATCTATTGCCTTATCCATATTTAAAAGATGATTTTTGTATTTTTATAAACTAATAGAGAAGTTGATAGAATAATATTAGACAAAATAATTTTGGAAATATTCTTTTGAAGATAAATCAATTGTGGAGGCAAAGGTTGAAATTAAATGTACAAATTGCAATAAGAATAAAATAGAATAGCAAACAAGCCATCTTTGATGACTTTTAAAAAATTAAATATCGAAGTAAGTGTTAAAGCTAAATAGCTGGCTTTATTTTATAGCCTTGAAGTTGAGCTAATAGTATAAGCTTGCTCAACCGTAATCTCGCGTTTTGTGGGAAAAGCATCAGATTTTTATATAATTCAGCATTATATGGTTTTTTCTTCTTCAACATGCTGTATAATGCTGTAAGAAGCATTCTTGCAATAGCAATGATTGCCTTCCTGTGGCCGCTACGCTTTTGATGTGCAAATAGTGGTTATGAATTTTATGGTGTTTTTCGCTTTTAACTACGTCAGTAGCACACTGCACAAGAAGCGGCTTAATGTAATATCCTGCTTTGGAAATCCGGGCAGATTTTTTCTTGCCTGTACTCTTATTGTTAGTTGGAGTGAGTCCAGCCCATGAGCATAAGTGTTTCGCTGAAGGAAAAGCCTCCATATTTATACCGATTTCAGATATTACAGTAATAGCCGAGAAAATATTTTTAAACGATGAAGCGGTTAGAATTATGTCTAGTTCTTGTTGATAAGGTGCAGCGAGCGCAAGAATCAGTTTTTCTAACTATTCTTTCCTCTTCAAAATGTCATTTGATGATCTTTAATTTTCCAGCTTGTTCAGGCGTAATATAACCATCAACAGCGATAAAGCTCAGGAAGTTTTTTTAGCATGGCACATTTCATTACGTTTTGTGCCTTGAGCGAAGCGAAAGGAATGATTATAAAAATGAATAAATATCTTTTTAAAGTAATTTCAGCATATATAAAAAAGTATAGATCAAGATCATTAGCTATTTGTCTTGGCATTATCTTATGTACAGCATTAATAGTAGGAGTTGGAACTCTAGCTGATAGTGCCAAGCATGCTAATGTAACTAAAACAAAATATGAAAGCGGAATCTACCATGTTAGGTATAATATCGATATAGATGAATCAAAACTCAAAATGATAAAAAATGAACCGAATGTTGAGAAAGTTGGCATCTCTTCATATTACGATTCTACTGTACCTGATGGGCGAATAATTCTAAATATAATAAAGGCAAATAAAGATTATGTACAGTTAACTAATTCTAAGGTAATAAAAGGAAGGTTTCCGGTAAAAGATGATGAAATAGCTATAGAAGAATGGGTTTTAAAAAACATGGGGGTAAATCCGGAGCCAGGTACTAAGATTAATTTCAATTTATATGGAAAAAAGACTAACGAAACATACATTTTAACCGGGATTTTACAAGACAGGCCACGGTTAAAATCATCAGGGCAGATGGAAGCCATCCTTAATCTAAATGAAAATGATTCTTATAAAGATGCACAAGTTTATGTAAAGTTTGATGAAAATACTGGCATAAATAAAGATATACAAAACATAACCGAGCACTTGAAAATAGATAATAAATATGTTAGAAAAAACAATATGCTTTTGGAATCATTAGGAAGCAGCAAAAAAATAGATCCTACTTTTTTATTGATATCACTTGTTGCAGGGGTAGTATCATTAATAGTAATTTTAGGCATTTTCAATATAGCCATATTACAAAGGCTATCTGAATATGGAATAATGAGGGCAGTTGGAGCAGGTTCCTTACAAATTTTGATGCTGCTTTTTTATGAATTATTAACCTTACTATTTATTAGCACACCAATCGGAATTGTGGGTGGTCTTGCGGGAGCGAAACTTTTAAGTTCAATAGCAGGAAATCTATTCACAGAAGGAAAAGTCGACATAAAAAATATAGTTCTATCTCCGAGAGTTTTCTTGATGTCCATAATAATTAACCTTATTTCTATAATTATAGTTACTTTGGTTACATATAGAAGCGTAAAAAGGCTAACGCTTATTGACTCAATAAGAAAAAATTTAAACACGGATATAAAATACAAAAAAGTATTAATTAAGACAGATTTCTTATATAGAATTCTACCATTTTCAAAATATATTTCATTTAGAAACATCTTTAGAAATAAAAAAAGTTTCTATATGATAATTCTATCTATGTGCTTGGGGAGCACTATATTCATAGTATCAAATTTTTATGCAGAGCTTACAGCAGCTCAAATAAATAAAGAGGCCGAAACATCAAAGATAAATACCGATTATAAAATAGAAATAATACCCGGTACAAATTTATCAGTGGGTATTCCCCTTGAAGACATCCAAGAAATAAAAAACTTAGAAGGTGTAGAAGAAGTTAAAACAATACAGCCGATATACGGGAGAATGAAACTGAAAAAAGAAAATATAGCTGAGCCTTTATATTTTGAACAGATAAATGACTCTCCTTATTTTAAAGAAGTACTTAATGGCCTGCTTGTTAAAGAACCAAATAGTGACGAGTACATATTGAAAAATGATATTTATGGATATGATGATAAGCTTCTTAAAGAGATGAAAAAATATGTAAAAGAAGGACAGATAGACATAGAAAAAATGAAAAAGGAAAAAATTGCTATCATTGCTATACCTCATCCAATGAACACTAAACATTTAAGTCCTAATGTGGTGAATTTAAAAGTTGGAGACAAGATAACGGAAAGTTTTAGAAAAGATGGGGATACAGGAGAAGAATTTTTTAGAATGGAAGATGCAAATGCACAATTTAAAGAGGAAGAATTTACTGTAGGAGCAATAGTAGAAAAATTAATAGATTCTTCCGATTATTATGCAGGCAATAATAGTGTTCAAGTTGTCATATCTAACGATATTTTACAGAAAATAAGCGGATTTAAAAATTACAGACTCATTGATATAAATGTAAAACCAGGTTATAACAGTGAAAAATTGTACAATCAGATTTTAAAAATTGCTAAAAGAACACAAGGAGCGACAGTTTTAAATCTAAGCAATGAAAAGCAGAAGATAAAGGCATTTGCGACAAATCAGCTTATATTTATCAATACCATAGTAATAGTACTATTTGCCATAAGCTTCTTAAATATAATCAATAATGTAAGTTACAGTTTAATATCGAGAGTAAATGAGTTTGGCATGATAAGAGCCGTTGGCATTACAAACAAAGAATTCAGAAAGATGATAACATTTGAAGGTATGACATATGGAATATTTTCAAGTATTTTGTCTGTGATATTTGGACTGACTGGACAGGTAATATTATTTAAATACTTAGGTCCAAATTTAATCACTCCAAAATTTACAATTGATTGGAAAATATATCTTTTCATCATAATAGTAAATATCCTTTTAGGATTTTCAGCTACATTTATTGTATCAAGAAGGGTTAAGCGTATGAGTATAGTAGAATCTATCAGCACAATAAATTAGGAGAGGAGCATTTATATATGGTTATATTAAAAACGATAAATTTAAACAAAGTTTACGGAAGGGGTGAAAATAAAGTACATGCGCTAAAAGATATAAACATAAAGTATTTAGCAGATAAACCCACGGGGAATTTAGACACAAAAACGACAGGTGAAGTAATGAACCTGATAAAAAATTCTATTAAAAAATATAATCAGACACTTGTATTGATAACACATAATGAAAATATAGCACAAAGTGCAGACAGAATATTATCTATCGTTGACGGAGAAATACGATAAAGATAATAATGGCGAGAATGGACATGGAACTTCTTGCGCATCAACTATAAAGAGAGAATTTAATGATGTTGAAATATTTGTGGTAAAAGTATTAGGCAAGATGCAAGAACAAATAGACAAATATTTAAGGGTGCATTTAGTTAGGAGGCATATAATACATGTTTAAATTATCATTACAATATATCAAACATTACAAAAAAAGGACTTTTTCTGTGTTGGTGGCTATAATCCTAAGTGTTGCTGTTATTGCAAGTATAATAATATTGGGCCAAAGTGCCAACCAGGCAAATATTGATAGTATAAAATATGACGAAGGAAGTTACCATGCGGTTTTTACAAAATTAGACAATGATCAGATAGAGAAAATAAAAAAGGATAAATCAATAAAAGACAGAGGATTTGCAGAGTATTATGATTCGGTTGCCTTAACTGATGATTTTTATTTGAATATTCTAAGGGCAGATAAAGAATACATAAAATTAGGAAGCTCTTTCAGTGGTAATTCATTTATCAAAGAAGGAAGATATCCAGAGAAAGATAATGAAATTGCTGTTGAAGAGTGGGTCTTAAATGTTCTTGGGAAAGAACCTAAAGTTGGCAGTGACTTGCAACTTAAGCTGGAAGACAGAAGGGAAACAAAAACGTATAAATTGGTGGGAATATTGAAAGACAGACCAGAATTTAAAAGAAGTATGACCTTACAGGCATTTTTGCCTATTAGTGATGATTTTAAAGGAAACAGAAATATTTCTATGGTGACATTTAAAGATGAAAACAATATAAATAAATTGACGTCTTTACTGGCAAAGAAATTGAATGTGAAGAGCGATGACATAGTTAAAAACACGACGCTAATAGAGGCATATGGGAAATTAAATAATATATATAAAAACAATATTTTTTCATTACTTGTAATATTGGTAGCTTCTTTTATAGTTATATATGGAATATACAGCATATCAATTCTTCAAAGAATATCAGAATACGGAATTTTATTAGCTATAGGTAGCAGTAGAAAGCAATTGATGGAAATAACATTATATGAATTGCTTATATTGAGTGCAATGGGTGTCCCTATAGGTATTATATTAGGTCTGATCGTTTCAAAGCTGTTAAGCGGTTTAGTTGGAAATGTATTTACTGAAGGAGCTGTCAACATAAGCCGGCTTGTTATAACTAAGGAAGCCTTTATTATACCTGTAATTGTTACAGCAGCCGTCATACTTTTGATTGTTATTGCAGTCTATATAACCATATCAAAGATATCATCTATAGAAGCTATAAGAAAAAATTTAGGACTAAGAGAAAAATGCAATAAAAAAATATATAAGAAAGTAGCCTCAGGGAAAAACCTGTCCATATATTCAATTGTAACTATAAGGAATATTCTTTCTAACAGCAGAAGCTTTATAATGATTATACTATCAATAAGTATTGCAGGCATACTTTTTATAAATGCAAGCTACTTAAGTTTTTTAGAAGAAAGGCAAGTAGACAATATAGCAGATAGCATAGGGTATAATTCCGACTATAAAATAAATCTTGTACCCGGTGCGAAAAAAACCGACGGGCTAAGCAGCAAAGAACTAGAGAGAATAAGGTCATTAAACGGAGTAAGGGATTTATCAGCTATACAGGTAATATATTCAAGACTTATGCTAAGCAGTGAACATATATCAGAACCTATGTACTTTGAAAATTTAAACAGCACTCCATATATAAAAGATTTGATGAATGGAATGTTAGTCAAAAATTTAAAGGCGACGGATAAATTGGAAGAATATATTTTAAAAGATAATATGTACGGTTATGATGATAAATCTCTTGCCAAGTTAAGAAAATATTTGGTAAAAGGTAAAATTGATATTGACAGGATGAAAAAAGAAAATCTTGCCATTGTGAGGATACCCAATCCCATAAATACAGAAAATAAAAGGCCTTACGTTGCAAATTTCAAAGTGGGAGATAAAATAAGAGTTGCTTTTTCAAACAAGGGAACAAATTCTGAGGAAAGCTGGAAAATTAATTATAATGACGATAGCTATGAATATAAAGAATATACTGTGACGGCAATAGTAAACAATCTGTTGGATTACGATAATTATTATACTGTAAATAACAGCGTTGATGTTGTCCTATCCTCGGATATATTTAAAAAGGATACGGGGATAACTCAGTATAAGATTATAAGCATCAACAAAGAAAGAGGAGTAAATCATAATGTCTTATATAAAAAGATTAAATCAATAATTGATAAGAAACCTGGAGTAATTTTAAGAGATTTAGATAAAGAAATAGAAAATTTTAATATACTGAATGAAAATAAGCACAGATTTATAAATGCAATTGTAATGATACTGTTCATTATGGGAGTATTTAATATAGCAAACAATATTAAATATAATATTGCATCGCGAATGAGAGAGTTTGGCATGTTAAGAGCTGTCGGCACTACAAACAAAAGCCTGAAAGAGATGTTTTTAGCTGAAGGGTTCTTATATGGAGCTATATCAAGTGTAGTAGTAATTATCTTTGGAGTGTTGGTTCAATATATTTTATATAATAAATATTTAGCTATATATATAAATCCCATCTTTAAGATACAATACAGAGAATATTTGATTGTTATCATTATAAATTTTATAGTAACAATTGCAACAACATACCTATCATCTATGAATATAAGAAAAACAGCAGTAGTTGATATGATCAAAAATGATCAATGACTCCAAGTTAAGCGTATGAGTATAGTAGAATCTATCAGCATAATAAATTAGGAGAGGAGCACTTTATATATGGTTATATTAAAAACGATAAATTTAAACAAAGTTTACGGAAAGGGTGAAAATAAAGTACACGCACTAAAGGATATAAACATAAATGTAGAAAAAGGTGAATTTTTGGCAATCGTAGGACCAAGCGGAAGTGGAAAATCAACATTGCTCCACTTATTAGGAGGACTTGATAAACCAACAGAAGGAACAGTTGAGATAGATGGTGTGGATATATATAAGCTATCTGAGGACAAATTAGCTATATACAGGAGGAGAAATATAGGATTCGTATTTCAGCAGTACAATTTGATACCAGTATTAAATGTAAGAGAAAATATAGAAATGCCAGTAAGACTAGATAAAAAAATACCAGATAAAGAATATATAGATGATTTGATAGAATTTTTAGGGTTAACAGAAAGACAAAGACATTTACCAAATCAGCTTTCAGGAGGGCAGCAGCAGAGAGTGGCAATAGGCAGAGCATTGGCAGCAAAGCCCAGTATAATATTAGCAGATGAACCCACGGGGAATTTAGACACAAAAACGACAGGTGAAGTAATGAACCTGATAAAAAGTTCTATTAAAAAATATAATCAGACACTTGTATTGATAACACATAATGAAAATATAGCACAAAGTGCAGACAGAATATTATCTATTGTTGATGGAGAAATACAATAGAGATAATATTATTCAAATTTTAATTGGAGGATAGAAATGAATGTATATATACATTTAGCATTAGCATATCTGAAAAAACAAAGAGGAAGGACGATTGCTTTAGTATTAGGTGTCGCCTTGGCAGTAATGCTTGTATTTGGTACTAACGTTATATTTGAAAGCCAGAGCAGAAACCAGCTTTTCTAATTTTGATAATATAAAAATTAGAAATATTCCACACTGCAAAAGTTGTAAAATAAATTTATTTTGTACAGTATGCCCTGCAAAAGTATACACACTGTTAAGTGATAAAAGAGCTTTTGACTACAATTGCAATTTTATGAAAAGAACATTGATGCCTAAAATATGGCAGATGAATTAATGTTTTTATGAGGCAAGGTGATAGGTGTTGAATAACAAAGTAAAAGTAGCATTGGTAGATTCAGGCATAGATATAAACCATGATTATCTAAAGGGTAATATAATCGGTGGAATATCTTTTGAGTGTGATAATGATTATATAATAGCCACAGACAATTATGAAGATGAGAATGGACATGGAACTTCTTGCGCATCTAGTATAAAGAGAGAATTTGATGATGTTGAAATATTTGTAGTGAAAGTATTAGGCAAAAATGGAAGAACAAGTAGACAAATATTTGAGGAAGCATTAAAGTATCTTCTTAATATGGACATTAGATTGATAAATTTAAGCCTGTCAGTTACAACAAATGAAATGATTCAGGATTTGCATGAAATATGCGATGAATTGTATCGGCAAGGAAAAATAATAGTATGTTCCCTTGCTAACGGATTTGAAGAAAGCTATCCTGCTGTTTTTAACAATGTCATAGGTGTCAAGGGTTTTATTTTGGAAAGCGAAAATTCGTTTTGGTACAACAAGGATAAAAGAATTCAATGCATAATGGATAACAATCCATATATGAATTGCAATATCAATAATTCATACAGACTATTTGGGAAATGTAATAGTCAGTCGACTGCGAAGTTAACAGGCATAATTGCCAGAATATTATCAAAAAAGCATGATATAACGTTTGAGGAGCTGAACAATGAGCTTGAGAATCTTGCAGTGAAAAATGATTGGGAGGATAAGGATTTTTTAGCCAGCAAAAGGTATCCTGATTTTAAAGAAGGCTTATATGATAAAGACAATAGCATCCTTTTAGGTACAGCAAATGTTGTAAAAGAAGTGTTAAAACTTAATAAGTCTGATGATGACATTTATAAATACAGTTTATTTAATAGAAAAATTGGGTTAAACAATGATAACTGTTATGAAGTGTTAAAGAAATTGGAAGAAAAGTTTGACATAAAGTTTGACTATTTAAGTATATCAAGATATGATTTTGTATCAATACAAACATTAACAGACCTTGTGGCAAAAAATATTTTAAATTCATAGTTTCCGTTGTATATAATATGGAGATGAAAATATGAACAATAAAAAAAACATAAGAAGATTTATAAAAATACTGTTAAGACACAACAAACTTGGTTTATGTGTAGCATTTTTTATAATGTTAACAGTATCCATTTTTGGCTTATTACAACCCCAATTAACCAAAATGATATTGGATGATGCTATAAAAAATAGCAATATAGAATTATTAATAAAGCTTGCAACAATATATGGAGCAATAAGTATATTATCTTCATTATTAAATGTAATATTACAGTACATGTATTCTAAAATGAAAAAGAGAGTTTCGATTAATTTAAAAATAAAATTATTGAAGCATATACCAAAATTATCAGGCGATTATTTTACAAATATAAAAACCGGTAATATATTAAGTATGGTAGAAAACGATATATATACAATAGAAAGTTTTGGAGTTGATATACTGTTTTCTGTGATAGTCGATACCTTTACGGCTATAATGGCATTATTTTTCTTGATAAAGATGCAATCAAGTTTGTTGATTTTGGTCATTGTGCTGCAGATACTACTGATATTTTCTCAATCAAAGTTTAATAAAATCATATCGAGAAAGACATTGGAAATCAGAAATGATGCGGGAAATATATCAAATATAATTGAGGAATATATTTCCAATATAATGAATGTAGTTATTACAAAATCTATTTTTAAATTTTTCAAAAATTATTTAAAGAAAGAAAAAGATATTATAAATAAATTTATAAAGTTAGATGTTATTATTTCTGGCAACGGGGCAATAGGAAGTTCTTTAGGCGGACTAATAACAGCTTTTATTTATGGTTATGGAGGCTATAAAATAATAAATAGAGAAATGACTTTCGGCGAACTCATAGCATTTCAACAGTATATTGGAATGCTTATAGGACCTTGTTTGAGAATAATAAGATCAAATACTATGATTCAAAGATCAGTTGCATCAATAAATCGTGTATTCAATATTGTAGATGAACCCATATCTATAAAACAGGACAATAAAGGCTATAGATGCGATAATTTTAAGGGAGATATCTCTTTTAATGATGTTAGCTTCTCATATAAAGACAATAATAAGATTTTGGATAAAATAAGTTTAAAATTTGAAAATGGCAAAGTAACAGCACTAGTTGGCGCAAGTGGGTGCGGAAAATCAACTATTGCGAAATTGGTGTATAGATTGTGGGATGTTGATGAGGGGAACATAACAATAGATGATGTACCTATAAATGAATATAATCTTAAACACATAAGAAGTAAGATTTCGATAGTGACGCAGGACTTATTATTATTTGACGATACCATATTAAACAATCTAACATTGAATAGGAACATAGATAGAGATTATGTAGACCAAATATGCAAAGAGGTGGATATTTATGACTTTATTACAAATCTGCCTCAAGAATTTGAAACTATTGTTGGAGAAAAGGGAGTAAAATTGTCAGGTGGACAAAAGCAAAGGATAGCCATCGCCAGAGCAATCTTAAGTGATTCGAAAATTGTAATTTTCGATGAAGCAACATCTGCTTTGGATAGCTTATCGCAGAAGCATATATCGGAAAATATAGACAAATATTTGAAAGATAAAACTGTTGTTAAAATAGCTCATAGGTTATCGACAATAAAAGATGCAGACACAATATATGTAATTGATAAGGGGAAAGTTGTAGAAGAGGGAAACTTCGAAGAACTGGTGGAAAAAGGAGGGTATTTTTACAGCTTTATAAAAGAGCAGAATATGGAAGCAGATATCGATTCTATTGCATAAAATTAAAAAAGTATAGGGGGAATAATTATGACAATAAATATTCTTACGTGGAATATTAAAGCTGGACAAAACAAGGATGGCGGTTATCCAGATCCGAAAACGGAAAATCTGGATAAAATCGCGGATGAAATTAAAACTTCGGGAGCTTCAATTGTCTGTCTTCAAGAAGTTGATGCATATACTATACGATCTGGCACAAATATTCATCAGGCAGAGTATATTTCTAATAAACTTACCGCGATTACTGGGACGACTTGGAATTATAAATATATTACATCTATTAATATGAATCCAGGTTATTATGGTAATGCAATTATAAGTAGTTGCTCTTTGACAACGGCTTTAAGAGTTTACTTGTCTAAGGTAAATAGTTCAGAAAATCGCAGCTTTCTTCTTGTACGTGTTGATTTTGGCAGTTCTTACTTTTATGTAGGAACTGCCCATCTAGGCTTAAACGGTGATCAAGTGATTCAAGCACAAAAGATTAAAGATGAATTAAATAATAATGGATTTTCAAATGAAAGATTGATTATTGGTTGTGATTTGAACGATGGAGAAAACTCAGATACCTATAATATAATGCTCAATAATGTTTTTTCTATGGTTGATAGCGGACCTGCAGGTATATGCACACTGGAATGCTATAATAATTCTAATAATCCAAAGATTGATTTTTTATTTAACTGTGGAACTTCGATTGATGCAACAAAAAGCAAAGTATTGCAAGTGGATATTTCAGATCACCGCCCAGTGATGGCTTATATAAATGATTAAAAAAATCAAGAAAGATATTTGATTTATGTTTAATAAAAGTAAGAATAAATAGGTTGAAATCAAAGGCTTTAAAGATTTTTAATTAAATATTGAAGTGTGCTTTATGTTTCCGCAGACTTATTTTTTGGGGAATTTTCTGTTTGAGGAGGTAAAGGATTTTCATAGAATTAGATATTCGCGAAAAGGTGTGGGAATTTGTGTACTTGTTCACAAAGATACAATTGATTGTTTATTATAAAAAAATATAAAAAATTTTTATAAAAAACTGTAACAAATTCCTTAGAAATTTGTTTTATATTGTGAGAGAATGAATTTACAAGTTTTGCGTGGGGATTTATATTGGAAATATGAAAATATATGATGAAATACTTTATTCATACAAAAGATGCGTATAAGCGGGGCTTACAAGTTCGATGACGGATCCTGCAATAATTTTAAAATGGAGGATGCTCTTGCGATATGTTGGAATTTAATATTCTTTTTAAAGTTTTATTTTTTATTATTTATGTAATAATAGCTCTTAAATTATATTATAAAAAAGCTAAATTTGAAAAATATATTATATATGCGGTTTTAGTTGCTTATATTGCAGTTTTAATAAATACCGTGTTTTTTCCTATACCAATACAAAGTGATATGATTCAGTTTTTAAAAGGCACAAAAATAAATCATTTAATTTAGTTCCATTATTACCAATGCTGCGTTATACAAATATACAAATAATAGGAAATTTTGTACTTTTGATGCCTTTGGCATTTTTAATGCCTTTTATTAACTATAAGTATATTTCATTTAGAAAAATATATCTTTATGTACAATAACATCTTTTTGTATCGAAATAACACAATTGCTTGTTTCACTAATATACGGTTTTGCATATAAAATTTGTGATATAAATGATTTTATATTAAACGTATTTGGAGCATTAATTGGTTATATATCTTTTAAAATTTTGCTACCTATATTCAAAAAAGATAATCATTTATTTTGTGAATCGCCACAGCATGACTTTCAATAATTATTGTTGAGAAAATATTTTCACAGTTAGGAGGTTCTAATAGTTGGATTTAAAAAAGAGATTGTTAAAAATTGTCGGGATATTATTTATCATCATTGGTTTATTTTGCATTATCGCCATCATTAAATCTATTGTATCTATGGACATAGAGCTTTTTGCAAATATATCTAATATAATAGATGTAATTGCTACTTTGTTATTTTTGTATGTGGGATATATATTTTTAAGATATAGCCAATAGAGAAAGACTTAAACGAAAATCTTAAAGTCAGTACATTTTATTATCCCAGCTAAAAACAAAAAAGCAGGTTAGTTACCTGCCTTCTTTATACTTGCTAAACCCATGATTATGAGGGAAACTATTACAATGCTGCCGCCAGGCGAGAGATTGAGATAAAAAGATAGTATTATGCCTACAAATACAGATATAAAGGAAAATAGTATAGCATAAAAAATAGTCTGTCTGAAGTTTTTGGCGATTTTAAGACTGGCTGCTGCAGGTATCACCATCAATGCTGATACCAGCAAAGCTCCCACTATTCTCATGGATACCGCTACAGTTATGGCGACAATCATGGTAAATATTATATTCACCAAGTTGACAGGAATACCTGATATCAAAGCAGCTTCTTCGTCAAATGTAATGTATAGAAGCTCTTTGTAGAAGATGTAAATAACGCTTATTATGACTATGCCTAGCATGAATGAAATCAAAACGTCGGTGTTGTTAATTGATATTATGCTTCCAAAGAGATAATTCATTATGTTTGCTGGGCTTCCGCTGGATAAGCTTAGAAGTATTACTGCAATTGCCATTCCTGCAGACATGACAACTGCAATAGATATTTCTGAATATCTAAAGTAAGATTTTCTCAAGCGTTCAATACCAAAAGATGACAGTATCACGAAGATTATGGAGCCTATTGTAGGATTTATACCTATGAGAAATCCTGCTGCTACGCCTGCCAGTGCTACGTGGGATAGCGTATCACCCATCTGCGATAGCCTTCTTAGCACTAAGAAACTGCCGACTAATGGTGCTATTATCGATATAAATCCGCCTGCCAAAAACGCCCTGATCATAAAGTCGTATGTAAAAATATTAAGCATTATAACACCTCAATCTAAAGTCGATTATTGACATTTTCACTTTGGTGATGGTGCATATCCAGTTTGACAGGGTATCCGTATATTTCCGCTAATTCTTTTTTCGAAAAGTCCAGTGTGTCGCATCTATCATATAATTTGCCATTTCCCATGCATACGATTCGAGATACCTTGTCAGTTATTGCCCAAACATCATGAGTGACCATGATAATCGTTATTTTGTTTTCCTTATTTAAAGTATCAAGTATTTTATAGAGCGTGTCTTCTGACTTTGCATCAATACCTGTTGTAGGCTCATCTAGAAATAGAATCTTAGGATCGCTGACTAGCGCTCTTGCTATAAATACCCTCTGCTGTTGTCCTCCAGATAAATTTCCGATAAGCCTGTCTTTATAATCAATCATGTCGACAGTCTTTAAAGCGTTATTTACAATTTCCCAGTCGTCTTTGGAAAGTTTTTTAAATAACCCTAATTTTCCATAAAGTCCCATTGAGACGACTTCTTTTACACTTGTTGGAAAAGAAGCGTTGAATGAATAAGATTTTTGAGGGACATACCCGATTATAGATCTGTTTTTTATGTCTTTTACATTTATCCCGTTTATAAGGACTTCTCCTGATGAAGGCGTAAGATCTCCTATCATGATCTTTACGAGTGTACTTTTACCTGAACCGTTAGGACCAATAAGACCTACAAATTCGCCGTCATCGATAGTTAGATTGATATTGTTTAAAACCTTCTTGTCATTGTAAGAAAAGTTGACATTTTTAAGTTCAACAATTTTACTCATATAAAAATTCCTTTCAATAATATAAAATGAAGTTTGTTAGTTTTGATTCTAATTTAATGCTTTTTGGAGGTTGTCTAAGTTTTGCCTCATCAAAGATATATAATCGTATCCTTTATTCATCTCGTCCTTAGTAAGTCCTTCAATAGTATTTAGCGGTAATACCTTTGCACTTGTTTCGCTGGCAATTGATTGGACCGGTTTAGGTGATGTCAATGGTTCTGTAAAGATGTACTTGATGTTTTCCTTTTTTATAAGCTGTATGACTTTGGCAACTTTAGCAGGACTTGCTTCGGCTTCATCACTCATGCCGACGATAGATACTTGGTTTAAACCGTAATCTCTCGCTACATAGTCAAAGGCACTGTGGTAGACTATAAACGTCTTTGTCTTAGTGTTTTTAAGTTTTTCAGTGTATTCGCTGTCTAACTGCTTCAATGTACTTGACAAAGTTTTATAATTGCTTTCATAGTATTTTGCATTTTTATTGTCAGCATTTACTAAAGCATCTTTGATATTTTTCGCCAATATCTGTGTTTCTTTTGGAGACAACCAAACATGAGGATTTACAGCATTTCCAACTTTTATCGCGTTTATGCCAGTTGATACATTTATAAATTTAGGGCCTGAAACTGATGTTTCGACTTTATTTATCCATGAATCCATGCCGAGTCCAAGATATATGACTACAGAGGCTCTTTCAATATCAGCCACCTGTCGTGTTGTTGGCTCCCAGTCATGTGGTTCCACACCGGGTGGTATTATATTTTGTACGACTGCTTTATCTCCGGCAATCTTTTTTGTTAAATCATATAAAGGGTAAAAAGAAGCGTAAACTATCATTTTGTCAGGTCTTTTTGAAATCTTTGTGTTACAGGACGTTAAGCTAAACACAATCAAAATCGCTAAGAAAATCGAAATAAGTCGTTTCATTTATTATCTTCCTCCATTTTATTTTTGCAATTTTTGCAGTATCCAGTGATCTCGATTTTGTGGTCTACAACTTCAAAACCATCCAACGTGTTTCTACAAAGATCTATAGGGCATATATCCAGTTCATAAACTTTTCCGCAGTTTAGACATTTCATTATGTGTTCGTGCATGTCTTTATGAATTTCATACATAATATTGTTGCCTATAGTTGCTTCACTTAATACATTTATATCTTTTAGAAGGCTTAAATTTCTGTATACAGTATCTAAACTCACTTGCGGAAATGAGCTTTTTACTTTTTCGTAGATTTCTCTTACAGATAAGTAACCATTGGAATTTAACATTATGTTTATGATAAGTTCTCTTTGAGGAGTTATCTTATAGTTGTTGGATTTTATGGTTTTTAAAATATCTTCCTTTGTCATAATTTCTCATTCCTTTTAAATAAGAATATTTTACTATTTAGGATTATATAATTATTTGCTTTCTTTGTCAAGAAATTTTAATTTTTTTCATAAACTGGCATAGATTTATAAAGACATAAAGGGTTGTATTTATTTTTTTATTTCTCAGTTTTGTTGACATTAAGGATAATGTATGGTACCATATAATCAGGAATTGAGAATGATTATCAATGAAGGAGTGGTAATGATGAGCATATACGATCTGAAACCGGGCCAAACTGCTATAGTCAGCGATATTTTAGGCAATGAAAGATTGGCAAAGAGGCTAAGGGCCCTGGGGGCTATTGAAGGGGCTAAAGTGAAAGTCAAAAGTTTTGCTCCTTTAGGAGATCCTATAATAATAAATTTCATGGGGTTTGATTTAGCTATTAGAAAAAGAGATGCGAAAAATATTGTTGTGAAAAATGTATTGTAAGTATATGGCTTAATATAAACAAGGGAGGAAACGTATGATTACTGCAGCTTTAATTGGAAATCCAAACGTAGGAAAGACTACACTTTTCAATCTGCTTACTGGTTCTAACCAGCATGTTGGAAATTGGCCCGGTGTTACAGTTGAAAAAAAAGAGGGTTTTATCAGCGAAAATGTAAAGCTTGTGGATTTGCCAGGCATTTATGCGATGGATACTTACTCAAATGAAGAGAAAATTTCAAAAGCATTTTTAGAGAGTGGAGATGTAGATTTGATACTAAATATAGTTGATGCGTCAAATCTACAAAGAAATTTGTACTTAACTATGCAGCTAAAAGAATTTAATAAACCTATCGTATTAATTTTAAATATGGTGGATGTTGCTGAGAGCAAAGGTGTAAAAATAGATTATGATAAATTGTCAAAGCTTTTAAATGTTTTGGTGGTTCCAATAATAGCTGCAAAAGGAAAAGGCGTTGACAAACTTGAAGAGCTGTTAGCGAAAGGTGACTTTTTAGAAACATATAATGATAATAATTCTCATTATCATAATATTTTACATTTCAAAAGTGAAGCTGAAACGTATAAATATATAGAACAAATTTTAAGTCAATGTCTGACATACACATCTGATAACATAGTCACAGTGACAGAAAAATTAGATAAGATTTTCATAAATAAATTTTTAGCGTATCCGATTTTTCTGGCAATTATATACTTCATATTTCAGTTTACTTTTAGCTGGGTTGGTCAACCTCTTGCAGATTTATTGGATAGCGGTGTCAATGACTGGCTGGTGCCACATATTCAGATGGTGCTTTCAGGCACTAGTAATTGGTTCAAATCATTTATTGTGGATGGCATAATAGGAGGTGTAGGTTCTGTTATAGTATTTTTGCCTGTGATTTTGACGCTATTTTTGTGTATATCCTTTTTAGAGGATAGTGGGTATATGGCTAGGGTTGCCTTCTTAATGGACAAAATTATTAGAAAAATGGGTTTATCCGGCAAAGCTTTTATTCCGCTCATAATTGGTTTTGGATGTTCAGTTCCAGGAGTTATGTCTACCAGAACTTTAGAGAGTGAAAAAGACAGAAAGATGACAGCACTTCTTGTTCCTCTTATGTCATGCAATGCGAGGCTTCCAGTTTATCTCATAATTGCAGGTGCTTTATTTAAAGGCCATGAAGCTGTTGTTGTTGCATCACTATATGCATTAGGTGTAATAATAGCATTTTTAATTGGAATACTTTTTAAAAATACTATATTTAAAAAAGACGATGAGCCTTTTATTATCGAACTCCCCGAGTACAAGCTGCCTGAAATCAAATCTCTAGCAATTCATACATGGGAAAAAGGCAAGGGGTTTTTAAGGAAGGCAGGAACTATAATTTTTTCTGTATCCATAATAGTTTGGGTATTGTCAAATTTTAATTTTTCCGGTATGACGGAAATTAATTCTAGTTTCATAGCAGCCATCGGAAAGTTTATAAGCCCGATTTTTATTCCTTTAGGCTTTGCTTCATGGCAAAATTCAGTAGCTCTTCTTACGGGAATAATGGCTAAAGAAGTAGTAGTAGGAACGATGGGAGTTATTTATGGTGGAAATTTGACAAAAGTATTGCCTACGGTATTTACTCCGCTTTCAGCAATTAGCTTTTTGGTGTTTGTGCTTTTGTACACGCCATGTATATCTCTTATAGCTACCATGAAAAAAGAATATGGGGGTAAAATGGCCATCTTTTCTGTAATATATCAGCTTGTCTTAGCGTGGATAGTTTCTTTTATAGTCTTTAATGGCGGAAGTTTAATCTTAAGAATATTTTAATTAAAGGAGTGGTCCTATGATTATTGAAGTAATTATAACTGTAGCAATAGTAGCTGCTGCTGTATTTATGCTTTACAAGAATTTAAAGAAGAGTGCTTCTGGCAAATGCAATTGCGGCAATTGTTCTTCAAGCTGTCCTAAATTTTCCACAGTAAAGCAAAAAAAGTAGGCAAAACCTACTTTTTTTAAAATATTTTCTTAGCGAATCTTTCTATTCTCTCAAGTGCTTTCATTATCTTATCTATGGAATATGCATATGAAACCCTTATGTAACCCTCACCGCCTGGTCCAAAAGCATCTCCTGGCACAACTGCGATTCTTTCATCTTTTAACAATCTTTCACAGAATTCCTGTGAAGTTAATCCTGTTTTTTTAATTGAAGGGAAGATGTAAAAGGCGCCCTTTGGTTCAAAGCAATCAAAGCCTATTTCTCTAAATCCGTTTACTATAAATCTCCTTCTTTGATCGTAAGTTTTTCGCATCTTTTCTATATCTGCTTCACATTCGTATATAGCTTTTATACCAGCATATTGAGCCATGATTGGAGCGCATATCGTTGTATATTGGTGTATCTTATTCATGGCTTCTATAAAACCATGCTCTGCTGCTATATAACCTAGTCTCCAGCCAGTCATGGCAAATGCTTTAGAAAATCCATTGAGAAGTATAGTCCTTTCTTTCATGCCGGGTAGCGATGCTATACTAACATGCTTTCCATCATAGGTAAGCTCACTGTATATTTCATCAGAAATGACTATTAAATCATGATCTATTATTACGTCTAAGATTTCCTCCAAGTCTTCCTTTTTCATAATGGCACCTGTCGGATTATTCGGATATGGAAGTATAAGTGCTTTTGTCTTGTTGGTTATTTTTGATTTCAAATCATCAGGCGTTATTACAAAGTTGTTTTTTTCATCTGTTGGTACATAGACGGGAATTCCCCTTGTAAGCTCAATACACGGTGAATACGATACATAGCTTGGCGCCGGTACCAACACTTCATCGCCATTGTTCAAAAGACAGCGAAGCGCAAGATCGATGGCTTCACTTGCTCCTACAGTTATCATAATTTCCCTTTCAGGATCATAATTTAAGTCATAATGTTTTTTTAAGAAAAATGATATAGCCTCACGCAGTTCTTTAAGGCCGAGATTTGATGTGTACGTAGTGCTGCCTCTGTCTAAGACATCTATGCCCTCTTTGCGTATTACCCAAGGTGTTACAAAATCTGGCTCTCCTACACCGAGAGAGATAATATCGCGTGAATTAGTAACAAGGTCAAAAAATTTTCTTATTCCGGATGGTGGTATATTTTTAACTATGTCTGAAATGTATTTGTCCTCTATCATGGCGTTACCACCAATCTTTTATCCTCCGGACCATCTGTAAAAAATACGCCGTCCTGTTTATACCTTTTAAGTATGAAATGTGTTGTGGTGCTTAATACACCATCTATAGGTGCTAGCCTTTCGGCTACAAAAATAGCGATTTCCTTCATCGTTTTTCCCTCGACTTCTACAGACAGATCGTATCCTCCAGATATTAAAGATACTGATTTTACTTCATCATATTGACCGATTCTTTCAGCTATTGCATTAAAGCCCTGTCCTTGCTGTGGTGTAACTCTTACATCGATAAGTGCGCGTACGACTTCCTTTTCAGTTTTTTCCCAATTAACTAATGTGCTGTACTTTAATAAAACTTTTTCTTCTTCAAGATTTTTTATTATATCTTTTACTTCATCTTCGCTAAGCCCTGTTATTACAGAGATCTGCTTGTCTGTCAGACGGCTGTTTTCATTAAGAAGTTCAATAATATCCATTTTTTTAGACATCATAACACCTCCTAAAAATTAATGTTATGCACATTATAATATAATTATTATAATAATTCAATCTAGTAAAGTTTTAAGTTTATAACTTTCCCTTAAATTTAAAAATCATCTTTACTGGATGGTAAGATTGTTTCGCATATCTAAGGCCCGTAATTCCTAAATCTTGCTCTCTATTGATGTATTTGAATTCTGACATCATTTTTGCAAAGGACATATTTATAAATGCATATGCATCTTTTATGTCTGAATTAGCCTTTTCTATATGTGTTACTGCCGTACATGGATTTAGTTTTTCTCCAAATGAATACGCTTCAATTTTTCCGCTTATTTTCAAAACAATTCCCTTTAGTTTAAAAAACTCATAGTTATTCAGTACTTTCTTTATAGCATCAAACTCTTTAAGAACACCGGGATTTTCATTTATATCTTTTGACGAAAGCCATTCTTCAGTGAATTTCAAGCATTCTAAAGCATTATCAGATGACAATGCCTCCAAAGTATAATCATATGTTTTTAAAAACTTATTTATATGATTTTTCTTATTATGGTATTTTCTTCCAGAAAGATTAATAAGATCATCTGTATTGTAGACATAATCAAAATTATCTTCATCTGGTGTCATCTCAACTTTGTACATTTCTGAAATTTTACAGGCGCTGTCTTTATCAAATCGATCAAGGTAAATTTCAGAATGATACGTTCGCATCATTTTACAAAATTTATCAAAAGCATTCAAAATATTTTCTTTAGGCCCTACCGGAGGCAAGATTTTGTTGCCTGATGATATGCATAGGCAATTATCAATTATTTCGTACTTTATGTCGTACACATGATTCCACATAAAAAGATTCGTGAATGTGTACTCCGATATTTCCGGCGGAAAATTAGAGAAGTATTCATCAAATACGCTTTTATCGTTAATTGTCAGTGATTTCAATGTCGTTCACCTCTTGGATAACAATTATTTATTGAATATGGTTATTTGCGCGTGTTAATATTATAACATATAGCATCTGAATAACAAAATTGACTTAAGTTATGTAATAATATAATATATAAGGATAATAATACAGAAAATATTGTTTAAGAGGTGTTTTTATGTACGATGAATTTGCTAAATTTTACGATAGATTGGGCTGGGATTCCTATGCAAAGGAGTTGTGGCCTGATTTTAAAAAATATTTAGATAAAGAGGGGTTTAAACCAAAAACTATGCTTGATTTGGCTTGTGGAACAGGCACTTTTTGCATAGGTGCATTGAAAGATGGTATAATTGTTGAAGGACTTGATATATCAGAAGAGATGCTTAAAAAGGCGGTTGAAAATGCAAAAAGTTTTGGTTTTGATATTAAGTTCCATCATGGCGATATGAGTAGCTTCCACCTTGGGAAAAAATATGATCTTATAACATGTACATTTGACGCCATAAATCACATGACTGAATTTGATAAATGGAAGTCTATGTTTAATTGTGTAAAGAATCACCTTAATGAAAAGGGCGTATTTATGTTTGATATGAATACATTGAAAGATTTAAATGATAATTGGAATAATATCCATATAAGGAAGTATCCAAACGGCGATTACTATATTTCCAAAAGTATATCATTTGGCGACAATGCTTTTATAACATTTACTGCTTTTTTAAAGAAAGAAGGCAGGCTATATGAAGAATATGAGGAAACAGTTCAGGAATCGAGTTTTTCATTAGATGCAGTAGTAGATGAACTAAAGTGTGCAGGGTTTAAGGATATCAGAATAATGAATAGAAAATTTGATGTGGTTGAAGACATATATAGTTTAGATAGGGCTTTCATTCTCTGCAGCATTTAATAAAATGTGGAGATGTGATTAAATAGAATTTAGTGCAACAATATAATGTTGGAATTAATAAATGGGAGATAGTGATATGTCTAAGATAGAATTAATAGCACCTACACTTTTTGGGATTGAATCAGTGGCGGCTAAAGAGATAAGATCTTTAGGTTATGAAGACATAAAGGTTGAAGATGGAAAAGTTACATTTATTGGTGATATATCTGCTATATGCAAAGCTAACTTGTGGATAAGGTCTGCAGAGCGTATATATGTTAAAATTGGGGAATTTGAGGCATCTACGTTTGACGAACTTTTTGAAGGAGTAATATCGCTACCGTGGGAAGAATGGATTCCAGAAAATGGCCAGTTTCCCGTTGATGGGTATTCACTGAAATCAAATTTGCATAGCATACCTGACTGCCAATCAGTAATAAAAAAGGCTGTTGTTGAGAGGCTTAAGAAAAAGTATAAAAAGGAATGGTTTGATGAAAATGGGCCTCTCTATAAAATAAAGTTTTCATTGATGAAGAATAAGGCAGTGCTTATGATAGATACCACCGGAGAAGGATTGCACAAAAGAGGATATAGAGCCATGTCAAATATAGCGCCTTTGAGAGAGACTTTAGCATCTGCCATGATTATGCTTAGTGACTGGAGATATGATAGGCCACTCATAGATCCATTTTGTGGCTCAGGAACTATTCCTATTGAAGCTGCTTTAATCGGCGCTAACATTGCACCCGGATTGAATCGCAAATTCACATCAGAAAAATGGGGACAGATACCAAAGAAGTTGTGGCTTGATATAAGAAAAGAGGCTCATAGTTTAATTAAGATGGATGTTGAACTCAATATAAGAGGATATGATATTGATGAATCTGCAGTTAAGTTATCCATTAACAATGCACACAAAGCAGGTGTTAATCAGTACGTAAAATTTGCCAACAAACCGCTAAAAGATTTGAGAACAGATGATATGTATGGAATCTTAATATGCAACCCACCTTATGGCGAGAGGATGGGTGAGATAAAAGAAGTAGAAAAGCTTTATAGAGAAATGGGGCGAATCTTTACAAGTCTTAATACGTGGTCATACTATATAATAACATCTCATGAAAATTTTGAGAAGTTATTTGGTAAAAAAGCAACAAAAAGGAGAAAGCTTTACAACGGCATGATAAAAACCACTTATTATCAATATTTTGGGCCAAGGCCTCCAAGGAAAATTTAGACGCTTAAGCGTCGTTTTTTTGTATTTATAAAAAAATTTTAACATTTATAAAAAATTATTTGCGACGTTATTGAATTTTAATTATAATATAATAAATTGTTTTAAATTCAACAAAAAGTGTATTTTAATTAATTACAATTAAAAAAACTGGGGGATACTGTTAAATGACTTTCAAGAAAAATGGCGGAAGTTCAAATATATTAAGAAAAAAATCGCTTGATATGATAATAGAAGATGCAAATGATAAAAAAAATGCATTAAAAAAATCTCTTTCATGGTTTGACCTTATTCTCTTTGGGATTGGTGCCATAATCGGTACAGGTATTTTCGTATTGACTGGTGTTGCGGCTGCAAAGTATGCGGGACCAGGTCTTATATTATCATTTGTTCTTTCAGGTATTGCTTGTACTTTTGCTGCATTGAGTTATGCAGAGTTTGCATCGACATTTCCAGCGGCGGGATCTACGTATAGCTACAGTTATGTGGCACTTGGCGAAATATTTGCGTGGATAATTGGATGGGATTTAATATTGGAGTATGCATTTGCAATACCTACTATAGCATTGGGTTGGTCAGGATATTTCACAAGTTTGCTTCACAGTTTTGGCGTTAATATACCTGCTTGGGCTGCAAATTCAGCAAGTTCCGCTCCTGGTGGAATCATAAATTTACCCGCTATTGGCATAGTTTTGCTGTTGGGAATAATCTTGCTTTTTGGCACTAAAGAAAGCTCTATAATAAATAATATTGCAGTCATCTTTAAGATAACGGTTGTGTTATTTTTCATTGCTGTTGCTGTAGGGCATGTTAATCCTTCTAATTGGAAACCATTTTTGCCATATGGTTGGAAAGGAGTATTTTCAGGCGCTGCTATAATATTCTTTGCTTACATTGGTTTTGACTCTGTATCGACTGCAGCAGAAGAGACAAAAAATCCTGCAAGAGATATGCCAATAGGAATTTTAGGGTCATTAGGCATAAGCACACTTTTGTATATAGCTGTTGTTGCAATTCTTACAGGTGTCGTGTCATATACGAAACTTAATACGCCTGAGCCTGTGGCATTTGCTTTAACTAGCTTAGGCATTAACTGGGCGTCAGGATTAGTTTCTTTTGGTGCTATCGCAGGAATCACAACAGTTTTATTGGTTATGATGTATGGTCAGACCAGGATATTCTTTGCCATGTCAAGAGATGGACTTTTACCACCGTTTCTTTCAAAACTTCACGAAAAATATAAAACGCCTGTTGCAAGTACGATAATCGTTGCATTATTTGCAGCGGTTGTTGCTGGATTTTTCTCCATCGATGAACTTGCAAAGCTTGTGAATATAGGAACGATGTTTGCATTTGTCCTTGTATCAGTGGCAGTTATTGTATTGAGGTATACAAAGCCTGAACTTCCAAGAAAATTCAGATGTCCGCTTGTGCCTTTAATACCTATCTTATCCATTGCTTCAACTGTATTTTTGATGATTTCGCTGCCTCTGGAGACATGGATAAGGTTTATAGTATGGTTTGTGCTGGGTATTATCATATATTTCTTTTATGGATATAGGCACAGCAAGCTAGCACAAAATGACTACAAAGGTACTAAAGTGGAAAGCCTTTATAAAGAAGTATGACGATAAAGCCTTGGACAACCAAGGCTTTTTTCTTAGGCACGACTAATTAATATGTATTGTGTTGTTAGTCATGCTTATATATTAGCAGTATGCACCAGCAAGTAATTAAGGATGAACTGCCGTATATAGAGAAAATATACCGTAGAATACTGCAAAATTCACAAATACTATGAGGCAAAATATTAAAACAGCTCTAATAAAATTCTTCCTCAACATTAAATCCCCTCTATATTATTTATTGCTTTTCTCTATATATATAAACAAATAAGTAAGCATTTTGTTACACTAAAAACAAATTATTTTTTTAGTTTGATGCTATTGGCAGCTTTTATAAGTTCGTTCTTATCGATTTTTGACATCAGAGAGAACAAATTATGATCTTTTCTCCAGATGACGGTGTTTAAACCATTTTTTTGAATCAAAATGCCCTCATAGCCGTTTATATCGATCTTTTGTGTTACGGCATTTTCTGTGTCAACCATCATGTCAGTGTTTTCATTTGAGCTTTGGCTGAAAACTATGAAATCGCCTTTATCATTTGTGTATTGAATGATTTTGGTTACCTCCTGTGAATCTATCTTGCTTATCTTGAACCCATGTGGCACGTATGAAAGATAATATTCATTTTCCCAGTTGGATGGGACAAGCGATGTGGAAGAAGATGCATTAGGCTCATAGTTTTCTTTTAATTTTATGTCTGTATAATCCTTTTTGATTTCAATTATGAGGTTAAAGACGCGAGCTCTAAAAGCAGAAACAGTCGTTATCGCCACAGTGAAGCCAATAAAAACCACAAAGAAGAATATCGCGACTTTTGGGAAGGTTCTTTTCGCCGATATAAAGAATTTTTTGGCTGCTTCTTTTCTTTTATGATGTTTTAGCATTTTTCTGATTTTAATGCCTAATTCTTTAGGATAAAGTATTTCTTCACCATTGGCTTCTTCCAGATCATTGATTATGTTGTTTACATGGCAAGCCCCTGCATATTCCAGCAATGCCTCAAATATTTTACTTTCAGATTTTAGCTTTTCATCATAAAGGTCTTTCATATTTCCACATCTCCTTTATACTGGTATAAAGCATCTTTAAGGCTTTGCCGCGCACGATACAGTCTTACTCTTACATTGTCTTCTGTGATGTTTAAAAGATTTGCGATGTCTTTATTGGAGTATCCGTAGTAGTATTTTAGAGAGATAATGTCTGCGTACTCTGTCTTTAGCTCTTTTACTTTTTCAGATACTCTTCTAAAAATATCACCGTTTATTATTTTCTCATCAAACGGCTCTGAGTCATCATGGAAAAACTCGTCTGCATCTTCAATAAATAAATTTTTTTGCCTCTTTATTTTGTTGTACATATTTATTGAGATGTTTCTAACTATAATAACAACTAATGCCCTTATTTTGTTACAGTCATAATCAGAAATTTTTTCAATGTAATTGATAATATTTATGAAAGCAGATTGGACAGCATCTTGTGCCAATTGATAGTCGTTTAAAATGTTGTATGCCACTTTAAACATATCTCTGCTGTACTTTACATACATATCTTCGACTTTTTTTCTTTGACTTTCATCTGTAATTGTGTCAAATAAGATAAGCAAATTTTTTCCCTCCCTTGCTCATGCTTGTGAACAAAATTTAAAGCATGTCAAATAGATTATATCATAAAACTTTTTCTGTGAGATATTTAACAAAAATTTCTGCATGTAGAATGCATTCTTAAATTTATATTGGCAGCTTTTTTAGCTTAAGATCTAATTTTTATGCTTAAAAAATTCTTATAAAAACTGTAACAAAATAGGCAATAAATTTGTTATATATTTTGGGAATGGTTATGTTCATCATATGACTTTATAGGCATAAAAATAAAGATATTATAGGTGAGGAGAGATGATTGACATCGTAAGCGCTGATAAAGATAGAGATGCATTTGAAAGATCTTGGGGAAGGTGTTTAAAAAGAGGACTTAATAAATCAATACTACCTAATATTAATCATATTCAATTAGAAGATAATCTTTTGGCTGATGCATTTAAAAATATAGTAGAGAAATTAGATGGAACAATAGCATTAACTGACAGCGTACTCATTATAACAGATAAAAATGGTATTGTTTTAGATATAAAATCATTTGATAAATCTGCAGAGGTAAACTATTTAATGAAAACAGGAATGACTTTAGATGAATTAAATGCTGGCACAAATGCTATTACAATGGTATTAAATACTGGCAAGATATCAATCGTAAAAAAAGGAGAGCATTATATAGAATGTTTTAAAGATTTGTCTTGTATAGCTGCTCCTATATATGATAAAGATTCAAATATTTTAGGAGTAATAGATATAACGACTTATAAAGAAATAAATGACGTACATAAAGTTTTATTGCTCTTTTTAAAAAAGACTATAGAATCAGATTATTATGAATTAAGCGCAAAAGAAATATTAAATGGATTAGATGCAATTGACATAGAGATATTAAAATTATTGGCATATGGGTATACAGATAGCCAGATATCAAAAAGAATACATGTTTCAATAAGCAATGTAAAATATCACAAGAATAAATTAAGAAAAATATTTGATGCAAAATCTATAAGAGATTGCATATATAAAGCCACAAAAATTGGAGTCATATAACTATCCAAAAGTACAAAATTTTTGTTTTATTTGTACTTTAGTACAAAAATAGGTTCAAGTTTAGATAAAATTGATACTTTTGGACAGTAGACATATAAACTTATGTGTACTATTCTAAAGATAAGAGAATTACCGGTAATTTCTCCCTGTAAATTACTTTAAATGTCTGGCATGCAAAATTTTAAGTTAAAATTAAAGGGGAGTAAGTTTTATGTCAAAGAAGCGTATCATAGTCACAATGATGATTAGTGTAATGCTAGTTCTGTCACTTGGAATTACGGCAATAGCATCAGGGTCATTATCAAATAATTTTTCTTCTATGCTGTGTGTATTAACTTACTTAAATTAAAAAGAGTATAATTTGCTAATTTTATTAGTAAATTATACTCCTCATATTTTATAGTACTATTAAAGGAGATCAATGATATGAAAAAAGCAATAATAGGTTTTCTCCTCTTAGCATGTATAATTTCATTTTCTACAGTATTTTACCAAACCAGAGCTGAAGAGCTTAGTAAAATGGCATATGTAGAAAAGAATATTGCAAGAGAATTTGTTATTCCTGATGCAGGTGCTTTGGCTAGCCCACAATTAGTTTATCCTATAATTTTAAAAACTGCAAAGCAATGCAATGTCAACATCTTTAGAACAGAGGTAACTTTTGATAAGAATGACAAAGCACAAATCAAAAAATACGTGCTTTTAACAGATAAAACTCATTTTTTTGATGTTTTTAGACTTAAAAGTGGCAGATTTTTAACTGCTGATGATACACAGAATAGTAACTTTTATATTTCAACAAAAGATAGTAAAGTTACAAGTCAAGTAGGAGTTTTAAAAGAATTTGGCGGTAACGATCTTGTTGAAATAAAGTCTCTTAAATCATCTTACGATGAATTCCCTGTGGCTGACAATTATTACGTAGAGGTGCAAAACGACGATGAGTTTAATAAATTTATAAATACTTTAACTGATAACTTTAATGAAGTTCTCTCTAAGGAAATTCCTAAGCAAAGAATCAATTCTGAAAATCTTGTTAAAAATACCGATCAAGGCGGTATAAAGGATTTAGACAGAGGGGCAGGTGGAGTTTTTAAAAATTACAATGATGTAATTTTAATTATTGTATTAATATTATTTATATACTATATATTTAACGAATCAAAAAGAATAGGAATAGTAAAAATGCATGGCATATCAAATATTAGAATATGGTATTTGCTGATTGGAAAACTGCTTTTAACCATGCTTGTTCTTTCTGAAACCATATCGCTATTACTTATCGCATTTATAAAAGATACAACAGCTCAATTTTTGTATAAAACCATTATGAATCAGCTTAAGATATATATCATAATAACAATTGTTTCGCTTTTTTCTTACGTTTATATTTCAAGGATTAAAATAAGCGATACAATAAAAAATTATAAAAATACTTTTGGCATCTTTACAATAAATACAGTGCTTAAAGTTGTATGCTCTGTATTGGCGATCATAATAGGTCTATCTGCGTTTAATCAAATCATGTACATATCAAAAAATCAAAAAGAGATGAAAAACTGGGAAAAGATAAAGGATTATGGTGTGTTTTATCCGATTGGAGGCATACTAGAACCTGGTGAGGATTACGGTCATTGGGAAGAAGGATTTATAGAGAGATATAGTAAGCTTTATCCAATACTTAATAAGATGGGCTCAATATACATTTGTGCTGCACAGTATCAAGAGTTGCCACCGGAAGTACAGCAAGAAAGGGAACGAATAGAAAAAGAAAAAAACATACCTAAACTTATTAAGACAATAACAGTTAATCCCAATTACTTAAAGCAATTTCCTGTGATGGATGTAAATAAAGAGCCTGTTTATGTACGGGAGGATACGACTGATTGGGTAGTATTAATACCGTATAAATATCGGTACAATGCAGATAAGATAATAAGCATTATTCAAAAAAATAGAAAACTTACATTACAAGTGATGTTTGAATATATAGAGAAAAATCATAAGAATGAAAAGATTCCAGATGGAATGATTCCAGAAAATATACAGAATCATCAGAATCAAAATATCAAAGTGATTTGGACTGCTAATAATCAAAAGATATTCAGCTTTGATCCAGAGGTAGCTCCTAAGGCGCACAATGTTATAGTTGATCCAATTATACAAGTCATGACAGAAAAGAATAGCACTATGGATGATAAGGCTAGTGCTTCTGGTGGAGGTTTAAGTGACCCGATGAAAGTAAGGCTTATCAATAGAGATGCTTTGCTTACATATAAAACATTGAAACCCGCAATAAAAAAATTAAAATTGGACGATAGTTTAAAACAACTAGTATTGCCAGGTGAATTTTATTTAAAACAAATATATAGTGCAGAAAAAAGTTTAAATATGAGTATTATGGAACTGATAGTAATATTAGCTGCTATAATAGTACTTGCAGTACAAAATGTGATAATTTTTTTCAGCGAATATAAATATAAGTTTATTGTGCGAAGAATATTTGGTACAGGCTTTTTCAGAACGTATAAAGAATGTTTCTTATTGTTTTTAGCAACATGGATAATACTGTTATTTATTGGCTATGTAATTTGCTATTTCATGAACTTGAACAAAATTTTAGCTTTTATATTGGGATTGTTCAATATACACATAGAGAGTAACGTGCCTAATATTGTAGTATACCTAATTATAGCATTTATACCTATTTTTGTAGAGATTATAGCATCTGCTATTTCACTTACGGTAATAGAGAATAGAAACAAGGTGAACATAATAAAGAAAGGGGCTTAATAAATGAAAAATGTATGTGAGCTTATAGATATAACTAAAGCTTATGGTGACCATGTAGTTTTAAACCATATGAATTTGAATGTTCAAGAGAAAGAGATGGTAGCAATAACAGGGAGAAGTGGTTCTGGAAAGACAACAATTCTAAATATAATAGGATTGCTAGAGAGACCAACAAGCGGTACTATCAAATTATTTGATGAGGTAAATCCACAAATCGGTTCAGGTAAAGCGATAAGAATATTAAGGACAAAAATATCGTATTTGTTTCAAAACTATGCACTTATTGATAATGAAACAATAGGTTATAATCTTGAAATCCCACTCATATATTCCAAAAAAACCAAAAAAGAAAAAGAAAAGTTGAAGATAGATGCATTAAAAAAAGTCGGTTTAGATATACCATTAAAGAAAAAAATATATGAACTTTCCGGTGGAGAACAGCAAAGGGTGGCAATAGCAAGAATTTTATTAAAGCCATGTGAACTAATATTAGCAGATGAACCAACAGGGTCATTAGATGCCGATAATAGGGATGAAATAATGAAAATATTAAAGAATTTAAATGAAGAAGGAAAAACAATAATTATAGTTACACATGATAAGCATGTTACTAATGTATGTAGTAGAACTGTGAATTTGTAAAACAAATATATTAATTGCCCTTTTTAAATAAAATTGATACTTTTGGACAGTAGACATGCTTTCATAAGTGTCTTATTATAAAAATAAGGTAATTACCGGTAATACCTTAATTTTATAGTGAGGAAATTTGACTTAAGCTACAACAACGCTTGTTTACAAAAAAGAAGTCTAATTTCGCAGAAGGGTTGGTGATTTAAGCAAAATTCAAAGAATGAATTTTACTAAGCAATTCAAATTATATTATATAAAGGGGAAGCTATAATGAATAATTTTTTGAAACAAGATTTAAATAGGGTATTTCGTTCATATTCGTTCTGGTTAGGTTTTTTTTTAACAATTGGGTCTTGTATTTTTGGAATGTATCCTAATATAAAATATGCAAATGATTCGGGTGCATTACGTCTATTTTTTTATGCACATAGCGTAGGATCAACAAGTATATATTCATTAATAGCGCCTTTAATCGCGGCTATTCCTTATTCGTATTCATATTGCATTGATAAACAAAGCGGATTTTTAAATTATATATATATTAGGGAAACGAAACATAAATATGCAATTTCAAGAATAATATCAAATGCTTTAGCGGGAGGAGTAGTGTTGGCATTACCGTTGCTTATTATACTTATTTCTGTGTGCATATTTTTCCCAATTAAGCCTGCATATTTAGGTAGTGTAGTTGGAGCCTTTGCAAATATATTTTTTAAGTCGCAAATTATGTACATTTTTATACTTATTGTGTTGTCTTTTATTTTCGGAATGATATATGCAACAATTGGGCTGGCTATATCAGCATTTACCAATAATAAATATCTGGCTATCGTTTTTCCGTTTTTTGTTTATTTAATACCTGCTATTATATTTCCGATTTTCGGCTTAGATGCTATTGAGCCGTCTACAACATTAATACCACATGCTAATGTCAATACTACTGAAAGTATGATATTTATACAACTTGGATTGTTGTTAATCATAAGCACTGTAAGTTTTTATAAAGGTGTATTTAGAAAAGGTGATTGATGTGTCTAATCAGGCATTGATAGTTTTAGTAAAGGGAAATATTTCTGAAATACTGCATAGAAGGCGTTTTTTTGCTGTTTTAGCGATATCATTTCTTATTAGTCTATATAAATTATCCAATATAGCTACATATACAAGACTTTATAAGACGACGTTTAATATATATGACTTACTTTTGTCAAACATGAGTAATTTTCATGAAGTTATGTTTGCATTAAATTTTTTATTTTTATTTTTAATAGGAAATATGTTTTTACATGGCAATGATAATTTACGAATTATAAGGTGTAATTCTAAAGATGAATGGTTCATTATGAATTTTTTATCTATATTCACTTTAGCTCTTATATTTGTTGCATGCATTATCATAATAAATGTACTCATAGGATGTTTAAATTTGGATTTTCAGAATTTATGGAGTGACGGCAGCAAAACAATAAGCAAAGAACTTAATAAAATGCCTAAAGAAATTATAAGTTATATGTCACCATTAACAGCAGTTCTAATTTCATCTTTGTTTTTAATATTTAATTTTACGATCTTAGGAACTGTATTTTATATAGGGATAATATGCTTTAGAAAGGTATATATGGGTTTTATTACATCATCATTTATCATTATTATGAGTATAGCTGCAAAATATATGAATTTGATAAAATATACAAAATATCTTTTGGCAGATAATATCTTGTTATTTAATCATAATTTCAGACGGGCTAATACATTGCCGACTATTCCATACTCATTTATCTATTTGGCCAGTATCATCGTTATAACCTATATATTAGGATTATTTTTATTTAAAAGACAAGATTTTGATGTTGGAGGTAATAATAATGACTATTAGGATTATTAAAAATGATATGTGTAGTATTTTCTCTTTTAAAAGAGCATTAATATTGTTATCTATGTTTATAATTTTGTACATTGCTAATGCAAGTGAATTCTATATGTATAAAAATATTGGATTATTTGACTTTATTTTACTAGCATTAGGAGGCCCATTTAAAAATGCATTTAGAATCATAGATGAAATTAAATGGTTATTACCACAAATATTTTTATCATATGTATTAACTTATCTTATTGATCTTGAATTAAAAGAGAGAAATATATATTTATTGCCAAGAATATCTTCGCTAAAAATATGGTGGTTTAGCAAGATAGGTAGTCTCTCTGTTATTACTTTTATATATTTTACTATAGAATTTTTTGTTGTAATTATTTTAGCTTTTTTAAATTATCCAGTAAACAATAATTTTAGCAAAGTAATAGTTGAAACGTTTGTTAACGAAAAAAATGTAACCATTGTTTACAATGCAAAAATAATATTTAATATGTTTTTTTTACTGTGGCTTACAAGCTTTTTATTGAGTATTTTTCAATTATTGATAAGCATGATATTTAAGAATGCCATGGTAGGCTTGATATGTATAATAATGTTAAATGTAATATCGATTCATGCCGGGTTTGCAAAAGGCAGCCTATTTAAATGGTTTCCGTCAAATCATGGCATATTTATGAGACATAATATTTTTAATATATCTGGTAGAAATGATTTAATTTCTATCAGTTGGTCATATTCTTACGTTATCGCTTTAATTATTTTACTGATAATATTTGGCTTTAATTACATATGAGCGAATTTCATATTTTAAATAGCTTGATATTCTTAACTTTTTAAAAGATAAAAAAAGGAAGTTCACCCCAAATGTCGAATATATAAGTAGCAACCCAATTTTAACAAAAGAGGTGAACCTACTTATGTATATTCGACAAGAATGCTTATTTTCCTTCGACGAATTAATAAAATTTCAACCAGAGACAAAACTTGAAATGGTTTTTTCACAACTTGATTTCTCAAATGTTGTGCTTTCACTATCAAGATCTGAATATAAAAGAGGACCTAAAGGATATGATCCACTGCCTTTGCTTTATGCCTTAGTTGCTATGCAACTTGAGAAAATTCCCAATATAGCAAAGCTTGTAGATAGATTAAAATCAGACCCTGTATTTAGATATAACTGTGGCTTTAGTGTATTTGGTCCTACTCCATCTGCATCAACCTTTAGCAGATTTTTAAACCTAATATCAAAGTCGGAAGCTCTTGAGGAAGACTTTAAGCAATTAATACTTAAAGCTAAAGACCTCAACATAATTGATAGCACTAATATAGCTATTGATTCAACTAAATTGAACGCTTTTGAAAAACCAAAACCTAAATCCAAACTAAAGGATGATGGTAAATCTCCTAACTGGGGAAAGAAAAAAGATACTGATGGCAATGATATAAAATGGTTTGGATGGAAGCTACATATAATAGCCGACTGCAAAAGTGAACTTCCACTTGCCATAGAAATTACTCCTGCAAGCGTAAATGATAGTATTTTAGCAATACCCTTATTAAAGAAGCTAAAAGAGTTCTACGGCAATACATTTGATGTAAAACACTGTATTATGGATTCAGGCTATGATATAAAAGAAAATTACGATTATATTATGAACGAATTTCATGCACAACCAATCATAGCCTACAACAAAAGAGGAAGTTTTGCTCCACCAGAAGGATTAAATGAAAGGCTTCACCCAATTTGTTCTATGGGATATGAACTTGTATATTGGGGTAAGGACGGTGATTATTTAAAATTCAGATGTCCACATGTATTAGGAAAGATAGATTGTCCTCATGGTTCTTCTTGGTGCAGCAATTCAAACTATGGGTATTGCCTTAAAATCAATTACAAGAAAAATAACAGATATTTTAGCTTTCCAATAAGGAGTTCTGATGAGTGGCAAGAGATATATAACCTTAGAACTTCTATTGAAAGATGTAACAGCCGATTAAAAGACTATTTAAATACTGACAATCTGCGCTCAGCGGGTATTAAGAAAGCTAAAACCTTTGCTTTATTAAACTGTATTACACTTGTTGCAGGTACTATTGCTGTTAATGTTACTAAATCATTGCCAAAAGTAGCTTAATTAACTACCTGTGTTTAACCAGCTGTATAACCATGGGATGAAAATTATTTTATAAACTATTTTTGTTAAATTTTCAAAGTTCATAAGTTATCCACAGGCATTAATATGCTTAGCTTTGCTATTGCCTTTTTTGGTTCAAAAATTAAAAGCTTAATTGTGCAATTTCCTCACATAAAAAAAAGGGAAATTTTATATTGAAATTTTTGATATTATGAACGGATGATTAAAGTCATGGATAAAGCTATTATAATAACCAATTTAACAAAGATTATCAAAGGCAAGTGTATTTTAAAAAACATAAACTTATCCGTAGAAAAAGGTAAAATATGTGGCATAGTAGGTCGTAATGGTTCTGGAAAGAGTATGCTTTTCAAAATAATTTCCGGATTAGTTTATCCTTCAGAGGGTAGAGTAGAAGTCTTTGGTGATGTTATAGGAAAAGATGTGAGTTTTCCTAAAGATTTTGGGGCAATTATTGAACATCCGGGTTTTTTGCCGCAGTACAGTGGATATAAAAATCTTAAATTATTAGCCTCTATAAAAAATATTATTAATGATGATGAGATTAAAAATGCAATGACAATAGTTGGATTGGATTATAATGATAAAAAACCGATTAAAAAATATTCGTTAGGTATGAAACAAAGGCTAGGAATAGCGCAAGCTATAATGGAAAAACCTAAATTATTGATATTAGATGAGCCGATGAATGGATTAGATAAACAAGGAGTTGAATCAGTAAGGGAACTACTAAAATCATTAAATGCAGAGAATAATGTGACAATTCTCATGGCTAGTCATAATTCAGAAGATATAAACTTATTATGTGATGAAGTTTATGAAATAGATAATGGTATCTTGAGTAAGCTATAAAATTGATACTTTTGGACAATTGACAAGTTTTAATAAGTACTTTAACATAAAAAATAAAGGTAGTCATCAGCAGATTGTGATTGTTTGTAATTTTATTATACTTAAGTTTTTAGATAATTAATAATTGCCAATTAGGATGTGATATTTTGAGAAATATGATTTTATTTGAGCTGAAAAATTGTATTAATAGAAAAGAATTTAAAATTGTTTTTATGGCATTGTTTTTAATATCTATAAGTGCATTTTTGTTGACATGTTATATTTTTTACGGCCATGCATTAAGTTTTGTTAGATCTGCATATGAATCAGGCATTATCAGAGGCAATTATTCCAGTTTGTTGTTAAATGTTGAAATCATATTGCTGCCGGTATTCGCTACAATAATATATTCTGATTCATTTTATACAAATGCCAGAATTGGTACCTATAAAAACATCTTAACAAGAACGGATAAAAAAATTTATATATTATCGCAATGTATAGTAATATTTTTGGTGACTTTTTTTACATTTTTTATACCATTGCTAATAAATCAGTTGCTGACTTTTATTGCTTTTCCACTAGTCGGATTTGATAACAATTCAGCATTACCTCCATTTGATTTAGGTTATCAAAAGGAGTATTTATTTGATTTTGTGAGAATCCAATGGCCACTATTATATGATTTTATATATATGGCTTTAGATAGTCTATTTGCGTCATTATTTGCACTATTTGGCTATTCTCTATTTTTTGTATTTAATAAAAGCAGAGTTTTTGTCATAGCAGGAATGTTTATAGTGCTTCAAATTTTAAATTTTGTACTTTCGGTTGCAGGTTATTACGAATATTCCATAGAGCAGTATTTATACAGTTTATCGAAAGGCTCATATATAGCGTTAGTATTATGGATAGTATTATTGCTATCAGTAAGTCTTTCGATAATTATTTTAAAGGGATTTAAGTATGAAATAGATATAGTTAAATAGCGATGGGAGCAGGTATAATGAAAATAATACACAGTTTGATGATAAAGATGTTGTTAAGAAGCAAGAGATTGTATTTGATAATATCTATACTGATAGTTTTAGGCATATACAATGCCTTAAAGTACAGCGGAGATTTTATGAACCAAGTAAATAAAGTGCAACATAAAGACTTTTTATATTATATGTACAATGACTTTTTTAAGGTAAACATTGTGCTTTTAGTTATTATTCCGCTGTTTTTATCAATTTTAGAATTTAATATTGATATTTTTGATAGGTATAAAATAATACTCAAGTACAATGACATAAAAAGATGGTGGAGAGATAAAAATTTTGGAATGTTTTTGTATTCATTTATATATGTAACAATAATTAATTTAGTGATGATTGCAAATGTAATTTTTAGCGGCAACGGTGAAAAATTAGATTCAAACTTTTTTATATTTTTATTTACAGGTTTTTTGTTGCAATTACTTGGCTTTTTAATTTTTTCACTGCTTTATGAAATATTTACACTAATCATGAAAAAAACGTGGATTGGATATGTTTTAACGTATGGCATTATATTGCTAGTATATGTAATCCAGCAGTTTTCATTTCAGCAGATTTTTCCTTTGAAGATAAGATCAGTAGAATATTATATGTTTCTTGTATACAAATTCAATACAAATAGATTCGTATTCGATTATATGGATTTGATTTATGTATTATGGTTTTTGCTAATCTACGTAATTCTATATATTTATGGATATTGTGTATGTAAGCATATGGATATATATTGGAGTGAATAATGTGAGGAAATTATTAGAAAACGAAATAAATAAAAAAATAATAATATACGGTTCAATAACTGCGCTTTTGCTTGGTTTATACAATGTTTATTTAACAAATTTATATGGGATTAATTCGTTGGAAGGCTTATTTTTTGCAGTATACGGTTTTGTAGATATTAGGACCATTAAATATGTAACGCCATTTTTAAAATGGGTTTTACCTCAAATGGTATTGATGTGGATTTTAAAGGAATTTGTTGCTGGTGAATTAGACAAGAATGGTGTTTATATTTTTACTCGTACTAATAGAAGAGGCAAATGGGTTATTGGTAAGACTTACGATTTATTTAAATTTGTCATTTTATTTTACTTTATAGTGTTTTTAATAACGTACATAATTGGTACTGTTGTTGGATATAAAATGTTATATATTTACAAAGGAATTGAGTTAATACTGACTATGTTTATATTAACGGTACTGTTAAATTATGAATATATATTGATAATAAATATTTTATCGTTAAAAATGGATGTAATATACAGCTTTCTGATAGCTTTATTTGTAGATATATTTTCACTATTGCTGTCTTCATTCATTTATGAATATTTCAAAATGAAAATTTATTTGATAAAGTTACTTCCAGTTAGCCATGGAATTTTGGCATGGCACAGTATGAATAGCATGTATAATAATTTGTACATGTTTGAATTTAGCATAAAGAATTTTTCAATAATTGATTCAATTTCATATTTAATTTTATCATGTTTTATTATTGTGATTTATGGAATATATGCGTTTCAACATAAAGATATAATATGAGGAGGCAATGTAGAATGGGATATTTAGAAGTAACAAACCTTAGCAAAAATATAGGACAAAATGAGATATTAAAAAGTATTAATCTAAATCTTGAAAAGGGTACGATATATGGCTTTTTTGGCAGAAATGGGTCTGGAAAGACAATGCTTTTTAGAGCGTTATGTGGCTTGATCAAGCCGACGTCTGGTACGATAACAATAAATAATAAAGTTCTGCATAGAGATATGTCTTTTCCAGAGAGTATAGGCGTAATAATTGAATCACCGGGGTTTTGGGATCATTATACAGGTTTCGAGAATTTAAAAGTTCTATCATCAATAAAAAACATAATAGGTGATGAAGATATTAGAAAATCTATAAAAAGAGTTGGTCTAGATCCAGATGACAGAAGAATATATAAAAAATATTCTTTAGGAATGAAACAACGCCTTGCAATTGCTCAAGCTATTATGGAACGACCTGATATCATAATTCTAGATGAACCTACAAATTCACTTGATGAAAATGGCGTCCAGCTTGTAAGGGAAATATTGATAGAAGAGAAGAAGAGGGGTGCGCTTATACTTATTGCAAGCCACAACAAAGACGACATAGATATATTATCAGATGTTAAATACAAAGTTGACGATGGTTCGGTAATACAATCATAAAAAGAGGTGTGTTGAATGAAGAAATTAGATAAGGTTTTGATCTCGATTGTTGTATCTTTGGTTGTAATCAGTGTTGTGGTAGGAATTTTTACGAGGTTTTCATACAAAGACAATGTTTCTTTCTCTAGAATTTCAAATAATATAGATGATTATAAAATAGTTGTGGGAGATGTTGATTCAGATAGGGTATTTTATAAAAATTTTTATGTCGAAAACATAAAAAGCCTATCAGATCTTGAACTTAAATCTGATTATATTTTAAAAGTGAGAGTAGAAGATGATAGGAAGACATTAAATAATACATTGTATACAAAAGTAAATGTTGTTAAGATATACAAAGGAAATGATTTAAAAGGCAAAAATTATGTATATATTTATGAACCTTGTTTTTTTGATGTGTATAACAAAACATTTTATTCTCAATGGGGTTACAATTTTATGCACAGCAACGATGAATATATCGTTTTTTTAAGGAAGATAAAGGCTCCACAGGGATATCATTATAAAAACAATGAAGGCATTAGTTTTTTGTTTACTTCGGTGCCTTATGGCAAATACAAGTTAAAAGATACAGGAGAAGTTGTCACAGTAGATGAGAAAAAAATAGATCAAGGATTAAAATATGGTGATGTTAAAGATTTGGATATAATAACGTCAGATAGCGATGTTGCAAATAGGTATGAAAGCATAAAAAACGAAGTATTAAGAAAATATAAATAGATCTGCATATTCAAGGCTAATTTTCAAAAATCTTTTTCATGAGAGCAAATTCTTTGTAAGTTATTTTACAAAACAAAAAATCGGGAGTGGTAAATATGCAATCATATAACAATAACTATCCAAAAGTATAAAATTTGTTCTTGATTTGTACTTTAGTACAAAAATAGGTTCAAATTTGAATAAAATTGATACTTTTGGACAGTAGACATGTTTGCATAAGAGAGTTAATATAAAAATAAGGTAATTACCGGTAAATTATCAAAAATGATAAAATCGTACGATTTAATCAAAAGAGAAAGGGGTAATAAAATTATGAAAAAAACTATATTGCTAGTTTTTACTGCATTGTTAGTGGTAACAGCATCTTTTGCATATGCATATAATTATAAATTTCATTTTGACATGAATACAGGATATTTCGGAATACCAGCTTATACGGAGTATGCTTATAAGGTAACAACGAATGAAAGTGCAGTGATAAAAGTTGACTATATACAATCGGCTGTAAGAACAGGGTTTGTTGTTGTTAATTCAAATGGCGAAGAAAGAACTGATCATTATATAACTAATTCACCTGGAAGTTACTTATTTAAAAATTACGGAATGCAACAAAATTATAAATATCGTGTTAAAGCATGGACAATAAATGGCTCGGACTTTGTTAGATATAATTTAACGGGTTATTGGAATCCTGACGAATACTAATATTTTTAGTAATGGCAATTGGAATATCTTATTCCTTTTGTCATTACTGTATTTTAATATGCAAAAAATCGGGAGTGGTAAATATGTTGAGAGAAGAATTTAAAAGAGCCTTATTTGATAAAAAATTATTATTCGTAGTATTAGTTTCGCTTTTATTATTATTTTTATCTGCATATCAGTCTATATTAAAACCGGCTGCATTTGCCAATATAAATTCACCAGATATATCAGATAAAAAGTTGTATTATGAAAATGTAATAAGACCTGGACAGAATGCGTATTTAATTTGGAGTCAGAGTTATTATCTTATTAAAACTTTTTTTGTGTTTATGATAATTCTACCTTTTACTTATTCATATATATACGAGAGGAATAAAAAATTTAATTATTTCAGTATATCCAGAATAGGTTTAAAAAAATATCATCAGATCAAATTTATTGTGAATGGTATCATGGGTGGAATCGCATTGGTTTTGCCCGAATTAATTTATTATATAATTTTGTTATTATTTGCAAGAAATGAGATTTTGCCAATATCAATATTGCGTTCAAGAGGCGCACCAGATGGACTATATAGTAGTATATTTTTTAAAGATCCAAATAAATACATATTTATTGTATTTATAATGCATTTTATTTTAGGATTTTCTTTTGCGGGGTTTTCTGCTGGTATTACAAGTTTTTTTAATAAAAAATACATTATTTACACATTGCCATATATATTTTTTATAATTTATGAAATAGCCATATTTAATATTAATCAAAATTATTCAATGACAAATGCCTACAATTTTTTTTACAATAAAAGCTATGACATATTGCATTTTATAATTCTTAATTTAGGACTATTGGCAATAGGAATAATAACATACTATATAAACTATAAAGTGGTGCTAAAGAATGGATAAACGTATTATAAAAGGTTATGTAAACTTTACATTAAAAAGAGTTGTTAAGCAAAAAAGTATATATATTATTTTTTTATACATGATGATATTTCCGTATTTGGCTATAAAGACAAATGTATTTAGTAGAGAAGATAATTTTTGGAATGGAGTGTTTTACTTATTAGGAAGCCATTATATATATGGAATTTTCTTCTTGACAACATTTTTATTATTAATTTACAATGTATGTAATGATAGCAATATAACACCATTTGTTCATACAAGATTAGATAATAAAATAAATTGGCTTATATCAAAATATATATTGATATTTATTACAAGCATTATCTATTTGATTTTAATTATTTTCAGCGTTTATATTGGCGCATATCTAAATCTTGGCTATAGCCCAAATTGGAGCAGCAGCTCAATTAATGGTGATGATTTGTACACCTTGTTTGCAAAAAATTTAACACCTTTTAGTAGCATTATTATTTATTATATAAGGTTTCACCTGTCTTTAATTGTGCTGGGCATGTTGGAGATGGCTTTGGCTATAGGATTTACTTCAGTTAATTATGGTTTAAGTTTAGCTATAAGCATAATTATAGCGCTTGTAAGTACTGTAGTATTGAATCTAAGAAACATACCTGTTATTAATTTACTGGATATTGGAAATATATATATTTTTTCGTTTAATTCAAATTATAATCTAATAGAGTTTATTGTGTCTAACAATTTTCACCTATTAATTATGATTGTAGCCATACATATTTTGTTAAAATATAATTTAAAGGAGATTGTTTTGAAATAGAAATGAATAAGTTGGGATTGTTAGTTTTCAATTATAACCTAAGATATATATATAAAAAGCTATTTATCTTTGCTTTCTTATCCTTAGCATTATCAATATTTAATGTTGTTTATAATTCCTATTTTCAAAATATAACGATACTTGATTCGGTTGTATTATCTTTTGGTGGCTATAATATAGAAAATATAAACATAATACAGACGATGCTGGCATTTTTTCCTTATATTATGATAGCGATGGTAATAGAAATGTATATGGATAATATGATGGGGAAAAATGCTATATTTACTTTGCCAAGGATAATGAACAATAAATTATTTTATACATCGAATATTATTTCGATGTTAATAGTCATAGTGATGTTTTTTTTCATATATGATGTGGTTTTATACGGAATATCAAGTTTAATATTTAGTGGCACATGGATAAGCAATGTATTTTATGATTATACAAAATACAACAAAAATTTGTACTCTATATATAGGATATTGTTTAATATGTATTTTGCACAAATTATAGGTACATTTACTATTTCTATGGTGCAATTATATATTACAAGAATTACAAGAAAACTTTATATAGGATTTGTTGTTGTCTTCGTTATTTACATTTTAAATTTTTCGCTGCCGAAATTGAATTTTTACTTGGGCGAGCATATTTTAATAACAAAATTGAATGTTCTTTCTAACAATTACAACCATTTGCCATTATATTTATTTTTCGCCGTTAATATTATATTTAGTATTTTGCTTATTCTTTTAACAATCAAAAATAAAGAAACAATTATCGATATTGATTAAGGAGTTGATAAAATGGATGAAATAGTTATAAAAGTTTCAAATCTGAGCAAAAGATTCAAAGATAAAGTTATATTCGAGAATGTAAATTTTGAATTGACAAAAGGGAAAATTTACGGATTTACAGGCTATAATGGATGTGGTAAATCGGTCCTTTTTAAGATTCTGTCTGGTCTAATGTTACCTACTGACGGCGATGTCTTTATACACAATAAAAAATTAGGAAAGGATATAGATTTTCCGCCTGATTTAGGAGTTATTATAGAAAGTCCGGGATTTTTAGATGACTATTCCGGATATTATAATTTGAAATATTTAGCATCAATAAGGAATATTATAGGTGAAAAAGAGATAAAAGATGTATTAAAATTAGTTGGCTTGGAAAATGATAGCAATAAGAAAGTAAAGAAATATTCACTTGGAATGAGACAGAGGCTGGCAATAGCGCAAGCAATAATGGAAAATCCAAAAATTTTAATATTGGATGAACCATTTAATGGTCTGGATAAAAATGGTGTTGCCAATATAAGAAATTTGCTTTTTAACCTCAAGAAAAATGGTACAACAATATTAATTGCAAGTCATATAAGTGAAGACATTAGATTACTATGTGATGAAGTATTTGAATTTGATAATAGTACGTTGGTCAAAATGTTATAAATTCTGATTTTGAACACATTATTTATATGATATATATATTTGTCTATTTATATTGATGTTACGGCATACTATGATCGAATTAGATTATTCAACAAGCTGAGTATAATTATCATATGTGGGACAAGATAACTGAAGAATATGCTGGAGGTGATTTTAAAAATAATCTTATGTTTAATAGCAGCGGTTGTCTTGGACCTTTGATGGTCCCAAATGGCTATTTTTTATGACTAAAAGATTTTTAAAACTGTAACAAATTCATGGGAAATTTATTTTATATATGGAGATTATTTTGGCTGTCATGCAATGAGAATATAATATATAGGAAATTAAAGTGATAGAGAAGTATAAAGAAAAATAATCTGTATTTTTTATATTCATATGATATAATAAAGGTGAGATAAAGGGAAATGGAAGGAAGAAGTATGAGCCAAAAATACGATATAACGATGAAAAATATTTTTTCGGATATGGCTGATGACATAATGAGTTATTTTTTGGGACTACAATATACGAAAATCGATGAACTTAATATAGAATTTGCAAGAATAGAACGAAGGGACAGCGACATGATATTCAAATGTACTACAGGCAAAGGAAATGTTGCTGTGCACATAGAATTTCAATCAGAAAATGACGGAAAAATGCCTTATAGGATGCTAAGATATTCCCTGGAGATAATGGAAAAGCATAATCTCTTACCATATCAGATAGTTGTTTATATAGGCAAAGACAATGTAAAAATGGCAAATAACTTAAGTTACGACTTTGGAGAACAAAACACATTAGACTATAGATACAGGATAATAAACGTTGGCGACATAAAATATGCTGATGTTGTAGGGACAGACTATTATGATTTATATTCCCTTCTCCCGCTGATGGACCAAAATAGAAGGAAAGAAGAAGGGGAAAAATATCTGGAAAGATGTGTTGAGGCTATAAAAGATATTCCATTGGACATAAACAAAAAGAAAGACATAGCATTTAAGGCAGAGATATTATCGGGTATAGTTTATAAAAGAGAAGTTATTGAAAAAGTTTTTTCGGAGGTGATAAAAATGTTTAGGATTGAAGAATCAGAAACATACAAAATGATAATAGAAAAAGGCGAAAAAGAAAAAAGCATAAAAATAGCAAAAAAGTTGTTAAAAGAAGGTATGGACATCGACAGAATAGCAGAGATTACAGAATTATCAAAAGAGGAGATAAAAAAATTGATGAATTAAGATAATAAGCAGGCTTAATGCCTGTTTTTTTTTTTGTAAAGTTTATTGATGACCGAAAAACGGTCGCGGTTTCGACAATATATTACACAGATTGACAAAGTATGACAGAAAAATTGACCTAATTTAGCACCTTCCCAGATGAGGATAATTGGTTTATAATAACATTAACAGGAATTGGCGCCATTTCCTGCAGATAAAATCGTAGTTAATATGCTTTTTGGTACCGAGAAGCATATTGACTACAAAAAGGAGATGTAAAGTATGTTAAAAAAACTAGCTAAAAAGATCTTCATAATTGTTCTCATGTTAGTTACGCTATTTTCCACCTCGGTAACGGCTTTAGCACAGAAAGATCCAGTTAAGGTAGTTAATACATATAAGCTTACTTATAAAACAGCAGTAGAATTAAAAGAAGGTGAAAAAGCCCAAATACCGCTTACATTGATAAAAGATAATTCTGCAATCCTTCCAAATGAAGATTTTATTGGTGATGTAGGAGTATTGAGTTTGTGGGTATCAAAAGGTACTGTTTATTACTCAATAAAACTGGATATTCCAGCTACAAGTTTTACGGGTTTAATGCATATAACGGATTTAACTTCCGGTTTTGGTGGTGGATATACTCCCGTATCTGGTTTTAGTGGTTCTGTTCCTACTTCTAATATCTCGGGGCATAAATATAGTGCTTCACTGAGTGGCATAGCTTATTTAGGCCCTGTGCCAGTAGCAAAAACAGGTAATAACTATATAACTTGGATAAACTGAAAGTAATATAGAAAAAGAGGACATTCTCTAAATTTTAATTGGGAAGTCCTCTTTTATTGTTTGATTCTGAAATCAATTTATCGATAATATGCAAGTTATAATCTTTTAAATAATGATCGGTGCGATAAAAAGTCGTTGCTTTAGGGTAAAACATTTTTAGATGGTCGATTATTTATATATTATTGGCTGTTTGAATATATAATGAAGCATCATACAAGCTGCTGCTAACTTATATTTTTTTTCATAGTTAATTGAGTTAGTGTCATTCATAAAGTTTTCGATATCTTGTTTTTCTAATCCTGCATAAAGTGATATAGTTTCATATTTGAGGTCGAATATTTGTACTAGTACATCAATAACTCCTTTTATTCTTTCATCTTTATCAATTTCCATTCCGTCTGACAGAAGAAAGATTAAATCGGTAAAAAAGAAGCCTTTTAGATTATCTGATAGGTCGTCTATTTCTCTTTTTCCATTTATATAATCTGAAAGCCAATTAATATCAATACCTGTTACTTTACTTAAAGTGTTTAATGTGATTTTGTATTTGTCAATTACATACAGTAATTTTTTTCTAATTCCTTCACTATCATATTTTACAATTTTCATGTACCGCTTTCCTTTCTTTATTTTAATTTAATAAGATTTTACAATATAAATTGCATAATAGCAAGAAGACCTATTGCTACAAAATTTTGATATAAAAATAATATGACAATAATCTGTATTTTTAATATTCGTATGATATAATAAAGGTAAGATGAAGAGAAATGGAAGGAAGAAGTATGAGCCAAAAATACGATATAACTATGAAAAATATTTTTTCAGATATGGCTGATGACATAATGAGTTATTTTCTTGGACTACAATACACAAAGATTGATGAACTAAATATAGAATTTGCAAGAGTAGAACGCAGAGACAGCGACATGATATTCAAATGTACTACTGACAAAGGAAATGTGGCTGTGCATATAGAATTTCAATCAGAAAATGACGAAAAAATGCCTTATAGAATGCTGAGATATTCACTGGAGATAATGGAAAAACATGATCTCCTACCATATCAGATAGTCGTATATATAGGCAAAGACAATGTAAAAATGGCAAATAGCTTAAATTATAACTTTGGAGAACAAAATACATTAGACTATAAATATAAGATAATAAATGTTGGCGACATAAAATATACTGATGTTTTAAAGACAGACTATTATGACTTGTATTCACTGCTTCCATTGATGGACAAAAATAGAAGGAAAAAAGAAGGAGAAAAATATCTGGAAAGATGTGTTGAGGCTATAAAAGATATTCCATTGGACATAAACAAGAAGAAAGACATAGCATTTAAGGCTGAAATATTATCGGGCATCATATATAAAAGAGAAGTTATTGAGAAAGTTTTTTCGGAGGTGATAAAAATGTTTAGGATTGAAGAATCTGAAACGTACAAGATGATAATAGAAAAAGGCATTGAGAAAGGAATTGAAAAAGGTATTGAAAAGGGCGAAAAAGAGAAAAGCATAAAAATTGCAAAAAAGTTGTTAAAAGAAGGTATGGACATCGACAGAATAGCAGAGATTACAGAGTTGTCAAAAGAGGAGATAAAAAAATTGATGAATTAGGATCATAAACAGGCTTAATGCCTGTTTTTTTTTAAAGTTTATTGATGACCGAAAAACGGTCGCGGTTTCGACAATATATTACACAGATTGACAAAGTATGACAGAAAAATTGACCTAATTTAGCACCTTCCCAGATGAGAATAATTGGTTTATAATAATATTAACAGAAATTGGCGCCATTTCCTGCAGATAAAATCGTAGTTAATATGCTTTTTGGTACCGAGAAGCATATTGACTACAAAAAGGAGATGTAAAGTATGTTAAAAAAACTAATTTCACTGCTTCTAATTGTTGTGCTTTTTACAATTTCAAGTTTTAGTTCTGCTTTTGCGGTTCCTACCAGCAATATGTTACCAAAGATTTCATCAATTGATGCAGAGCAAAAGAGTGCTATTGAGTATGACAGGTTTCTTAAAGATGTCAATAACTTTAAAAAATTTATTCAAGATCAAAGATCAAAGCAAGGTTCGCTGTCAGATGATGCATTCTTATTAAAATGTGCGATTGAATACCATAATCAAAAAGTGTCTAATGGGGAATTAGAAGGACCATTACTTGATATAAACGAGATAATGAATTTAAAAACTTCATCATCACAAGTATCGATTAAGTCAGTTGGGATAACAAAATCTCTTGTAAGAGCTCAATTGTGGACGGCTGCAGAATTGGCTTCAATCGTAGTTCCTAAAGCATCATTTTTCTTGCAGCATTCTTTACAAGATAATCCCAGTGATGAATATCTTCCATCGAGCGATTCGATAGTACCTGAGATAAAGGGTACTCAAGCATATAAAAATGCTATTGCTCCTTTTAAGAGTTCTAGCAGTACAAGTCAAATAAGCTATCCAGTATTTACGGCAAGCAATTCAAACTGGGATTTATATTTAGCTTTACATAATACTACAATGTATAGCTATTCATCAGGCAAATCAATAACTTCATATGTTACAGATACGTATGATTTCCAACCTAAAAATTGGAGTGGGTATGGATCCGGAATTCCCAATGCAGCGGTAACACTAATTAATAATTATGGTGCATATGCGCAGTCTGTAGGAGCGGTAGTACCATACTATATTTCCATAACTGTCCCTGATACTAAGTAATATTATCAAAAATTTGAAGAATGTAGTAGCTTGTTTAGATACTTAAACAGTTACTACATTTGCTATAAGATGTGAGGTGATATCAATGAATTTACATACGCAATTATACTTAGGGAATTTAGGCAATCGCATGATTTACATATATGAAATATTTCTTATTAATGTAGCTGTATTAATGATTGTTTGGCTTGGCTTTTCAGTTTATAAATGGAGACGATCTGGAAATAGAAATCTCATAAAATGGTGGGGAATAACAGTTGGTATTTTTTTTGCTTTGGGATTGTGCATACTGATTTTTTCTAAGATATTTTCTGGACCTCAATATTTTGTCGCCTCCCAAATTGGCATCTACATTCCAAGATCAGTTAATATACTGGAGAATAACTATACAGGCGATAGGGACCAAGAGCTACATTACATCGTTATGAAGTTCGATAAGTCCCAAATGGATGCTTTCATCAAATCTGCAGAAGAAAAAGGATGGAAGTTTGGTTCTGTGATACCGTACTCATTAGCAAAATCATTGCCACAACCTAACTTAACGCTTGGGGAAAAATATCCATTTCCAAAAGTAAAAGAGAATGGATACTATTATTTATATACAAATACTAAGCAAAAAGATTCGACTTCTTTTAGAACTAATTATATGACTAATAAGCTGTTTTTCTTGGATACTAAATCAGGAATATTGTACTTTTACTATGATAGTTTCGAGATTACATCGGATTTGCGTTTTGAAGCTCATTAAAACAGTATGCTTTTGATACCACACGCTTCATTTGATAAGTAGCCCTTTGGGCTATTTTTTTATACATAAAAAATTTTTTAAAAAAACTGTAACAAAATGAGGAAGAAATTTGTCTATATATAAAGAAGGAAAAAACGATTTGCTTTATAGAAATTGGAGGAAGAGTGTGGGATGAAAAGGTACAGGGAGTTTATCTTGCAGGCATTTATTTTGATTTCAATTATTTTAGCGGTATTCATCATGTTTGTTATATTGGATATTACAGTAGTAAAAGTTTATATGGGTTGAGATGATAGATTCATGACAAATTATTGCAAAAAAAGGCCATTTATTTTCATTGACGCAATTTTGCATTAAAGATATAATATAGTTAAACTAAATATGGTCTTAAGGTCCGAAAGGTTAATAGGGAAAGCGGTGAGAAGCCGCTGCAGCCCCCGCTACTGTAAGCGATGATGAGGCTCAAAAAACCACTGGTGAAACCGGGAAGGTTGAGCTAAAGATGAATTGCAAGCCAGGAGACCTGCCTTAAGATGTGAAAAACACCTTCGGAGGGGAGGTTGGTAATGTGGTACATATTTGCATTGAAAAATATGGGGCATACCTTCTCGGTATGCCTTAATTTTTTAGGTTTACTGTTTAAGCGCTTTGGTTATGTTTCAAATCTTTATAAATAATTTAGGAGGAGAGATCTAAGTGAAAAAGTGGATTAAAAATATCGTAGTTTTCATCATAATAGCAGTTCTTTCATTAAGCCTTGTCTCATGTTCTCAAAAAACTCAAGAAAAGACAGCAACAAATGACAATACTACGAAAACTGAAGTTAAGGCTACATTTCCATTGAAGATTACTGATTTTATGGGTAGGCAAGTGACGATAAAAAAGGAGCCGAAAAGAATTGTTTCCTTGTCTCCATCAACTACAGAGCTGATTTACGCAATTGGCGCTGGCAAAGATGTTGTCGGCGTTACCAATTACGACGATTATCCACCAGAGGTAAAAAGTGTTGCAAAAGTTGGAGGATATGAAGGGCCTAATATTGAAACTATATTGGCACAAAAGCCAGATATCGTATTTGCATCAAATCTTTCTGGAAAAGACCATATGGAGACAATCGAGAAATCAGGCATACCGGTGGTGGTATTGGAAGCTCAGAACATAAACCAGATATATGATTCAATAAAGATATTAGCTGAAATCACAGGTAATGTAGAAAAGGGAAATGAAATAATAAGCAGCATGAAGGATAAAATCAAAGAAATCAATGATAAAGTGAAGGATTTGCCAAAAGTAAATGTGTTTTATGTTGTTGATACAAATGGAAATTGGACGGCTGGCAAGGGTACGTTTATCGATGAACTTATTACATTGGCTGGTGGAAATAATGTAGCCAGTGATGCAAACGGATGGGCGCAGTACAGCATGGAAAAATTGATACAGAAGAATCCTGATGTGATAATTACATCACCACATGCTGCAAATGCCAATGAAATAAAAAATATGGCAGGTTATAAAGATACAAAAGCGGCAAAGGATGGCAAAATATTTGTAATATCCAACGATGACATTGTCACTAAGCCATCTAACAGAATCGTCTTAGGTTTAGAAGAAATTGCAAAAGATTTACATCCGGAGGCATTTAAATAAATTGAAAGTGAAAAAAGGTTTTTATTTGCTAATTTCTATTGTGATTTTGATTGCATCGCTGATGTTTTCTGCATCAGTTGGTGCAGTCAAAATGCCATTGAAAAGTATTGTTGATGTCATATTTGGTGATGGCAACAGCACAGACAAGATGATATTGTTAAATCTTAGGTTTCCAAGGATTATTGAAGCTGCTTTTACTGGGATGGGACTTTCTGTGGCAGGTACGTTCTTTCAAGGACTTTTGAAGAATCCTATGGCAGATCCTTATGTTTTAGGTATATCATCGGGAGCAGCTTTCGGAGCGTCCATCGCAATTGTCTTAGGATTAGGCATTTTTGGTCTTCAATTTTTTGCATTTGCATTTGCTCTTATGACTATTTACGTAGTGTATATTTTGGCTAAAAAAGGACCGTATATTAAAATGCAGACGATGCTTCTTGCAGGCATTGCCATCAGTGCTTTTATGTCTTCAGTTATTTCTCTCATGATGCTTTTGAATCATAATGAGATGTCACAGATAGTCTTTTGGACGATGGGGGGATTTAGTCTTATTAGCTGGAGCCAGGTTTTTTACACAGTACCACTAATATTGATTGGATGTATTGCATTATACACGTTTTCGAGAGATCTTAATGTGATAATGACAGGTGAAGAAATAGCTGAGCATTTAGGGATTGATACTGAAAGAGTTAAAAAAATCATATTGATTGTAGGTTCTTTAATCACCGCGTCTTCTGTTTCAGCAGGTGGAATAATTGGCTTTGTAGGGCTTATAGTGCCTCACATATCAAGGCTTATTATAGGTTCTGACAACAGAGTTTTAGTTCCTTTTAGCGGTGTAGTAGGTGCAGCGTTTTTGGTATTGGCTGATACGCTGGCAAGAACTGTGATGGCTCCTGTAGAAATACCAGTTGGCATAATAACTGCCGCTTGTGGTGGACCATTTTTCTTATATCTTCTTGTCAAAAATAAAAATAAAGAGGTCAAATAATATGGCGATCGTAAATGTGGAAGATCTTCATTTTAGTTATGGTATGATTCAGGCTTTAAAAGGTGTAAATTTTAAGATAGATGACTATAAAATGGTGGGGATACTAGGCAGTAATGGGTCTGGAAAGACTACTCTTTTAAAGAACTTATCAGGGTACTTGAAGCCAAGTAAAGGAAATGTGTCTATAGCGGGGAAGAGCATATACAGCATGAAATCAAAGGACAAAGCGATGCTTATCGGTTATGTTCCGCAGGATGTGTATTCTGACTTTGAATTTACCTCTTATGATGTTGTTATGATGGGAAGGACTCCTTATTTAAGGAGATTTCAAAGAGAGACTAAAAAAGACGTAAACATCGTAAAAGAAGCGATGATTCTTACAAACACATGGGATCTTAAGGATAGATATGTAAATGAATTAAGTGGTGGGCAAAGGCAAAGGGTTTACATTGCAAGAGCGTTGGCTCAAGAGCCTAAGATCTTGCTATTGGATGAGCCGATTTCACATTTAGATGTAAAATATCAAATAGAAGTGCTTTCAATACTTAAGCAGTTGACCGCAAAAGATATACTTGTGTTTGCTGTTCTTCATGACATCAACTTATCATCTCAATTTTGCGATTTTATTCTACTTATGAAAGATGGAGAGATTATATCGATGGGGACGCCAAATGAAGTCCTTACTGCAGAAAATATAAAGATGGCTTTTTCTGTCGATGCTGATGTAATCAGAAATCCTATTACAGATACACCGCTTATTATTCTCTCAAAAAAGCAAGGGGATGATTTGAAAATTGTGTAAAGCATTTATGATAGCCGGAACTCATTCTGGCGTAGGTAAGACGACCATTACTATTGGTGTAATAGGATATCTTTCTAAAAAATACAAGGTCATTTCGTTTAAAGTTGGTCCTGATTACATAGACACGGCGTATCACAGGTTTGCATCTGGCAATTTCTCATACAATTTGGACGTCTACATGCTTGGAGATGACTACGTGAAAAAGTCCTTTTTAAAGCACGCTTTATCTGGAGATGTGACAGTCGTAGAAGGCGTCATGGGTATGTACGATGGAATCAATAATACAAGCTATGGCAGCAGTGCACATGTGGCAAAACTTTTAAACTTACCTGTCGTACTTGTCGTTGACGCATCTGGAATGGCTGCAAGTGTTTCTGCCTTAGTTAAAGGCTATATAGAATACGATAAAGATGTCAATATTGTAGGAGTAATATTCAACAGAGTTGGCAGTGAAAAACATTACAAGCTTTTAAAAGAATGCATAGAAAGAGATTTAGGCATAAAAGCATTTGGATATCTTCCCCAGGATGATAGGGTTAGTTTGCCTGAGAGGCATCTTGGACTTATGCCTATATTTGAGACAAAGGAAAATCACAATTTTAGCATTTTGTACGATAGCATAGAGCAATTCATAGACGTAGAGGGCATTCTCGATGCATGTGATGTAGATTTTAAGAAAGATGATTTAATTGAAGAAAAAGTGTCAGTAAGAATAAGAGAAACTGTCAAAATTGCACTTGCATACGACGAAGCATTTAATTTTTACTATCAAGATAGCTTAGATTCATTGATGGAGCGTGGAGCAGAGTTAATCCCATTTAGTCCTCTACGTGATGATGCTATTCCAAAAGGTGTGTCAGGAATATACTTAGGTGGAGGATTTCCTGAGGTTTTTGCTGAAAGATTAAGCAAAAATCATTCCATGTTATCTTCAATTAAAGAAAGTATTGAAAAGGGAATGCCAGTCTATGCAGAATGCGGTGGTCTTATGTACCTTGCGAAAAAAATCGTGGATCTAAATGGAGATGGACACCATATGGTAGGAATATTCGATTTAGATGCCATAATGACGAAAAGATTAATCAATTTTGGTTACGCCAAGGTAGATGTGGTAAAAGATAATGTGCTATTTGAAAAAGGAGATGTCATCTTTGGTCATGTTTTTCATAACTCGAAGATGTCGGGGATACACGATGATTTTGCGTATGAAGTGCATAAGCCTAATTCTGAAGACAAGTGGTCATGCGGATATGTGTACAAAAATTGTTTAGGTACCTATGTTCACATCAACTTATTGAAATATCCAAATGCTGTAATTAGGTTTATAAATAAATGCAAAAATTATACACAGGAGATGTATAAAAATGGCACTTAAGATAATGCTGCAAGGTACGGCATCATCTGTCGGAAAGAGCTTATTGACTGCTGCTCTTTGTAGGATATTCAGACAGGATGGATATAAAGTTGCACCATTTAAGTCTCAAAATATGGCGCTTAATTCCTTTATAACAGATGAGGGGCTTGAGATGGGGCGAGCACAAGCTGTACAAGCTGAAGCTGCAGGCATAAAACCATCGGTACTTATGAATCCCATACTTTTAAAGCCAAGTTCAGACAAAAATTGTCAAGTTATACTAAGAGGAAAAGTTTATGACAGCATGGATGCATCTTGCTATCAGAAATTTAAGCCGACACTTTTAGGTATGATAAAAGAGGATTTTGATAAGCTTAGCCAGTCATACGACATAGTAGTGATTGAAGGCGCTGGAAGCCCTGCCGAAATAAACCTTAGAGAAAAAGACGTTGTAAATATGGGATTGGCTGAACTCGTTGATTCACCAGTATTGATAGTAGGCGACATAGATAAAGGCGGTGTCTTCGCGTCTATTGCAGGCACACTATTGCTTTTAAATGATGATGAGAGGAAAAGAGTAAAAGGCGTCATAATAAATAAATTTAGAGGAGACATGGAAATATTAAAGCCGGGGATAAAGATGCTGGAGGACATAATTAATAAAGATGTCATTGGAGTTGTTCCGTACATAGACGTCTATGTTGATGAAGAGGATAGTGCAACGGATTCTTATTACAGGAGAAAAAGCAGTGGAGCCATTGATATTGCGATTTTAAATCTCCCCCATATATCTAACTTTACTGATTTTGAGCCATTAAAAAAGATTCAAGATGTAAATGTAAGGTACGTAAGTAGAGGCGAAAAAATCGGTGATTGCGACGTATTGATAATACCAGGTACGAAAAACACGATAGGAGATCTTAAAACACTTAAAGATGCTGGAATGCACCATGAGATCTTGAATTTAAGAAAAAGAGGGAAGCTTATAATCGGTATATGCGGTGGATATCAGATGTTGGGGAAAAAGATATGGGATCCACAACACATAGAAGGGCCTGTTAGTGAGATGGAAGGTTTAGGACTATTAGACATAGAGACAGTTATTTCAGATGAAAAGATTACGACGCAGGTTAAAGCTCAAATTTCCGATGATTTGCCTGATTTTTTATCACCGCTTAGAAAACTGTTTGTAGATGGATACGAAATACACATGGGGATAAGCTCTACGGGAGAAAAAAGTTTTTCCAACATTTTAGTGAGGAATGAGGAAAAAATATCTGTCAGTGATGGGTGTGTAAGCAGTGATGGAAAGGTGTTTGGCACGTATATGCATGGAATATTTGAAAACACGGACTTCACAAGGAGGCTTATAAATATCGTCAGAAAATCAAAAGGCTTCAAAGAGATAGATTACATTGAAGATTACAGGGAATTTAAGGAAAGAGAGTACGATAGGCTGGCAGATATAGTCAGAAATAGCCTGGATATGAATAAAATTTACAAGATAATGAAAGGCAGTATTTGAATATGGAAGTGATAGCTGCATATTTTTTAGATTTAATGATAGGCGATCCAGAAGGATACCCTCACCCAGTGAGACTTATGGGAAAATTAATCAGCTTTTTGGAGCGTAAATTTAGGGAAATAGCCAAAACCGCAAGACAGGAAAGAATCGCGGGTTATTTCTTGTGTGCTGTAGTTGTTTTTACAAGCTACATAAGTGGGTATCTTATCATTTACTTGCTGAAAGAATTAAATGTGTATTTAGGAAAGATTTTAGATATGCTTCTCATTTACACGTGTCTTGCCACAAATGATTTAGCAAAATCAGCCATGAGAGTATACAGCCCTCTTAAAAACGACAACATTGTTGAAGCTCGGAAGATGTTGTCTTTCATCGTAAGCCGTGATACGGAAAACTTAGGTTACAGTGACATTGTAAGAGGTGTTGTGGAGACGGTGGCAGAAAACATATCTGATGGGATAATTGGGCCTCTATTTTATGCTTTTATAGGCGGTGCACCGTTGGCATTAGCTTACAAGGCTTCCAGCACACTTGACTCAATGGTTGGTTATAAAAATGAAAAATACGCAGAAATAGGATATGCCTCTGCAAAGCTTGACGATGTATTGAATTTCTTGCCAGCCAGGATAACAGGGCTTTTGATTGTAGCATCATCTTTTTTGCTGAGATACGACTATAAAAATAGCTTTCGCATTTTAAAAAGGGATAGATTAAAGCATGAAAGCCCCAACAGCGCACATGGGGAAGCTGCTGTTGCGGGTGCGCTAAATGTAGAGTTGGGAGGGCTTAACTATTATTTTGGAAAGCCTGAATTAAAACCGAAGTTGGGAGATGGCAAAGAGGCACTTAAATTAGAACATATTAAGGACAGCGTAAAGATAATGTATATGACATCTTTTCTGGGACTTGTTTTGTTTTTTGCATTAAAATTAATTATTTTGAATGGAGGTATTTAATAATGCATATAAAGACATCGCCATTAAAAAATGTAAAAACTTTGACGCTTGTGGCTATGCTTATAGCCATGAGTGCTGTTGGTGCCATGATTAAAATCTACAATACAGTTGCATTTGATTCATTGCCTGGGTATTTTGCATCCCTTTATTTTGGAAGCTACATAGGAGCAATCGTTATTTCTTTAGGACATATTTTTACTGCACTTACATCTGGTTTTCCACTTGGAATACCTAACCATATCATCATTGCTGTATCGATGGCTGTATGTGCATATTTTTATTCACTTGCGTATAAAAAGTTTAATAGCTATGTAGCAGTTGCTGTTGGTACTATATTAAATGGACCTGTTGCAACACTTATTTTTGTTCCTCAATATGGTTGGGGCTTTTTTGTACAGATGGTATTTCCGCTTACTATTGCATCGTTTGCTAATGTTTTTCTAGCGGCAGTCATCTTTAAAGCCATCTCAACTAAGATAAAAAGGTAATGAGGATGAGATATGGTAGAGAGATATAGAGATGTCTTAATAATATATGAAAGTGATACTGTATATGCAATAGCTTGCGATAGCATCGGTGCAATTGGAAATAAAGAAGGCGACATATTGAAGGTAGATGAGGAGATAGTGGGAAGGACCGTGACAAAGGTCGCAGTATCTGAGCTTTTGTGCATTGGAGCTTGGCCAATCATCATATCGGATACGCTGTCAAATGAGATGAACCCAACTGGAATTAAAATCATAGATGGCATAAGAAAAGAGCTAAATGACAACGGGATATATGATGTCGCTTTAACTGGTAGCACGGAGGAAAATTTTCCATCAACAATGACTGGTGTTGGCGTGACAGCAATTGGAAAGGCAGCGAAAGAAGATTTAAAAGTGCGAAAGGCTATGGCAGGCATGGAGGTAGGCTTAATAGGTTACCCCCGTGTTGGACAAGAGGTTTTGCGCTTTCATGATATTCTTACGCTTAAAGATTATGTAAAAATATTTAGATGTAGCGAAATAGTAGAAGCGATTCCCGTAGGGTCAAGAGGGATAAAATATGAACTTGATGTGCTCAAATTTACTTCTGGACTAAATTTATTAAGAGAATACGATAACGAGATTGATGATGAAAAGTCAGGGGGCCCTTCCACGTGTTGCATTGTAGTTTACAAAGAGGGTGATAGGCGAAAAATTGAGAATCTCTTAGACAAACCGTTTGTACGTTTAGGTAGACTCATAGATGGAAGGTGAAATAAGTGGATAAATATGAGCATGGCGGCAATATTTATGTGTACAATGAAGATGTAATAGACTTTAGCTCAAACATAAACCCTCTTGGCTTCCCCGAATGTATAAGAGATTCCATTGATATTGCAGTTTTAACAAAGTACCCTGACATAAACTATACCCAGTTGAAAAGGTCTATCTCAAGATATGTGGGCCTAAAAAATGAGAACATAATAGTCGGTAATGGTGCGTCGGAACTTATCTACCTTTTTGTGCGGGCATTTTCTCTGAAAAAGCCGCTTATTCCATCTCCTGCTTTTTTGGAATACGAAAGGGCAGTCACATTATCAGGAGGAAATCCTTTGTACTACGAGATTTCAGAAGAAGATGGATACGTGATTGATGCGAACAAAATAGTAAATCGCTTCAAAGAAGTGGATTCTGTCATCATAGGAAATCCAAATAATCCTACAGGCAAGGGAATAAAGCGAAAAGATGTGGAATACATAGTGAAGGAAGCGAAAAATCTTGATTTGCCGGTGATGATAGATGAGGCGTTTATAGAATTCATATACGATTATGAAGAATACCAGTCTTTAGATCTCATAAATGACTACGATAATCTTTTTGTCGTAAGAGCTGCTACTAAATTTTTTGGGCTTCCGGGGTTGCGCTTAGGATACGGTTTTGGAAGTGAAAATTTGATAAAGAGATTGGAAGATTATAAAGAGCCTTGGACGGTAAATGCTTTTGCTGATGCAGTAGGAAGAAGGATTTTTGATGATGTCAAATTTATGGGAAATACGAGAAAATATATAAAAAAAGAAATAGATTATTTGATGAATGAGCTTAAAAAGATAGATGAATTAGTCGTGTTTGATACGCAGGTTAATTTTATGCTTTTAAAGCTGAAGCATCAGAGTGTTAATGACTTAAAAGAAGAATTATTAAAAAGAGGGATACTGATAAGAGATGCATCAAATTTCAGGTATTTGGATAATAGGTATTTTAGAGTGGCTGTAAAAAGTCATGATGATAATGTAAAACTGATAGAAGCTATAAAAGAAGTTTTTAAGTGATTTTTCTGAAAGAAGGTGTTTTTATTGGCTTTGATTATGGTGACAGGCGGCGCAAGATCTGGCAAAAGCCAGTTTGCAGAAAGCCTTGCAATGAAAGACGGTGGTTACAGCGTCCTTTACATCGCTACATCTATACCGTTTGATGACGAGATGAAAGAAAGAGTTAGAAGGCATAGAGAAAGAAGGCCGGAGGAGTGGGAAACAGTAGAGGCTTATAATGGCATCTCTGACATTATAAGAAGCACAAATAAAAAAGCTGTTCTTTTGGATTGCCTGACGGTAATGGTGTCAAACCTGCTTTTAGAAATCGATATGACTTGGGAAGAGAAAGATTTAGAAGATGTAGATAGAGCTGAAGAAAAAATAACTAAAGAAGTTGACGGTTTGATTAATGCCTCAAAAGCCAGCAACAAAGATGTCATAGTAGTCACAAATGAAGTTGGTATGGGACTTGTGCCTGAATATAAACTGGGAAGAATATTTAGAGACATCTCAGGCAGGATAAATAAGAAAATTGCAGAAAATGCAGATTATGTTTATTTTATGGTTTCAGGCATACCTTTAGAAATAAAAAGTAAAAATAATTGCTTATAATAATGTGGTGAACATGATGGATGAGATAAAAGCTTTTATATTATCATTTCAATTTATGACAAGAATACCTATTAACGTTCAAATTGATGTAGACAGAAATGATTTTCACAAGATGGCTAAATATTTCCCTTTTGTAGGAGGACTTATTGGTGCCGTTGCATGTTTTATATTTTATGCTGTGAAAAATATATTTCCCCGGGAAATAGCCGTTACAATGGCCATAGTGTCATTGTATATTTTAACAGGTGCAATGCACATAGACGGGTTTGCAGACACATTTGATGGTCTTTTTAGCAATAAAGGCAAAGATAGAATGCTTGAAATAATGAGGGATTCAAGGCTTGGTACAAACGGAGTTCTTGCTTTAGTATTTTTAGTAATTTTAAAAATACTGTTTTTGTCCCACATAAAAGATAACCTTGTTTATTCGACATTAATATTGATGCCTCTTCTTGGACGCTTTTCGATAATTTTAGCAGCGTACGCATCAAAATCAGCGAGAGGCGGAGAAGGGCTTGGAGGCCTCATCATCGGCAAGATATCTACTGCAGAGCTTTTGCTGGGCTTTTTATTTACATCGATTGTTGGCTTTTTATTCGTCCAATTCACAGTATTTTTGAAACTTCTAGCTGTTTCATCTATTATCGCGTACGCGACCACAAGGTACATTTCATTGAGAATAGGCGGGATGACCGGAGATACATTAGGTGCAGTAAATGAATTTACAGAGCTTATAATTGCTACTTTGATGTATTTAATAAGCATCACAAAATTGTAGAAGCTTAAAAAGTTTAGATCTGGTATGAATAATTTTAAGATTAAATTTATCATATTGATTATCATAAAAAATTGATGTATCATGAGGATGAAGGAGATGATCGTATGCGCACAACGATAAATATATCTGAAGATATTCTCAAAGAAGCTGAAATGCTGTATGAAACAAACAACAGGTCAAAAGCAGTTGAAGAGGCGTTGAAGGATGCCATAAGGATAAAAAAATTGCAGCATTTGATGGAACTTAAAGGAAAGATAAATTTCGCAATAGATTCTTCAGACATCGAAAAATTAAGGAGCATGGAAATAGATGAGAGATAAAATACTTGTTGATACATCTGTATGGATAGAATATTTTGGAAACAAACAAGGAATTGCTGAGATTATCGACAATATGCTGATGCAAGACAGAGTTTATATAATGGGTCTTATAATTGCTGAACTTCTTCAAGGAGTAAAGACAAAAAAAGAGTTGGAGATGCTTGAGAGGTACATTGATTCGATTCCGATAGTACCATGTGATGACAAAGATTGGATAGAGGCGGGAAGGCTTTCTTTTAAATTGACGAGAGATGGCAAGACTATTCCCTTATTGGATGTGCTAATTGCTGCTACATCGCTTAAAAATAACATGATGATATTTTCATTTGATCAACATTTTAAAATGATAGACGGCGTTAAATTGTTTGACCCCAAGACCATTTAACTGTATAATGAAGTAAAGACAGTTCGCAAAATCCTGTCTATAAACAAAACTACGGAGGAGATAAAATTGAACAAAAAAACAAAGAAAATAGTCTATGGTGCATTGATCGCTGCTTTGTACGCAGTTATGACAATAGCACTTGCACCAATAAGCTACGGACAGATCCAAGTTAGAGTAGCTGAAGCACTTACGGTTTTGCCTTTCTTTTCATCATATTCCATTTTAGGACTTTTTGTAGGATGTATAATTGCGAATATGGTTGGAGGCAATGGAATATTTGATGTCGTATTTGGTTCGTTGGCGACTTTAATTAGCGCTGTAATAACGTATTATATTGGCAAATCCAATCTTAGATATAAGCGATATTTGGCGCCATTACCGCCTGTTATAATAAATGCAGTCATTATAGGCATAGAATTGAATGTTGTATTTAATTTGCCCCTTGTAGCTTCAATGCTATGGGTTGGATTGGGTGAGATGATTGCATGCTATGTATTGGGATTGCCTCTTCTTTTGTATATAGACAAAAATGAGAAAATAAAAGAAATGATTAGATAAGTTGGTATTTGTTTAATTTGAATTACAGCTTATATCCTGATAAAATAGTATCAGGATTATTTTTTTGAGGAAGATGCTATGTTTGGATATGTAAAGCCGTACAAACCTGAAATGAAGATGAAAGACTATGATGTTTTTAAAGCATATTACTGTGGCCTTTGCAAGGAGATAGGCAGAAGATATGGCGAGACAAGCCGCTTAACGTTAAACTATGAGCTTACTTATCTGGCAATCTTTTTATCGGGTTTATCGGATGAGAAAGTTGATATGAAGTTAGAAGGCTGTATTATAAATCCATTTAAGAAGAAGCCTGTCATAAAAGAAAATCCATTTGTAAAGTATGCTGCTGATATGAATGCAATACTAGTCTATTATAAATTTATAGACGACAAAGCAGATGGGAAAGCCACTGCCAGTTCTTTTTTGGAGGTTTTATTTAGAAAGCAATTTAAAAAATCATATAAGCTGCATACGAAAAAGGCACAAAATATGAGAAAATACCTAGAAACTTTGCAGAATCTTGAGAAGGGGAAATGTTCTTCTGTGGATGAATCTGCAGAGCCATTTGCGAATATTTTGCGTGAAGTTTTTCTTTATGAAAATCTGAATATAGATGAAGAAGATTGTAAAAAGGTTGAAGAGATTGCATATCATTTAGGAAGATATATATACATTTTAGATGCGTATAATGATTTAAAAGACGATATAAAAAGTGGAAATTACAATCCGTTTATATATCAGTATAATCTTATCGACAAAGATGACAGTGAAATAGAGCTTAATAATACAATCGATGAGATAAAAGAGTGGACGAAATTTAATTTAAGTTTCACTCTTTCTACAATAGTGAAATTGTATGAACAATTGAAATTCAAGAAAAATATAGGCATTATTGATAATATTTTTAGAATAGGACTGTACATGGAATTTATGAGAATTATGGAAGGAGAAAAATCATGCAAAACCCGTACGAAGTTTTAGGATTAAAAGAAGGGGCTTCAATAGAGGAAGTTAAAAGGGCTTATAGGGAACTTGTGAAGAAGTATCATCCTGATCAGTATGCTGATAATCCATTAAAAGACCTTGCAGAAGAAAAATTGAGGGAAATAAATGATGCATATAAAGCGATAATGGATGGATATGCTGGTTCTAATAATTACAACCATGACAGAAGTTATAACAGTGGAAATACGACATACAGTGATAATGAATCTATGTACTATGAAGTGATAAATGCCCTCAATAGAAATGATTTATATGCAGCAGAGAACATATTAAATAATATGAGAGACAGAAGTGCACAGTGGTATTATTTGTACGGTCATATAAATTACAGAAGGGGAAGATTTGGAGAAGCGTACAACTGCTTTAGGATGGCTGTCAACATGGACCCAAATAATATGGAGTACCGTGAAGCTTTAAACAACATGGAAATGCAAAGAGGTGTGTATCAAGGGGATGTCTACAGGAGGACCATGAATGATGATTGCTGTCAGACCCTCTTTACTATATGGGCATGTGATACCTGCTGCGAATGCATGGGTGGAGACATGTTTAGATGTTTTTAAGGAGCTGATTTTATGTTAAATGCAAAATCACTGTCATTGGGTGGCGTGATTGCAGCTTTAAATATAGTTATACTTTTTATTGCATCGATTATGCCTACCAGCAGGCTCTTTTTTCTCGTTGTATCGTCATTTGCTATTTCAATAATGGTGATAGAGACAGGTAGTATGGGAGGATTTGTATTTTATTTGGCCACATCGATATTATCGCTAATATTGATTCCTAATAAGTTAATATCTGTTTATTACATATGCTTTTTTGGATTTTACGGTATCATAAAATCTTACATAGAAAAAAAGCGCTTTAGAATGTATATGGAATTAGCGCTTAAACTTATTGTGTTTAATATATCGTTATTTGTTGTTTACATCATATTTAGCAGAATTTTTATGATGAGGGTATTTGCAACTGGTTTACCATTTATTTCAATTTTTATATTATCGCAAATATCATTTTTGGTATATGATTATGTATATACTGTCTTTATATCCTTTTACTATAAAAACGCAAAAAGGCATTAAGCCATTACGCATTAATGCCAAATATAAACTGTACAAGCGTTCCAAATAGATATGACAGTGCGGCAGCACCTATTCCTGACAGCACCATTTCGATTATTTTATTTTTAATTGACAAACTTTCTGATGCAATTGAAACAATACCGCCTACAATTGAAAGCGCAATAGTTGCAAAAATCACGGAGAATACTAAAGCTATAATCGATGATGAAGAAATAAAGAAGTATGGTATAACAGGGAATATGAGTCCTACTAGGTATGCAAGTCCTGTGTATAAAGCCGATTTTATTTCATTTTCTTTTACTTCTTCCACCAGCAAGTTTGCCATGGCATTTTCATTGTCACCAAGTTTTTCAACAACTTCTCTGCTTATATCTTCAGGTATGCCAGAATCATTTAACTTGTTTAGAAGCTCTTCTTTCGCCCTGCCTTTTGATACATTAAATAAAAGCTCCATCTTTCTTTTGATGCCTTCATTGACTTGTCTTTGTGATCTTACAGATGTATATGCACCAATAGCCATAGATAAAGCACCTGCTATTCCTACAACAAGACCTGATGTGCCAACAACCAGCGGCTTATTTTGATATACGGCAGAAAGCCCTGTTACAGTTCCCAATATCTCTACAAGCCCGTCATTCATTCCTAATATGAAATCACGTATATTTGAAAAGTTTGCTTCTTTATTTTGATTTCCTAAATTCTTCTCATGCTCCAGTTCATCTTCTATTATCTGAGACAGTATCTGGCGTTCTTTTTCAGTTAATATAGGATCCTTGTAATAGCTATAGTATTCATCAGTGCTGTTTGATTCTTTCATTTCTAAAAGAATTATAAAAAGTTTGCTTCCCAGCAATGTCCTTAATACTTTATAAAACCACAAACTGCGGTTGTGTATTCTAGAGCTGACTTTTACGCCTCTATCGCTTAAAAATGTATACCAAAATTTTGTATGCTTTGCTTCAATTTTTGCAAGTTCCTCAAATATTTCGCGTATTTCTTTTTTAGATTCTACTTTTGCCAAGTAAGAATAAAGCTGTTTTGCTTCAAATTCATCGTAGTAAAATTTTTTTGCTTTATCTAGTGCGTTCATTTCTACTCACTCCCTTAAATCTTATTTTATAATATGTGATATAAATATACAAGAAGAAGCCTCTAGTAATTTGGTAAAATATTAATTATGATATCTTTATTAATCGTTGGCCTATAATAATATTTTTCAAATTTAGAGGCTTCAGCGAATTATAATAAGGAAGGATATTATCATAAGTGAATGATTAACTACGCTTGATAATATCCTTTATATTATATGCTTTTAAGTATTACTTTTTGGCTTTTTCAAGGGCATTTTTAACAGCTATTTTCCAGTTTGTAGTCGTTTCTGTCGCACCTGCTATAGTATCTACATTGTATGTTTGTTTTTTAATCATTTCATTTGCCATATCCACTCTGAATTTTTTTAAATTTGGATAGACTTTACCAGTTTGTGGGTCTTTTTTGCCTGTCCATTTGTCGTAGTTGATTTATTTTCCGTTTTTGTCTAATCGCCTTAAAGTTATACTTGTTATTTTGCCGTTTTTTATTACTACTGTTGCATCTTCGCTGCCTTCAGACCATTTTGGCCCGGATCCAGTGTATGTACCATCTTTATACGATACTTTAGGCATCGTTTGAGGTTTAGGTTTTTGTGTTGAAGGTTTTGTCATTGACTTGCAAGATACAAGGTTTAATGCGAAAATTGCAATTAAAATTATTGATATAACAGAAAACCAAAAACAAGATATATTAAATTACTTAAAAGGTAACAAGGACAAATCTGGAAGTGATACAAGCAACACAAATACGCAGTCCAATTTATAAAAGAATAGAGGGAGATTATCTGCCCTCTATTCTTAAAATACTACACTTGCTATATACATGTAGATTGGAACTATAAGTAAGCTTAATAGATTTGTTGCGGCTATCATAATCGATGGATACTTTTGATCGCTATTGTAGGCATGTGCTACAATTGCAATTTGCGTCATTACAGGAAGCGCACTTTGAATTACAAATACTTTTTCCATCAATATATTGAGCTTAAAAAAGTGAAGTACCAGTATTGTGATTAACGGTGTTATTATAGACCTTCCTAAAAGCAAGAATACAACAGTGTTGTCGAATTTAAAATCTTTTAAGTCTGTAAGGTATATTGATATGCCGATGAAGATCATTGAAAGGGGTGTCGTCAGTTGTCCGATGTATTTAGCTGTATCTGCAATGAATTGTGGTGTCTTGAATCCTATTAGAATGAAAAATATCCCCATCAGGTAACCTAAAAGGGGAGGAGAGAAGATTTTCTTAAAAGCCTGATATAGAGAGAAATTTCCTTGAGAACTTTCTACATCCTTTCTTATGTTGTAAAGCCCCATCGTCCAAAATAGTGTGGTGTTTGCAACGTAGTATAGAAGCACATATGGTACTGCTTTATTTCCAAAGAGAGCCTGATTTATAGGAAGTCCAACGAATATCGTATTAGAAAAAGCAAATATTGCAGAAAATAAACCGATTTTTTTTCTGTCTAATTTAAGAAATATGACTAAGAAATACGCAATGGTATATGATGCAAAAATGCTTACAAAGGCAGCAATTAAACCTAATATCATATGGGATAGTTGATTTTTTTGAAGGTTTTCAATAACTGTATAAAACATTAGAGCGGGAAGCGAAACTTTTACTACAATTTTTGAAAATAATTCAGATGCGTCTTCGTCAAACCATTTTTTCATAGCGAGCACGTACCCGATTATAATTATAAAGACGATCGGCAAAATACTTTCAATTCCTTTTAAGAAAACCAATGTTATTCCCCCAGAGAAAATTATACATTTATAATAATACATGTAGAAATAAAAGTCAAAAATGCTCTTTAAGTACTAAAGAGCATTTTTCCGGTGATTTATATTAGTTTTTCCAGATGGTTTTTAATTTCGTTTAAAAATTCTTTTGTGTTTACCGATTTTTTATTTGGTAGCTCAGAAATTGCAGCTAGATCATTTGTCATTATGCCGCTTTCTATAGTTTTTAATGACGCCTCTTCTAACTTTTCGGCGAATTTCACAAGGGATTTATTATTGTCTAGCTGTCCGCGCTTTTTCAAGGCGCCTGTCCAAGCAAATATAGTAGCAATCGGATTAGTGGATGTTTCCTCGCCTTTTAAATATTTGTAATAATGGCGTGTTACTGTCCCATGGGCAGCTTCATATTCAAAATCACCTTCTGGAGATACCAGCACAGATGTCATCATGGCTAGACTTCCAAAGGCTGTTGCCACCATGTCTGACATTACATCTCCATCGTAGTTCTTCAAAGCCCATATCATTCCGCCTTCAGATCTTATTACGCGTGCAACTGCGTCATCTATAAGTGTGTAAAAATATTCAATACCTGCTTCATTAAATTTATCTTTATATTCATTTTCATACATATCATTGAATATGTCCTTAAATGTATGGTCGTATATCTTTGATATGGTATCTTTAGTTGCAAACCATAAGTCCTGTTTTTGGCTTAATGCATAGTTAAAACATGCTTTTGCAAAACTTTTTATTGATTTATCTAGGTTGTGCATTCCAATTAGAATGCCCGGACCATCGAATTCGTGAATAGTCTGCCTTTCTACGTCACCATCTTTGTAAGTTACAACGAGTTCAGCTTTTGCAGCCTTTTCAAGCCTGTATTCTACGTCTTTGTATACATCTCCGTAAGCATGACGGGCAATTGTTATAGGCTTTGTCCAACTTTTAACCAGGGGTTTTATTCCTTTTACAAGTATAGGAGTTCTAAAAACAGTTCCGTCTAGTATGGCTCTTATAGTTCCATTTGGACTTTTCCACATCTTTTTTAATTTATATTCTTCCACTCGCTGAGCATTTGGTGTTATTGTTGCGCATTTAACACCGACTTTATGCTTTTTTATTGCATATGCAGCATCAATAGTTACCTGATCATCTGTTAGATCTCTATTTTTCAAGCCTAGATCGTAGTATTCTGTATTCAGATCTACAAAAGGTTCTATAAGCATTTCTTTAATCATCTGCCAGATAATTCTGGTCATTTCGTCACCATCTAGCTCCACAATGGGATTTGCCATTTTGATTTTTTCGCTCATATCATCCGCTCCTTAAATTGTAGTTTATAACATTAATTATATAAAACATTAAATAGATAAACAAGAGAAAAAATTTATTAGATGGTGGATGCTTACTTATGTATAAAAATTAATGAGCGAAAGAAATTTCGCTCATTAATATCATTAATAAATGTAAATTAATTTTGTTCAGCAAGCTTTTTGTATGTCTCGTATTTTTCTTTTGCAAGCTCTTCAGCTTTTTCAAATAAAGATTCTGCTCTGTCAGGGAATGTCTTGGCAAGGGATGAATAACGAACTTCACCCATGATAAATTCTTTATATGAAGCTGTTGGAGCTTTTGAATCAAGGATAAATGGATTCTTGCCTTCGGCTTTAAGCAATGGGTTATACCTGTATAGATGCCAGTAACCAGCTTCAACTGCTTTCTTTTCTTCTATCTGACTGCAGCCCATACCTAATCTGATGCCATGGTTAATGCAAGGTGCATAAGCTATTATAAGCGATGGGCCAGGATAGCTTTCTGCTTCTTTTAGCGCTTTAATTGTTTGAGCTTGATTTGCACCCATTGCGATTTGTGCCACATAAACATATCCATAGCTCATAGCTATGCGGCCTAAATCTTTCTTTCCGATTGCTTTACCAGCTGCTGCAAACTGTGCGACTGCACCAACTGGTGTTGCTTTTGATGATTGTCCACCAGTATTTGAATATACTTCTGTATCAAATACAAGCACATTTACATCTTCACCAGATGCAAGTACATGGTCAAGACCACCGAAACCTATATCGTATGCCCAACCGTCACCGCCGAATATCCACTGAGACTTCTTAACCAAGTATTCTTTTCTATCAAGTATTTCATTTAATACTTCTTTAATCTTTGTGTCATTTGTGCTGTAATCCTGAATTAAAGAAACTATTATATTTGCTGTTTTCTTTGTTATTTCTGAGCTATTGAAATTATCGAGCCATAACTTTAAGGCATTCTTTAAGTCTTGTGTTAAATCTAATTCTAATGCTTCTTTTACTATGTCAGCAAGTTTTTCTCTTTGCTGCTTTACAGCTAATGCCATACCGAATCCGAACTCAGCGTTGTCTTCAAAGAGAGAGTTTGCCCATGCAGGGCCATGACCGTCTTTGTTTACGGTGTATGGTGTAGATGGAGCACTGCCACCCCATATTGATGAGCAACCTGTAGCATTTGCAATGAGCATCCTGTCGCCAAATAGTTGTGTTACAAGTCTTGCATATGGTGTTTCACCGCATCCTGCACAAGCACCTGAGAACTCCAACAAAGGCTTTTCAAACTGGCTTCCCTTTACGGTGTCTGTACCCAATGGATTTTCTTTATGTGAAAGGGACATAGCATATTCCCAATTCTTTGCTTGATCTAACTGTGTCTCTAAAGGCTTCATTATGAGGGATTTCTCTTTTGAAGGACATGTATTTGCGCATACGCCGCAGCCTGTACAGTCAAGTACACTTACCTGAATTCTGAAATTGAGACCTTCAAGCCCTTTACCTATTGCTTTTTTTGAAGTAAATCCTTCAGGTGCATTTTTTACTTCTTCTTCGTTTAAAAGGAATGGTCTTATTGCTGCGTGTGGACATACATATGCACATTGATTACACTGTATGCAGTTGTCTATCTGCCATTCAGGCACATCTACAGCGATACCGCGTTTTTCATAAGCTGCTGTACCCATAGGGAATGTACCATCTTCCATGCCGACGAATGCACTTACAGGCAATTTATCTCCTTCTTGCCTATTCATTACATCTGCAATATTCTTTATGAAATCAGGAACATTCCTTTCCTCTTTGACTTCATCTTCAGCATCTGCCCATGATGCTGGGACATCAACTTTTACAAGTGCATCTATTCCACGATCAACAGCCGCATAGTTCATGTTTACTATTTTTTCGCCTTTATGGCCGTATGATTTAACAATAGCTTCTTTTAAGTGTTTTACTGCATCTTCTATAGGGATGATATTTGCAAGTTTGAAAAATGCAGATTGCATTATCATGTTGATTCTAGCTCCAAGACCTAATTCTTTAGCTATATCAACAGCATTTATGATATAAAACTTGATGTTATTCTTAGCGATGTATCTCTTCATGGACGCAGGTAATTTTTCATCAAGTTCTTCTGGCTTCCATGTGCAGTTTAGTAAGAATGTACCACCTTTTTTAAGTCCTGCAAGCACATCATAGTTATACACATAAGCTTGTTTATGGCATGCCACAAAGTCAGCATTGTTTATAAGGTATGTTGACCTTATTGGCTTCTTACCAAAACGCAGATGTGATATTGTAACACCGCCTGATTTTTTTGAGTCATATGCAAAATAAGCTTGCGCATACATATCAGTGTTGTCGCCAATAATCTGTATAGCACTCTTGTTTGCACCGACTGTACCGTCTGAGCCAAATCCCCAGAATTTGCAACTTATCGTACCTTCTGGTGTTGTTTCAATTTCTTCACCGACAGGAAGTGATGTATTTGTAACATCGTCGACTATACCTATTGTGAAGTTGTTTTTCGGTGCGTCAGATTTTAAGTTGTCAAATACAGCTAGTATCTGTGCAGGTGTTGTATCTTTTGAACCTAAACCATAACGGCCACCCACAATTACAGGCTTTAATTCACTATCGTAAAAAGCTGCTCTCACGTCTTCGTAAAGAGGTTCACCATATGCACCTGCTTCTTTTGTCCTATCCAATACAGCGATCTTCTTTACTGTCTTTGGTATTGCATCCAAGAAATGCTTGAATGAGAACGGCCTATATAGATGTACTTTTACAACACCTACTTTTTCGCCTTTTTTCAGTAAGTAGTCAATCGCCTCTTCGATAGTTTCTGTAACTGAACCCATTGCAATCACGATGCGTTCAGCATCAGGAGCACCGTAGTAGTTAAATAATTTATATTCTCTGCCAGTTATCTTGCTTATTTCATTCATATATTCTTCTACTATATCAGGAATAGCATTGTAATATCTATTTGATGCTTCTCTTTCCTGGAAGTAGATGTCAGGATTTTGAGCTGTTCCTCTTGTTACGGGATGCTCTGGATTTAATGCTCTTTTTTTGAATGCTCTTACAGCATCCATGTCCAAAAGCTTTCTTAAATCCTCATAATCCATTACTTCAATCTTTTGATACTCATGTGATGTCCTAAATCCGTCAAAGAAATGCAAAAATGGCACTCTACCTTTTATAGCTGATAAATGTGCAACAGCAGCTAAATCCATTACTTCTTGAACACTGCCAGATGCAAGTAGAGCAAATCCTGTTTGCCTACATGCCATAACATCCTGATGGTCTCCAAAAATAGACAATGCATGTGATGCAAGTGCACGAGCACTAACATGGAATACGCCTGGCAAAAGCTCACCAGCAATTTTATACATATTAGGAATCATTAATAATAAACCTTGCGATGCTGTGAATGTTGTAGTTAGCGCACCAGCAGCAAGAGATCCATGAACTGCACCAGCAGCACCTGCTTCTGACTGCATCTCTATAACTTTTACTTCTTGCCCAAATAGATTCTTTCTACCATGGGCACTCCACTCATCAACATGTTCTGCCATAGGTGATGATGGAGTTATCGGATAGATGGCAGCTACTTCTGTGAAAGCATATGCCACATGTGCAGCGGCTGTATTGCCATCCATGGTTTTCATAACCTTCGACATCGTATTTCCCCTCTCTTTTATATAATTTTATATTGAATCTAAGGATATATAAGCAAACTATTATAATACAGTGTAAACAAACATGTACTGTTATACAACAGCGGTTAAGCGATTATATAACAGTTTTTTGAAAATGCTTATATATATACCTTTAGACTTTATATAACAGTTCCATGATAATTATATCACAGATAATCAAAATATAAAAATATTTTTTGTCAAAATTTATTCATTTTTTCGCAAAAAATTTTTAAAATATTATGAGCTGGTCATATTATGTGATATAATGTTATTAACAAACATATCTACAAATAAAATTATCGGCTAATTGTGTATTTTGTTAAATTAGGATTGACTTTAATGCTTGAAAATGATAGAATAAATTACACGAATTTTTTCTATATTGAAGGAAATTAAATAGGGGGTTTCTGTGAATATCTTCAGTATCATCGTTGTTTAGCCAGTATTTATCTAGCGCAATAGATAGATAGTGGCTTTTATAAAATATTAAAAACATTTAATTCTGCATTATTTCATATCTAATATTTCAAAAAATTCTGCGGGATGCATAGTGAAAGGAATGAGGATATAAGAGATGGAAAATGATATTTTGAATTACTTCATATTGCCTGATGATGTCTTAGAGATTTTAAAAAGCGGGAAAGAGATAATTATTCCTGAAAGCAGGGAAGAACTGCTAAATTTGACTATTGGTGGCGGCAAGAATGATACATTTGAGGTATCATACGATGTGCCTGGACGAGGCAAAGTTGTTGAGGCGACTGTAACAAAATGCAAAAATGGCTTTGCTATAAATTATCCTGAACCTTACATGAGGCGCAGGGAACCAAATTGTATGGTTATAGCCGATGATAAAGACACTGATAAAGTTAGATATAAAGACAGATTCGGTGAAGATTTTGAGCCTTTAAGGGTACAGACATTTCAATGGCTGAAAGGGCAAGACTTAATTGTTATGTCATTTATGGCTGGGGATGAAAGCTTGGGATATTCATCACTAGTTATTGCACCAAAAAATGCTGGTTTTTTTGTTCTTGCGCTTGCGGATATACAGGGATTTATACCGAAAGGCAAGATAAATAAAGAATTTAAACCTCTTTCTATAATATTTGTGGCACCTCCTTTTAGACATACACACTTTGGTGGCAAGCAGGTTGTTGTTCACAATAGACTTGAAAATATGCAAGAGCTTTTCTCATATAATTTGTACCCGGGTCCGAGTGCAAAAAAAGGTGTTTACAGTGTTCTCTTAGATATAGGAGAAAAGGAAGGATGGATAACAGCGCACGCTTCTACGGTAAGAGTAATAACGCCGTATGACAATATAATGACTATTATGCATGAAGGTGCCAGTGGCGGTGGAAAGAGTGAGATGACTGAGCAGCTTCCAAGGGAATTAGACGGAAGGATTCACTTCGGCACTAATATCGTAACGAAAGAGAAGTTTTACATGGAATTAAAAGAAAACAGTGAATTACAGCCTGTTACAGACGATATGGCCCTTTGCCATCCAATTTATCAAGATGCAAGTAAGAAATTAGTGGTTAAAGATGCAGAAGATGGTTGGTTTATACGATTGGATCATGTTACAGAGTATGGGTCAAGCCCAGATCTTGAGAAATTATGTATACATCCTAAAGAGCCATTGTTATTTTTAAATATAGATGGTGTTCCTAATTCTACATGCCTTATTTGGGAACACATAGAAGATAGTCCAGGAAAGCCATGTACAAACCCGAGAGTTATAATGCCAAGGGGATTCATATCCAATACTGTTAATGAAGCTGTTGAAGTTGATATAAGGAGTTTTGGGGTAAGAACGCCTCCATGTACCAAGGAAAGTCCATCATATGGTATATTGGGATTACTGCACGTACTTCCACCATCTATTGCTTGGCTTTGGAGACTTGTAGCTCCAAGAGGATATGCAAATCCAAGCATAATAGACACAGGAGGATTAAGCAGCGAAGGTGTTGGCTCATATTGGCCATTTGCTACTGGAAAGATGGTAAGACATGCTAATCTTATTTTAGAGCAGATTCAAAATACACCTGCTACAAAATATGTATTAATACCAAATCAGCATATCGGTGCATATAAAGTCGGATTTATGCCACAATGGATTGCTAGAGAATACTTATCGAGGCGCGGCGGTGCGAAATTCAGACCGGATCAATTGACAAAGTCTAAATGCTCTCTTTTGGGGTATTCACTAGAATCGCTTAAAATAGATGGTGAATTTATGCCGAAGCACTTCCTGCAGGTTTATTTGCAGCCTGAGGTAGGTGAAGAGGCATTCCAGAAAGGTGCAAAGATATTAACTGATTTCTTCAAACAGGAGCTTAAAAAATATCTTACACCAGATCTGTCACAGCTTGGAAAGAAGATAATAGAGTGCTGTCTTGATGACGGAACGCTTGACGATTATATAAATCTCTTATAAATACGGATCTTAAAGGTCCGTATTTTTATTCGATTGGGCTTTAGCCTGTTGAGCTCGCAAAGCGAGCGAAACAAAAAACCACCCGCTATGCGGGTGCGCGACAGAAGTTATACAAAAAATCACCTTTCCGTTATAATAGAGTTGTTCAAGCTACTATATATAACAAAAGGAAAGGTGATTTAATGGCTAATAAACGAGATGAAATGGCACGCACAAAATGGATGTGCAAATACCACATTGTGTTCACTCCTAAGTATAGACGAAAAATAATATATAATCAATACAAAGAAAGTATAAGGGATATATTAAAAGAACTATGTAAATACAAAGGAGTGGAAATAATAGAAGGACATCTAATGCCGGATCATGTACACATGTTAGTGAGTATACCACCAAAAATTAGTGTATCTAGTTTTATGGGATACTTAAAAGGGAAGAGTGCATTGATGATATTTTACAGGCATGCAAATCTAAAGTATAAATTTGGCAATAGACATTTTTGGGCGGAAGGATATTATGTAAGCACTGTAGGACTAAATGAGGCAACAATAAAGAAATACATTCAGGAACAAGAAAAGCGAGATATTATGTTGGACAAATTAAGTGTAAAAGAATATGAGGACCCCTTTAAGGGGTAGCCCGTAGTACATTTGTCCCTTTAGGGACGAGCAAAAGTGACAAATGCATGGTGGCTTGAACAAAGTGAAAGCCAGCGCCTTTAGACGCTGGCTAGTAATAGAGGCTTATAGCCTCAGAGCAAACCACCCGTTTTACGGGTGGTTATGATTTATAAATCGCTGATGAAACTAAAGTGGAGGGATACTTATGAATAAGATAATAGAATGTGTACCGAATTTTAGTGAAGGTAAAGACGCAAATAAAATAGCTGAGCTTGTATCTGAGGTAGTATCAGTAAAAGGTGTAAAACTTTTGGATTACTCTATGGATAGTGATCACAATAGGTCGGTAATAACATTTTGCGGTGACGTGGGGGGAATAAAAGAGGCTGCCTTTAATGTTGCTAAAAAAGCCTCAGAGATTATTGACATGCGCTATCATAAAGGTCAGCATCCAAGGATTGGAGCTTTGGATGTTATGCCTTTTGTGCCTTTGAAAAATACTACTATGGAGGAATGTATAGAAATAGCAAAAGAAGTAGGAAAGCGAATCGGAGATGAACTTAATATACCGGTGTATCTATACGAGGAAGCTCAACCAAATCCGAAGAGAAAGAATCTGGAAGACATAAGGAGGGGTGAGTATGAACATTTTTTTGAAAAGATTAAAATGCCTGAATGGGTTCCAGACTTTGGACCACATGAGATGAATGAAAAAAGTGGTGTTACTGTCATCGGAGCAAGACACTTTCTTATTGCTTATAACGTGAATTTAGGGACAAACAATATAGATATTGCAAAAAAGATAGCGAAGGCTGTAAGATTTTCCAGTGGTGGGTTTAGATACTTAAAGGCGATGGGAGTAGATTTAAAACAGAGAAATATTGTACAAGTTTCAATGAATTTTACAAATTACGAAAAAACACCTGTATTCAGGGTATTTGAGGTGATTAAAAGAGAAGCAGCTAGATATGGAGTAAATATTGTTGGCAGTGAGCTTATAGGATTGATTCCTGCTAAAGCATTGTATGATACAGCAGAGTATTATCTTATGATGGAAAATTTCAGTTACGATAAAGTTATTGAATATAGATTGTACGAGTAATTGTTAAATAAAGTGGAAATAAGATATAATTAAATAAATAGTAATAAAAGGAGATGATTTTATGCTTGTAAACTATACGTTAAATGACTATGTAAAAGAAGTTGCATCTTCAAAGCCAGCTCCTGGTGGTGGCAGTGTATCAGCATTAGTGGCAAGTTTAGGCGTGGCTTTGTCTTCGATGGTATACAATCTTACAATAGGCAGGAAATTTTACGACGAATACGATAATGACATTAAAGATGAGTTAGAAAGCGGACTTAAGATTTGCGAAAGGCTTCTGTCAGAGGTTATGGAATTAGTGGATGAAGATAAAAAAGCATATGAAGAAGTCATAAGTGCAATTAAAATGCCTAAAGATACTGATGAAGATAAAGTCAAAAGAAGTGAAAAACTTGAGAAAGCCTATATGAAAGCTATAAATGTACCACTTAAGTTAGCTCGTCTGTGCAGTGAGGGATTTGCTCCGACTTTGCTTATAGCACAGTACGGAAACCCAAATGCAGTATCTGATGCTGCAGTCGGCGCTTTGCTTCTCTTTGCTGGACTTCAAAGTGCTATGATAAATGTGAAAGTAAATGCGAAATACATAAAAGATAAATCTTTTGTTGATAGTGTCCTTAGCGAATGTGATGATTTAATAAAAAGATATGAACCTATAAGAGATGAGATTTTGAATATCTCTATGAAAGATTTATGATATTTTTATTAAAGTATAAGTATATTTAAAAGTGAGAAAAATAAAGAAATACATAGTAATCATGATATAAACTGCAAATACCAACCATAGAAAAAGTTGTACAACATCGCTTATTAGAACTATAATGTTGTTAGATGTCAGACAACAACTAAAGTTTTAGAAGGCTAAATAGTCGAAAACGATAACAAAAAATAGGAGGATGAAGGCATGAAAAGATTACGTGTAGTTCTTTCATTGGTGCTGGCATTTGTGTTGACTTTATCGCTTTTATCAGGTTGTACTTCAAAGACAAAACAGCAATCGTCACAGCCGAATAGCACAAGCCAAGCAGCAAAAAACAAAAACTTTAAAGTAGGGCTTGTTACAGACGTTGGCGGTATAAATGATCACAGCTTTAACCAATTGGCATATCAAGGCTTAGAAAAAGCTAAAAATGAGCTTGGTGTTACAGTTAACTTTATTCAGTCAAAACAGCAGACAGACTATGTGACAAATCTTACACAGTTTGCTCAGCAGAAGTACAATTTAGTAATCGCAGTTGGATACCTTATGAAAGATGCTGTTGAGCAGGTATCGAAGGAATTCCCGGACACAAAGTTTTTGATAATCGATTCAGATATAACAGACAGGCCAAATGTTGCATCTGCTACTTTTAAAACAGAGCAGTGCGGATACTTAGTAGGTGTAATGGCAGGTTTGATGGAGAAAGAAAAGAACGCGAAGTTAAATGACCAAAACGTCGTAGGTGTTATAGGTGGAATGCAGATACCACCTGTTGACAGCTACATTGCAGGTTTCCAACAAGGTGTAAAAGCCGTAAATCCTGATACAAAAGTGCTTGTAAGCTACACAGGTAATTTTAATGACCCTGCATCAGGAAAGCAGATGGCTTTGACACAAATAAGCCAAGGTGCTGATATAGTGTTTGGTGTTGCAGGACAAGCTGGTGATGGCGTTATAAATGCAGCTAAGGAAAAGAATATATATGCAATTGGTGTTGACGCAGATCAAAATTACATGGCTCCAGATACAGTAATGACATCAGCGCTTAAGAAAGTAGATACAGCAACTTTTGACACTATAAAGAGTGTTCTTGACAATAATTTTAAGAGCGGTCTTGTATACTTTGATTTAGCTAATGATGGTATAGGATATGCGAAGCCTATAAAAGATGTACCACAATCTATAGTCGACAAAGTGGATGAATATGCAAAGCAAATTAAGGATGGCACTATAAAAGTTTCGGATCAAGTGCAGAAATAAAGGCTAACTTAGGGGCTGACGGAGTTCAGCCCCTTTTTAGGAGGTGTATTAATGAGTGCTTTATTAGAAGTCAATAATATTACAAAAATATTTCCGAAGGTCAGGGCAAATGACGGAGTAAATCTCGTGGTAGAAGAGGGAGAAATTCATGCTATTCTAGGCGAAAATGGTGCAGGAAAATCTACTTTAATGAATATTATTTATGGACTTTATAGGCCTGATTCAGGTGAATTAAAATTTAATGGTGAAGTTTTAAATCTTAGCGGTCCACATGAAGCAATAGAAAAAGGCATAGGGATGGTACATCAGCACTTTATGCTGATACCAGTTTTGACAGTTGCGGAAAATATAGTCCTTGGTGCTGAACCAGGTGGTATTTCGTATAACAGGAAAAAAGCCAACGAATTGATTCGCGAGATATCAAGAAATTATCATCTTGAAATCGATCCTGACGCTAAAGTTAAAGACTTATCGGTAGGACTTCAACAAAGAGTAGAGATATTGAAGGCGTTTTACAGGCATGCAAAGCTTCTTATATTGGATGAGCCTACAGCGATGCTTACACCACAGGAGACGGAAGAACTTTTTGGAATAATGAGGAATTTGAAAAATCAAGGCATATCGATTATATTCATAAGCCATAAATTAGATGAAGTTAAAGAGATATCTGATAAAATTACAGTAATGAGGAGAGGTAAAACGGTAGGTACTCTGAATACAAAAGAAACCAATGAGCAAGAATTGGCTAATTTGATGGTAGGCAGGGAAGTTGTATTAAAACTAGAAAAATCAGAGTACAATCCCTGTGATGTTGTCTTGTCAGTAAAAGACTTAACTGTATCAGATGAGCAAAATATAGAAAAAGTTAAAAATGTAAGCTTTGACATTAGAAGCGGGGAAATTTTTGGATTGGCAGGTATAGATGGCAATGGCCAGACAGAGCTTATTGAGGCATTGATGGGGTTAAGGCCAATAAAATCAGGTATTATTAAGTATAACAATAATAATATTGAAAAGTTGCCAACTCGTGAAAGGTATAAGCTTGGTATATCATATATTCCGCAAGACAGGCAACAAGAAGGGCTTATTATGAAGTTCAGTGTGGCAGATAATTTGATTTTAAAGGAGTACAAAAACAGTCAGTATTCAAAAAATGGTGTTATTCAGTACAAGAGAGTATTTGAAAATGCTTCTAAGAAAGTTGAGGAGTTTGATATAAGACCAAATGATTATAATCTTTTGGCAGGTAATCTTTCAGGCGGCAACCAGCAGAAGATAATTCTTGCTAGAGAAGTCGGTTCAAATCCAAAGCTTTTGATAGCTGTCCAGCCTACGAGGGGAATGGATGTTGGTGCTATTGAGTATATTCATAAGAGATTGCTTCAGTTAAGAGATGAAGGTTCTGCTATACTTCTTGTTTCTTTAGAGCTTGAGGAGATAATGTCCTTGTCAGACAGGATTGGGGTTATCCATAACGGTGTGATTATGGATGTACTTGACGGTAAATCTGCTACAAGAGAAAAAATTGGACTACTTATGGCAGGTTCTCAAATTGAGGCTAAGGAAGTCGAGGTGTGATTATGAAAAAATTATTAAAAAGCATTTACATGCCTATACTTGCAGTAATAATCGCTATTATTATAGGTTCTATTATAATGTTGGTGACGGGTTTTAATCCTCTAGCAGCGTATGCATCGCTGTTTATCGGCGCATTTGGGACACTACCTAATATAGCAAACACACTTGCAAATGCAGTACCTCTTATCATAACAGGTCTTGGTGTTGCAATAGCATTTAATGCAGGACTTTTTAACATTGGTGCTGAGGGGCAGTACTGGATTGGTGCTATAGTGGCTACGTGGATTGGCTATTCTTTCAAAGGTTTGCCATGGTATATCCACATACCATTTGCACTCATTGGAGCAATGATTGCCGCAGGACTCTGGGGTGGAATAATTCCGGGATTTGCAAAGGCGTATACAGGAGCACATGAAGTAATTACAACAATGATGATGAGCTATGTTGCAATATATTTTAGCCATTATCTTTTAGAATTTGGTCCTATGATGGAAAAAGGATCTGTTCCACAGTCTCCACTTATTAAGGATTCAGCTGTTATCCCTACTATTTTAAGGAATACACAGCTATCCTACGGAATATTTATCGCTATAGCAGCAGCTTTGTTTGTGTATTGGCTCATGTACAAGACGGTTTGGGGATATGAAATGAGAGCTGTCGGATTTAATCAGAGAGCGTCAAAATATGCCGGAATGAATGTGCCGTTTAATATCGTGCTTTCACTGAGTTTAAGTGGAATATTTGCAGGACTTGCAGGCGGTGTTCAAATTTTAGGTGTGCAGCACAGGCTTTACGATAGCTTTACATCAGGCTATGGCTACACAGCAATAGTCGTTGCACTGCTGGCAAAGAATAATCCTATTGGTGTTGTATTTTCGGCGCTTCTATTTGCTGCGCTTGGAACAGGGTCACAGTATATGCAGTTAAATGCGCAAGTACCTGGCCAGCTTGCTGATGTTATAACAGGACTTATTATATTCTTTGTTGCTGCTGACAAGATTATTGAAGTATTGAAAAGCATGTTTAAGAAGCAGAAGAAGGAGGAGTTAGCGTCATGAAAGAGATTTTATTAAATCCTCAGTTGTGGTCAGCTACACTTGCTATGGCAACACCTCTAGCACTGCCAGCACTTGGAGGAACTTTTTCTGAGAGATCAGGTGTTGTCAATATTGCTATGGAAGGTATTATGCTTATTGCTGCTTTTTTTGCTGTACTGTTTGCACATTTAACGGGAAGTGCTTGGCTGGGTCTATTAGGTGCGATTGTTGCAGGCATGATAGTAGCTGTTATTTTCGCATGGGCTGCTGTGACACTTACTGCTGATCAAGTTATTCTCGGTATGGCAATAAATATATTTGCATCAGGATTTACTGCATATCTTTTAAATACAATCTTTGGTTTCAGCGGTACGCCGACAGATACGCCAATGCTTCCAAATATAAATATTCCAGTTATTAAAAATATACCATTTATAGGACAAATTTTAAGTGGCAATAGCGTTATAGTATATCTTATGATAATTTTGACATTTGCATCAAATTACTTCTTGTTTCATACAAATCTAGGATTAAGAATAAGGGCTGTTGGAGAAAATCCTGAGGCAGCCGAGACAGCTGGTATTAACGTAATAAAGTTAAGGTACCTTGGTGTCGCTTTAAGTGGTTTATTCTCAGCAATAGGTGGTGCATACCTTTCAATAGGCCTTCTTAACAGCTTTAGCACTGATATGTCCAGTGGAAGAGGATATATAGCATTGGCAGCTATGATATTTGGCAAATGGACGCCATTTGGTTCTTTTGGAGCAGCGCTTCTCTTTGGATTTGCGACAGCTTTAAGCATGCAGCTACAAAATAGTGCAATATCAAAAAATATAATTATGATGCTTCCATATATTCTCACTGTTTTGGCTCTGGTCGGGGTTGGCGGCAAGAGTGTATCTCCTGCTGCAGATGGTGTGCCATATACACCTAAGAAGTGAGGCTTAATATGTTAGTACCAGATAAAAAGCCACTTTATGAGTTGGCTTTAAATAAGATGGAGGAGCTTATAAAGACAGGGGTATGGAAGGAAGGAATGAAACTTCCTTCTGAGGCTTCTCTCTCAAAAGAATTTGGCATTAGCAGGGCTACACTTAGAGAAGCGATGAGAATAATGGAAGATGAGGGTTTGATAGCTAAGCAGCAAGGTGTAGGTACTTTTGTTCGCAGAAAACCAATTATACGAAGCGGACTTGAGGAATTGTTTAGCGTTACAGCGCTTATTAAACGGCAGGGAATGAAGCCTGGTACAAAAGACTTTACATTTTATAAATTGCCGGCGCTGGAAAATGAAGCTGAAAAATTAAAACTTAATCCCGGTGATGAAATATATAAAGTCGAGAGAGTTAGAACGGCAGATGACATACCTGTTGTGTACTGTGTTGATAGACTACCTCGTAAAATAGTAGGAGATAAGTTCAGTGGATTTGAGGAGTCAATGTTTGCATTTTTAGAAAAGGAATACAATATCAAGATAACCTATGCAGTCTCAAGTATTAAAGTTGTTAAACATGATTTTACGATAGAAAAGAAGCTTAATATAGGAAAAAATGGCTCTGTGCTTTTGCTTGAACAGGTTCATTATGATGAAAACAATATGCCAATACTTTTTTCTTCTAACTATTTCAATGCAGATAAGTTTGATTTTTATATCATAAGAAAGCGTGATTGATTAGGAGGTTGAGTCCATGGATTATCAGAAATTATTGGAAATGGCAAAAGAGGCAAGGGAGAAGGCGTATGTGCCTTACTCCCATTTTAAAGTTGGTGCATGTGTCATTACAGATAATGGGAATACTTATAAAGGATGTAACATAGAAAATTCTTCATACGGACTTACGAATTGTGCGGAGAGAACAGCGTTATTTAATGCGTATTCCAATGGAGATAGAAAGATAAAAGCGATTGCTGTAGTAGCCGATACTGATGGACCTGTTTCACCGTGCGGTTCATGTAGACAGGTGATGTACGAATTAGGCGGTGAAGATTTGACAGTCATTTTAGGAAATATGAAAGGTGATTATGTGGTAAAAAAAGCTAAAGATCTGCTTCCATATGCATTTTCTTTATGCGATGAAAATAATGTTTAAATTTGTGAAACGTATTTTATATAGAGGTGATTAGATGATTAAGAGAGTTGTATTGATAGTGCTAGACAGCGTTGGTGCAGGTGAAGCTCCTGATGCATATAAATATGGTGATGATGGTTCAAATACGCTTGGACACATATGCGATGTGACAGGTGTTAAGCTTCCGAATTTAGGTAAATTAGGGCTGGGAAATATACTGCCGCTTAAAAGCGTGGAAGCTGATGATTCTGCTATAGGTGCATATGGGAAAATGCAAGAACATTCTGCTGGCAAGGATACGACGACTGGACATTGGGAAATAGCGGGACTTTGGATAGACAAAGCTTTTCCAACATTTCCTAATGGATTTCCGGATGAAGTAATAAAGCCTTTTGAAGAGAAAATAGGCAGAAAGGTGATAGGGAATAAACCTGCATCAGGAACGGAGATAATTGAAGAGCTTGGAGAAGAACATGTGAAAACAGGTTGTCCTATTGTCTATACGTCGGCAGACAGCGTATTTCAAATTGCTGCTCACGAAGATGTAATACCGCTTAACGAGCTTTATAGAATGTGTGAAATTGCTAGAGAAATATTAAATGGCGAGTTTGCTGTAGGTAGAGTCATAGCAAGACCATTCGTAGGAAAGCCCGGCAATTTTGTCAGGACAGAAAATAGAAGAGATTTTTCATTAAAGCCTTTAAGCCCAACGATACTGGATAATCTTAAGGAAGCTGGATACGAAGTATTTGCTGTAGGTAAGATAGAGGACATATTTGTGGGGTGTGGCATAACAGGAAAAGATCATTCTACAAATAATAAAGACGGTATAATTGCGACTTTAAAGGCTTTAGATAAAGTTAAAAATGGGCTTATATTTACAAATTTAGTAGACTTTGATATGCTTTATGGGCATAGAAACAATCCGCAAGGATATGCAGATGCATTAAAATATTTTGACAATCATCTTCCAGAAATACTGGCAAAGCTAGCTGATGATGATTTACTGATTATAACTGCGGATCATGGCAATGATCCTACTACAGCCAGCACAGATCATTCTAGAGAATATGTACCACTTATAGTATACAGTCCAAAATTTAAACATGGCACAAACTTGGGAGTGAGACAAACATTTTCTGATATTGCTGCTACTATTGCTGAAGTGTTCAACGTTAAAGGTACAGGTCATGGGACATCATTCCTTGATGAACTGCCATTTTAGTTAGGGGGGCTTAATATGAGAATGTATGATCTTATAATGAAGAAAAGAGATGGTGGTACTTTTACAAAAGACGAGATAGATTTTATTATATCATCATATACAAAAGATTATGTACCTGATTATCAGATGAGCGCTCTTTTGATGGCTATATACTTTAATGGCATGACAAACGAAGAAACTGCAAATCTAACAATGGCTATGGCACGTTCTGGAGATGTATTGGATTTATCTGAAATAAAAGGTATTAAGGTTGATAAACATTCCACTGGAGGTGTTGCAGATACCACCACGTTAGTATTAGCACCTCTTGTTGCAGCTTGTGGTGCGCCTGTTGCAAAGATGTCAGGAAGAGGTCTGGGACATACAGGTGGTACAATAGACAAACTTGAATCAATACCAGGCATGAGAGTAGAGCTAAGTGAAAGAGAATTCATAGACAATGTAAATAAGCACGGCATTGCTGTTGTAGGACAGTCAAGCAATTTGACACCTGCAGATAAGAAGCTGTATGCATTGAGAGATGTTACTGCAACAGTTGATTCAATACCGCTTATAGCAAGCTCGATAATGAGCAAAAAGATTGCATCTGGTGCCGACGGGATAGTTTTGGATGTAAAAGTTGGACGTGGTGCATTTATGAAAGATATTGAAAGCGCCAAAAAGCTTGCAAATCTCATGGTTGAAATAGGAAATTCTGTAGGACGGAAGACGGTTGCCCATGTGACAAACATGGATGAGCCGCTGGGGCTTGCAATTGGCAATTCATTGGAAGTAGTAGAAGCCATCGATGTATTAAAGGGAAATGGTTCAAAAGATCTTCTGGATGTTTGTATGGTCTTAGGTGCTGATATGCTTACAATCGCTGGGGTTGCAAAAGATACGGATGAAGCAAAAGAGATGTTGAAAGAGGCTTTGACAAGCGGTAAAGCACTGGATAAATTCAAAGAGTTCATTAGTGCGCAAGGTGGAGATGCCAGGATAGTAGATGACATATCACTGCTTCCTCAGGCTAAATATGTTAAATCATGGTGTGCTGATACAGATATATATATAAAAGATTTATATGCTTTAGATTTAGGACTTATTGCTATGAAATTAGGTGCTGGGAGATCTACAAAAGAAGACTCTATCGATTTATCAGTAGGTATAATGTTAGGCGGTAAAATCGGAGATATGGTAAGGAAGGGTGATCCTATAGCAACAATATATGCAAATGATAGAGATAAGCTAGAATGGGCTTTAAATGAAATAAAAAAGTTTATAATAATTACAGACGAATACGTCGAAAGGCCAGAATTGATATATATGTAAAAATTATATATGCAAAAATTCCTCTTGGAGGAATTTTTTTTTTGCAATCATTTAACATTTTCAAATAAGAGCCGATATAGTTAACAAAACGTTTTATCTATGGAGGGGTGTAAATGACAAAAACATTAAGGGGTGAACTTATAAGAGCTTTTGTAGCAATCGGTATTTTGCTTTTGGTATTATCTTTTACTGTTAATTTTGGGATGATAAACACAAAAAATAACATCAACAATTTAAAAAAGTTTGTCATCAACCAGGTACTTTACATTTCAAACTCACAGGTGCAGTTGGCGCAGTACAGCAGTGTTCTTCTGAACGATGTAAATAATTACACGACGGGACAGAATACTAAAAGTGCCTTAAAGACTGATTTAAATAACATCACACAAAATATAAATAGCATAGGTAATGCATTGGAAGACTTTAAAGGTACGAGCTTGTATAAGCAGTTAAAAGCTGATGTAGATGGCATAAATGATAGTATAAAAAATATTAGTACTGCAATAGACAGCTTAAATGACACATATAATCTTGATCAAGACAGCGATAAGACTTTGAAAATAAGCTATTATGCGACGCAGATTCAGAATAACATGACAGACTTCAGCAACAAGTATTCTCAAGGTTTTTTGCCTATGTTTAACGACATGATAGCTCAGAATGACAGAACATTTAAGATATCGGTAGTGATAAGTGCTATTTGCATTGTCGTAATCATAATATACTCGCTTATAACTGTTAGAAAACTGAGGAAACTTTCAAGGATTATAAATAGCGAAGTAAGCAAATCGATGGAGCACTCTGAAAAGGTTCTCGATTCCTCAATCGAATTGCGAAGAATGGCTGAGGAAAACACCGGAAATATCAAGATGTCAAGAGATGGCGTCGAACAGCTTACAGAAAGTATAAATACCATTGCGGAGAATGCAAACGAAGTTGCTTTGTCGATAACAAATGTTTCTGAGGCAAATGAAGAATTGTCTAGATCCTCTGAGAATTTATTGAATGATATGAATAAGGCTATAGATAAAATAAGAGAGATAGAAGACAATGTCAAGAATCAAGGAGATGTAGTAAGAAACCTTATTAATACTTTGAATCAAAGTCTTAAAAATTCAAAAGTTAATTCAAATGAGCTAAAAGAGCTGGATAAGAAGATGGGAGGAATAAAAGAAATACTGTCTGCTATATCTGAAATTGCGGATCAGACAAATCTTTTATCTCTCAATGCAGCTATTGAAGCGGCAAGAGCTGGCGAATATGGAAAAGGTTTTGCTGTTGTTGCCGATGAGATAAGAAAACTGGCTAAGCAGTCTACAGATAGTGTTGTAAAGATTGGTGAAATAATAGAAAATATAACAAGTTATACAGGAGTAACTATTGACAGCGTCATAAACGATATAGACAATTCTACAAAGGCGGCATCAGAAGTTAATAAAGTTCTTGATATATTCAATGATGTTAAGAAGGGCTTTGATGAGATTTCGATGGTTATAAACAATATATCAGATGTAACTACTGAAACTGCTGCTGGTTCTGATAAAACAGTTCAGGCGGTTAAAAGCGTAATGAGTGCATCACAAAATATATCTGCACAAGTTGAAGAGCTTTTGGCATCTTCTGAGCAATTGCTTGACTTAATAAACAAAGTTGATGAGAACAATACAAAGAATTTGGATTATGTAAATAATCAAGTAGCATTTACTGAGGAGCAAAAAGCTAACATGGAAAGCATAACAAATGCAGTTAAAAAATTATAAATGCTTTACATTTTTGTGTAAATTTGATATTATAAGATTAAGAAGGCGTGTAACTGCAATGCAGGCATTAGCCGGTGAGGTTTTATTACCTTACCGGCTTTTTAATTTTTAACCAAGAGATAAGTGCCCTTTATAAAGATGATTATAAAATAGCACTTAAAGCAATTGATATCATAAGTGATAGACTAAATATTAAGCTTCCTGAAGATGAAGCAGGTTTTATTGCGCTGCACCTTCATGCAGCATTTGAAAATTCTGGTGTGTCAGTTACCATGAAAAATACGCGACTTGTTTCAGAACTTATGAGAAATATAGAAGATATGATAGACAGGAAGATTGAGACGGATTCTATTGATTATATGAGGCTTATTACGCATTTGAAATTTGCAATTGATAGAATAGAGAGAGGTATGCCAATATCAAATGAACTTCTTTTACAAATTAAGAGAAAATTTAAAAAAGCATATAAAATAGCGACAAATGTTGCACAAGTCATAGGAAATTCTTTAGATAGGGATGTACCAGAAGATGAAATAGGCTATCTTGCCATACACATTCAAAGATTAATAAATAATCGATAAAAACCAGATTAGCATATGTAATCTGGTTTTTGCAATTTTATATATAAAAAATTGCAAAAACTATTGACTTTATTTTTTTATACGAATAAAATATATACATAAGTTTTTTTGTTTTATGAAGGGGGAAGTTCGATGAAATTCAAAAAAGAGGATGGGAAATTGTACCTAGTAGATACAACGCTGAGAGATGGAGAACAAACTGCAGGTGTCGTTTTTGCTAATAGTGAAAAAATTAGGATTGCGAAAATGCTTGATGAAATAGGTGTAAATCAACTGGAAGTCGGAATTCCAACGATGGGTGGCGACGAGAAAGAAACAATTGCTAAAATTGCAAAACTTGGACTGAATGCCAGCATAATGGCATGGAACAGAGCAGTTATAGATGACGTAAAAGAATCATTAGAATGCGGTGTTGATGCCGTTGCGATTTCAATATCAACATCAGATATACACATAGAGCACAAACTTAGGACTTCAAGGCAGTGGGTTTTGGATCACATGACCAGTGCTGTCCAATTTGCTAAAAAAGAAGGCGTCTATGTATCTGTAAATGCAGAAGATGCATCAAGGACAGATATAGATTTTCTCATAGAATTTGCAAAATGTGCAAAAGAGGCCGGTGCAGATAGACTAAGATTTTGCGATACTGTAGGCATATTGGATCCATTTACGACATACGACATAATAAAAAGGATAAAAGAATCTATCGATATAGATATTGAAATGCACACCCACAACGATTTTGGGATGGCGACGGCAAATGCTCTTGCTGGTTTTAAAGCCGGGGCTGATTTTATAGGTGTTACGGTAAATGGACTTGGAGAAAGAGCCGGAAATGCAGCATTAGAGGAAGTTGTAATGGCTCTAAAGCATGTGTATAAGTATGATATCGGAATAGATACGAAGAAATTTAGAGAATTATCTGAGTACGTATCTACCGCTTCAGGTAGACCGCTTCCATCGTGGAAAGCAATTGTGGGTACCAATGTTTTTGCACATGAATCTGGAATTCACGTTGATGGTGCATTGAAAGATCCGCATACTTACGAGATTTTTGATCCAGATGAAGTAGGTCTTGAGAGACAGATAGTGATAGGTAAACATTCAGGTACGGCTGCACTTATAAATAAATTTAAAGAATACGGCAGGACATTGCCTGAAAATGAAGCAAAAGATCTCTTACCATATGTGAGAAGTTTGTCAATTCAGCTTAAGAGGCCGCTTTTTGATAAAGAATTGATATATCTGTATGAAGAGCATATATCTAAGATAAAGGCAATTTAGCGTAAAGGGGGATGGCAAGTGAATTTAACGCAGAAAATATTGAAAAAACATTTAGTAGATGGTGAACTTATAAAAGGTCATGAAATAGCTATTAAAATAGATCAGACGCTGACACAGGACTCTACAGGCACAATGGCTTATTTGGAGCTGGAAGCTTTAGGAGTTGACAAAGTCAAGACAGAGCTTTCTGTCGCATACGTTGACCACAATATGCTGCAGGAAGGCTTTGAGAATGCAGATGATCATAAGTACATTCAGACTGTTGCTGCAAAACACGGAATATACTTTTCAAGGCCTGGAAATGGCATATGTCATCAAGTCCACCTTGAAAGGTTTGGTAAACCAGGCAAAACTCTTTTAGGTTCTGACAGCCATACACCGACAGGCGGCGGTATAGGTATGTTGGCAATAGGTGCAGGTGGATTAGATGTAGCGCTGGCTATGGCAGGTGAGCCTTATAGATTAATAATGCCAGAGGTCATAAACGTCAGATTGACAGGAAAGCTAAAACCGTGGGTATCTTCTAAAGATATTATACTTGAGCTTTTAAGAAGGCTTACTGTAAAAGGTGGAGTGGGCAAGATATTTGAGTATTCTGGAGATGGTGTTGCAACGCTATCTGTACCTGAAAGGGCTACAATCACAAATATGGGAGCAGAGCTAGGAGCAACTACATCTATCTTTCCATCTGACTTCAGGACGTATGAATTTTTAAAAGCCCAAAAGAGAGAAGATGACTTTGAAGCATTGTTGCCAGATGATGATGCGGTATACGATGGTGTGATAGAAATTAATCTTGACGAATTAGAGCCGATGGTTGCTCTGCCTCACAGTCCTGACAATGTCATAAAGGCAAAAGACGCGGGTAAGTTAAAAGTTGATCAGGTAGCCATTGGTTCTTGCACAAATTCATCGTACATGGATATGATGAAGGTTGCAGCGATATTGAAGGGTGGTCTTATAGCTGAGGGGGTTAGTTTAGTTATATCTCCTGGCTCAAGGCAGGTTCTCAACATGCTTGCAAAGAATGGTGCTTTATCAGATATGATATCAGCCGGCGCAAGGATACTAGAGACAGCTTGTGGTCCATGCATAGGTATGGGGCAGGCACCGGCTACAAATGCTATTTCTTTAAGAACATTTAATAGGAATTTTTACGGTAGATGTGGTACAAAGTCAGCAAAAGTATATTTAGTAAGCCCAGAAGTAGCTGCGGCATCGGCATTGGCTGGATACCTTATAGATCCTCGTGAGCTAGGTGATGAAATAAATGTTGAGATGCCAAGTGAGTTTTTAGTAAATGATAATATGATTATAAAGCCACCAGTCAACGCAGATGAATTTGAGGTGGTAAGAGGTCCAAATATAAAGCCTTTTCCATTGAATACGCATCTATCTGACATCGAAAAGGTTGTTTTGATAAAAGTAGGTGATGACATAACGACAGACCATATTATGCCGTCAAATGCGAAACTTTTGCCATTGAGATCAAATATACCTGAGCTTTCGAAGCATTGTTTTGAGACGATAGATCCTGACTTTTCAAAGAGAGCTTTAGAAAATGGCGGCGGTATTATAATTGGAGGAAACAACTACGGTCAAGGTTCCAGCAGAGAACATGCAGCATTAGCACCGCTTCAACTAGGTGTCAAAGCTGTAATAGCAAAGTCGTTTGCGAGGATACACAAGGCAAACCTTATAAACAGCGGCATTCTCCCGCTTACATTTGTAAATGATGAAGATTATGATAAAATCGACCAAGGCGATGTGCTAAAGATTGAAGATGCTGTAAATCAAGTTATGTCAAAAGGCAAGATTGTTGTAGATAATGTGACAAAAGGATATAAATTTGAAGTGGATCTGGATGTCACCGACAGAAATCGTGAAATCTTGATAGAAGGCGGACTCATAAATTACGTTAAGAAAAAAGATAAAGTTTGATGAAAAAAAGCATGCTTAGGCATGCTTTTTTTCATCAAATCTTTGGTATATAATAAACATATATGCATGAAAAGGGGTTAATGTTGATGGATAATGAAAGGCTTAAAAAACAAATAGACTTTTTAAAGGAAATCGATAAGATAAAGCAAATTTTTAGGCAGACTCTTCTTATCGATGGCACGCGGCACGAAAATGATGCTGAACATTCGTGGCACCTTGCAATGATGGTGATGGTTCTTTCAGAATACGCAAAGGAGAAAGTCGATGTTAGCCATGTGATTAAGATGGTTCTTGTACACGATATAGTGGAGATTGATGCTGGTGATACATTTGTATATGATGAAAAAGGATATGAAGACAAGTCAGAGAGGGAAAAGAAAGCGGCAGAGAGGATATTTAATATTTTGCCGAAAGACCAGGCAGATGAGATAAGAGCTTTATGGGATGAATTTGAGGAGCGCAAAACGCCTGATGCGAAGTTTGCATCTGCCCTTGATAGAATGCAGCCAATAATACATAATTATTATACGAAGGGACATTCATGGAGAGAGCACGGCGTTAAAAGTCATCAAGTGCTTGAGAGAAATAAAATTGTAAGTGAAATTGCACCGGAATTATGGAAGTTTATCAATGATATATTGGAAGACTCTATAAATAAGGGATATATTGAAAGATAGCTTTTACTTGCATAAAATCTTTGATAAAATATAAAGAAAAACAGGAGGTCAATTTGATGTCGGTTTTTGATGTATTGAAAGAGAGAAATTTTATACAGCAGATGACGCATGAAGATGAGATAAAGGAGTTGCTTGAGAAAGAGAAGGTGACTTTTTACATAGGATTTGACCCAACAGCAGATAGTCTGCATGTTGGACATTTTTTGCAGCTAATGGTAATGGCTCATATGCAAAGAGCAGGACACAGGCCTATTGCACTCATTGGCGGTGGAACTGCCATGGTAGGAGATCCAACCGGCAAGACAGATATGAGGAAAATGCTTACAAAAGAGGAGATATCACACAATGCCGAGGCTTTTAAGAAACAAATGAGCCGCTTTATAGATTTTTCTGATGGCAAAGCGATACTGGCCAATAATGCAGACTGGCTTTTGAATCTTAATTATGTAGAATTTTTGAGAGATATAGGGGTACATTTTTCTGTAAATAAGATGCTTACAGCGGAATGCTTCAAGACGAGACTTGAAAGGGGTCTGTCATTCTTAGAGTTTAATTACATGCTTATGCAGGCGTACGATTTTCTGATGCTTAATAAGAAGTACGGCTGCGTACTTCAGATGGGCGGCGATGATCAATGGTCCAACATATTAGCAGGTGTCGATCTAGTAAGAAGAAAAGAAGGAAAACAGGTGTACGGCATGACATTTACACTTCTTACTACCAGCGAGGGAAAGAAGATGGGCAAGACTGAAAAAGGGGCAGTATGGCTTGATGCCGAAAAGACGCCTCCATATGATTTTTATCAATACTGGCGAAATGTAGATGATTCGGATGTTGAAAAGTGCCTTTCACTATTGACATTTTTGCCGATGGATGAGGTAAGAAGGCTTGGTTCTTTAAAAGATAAGGAGATAAACGAAGCTAAAAAAGTTCTAGCGTACGAAGTTACAAAACTTGTACACGGTGAGGATGAAGCTAGAAAAGCCCAAAAAGCGGCAGAAGCCTTGTTTGAAGGCAGTGGAGATTTAAGCAATGTACCAACATCGACAATTACAAGCAGTATGTTAGGATCAAATTTGTTGGACGTACTTGTAAAGACTGGCATAATTCCTTCAAAAAGTGAAGGAAGAAGGCTGATTACTCAAGGCGGTCTTTATGTAAATGATGAGAATGTAAAAGATATAAATGCTGTAGTGACGGAAGATATGTTTAAACAAGGCTACATGCTTGTTAGAAAAGGGAAAAAATCATATAACAAAATAGTCATTCAGTAAGTACATGGGCGTACATAAGTGTACGCTCATATTTTTATAAATTTAATATTTTATTAATTATTACTGATTTGTAAAATATTATATAATGGGAATGAGGGATTAAAGGGGAGTGCATTGATGAAAAAATTCATAGTTTCTTTGTTAATAATGATTATCGCCTTTGCAATATCGTATGAGATAACAATAGGAGAACAGGGAAATGCGGCCAAAGAAGCTTCTAAATTAAAAGGTAGTAAGTCCTTTTACAGTTCCTCTTTACTTAACAATGAAAAGGATAAAAATAGCAGTGTAGAGATAACCATAAGTGCTGCAGGTGACACCACATTGGGATCTGACGAAAGCTTTGGCGATGAGTATACATTTGACTCTGAATTTAAAAACCATAATGGAGATTACGGATATTTTACTCAAAATGTGAAAGACATCTTTAAAAAGGATGACCTTACAATAGTCAATCTGGAAGGAACATTTACAAATGCAGTAAAAGAAGCTGACAAAGAGTACAAATTCAAAGGTAATCCACTGTATGTGAATATTTTGAAAGATGGCGGAATCGATGCTGTAAATCTGGCCAATAACCACTCTTTTGATTATGGAAGGCAAGGATTTGATGATACTGTGTATACACTTAAAAAAGCGGGATTAGGTTACTTTGGGTATGGATATAAATACATTAAAGATATAAAGGGAATAAAAGTGGGTATCCTTGGATATACGGGATGGAGTTTCCCTAATGACTTAAAAAAGCAAATAAAGGCGGATATATATGATATGAAAAAACAAGTCAGCTTAGTGGTTGTATGTTTTCACTGGGGCGATGAAGGTAAGTACTATCCTAATAAGACTCAGATTGCAATAGGACATTATGCAGTGGATGAAGGTGCAGATCTTGTTTTGGGAACACATCCACATGTCATTGAAGGCATAGAAAAATACAATGGCAAGTACATAGTCTATTCTTTAGGCAATTTCATCTTTGGCGGCAATAGAAATCCTTCAGACAAGGATGCATTTATTTTTCAACAGACTTTTACATTTGATGAAACGAAAAAATTAATTGGGTCATCCAACATGAGCTTGATACCCATATCCATATCGTCTGTAAAAGAGAGAAATGATTTTACACCTATAATACTTGAAGGCAGCGAAAAAGAAAGGGTATTAGAAAAGATCATGGATCTATCAAACGGGATTAAATAAAATAAGAGAGCAATGTAGTGAAATTACACTGCTCTTTTAAAAGCATATATTTTGAAAAAATCTATCAAAAGCGAACGATCAGTCTTTTAAAGGCTTATTTTTTTCATCAACAAATACGACTTTTGGCTTATAAGTTTTAGCTTCTTCATCATCCATCATTGCATATGAAATTATGATTACAATATCACCAGGGACGCACAATCTTGCCGCAGCACCATTTAAACATACAGTGCCTGAATTCTCCTCTCCTTCTATGACGTATGTTTCAAAGCGTGCACCGTTGTTGTTATTTACGATCTGCACTTTTTCGCCTGGCAGAATGTCGGCAAGGTCCATTAACCTTTTATCAATAGTTATAGAGCCAATGTAGTTTAGGTTTGCATCTGTAACAGTTGCTCTGTGAATCTTTGACTTCATCATGAATCTTTGCATTATTCATCAACACCCCATAGTAAATTGTCAATCAATCTTGTATTTCCTATATAACATGCAATTGCAATCAATGCTTTGTCGTTTATTGCCGTTAAATCTTCAAGTGTATTTGGATGAACGCATGATACATATTGAACTTTACACAGTGGCTCACTTTCTAAAATATTTCTTACCGTATTTATGACTTTTTCTGGGCTTCTTTCACCTCCTATAAGAATCTTTTCAGCTTCCTTTAGCGATTTATTTAAAATAAGTGCAGCACGCCTTTCCTCATCACTTAAGTAAGTATTTCTTGAACTTAAGGCTAATCCATCTTCATCCCTTACAATAGGTGATGCAATTATTTTAACAGGAATGTTTAAGTCTTCTACCATTTTCTTAATTACAGCTACTTGCTGTGCGTCTTTTTGACCAAAGACTGCTATGTCTGGAGTAAATATATTAAAAAGCTTTGCAACTACAGTGCATACGCCGTCAAAGTGTCCCGGCCTGTATGCGCCACAAAGTTTATCTGTGATTTTACTTACACTTATTGTCGTAAGCCTTTCATTTGGATACATTTCTTCTACTGATGGTATGAAAACAAGATCGCAACCTTGATTTTCCAACAGTTTAATATCCCTTTCAATATCTCTTGGGTATTTGTTGTAGTCTTCATTTGGGCCGAACTGGATTGGATTTACAAATATGCTGGCACATACGAAGTCCGAATTTTCTTTAGCTTTTTTTATAAGGGAAAGATGACCATCATGAAGGTAACCCATGGTCGGCACAAGCCCGATTTTCTTGTTAAGCTTTTTTTGCGATTTTATGATTCCCCTTACATCTTGTATCTTTTCAACGACTATCATTTTTCATCACTCTTTCTATTAGTAAATGAGTATTCCTCAGTTGGGAAGGATTGGTTTTGGACATCGGATATATAGCTTCCTACGGCATCTTTTATTATTTGGTTGATGTTTGCGTACTGCTTTACGAATTTTGGCTTATGGCCCTGAGTAAGCCCCAGCATATCGTGAAGTACAAGTATCTGACCATCGCAGTATGGCCCTGCTCCGATGCCTATTGTAGGTATTGACAGAGATTCAGTGATTTCTTTCGCCAGATCCATCGGTACACATTCTAAGACAAGAGCGCAGATACCGGCATCTTCTAATGATTTTGCATCGCTTTTTAACTTTGATGCTGTTTTATCATCCTTGCCTTGAACCTTGTATCCACCTAATTTGTTTACAGATTGAGGTGTGAGGCCTATGTGACCTACTACTGGAATGCCAGCATTTACGATCGCCTTTACTGTTTCAGCTATTTCGACGCCGCCTTCCAGCTTTACGGCTTGTGCGCCTCCTTCAGCCAAAAGGCGGGCAGCATTTTTAAGCGCATCTTCTTTAGATATGTTGTATGTCATAAATGGCATGTCAGCCACAATAAAAGCATTTTTCGCTGCTTTTGCGACAGCTTTTGTGTGGTGTACCATGTCATCCATTGTGACAGGTATGGTGCTTTCATATCCTAATACTGCCATGCCGAGAGAATCGCCTACAAGTATAAAATGAATACCGGTTTCGTCCAATATCTTTGCTGTCGGATAATCATAGGCAGTCAATGCAGTTATCTTTATGCCATCTTTTTTAAATTTCTTTAGAGTAGAAACAGTAACTTTATCATTCATTAAATATCTCCTCCAATTCAGTCATTTTTGCATTACCTGGATTTTTGAAAAATTTTATTGTGGCATTTCCCATAGCTTTGTATAGCTTTAAAATTTCGTCATCGCTTATGTTTTCCACATGTTTTTTGACCGTTTCTATATCGCATCTGGCAATGGGACCTGACAATGATGCACTACATCCTTTTTCACTTATGTTCTTCAAAGTTCCATTTATAAGCGGCAAAAGTAAATCTGGATGCTTGTCAAAAGGAAATCCAGAAGCTTTTAAAAGTTCATCGGCAGCTTTTATAAGTGTAACAAGGTAATTTGAAGCCATGACACATGCTGCGTGATAAAGGGGTTTATTAATACCGTCTATCACTATTGGCTTTGCCCCTATTTCCTTTACGATGTTTATTCCGGCATTTACAGCAATGTCATCTCCTTCAATTGTAAAGTAACTTTCGGGAAGCAGAGAAACTGCAGCTTCTATTGACGGACATGTTTGAACAGGATGCATGATCATCGTGTGTCCATATTCTTTAAGAGGCTTTAGTACATCAATAGATATTGAGCCGCTTAAGAGCACAAAGATTTTATTGTTTATAATAGATTTGTACTTTATGATTTCTTCCACGATGGATTTTATACAGTCGTCTTTTGTGCTTATTATGATTGCATCCGATGCGTTTATAATGTCTTCGTATTTTGAAAAAGCAGCAGAATTTGTAAGTGAAGATGCATTCAATGATGAATTTACACTTCGACTTAGATATCCAGAGACTTTTATTGAAGAATGTGATAATAAGATACCCAGCCCTGTGCCTATTTTTCCTGCACCTATGAAACCTACTTTCATTTAAACAACACTCCCTTCAAATGTGGGAGATAACAAAAAAACCTTCCGCACGGAAGGCATAATACACCATTTTATCTCCCGTCCCGGTCATATGATCCTGGCGAGGTATAAACTTTTAAAATTTTAGCCTTATGTATGGTTCCACTATGGATACCATCATAATAAAAATAGCACTTTGATTCAATAAAGTCAAGAAAATTTGCTTGTCTTAAGACTTGCATGGTAAAATTTCATCTAATATAGCAACGAATTTATTGATTGTATACAAGGAAAATGGTAAGATTTAATTGTAAAAGATGGATTTAAAATTTAGAATATTACAATTATACTATCATCAGGGAAGTGTTAGTTTGAATAAAATAGATGAAAAATTACTTTTTGACAATAATGATGAGATTGAGGCAATAGCAAAAAAATTCAATTTAAAGCTTTTAATTTTGTTTGGCTCTTATGCAAAAGGCTTAAATCATGAAAACAGCGATATAGATCTGGCCTTTGAAAGCTATGAGGTATTATCATACGATGAAGAGATGAAATTGCTTTTAAATTTATCTTTATATTTTAGAACCGAAAAAGTGGATCTTGTCAATATTAAAAAGGCCGATCCATTGCTTTTGTATCAGATTGCAAAATATGGGAAGCCTCTTTACGGCTCATCAGAGAATTTTGTGGAATTTAAGTGTTATGCATCTTTCAGGTATGCCGATACTCAGTTTTTAAGAGAGCAAAGGAGACAGTATCTGAGAAAAGAAATAGATAAATTGTTGAGGGGTGAATAAAATGGGTGATACGTGAAGCTGGAGTTTTGGATGTAGATTTTGCAGTTAAGATTGCTCCAGCTTCTGGTTTAAGAAATAGACTAGTACACCAGTATGAAAAAATTGATGATAAAATTGTGTACAACAGTGTCAAGATGGCAATAGAGGATTTTAGCAAATATGTGGATATAATAAGCAGGTACATAGGCGTATGAGAAGCCATGCTGATAATTGTTAGTTTCATTCTTTAACTCTTAAAGTAAATCTTTGACTTGCTTCTATGTTGAAAGATAAAAGGTTTTTTCCGTCAAATTTATTGAAAGGACTACATACGCTATAGCTAATAATCTCATACAATCCTGGTTTATCGGGAGCAGTCAATTCCATTTCCCCTATTCCTGTACTGCCTTTTGGAAGTTCCAGTAATAAATAAGGTTTATTATTTATTAAGGCTTGCTTGTATCCAATGGTTGTCAATAATAAAACTTGACTGTTTTCCTTCGCAGGAGGGGAAGAGACGTTATAGATTAATTTAAACTTTTGATTTGGTTTTACTGTGAAAACAACTGGAGGATTAGGCAAGATTTTCGTTTTAAGTATGCTATAATCATAGTCTTGGTTTAACGTATAATTATAACTGGATTTAATAAGATTTTTTGGTACTTCGAATTCTTTTGTGTTGTCAAAATTAATATTTTCCGAACTAAAAATAATATCTTGAATTGTTGCACTTCCATACCAGTCTATGGTTTGATTTAAGTCAGATGAGTGTAAATCCGGGGCAATACAAAAAGTTATAAGCAATTTGTGAGATCCAGACTTAGTCAAATTTTGAGGAAGATATAATGGCAGTTCAATTTCATAGCCATCATCTAAATTAAAAATATATTTTTGGTCAAATTTTCCATTTGAATTTATTTTAAATTTTATTTGTTCATAATCATAATAGACATTCATTATAAACTTTCTGTCTTTTCCATTATTGTTAAACATAACGGTAATTGGCTTGGTTAAATCAGAAATATATAATGTATGATTTGCTTTATAGCTATTAGGATCGTTTTCTATTCCTGTATTAAAACTATTTTCATTATAAACATTTATTCCTATACTGTTGGGAAAATTTTTGTATTTTGAATTATCCCATTTATGAATATTTTTATTGAAACTGCTACAACCAGATAAAATAATAATTACGATAAAAAATAGAACTGTTAATCTTTTTTTCATCAAATTTATCATCCTCGTTTCTATATTAAATATAACAATTTTTTAAAAAAGATGTGGAAGAAAGTTACCACATCTTATTATGGAGAAAAATTATTTGTTTATTGTGATGGGGCAGAAATTGATGTTTCTCCTTCTACAAGAAAAGGCATGTCAGTGTGGGATTGAGGTGTTACTTCCACTCCACCACTGGGTACAAAGATTGATGTTTCTCCTGCCACAGAAATGACTTCATCTGTGGCATATGCCATACCTGTGCCGATTATTGCTATTATCAATGTTATTAAGATTGCAGATATGGCTACCCATCTTTTCTTTTGCTTGTAAGGTGAGTTTTGTTCGCCCAAAATCTTATTTAACCTCCTTTCCAGCTGTTTCTGCTTATCACTGAATGCGGAAAACAGCTTGACATTTTGATTTGCCACATTCCAGAGCACATTTAGTATTAACTCACAATATCGCCTCCTTTCATAGCTGTCCATTGATTTTACAACACTTTCGTCACATGAGAGTTCACAATGATTTTCAATGTCATGCCTTGCAATATATGCCAAAGGGTTAAACCAATGGAGTAAATTAATGAGTAAAAATAAAATCTTTAGACATGGATCATGGCGCTTCCAGTGGGTAAGTTCATGAAGATAAATATGTTTCAATTCTTCTTTGGTAAATTCAATGTCAGGCAAAACGATGCGAGGCTGAAAGATGCCATACAGAAAGGGTGTAGTCATGCAGGAAGAGATGTATATTTTTATGTCTTTTGTTATTAACATTTCTTGCTTACATTTTGAAAGTACATTTAAAGTCTTAGTATCATTGGTCAAACGGCACATGCTTGAAATATGTTTGTATTGGCTATAATTCTGAACAATAGTTATAATTGTTGCTACTATTGTTCCTGCCATCAATATATATGGGATATAATCAAGGTAAAGCGATAATGCGTGTATTTCATGTCTTGATGCAACGATACCATTGGCAGCAGAATTTATAAACCAAGATAAGTATTGTGAAAAGCTCAAATTAAGCCATGATATCAACCTGTGATATGGTATTAGGAAAAACATGTACATAAATATGTAACTGTAATAATGCCAGGCTGAAGTAAGATATTTAAAAGTAAATAGACTTATAATTTTTAAAATCAAATATAGTCCTCCAGCCACAACTGACATTATAAGCAGTTGATTATATATAATCCTAATCATAAGTAACACCTACTTTTTAAAACGCTTCATTAGGCTTTCTATGTCTTCCATTGTTATATCGCCATTATCACATAATGAGGATATAAAACCTAATATAGAACTTTTATGGACATCTTTTATAAATTGCTTTATTTCAAAATTACGGTATTCCTCTTCAGTAATACAAGGCTCATACTGATTAGCTTTGCCCACTCTAGTCGCTTTGAGAATTTTTTTTCTTATTAAGCGAGTTAAAAAAGTGATCACTGTATTCTGTTTCCATTCTGCTGCTTCAGGCAGATTTTTAATTATTTCAGAAGTTGTTACAGGATGCCCAGCAGTCCAAATATACTCCATTATCTTTTTTTCAGAATCTGACATTCTTTGCATCTTCTCGAAATACTCCTTTCGAATCTACATGATGTAGTTTAATTTTATTCTACATCGTGTAGATTAATTTGTCAATATGTTTTTTATATATTCATATAATTTTGATAACAGCTCTCCTTATGGTATAATTTTATTTAAAAATAATATTAAACGAAAGAGGGTATTGCATTATGGAGAATGGTGTTATAAATAGAGAAGAAGCGTATGCGTTATTAAAGGAGTACAACAAAAGCGAAAGCCTTATCACACATGCATTGGCTGTTGAAGCAGTTATGAGGCATTTTGCTGAGCTTTTTGGCGAGGACCAAGAAAAATGGGGAATCATAGGACTTTTGCATGACCTTGACTATGAGATGTATCCAAATGAGCACTGTAAAAAGGTAAGAGAAATATTGGAGGAACGTGGATGGCCTGAAGAGTACATTCATGCAATAGAAAGCCATGGGTGGAAGCTGTGTACAGATGTAGAACCCGTACATAAAATGGAAAAGGTTTTGTACACAATTGATGAGCTGACTGGACTTATTACAGCTACAGCGCTTATGCGCCCCAGCAAAAGCATACTTGATTTAGAGGTTAAATCTGTAAAGAAAAAGTGGAAGCAGAAAAGTTTTGCAGCAGGAGTAAATAGAGATGTTATATCAGAAGGTGCAGAGTTATTGGGTATGGATTTAGATAAAGTGATAGAAGAAACTATCATAGGCATGAGAAATGTGGCAGATGAGATAGGTTTAAAAGGCAATCTATGATTCAAAAATTTAGAAAATTTTTATTGATTAAAATATGGTAAAGTGGTAAAATATAGTTGATTAAAACTTAACAAAATAGTCAAGGAGGAGTACTATTGAAAAAGTTTATTACTATCTTTTTAGTAGTTATGTTGGTTGCAGCCATACCAGTATTTGGCTTAGCAGCACAGACATCGTCATCATACATGACAAGACAAGAGTTTGTAAGTGATCTTGTAAAAGGATATGGAATTGATTTATCTGGACAAGATATTTCACAGTACGTGAAAAACAATCATATATTAGAAGGTGATGGAAAAGGAAGCTTGATGCTTTCAGACCCAATCACTTACGGGCAAATGGCTACTATATTAAGCAGATTTTATGGGCTGTCCATGATAGATGCACATCAAATAGAAGGACCTGAATATGTCTATGCGTTAGAAGATGGCTTGATTCCTCAAGATGCTCCGCTGAATGAAAAAGTCACGGAGGATGAAGGACAGCAGATATTGTCAAAGATATTTGACAATTATAGCAAAGTCAAAGATTTGATAGATGGTACTAAGAATACAACGGTTAAAAGTGGTAGCTTAAATGGCAATATGAAAGTTAATGTTGGTTTTAACAATGATGTAGCATTGCCATTTGACACAGTTTCCACACAAGTATATGCCGACTATAATTTAGAACAGGGAATCCATGAAGTAATAAGCATGAGTATCCAAAATGCCGGATCGATGACAGTTGAAGAGTACATGATGGGTGATAAGGTTTATGTAAAATCACCTGATGGTGAGTGGAGTTATATGAGTGTTCCTGGCATGTCTAACATCATGAATTTGGAAAAATTACAGCAACAAAATAATCTTTTTAGTAAAGATGTTCTTTATAGGTATGCAGGAACAACCTATTTAAACGGCAAAGCAGTAGATGTGGTATATGCATACACTAAAATTACGGACATGTCAAAAGTGGATGATTTGATAAATACCCTTGGGCTTGGAAATATTTTGAATGGCATGACGTACAGCGATTTAGTTGATGGAGTTTATGGAAAATACGTCTACTACATAGATACTAATACAAATACGGTATTTAAGCTTGATATGCTTTTTAAAATAGCTTATAAGCAAGGAGCAAAAGTTGGAGGAGTCGAGATGCCATTGAAATGGGAAATGGTAAGCGGCTCAATGGTTTATTCAAATGTTAACGGAAATGTCAATGTAGTGCTACCTGACGATGCGAAAAATGCCAAGGAATTGACGGTTCCAACACAAAATTAAGTATATTCTTCAAAAACCCGGTTTAATGCCGGGTTTTTATAGTATGTTTTCAAGGGTAAGTTTTTCATTTGATGGTATATGATTGTACAATTCTTTTAGAGTTTTTAGTTCTGCAAGACTTAAATCTTTATTCTTGGAGTCAATGAAGCTTTTAAGCTTTGAAAGACTCATGTCTATGTCATCAATTTCCCTGTGCTCAATTAAAATTGCCCATTTGCTGCTTACTTTGCCCCATGTTTTTTCTAAATCATTGACATATGTTTCTGCACTTTTCCAGTTGCCATTTTTTATATCTTTCTCTATAACATGTAGTTTTTCCTCCATGCTATTTGATGAAGTGTATAGGTATTTATATGAAGCTATGTCTACGAAGATTATCAATATAATTATCATTACAATCAATGGAACTACATATTTCATCTATGTCACTCCTTTTTATATACTGTCAATACTTTATTTGGATCAAGCGATGCCAGTATTACATTCTCTATGTTATTTACGTTCCACATCTTTAATTGATCGTTGAGCCATTTCATATCTACATTAGCAATTTTCATGTTTTGATGTATAATATTTCCATCGATTATGATGGGCAGCGGAAGACCTTCGTATTGAGGCTTTATATTCAAATCATTTGGCGTTACAGGTCTTTTGTCTACTTTGGGTATTACGCTTAAACAGCCATTTGTCTCTAAAATTGCGTATTCAACATCAGCAATATTTGGATAGCCCATAACTCGCAGTTCTTCCAAGAGGTCATTGATGTTGTACCTTTCTTTTTGAAGCTCCTTTGTCAAAATTTTACCTTTATCTATTAAAACCGTAGGTTTACCACAAATCATTTCCCGACCACGAAGGCTTTTCATTGAAATATACGACAAAAAAAGCTGTGATATAAGCAGAGTGAAAATAGGTATGATACCAGTCAAAAGCGGTATGCCTTTGTTTTGCATCGGTACGGCAACTAGATCTGCTATCATTATTGCTACCACTAATTCGTATGGCTGAAGCTGCCCAATTTGCTGCTTTCCCATTATTCTCATGACAACTACTACCAAGAAATAAAGGATTAGCGTGCGAAAAAATATTATAAGCATAATCCCATCCTTTCTTTTAATGTGTCATAAATATATTTTGAGAGTAATATCGTAAAATATACATTGTAGAAAAGTTCGTTAAATAAAAAATTAAAATGTAAAATTTTCAGTGTTAACGTTTTATGTTAAATTATGATATAGTATGTAAATTTACAAACTGTTATAATATAGTATAGAAAAATAAATATAGGGGTTGAAATATATGTGTAAATTATTTGTAACAGATGCTGATGGTAGCCTTTTAGATAGCAATAATAAAATATCTGAAGCAAATATTAATGCTATAAACGAGTTAAGATCAAAGGGAATCATTTACACAATTGCCACAGGTAGGATGTTTTCATCAATATTACCATATGCTTTGGAGCTTAAAGTGAATGCACCTGTCATATGCTTCAATGGAGCACTTATAAAAGATGCCTATACTAAAAAAGTTTACTATTATAATCCAATACAGTCTGAGGATGCTATTAAGGTCATCAATATATTAAAGGATAGTGGCTATCAGGTAAATCTCTATATTGATGACAGGTTAGTTGTAGAAGAGATTAACGAAAAAGTAGAATGGTATTTGTCTTTTAATAGGGTTGAAGTAGATGCTGTTGGTGATCTTGCTGAATACATCAGAAAAACGGGCAAAGGCACTGCAAAAATATATGCTATAGGCGACATAAAAAATCCTGCCCCTGTAGAACCTGAGGTTTATGATGAGTTATCAAAAATAGTTTTGGTATCCACATCAGGAGGCGGTCATCTGGAAATAAATGCAAAAGGAGTTAGCAAAGGCAATGCATTAAAGACGCTGGCAAATATGTACAATATAAAAAGAGATCTTGTTGCAGCTGTTGGTGACAATCTAAATGATTTATCTATGATAGAATATGCTGGATTTGGCATTGCGATGGCAAATGCACCGGAACTTGTCAAAATAAAGGCAGATTTTGTTACTAAGTCAAATAATGATAATGGTGTTGCTGTTGCGATAAACAAAATTTTTGCAAGGCAACAAAGTTTGGCGGTGTAGAATATCAGAAAACCACCTTGTGCATATAATATATTAAGTTTTATAGTGCCGGAGGTGGTTTTTTGTGGAGCAGTTGATTGTAAAACTTAGCATTCTTGTAGTTTTGGTTGTAGGCATTATATACATGGCCATGTCGTTTATTCCCTTACTTGTTTTAAAAGATTCTAAGAAAGATGAAGATGGAGATGAAGATAAATGATCTTCGTCTTTTTTTGTTGATTTATGAAAAACAATGTAAATTTTTTGCGAAAATCTATTGACAAATTTACATTAAAAAAGTAAAATATCCATAAGGTATGAGAAAACGATAACTTAGAGGTGGTTAATAGTGAATGCTACAATTAAAGATGTAGCTAGAGAAGCAAAAGTCTCTATAGCTACAGTATCCAGAGTTTTAAATAATAGTGCTGTTGTTACTGATGAGACAAAACAGAGAGTATTGGATGCTATAAAAAAGACAGGCTATAAACCGAATGCTCTCGCTAGAAGTTTAAAGATACAGAAGACTCACACAATAGGGCTTATTGTGCCTGACATATCAAGTCCTTTCTATCCTGAAGTCGTACGTGGGATTGAGGACATTGCTAGTATGTATTCCTACAATATATTTTTATGCAATACAGACCAAAAAGAAGACAAAGAGATGAATTATATAGAGATTTTAAGCGAAAAACAGGTTGATGGTATCATATATATGGGGGATATTATTAGAGATTCAGTAAAGCAGCAGCTTCATGATGTAGGGATACCGATAGTTTTAGCTGGTACAGAGGATGCAGAATTTGAGTTTCCTAATGTCAATATAGACAATAAAAAAGCTTCGTACGATGCTGTAAAATATTTAATTTCTTTAGGACACAAAAAAATAGGTATGATATCAGGCCCTTCTGATGATCCTATTGGAGGCGTTCAGAGGACAAGTGGATACAAAGAAGCTCTATCTGAAGCAAAGATTAGATTTAAATCTTCTCTTGTAGTAGAGGGTAACTTCAAAGCAAGGCAAGCATACCTTGCGATGCTAAAACTTTTGGAGAACAATGTTGATGCAGTTTTTGCTGCTTCAGATGAAATGGCTGCTGCCGCAATAAATGCTATATTTGATTCAGGTTTCAGCGTTCCAGAAGATATTCATGTTATTGGCTTTGACAACACATATCTATCTTATATGTTTAGGCCTACGATAACTACAATTCAAAGGCCAGCATACGATATAGGTGCTGTTAGCATGAGGCTTATGACGAAACTTCTTGCGAAAGAACCAATAGATGACATGCATGTTATTTTGCCTCATCAGCTTATTGTTAGGGAATCTACAGGATATGGTGAAGAAAAAAAATAGCCACTTAGGCTATTTTTTTTCATAAACTATTTTCCCGCCAACGATGGTCTTTTTAATGTCTATATCGTCATCAAAAATTACTATATCCGCATCATATCCTTCTTTTATAAGACCTTTCCTGTCATGTACTCCTATGACTTTTGCACTGTTATATGATGCGAGTGCAACTGATTCGTAAAGTGACAAGTCGGTGTTTGCCAAAATATTTTTTACAGCTTTATCTAATGTAAGAGTGCTTCCTGCAAGAACACCGCTTTTTAATCTGGCAGCTCCGTCTTTCACATATACATCCTGACCACCTAATTGATATACTCCATCGCTTAGATTTGCAGCCATCATTGCATCTGTTATGAGATTTGTGTTTTCCTTGCCTTTTAGCTTTAAAACTGTCCTTATGGCTGGGGAGACAGAGTGTATGCCATCTGCGATTAATTCGGTGCTTATATCAAGATCGAAGATCGCTCCTAAAGTTCCTACTTCGCGATGATGGAAGCCTCTCATTGCGTTAAAGACGTGTGTCGCATGAGTTATGCCTGCTTTAAACCCGGCAGCTACTTCATCATAAGTGGAATCGGTATGTCCAACTGACACAATTATGCCTTTTTCTTTTAAAAATTTTATAAGATTTAGCGAACCTTCTATTTCTGGTGCGATTGTAACAAGTTTTACAATATCCAAGTAGTCCCCACAAAGTTCAAGGAAATTATCTATTGTAGGTTTAAGTATGAATTTTTCATCCTGTGCGCCTTTTTGCTTCGGGTTTATAAAAGGCCCTTCCATGTGGATGCCTAAAATTTCGGCGCCTTCAACATGATTTTTATTTTCATATACATTTTTAATGGCATTTTTTATTTTGTTTTTATCTTCTGTCATTGTAGTAGGTAAAAATGACGTAGTACCGCGCTTTGCAATAGACTTTGAGATGGCATTTATTGCATCAAAAGTTCCATCCATCGTATCATAGCCTGCAGATCCATGTATATGTATGTCTATGAATCCAGGTGATACGTAATTGCCATCGGCATTAATGACATTGTCGCCAGAAAGTCCTTTTCCTATTGCGGCAATTTTGTTATCTTCAATTAATAAGTCTTTGTCATCTACGATATTGTTGTCAAGTAGCAATCTTCCATTAATAATTAATATGCTCATATTATCACCTCAATTAAATTGTAGGCTTATTTAATCATAAAATCAATTAACTTTATACATATATACTATTTTTGCATAGAATATGATATACTAAAAAAAGGAGGTATTTAGCTATGGAAAACATTTTAATTATTGATGATGAAGAGATGCTTGTCAAAGGTTTGAGGTTGTCTCTTATTCAAGAAGGTTATTATGTTGATTATGCGTATGACGGAGAAGAAGGATTGGAAAAAATCAAAAGCGGTAATTTTGACTTAGTAATACTTGATTTAATGCTGCCTAAGATAGATGGTCTTACTCTCTGCAAGGAAGTAAGGTCATTTTCAAATATACCTATAATAATGCTTACTGCCAAAGGCGAAGATGTAGATAAAATTGTAGGAATAGAGATGGGGGCTGATGATTATCTGGCAAAACCGTTTAACACCAGAGAGCTCATAGCCAGAATCAGAGTTTTGTTCAGAAGAACAACATCACCTTTTGTTAAAAAACATGATATCATAAAGATAGGCGATATAACCATCAATGTTCCTGATAAAATAGTGCAGAAAAATGGCAAGGACATTGATCTTACTAATAAAGAATTTGATTTATTAGTTTTACTGGCTTCAAATCCCGGAAAGTTGTTTTCGAAAGACAAATTGATGGATCTTATATGGGGATTTGACTTTTATGGCGATACAAATACGGTAAATGTTCATATAAGAAAGCTTAGAGAGAAAATAGAGGATGATCCAGCAAATCCAAAACATATTTTTACAAAGTGGGGTTCAGGCTACTACATGAAATAGGGTGATAAATTGAGTATAAGATGGAAGATTTTTTCGGTTTATTTTATTATTCTTATTGTTTCACTTGCATCGACAGGCATTTATCTTTTTAATAATATTTATGAAAGTTATCTTGCAAACGAAAGAGTCACTAATTTGACGCAGGCCAACATGATTGCTAATTTGGTTTCAAAATTTATAGGCGTTTCATCGTACTTGATTGAGCCAACTATTGTGGACTATTCCAACCAGATAAATTCAAGGATTCTTTTTACTGATGTCAATGGAAAAGTAATTGTTGATTCGGCTGGCAATGGAGGAATTGAAGGCAAAGATATAAATAGCTATAGTGACGTTAAATCAGCTCTTAAAGGCACCGGCTCTACTAGTATACATTATATTACTGGTTCTGGCTGGACAATGTATTCGGCAGTTCCTGTGACTATAAAAAACGAAATTGTAGGAAGTGTTTTATTATCTACTTCAATTGATGATGTTATGAATTTTTTGTACTCAATAAAGATGCAGATGATTTATACATTTACGGCTATAGGCTCTATTGTAAGTATACTAAGCTTGATTGTAGCCGCCTTTATTACAAAGCCTTTAAAAAGGCTTACAGATGCTACTAAAGTAATATCAGAAGGAAAATTTGATTACAAAGTAGATGTGAACGGAAATGACGAGATTGGGAAGCTTGCGGATGCATTTAACGATATGAGTACAAAGCTTATGAAGATTGATGATGAAAGGAAGCGTTTTGTATCAGACGCATCACATGAGTTAAAGACGCCGCTTGCTGCTATAAAGGCTCTTGTTGAACCGCTTATATCCAGTGATAATGTGGATATATCTGTTTATAAAGAGTTTTTAAAAGATATAAATTCAGAAGTAGATAGAATGACGAGGCTTGTAAATGAATTGCTGGTCTTAGCTAGAATTGATAAAATTCGTTCAATAGAAAACAAAACGGAAAATATTAGTGAGATAGCTTACAATGTCGTAGAAAACCTTGAAGCAATAGCAAAGCAAAAAGGTGTTTCTTTGATATTTGAAAGCGATAAAAATATTTTTGCTGACGTAGATGCAGATAGATTTTACAGAATGATATATAATGTGGTTGAAAATGGCATAAAATATACTCCAAGCGGTGGTACTGTGAAACTAAATCTTAACTCTGATGATAAAAATGTCTACATAACTATTTCCGATACAGGAATAGGCATAAGTCAGGAAACACTTCCTAAGGTGTTTGAGAGGTTTTCAAGAGGGGATACTGCAAGGTCACAAAAAACTGGTGGCTTTGGTCTTGGGTTGGCTATTGTAAAAGAGATTGTAGACCTTCATAAAGGACATATTGATGTTAAAAGTACTGTTGGGAAAGGTACTGAATTTTACATAACAGTTCCTATTAAAAATGTTTAAATATTTATATTGATTATTTATTAAAATTTAAGAAATTTTAAGATTCTGTTAATACAGTTGTAATAAAAATGCTGTATCATATAATTGAGGAGGGGATTAATGATGAAAAAGATGTTTCTTATTATGATATTAGTCGTGGCAATTTCGTTAACAGGATGTTTTAACAAACCAAAAAATAAAACGGAACAAAATGCCCCTATAAGTCCGAAATCTACCGTGCAGGCTGTTAAAGAAGTTTCATTGTATTTTCTAAATAGCAAAATGTCGGGATTAAATATGGAAACAAGAAACATATCGGAGAATGCCGATATTTTGAAACAAGTTATATCTGAATTGATGAAAGGACCTACTGACCAGTATTCGAAGCCAATTATTCCGGATAGTACTAAACTTTTGTCTGTTCAGTTGAAGGATACAACTGCTTATGTAAACTTTTCTAAAGATTATATGTCAGCAACAGATATAGATGGAAGTACAGCGAAATATATGGTGGCTGCACTTGTAAATACACTGACAGGGTTGCCGAATGTAAATAGTGTTCAGATATTAGTTGAAGGAAACAAAATAGACTCATTGTATGGGTATAAAATAGGATTAGATCCATTAACTAGAACTGTGCTAACAGGAGAAGTCTATATCGACAAGGAAAGAGTTAAAAAGCTTCAAGAGAATGTATCTCTTGGAAAGGAGTCCTGGAGGCTGGATCCAATAAAAGTCATGCAAGAGGAAGGCGGAGTTGTTGGTTTCTCACCTGATGATGATTTTTCGTTGGATTCTAAAAAAGATGGCATAGCCTTGATAAATGCTACACATGACAACAAATCGTATATGATAACACTTATCCAACCTGAAGGTGATAAGGATGGCAATATATGGGTAATAAGTAATGTCAAAGCTAAGTTTACAAAGATACCGGAAGCAGATCCGACAAAAGGAGAAACTTTTATCTATGGTATAGTTAAAGCTATAAATTACGATACGAGAGTCGTGACTATAGAAAGGGAATATCAAGATTCCAGAGATATAAATAATGAAGCAGGTCCGGATATTAAGGTATTACCGAATGCTATAATTCATCGCCAAGCGAAAGTTGGGTACGACAGCCAAGGAGGATACCAATATTCTGAAACAGATATGAGTTTTTCTGACATAAAAGTAGGCGATGAGCTTGGCATGATTTTGACAAAAAATAAAGAGGCAAGAGCTATTATTGATTCTGATAAAAGTAGTATTACTACTGCTGCTAGTCAAAATGCAAACATAATCGTCTTATCACCTATGAAAAATAATAGCGTATCAAGTCCTGTTAAAGTAGTAGGGAAGGCTAGAGTTTATGAAGCAGTTGTGAATATTAGGATCTTGGATTCGAATGGAAATATTTTATCCCAGACATCTGTCCAGGCAAGTGCAGGTGCACCATCGTGGGGAGATTTTGAGGCAGACATACAGTATAAGCCATTGTCGACACCACAGGATGGTACACTACAGGTATTTTCTTTGAGCCCAAAAGATGGCTCTGTCCAAGATCTAGTATCTATACCTTTATACCTTAAGTAAATAAATAGTTAAATTAACTCTGACTTATGTCAGAGTTATTTATTATAGAAGCTTTTAAGTAAAAGGCTCTATGGATACTCATTGCGATAATTTCAGCCATTTCAAATACAAATCCAAGCCTTGTATTATGTATAGGAATAATATCAAAAGCGTCTATGACGCCTATTATAGATATGTCACCAACAGCAGGAAGCACTTTTCCTACACCTTTTCCTGGATATATTGGTGATTTTTTTATTGATATTTTACCAATATTATCTTTGTCTCCAAGACAAGCGTCGACAGCTATTATATTGCTGTAAGGATGCTTTCTCTTTATGTATGCAATGTTTTCTTCAAGATTTATGGCGTGTATAGGATTTTTTAAGGTCCCATATACATTTATGCCATTTACCATTTTTGAAAGCATATCTCCAACAATCGGACCTAAAGAATCACCTATGCATTTGTCTGTACCTATGCACAGTATCACAGAATCGAAATTTAAGTATTCTGCTAAGTATGCAGAAATAAGCTTTATAGCATTTCTATCATCATATTTTACCCGCAATTCATCCATAAAATCTTCCTCCAAAAATTGTATTAAAAGCAATGCAGAAAGAAATAATAAAATTATTCGAAGGGAGTGATTGCGTGAGAAAAACCATTGCCTACATTTTATTTATTTTCGCTGTTACGGCTGTCAGTATTATATTTATGCTGGATCTTTTTATAAAAGAACAGCCAATATTACATATAAAGGATACCTATGCACAGGAAAATGCATATACTTTGCCTGTTGAAGAATATCAGCAAAACGACTTGCAGAAAACTGTGTTTAACAGTACGCCTTATGAATCACAGAAAAGTAATAATTCTGAAGTGAAAAATGTAAATGAGAGCATTGATATTAAACAAGAAAATTCAAAAGAAAAAGATAATCAAGAAAGTGACTTAAGGAATTTTAATGAAAAATCTCTCGATAAGCTTATTCAGCAAAGAGAGAGAAATTTTGAGAAGATTACAGAAAATAGTTCGGTAACAGAAAATGACAAGAGTTTAAACATGAATAGGATTGTAGTTACACCTGAGAAAATTTTAAGCGTACAAAAAGAAATGGATTTTACCACAAAATCTAAGGCCATAGGCATATTGATGAAATTAGGACCATCAGGTATTGGTGAGATTATGAAGATGTCTCAAGATGGGGTAACTGCCGAAGAAGGGTATAAAATGATGGATATCCTAAAAGAACACCTCTCAGAAGATGATATAAATTTTTTAAAAAGCATTGCAAATAAGTATTTTACAGACACAAAGTAAAAGATGCGCTTTAAAACGCATCTTCTACTTTGTGAATAAGTTTTTATCTTGATAGTAAATATCTTTTCCATTGACCATTATTGAGATATACCTTGCATCAGTATATATATCCATTTTTCCTCCACCATAATTTGTACCATAATTCGATATATACCTTATGTTGTCATTTAATGTTGTGTAAAAAGGAGCACTACCGTTATATATTATCCACACACTTTTGCCTGTATTTTCTCTGAATTTTTGAAGGGTATCTTCAAACAACTGAGCTTCTCTTGTATCTTTAAATCCATCAGAGCCCCATACAGGTTTAGGCAAAACTATAAATAAATTATCACCTTTTACGTTGTTTAGCGCATTTAGAAACCAGCTCCACTGGTCTTTGTTTGATGAAAGCAAGCCGCCTTTTGTGTCATCTAGCGTTATAAATGTAGAATTTCGAAAATCGTATACTCCGTATGAATTACCTGCTTTTATGTATTGAATGTTCAACGATTTTAGAACTCTGTCATTTACATCACCTGTAAAAACTATAAGAGGATAATCTTTGTTGGCTGTATCTGCAGCTTTTAATGAAATTTGAAGTCTTAAAAGTGTGTCATAATCTGTGTTACCAAATACCATAAATTTAAATGAATTATTGGTATTGTTAACATCCATTTCTTTATTTCTGCTGTCAAGTGATACAAAATCTAATGGCTTTGGAAGTTGCGATGCGTCAAAATCTGACCCTTGTCCGACTTTTACAAGAAGATTTCCGACTTTACCATTTATATTTGCTGATAATGCACCTGATACGTCTCCATTGGATGCTGTAAAGACACCGTTACTTATAGTACCTACGTTATTGTACACTGTCCAATTTATATCTCTGTCTTCTATTGGTGCCCTATATCCGTTTAAATCTTTACCTGTTACAGAAATAGATACTGTAGAACCTTTATTTATATTTAATGAATAAGGGTTAAATCTAATGTCTGCAAGCGTATCTAATGCTTTTATTTTTAATGTGCCTGTAACATTTCCCACTCTTGCAGTGATTACGCCATCACCAGCACTTTCTGCTAAAAATTCATTTCCGTCGAATTTTCCCGCAATGCCATTTATAGAAAATGATACGTTATTTTGATCTATCTTTACTGGCTGATAATTTTCATCGTAACCTTTTACTGTGATGGATCTGTGAGTACCTACAAAGACATTTGAGCTGTCAGCTTCTAATTTTAGTGCATAAAGGTTTCCTGCTGGGGCTGTGTTAAATACGCCTACGCCATTTGCAACATTTCTTTCATAACCTGGTACGGTATTTTGAAGTTTTGCCTGGCTGTCCCCTAGTTCTCTAACTGCCATTTGAGTTGAGCCACCGCCATCTAAATTCATTGCATCATACGCACCGAAATTGATCATCAATTGGGCTAATTCTTTTTCTGTCATTCCTCTTGTGTTTGCATTGTCGACTGTCGCTATAATTACATGTTTCCTGTCCTGCGTATACCCTATGGCTGTTCTTGCGTATATGCCGTCTACGTTATCAGTAAATTGCTGTGGGATAGACCCGTTTGATACAAGAATAGTCCCACCGCTTACAGCCATTTTGAAATTGTCAAATGGAGGGTCTGTAGATATATTTTTGATTACAGTATCACCATATTTAAGATTTAATAAAGTTGAAGCGACATTGCCAGTAGCATCTATTGAATAGCCGCCATCAGGAATTAAAGTGGGTCCCTTCCCTTGCCTTACATCTACGACTTTGTTGTTGCTATCAACTATAACTTCAACAAGATCTTTGTAATTATCGCTGACACCGGGCGTATTTGAATTCCAATCTTTTGTAAAGATTACACATGATGTGCCATTGCTTAATGAACCAATATTGTTTAATGCACTTATGGGTGTTTGACTTCCATCTGGAAGTGTTATATTTAATGAAGTACTTTTCCAATAGCCTATAGATGGATTGTTGTCTTTATCAATTGCAAACGTGGCGTAGTTTCCTTTGTAATAAGGAACAGTCAAAAGGTTTCCATTTTTAACTGATGCACCTATGATAAATCCCTGCTTTGTATCAAAAAAATCGCCATTTACTGCTGCTATTGCACCATTTCCGTTTGCCATGTCTTCAACATTCATCCTATCTTTAAAACCTGATGGATTGAAGATGGTTGATATGGATGTATTGCTGTCATTTAGGTCAATGTAAAGAACATTGACATTTATAAAACCATCTGTAGTGAAATATGTAATATTTTTTTGTGTAACTCCTTTACTGAGTACTTGCTGGTTCTCATTTGTAGTGATTACAGAATACGCATTTGCAGAAATGCTCTGCATAATAACAGAAGAAAATATGAGTAGTGAGACTAAACTTAAACTTATCAGCTTTCGGCAGTTCAATGAAATCCCTCCTAAAAATTTTCCATTTTTATATAACCATATTGTACCTTTTATATATTACAGCAATGTTACAATTTGATAAATTAATAATAAAAACTGATATTATTATTGCCATTTTTGAGTATAATAATGATGTCAGAGCAATAACGAGTATAATTGAAAAATATCAAAAAATAGCGAGTTATTTATCAAAAATCGCCCAAAATGGAGAATAATAAATCTTGTATAATTATTTGATTTCTACTATAATCAAATATGTCGCAAGACGCCGGGGTGTAGCGCAGTTGGTAGCGCACGTGCTTTGGGAGCATGGGGTCGGGGGTTCGAGTCCCTCCACCCCGACCATAACATGGTCGTATAGCTCAGCTGGGAGAGCACCTGCCTTACAAGCAGGGGGTCATAGGTTCGAGCCCTATTGCGACCACCATTTTTATTAAGTCGATAGAGGATAATTTTATTGGTTTAGAATATAATATTTCATGGAGGGATACCCAAGTGGCTAAAGGGGGCAGACTGTAAATCTGTTGGCTCATGCCTTCGATGGTTCGAATCCATCTCCCTCCACCATAGAAGTTAGGCTGTAAGGCCTTTTTTTATTTTGTCATTTTTTCCTGCTATCATTAATTTTCAAATCTCAAATAAAATGTTCTAAGAAGATATTTTTTTATCACAAGTGATAAATATTTTCAACAAACATATTGACATCAAAAATAAATGGTGTATAATAGTACTTGTGAAGGGAAAATGATTATTAATGGAAAGGCGATATTAATAGTTTTCCCTGTATGTTTACGAAATTTTAGTAGTTAAATAATAACTTATGTGAAGAGGTGTGGTTACATATGTCTTTGGTGGGGAAAAAAGCTCCTGATTTTAAATTAGACAGCACTAAAGGTCCTATATCTCTATCCGATTATAAAGGGAAATGGGTTGTATTGTTCTTTTATCCACTCGACTTTTCGTCCGTATGTTCTACTGAGATACCAGAGTTTAATAGGATGAAGCCTGAATTTGACAAACTTAATGCTGAGTTATTAGGCATAAACACAGATAGCGTTTATTCCCATAAGGCGTGGATAGAAAGCCTTGGGGGAGTCGATTTTCCGCTTTTATCTGATTACAATAAAGAAGTCACCAAACAGTATGGTATACTTATTGAAGATGCTGGTATTGCTTTAAGAGCAGCATTTATCATTAACCCAGATGGAATTATTGATTATGAAGTTGTACATGAGCCAGTAATCGGCAGAAATGTCGATGAAATACTAAGAGTGCTTAACGCACTTCAAACAGGCCATGCTTGTCCTGTCGGCTGGAAACCGGGGGATAAAGTATTAGATTAAAAAAATTAAGGAGGAGATTTGAAATGAGAGAAATGACGACAAAAAATCTAAGTGATGCTTACGCTGGTGAAAGCCAGGCACATATGAGGTACCAAATATTTGCTGATGTTGCAGAGAAGGAAGGCAAACCAAACATAGCGAAGCTTTTTAGAGCTATATCGTACGCAGAACTGGTTCACGCTACAAATCACTATAGGACATTAGGAGAGATTGGAGATACTGTAGCAAATCTTGACAAAGCTATAGCAGGTGAGACGTTTGAGGTAGAAGAGATGTATCCTGCATATAGAGCTGTTGCAGATTTACAAGAAGAGAAATCTGCAGACAGAAGTTTTCATGGAGCGCTGGAAGCTGAAAAATTACATGCAAAGATGTACACAGATGCAAAAGCTGCAGCATTGAAAAATGAAGACATAAATATTTCTAAAGTTTATATTTGCCCAGTATGTGGCTATACTGCAATTGATACAGCACCAGAAAAATGCCCTGTATGTGGTGTATCAAGAGATAAGTTTGTTGAATTCTAAAAGGCAAAAATAACCCCTTCATTATTCATATATAGTTAATTTATTAGTGCTTGGGAATACTCAAGCACTTTTTACGTGCAGACTAAAATTTTTTAAGTTGACTTCTTAAATATACTGTGTTATTATATCCTGACTTTTGCAGCAAAAAAGGATAAAAAAAGCCCATAAGCCCTTTAAAATGAAGGCTTTCGGGCTTTCTGTTTTTGTCAATAAGTTGTAGTGGAAATGTCATTTTTTTACTTCTCCTAAAATTTTTTTAATCTCTCCTAATGTCATAATCTTTTTCCCAAAATCAATACCTAATTCTTTACCTATATCTTCAAGAACATCATTATTAAAATCAAACAGGTAATAATTTTCTTGTATGTAACTGCAGGATGCTTTTGCTAGACTCTCAAGTATAGCTGAAACAGAATATTTTCCATTTAATCTATATTCAAGTATCCTCACAATTACAAGTGATATAAAGCATATCAGAAAATGAGCATCAATATGCTCTTTTAGTGATAAATACACCGGTCTGCTTTCGATATCACTTTTAGTTATTTTAAAAGATTCTTCTATTTTCCAAAGGCCACGGTACATTTCAATAATTTTATCATCAGATTCTTTGTATTCGCTAGTAACTATTGCATAGTATCCATCAAATCTTTCTTCTTCTTTTAGTTTTTCCTCATCAAATGCTAAGTGTTGATGAGCACTTTCTAATATTTCGCCAGTTTCTTCATCAAAAATGAGATTCTTTACATATTTGGAAGCACCGTAAGATGTAGCTTTATTGTATTTTGCTGGATTTTTAATTAGGTCTTTTGCTTTCTCTATTGTAGCAGCTCGTTCATATTTTGCTTTTAAGGCATACTCTTCACTATAGAAAATAACCTGTTTTTCATCAACTACCTTTTTCATTTTTTTGCCTTTAGTGGTGGTTACTAATATTTCTCTTGGATAAAGTCTGGATTTTATCTTGAAGCTATCTCCTCTGTATGTATATCCATTTTCGTCAAGGACATATTTCTTAAATTCCTTATCCGCACAACGAACAGAATAGCTAAATACATAACCATTACCAGCAGATAAAGTATACCAAATGTTATCGCCAGTAATGATGCCTTTATCAGCAACTACAATAATTCTTCCCAAAGAATAATCATGTTGTATTTTCCTTAACATAGGCATAAGTGTAGTTTTATCTAGAGCATTACCAGGAAAAAGTTTATATGTAATAGGTATACCATTGGTGTCCATAAATAATCCCATCTGCACAATTGGATCTGGTCTATGTTCTTTAGAAACGCCTTTTTTACGCAATTCATCTTGTTCATCAATTTCAAAATAATAATTGGTAACATCGTAATAAACTAGATTAGTATTTCGTTCATATAAAGACTTAATATGCTCATGAACCCAAAGTTGCAAAGCATCACTATGCTTATTGAAAAAAGATAAACATCTGTAGATATCATCCAAAGAAAAATCAGACCTCTCAAAGAATATATCTCTATTCTCATAAGTCTTTTTCTTTGAAGCAGGATACAATAAGCGTGAAAATACGAGAAGTTTCATAATAGCATTAGCATCATACTCTTCTTTTGAATGACGCTGCCTGTTTTTCAAAAATTTATCCAATTCAAGCTCATGATAAATCTTACTAAATGCAGCATAGCCAAAGTTTTTACGGTTATCCGTATTAACCAAAAGTCTTTCATTAGGAGAAAAATTAAGAGCAATTGGAGCCTTTTTCATGGCTTTTTGTTCATTCAATTCTTTAACCTTTTGTTCAAAAAAAGCGATAGGATCATCGTATTGTTTTTGAAGTTCATCGAGGTATCCAAGGGATTTAATAGTAACAGTCCTTGTATGCCCTCTTTCTTTATCGCGATATCCATCTGCAATAGATAAGTATATTCTTCCGGAACTACGTTTGCTTTTCTTTAAATACACATTAAACTCCCCCAATAAAATTCAATATAACTATATTATACCACAATCCATAATAATCCGCAACCAAAATATGACAAAAATTTAAAAAAATTTTACCCGGAATCGTTAGTAAAATTGCTGGTTCCGGGTTACGCTACATAAAATTTTGCTGCAAAACTAGGGTACTCAAGCACTTTTTACGTGCAGACTAAAATTTTTTAAGTTGACTTCTTAAATATACTGTGTTATTATATTTTAAGTTAAATAACGAAAACTCTTATCAAGAGAGGTGGAGGGAGGAGCCCTATGAAGCCCGGCAACCTGTCTTTATGACAAGGTGCTAATTCTCGCAGAAGGTAACTTCTGAAAGATGAGGGTGATTGTGCCTCTTCTTTTGGAGAGGTTTTATTTTGTTTAAGGTCTTTTATGAGATAAAAAGGAGGATATAAATGAAAAAATATTTTACTTCAGAATCTGTAACTGAAGGACATCCAGATAAAATTTGTGACCAAATATCTGATGCAATAGTTGATGAAATACTTAAAAATGATCCATATGCAAGGATAGCATGTGAGACGGCTGTAACAACAGGAATGGTTTTAGTTATGGGTGAAATTTCTACCAAGTGTTATGTGGACATACCTAAAGTCGCAAGAAAAGTCATAGAGGAGATAGGGTACACTCGCGCAAAATATGGTTTTGATGCAAGTACATGCTCTGTTCTTACATCTATTGATGAACAGTCTCCTGATATAGCGCTTGGAGTTGACAAAGCATTGGAAGTAAAAAAAGGTATTTCACATGATGACCTAGAAGAACAAGGTGCTGGGGACCAAGGCATGATGTTTGGATATGCATGTACAGAGACTCCTGAGCTTATGCCACTTCCTATATCGCTCGCTCATAGACTTGCTCGTAGACTGGCAGAGGTCAGAAAAAATGGTACATTAGATTATCTAAGGCCTGATGGAAAGACACAGGTAACAATAGAGTACATTGACGATGTTCCGAAGAGAGTAGACTCGATAGTCGTATCAACACAGCATTCACCTGATGTTGACCATGACAAGATAGAAAATGATGTAAAAGAATATGTCATAAAGCCAATTGTTCCGCCAGAGCTAATTGATGAGGATACGAAGATATACGTAAATCCGACAGGAAGGTTTGTTGTCGGTGGGCCACAAGGCGACAGTGGGCTTACAGGTAGAAAGATAATAGTTGATACTTACGGCGGATATGCTAGGCATGGCGGTGGAGCTTTTTCTGGCAAAGATCCGTCAAAAGTTGATAGATCTGCTGCATACGCTGCAAGGTATGTTGCGAAAAATATTGTTGCTGCTGGCCTTGCTGACAAGTGCGAGGTTCAACTGGCGTATGCGATAGGTGTTGCTACACCATTAGAAGTAAATATTGATACTTTTGGCACTGGTAAGATTCCTGATGACGAAATATCAGATATTGTAAAGAAAGTATTTGATTTAAGACCTGCTGCAATCATAAGAGATCTTGATTTAAGAAGGCCTATTTATAGGCAAGTTGCTGCATACGGACATTTTGGGAGAACAGACCTTGACCTTACATGGGAGAGAACTGATAGAGTAGAAATACTAAAGAAACTTGCTTTCAATAAATAAATTTTAAGCCCGGAAAAATTCCGGGCTTGCGGCACTTTTATATATCTATAGCCGCATTAATAATGTGTACGCTACGCTAATAATATTATAACACATAATTTTAAAAAATCTATTAGATGGCAATTCCCTTATTATGATTATTTTTATCAAGAGATGATTTGCTGTTTTTTAATACATTTTCCAGCGCTGAAACTAACATCTGATTGTATTTTGTACCGCATTCTCTTAAATCTTGAATTGCTTCCTTAAAGCTTTTTACCTTTTTATAAGCGTATAGTCTTTTATTTGTCATAGCATCAAAAGAGTCACAAATAGCTACTATTTGAGCACTTAATGGGATAAACTTAAGACCGTAAGGGTACCCCGAGCCATCCAATCTTTCGTGATGGTATAAAACAGCAGGTATTAAATACATAAGTGGAGGCAGCACTTCCAGCATATTTGCACCGTAACTGGAATGCAATTTGATAAGATCGTATTCTGCATCTGTAAGTTTGTCTGGCTTTGCTAAAATGCTAATTGGTATCATCAATTTGCCTATATCATGCAGAAGTGCACCTTTATATATTGATATCTGTTCCTTTGGCTCCAATCTAATTATATTAGCAATCTTAAAAGATAATTTTGCAACTCTTAGACTGTGTTTGTATGTCTCATAATTATAGTTTTTTAGTGACATCAAAAGATGCGATATAAGTTTATCTTCATCATAATTCATATTCTTTTTCTCCTTTTTTCGACATTTTCTATTATATTATAAATTTTGATAACAGTCAATAAATGTATATGTTGTAATAAAATTCAAAAAAAAAAAAAAAAAAAAAAAAAAAAAAAAAAAAAAAAAAAAAAAAAAAAAAAAAATCAGAAAATTATGATTAATTCTTGATAATTATTTATTGACTTTGGAAAAATTATCTTATATAATAAATACAAACATAAGTTCGCACAAAGGAGTAATGGAGATGAGAAATGTTGAGATGCCAGATGTGTACCTTGCTATTTTACCTTATTATATAGATGAATACGGAAATGGAACAGAACTTATAGACTTGGATGGTAATGTATCGTATATAAAGTGCAGTGTAAAAAGTTGCTTAAATAAGACGCTAAAAAGATATGCTGTAGACTTAAGTGCTATAAGAGAAAAGTATGCGAAAAGCCTTGGCATAAGAAATTCATTTCCAATTCCATTAGCTCGTGACTTTACTTTGATACAGTTAAAGGTGAGGATCCCTAAGGTAGCAAAGGACACTGCTTACGGATATATATGTTATGAAAAAATAAGGAAGATAGAAGAGTGTGCATCATTTAGTTTAATATACGTAGGTGAAAGCAATATAAAAGTTTATCAAAAGAAGGCATCAATAGAGAAACACATGAGAGATGCTTCTATGATGAAGACGTTTTTTGCTAATTTAGATTCGTTAAATTATGACGACAAAGCCATGTACAATCTTCCTGCAACAAAGGCAGATATAGCACTTTTATACGAAGAGATCGTTAAGATAAAGTTTAAAATTGAAAAAATGTGATATGTGCTTCAAATATAATTAAAAATAATATACAATGTTAATAGAATAAGGCAAAGTAGGGATAAGAATGGTGGAAATAGTAGGTACGGTTGAGGAGATAATATTTAAAAACGAACAAAATGGATATGCTGTATTAGAGCTTAATTCTAAAACAGATTCTATTACTGTTGTGGGCTATATGCCGTACGTGGGAATCGGTGAGACTTTAAAGATTGAAGGAGAATGGATGACACACCCTGATTATGGGGAACAGGTAAAAGTATCAAAGTATGAAATGATAGCACCATCAACATTGTACGGCATGGAGAGATTCCTTTCATCAGGACTTATAAGAGGCATAGGACCTGTTATGGCAAAGAAGGTTGTCTCAAAATTTGGACTCGATTCACTTAATATAATAGAAACACATCCTGAGAAGTTAATGGAAATACCGGGTATAGGCGAAGAACGAGTCAAGATGATAACTGAGTCTTACGAAAAGCAAAAAGGCTTAAGAGATGTGATGGTGTTTTTGCAGGGGTACGGTATATCTACCACAAATGCCATAAAAATTTACAAACAGTATGGAGATGATTCAATAAATCTTATAAAGCAAAACCCGTACAGGCTATCTGATGAGATATTTGGAATTGGATTTAGGACTGCCGATAAAATCGCTTTTGCAATGGGTGTTGATGCACATTCAAGCTACAGAATTTCATCAGGGACGAAATACGTTTTAATGCAGTACGCTGCAAATGGACATACATATGTACCTCTTGACTTATTATCAAAGGAAACGGCTAAACTCCTTGATGTATCTGAAGAGGAAGTGAATGATTCCCTTGTGTTTTTGGCTCAGAGCGGCAAGGCAATGTTTGAGACATTTGAGGATGGATCTCACGGTGTTTATTATATACCATATTATACGGCAGAAAACAATACAGCAGATAAGATAATGAATATGACATTGACAGATGTGAATCCTGGTGACATCGATATAAAAAACGAAATATCGAAGATAGAAGCTGATATGGGTATTAAGCTTGCAGATAATCAGAGGCTTGCAGTCGAAGAGTCTGTAAAAAATTCAATCCTTGTAATAACTGGAGGACCTGGCACAGGAAAAACCACGATAATAAATTTCATAATAAGGCTATTTATGAAATTTGGAAAATCAGTTGCTCTGGCTGCTCCAACGGGTAGAGCTGCAAAAAGAATGACTGAGGCTACAAGCTTTGAAGCAAAGACAATACACCGCCTCCTTGAATATTCTTACACGGAAGAAGAGGGCAGGGGATTTGCAAAAGACGATAAAAACCCATTGTCTGAGGATGTCATCATAATTGATGAAGCATCTATGATAGACATATTGTTGATGAATGCTTTGCTTAAGGCGATTCCCTTAAGCTCTAGATTGATACTTGTGGGAGACGTTGATCAGTTGCCATCTGTAGGAGCAGGCAATGTTTTGAGGGATATAATAGATAGCGGTTTAGTTAAGGTAATAAGGCTTAATAAAATATACAGGCAGGGTAAAGAAAGTCTAATTGTAGTAAATGCGCATAAGATAAACAATGGTGAATATCCCGTATTAAATGATAGAGAAAATGATTTTTTCTTTATAAATGCCGCTACACAAGAAGAAATATTGAAAATAATACTGGATCTCAACAAAAGGAGGCTGCCGGAGGCCTACGGCTTTAATCCTTTTTCAGACATACAGGTTTTAAGTCCCATGAGAAAGGGCTTAATCGGTGTGATAAATCTCAACAACGAGCTGCAGAAATGTCTCAATCCACCAAAAAAAGGATTGAATGAAAGGCAAATGAAGGATTTTACCTTCAGAGTCGGGGACAAAGTCATGCAGATAAAGAATAATTACAAGATGAAGTGGACAAAAGGGGATGAGAAAGGCGAAGGCGTTTTTAATGGCGATATGGGAATCATTGAATCTATAGATAATGATGCACAGGAACTCACTGTTTTATTTGATGATGATAAGCAGGCTACTTATGATTTTGCAGATATTGATGAATTAAGCCTCTCATACTGTGTAACTGTTCATAAGAGTCAAGGCAGCGAATTTCCGGCTGTAATCATGCCAATGAGCTATGGCCCGCCAATGCTTTTAACAAGGAATCTTTTGTATACGGCTGTGACAAGGGCAAAAAAACTTGTTGTCATTGTGGGACAAGAAAAATATTTAAAAAACATGATAGATAATAATCTTATATCAAAGAGATACTCCGGCCTTTTGCCAAAACTTAAAAAGGCGCTTAGATTCATGATAAAAAATTAATTGTTAAATACATGCAGTATTTCTATTTATAGATAATATTTTTCATAGAAGTTAAATAAATTTAAAAATATGTCGATATAAAAGTTAAATAGTTGAACGGAAGGATGCACTATGATATTTCTCGATCTGTTATTTCCACCAAAGACAAATTGCATACTGTGCGGCAAGATGATAAAAGAAGGAAATATATGCGACGACTGTGAAGGCAAGCTGCCATTTATAAGTGGCAATAAGTGCATCGTATGTGGAAAACCAATTGATACAGGCGAGAAATGCCCTGACTGCATGGAGCATGAACATATTTTTAGCCGCAGTATAAGTGCTTTTGAATATGATGAAACTATGAAATCATTGATAGCCAGGTTTAAATATTACAAAGAGAGAAATTTATCTGAGTTTTTTGCAGAGTATATGTACAAATACATTAAAGATGCTGATATAAAATTTGATGTAATTGTACCTGTACCACTTCACAGAACGAAGTTAGATGAGCGAGGCTACAATCAAGCAGAGCTTCTGGCAAGAGAGCTATCCTACAGATTTGACATAATGATGTCAAAGCCTTTAAGGCGTATCAGAAATACAAAGTCACAGACAGCATTAAGCAGAGAAGAGAGGACAAAGAACTTAAAAGGTGCATTTAAAGTGGTCTATGAAGATATGATTAAGAATAAGACTATACTGCTTGTCGATGATGTCTTAACAACTGGCTCCACACTTGATGAATGTGCAAAAGTCTTAAAAGAAGGCGGTGCAAAAGATGTTTTTGCAACGACAATTGCTACAGGAAGGAATGTGTGAGGTGTACTATGAATATAAGGAATTGTAAAAGATGTGGAAAACTGTACAACTATACTGGATTTGACTTGTGCCCTGAATGCTTTAACAAAGATGAGGAAGATTTTGTCAAGATAAGGGATTACATTGAAAAAAATCCATAGGCGACAGTAGCAGAAGTGTCAGCAGCAACAGAAGTTGAAGTTAAAAAGATTTTGGATTTTTTAAAAGAAGGAAGGCTGATATTGGGTTCTAAAAATACCAATATTACATTGATTTGTGAGAGATGCGGCAAACAAATTTTATCGGGCAGGTATTGCGAATCATGCTCGAAAGAGCTTGAAAAAACGCTTAGAAGTTCATTAAACGATGGGATTACAGAAAAAGATTCGAGATATGAAAAGCTATATATAAGAGACAATCAAAAGAAAAATTATTAAAAGAATTTTTATTTAGCCGATATAATATTGGGAAGGTGGGAAAGAATGAAAATTTACAACAATATCAATATTAATAATATTTACGATATGTATAAATCAGCAAGTTCAAAGGCTGTAGATGCAAAAAAGACAAATAATATTGATAAAGTAGAGATATCAAGTAATGCGTCAAAGATAAATAAAAGTTTTGCAGAATATGAACAGATAAGAGAGAAAAAAGTGCAGGATATAAAGGAAAAGGTTGATAGCGGGACATATTATGTGAAATCGGATGATATTGCCGAGTCGATACTTAAGGGAGCCTTTCTAGATAAAAAAGTATAAGGGTGGTATAGACAATGCCAAATATAAATGACCTCTTTGACGTGTTAGATGGGGAAATGCTTTTGTATAAAGATCTGCTTGATATATCTACAAAAAAGACTGATGTGATAATACACGGAAAAATACAAGAACTTGATAATATGACAAAAGTAGAGGGAAACATAATATGTAAGCTGTCAATGCTGGAAGAAGAAAGAGAGAAAATTTTGAGTGGCTACGATGATACTGGTGAAATAACTATAAGTGAATTATGCAAGATGTTGCCGGAAGATGATGCTAAAAAATTAAAAAAGATTCAGAAAGAGTTTGAAAGTTTACTTAAAGCTCTTAATGACAGAAATGACCTTAATAAATCGCTTTTACAGCAGTCGATTGAATTTGTTAATTATTCTCTTAGCATTATATCTAATAATTTAATAGAAGATAATGGAATTTATGGTGATAATGGTTCTGTAAAACATGTTAGCAGCATAATTGATAGAAAAGCTTAAATGAAATATTGCAATGAAAGGAATGAGAGCGCATTGTCCACTTTTCAAGGATTGGAGATAGCCAAGACAGGCCTATTTGCAAGTCAGCAGGCACTAAATTTGACTGGCCACAACATATCGAATGCAAATACACCGGGTTACACGAGACAAGTGATAGACTTATCTGCCATTGCACCGCCTACAACTTATGGCATGGCCGATCAATGGGGTAAAGCCATAGGAGGCGGCGTTAATGTTGATGGTTACCGTCAAATAAGAGATCAGTACCTTGATCAACAGTACAGAAGAGAAAATACCACACTTGGCGAGTGGGAGACTAAATCAGATACTTTATCAGCGATAGAGGGCATATTTAACGAGCCGTCTGATACAGGAATTACAACTGTCATAGATAATTTTTTTAATTCACTTCAGGACCTGTCGAAAAATCCAGAAAGCCTTGAGGTAAGAGCAGAAGTCAGGGAAAATGGCGTGGCTTTGACAGATACTATTAATTCAGTATACCAGCATCTTGATGACAAAGAAAATGAACTAAACAGTACGATAGAGAGTCGCGTACAGGAAATTAATTCTTATGCAGATAGAATATCAAAGCTTAACAATGAGATATACCGTTTTGAACTTACGGGGCAAACTGCCAATGACCTGAGAGATCAGAGGAATTTGCTGGTAGATAAGCTTTCAGAGATAGTCAATATAACTACTTATGAGGATTCAAATAAAAACTTCAGGATAGATATAAGCGGACAGGCTCTTGTTGATGGCAATAATGCGTATACGATGAGCGTAGACAGTACAGGAACAGTAAAGTGGGATCTTGCAGGTACGCCTGTAAATCCAACGGGAGGTATATTAAAAGGGCTTATTGACATGAGGGACGGCGATGGAACAAACGGTGTAAAAGGCATACCGTATTATAAAGAGCAGTTGAATAAGCTTGCATATAATATTGCGACGGTTTTTAATGCACAGCATGCTGCAGGATATGGACTTGACGGCAGTACTGGTGTTAACTTCTTTAATATCACGGATTCTACATATGATCCTACAGCAGAGTATGCAAAAAATATTAAAGTTTCGTCAGACATACTTGCAGATGATGGACTTCAAAAGATCGCTGCAGCATCTGATCCCAATTCATTACCTGGAGATAATACAAATATCTTAAACCTTATAGCCCTTAGAGATGCAAAAATTAGCGGATTAAACGGAGGGACGTTTGATGATTTTGTAAGCTCATTGATATCAAATCTAGGGGTTGATGCGCAGCAGGCTAACATGATGCAGACAAATCAAAGCGCTATGGTAAAACAGGTGGACTACAACAGACAGTCGGTGTCTGGTGTATCCCTTGATGAAGAGATGACAAACATGCTTAAGTATCAGAAGTCGTATGAAGCGTCAGCAAGGATGATTACAGTTATGGATGAGCTTTTAGATACATTGATAAACAAAATGGGTGTAACGTAAAAAGGCAGGTGTAGATTATGCGTGTTACAAATAATATGCTTGTTATGAATTTTATGAGTGATTACAACAGCAATCTTGAGAGATTGCAAAAAGATCAAAATATGCTATCCACAGGCAAAAAAGTAAGCAAGCCATCAGATGATCCTGTCGCAGTTGCAAATATTTTAAAGATAAAAACAGAGATTGCTAGAAATGATGCATATACAAAGAATACGGATGATGCAAAGTCGTGGCTTAGTTTAACTGATACAGCATTGGGGCAGATAGGAGATTTGCTTCAAAATGCAAGAGAACTAGCAGTGCAAGGGTCTAATGGTACGATGACACAAAGCGACATGCAGAGCATTGCAGCACAAGTGGATCAGATTAAACAGCAGCTAATTCAGGTAGGCAATACACAGTACAACGGCAGGTACATATTTGCAGGATATAAGACTGATACTAAGCCATTTAGCGACGGCAGCAATGGCTACGCTGGTGATGACGGTGTGATACAGTTTGAGATAGGCGCAGGAGGTAATACTCTTCAAGTAAATGTGACAGGCGATAAAGTGTTTGATGTAACTTCCGGCACATCTAAGCTTCTCAATGTCATGGATAATCTGTCAAATGCATTAAAATCGGGTGATAATCAGACTGTCAGCAATATAATTGGTGATATAGACAACCAATTGCAAAATGTTCTTGCGATTAGAGCGGATGCAGGTGCAAAGGCAAATAGAATTGATTTGACTGCAAATAGGCTAAGTGATGACAACTACAACTTCACAGCGTTGCTTTCCAAAAATCAAGATGCAGACATAGCACAAGTTATCACAAACCTTAAGATGGATGATAATGTTTATAGAGCATCTTTAGCTGCTGGTGCCATGATCATTCAACCATCACTAGTAGATTTCCTGAGGTAAAGGAATGGTACTATGGATATAGTAATAAATCAAACGTTCGGCAGGATAGGTATAGACACTACTCCTGCCGTAATTAATATACACAATCAAAATGCAGACCTTAATATACATCAGGAGATGCTTAAGGTAGAGATTGAACAGAAGTTGCCACAGGTTCATATAGATCAATATCAATGTTTCTACGAGTCTGGCCTTAAAAGCGTATTTGACCTTATACACGACGAGGCAGAAAGAAGCTATCAAGTAGGCCTTGAAGCAATAGCCAAAATCGTCGACGATGGCAATGCCTTGGCATCAATAGAGAACCATCAGAATGTCATACCACAGCTGGCATTTGAGGCAGGTGTAGAGAATATCGACTTCAATGTAGACCTTATGCCTAAGTCGAGGCCTAAGATATGGTTTGATGGATATTTGAATATAAATTGGCAGAAGGGAAATGTTTCTGTAAATGTTAAGCCGCAAAAGCCAGAGATATACGCAACAAGGGCAAATGTAAATATATATATGCTTCAGTATCCGTCTATAAAAATCGACTATATAGGTCAGAATGTGGATACAATAGTTTGAATTTGAAAGAGAGGTTGAGTGATGGATATAGAGACGAAAAACTTTGGGCTTGTCAGCTACAACGAAGAAGATGTGCTTCACTTTGATGATGGTATACCGGGTTTCGAGGGACTTAAAAGCTTCATTCTTTTAAGCGTTGATGAATATACCCCCTTTAAGTGGCTGCAGTCCCTCGATGATACAGACATAGCTTTTGTGATAATCGATCCTAAAGTTGTAGTTAAGGATTATAAAGTGGAAATCGATGAAGATATTGCAAAGTTATTGGAAATAAAGGATATAAACCATGCACTTGTTTATGCCATCGTCGTAATACCTGATGAAATTGAAAAGATGACTGCCAACCTAAAAGCCCCTATAATCATAAATGCAGAAAACAATAAAGGGATGCAGATACTTCTTGACAATGATGATTACATGATAAAGCATCCTATACTTAAGGAGCTAAAAAATGCTGATACTCACTCGTAAAATAGGGCAGTCTCTGATTATAGGGGATGACATTGAAGTAAAGGTTGTAGGCATCGATGGCGAAAATATAAAGATAGGCATATCCGCTCCAAAGGATGTATCAGTAGTGAGAAAAGAGCTTTTAGAAGTAAAAGATGAGAACAAGAAAGCAGCCCTTATAGATAAATCATCACTTAAAAAATTAGAAAAACTTATAAAAAAAGACTAAACTAAAGAAAAGATAAATCGATATATATAGTGTAAAACAAATGATAAACAGTTGGCCAACTGTGAAAAATCTAGTGGTCGATATGGCATGGATGCCAAATAAAAATTCAAGGAGGAAGAAAATATGGTAATCAACACAAATTTAAGTGCTTTAAACGCATGGAGAGCACTTGAGACAAACAACACAAACACACAAAAAGCATTGCAAAAATTATCATCAGGCTACAGGATCAACAGTGCAGCAGATGATGCAGCAGGCCTTGCAATATCTGAAAAGATGAAAGCGCAGATAGCTGGATTGGATCAAGCTCAAAGAAATGCGCAAGATGGTATTTCACTTTTGCAGACAGCAGAAGGTGCATTAAATGAGACAACATCGATACTTCAAAGGATGAGAGAATTAGCAGTTCAGGCAGCTAATGATACAAATACGAATGAAGACAAGGCTAATATTCAAAAAGAAATTGAACAACTTAAAAATGAAATTAATAGAATAGCTTCTACAACACAGTTTAACAAAAAAAATCTTTTAACTGGTAGTGCTAATGTTACATTGCAAATTGGAGCTAATGCAAGTCAGACTATTTCTATTGCTATTGGCACAATGAGTGCAGTAGCGTTAGGTGTTGATTCGATATTTGTGGGATCAGCTGGAGCTAGTGTTACAGCAACGAACATATCAAATCAAATTTCAACAATAGATACTGCTATCGATAAGGTTTCAGGTCAGAGAGCTGATTTAGGTGCATATCAAAACAGACTTGAACATACAATAAACAACCTTGGTACAGCATCAGAAAACTTGACGGCTGCAAATTCACGTATAAGAGATGTAGATATGGCTCAAGAAATGATGGAATTCACAAAAGACAACATACTAAACCAAGCAGCCACAGCAATGCTTGCTCAGGCAAATCAACAACCACAGACAGTATTACAATTATTGAGATAATAAAGAGGGAGGCAGAGCCTCCCTTAAATCATATTCTTAGATTTTAGATCTCTTATTTTCCATACGATGCCCCAATTATTAATAATTTTCTAGCCAAATTATAGTGATATTATTCAATAAATATGAAAAATTTTCGATAATATATAATGGGTAGAAATGGGGGATTATTGTGGCAGTAAAATATATAGATTCGTTTATATATGCCATAGAGGAAGAAATAAAGGCTATGAAAAGAGAAAATGAAGCAAGTGTGATAAAAATATATGATGGCAAATATATTCGTAACGATGAATCAAACAATATTTATAAATTTTCTTTTGAAAATGAGTTTTACGATATTGAGGAAATAAAAGCTAAGATAACTGTAAACGGTGAGGTTTATTCAGCAGAAATCTTGTCTGTGATAGATTCTAAAGTAGAAATAAGCATACCTGAGTTTTTGGGTCACAATATAAAAGAAGCAATACTTGATTTTAGGTTATGGTATTTGCTAGAAATTTTAAAAAAGAGATATCAAAATTGCGATGAAAGTACAATTAATTGCGATTTTATATTAAGCAATATGATATTTGATGGAAATATTCCTCAAAAAATTTATACAGATGAAGTAAAATTTTCAAAGAGTGGTTTGAATGATGCGCAGATAAAAGCAGTTAAAAAATCATTGTCAGAGCAATTCAATATAATATGGGGACCACCAGGAACTGGTAAAACAAAGACATTGGCAAAAATAATAGAAGAACATTTAAAATTGGGTAGAAGAGTATTGCTGATATCTCATTCAAACAATGCTGTTGATGAAGCTATGAAAAATGCTATGAAAAATCTTAAAAAACTTAAAATATATAATCAAGGGAAAATATTGAGATATGGTTATCCACAAAATGGATTTTATGATTATTATAGTGAAAACTATCAAAACATTTTGATTGAGAATATATTGAAATCAAAATGCGGCTTATTATTATCAAGTAAAGAACTTTATAAAAATAATATTTCAACACTTATTATTGAAAAAGAGAAAATAAATAAGATAATATCAGATTATGAAAAAATTTCTATGGAATTGGAAGATGACAGCAATAAAATTGAATTAAGCTTAAGTGTGCTAAAAACACATCTTAATGAATGCAAAAATCGTAATTCCGATGAAGACATAGAAAAATTAATAGATACAATTAAAAAAAAAGAATTAGAAAATATGGAATTAACCAAAAGAATTAAAGAATCTAAATCAAAATTAAAACAAATTAAATTGTTAGAAGATAGACTTAAAGAGATTGATAGGCAAATATATGATATTAATGAGAAAATAGGCAAAATAGACAATGAAATCATAGAAAAAAGAAAAGAGATAATTGCTGAAGCTAAATTAATTGCTACTACTGTTACAAAGACATTTTGTGATGATAAATTGGCTAAAGAAAAATTTGATGTTTTAATTATTGATGAAGTTAGCATGGTTCAGCTGCCACATTTATATTGGGTTTTCAGCAGATGTAAACTTTATGGATTTATTACACTGGCAGGAGATTTTTTGCAACTTCCACCTATATGCATTACTGATAATCAATTTGCCAAAGAAATAATTGGCAAAAATATTTTTAATATAATTGGAATTGATGAGGTAAATAAAGCAATAATTAATCCGTATGTGTGCTTACTTGATACACAATATAGGATGGTACCGGAATTATCTGCAATATCTAATAAATTTTATTACAATGGAAGATTAAAAGATGATATAAGTGTCATTTTAAGAACAAGAGATTATTCAATGCCAACTATATCAATAATAGATACATCAAATACCAATCCTAGATGTTATAAGATAGCAAAGAAAAGTAGGTTTAATATATACAATGCATTCATTTGTATCGAAGTTGCTGAAAGAATTTTAGAAAAAAATGAAAAATTGAAAATTGGTATTATAACACCTTATGCTGCACAGGCGCGTCTTATAAATAAAATAATTAGAGATAAAAAAATATCTGGTAAATTAATGGCAAGCACTGTCCATAGATTTCAAGGCGGTGAATGTGATGTTATAATATATGATTTATCTGACAGTGAAGGTGTAGACTTGTCACCATTGATAAATGATTTCAACCATAGTACAAATGCTGATTTACTGTTAAATGTGGCATTGACAAGAGCTAAAATGAATTTTTGTTTTGTCGGAAATATCGCATATTTAAAGTCCAGATTGATTCTAAATTCAAAAGTAGAAAAAGTCATCTCTTATTTGTTAGATAAAGCTAATTTGATTCAGTCAGAAGAGATTTTAGATCTACACAAAGTGAGATTAATAGCTAACAATGATTCAAAGTTAGTTGAAAATATTAAAGATGATTTTTTAGCGGCTTTTATTAATGATTTTATTAAAGTTAAAAAGCGATTTATTGTTATATGTCCTGAAGTTTTAGATGAGTTAATAAATGGATTTATCCCAAGATTTACAGATATGATACAAAACGGTATCGAAATAACTTTATATACTAGTCCGACATATAAGAAAAATAGTATAAATGACAGAAAAACAATAGATAAAATTAAAGAAATAGGTGTAATGGTAATCGAAAGAGAAAAAATAGAGATAAATCTATACATTATTGACTCTATAATTTGGGAAGGTGATGTAAATATATTCTCTGGTAAGTACGTTAAAGGCAAGATGATGAGATACGAAGGTCAATTTGTTACAGAAGAGATCATAAAAAATTTAGAATTAAATAAATCAAACGGAATTGGCGATGTAGTTGACAAAAAGTGTCCTAAGTGCGGAAGACCAATGATAATCAGAAAAGGAAAATACAGCACATTTTTAGGATGTAGTGGTTATCCATATTGTAATGGAACTGTCGGATTAAAATGATTTTTAATTTTATGAAAAAGCATATTGATGTAACATGTACTAATAAAAAAACACTATACGCCCCGCAAGTGGACGCGTCTGCCTATAACTAGATATTGTATAAATAATATTCGTATTTTATTTATAAATAACTATAGATGTATTTTAAGACCTATGAATTATTGTTCGCTTAAAATTAATAAGGATGACATTGATATTATGTTAATTGTACCTGATTAACATAAGTACATAATAATATTAGCTACATTTCAGAAGTTAATTTATATAAGTTTAAACTTTTATTCTGTCAAGCCGATAATCATTGTAGAAATGTAAAAATGTTAGGTGGGTTTATATGCTTAATGATATGATGAAAGAAACTGTAGCAGAGAGCCTTAAGTATGTGCCGAGGCTTATTGATGGTGTCGACGATGTTATAAGGTTAATAGACGAAGGCATGTATGCAGAAGCAAATTCGTTGCTTATAAGTGTTATTGACGGGCTTAATTGGTCAATACAAGCAATAACATTGACCATGCCTTTTCATGGTTTCGATTTGGATGTTGTAAAGGTGAATGAAAGTTTAAGTGCATTGATGAATGGAATTGAAAACTCAGATTATCAATTAATATCCGATTCACTGAATTATGAGATTAAGGATATATTATATGGATATATGAATCACTGCAAAAAAGGAGAGCTTAACTGATGAGTTCATTTGAAATTTCTAAAGCAAAAGATGGCAATGATACTTTGGTATATATGAATGAAAGAAAAAGGTATTTTTTGCATAGTTCATATTATCCAGACAAAGAAGCAAAAGAATGGGTTGATACTATTGAGATTAGTGATGAGTCTATATTAATTATTTATGGTATAGGATTAGGCTATCATATTAATTATCTTTTAAGTAGATTATCACCCAATAATCGGCTGATATTGGTTGAACCATCAAATGAAATATTTCAATTTGCACTAAATAATGGATACTACGATAGATTTAAAAATAGGGAGAATTTATATTTTATAAGTGAAGAATCAGAAGAAAAATTAAATGTAATACTACAGTCTTATATACCATGGGATAACTTTGAAAATGTTATATATAAGGAATTTAAGCAATATCCTAAGGTCTTTAACAAATATTATGAAATATTTAACAAATGTTTAATTGAAACGATAAATTCGATGCGAATTAACAGAAATACAGCACTTTACTTTGCTGAGCAATGGCAATCAAATTTCATGGAGAATTTGGAATATGTTTTTAAGAGCGTACCGGTTAAATCTTTTTTTGGTGTATTTAAAAATATTCCTGCAGTAATAGTTTCTGCTGGTCCATCACTTGACAAAAACATTGAGCAATTAAAAGAGGCAAAGGGTAAATGTGTCATTATATGTGTTGGGACAGCTTTAAAAGCACTTTTGCAAAAAAATATTGAACCGGATTTTGTTGTATCAATAGATGGTGGAGAGAAGAATTTTGAGCATTTTGATGGATATAAAGTCAAATCTCCACTTGTGTACGATTTGACTTTATATCCTAAAATATTAAAAGAATATGGGGGATCATTTATCATTGCAGAGATTGCATCAACATATACGAAATTGCTTAGTGATAGATTATCGTTAGATTTTGGAAAGTTAAGTACAGGACCATCAGTTGCTAATTTATCTTTGGATTTTGCATATATGTTAGGATGCAATCCTATTGTTTTTATAGGTCAAGATTTAGCGTATTTAGATAATAGGACACATGCATCTGGAACAACTTATGAAAAGGACAGAATAAAAGAGAATTCTGACGAAAAGGAGTATATATATGTTGAAGGCAACTTTGAAGAAAAAGTTTTGACCGATCGCGTTTTGCTTTCGTTTAAGACATGGTTTGAAAATTATATATATGGGCATCCAGATAGGACATACATAAATGCGACAGAAGGTGGTGCACTTATAAAAGGAACTAAAATAATGAGATTTAAAGAAGTAATAGAGCTATTTATGAATAGAGAAATAAATGTAAAAAATAAGATAGACAGTATATTGAAAGATGGAAAGATTAAATTAGATAAAAGGCAGATAGATGATTTTGCGAAAGAATTTGGAGATGCGATCAAAAAATTAGAAAAAATAAAAAATGACTGTATGCGTGCTGCAAAACTATCAAAAAGAATGTATAATGAATATCAGAAGGATGTTAGTGCAGACGTGTCTCATATAATATCTATATTAGATAAAATAGATAAAAGATTAAAAAACTCAAAAGATGATTTTTTGTATATATCTTCTATATTAAATGTAGTTACTACAAAAGTTCTAAAGGGGTTTAAACCTGAAAAAGATGAGACTGAAAAGCAAAAAAAGCTCAGAATTGCAATGATGTCATATACACTTTATCAAGGAATATATGAGGCGATAGAAAAGTCAGAAAATGGATTAGAAAAGTTATTAATAAAGATGAATAATTTGAATAACGAAAAATAATTTGTGAGGGATAGTAATGTTTTTTGATAAAAAAATACTTATTATAGGTGGTACTGGGACAATTGGACAAGCTCTTGTAAGAAAGTTATTAAAGCATAATCCTAAAGTAATAAGAATATATAGTCGTGACGAATATAAACAATTTATCATGCAGGATGAATTTATAGAACACAAAAACTTAAGATTTCTTTTAGGAGATGTAAGAGATAAAGAGAGATTAAATAGGGCCATGAAAGGAGTAGATATAGTATTTGATTTGGCAGCAATAAAACATGTCCCTGCTGCAGAATATAATCCATTTGAAGCTGTCAAAACAAATGTAATTGGTACACAAAATGTTATTGAATGTGCAATAGAAAATAGGGTAGAAAGAGTAATATTTACAAGTTCAGATAAAGCTGTTTCGCCAACTAATACGATGGGAGCTACAAAATTATTAGCTGAAAGGTTAATTGCTTCTGCAGATTATTATAAAGGCGGAGATAGGCCAATATTTGCAGGTGTTAGGTTTGGAAATGTAATAGGGTCAAGAGGATCAGTTATACCACTGTGGATAAAACAAATCAAAGAGAAAAGAGAAATAACTATTACACATCCAGACATGACGAGATTTATGATGACTATAGATCAAGCAAGCAGTCTTGTTTTAAAAGCTTGTGAATTGGCAAATGGTGGTGAAATATTCATTTTAAAAATGCCAGTTATAAAATTAGGTGATTTAGCTGATGAAGTGATTGATGAAGTATGCTATAAATATGATATAAATAAAGCTGAAATAAAGAAAAAAGTTGTAGGGCTTAGGCCAGGCGAAAAAATGTATGAGGAGCTTATGAGCTGTAAAGAAATAAATGAATCAATTGAATATGAAGACATGTTTGCCATAATTCCTGTACATAAATTAGAAATATTAAACGAATACCAAAATAGACCACATAAAAATTCTTATTCATCAAATGATGAGTTACCACTTAATAAAGAAGAAATAAAAAATATAATAAGAGATATCATATAAGGACGGAGGATTTTAATGAGGGTTTTAGTAACCGGTGGCGCTGGTTTTATTGGAAGATGGGTAGTAAAATACCTTTTGGATGATAAGCATGAAGTATGGGTACTTGATAATCTTTCGAACGGTTCAGAAAAAAATATTGAAGAGTTTCGTACTAATTCATTATTTAAAGGTCTTATTAAAGGTGATATCAAAGATAAAGAAGTTTTATCAGAATTATTTAATAAATGTAAATTTGATATAGTTTATCATCTAGCGGCAAGCATAAACGTACAAGATAGTATTGATGATCCAAAAACAACATTTTATAATGATACTATTGGCACATTCAATATTTTATTGCAAGCAAAAACACAAATGTTTGGCAAAAATGCTAAGATGATAGGAGATAAATGCGTAAATGATAAAAATGAAGTAACACATCCATGTAAAGTCGTATTTATGAGTACATGTATGGTTTATGATAAGGCTGGAGAAGAAGGAATAGATGAATTTCATCCAACAAAGCCAGTATCACCATACGGAGGAAGTAAGATTGCGGCTGAAAACATGGTTTTATCATTTTATTATGCATATAAGTTGCCAACGGTTGTCATAAGACCGTTTAACACATATGGACCTTTTCAAAAAACAGGTGGTGAAGGTGGCGTAGTTTCAATATTTATTAATAATACACTTAATGGGAAAGATTTAAATATCTATGGTACAGGAGAGCAAACAAGAGACTTGTTATATGTAAAAGACTGTGCAAGATTCATTGTAATGGCTGGATATAATGATAAAGCAAATGGTGAAATAATCAATGCAGGAACAGGAAGAGATATATCTATAAATGAATTAGCAAAATTGATATCAAAAGGCAGAGTAAAAATTAATCATGTTAAGCACATACATCCGCAAAGTGAAATAATTAAATTAAAATGTAATTATAAAAAAGCCAAAGAATTATTAGGATGGGAACCAAAATATTCATTAGAAGAAGGAATTAAAGAGACAGAAGAATGGATAAAATCAAATAATACATAGAGAAGAAGGTATTGACTATGGATAGATTAGCTATAAAAGGTGGCAAACCAGTAAGAAAAACATATCTTCCATATGGAAGGCAATGGATAGATGATGAGGACATAGAAGAAGTTATAGAAACACTAAAAAGTGATTACATAACGACAGGACCAAAAATCAAAGAATTTGAAGAAAAAGTAGCAGCATATACAGGCACCAAATACGCAGTTGCAATATCGAATGGAACTGCGGCATTACATGCGGCATGCTTTGCTGCAGGTGTAAGACCTGGAGATGAAGTTATAACCACACCTATGACGTTCGCGGCATCTGCAAATTGTATATTATATTGTGGGGCAAAACCAGTATTTGCAGATATAGATCCACAAACATATAATATTAATCCGGAGGATATAAAAAGAAAAATAACATCAAAGACAAAAGCTATAATACCAGTTCATTATACAGGGCAGCCAGTGGATATCGATGAGATAAACAAAATTGCTAAACAATATGGTTTAATTGTTATAGAAGATGGTGCACATGCTTTAGGAGCAGAATATAAAGGGGAAAAAGTTGGTTCGCAATCTGATATGATGACATTAAGCTTTCATCCTGTAAAACATATAACAACAGGAGAAGGAGGCATGGTATTAACAAACAGCAAAGACTTTTATGAAAAACTAAAGCTTTTTAGAACACATGGAATAACGAGAGATGAGAACTTACTAACAAAAAATGAAGGACCATGGTACTACGAACAACAATATTTAGGATATAACTACAGAATGACCGATATACAAGCTGCGCTTGGCATAAGTCAAATGAATAAATTGAATAAGTTTCTCGAATTAAGAAGGAAGTATGCACAAATGTATAATGATGCATTTAAAGATATAGAGGAATTGATAATTCCATATCAATTACCTTATACAAATTCAAGCTGGCATATATATGTGCTTCAATTAAGATTAGAGAAACTTAAAGTAGGCAGAAGAGAAGTATATGAAGCGCTTTTAAAAGAAAATATAGGTGTAAATGTACACTATATCCCGGTATATTACCATCCATACTATCAAAGGTTAGGATATAAAAAAGGACTATGCCCTAATGCTGAGCATTTATACGAAAGAATAATAACATTACCATTATTTCCTAAAATGACCGAAGAAGATATAAACGATGTTATAGAAGCAGTAAAAAAAGTAATAAATTATTACAAAAAATAGGTGATGATATGAAAAAAGTAGCAATAATACAAGCGCGTATGGGTTCAACGAGATTACCTGGAAAAGTAATGAAAATAATAATGGATAAACCAGTAATAGAACATGTAGTAAACAGAGTAAAAGCTTCAAAAGAAATAGATGACATAATAATAGCGACAACCACTAAAAAAGAAGATGATATTATTGTGGAGGAAGCTCAAAAATTAAATGTGAAATATTACAGAGGCAGTGAAAATGATGTACTTTCCCGTTATTATTATGCAGCAAAAGAAAACAATGCAGATATAGTTATTAGAATAACGTCAGATTGTCCTGTTATAGATCCGAAAATTATTGACGATATGATTTATAAATTTATGCAATTATATGAACAAGATAATATAGACTATATGAGTAACACAATAAAAAGAACGTACCCGAGAGGTTTAGATGTAGAAATATTTACTTTTGAATCATTGGAAAAAGCATTTATAGAAGCAGATAAATCTTACCAGAGAGAGCATGTAACACCATATATTTATGAAAATCCAGAAATATTTAAAATAGGGGGATTTAAAAATAATATAGATTATTCAAGTTATAGATGGACATTAGATACGATAGAAGACTTTAAAGTCATAGAAAGTATATATCAAGCTTTATATGACAAAGATAGATTGTTTTATTTTACAGATATAATTAGCTTTATAAAAGAACATCCGGAAATATCAGAGATAAATAAAAATATTGAACAAAAGAAATTAATTTGACAAATAAAAAAGCATACTTAATATTTGGAGGATATTTAATACATGGATAAAAAAGTTGCTTTAATAACAGGTGGAGATAAAGGCATAGGTAAGGCGATAGTTGAAAAATTAGTTAAAGAAGGATATTATGTTTGCTTTACATTTTTAAGAAATATAGAAGGTGCCAAGATAGTTGAAACAAACAATAAAAATACTCGAGCCTTTCAATGTGATGTAAGAGATTTTTCAAGAGTTAAAGAAGTATCTGGTATGATATTAGACCAGTTTGGAAAAGTGGATGTTCTAATTAATAATGCAGGAATTGTTAGAGATAAAACTTTTTTGAAAATGGATCGCGAAACATGGGATGTTGTAATAGATACTAATTTAAAGTCTATATATAATTTTACTCATGAGCTGTTACCAATAATGATAAATGAAAAGTTTGGAAGAATTATAAATATATCTTCTGTCATAGGAATAAAGGGAGGTTTTGGACAAACAAATTATGCGGCATCAAAGGCCGGAATAATAGGTTTTACAAAATCATTAGCATTAGAAGTTGCTAAAAATGGCATAACTGTGAACGCTATAGCACCTGGATATATTGAGACAGATATGACTAAAGAGATACCAGATAATATAAGACAAGAATTAAAGAAAAAAATTTCTATTGGAGAATTTGGAAAACCGATTGATATAGCAAATTTAATAGCTTATCTAGTTAGAGAGGAAAGTTATTATATCACTGGAGAAGTTTTCAATATTAATGGTGGGTATTATTAAATAATAAGAAGGTGAATATAATGGGTTTAGAGTTAAAAAAAATTAATCAAGATGATTTAGAATTGATAATGAATTGGAGAATGAAACCTGAAGTAACAAAATATATGTATACAGATCCGATTCTAACAATGGAAACTCAATTGGTGTGGTTTAATCAAATAATTAATGATAATGATTCCAAATACTGGATAATAAAATTTGATAATGCAAAAATTGGATTAATTAGTTTGAATAATATTGATTATAAAAATAAGCGATGCTATTGGGCTTATTATATTGGAGATACATCTTTTAGAGGTAAAGGTATAGCTACAATATTAGAATGTAATATATATGATTATGTATTTTATATTTTAGAGCTTAATAAGTTATGTTGTGAAGTATTATCTTTTAATGAAAAAGTAATATCAATACATAAAAAGTTTGGATCAGAAATAGAAGGTGTATTAAAACAACATATTTTTAAGAATGGTAAATTTTATGATGTGATTACTATGGGTATTACAAAAGATAAATGGAATAATATAAGAAAAAACTATGTTTATGAGAATATTAAAATTGAATAAGTTTAAGTTTAATAATTATTTTGTTTAGAAAAATTATGATAAGAGAGGGAGGTTATTAATATAAAACCAGATTTTGAAATAAAAAATAAAAAAGTAGGTTGCATAGATCCAGTATTCATAATTGCAGAATTATCTGCTAATCATAACCAAAACTTTGATAATGCAGTAAAACTTATCAAAGAAGCAAAAAAAGCTGGTGCAGATGCTGTAAAACTGCAAACATATACGCCAGACACCATTACAATAAATTGTAATAATGAGTTTTTTCAAATAAAGCAAGGAACCATCTGGGACGGGAGAATACTTTACGATCTTTATAAAGAAGCATATACTCCTTGGGAATGGCAGCCTAAACTCAAAGAAATTGCAGAAAATGAAGGCTTAATATGTTTTTCATCACCTTTTGATAAAACAGCAGTAGATTTTTTGGAAAAAATGAACGTACCTGCATATAAAATTGCATCTTTTGAAATTACTGATATACCGCTTATAGAATACATAGCTTCAAAAGGTAAACCAGTAATAATCTCTACAGGAATTGCTACACTTGGGGATATAGAAGAAGCTATTAATGCATGTATAAGAATGAATAATAAGCAGATAGCATTATTAAAATGTACAAGCGAATATCCCTCACCTTTAAATGAAGTAAATTTAAAGACAATTCCTAATATGATTGAAACCTTTAAAACAATTGTTGGTTTATCAGACCATACATTAGGTATTTCTGTGCCAGTAGCTGCAGTTGCACTTGGAGCAAAAATTATAGAAAAACATTTTACACTAAGTAGATCTATGGGAGGACCAGATGCCGCGTTTTCACTTGAGCCAGAAGAATTTAGTCAAATGGTTAGGTCAGTAAGAGAAGTAGAGAAAGCATTAGGGGACGTTTCATATGAATTATCTGATAAATCTATGAAGAGTAGAGAATTCTCAAGATCTTTATTTGTAGTTAAGGATGTTAAAGAAGGAGAGATATTCACAGAAGAAAATGTGCGCTCAATAAGGCCAGGTTTCGGATTACACCCTAAATATTACAAATATATATTGGGTAAAAAAGCAGCAAAAGATATAGATAAAGGAACACCTTTAAATTGGGATTTAATTGATTAGGATGATGGAATATGTTAAAAGTTGCAATTAGAGCTGATGGTGGATCAAAAATAGGTATGGGACATATAACCAGATGTCTGGCTTTAGCAGAGGAGCTTAAAGATGAAAATTGTGATATCACTTTTATTACTAAAAATATTGAAGCAGTAACTAAGAAGCTTATAGAAGAAAAATTTAAATTTATTGCTTTGTCTGATTTGCAAACAGAAGAAATTATTTATATGAAAGAAAAAATAAAGGGATTTGATATTTTAATAACAGATTCTTATGATATTGATTTTAAATATCTTGATGAAATCAAAAAAAGAGGTATATTTTTAGTAACCGTAGATGATCTAAACTTATTAGAAAGTTATCCATCTGACATTGTAATTAATGGGAATATATATGCAGAAGATCTAAATTATACATCTACATATGGACAAACAAAATTTTTATTAGGTACTAAATATACATTATTGAGAAAAGAGTTTAGAAATATACCTCCAAAAGAAATTAAAGATACCTTAGAAAATATTTTAATAACTATGGGTGGAAGTGACCATAACGGATTCACATTAAAAATTTTGGAGATTATTAAAGAAAGAAGAGATCTTAAGATAGATGTAGTGATAGGACCGTCTTTTGAAGATAAATTGGTTAATGAAATTAACGAACTTGTTAAAATGAATGGTAACATATCAATGTATTACAATGTTAATGCGGAGATCATGAAAGAATTAATGATAAAAGCTGATATCGCAATTTCAGCCGGTGGAAGTACGTTATATGAATTAGCTGCAGCGGGTGTTCCTACAATTGTTATAATAGCTGCTGATAATCAAATTAAAAATGTAGAATACATGACAAAAGTAGAATGTATACTTAATTTAGGATTTGAAGTAAATAAAGATATATTATTAGAAAACTTTAATAAATTATCATATGATAACATGAAAAGAAGAGAGATAAGTTCAAAGTGCCAAAAATTAGTAAACGGGAATGGGGCAAAAATTTGTGCAAATAAAATAATACATGAAAAAAGTATATTAGTAGGTTAATATAAAAAAATTTGATATTTCCATTTTGATAAAACCAAAAATAACATATGGAGGTGTTCTATATTATACCCGGAACAAAGTTAGAGATGCTTGATGCTGAATACTGGATAAAGAAAATAGCCGATGCTGATAGCCTTATAATGACACAGGATGATATTGTGAAGTTCAACAAGAGAATTGTAGAAAAATGTGATAGCGTTTATGATTTAAAAAGCTATAGGGATAGTTTTACTTACGATGAATTGTTGTCTTTGATAAGGGCATATAAGTTGCCAGAAAAAGAGATGTATTTAAGAAATGGTGAAATAGTAAAAAGAGATTTTTATCATCATATAACTGACAATTTAAATATCACTGAAATAAAAGAAGTCAATCCAGTACAGTACGGCATTACCATAAGAAAGACATCTCTTAGAAGCTTTCCTACGGAAATAGCGGTATACAGCAGAAAAGGCGATATCGAATTTGACAGGTTTCAAGAGACATCGTGTCATGCGATAGAGCCTGTTATCGTACTTTATGAAAGTAAAGATAAAAAGTGGTATTTTGTACAGATGTACAACTACAGAGGTTGGGTGAAAGCTACTGATATAGCAATTGCAAAAGATAAAGAGGAAGTATTTGATTATCTTGATACAGATGACTTCATAGTTGTTACAGGAAATCATGTTATGACACAGTCAAATCCATATGATGACGATGTATCTGAAATTCAGTTTGACATGGGTACGAGAATACCACTGGAAACGGATATGCCTGATAGTGTAGCAAATCAATCTACTTATGGCAATTATGTGATAAAGCTGCCGTCAAGGGATGATAAAGGCAATCTAGTCTTTAAAGACGGGCTAATATCGATAAAAGAAGATGTGAGGCGAGGTTACATTCCATATACAAGGGCGAATGTTTTAAATCAGGCCTTTAAGCTAATAGGAGATAGATATGGATGGGGAGACAGCTTCAATGGTAGGGACTGTTCTAGTTTTATCATGTATGTATACAAGACATTTGGATTAAAGCTTCCAAGAAATGCTGATGAGCAGGAAAAATGTCTAGGAATAGTCCATAAATTTTCTGATGGATTATCATTAGATGGGAGAATAAAGGTTTTTGATAAGATTAAGCCCGGTGCTGCTATTTATATGCCCGGTCATGCTATGATGTACGTGGGAATGGATGGTGGAGTGCCGTACATCATACACGACTTTACTGGATATGGTGAAAAAAATGGAGATGAATATGACTTCATACCAGTTAATGAAGTCATGGTTACATCATCACTTCTACCTACATCAAGTGGCATAGCATTTATAGAGAGATTTTCTTCTGCCATTCAGTTTGAGATGTAGTTATTGCTTTTCAATCAGTATGTCCCAGTATTTCTTTGGCATGTGCTGTCTTTGAAGCCTTAGGTTTTTCCTTTCTTCTATAGAGATATTTTTATGGTAGATTTTCCAGAGATTTTCAAAATCTTCCTCCTCTTTTGTAATCAATGTGTTTTCAGGAGATATGTCAGTTATTATCCAAGATTTTTTGTCATAAACTGCTGATAAATTTCTTTTCACATCATGTATCACAAAATATTGGTCTTGAAATCTTTCAGCAAAGTGAGGCACAATGAGAGGCAGCACATTGTAATCAGGGTGTATTTTAGCATAAAATAATCCATTTTTTATCTCTTTAAATCTTATTAATTCTATCATTTTATAGGCTTCATGATTAATTCTTTGACTTAATTTAATCACATCGTTCACTATGTCATTTTGAAGAAAATAATTAATTTTTCGTCCTATCTTAAATCCCAATCTTACATATTTATATATCAACATGTATGATGATTCTAGTTCAGACAGATAAACGTAGTAAATATTTTTGAGAGCTTCTTTTGATATTTTGTTTTTGATTGCATTTTGCACTTTATTAGATTTATTTATATCAGTTGAAATGTATATGTCATCTCCGAGAAAATTTTTTTGATAACTGTTTTCTGATAAAATATCATTTGGCACTTGATGATTATAATATGACACATATATGACTGTCATAAGCCCGTCAAATGTCCCATCAAAAATGTAGTTTACCATTATACATACTCCTATCTAAAATCATACGATTATAGGTAGATTATTTTCTGTTTTGTAAAATGAGTCAAAGATGCTGAGCTGGCCTTCTAAGACATTGCTTTTTGGCAAAAGTTTATTTTTTATTTTGTTAGTTTCTATTTCACATCCACCATAGTATTTTCCGTTGCAAGTTATAAAATACTTTGCCCTTTTTAATACGACTCCCAGCTTTTTAAGAGAGTCATAGCTTAAAGAAGATGCTTTTCTTGCTGAGATTATCCGCTTGGCTGTTCTGACGCCGATACCTGGGACTCTAAGAAGCGTATTGTAGTCTGCAGTGTTTACTTCTACAGGAAAAAGGCTTAAATTTTTAAGTGCCCAATCGACTTTGGGATCGAGTGATATATTGAAATTTGGATTTTTTTCATTTAATAATTCGTCTGCGGTAAAGTTGTAGTACCTCAAAAGCCAATCTGCTTGGTATAAGCGGTGCTCTCTTAAAAGAGGCGGCGATGTCACTCCAGAAATATTGTTGCCATTAGAAACAGGTATGTAGGCAGAATAATATACTCTTTTAAGGCTGTAAAGCTTGTATAGATTTTCTGATAATTTCAGTATAGTTCTATCGCTTTCAGGTGTTGCACCTATTATAAGCTGTGTTGTCTGTCCTGCAGGTACGAACTTATCTGAGTAGCGCATTAATTTTTTTGAATCACTTTTTTCCAGCAGCTGATTGTGTATGAAGCTCATGGGCTTTATTATTGATTCTTTTGTTTTCTGAGGTGCCAATAGCTTTAGAGATTTTTCGGATGGAAGCTCGATATTCACGCTCATGCGGTCGGCATAAAGCCCTGCTAATCTTATCAGATTTATATCTGCCCCAGGTATGGCTTTTAAATGTATGTAACCATTAAAATTATAATCTTCTCTAAGTTTTTTGACTGTCTTAATCAGAAGCTCCATTGTATAGTCCGGGCTTTTGTAAACTGCTGAGCTTAAAAATAATCCTTCTATGTAGTTTCTGCGGTAAAAATTTATCGTAAGGTCAGCAAGCTCATCAGGTGTGAATAATGCCCTTTCTATGTCATTTGAGCATCTATTGACACAATATGAGCAGTTGTATATGCATATATTTGTAAATAATATTTTAAGAAGTGATATGCACCTTCCATCATCAGACCAACTATGGCATATTCCGTAAAACGATGCATTCCCGATACCGCCATTTTTATTTTCTCTATTGCTTCCGCTGGATGAACAAGAGACATCGTATTTTGCAGCATCAGCTAATATCCTTATCTTATCATAAAGCTCCATATTTCGCACCTCTGACATAAATTTATATAAATATTATAACACAAACATACGTTCAGTAAAATAACAATTTTTGCATAAAGTAAGCATTGATTAATTTCTTGGAAATAGTATACTTGAAATAAGCATCAAAAAATATGATAAAGATTTAATAAATATTGTTTTAAAGCCGATATATAGATTTGGGATAAATGTTAAAGTAGCTTATATGGAGGGGAAAATGGCAAAGGTTATAAAAGAACACTATTATAAAAATGATTTTGTTGAGGAGAAAATAAAGTTATTAAAAAGTGAACTGGATAAGCATATCGTCGATAAGCCTAAAGCACTTGAAATAAGCCAAGAACTGGACAAGCTTATTGTAGAATATATGTCTAGTGATACAAAGAAAAGCTCAAAGTGAATTCGCTAATTTTTTCAAATATTTTGCCGATATAGAAAATAACGTACTAATGTAAATATTTTGGGAGGTATCATATATGATTCAAAGTATTTCGCTAGAAGGAGGAAAGGCAAAGTTCAATGACAGTTTATCGACAGACAATCTAAATGATGTAAAAAATATCTTGAAAAATCCAGTTGATGAAAAGTCTATCAAAGATGAGATCAATGACGTTAACAATAAGATAAAGACTAGCGATGGGACGTATTTTGAATTTTCTGTGCATAAGCCGACAAATACAATAGTAGTGAAGATTATAGATAGTAAAACAGATCAAGTTATAGACGAAATACCGCCGGAAAAAATATTAGATTTAGTGGCGGGTTTGTGGAAAATAGCAGGTTTATTTGTCGATAGAAAAATTTAGGAGGTAATATTATGGATCCTATTAGCTTGCAAAATTCTACTACAAGCAATTTACTGAGGATAAGCGGTCTTGCATCAGGTATCGATACGGATTCTATAGTGAAGCAGCTTATGACGGCTGCAAGCCAGCCACTTTATGAATTGGAACAGCAAAAGCAGTGGCTTCAGTGGCAGCAGGAAGATCTTCAGGACATAAATACAAAGCTTTTGTCCCTTAGGGATAACACTTTGTTTAAGATGAAACTGCAAGGGACGTATCTTGCAAAGACTGTTTCATCAAATACATCTATAGCGACAGCGACAGCGGGTGTAAATGCTGTCAATGGGACGTATACATTAAATGTTAATCAATTAGCAACAGGGGCAACTTCTGCCAGCACTTCTGCAATCGGTGCTTATACTAAAAACTCTGATGGCAGTATAACATATAAAACTTTAATTCTTTCAGGAACTACGTATACATTAAATTTAAATGGTAAGCAAATCACGCTTGGCAGTAGTGACAAGGATTGGACAATAAATGATATTGTTTCAGCAATTAATAGTGCCAATACTGGCAGCAATGCAACAGGTGTCAATGCGACTTATGATACAACTACAGACAGATTATTCTTAATAACAAATTCAACAGGGTCAAATGCAAAGATCGATTTTAGCGGGACAGATTCAAATGCTCTTAACTTTTTAACGAATACATTGAAATTAAATACATCTACTGTCACTGGTACAGATGCTTCATTTTCTTTTAACGATGTAAACATGACTACATCTTCAAACAATGTCACAGTTGCAGGAATAAACATTAATCTTACAGGCAAAGGTTATACAACTCTCTCCGTTCAAACAGATACAGATACGATATACAACAGCATAAAAAGTTTTGTTGATGCATATAATGATGTGATTACTCAGATAAATTCAAAGTTAACAGAGGAGAGGTATTATGATTATAAGCCTCTTACAGATGCGCAGAAAGAGCAGATGAATGACAATGACATTACACTGTGGCAGCAGAAGGCGAGAAGCGGTGATTTGAACGGCAATAGTACACTTACATCTATATATTATTCTTTGAGAAATGCCATATCAGGCACTGTGACTGCTTCTGACGGGACGAAGATGACTTTAAGCTCTATTGGGATAACTACTGGGCAGTGGTATGAAGGCGGTAAGCTCTACATAGATGATACGAAGCTTAAAGATGCAATACAAAAAAATCCGCAGGAAGTAATGGATTTATTTACGAAAATTGATTCTGCCACGGAATTAAATGCGACACCTGGCTCCAGTCAAAATGACGGCATAGCAGCAAGGCTTTACTACATAGTGAATAATGGTATAAACTCTATCACACAGGAAGCTGGTGGGGGGCAATATCAACTATATGATAATAGCTTTATAGGACAACAGATTAATGATTTAAATCAGAGAATTTCAGATATGCAGGATCACCTAAATACGCTTGAGCAGCAGTATTATAATCAATTTACTCAATTAGAGACGTATATGGCACAGATGAATTCGCAGAGCCAGTGGTTAAGCCAACAACTTAGTGGCTAATAAAGTTGATGCAATAGGCAGGAAGGGGAATTGATAAATGATTGATCCATACTTGGAATACAAACGGAATTCCATAATGACGGCAAGTCCGGAAGAGCTAGTTATGATGCTGTATAATGGCATTATCCGTTTTGTGAACGAAGCGAAACAGGCAATAGATGATAAGAATATCGAAGGAGCCCATAACAGCATAACAAGAGCACAGGATATTGTATTGGAGCTTATGTCAACTCTTGATATGCAGTATGATATATCAAAGAATCTATATAGTATTTATGATTACATATCAAGAAGGCTTATAGAAGCAAATTTAAAAAAAGATAAAGTTGCATTGGATGAAGTGGAATCATTAGTAAGCGACCTTAAAGATACGTGGGGAAAAGCGATGGATAAAGTTCGAGCAAAAGTTTATTCAAAAGGTTGATAGAATATGATTAGTGATGTAAAAAAGCTTATAGAGTTAGCTGAAGATAAATTAAAATATCTAAATGACATGCTTTTATTAAATAATGAGTTAAATAAAGCAATAAATTCCCAAAATCTTGATGATATAAAAAGCATATTGGGAAGAAAGCAAGACATTATAAATAATATTGATAAAATAGACAAGGAATTTATACCAATGTATAATTTATACAAAAAAGTAAATAGGATTGATAGCATTTTTAATACACCTAATAATAACACAGAAAAAAGCGTATTAAAAGGAATATTAATTGAAATAAGGTCAACTCTCGAGAGGATAAAAGATGTAGAAGATAAAAATATTGAAGATATAAATAGTGCTTTTAAAAATCTTGAAGATAAGTTAAGCGACTTATCTAAAGGGAAAAAAGGATACATAGAATATTTAAAGTACTATACACCCGGCAGCTATTTTGTAGACAAAAAACGTTGAGACATATATTTTTAGAGTAATATTTATACAATTTTAAAATTTTTTAAATTTATTGATAAAAATATTTCTTGGTGGTATAATATTACTGTATAGTCTATAGGACTGTACAGTAAATTAATAATCAAAGTGAGGGGATTATTTATTATGTATCAAGACAAGACATTGGTCTGCAAAGACTGTGGAGCAGAGTTTGTGTGGACTGCCGGTGAACAAGAATTTTATGCACAAAAGGGTTTTCAAAACGCACCAGTAAGGTGCAAAGCATGTAGAGATGCTAAGAAGCAGAGGAACAATCAGTTTAACTCCAGAAGAGGAAGAGCTGCTGGAGCAAATAAGTAATCCCCTTCACTTGTAAGAAGTAAAGAGGATTATCAAGGGCATTCAATCGCGAATGCCCTTTAATCATTTATAGAATTTTTTATAAAATCTTCCGCAAAAGATTATTTTGTAATATTAAAAAATATGTTGCAATATTATACATGTGATAGTATAATTATTAAGTAAATTATCCATATAGCGGGAGGAGAAAGTATGAAAAAAGTTCTAATCATATCATTATCGCTGATAGTTATGTTATCTATCATTTTAAGTGGATGCTCAAAACAATCTACATTAAGCAGAGTCAAAAAATCGGGTGTCATTGTTATGGGCACAAGTGCGGATTTTCAACCATTTGAATTTCACAAACTTGTCAACGGAAAAGATACCATAATGGGCTTTGATGTAGATTTGGCAAATGCTATTGCAAAAAAATTAGGCGTAAAGCTTGAAATAAAAGATATAGACTTTACAGGATTGATACCAGCACTTCAGAGCGGACAGATTGATATGGCTATTGCAGGCATGAATGCAACACCAGATAGAAAGAAGAACGTCGATTTCTCAGATGAATATTACAATTCAGAGCAGGTTTTAGTTGTCAAAAGCTCCAGTTCAATAAATAATCTAAAAGACTTAAATGGAAAGACTGTTGCGGTACAGCTAGGTACTACATCTGATGATGCAGCAAAGAAGATAAAAGGGATAAACTTAAATGAATTAAATCGCTTAGGTGATGCATTTCTTTCATTGGAAAATGGTAGAGTCGATGCAATATTGATGGAAAGTACAATAGCAAATGCATATTTAAAAGAGTATAAGGACATGAAAATGCTACACATTAAAGAGATAAATGAAGCAGTACCCGGATATTCTGTTGCTGTCGCTAAGGGGAATCAAGATTTGGTAAATCAAATAAACAGTGTGATAAAAGAACTTAAAGATAGCGGTGAATATGACAAGATGTTGAACAAATGGATGGGAAAATAGATCTCTTGAAAGGAGAAGAAATTATTAATGAATCTTGATTTTTCAAGTATGCCACAATACACTCAGCTTTTTATAAATGGCATCATAATGACCATAGAGCTTACACTCATATCTGTTGCTATTGGTGCAGTATTGGGATTGATTGTAGCTTTGATGAAGATGTCCAGCGTGAAAGTGATTAGCTTTATCGGCTCAGCGTATGTAGAGATTATAAGAGGGACGCCTCTTCTGGTGCAGATACTTATAATATACAATGGATTGCCACAGTTTGGCATAAAATTTCCCGGATTTGTAGTAGGTATAATAGCACTATCAATGAATAGTGCTGGATATGTTGCAGAGATTATCCGCTCAGGTATACAGGCAGTTGATCCAGGGCAGATGGAGGCATCTCGCTCACTTGGAATGTCTCACAGCATGGCTATGAGGTATGTCATAATTCCCCAGGCAATAAAAAACATACTGCCAGCCCTTGGCAACGAATTTGTCGTCATGTTAAAGGAGTCATCTATAGTATCTGTAATAGGCTTTGCAGATCTTACAAGACAAGCAGAAATAGTATCAAGTGTGACTTATAGGGCTTTTGAACCCCTTATAATAATAGCTGCTATATATTTCATAATGACACTTGTATTTTCAAGGCTATTAAGCAAGTTTGAAAGGAGGTTGAGGTCCGGTGATACGCGTTGATAACCTCCATAAAAATTTTGGAAATTTAGAAGTGCTAAAAGGCGTTAGCTTGGAAGTGAAAAAGGGTGAAGTTTTGGTCATCATTGGCCCAAGTGGCTCCGGGAAAAGTACAATACTAAGATGTATAAATCTATTGGAAGAGCCTACAAAAGGCGATATATACATCGAAGGTGAAAAAATCAACGATAAAAAGGCTGATATAAACAAAATAAGGCAAAAGGTAGGTATGGTTTTTCAGCATTTCAACTTATTTCCAAATATGACAGCCATCGATAATATCACATTAGCGCCTGTAAAGGTAAAAAAGATGGATAAAAAAGATGCAGAAGATATTGCAATTAAGCTTCTAAAAAAAGTTGGACTTGAAGATAAAAGGGATTCTTATCCTATTAAGCTGTCAGGAGGTCAGAAGCAGAGGCTTGCCATCGCTAGGGCACTAGCTATGCAGCCTGATGTGATGCTGTTTGATGAACCAACATCGGCATTGGATCCAGAAATGGTAAAGGAAGTCTTAAATGTCATGAAGGAACTGGCTAATGAAGGAATGACCATGATTGTTGTAACACATGAGATGGGATTTGCAAGAGAAGTTGCTGATAGAGTTATATTTGTTGATGACGGTGTAATTGTTGAGGAAGGAACACCAAAGGAAGTATTTGAAAATCCAAAGAGCCCTAGGACAAAAGAGTTTTTCAGCAAAATACTGTAAGTATCGCTGGGTGCATTGGCACCCTTTTTTATTCAATTTCAATTGAAAATTATATTTTGCAAAATTCACAAAATATAATGGGAACTTATGCAGGAATATTACTCTTTATGTAGAATTATAATAATATAGACATGAAGAAAGGAGTTGTATCATATGAGGATAACAGTAAGCGGAAGAAATGGAATAATGATAACAGATGGGTTAAGAAATGCGGCATTGAAAAGCTTAAGCAAAATTGAGAAGTTTTTTACGGAAGACACAGAAGCGCGAGTAGTATTGAGCGTTCAAAAGAATAATCAGATTGCAGAGGTTACGATACCTTTTAAGGGAATGATATTTAGAGCTGAAGAAGTAAGTGATGATATGTATGCATCTATAGATAACGTTGTTGATAAGCTTGAAAAACAAATACTCAAGTACAAGACGAAATTAAAAAATAATTTTGCTGTAGAATCGATTAGATTTGACGTTCAGCAAGATTACATAAAAAATGACTTATCAGAAGAAACTGAGTTTGAGGTAGTTAAGACAAAAAGATTTCCTGTAAAACCAATGTCTGTACAGGAAGCTATTCTGCAGATGAATCTTCTTGGTCATAATTTCTTTGTTTTTACAAATTCTGATACAGACGATTTTACAGTTGTGTATAAGAGAAAAGATGGCAAATATGGCTTGATAGAGCCGACAATGTGAGTAAAAATTTTGAGGGTTTTTTATAACCCTCAAAATTTTTTTATGTAAAAGAAGGAAAATAGAATTTTTTGTAGAATATTATTCCTGTATGTGTAAAATGGATTGAATAAATGGAGTGTGAGCACATTGACTGAATTAACAAAAGAAGTTATCAATTCTATGGAAGAATTGATAAATAGGGTACAAAGCGTCATCTCAAGCAGAGTTGTTGCTGAAAATAATCAAATAGCTGAAATTCACGTTTTGGCTGATAATTCTAGAAATGCAAAACAAATTGCAAGGGATGTACAATCAGTATTGATGGCAGAATTTAAAGTGGATGTGAATTATAAAATAATAAGCGTTGCTCAGATTGAGACAAGCGGTAGGTTTTTTAACGATGAAAGAATTGCGTTTACAAATCTTACATTTGCCAATAATGGAGTAAATTTAGAAGCTACAGTGACTCTGACAAAAGGTTCAGAAATATATGAAGGTGTTTACAAAGGCGTCAACACTGAGAGAAATAGAAATAGGATAATCGTTAATGCTACACTTGAATGCGTATCTAAAATACTTCCTGAAGATCACAATCTCATTTTAGAAGATGTTGATATATATTCTTTTGCCAAAAAGCGCATTGCAGTTGTCGCTGTCACACACGCTACACCTCAAAACGAAGAACTTCTTGTAGGTTCCAGCATTGTGAAAAAAGATGATGGGGAAGCGTTGATAAAAGCGACATTAGACGCTTTAAACAGGCGTGTCATTTCAATACTTGATAATTAAATAGCTTACTTTTTACCCAAACCTTTATTAAGCGTAGCGTTTCGCCTGAAGCTTGAGAGCTGAGGAGCTTCTTTGGTAAAGGAGGGTTTCAGGATGAAAAAAGCAACAATTATAAAAGTACTTCTTGGTTTATTGGCATTAGCACTTGCTGGTGGTGCAAACTTAACATGGGGGTAATACAGGTTTGGGTATATTTTTATGGAGGATGATAATGTGAGTAAAAAGTTAATTTTATATATATCGTTTATTGTTGCATGTGGTATATCACTTATAACTTATTCTATATTTAAGGTAAATCCACACCATATTCCAGATGTCGTAATTTTAATTATTTTTGCTGCTGTTTGTGAATCATTGCCTATATACATAAATACAAATGTTTCTGTTTCAGTTGCTTATGCAGTAGATTTAATGGCATTGCTTTTGTTTGGACCTTATGAAGGTGCTTTAATAGCTTCAATTGGCAATTTGCTTTTGATTAGAAATTTTAATGGGAAAATAAAATATGTATTAAATACTCCGTATTATAAAACTTTATTTAATATATCGCAAATTGCAATAAGCGTTGCTGTTGGTGGTTTTGTATATGAATATTTGGGCGGTAAAATAGGCAGTGATGTTTATCCAAATTACATTATTCAATCAATAATTGCAGCTACTGCATATTATTTTCTAAATAATTTATTGGTAACTAATTTGATTGCAATTTTGTTAGAAAAACCCTTTTTAAAAACTTGGACAAAAGACTTTAGTTGGATGTTGAAAAACTTCTTGTTTCTTGCCTTTATAGGCATATTAATGACATCAGTGTTTGTTAAATTTGGTTATATCGCACTTTTAATCTTTTTTGTTCCACTTATCATGGTAAGATATATGTTTAAATTAAATATGGAGTTAAAACAGTCTTATTATGATACTATAAACGCTCTTACAAAAGCATTGGAAGCAAAAGACAGGTATACTTTGGGACACTCTAAAAGTGTTGAGAAATTAGCTGTATATCTTTGCAGAGAAGCTGGATTCAGCGAAGCACATACGGAGATGGTACGTATAGCTGCTCTTTTGCATGATGTAGGTAAAATAGGCATAGTAGAAAATATTTTGAATAAGCCTGGTAAGCTTTCAAAAGAAGAGTACGATTATATAAAACAGCATCCAGTCAGCGGGTACGAGATATTGAAGGATGTACCATTTCTAAAAAATGTAAGATATTGGGTAAGGTATCATCATGAGTGGTATAACGGAAATGGCTATCCTGACGGCATAAGCGGAAGACAGATACCGCTGGAGGCTGAGATACTTTCTGTTGCTGATGTTTTTGACGCTCTTGTGTCTGACAGACCGTACCGAAATGCGTATACAAGAGAGGAAGCGTACAAAATCATTGTCGACAGCGAGGGGACACAGTTTAGTCCAAGAGTGATAAGACTCTTCAAGAGAGCATACGAAAAGAACAAGGAGGATTTTAAGCATGATTTTTGATTCTCTTGGAGCTTCATTTATATATGGATTTTTAATAAGAAGAGGAAAATTAAGCGGTATAGCCGATATAGACATAAAGAAGCCTATTTTTTTTGTTTTAGGGTTTGCATTGGAGTTTGGAGTTCTTAATTTGACAGATAAGTATCCGATAATAATGACATATAGAGCATATATACATTTTCTGGATTATCTTATGCTTTTTATTGGTCTGTGGTACAATAGGCACAACAAGTACATGAAAGTAATAGCTATTGGTATCATCTTAAATTTCATTGTCATATTTGCAAATGGAGGGAGGATGCCCGTCTCTATAAAGGCTCTTAATGCAGCCGGCATCAGCTATCTAATACCTGGGCTGCAAAAAAATGTGATTCCGACGCACCAAGCTATGACAGCAGCAACAAAACTTAAATTTTTATGTGATATTCTTTATTTGCCAAAGCCGTATCCACTTCCTAAAACTTTTAGCATAGGCGACCTATTTATAGCAACTGGGATTTTTCTGATGGTTTCAAATGCCATGATAAAAGCTTCAAAAAAAGTAAAAATATGATATAGTATATGTAAAATGGATTTTTGTAAGGTGTGGATGTTTTATGAATTCGTCAGACAGAAGAAAAAAAATCAAAGAAATACTTAAAAAAACAAAAGAGCCGGTTAAAGGCACTTATCTTGCATCAATGATGAATGTTACAAGACAGGTAATAGTTCAGGATATAGCGATATTGAGAGCAGAAGGTTTGAAGATTTTATCAACACCTCAGGGATATATACTGGATGTGGCAGAAAAGAATAGATATAAAAAAGTAATAGCATGCAAGCATTATTTTGACAGAACGGAAGAAGAGCTAAATATTATTGTAGACAATGGTGGAAAGGTGCTAGATGTGATTGTAGAGCATCCTTACTACGGAGAACTAAAAGGACTTCTGATGCTTTCTTCAAGGTATGACGTAGAGAAATTTATGGAGTGTGTAAGGGATGGTAAGGCTTTACTTTTATCTACTCTTACTGAGGGTGTCCATTTGCATACAATTGAGGCAGACTCAAATGAAATATTGGAAAGGATAGAAGATAAACTTGGAGAAAAAGGATTTTTGATTAAATAAAAATATGTAATATAATTATTATGTAAGAATTATTTTTTTTATTTAAGAGAGGTGAAATTGAATTGATAAAGTGGCAGCAATCTTTGTCTGTAGGTATTGACATGATAGATGAGCAGCACAAAGAGCTATTTAAAAGAGTCAATGATGTTTTTGATGCATGTATGAAGCAGCAAGGGCAGGAAAAAATCTATGAGATACTGGGATTTCTAAAAGAGTACACAGTAAAACATTTTGGAGACGAAGAAAAACTTCTGGAGAAGTACAAATATCCAGAATTACCTCAGCATAGAAAACTTCATGAGAACTTCGTAAACGACATAAAAGAGATAGAAGATGATGTAAAAGAAAATGGCGTAAGTGTGTCAATAATCACTACTTTAAACCGCAAGTTAGTCGATTGGCTTATAAATCATATAAGCAAAGTAGATAAAAAATACGGTGAATACATAAAAACACATCCGATTGATTGAAATGAAAGGGTCCATGTTGAGGTTATAAAATTACATGGGCTTTTTTATTTTTACTTGTTTAATGGTGATTTTATACAGGTATTTTAAATCAAAATTCATTTTGTTGATATATATTCGTCAAAATGTTATAATATATACTTGAATGAGAATAACCTTGAGAAGGTGATTAGATGTTAGGAGTTTTAGAGAAGATATTTGGCAGTTACAGTGAGAGAGAAGTAAAGAGGATCGAACCGATAGCAGATGAGGTTTTGTCATATGAGGAAGAGATGTCAAAGCTTTCTGATGATGAATTGAGAGGAAAAACACAGGAATTTAAAGATAGACTGAAAAATGGTGAAACACTTGATGATATATTGCCAGAGGCATTTGCAGTTGTAAGAGAAGCAGCTTGGAGAACTCTAAAGATGAAACATTTTAGGGTTCAGATAATAGGCGGTATAGTATTGCATCAGGGCAGGATAGCAGAGATGAAGACAGGCGAAGGAAAAACGCTTGTTGCGACATTACCTGCTTATTTAAATGCCCTTGAAGGAAAAGGGGTTCACATTGTTACAGTCAATGACTACCTTGCAAAAAGAGACAGAGACTGGATGGGGAAGATCTACGAATTCCTCGGCATGAGTGTTGGTGTGATTCTTCACGACATGGACTCTGAAGAGAGAAAAAAGGCTTATGCTGCTGATATAACGTATGGTACAAATAATGAATTTGGCTTTGATTATTTAAGGGACAACATGGTTATCTACAAAGAAGAGATGGTGCAGAGGCATCTAAATTACGCTATTGTTGACGAAGTAGATAGCATATTGATAGATGAGGCTAGGACACCTCTTATTATTTCTGGTGTAGGAGAAAAATCAACAGACCTTTATAAAAGGGCAGATACTTTTGTAAGGACACTAAAGAATGAGGAAGATTATACGATTGATGAAAAAGCACGGGCAGTAAGCTTGACTGAAAAAGGTGTTGAAAAGGCTGAAAGATTTTTTAATTTGGCCAATTTAGCAGACCTTGAAAATATAGAAATTTCACACAATATAAATCAGGCATTGAAAGCCCATGCCATAATGAAGAGAGATAAGGACTATGTTGTAAAAGATGGAGAAGTCATAATAGTTGATGAGTTTACTGGAAGATTAATGTATGGTAGAAGATACAGCGAAGGACTGCATCAAGCTATAGAAGCAAAAGAAGGCGTAAAAGTAGAGAGAGAAAGCAAGACTCTTGCTACAATCACATTTCAGAATTATTTTAGAATGTACGACAAGCTAGCTGGTATGACTGGTACAGCTCAGACGGAAGAGCAGGAATTTAGGGCGATATACGGCCTTGATGTTGTTGTAATCCCCACAAACAAAGAGATGATACGAATAGACCATCCTGACGTGATATATAAGACAGAAGAAGCAAAATTTAAAGCGGTTGTTGATGATATAGTTGAGCATCACAAGAAAGGTCAGCCTGTGCTTGTAGGCACTATTACTATAGAAAAGTCAGAAAAGCTAAGCAATATGCTTAAAAAGCTGGGCATAAAGCATCAGGTATTAAATGCCAAGTACCATGAAAAAGAAGCTGAGATAATCGCACAAGCAGGACGAAAAGGTGCTGTCACCATTGCTACGAATATGGCTGGACGTGGTACGGATATCATTTTAGGTGGTAATCCGGAATTTTTAGCCAAGAAAAAGATGGTAGAAGAAGGCTATGCTTCAGATGTTATTTCTGAGGCATCAGGGTTTGGCCCTCTAAACAGCGAAGAATTGATAAAGGCCAGAGAGAGATACCAAGAGCTTTTAAATGAGATAAAGAAGGAGACGGAAAAAGAGCACGAAGAGGTCGTAAAGCTTGGCGGGCTTTATATAATAGGCACTGAAAGGCACGAATCCAGAAGGATAGACAATCAGTTAAGAGGACGTGCTGGACGACAAGGCGATCCTGGTGAGTCTAGATTTTATATTTCCCTTGAAGATGATTTAATGAGGCTTTTTGGCTCTGAGAGAATCAAAAATATGATGAATTCGCTAGGTATAGAAGATGACCAGCCGATTGAGCACAAGATATTGACAAAGCAGATAGAACAGGCACAGAAGAAAGTTGAAGGTATAAACTTTGACGTCAGAAAGAATGTCCTTGAGTACGATGATGTGATGAATAAACAGAGGGAGATAATATATAAAGAGAGAAGAAAGGTATTAGAGGGCGAAGATTTAAGACAGTACATCCTCGATATGGTAAAAGACATCATAAGCAGAAATGTTGAAATATATACAGCAGGTAGTAAATACCCAGAAGAGTGGGATATAGATGGACTGCTAAACCATTTATATGATTTGTTCCTTGAAAAAGACAGCGTAGTGATAGATGTGGATTTTGGCAGACTTGACAAGGAGATGCTTACAGATATAATCTATGAAGAAGCTGTAAGACAGTATGAGAAGAAAGAGCAGCAAATAGGTCCACAGATGAGGGAAATCGAGAGAGTTGTTCTCTTAAAAGTAGTCGATACAAGGTGGATGGATCACATCGATGAAATGGACCAGCTCCGCCAAGGAATAGGTTTGAGAGCTTACGGCCAGGTAGATCCTGTAATTGAGTACAAGAAGATTGGCTTTGATATGTTTGAGGATTTGGTTAACTCCATTCAGGAGGATACAGTAAAATTCCTGTATCATATAGAAATAAGGAATGACAATATGCCACATAGAGAGCAGGTGGCGAAACCTGTTGCGACAAATCAAAGCGGCAACGATGAACCTAAAAAGCCAATCGTTAAGAAGAAAAAAGTTGGAAGAAATGATCCATGTCCATGCGGCAGCGGAAAGAAGTACAAAAAATGCTGCGGCGCTAATCTTTAAAAAATTTCAATGATAAGGAGATGAAGCAGTGTTAGCAGATTATAAGACAGAAGTTTTAAATTTGATAGACACTATAAAAGAAATGGGGGCTTCTCTTTGACATCGAAGGATTGAAAAGAGAAGTAGCAGAAATAGATGAAGAGATGTCACAGCCGGACTTTTGGAATGATTTGCGAAAGTCACAAGAATTGTCTAAAAAATTGAAAGATTTGAAGGAACTCATATCAGAGTATGAGTCTTTAGAAAAACAATGGGAAGACCTTAATACACTTATTGAGTTAGGACTTGAGGAGGGAGATGAGTCTCTTACTCAAGAAGTTCACGATGAATATAAGTCTCTTACCAAGAGTATAAATGACATGAAGATAAAAACGCTTTTAAGCGGACCTTACGATAGAAATAACGCTATCCTTTCAATACATGCCGGTGCAGGTGGAACAGAAGCGCAAGACTGGACTGAAATGTTGCTTCGCATGTATATGAGGTGGGCAACTTCAAAAAATTATGAAGTTGAAACAGTGGACTATCTACCTGGTGATGATGCCGGTGTTAAAAGTGTGACTATAATGGTGAAAGGCGCCTTTGCTTATGGGTATCTTAAGGGCGAAGCTGGTGTACACAGGCTAGTAAGGATTTCCCCTTTTGATGCAGCTGGAAGACGACATACATCATTTGCATTAGTTGAGGTCTTGCCAGAAATAGACGATGATATAAAAGTTGATATTAGGCCGGAGGATTTAAAAATTGACACGTACAGATCCTCTGGCGCAGGCGGTCAGCACGTAAATAAGACGGAATCAGCCATAAGGATAACTCATATACCGACAGGCATTATCGTTCAGTGTCAGTCAGAGAGATCACAGATGCAAAACAGGGAGACTGCTATGAAGATGCTGAAGGCTAAATTGATGGACCTTATGATAAAAGAGCAAAAAGAAAAGATTGAAGACTTAAAAGGTGAACACAAGGAAGCAGGATGGGGAAATCAGATAAGGTCGTATGTATTTCAGCCGTATACGCTAGTAAAAGACCACAGAACAAATTTTGAGGTAGGGAATGTCAACGCTGTAATGGATGGGGATATTGACGAATTTATCAATGCATACCTAAAGCAGAAAGTGTCTTAAGGGATATCTAACGGATATCCCTTATTTTAAATTCATTTAGCTTGGGATGGCTTTTAAGTTTAATAAATGAAAGGAAGATTTTATGGATAGGATAGCTTTAACATTAAAGCAGGAATTCAATCTAAAGGATTTTCAGGTTTTAAATACGATTAAGCTTATTGATGAAGGCAATACGATACCATTTATTGCTCGATACAGAAAAGAAGCAACAGGAAGCCTATCAGATGAAGTTTTGAGAAACTTCTATGAAAGGCTTACGTATTTAAGAAATTTAGAAGAAAAGAAAGAAGATACTATACGCTTGATTGATGAGCAGGGAAAACTTACTGACGAAATTAGAGAAAAGATTGAGAATAGTAAAACACTGCAGGAAATAGATGACATTTATAGACCATTTAGACCTAAGAGAAGGACTAGAGCAACTACTGCAAAAGAAAAAGGATTGGAAGGTTTAGCAAAATTAATTGCTGATGGTGACTTAAGAGAAGGAAACCCGGATGATTATGCTGTAAGATTTTTAAATGACAGTGTTTTAACTCTTGAAGAGGCGTATCAAGGTGCTATGGACATAGTAGCGGAAGACGTATCAGACGATGCTGAGATAAGAAAGTACATAAGAGACTATATATGGAATAATGGACTTCTTGTGACGGAAAAATTAAAAGATGAAAAATCTCCATATGAGATGTATTATAGCTACAAGGAATCTATAAAGAAAATACCTCCACACAGAATATTGGCTATAAACAGGGCAGAAAGAGAAGAGTATGTTTCTGTTAAAGTAGATGTAGATGATGAAAAAATAATAAATAACATAGTTGCGTCAAATGTTATTAATGACTCAATTTTTAAAGATTATCATGTTAATGCAATAAATGATTCATATAAAAGGCTTATTAAGCCATCTATTGAGAGGGAGATAAGAAATAAACTCACTGAAATAGCTGAGGATAAGGCTATAAAAGTATTTAAGATGAACTTGAAAAGCCTTCTTTTGCAGCCACCTGTAAAAGGTTATGTAGTTATGGGGTTTGACCCTGCCTACAGGACAGGTTGTAAAATCGCAGTCGTAGACGAGACTGGAAAATTGCTTGATACGGCTACCGTATATCCTACGCCTCCACAAAATGATGTAGATGGAGCAAAAGCGATATTAAAAGATTTGATAGAAAAGTACAATGTCGGTTTGATTTCACTGGGAAATGGAACAGCCTCCAGAGAAAGTGAGCTTTTTATAGCAGAGCTTATTAAGGAAGTTGACAGGGACTTAAAGTATGTCATAGTAAATGAAGCTGGTGCATCAGTATATTCTGCATCAGAGCTTGGAACAGAAGAATTTCCTGACATCAATGTAAGTTTAAGAGGTGCAATATCTATGGCTCGTAGGCTGCAGGATCCATTAGCAGAGCTTGTTAAAATCGATCCTAAGTCTATTGGAGTCGGCCAATATCAGCACGATGTAAACCAGAAGATGTTGGGAGAAGCTTTAAATGGCGTTGTTGAAGATTGCGTGAACAGCGTAGGTGTCGATTTAAATACGGCATCAGTATCGCTTTTAAAGTATGTGTCAGGCATAAATGCGTCTATAGCTAAAAATATCGTTGAATACCGCAATGAAGTGGGACAGTTTAGAAATAGAAACGAATTAAAGAATGTAAAGAGACTTGGCGATGCAACTTTTACTCAGTGTGCAGGGTTTTTAAGGATATTAAACGGTGACAATATATTTGACTCAACAGGTGTTCATCCAGAAAGGTATGAGATATTAGAGAATCTTCTCAAAAAATTTGATTATGATATTAATAAATTAGATACAAAGGCTTTGAGGGAATTTGCATATAAACTGGAGGAATATGGCCTTGAAAAGCTATCACAAGAATACGACATAGGGCTTCCTACACTTAATGACATCGTAAGCGAACTAAAAAAGCCTGGAAGAGATCCTAGAGAAGAGCTTCCAAAGCCTATTCTTATGTCAGATGTGATGACGATAGAACAGCTGAAACCGGGCATGGAATTAATGGGTACAGTTAGAAATGTTGTTGACTTTGGATGTTTTGTAGATATTGGCGTTCATACAGATGGCCTTGTTCACATATCAGAGATGTCTCAAAATTACATCAAACATCCTTTAGATGTTGTTTCTGTAGGTGATATAGTAAAGGTAAGAGTCATTGATGTGGACATAGATAGAAATAGAATATCTCTTTCTATGAAATAATATATGGTGTGATCTAAATATTATGGAGGTTTTAATTTGACGGCGTATGATATTATTGGCGATGTTCATGGTTGTTATGAAGAACTGACAAAATTAATCGATATTTTGGGATACACATGTAAAGACGGAATATATGTACATAAAGATGATAGAAAACTTGTATTTCTGGGGGATATTACAGATAGAGGGCCTGACTCTATAAGTGTTATAGAATTGGTGTATAAAAATGTAAAATCAAGGAAAGCTCTATACACGCCAGGTAATCACTGCAATAAGCTTTACAGGTATTTGTTAGGGCACAATGTTAAAATCATACATGGACTTGAGACTACTGTGGAAGAGCTAAATGCTTTAAGCGATTCACATAGAAAAAGAATTGTTTCACAGTTTAAAGAGTTGTACGAGGATTCACCTATGTACCTTATTTTAGACAATAAAAAGTTAATTGTAGCACATGCGGGAATACCTGAAAAATACATAGGATACTATGGAAAAAATGTTAGGCGGTTTGTTTTGTACGGCGATATAACGGGTGAGAAAAATCCTGACGGCACGCCTATGAGGCTTGATTGGGCGAAAAACTATAGAGGCCCATCTTTGATTGTCTACGGCCATACGCCTGTAAAGGAGCCAAGATTTTTAAATAACACTGTCAATATCGATACAGGATGCGTATTTGGAGGCTCTCTTACAGCTTTAAGCTATCCTGAGATGAAGGTATCTAGCGTAAAGTCTTCTATGCCTTATGATGAAAGTAGATTTAGAGATCTAGATGACTGAATATTGTAATATGTGGATTTTAGGAGGATAAATTAGGTGAAGAGAAATAAAAAGAAGCTTGTGATAAATGGCCTATTTATTGCAGCATTTGTATTTTTGTTTATTTGGGTACTGTTTCGATATGGAGATGAGTTAACTTATCTATTAAAAGATCCTGCTAAGTTTGAAAAATGGATCTTGAGCTTTGGCACAAAAGGTATTCTGATTTTTATCGCAGTACAGATATTACAGGTTTTAATATTTGTAATACCTGGTGAAGTTGTTCAAATAGCTGGAGGGTACCTTTACGGAACTTTTTTGGGCTCGCTGTATTCTCTGATTGGAATTACTATCGGTTCTCTTTTGTGTTTTACAATAGCAAGAGTATTGGGATATGAATTTGTACGTGGAATGCTGTCAGACGAGAAGCTAAAAAAATTTGATTATTTAATAAACAACAAGAAAGGGGAGTTTGGACTCTTTTTGGTATTTTTACTGCCAGGCCTCCCTAAGGATGCCTTGTCATACGTCGCAGGATTGACGCCGGTGAAATTTTTAAATTTTTTTCTTATAACGGCAGCAGCGCGACTTCCTGGCATAGTAATTTCCTCGTACATAGGTGCAAATATTGAGCATAAAAATTACATAGTTTCAGCGGTAATATCAGTAATTGCGGTAATTTTATTTGTTATTGGCATTATTAATAAGGATAAGATAATGAAAAAGATGAATCACTTTGATGAATGATGTTTACTATTTTTATCAGTGTAGTATAATATCTTTTAGGTTCTTTTTTTATTATGATAAGTTTTAAGACAGGGGGGTTTTACGGTGTATCTTTTAAAGGGCGGCAAAGTCTTGACGATGGCAGGAAAAAATTACGATAAAGCAGATGTTCTTATAGACGATGGAAAGATTTTGGACGTTGGAGAAGAAATAATAGCACCGCTTGATGCTGAGGTGATTGATGTTTCAGGCCTTACAGTGATGCCTGGCATGATAGATGCACATTGTCATCTAGGTATGTGGGAAAATGCTGTTGGCTTTGAAGGTGCAGATGGAAATGAGGAGACGGATCCCATAACTCCTCAATTGCGAGCAATAGATGGGATAAATCCTATGGACAAATATTTTCAAGAAGCATATGAGGCAGGTGTAACGACGGCTGTAACAGGTCCTGGCAGTGCCAATGTAATTGGAGGTCAATTTGCAGCCATAAAGACATATGGCAAAAGAATTGATGATATGATCATAAAAGAACCGATTGCGGTTAAAGTGGCTTTTGGTGAGAATCCAAAATCTGTGTACAATGAGCAGCATAAAATGCCTATGACAAGAATGGGCATAGCCGCACTGCTGAGGCAAGAGCTCATAAAAGCGCAAGAGTACATAGAGGATATGGAGAAGTACGCTGACGATGATGAGAAAAGGCCCTCAAGGGACCTTGGACTTGAAGTCTTGGCTAAAGTATTAAAGAGGGAAATACCATTAAAAGCCCATGCCCATAGAGCAGATGACATATTCACTGCTTTAAGGATAGCAAAAGAATTTAATGTCGATATAACGCTGGACCATTGCACTGAGGGGCACCTTATAGTGGATTATCTTGTGAAGGAGAATGCAAAAGTCATTGTAGGTCCTTCACTTTCTGAAAGGTCAAAAGTTGAGCTTTCAAACCTTACTTTTAAAACTCCGGGAATTTTATCAAAAGCCGGGTTAGATGTGGCTATTATGACAGATCATCCAGTTATTCCTTTAAATTACCTTCCCATCTGCGCAGGTCTTGCAGTGAGAGAAGGAATGGATGAGATGGAAGCTCTGAAAGCAATTACTATAAATCCAGCAAAAATAGTAGGCATATCTGACAGGGTAGGAAGCATTGAGAAGGGAAAAGATGCAGATATAGCTGTATTGGACGGTAGCCCAATTGAGATAAAAACAAAGACAAAGTATGTATTTGTAAATGGACAATTAGTCTATGAAGCATAATAAAAACATAAGCAATTGTATTATCAATAATGAGGAGGAAAATAAATGGCATTTAATTTAAAAGGTAGAAGTTTATTGACGTTAAAAGATTATACACCACAAGAGATAATATATCTTCTTGATATAGCAAAACAGGTAAAGGCTGAGAGAAAAGCAGGGATAGTTCATCAAAGATTTTTAGGAAAGACTATTGCATTGATATTTGAAAAGCGCTCCACCAGAACTAGATGTGCATTCGAGACGGCTTTTGGCGAGGAAGGTGGGCACCCGGTTTTTTTGTCAACAGATGATATACAGCTTGGGGCAAAAGAATCGATAGAGGATACAGCAAGAGTTCTTGGCAGGATGTTTGATGCAATAGAATTTAGAGGATTCAATCAAAAGACTGTAGAAGCACTTGCAAAATATTCTGGTGTGCCTGTTTACAATGGGCTTACTGACGAATATCATCCTACGCAAGTTTTGGCCGATTTAATGACGATAGAAGAAGAATTTGGATATCTGAAAGGTACAAAATTGGCATTTGTAGGCGATGGGAGAAATAATATGGCAAATACGCTAGCGGTTGGATGTGCAAAAATGGGTATGGATTATGTGATAAATTCACCTAAAGAGCTTTGGCCATCAGAAGAATACATAAAAGAAATCAAAGATATGGCAAAAGAAAATGGAGGAAGCTTTACAATAACAGATGTGCCAGGCGAAGGATTGGAAGGTGCACACGCAATTTACACAGATGTATGGGCATCTATGGGAGAAGAATCTAAGCAAAAAGAAAGGGAAATGCTTCTAAGGCCATTCCAAGTAAATGATGAGATGATGAAAAAGACAAAAAGATCTGATACGATATTTTTACACTGCTTACCTGCAGTAAAAGGGCAAGAAGTAACATATGAAGTAATAGAAGGGAAGCAATCGAGAGTTTGGGATGAGGCAGAGAACAGAAAGCACACTATAAAAGCTGTCATGATTGCCACAATTTTATAGTAATTAAGCCAAGGTAAATTTATATGCCTTGGCTTAATTTTCGCCTACTATTCAAATCATGAATAAAATGATATAATGTAAAATGTTATTATTTGCTTAAGTAGGAGGATACGATGAAGGGAAAAGTAGTTATAGCGCTTGGGGGAAATGCACTGCAAGATAAAGATATGGTGCCCACCGCAGAATCTCAATTAAATGCGATAAGAAAGACAGCTTCATATATTGCAGATATCATAGAAGAAGGGTACTCTGTGATTGTGACACATGGCAATGGCCCACAGGTTGGCAATATAGTCATACAAAATGAGACGGCTTCTAACATAATACCTGCGATGCCTTTTGACATATGCGGTGCGGAAAGTCAAGGTATGATAGGCTATATGATACAGCAGTGTTTAGGCGAAGTTTTTAAGGAGAGAAACATAGATAAAGATGCTGCAACAATAGTGACACAAGTAGTTGTTGATAAAGATGATCCTGCATTTTTGCATCCAACAAAACCAATTGGGCCTTTTTACTCAAAGGAAGAAGCAGAGATGCTTATAAAAAATAAAGGATATGAAATGGTGGAGGACAGCGGCAGAGGATACAGGAGAGTTGTAGCATCTCCAGAGCCAAAGGAAATAGTTGAATTAAGTACAATTAAATTGCTTGAAAATAATGGTGTTGTAGTCATAACAGCAGGTGGAGGAGGAATACCTGTTGTAAAAGAAAATGACAGCTTAAAAGGTGTTGCTGCCGTAATAGATAAGGATCTTGCGTCTGAGAAGCTTGCAGAAGATTTAGATGCAGATATACTTTTGATTTTAACTGCTGTGGAAAAAGTGTACATCAATTATAAAAAGCCAGATGAAAAATCACTGGATGTAATTTCAAGTGATGAAGCACAGAGGTATTTAGAAGAAGGCCATTTTGCACCAGGAAGCATGCTGCCGAAGGTTAAGGCTGCAATAAGATTTGCAAACTCAAAACATGGAAGGCGTGCAATAATAACATCTCTTGAAAAAGCATATGATGCTTTATGTGGGAAAACAGGTACTGTTATCATAGAGAAAACAGCTAAAGACTAAAAAGCTACTTGACAAATTGATATTTTTATGACATCATATTATTTAGAACTTAATAAGTGTGAAGAATATCTTCAGGGCAGGGTGAAATTCCCGACCGGCGGTAAGCGTAAGCAAGCCCGCGACCCGCATATGCGGTGGACTTGGTGAGATTCCAAGGCCGACAGTAAAGTCTGGATGGAAGAAGATTTATTTTTGTTGTTATGGTCCTGAAGATAATTCTTCAGGATTTTTGATTATGGAGGTGTTTGTTTATGGAACACAGCAAGACGAAAGTAATTGTAACTGTAGGATTGCTTTCTGCAATAGCATTTGTACTTATGTATCTAGAATTTCAGCTACCACTATTTCCAGGCTTTTTAAAATTTGATTTCAGTGATATACCGCCACTACTAGCAGCATTTGCATTAGGACCTGTATACGGGATTTTTGTAGAAATTGTAAAAAACGTGATACACTTGCCTGTAAGCCAGTCTGCTGGTATTGGGGAAGTAGCAAATTTTGTGGTTGGTTCCATTTACGTGTATACAGTAGGTGTAATATACATGAGAAACAAATCAAAGAAATCAGCAATATTTTCAATGATTATTGGAACAGTTGCTATGGCTATTGCTGGATCAGTCTTGAATTACTATGTATTTTTACCCTTGTACCAGAAGATAATGGGATGGCCATTAAGCGCTATTGTTGGAATGGGGAAAGCAGTAAACAGTCATATAGTTGATTTAAGGACATTGATAGCGTACGGGATTTTCCCATTCAACATATTAAAAGGATTTGTAATATCTATTATAACATTTCTAATTTACAAGAAATTGTCGCCAATGCTTAAAATGTAATGTGTTTAAAATAGCGGAAATTAATCCGTTATTTTTTTGCCTTAAATACTAACTTACTATGCGTTTGTTTTATGGTATACTTGGTATATAATAATTGTATAAATTTCACGGTGGTGTTACGAATGAAAATGTCATTTAAAACAAAAAGTCCTATTGAGACAGAAAAGATAGGTTTTAAATTAGGAAATTTACTAAAAAGAGGCAGCATTGTATTAATATCTGGAGAATTAGGCGTGGGAAAGACAGTTTTAACGAAAGGGATAGCTAAAGGAATGGGAATTGATGATTATGTGACAAGCCCTACATTTATGATTGTAAATGAGCATTTGGGAGATATTCCACTGTATCATTTTGATGTCTATAGGATAGAAGATTATACGGAATTATACGATATAGGTTATGAGGAATATTTTTATGGAGATGGCGTATGTGTTATTGAATGGCCTGAAAAAATAAAGCCCCTTATCCCAAAGGAAAATATATTTATACGCATGAATATGGGTGATACTTTTGATGAGAGAACAATAGAGATTGAATCACATGGCGAAAAATATGATGAAGTAGTTAAGGAGATGAAGTGATGAAGGTACTTGCAATAGATTCATCGTCAAAGACAGCGACGGCTGCACTCGTAGATGAAACTGGTGTGATAGGTGAATTTTCAATAAATCATTTAAGGCATTCTATAATATTGATGCCTATGATTGATGAGCTTTTAAAAATGGCTGAGATAAAAAAAGAAGAAATAACTCACATTGCTGTATGTGAAGGTCCCGGATCTTTTACAGGCTTAAGAATAGGTGCTGCCACTGCTAAAGGTTTAGCACAATCGATGAATGTACCGATTGTAGGAGTATCATCTCTTGATGGCCTTGCATTTAATGTAAGGGAATTTAGAGGAATTATATGTCCTGTAGTCGATGCACTGAGAGGTTATGTCTATACATCTTTATATAGAGGCGGTGCTGAATTAACATCTTTATCAGATGTAACATTAAAGGAAGTGCAGTCACTGCCAGACATTGTAAATAAATACAACGATGATGTTATATACATAGGAGATGGCGTAATTCCATACAAAGATGTCTTAAACAGGGAATCTTCGAAAGAGGTGTTTTTTGCATCATCTGTCAACAATATCTCGAGGGCGTCATCAATTGGGATGATAGCATTAGAAAAAATAGCAAGGGGCGAATTAAGCACATATATTGATTTTAAGCCATATTATATAAGAAAGCCGGCGGCTTTGGAAAATATAAATTAATATTGTTGGGGGTTAATATAATATATGGTTATTAAAATTCGCCCTATGACAAAAAGCGATATCGATGATGTGATTGAAATTGAAAACTTAAGTTTTTCTGTTCCATGGTCTAAAGAATCTTTTACAATGGAAGTCACAAAAAATAAATGTGCTCACTATATAGTTGCAGAAGCAGATGAGAAAATAGCTGGATACGGTGGATTCTGGGTCGTAATAGATGAAGGTCATATAACAAATATTGCCGTTCATCCTGATTTCAGAGGAAAAGGGGTAGGATCTGCAATTGTTGAGGGACTTATTGATTTGGCAAAGAAAAAAGGTATAACATCTATGACGTTGGAAGTGAGGGCATCAAATCTAATTGCGCAATCTCTTTATAAAAATACGGCTTTAAACCTGTAGGCAGAAGAAGGGGTTACTATCAGGACAACAATGAAGATGCAATAATAATGTGGAAGTACGATATGTAAGGAGAGATTATATGAAAAAAGATATAATTGTTTTAGGAATTGAAACATCTTGTGATGAAACATCTGCAAGCGTAGTTAAAAATGGGAAAACGGTCATGTCAAATGTAATATATTCGCAAATAGATATACATAAGAAATTTGGCGGTGTTGTTCCAGAGATTGCATCTAGAAATCACATAGAAGCAATTGGCAAAGTGGTTAAGGAGGCACTAGATGAGGCATCTATAAACCTTGATAAAGTAGATGTTGTTGCAGCAACATATGGGCCAGGACTTGTGGGGGCATTGCTGGTTGGACTTTCGTACGGAAAGGCACTAGCATATGGAAAAGGAATTCCTTTTGTGGGTGTAAATCATATTGAAGGTCATATTTCAGCTAATTACCTTGATGGCGATTTTGAACCGCCATTTATTTGTTTGATAGCGTCAGGAGGGCACAGTCACATTGTCTTCGTAAAAGATTATGGCGAATATGAAGTTTTAGGAAGGACAGTGGACGATGCTGCAGGTGAGGCATTTGACAAAGTGGCAAGAGCATTGGGACTAGGGTACCCGGGAGGGCCTAAGATCGATGAGATATCTAAAAAAGGAGATCCATATAAATATAATTTTCCTAAATCTTTCATGGGAAAAGACAATTTTGATTTCAGTTTCAGTGGTTTAAAGACGGCAGTCATAAATCAACTGCACAAAGAGAAACAGAAAGGCAGTCAGATAGACATTGCAGATTATGCTGCAAGCTTTCAGATGAATGTTGTGGATGTATTGACTTCTAAGCTTATAGAAGCTGCCAAATATAAGAATATAAATAAGATATCGATAGCAGGGGGGGTTGCTTCCAACAGCCTTTTAAGAGAGAAGCTTTCAAGATTAGCCAGTGAAGAGGGATTTATGCTTCACTACCCAAAGCAAATATACTGTACAGATAATGGTGCCATGATAGCCAGCGCGGGATATTTTGACTATATTCGTGGGAAAACTTCAGGATTAGACTTGAATGCCATTCCATATTTAAAACTTTTTTGATTGTTGGCGAAAAATCTGTGCATATTGTGGAAAATTGTCTTTAAATATCAGACAGTGGTGCTTTAAGACTGTGGATAACTTTGTGGATACTGTGACTAACTTAAATACATTGGATATTATGTAATGAAATGGAAATTAAAAAGGAGCGTTGATGATGAAAGACATACTCTTTTTATCAAAAGTAAATAGCAAGTATATAGAAGAAATGCAAAAAATTGCGCCACAGTTTAATGTGATTTGCTTGGATGATAAAAAAGATGCTTACAAGTATATAAAAAACGCAGAAGTATTAGTTTGTTTTGATGGTGATGCAGACGCTGAATTTATACATAACGCCGAAAATCTTAAGTGGATTCACCTGTTAAGCGCCGGTGCTGATGCAATGCCGTTTGATGTATTAAAAGAACGAAAAATCATATTGACTAATTCAAAAGGAGTTCATAAGTATCAGATATCAGAGCAAGTTTTAGGATACATGCTTTTATTTGAAAGGGGATTAAATTACTTTATTAGAAAGCAAATGAATAGGGAATGGAACAAGTCTGTAAGAGTTTCAGAATTATATGGCAAGACTGTTTGTATATTGGGTGTCGGAAGCATAGGCGAAGAAATAGCCAGAATAGCCAGAGAATTTGGCATGAAGACAATAGGTGTCAGAAAGTCAGGTAATATGAGCAAATTTATAGACGAGATGTACACAAACGAAAATATGATTTTTGCAGTTTCAAAAGCTGATTATGTAATTTGTGTCCTTCCATTGACTGATGAAACATATCATCTGCTGAGCAAAGATTTCTTTAAAAATATGAAAAATGATGCTGTTTTCATAAATATTGGCAGAGGAAAAGTTGTAGATGAATCTTCTTTGATAGATGCATTGAAAAATAAGACTATAAGGGGAGCTGCACTGGATGTTTTTGAGGAAGAGCCTCTTTCAAAAGAAAGTCCTCTTTGGGATATGGAGAATGTCATTATAACGCCACATACTGCTGGCATATCACCTCATTACATGGAAAGAGGAATTGAGATAATAAAGCATAACATAAAAGCTTATTTAGGTGACGGAGACTTTATAAATCGAGTCGATTTAGAAAAGCAATATTAAAGCGGGTACCTACCCGCTTAATTTTTCCCATTCTTCATATAGATTTTCTAATTTTTCCTTTAACATGTTGTATTTTGACTGCGTATCAATGATTTCTCCGCTTTTATATATATCAGGATCGCACATTTTTTCTTCTAATTCTTTTATCATACCTTCAGTCTCGATTATTTCATTTTCAATGCTTGATAAGTATTCTTTTTGCCTTTTAGCTTCTTTTTGCTTTAACCTTTCCCTGATTTTTTCATTTTTAATTTGCGTCTTTGTCTTTTTTTCCTGTTCTTCTTCAGATGTATTATTCTCGTTTTTCTTTTCCACATAGTATGAGTAATTTCCGTAATATTCTTTAATAGAATCACTTGACAGTTCCAATACTTTTGTTGCTATTTTGTCTATAAAGTATCTGTCGTGGGATACAAACAAAAGCGTACCGCCAAAATCCAACAAGGCTTTTTCAAGTACCTCTTTAGATTTTAAATCAAGATGGTTTGTAGGCTCATCCAGCAGGAGAAAATTTGCTTTTGACAGTATAAGTTTTAACAATGATACGCGGGCCTTTTCGCCTCCGCTTAACTTACCTATTATTTTAAATACATCATCACCGCTGAAGAGAAATGAACCTAATAAAGTCCTTATTTCAGTCTGGGAAAGATAAGGGTTTTCATCCCATATTTCGTCTATGATTGTCTTATCATTGCTTAAGTTTGTAAATTCCTGCTGGTAATAACCAATGATGACGTTTGTGCCCAGATTTACGATGCCTTCGTAATTATTTAATTCACCAACTATGATTTTAAGGAGGGATGTTTTTCCTACGCCATTAGGGCCTAGAATGGCAATTCGATCACCTTTGTACACTTCAAAGCTTATGTCGTGAAATATAGGCCTTTCAAAACTTAATGAGAGGTTTGAAACTTTCAATATATCATTTCCGCTTTTTTCATCAAAGTCAAACGAAAGCTTAATTGTGTCATTATTTATTACAGGTTTATCGATTTTCTCCATTTTGTCAAGGAGCTTCTGTTTGCTTTCAGCCATTTTTACAGATTTCTCACGGCGCCGATTTTTTTGTATCATTATCATTTCTTGAATTCTTTTTATTTCCTTTTGCTGTTCTTCATAGGCTTTTATCTTGGCGTTTAGCTCTTCATTTTTTTTCTTTACGTATTCAGAATAATTACCTTCATACGATCTTAATGTCTTATTTTCAATCTCGAATATTCTGTTTGCAATCCTATCGAGAAAAAATCTGTCATGAGATATGACTAAAACAGTACCTCTATAAAACTTTAAGTATTGCTCTAGCCATTCTATCGAAGGTATGTCAAGATGGTTTGTAGGCTCGTCAAGAAGAAGCACATCTGGATTTTTAAGTAGTGCTTTTGCCAGCATAAGCCTTGTCTTCTGTCCACCGCTTAATACTGAAACAGGTGTATCAAATTGTACAGGCTGAAATCCTAACCCGATTAATACTCCCCTAACTCTGCTGTCAATGGAATATCCTTCTCGTTTGTTGTACTCATCTGTAAGTTTTGAATAATCATTAAGCAATTTATTTAGTTTAGATTCATCTTTTGTGCTGGCTATCTCCTTTTCTAAATCCTTGATGTTCTTTTCAAGATTTATAATGTCTAAAAAAACCGTTTTAACTTCATCGTAAATTGACTTGTCGCTTACTATATAAGCGTTTTGCTCAAGATATCCTGTGTTTATTAAAGGCATCGATATATTTCCACTGTCAGGTTGCAAATCTTTTACTATCAGTTTAAAAAGCGTCGATTTTCCCGCTCCGTTATCTCCAACAACACCGATTTTATCGCCTTCATTTACGATAAAAGATATATTTTCTAAAATTGTATTTATTCCGTATGATAAACTTACGTTGTTTGCTGTTATTATAGCCATTTGAAATTCCTCCTGTTATAATATAATATATCAAAGATTATATATAATTTAAAGTGTAAATGGGATTTAATTTTTCTTAATTCATTGCCGATATTATATATGTCAAATTTAACGAGGTGAATAAGTATGGATTTATCAACATTATTAGGAATAATTGTAGGGTTCGGTTCACTTATTTTTGCGTTTGTATTGGAAGGTGGAAGTGTAGCATCTCTTATTGGTTTATCGGCAGCAATTATAGTTTTAGGTGGAACTATAGGAGCTACTATGACTTCATTTTCAATGAAAGATATATCGAAATTGCCAAAACTTATTGGCAAGGCTTTTAAAGAGGAAGGCAATAAGTATTTAGATATAATTAAGTATTTTGTTTATCTTTCTCAAAAGGCCAGAAGCGAAGGATTATTGAGCTTGGAGCAGGAGTTGCAGTCTGATGAGATAAAAAATTACGATCCCATTTTAAAAGATTGTATAGAGCTAGTTATAGATGGTGCTGACATCGAGTTAATAAAAACTACTATGGAAAACAGAATATACATAGAAGATAAAGCATTGAAGAAAGAAGCCAGCATGTTTGAAGCAGCCGGTGGGTATTCTCCTACTATGGGTATCATAGGTACAGTTATGGGACTTGTCCATGTTTTGGGGAATTTAAGTGAACCAGATAAGCTGGGTCCCTCAATAGCTGTAGCTTTTATAGCTACATTATATGGTGTTAGTATGGCAAACCTTGTTTGGCTGCCTATAGGAGAAAAACTTAAAAATAAAGCTCAAATCAAAAAAACAGAAAAGGAAATAATTTTGGAAGGCAGTCTTTCATTGCAGGCGGGTGAAAATCCTAAAATAATGGAGAAAAAATTGTTGACATTTGTAGTGGAAAGGGAATCTGCTTCAAATTCAAAAGAACAAAGCGTGAAAGGTGAAATTGCTGATGATAAGGCATGATGATGATGAAGAAAAGAAGGAAAATAGTGAAAGATGGTTGCTTACGTATTCTGATATGATAACATTGCTTATGATATTTTTTATAGTTTTGTACACCATAAGTACAGTTAACTCACAAAAGTTCCAACAAATTGCTGCATCTTTAGGGAAAACTTTTGATGGTACTAATTATGTAGTTGGACAATACAGTGGAAATAGCATTCTTGATAGCATAAAAACGACAAATAATGCAAACACTAACAATACAATAGAGTCTCAATTAGACAAGCTTATTAAGCAGAATAACCTGCAGAATATGGTCACATACAAAGTCGAGGAGAGAGGTTTTGTAATAAGCCTAAACGATACCTTGCTATTTGATACAGGTTCTGCAGATGTAAAACCAGATCAAAAAGCTACATTGATAAAAATCGGGAATATATTAAAGACGATGCCAAATTATATCCGCGTTGAAGGATATACAGATGATGTACCTATAAATAATAGTCAGTTTCATTCAAATTGGGAGTTGTCTGTCATAAGGGCTACTAACGTTGTGGAGATACTTGTAAATGATGTTAAGATTGATCCGGCTAAAATATCTGCCGTAGGCTATGGTGAGTATAGGCCTATCGTGCCAAATGACAGCGATAAAAACAGGCAGCTTAACAGAAGAGTTGATATTGTTATAATGAACAGCGATTATGATAAATGGGAGTCTAACCAGTAAAAAAATAGATATTTCCAAGTTGACATATTATTTACAATGTAATATAATTTCATTATTAGGATTTTATCTGGGGTGATTTTATGACTAAAAAGCCAATAGTACCGATGCCGGTAATAAGAAGGCTACCGCGATATCATAGATATTTAGAAGAATTATTGAAGAATGACGTAAAAAGGATTTCTTCCAGAGAATTAAGTGAAAAGATGGGCGTTACAGCATCACAAATAAGGCAGGATCTCAATAATTATGGCGGCTTTGGGCAGCAGGGGTACGGATATAATGTAGAAGAATTGTACAATACTTTGACTAGGATACTAGGTCTTGATAAGACATACAGTACAATTATTATCGGTGCTGGTAATCTAGGGCAGGCTATTGCAAATTATACAAATTTTGAAAGAACTGGGTTTAACTTAAAGGGAATATTCGATGTTAATCCAAGATTGTTTGGACTTAAGATAAGAGATATAGAGATAATGGATGTGGAATTGTTAGAAGACTTTTTGTCTAAAAATAAGATAGATATTGCAATACTGTGCATACCAAAGGGTAACTCGCAGATTATGGCAGATAGATTGGTTAAAGCAGGAATTAAGGCTATATGGAATTTTTCGCCGATAGATTTAAAAGTTCCTGATGATGTAATCCTTGAAAATGTTCATTTAAGCGACAGCTTGTTGACATTATCTTATCGTTTAAATGAAGATAAATTGCTTAAAAATAAAGTCGAAGAAAAATAAATGGTATTTAAGCCGTTTATTTTTTTTATATTGGAGGTTCAAATGAAAAAATTCATAAAGAACATAAATAATCTTTTAAAAGAAGATCGAAACATCGTTCCATTTGTTGATTTTATGAAATACGTTGGCCCAGGAATATTGGTTACGGTAGGATTTATAGATCCCGGTAATTGGGCTACAAATGTTTCTGCAGGGTCAATGTATGGCTATAAGTTGTTGTGGGTTATAACATTATCTACGGTAATGCTTATCATTTTGCAGCACAATGCGGCACACCTTGGAATAGCTACAGGCTATTGTCTTTCCGAAGCTACATCAATTTTTATAAACAATAAGCTTTCAAAGATTATTTTGCTATCTGCCGTAGTTGCATCAATATCTACATCTACGGCAGAACTTCTGGGCACTGCAATAGCACTTAACATGTTGTTTAAAATACCAATAAAAGTTGGTACAGTCATATCAGTAATAGTGATTTCTTTTGTTTTATATTCGAATTCGTATAAGCGACTTGAAAAAATAATAATTGGATTTGTTTCCATTATAGGCCTTTCATTTTTATTTGAGTTATATCTTGTCAAAATCAATTGGAATACGGCTGTATTAAGCTGGGTAAATCCGGTTATTCCGCAAGACTCTATAGTGATTATTATGAGCGTTTTGGGGGCAGTTGTCATGCCGCATAACTTATTTTTGCATTCTGAGATAATTCAAAGCAGACAATGGAATCTAAAAGATAAATCTATTATAAAGAAGCAGCTTAAATATGAGTTTCTTGATACTCTGTTTTCAATGGTGATAGGATGGGCTATAAATAGCGCCATGATTCTTCTATCTGCTGCTACATTTTTTGAGAACGGGATAGTCATTGATAAACTTGAACAAGCAGGAGTGTTGTTGAAGCCAATCGTTGGTAGTGGAGCATCAGTTGTATTCGCGATTGCCCTTTTATTCTCTGGTTTTCATCAACCGTGACATCTGGCATGGCGGGTGGTTCTATTTTTGCAGGTATATTTAAAGAACCATACAATATAAAAGATAAACATACTAAGATGGGAATATTTATTACATTAATAATTGCAACTGTGGTAATATTTTTATTGAAGGATCCGTTTCAGGGGCTTATATTGTCTCAGATGATACTGAGTATTCAGTTACCAATAACAGTATTTACACAGATTTATCTGACTTCTTCAAAGAAGGTAATGAAGGAATATGCAAATGGAAAATTTAGCAAAGCAATACTGATATCTTTAGGAATAATTATAGCCGCATTAAATGTAAAATTAGTCATAGATACAATATTTTGATATTTTTATGTTGCATTTTCGTACCCTACAGATGCATTTTTGTTCCGGATACATTAAATTCCGCTAAAATTGTAATATAATTTGATATAGAAAAATATATTTTATACACATCAAAAAGGCAAATGTAAAATATATAAAAATTAATATATACTACACGAGAAAATGGGAATGAGTATGACTTGTTCTCATTTTTTCATAAATTGGTATTTTTGAAGGATTTTTTTTAAGAATATCGAATATTTATATTATTCGAGAATTTGTAAAAGGATGTGATTTTATGATTAGAGTGATAATAGCAGAAGATGAGGATTCGCTTAGAAGAGAGATAAGCAGAAAAGTTATGGGGATAAGCGATGTGAAAGTTGAATACATCACAAACGAAGGAAAAGATTTGTTAAATGCTATATTAAAGGTAAAGCCTGAATTAGCTATTTTAGATATAAAATTACCAGAAATGACGGGTTTAGAAGTTGTCAAAAATATACGGGACTTGCTTCCAAATACAGAGATAATATTTATAACGTCATATGAGGAATATATAAAGGATGCAGTAAAACTATATGCTGCTGATTATATAATAAAGCCTATAAACTATGAAAGATTGTTTAATACAATAGAAAGAATAAAAAGGAAATTTAATGATTCTTCTTATTTTATAGAAGTACGATGTGGTGATGATATAAAACTTATCAATGCAAATGATATATACTTTATTGAAGCTAATCGGAAAAAGACTTTTTTCTACACTACATATGAAGATTTCCTGTCAAATACTTCCCTAAGTGATGTTTATAAACTCCTGAATAAAAAAATTTTTTTCAAGACAAGCAGATCTTATATTGTAAATTTGTATAAGGTGTATTCTATAAAATCTGTAAATAGAACGTCTTTAGAAATAAGTTTTAGAAATAAAAATAAAAAAGCGTATCTATCAAAGAAGCTGTACTATGAATTTAGGAATCGCCTTAAAGATATATTAAACCAGCCGGTTGAAATGGAAGCAAATTAGGAAAACTTTGTGGGTGATGCCATGATAAGAAAAAGTTTAAACAAAATAATAGCAATATTTTTTATGTACATGATTTTTATAACGTTTATGTTCGACAATAGCATGTATTATCAGCAGAAAATTATCATACCGGCTGATTTTGAATTGTTTTTATTTTTTACGATTGTAGTTATAAATGTCTTGGTTTTTACGATTATAAGGATGATTTATATAAATGGGAAAAATGAGTATCAATACATTATAAATGATTTCAAACTAAGATTTATAGAAGAACAAAACAACTTATACAGAAAGAATAAACATGAATTGAGAAATAAGATTTTGGTTTTATACGAATTGATAAGACAGATGAAGTATGAAGATGCCGAAGAGTTTTTAATGACTTATATAGATGTTATAAATAACAGCCTTATAAAAGTAGATACTGGAAACGATATAATAGATCTGCTTTTATATTCAAAAATAAGCGCTGCTATAGAGAAAAATATTTCGGTGAACTTTATATGTACTGTGGATTTAAAGTACTCGAAAAAAGTAACAAATGATATTTGTTCAGTTTTAGGAAACTTGTTAGATAACGCCATTGAAGAATGTGATAGGTTAAAAAATAATAAGCGAATAGAAATAATGCTTAAAAGCGATCCGGTTGACTACATCTTTATAGTGAAAAATACATGTGGTGAAATTAGTGAAGATGTAAAAAGAAATATTTTAAATGGTGGCTTTACAACAAAAGGTGATGGAAGAGGAACCGGATTATCTATTGTTAAAGATATAGTATATAGCTATAATGGTGATATTAACATAAAGATTGATGATAAATATTTTGATGTAACAGTTGAAATACCATCTTATAAATTAAATGAGAAATAATCATTTTTGTTCCTGAAGATAACATTTTAATTCCTATGTCCACATTTTTTTTATAAAAAGGTATATAATTTAGATGAAAGCACAAATATCATTTTAGATATGCTAAAACATTATAGTCCACTTATATATTTTTAACATTCAAATTCATTTTTACTGTTTTTATGCGAAGGTGAGGTGAAAGCATGGATATGCAGTTAACTGTAATCGCCTCCAGTTTAGTCATTCTAATATTCATAATAACATTTTCTAAAAGCAACATAGATATGGAATTTGCAGTTAAATTTCTACAGACCTTGATAAAGCTAAGTATAAAAAAGAAGAGATAAAATAAATTATTGTTAGAATTTTTGTCACAAGAGTTGTCTTGAAATTCTTATTGAAAAACGTAATAATTGCCGTATAATATATCCTATAGTCATTATTTTAATTTTTGGAGGGTATCAATTGAAGGTATATTCTTTTGTCGGTGCTAGTGGAAGCGGTAAAAGCCATCATGCATCTTTTGTTGCAGGAAAATACGGCATAAAGTACATCATTGATGATGGTCTATTGATATGCGGAAACAGGATCGTGTCAGGATTTTCAGCAAAAAGGGAAAAAACGAAGCTTTCAGCCATAAGGAGGGCGATATTTACAGAAGAAGAACATGTAAAAGAAGTAAAAAAATCGTTGGAGGAACTTAAACCGGACAAAATATTGATAATTGCAACATCAGATAAAATGGTAGACAAGATTGCTGAAAGGCTATCGCTGCCGCCTGTGTCAGAGAGAATTTATATAGAAAATATTTTATCACCTGAAGAAATAGAGGTGGCCAGAAAGAAAAGGTATGAAGAAGGGAAGCATGTAATACCAGTGCCAACATTTGAGGTTAAAAAACATTTTTCAGGATATTTTATAGACCCACTGAGGATATTTCGGCGCAAAGAGATAGATTTTGAAAAGACGGTAGTAAGGCCTTACTACAGCTATCTTGGCAAGTATACAATTTCTGAGAATGTAATCAACAGCATTGTATTGAATGAAGCAAAAAAATTTGATGGCATTCACAAAATAAATAAAGTGATAACAGAGAACTACACTGAAGGAATAATAATAAGAATAGAGATTGTCATGGTACATGGTACACCAATAAACAGTGTTTTAAGAGAAGCTATAAAGAAGATAAAAAGTGTCGTTGAATACATGACGTCTTTAAATGTGCTGGACATAAAAATTCACGTGAAGTCACTTTTTATAAGGGATAGTGATAAAATGCTTAAAACACGAGAAATATTTGATAAAGGCAAATAAGCCTTTTTTTTATCTTCAAAAAATTATATAATATTTGTAGATGGTCGTAAATATTATGTAGTAAGGCAAATAAAAAACCTATATGTGGGTGATGAGGAGAATGAGATATTTAGTGGAGCAGTCTGGTTCTAAGGTTATAGTGCATGGAATTAAGGATTTTAACCTTAAAGAGACACTGGAATGTGGGCAATGTTTTAGATGGAATGAAGAAGATGATGGAAGTTATACGGGGGTCGCATTTGATAGAGTAATAAATGTGAAATTAGATGGTGATATATTGACGATTGATAACACGACATTAGCAGATTTTAATGATATATGGTATGACTATTTTGACTTGGGCAGAGACTATGGAAAGATCAAAGAGACACTTTCGCAAGATGAAATATTAAGAGCGGCTATAAAGTACGGTGAAGGTATAAGGATTTTGAGGCAAGATACTTGGGAGACGCTTATATCATTTATTATATCTCAGAATAACAGAATACCTCAGATAAAAAAAGTCATAGAAAATTTAAGCAGGGCATTTGGACACCCTATCTTATATAAAGATAAGACTTATTATACATTTCCAAAAGTGCAAGACATAATAATGGCAGATGAAGAATCATTAAATAACAGCAAGTGCGGATTTAGATCAAAGTATATAATTGATGCGGCTTTAAAAGTATTTAATGACGAAATCAATCTTTTTGAGCTGCAGCTTTACGATACACACGAAGTAAGAAATATACTTATGAGCATAAGAGGAGTTGGGCCTAAAGTTGCAGATTGTGTAATTCTTTATTCAATCGGAAGATATGAAGCATTTCCAACAGATGTGTGGATAAAGCGCGTTGTTGAGTATTTATACCTTAAGAGAAAGACTAATAATGTGGATGTACAAAGTTTTGCAAAAGAGAAGTTTGGTGATTTGTCTGGTTTTGCTCAGCAGTATCTATTTAACTATGCAAAAGACCATGTTTCAAAAGATGTGTTTAAAGAAAGGAAAAATTAGATGATTGGGACTTTTGTCAATGCAGCATCTATTGTTGTGGGTAGTTTTGTTGGCACTTTATTTAAAATTGGAATTCCGGATAGAATAAAGTCAACGGTTATGCAAGCCATATCTTTAAGCGTTTTGATAATAGGATTTGACAGCGCATTGAAATACAAAAATTTGCTATTAGTGATAATAAGTTTGGCGATAGGCGGCATTATGGGAGAACTGCTGGACATAGAGAAAAAGCTAAATCAATTTGGCAACTTTTTAGAAAAAAAATTATCTGGAAATGGTGAAAATAAGATAAGTGAAGGTTTTGTAACAGCAAGCCTCATATACTGTGTTGGAGCGATGGCGATTGTAGGCGCATTAAAAGACGGTCTACAAGGCGATCACAGTATACTGTTTGCAAAATCCATGTTAGATGGCATATCATCTATAATATTTGCATCGACGTTAGGGATAGGTATCATGATATCGTCTATTAGCGTCCTTTTATATCAAGGTTCTATAACTTTGTGCGCATCGCTTCTTAAAGATTTATTGACTGCTAACGTGATTGCGGACATGTCTGCTATTGGCGGTGTTTTGATAATAGGCATATCATTAAATATGCTGAATTTGACGAAAATAAAGATTGGAAACTTGCTTCCGTCAATTTTTGTTCCCATTGTATACGAAATAATACTAAAAGCATTTTAAATGATGAAGGAGGTGCCCTTAAAAAGGGCTAGTAAATATGAAAGAAATAAGAAGCATAGATGTTGCGAGAGTAGCCATAAGGATGGCCATGTCAAGGAGAGAGGATGAAGTTACATTAAAGGAAAGGTATGGCAAAGAAGGTATCAAAGTAGCAGCAGTAGATTATGGCGGTGAATATATCAATTCCATATCAAAGATAATAGAAAGGGCTGTTGTTGCAGCAAAAAGAGAAGGTGTTATAGAGGACAATCATGTGGGAGAAGGTGCTGTTGCAGGTGCAACACATGATGCTATAATGCAGCTAAAAGATAAAGCTATGGGACTTAATATAGGTGGCAAGATTGGAATAGCATTTTATGGCGAACACCTTTGTGTATGTGCATTTTTCGCTGTTGGGATGCTAAACTTAAACGAAGTTGCCATTGGATTAGGGCATAGATCATTGAAATATTAAATTCATCAAAAAGAGGGTTCATCGTGAACCCTCTTTTTACCCCCCTAAGTATGACTTTTTAACCCTTTCATCGTTTTTCAAGACAGATGCAGCACCTTCAAGGGAGATATTTCCTGTTTCAAGGACGTATGCTCTATCTGCAATAGATAGTGCCATTTTAGCGTTTTGTTCTACTAAAAGGATGGTTGTGCCGTCATCATTTATATTTTTTATTGTCTTAAATATATCTTGCACTACTATCGGTGCAAGCCCCATCGATGGTTCATCCAATAAAAGCATTTTTGGCTTTGCCATCAATGCTCTTCCTATGGCCAGCATTTGCTGCTCTCCTCCGCTTAAAGTACCGGCAATCTGCTTATGCCTTTCTTTTAGGCGTGGGAATAAATTAAACACTTTTTCCATGTCGCTTTTTACCATTTTGTCTTTCCTGAGATAAGCTCCCATCTCAAGGTTTTCCATCACAGTCATGTTGGCAAATATTCTTCTTCCTTCTGGCACTTGGCAGATGCCCATATCGACTATATTTTGAGCAGGTTTTTTCGTTATGTCTACATCGTTGAATTTGATGTAGCCTTTTTTTGGCTTTAATATGCCTGATATTGTCATTAGAGTAGTGCTTTTGCCTGCGCCGTTTGCACCTATTATTGTCACGATTTCACCGTCATTTACTTTAAGATCTATGCCTTTTAAGGCATTGACCATTCCATATGATACGTTGAGATCTTTTATCTCTAACATGTTTTAAGCACCTCCTTCAATTGATAAAATTTCATTTTCATCAGGACTTTCTTCTCCAAGGTATGCAGCTATTACTTCTGGGTTTCTCTTGATTTCATCTGGTGTGCCATGTGCTATTATTTTCCCATAGTTCATGACGTATATATCTTCACAAAGATCCATCACTAAAGACATATCGTGCTCAATCAAGAGTATTGTTATGTCAAATTTGTCCCTTATGAATCTGATTGTGTCTGTAAGCTCTTTTGTCTCTTGTGGATTCATTCCTGCTGCAGGTTCATCTAGAAGAAGAAGCTTTGGCTTTGTTGCTAGTGCTCTAGCTATTTCAAGTCTTCTCTGTTCGCCATATGGTAGATTTTTGGCAAGGTTTAAGGCATGTTTGTCAAGATTGAAGATTTTAAGTAAATTCATTGCTTCTATATTCTGCGATTTTTCCCCATCTAAGTATTTTTTGTGCTGAATGAATGAGCTTAAAAGTCCGTATTGCACGTGAATGTGCTGGGCTATCTTGACATTGTCAAGGACAGTTAGGTTTTTAAATAATCGTATGTTTTGAAATGTCCTTGATATGCCAAGCTTCGTATTATTGTACGGCTTTGTTGATACGTTTTTTCCGTCAAATATTACTTTTCCTGATGTTGGTTTGTATATTCCTGTTATTATATTGAATACTGTTGATTTTCCAGCACCATTAGGTCCTATAAGTCCTGTAAGGGAGCCTTTTTCCAGTTCTATATTGACATCTACCAGAGCTTTTATGCCGCCGAAGTCTATAGAAACGTCTTTAATTGACAGTAAACTCACTGTTTTTCTCCCCTTTCTTAAATAATTTTTTGAGAGAAAATTCTCTTGTACCCATCAATCCTTCTGGTCTGAATAGCATTACGATGATTAAGAGGAGTGAGTATATTACCATTCTTAGCGCAGCGTAATCCTGCAGCACTGCGTATACGAATGTGAGGAAAATTGCTGATAGTATTGATCCTGTTATGCTACCTAAGCCGCCTAAGACAACCATTGTCAATATGTCAAATGACTTCATGAAGTTGAATGTTTCTGGCTGTATGATGTAAAAGTTGTGAGCGTAAAGTGCACCGCCTATTCCTGCAAAGAATGCACCTATTGTAAATGCCAATGTCTTGTAGAAAGTTGTGTTTATGCCCATTGATTCGGCTGCTGTCTCGTCTTCTCTGATTGCTACACAGCATCTGCCGTAGCTGGAGTTTATGAAGTTTCTGATTAAGACGACGGTTATGACTGATATCCAGAATACCCACGTCCAGTTTGTGTACTTTGGTATTCCGGATAGACCGCTTGCTCCACCGACGTATTCGGTGTTTAAAAAGATTACCCTTATTATTTCTCCGAATCCAAGTGTCGTTATGGCAAGGTAGTCACCTTTTAATCTTAATGATGGTATTCCTATCAATATTCCTGTTATTCCTGCTGATATGCCTCCTACTAACAATGCCAATGGAAATGGAAGCCCCAATTTGTATGTTATGATGGCAGATGTGTATGCACCGATTGACATGAATCCTGCATGACCTAATGAAAATTGCCCTGTAAATCCATTGATAAGGTTAAGGCTTACAGCAAGTATTATATTTATGCCCATAAGAACTATGTTTATTTCGTAATAATCGTTCAATATATTTGTTGACAGCAAGATTTGTATTATACCGTAAATGGCGAATAGCCCTATAAAAATCAGCAATCTGTTTTTCAATATTTGCTTCAACTGTACCACCTACACTTTCTCTCTTACATTTTTGCCAAATAGTCCTGTTGGTTTAATCAGTAGTATGATTATGAGTATTGCAAATGAAACACCGTCTCTGTATAGTGAGCTACCGTAGCCTGAAACAAGTGCTTCTATGACGCCCATCAAAAGGCCTCCTACCATAGCACCTGGTATTATTCCTATTCCGCCTAATACTGCTGCTATGAATGCTTTTAAGCCTGGCATGATACCCATTAGGGGATCTATTGAGTTGTAGTATATGCCAACTAAGACACCTGCAACAGCAGCAAGGGCAGATCCTATTGCAAATGTAAATGAAACGGTCCTATCTACATTTACGCCCATAAGTTTTGCCGCATCTGCGTCAGTTGACACAGCTCTCATGGCCTTTCCCATCTTTGTTTTGTATATTATTAGCTGAAGTCCCACCATCATGATTATGGATACGACAAATATGACGATTTGCTGGTTTGATATTGTAATTATTCCGTTGAAAAATGAGTACATGTGCTGCTTGAAGATCTGAGGATATGTCCGAACCTGCGGTGTTAAGAGGATTATGCCTCCGTTTTCAAGCAAAAGTGAGACACCGATGGCTGTAATCAATATTGAGATTTTTGACTTATCCCTTAATGGCCTGTACGCCACACGCTCTATTGTCACACCTAGTATAAGGCTTACTAACATTGCCAATAAAAGAGATGGTACAAAGCCGAGGTGGAGATATGTGGAGGCAAAGAAGCCTGTAAATGCACCTACCATGTATATATCACCGTGAGCGAAATTTATAAGCTTCATTATGCCGTAAACCATAGTATATCCGAGAGCAATAAGCGCGTATATACTTCCTAAGGATAAACCATTTATAAGCTGCTCAATAAATGTCTTCATAAATATCACCTCAAGTTAAAATGTATTAAAAGAACATAAGCGGCCACTATGTGACCGCATTGCCGTGTTTTACAAATTTATTCAGCACTTATTTTTTTCTTAAGTGTCTGTTTACCGTCCTTCAATTCTATGATTACTGTTTGCTTTATTGGATTGTGCTGTGCATCTATTGAGATAGTGCCTGTCACACCCTTAAAATTTTTGAGATTTGCCAAGGCATCAGTTATTTTTGCAGGATCAGTTGAATTAGCGTCTTTTATTGCTTGCACTAACATACCTGCCGAGTCGTATGCCAAGGCGGCAAATGCATCTGGTTCTGTGCCGTAAGCATCTTTATATTTCTTTATGAAATCTTGCACTATTGGATCAGGGTCTGTTGATATAAAGTGATTGCTGTAATAAACGTTGTTTAGTGCAGAAGCACCAGCTATTTTTAATAAATCAGGTGAATCCCAGCCATCTCCACCAAGCAAAGGTACTTCTATACCCATTTCTCTTGCTTGCTTAGCTATCTTTGCCGTATCTTGATAGTATCCTGGTATAAATATGACATCGGCATTTATACCTTTTATTTTTGTAAGCGTCGATTTGAAATCCTGATCACCTGCCACATATGCTTCCTGGTCGATTACTTTCCCACCAAGCTTTTCAAACTGCTCTTTGAAGCTTTTTGCAAGGCCTTTACTGTAGTCACTCTTATTATCAATATATATTACAGCATTTTTTGCATTAAGGTCTTTTGCCGCAAATTCTCCCATAACTTTGCCTTGATATGGGTCTGTATAACACGCTCTAAAAATTTCACTTTTTACTTTGTTTGTGTTGGTATCAACAGTGACATCTAAAGACGTGCCTGATGGGGTTATAAGAGGTATGTTTTTGCTTAACGCAATTGACGAAGCCGCTTTAGTATTGCCTGTTGTAGCTGGTCCTAATATTGCCACAACATTGTTTTCTACAATAAGTTTTGTAGCTTGGTTTATTGATTCATCCGTTGCAGATTTGTTATCGGCTTTTATTAAATTGATCTGCTTGCCGAGAACACCGCCGTTTTTGTTGGTGTCATCTATATACAGTTTTACAGCATTGTACTCAGAAGTGCCGTATGACGCTACTTGTCCTGTTAATTCGAAAAGTGCACCAACATTTATTTTATCACTGCTTGTAGCGCTGGTATTTTTCGTACAACCTGAAAGTAATATGGAAGCTGCTATTATTCCCACTAAAAGCATTGACAGCCTCTTAATTGTTTTTTTCATAGATACATCCTCCCATTTTAAAAATAAATAAAATTTTAATATAATTTTTCTCTACCGGTAGAAAAAATGGAAACAGACTGCTAATAAATTTACTATAATTATACTTTAGATTTATTACTTACTTCAAGATTATTTATTTTAAGCCGTATTCAAATTTTCTAATAAATATTACAAAAAACTTTTATTGACTAATAAATGTTTTTATCATACTATTTTATTAAATAAAAATTTTTTCTTATTATCAATCGTTATAGAAATTTAGCATGGTAGCATGGTAGTATGTCTTTTTGTTGCCATGTAACGGGAGGAATTTCAATGAAGAGATCTATCTTTGTTTTGGCAGCTTTTTTTATTTTTTCTATTGTACTATCTGGCTGTGGAAGTAAAACAACATCAAGTGGCAGTACGGAAAAGATGATAACAATCGGTATTACGCAGATTGTGGAACATCCAGCACTTGATAGTGCAAGAGGAGGGTTTATAAAAGCTTTAAAAGACAATGGTTATGTAGAAGGTAAGAATGTCACATTTATACAGGAAAATGCACAAGGGGATATGTCGACAGCCCAGACTATAGCAAAGAAATTTGTCGATAAAAATGTGGATTTAATATTTTCTATAGCAACTCCTACAACGCAAGCAGTTAAAAAAGCAACTTCAACTATTCCAATCGTATTTACCGCTGTTACAGATCCTGTAGCTGCTGGTCTTGTAAGTTCACTTGATAAACCTGGTGGAAATGTAACGGGAACATCTGATATGGAGCCTATAAATGATCAACTTAAGTTAATAAAAGATTTAGTGCCAGGTGCAAAGAGAATAGGCATTATATACAATGCAGGAGAAGTCAACTCTACTGTACAGGTAAAGATTGCAAAAGATGATGCTGCGTCACTGGGATACAGTATAGTAGAAGCGACTGTGTCCAACAGCAGCGAGGTAAATCAGGCAGCACAATCACTGGTAGGGAAGGTGGATGCTATTTGGCTTCCAACTGATAATACAGTAGCTTCATCCATTGCGGCTATAATAAAGGTAGCTAATTCTGCAAAAATACCTGTTGTAGCGGCAGAGAAGGGAATGGTAGAAGGAGGTTCACTGGCTACGTTGGGTATTAGCTATAGTGATCTTGGCTATCAGGCTGGTTTAATGGCCATCAAGATTTTGAAAGGAGAAAAACCGGCTAACATAAAAGTAGAAACTGCCAAAGACTTGCAGCTTATAATCAATCAAAAGGAAGCAGATGCGATAGGCCTTAAGATTCCAGATTCGATAATGAAAAAGGCTCAGGAGGTAATCAAATAGATATAAAATTGGAGGTCATTTTATATGTCTTTTGCCATTTCAACATTGGAACAGGGGCTTGTTTACGGTATAATGGCACTTGGTGTCTATATATCTTTTAAAATAATAAATTTTGCTGATTTAACTGTTGAAGGCAGCTTCACATTAGGAGCTGCCTTCACAGCAAAACTTATTACCAGCGGAGTGAATCCTGTTTTTTCAATTATAGTTTCGTTTTTAGCTGGAGGATTAGCTGGACTTGTTACTGGTTTTTTAAATACAAAGTTAAAAATAACTGAACTTTTAGCTGGTATTCTTACGATGACAGCACTTTATTCTATAAATTTGCGTATAATGGAAAAATCAAATATACCAATGCTTAGCAATAAATCCATCTTAGATTATTTCAGTTTTGCAGGTAATTATAGAAATATTTTGTTTTTCGGACTTATTATGATTTTTTTGGTGCTTTTAACAAATTATTTTTTACAGACTAGGACAGGATTTGCGTTAAGAGCTACCGGAAACAATCAGCAGATGGTTCGCAGCATGGGGATAAACACTAATACGACTATAACATTGGGCCTTATAATATCAAACGCTTATATTGCTTTAGCAGGATCGTTAGTGTCTCAATATCAAGGGTTTGCTGATGCAGGAATGGGTATAGGGACACTTGTTGCAGGTCTTGCTTCTGTTATAATCGGAGAAGTTTTATTTAGAGAGAGAAATATATTGTGGGCGGTAATTTCGGCTGTTGCAGGTTCTATAGTATATAGAGGTGCAATAGCAGTAGCCCTTACTATAGGATTCAATCCGACAGATCTTAAGTTGTTGACGGCAATTCTGGTAGTTATAGCGCTTTCTCTGCCAGGCTTAAAGAAAATCGTTATAAGCTCTAACTGAAAGGGGGCGTGAATTGTGCTAAAACTTAAAAATGTAAGTAAATCATTTTATAAAAATACGCCTAATGAAAACCAGGTATTTAAAGATTTAAATTTTGAAGTAGAAGATGGTGATTTTGTTACAATAGTCGGAAGCAATGGAGCAGGAAAATCTACTCTTCTTAACTTGATTGCAGGAGTTTATCCTGTTGACAGTGGTTCCATCATGATAGACGATGTAGACGTAACTTCATATCCGGAGTTTAAAAGGTCAAAATTTATTGGACGAGTATTTCAAAATCCACTTTTAGGCACAGCACCTTCCATGACAATAGATGAAAATCTATCGATTGCATATTCAAAAGGTGAAGGTTTAAGTTTGAAGATGGGCCTTAATAAAAAGAATAGAGATTTATTTAAAGAAAAATTGGCAGAGCTTGGTTTGGGACTTGAGAATAGAATGAAGACTAAAGTAGGCCTTTTGTCAGGTGGTCAGAGACAGGCATTGACACTTCTTATGGCCACATTTGCAAAGCCAAAGCTGCTTTTGCTAGATGAGCATACAGCAGCTTTAGATCCTAGGACTGCAAATATTATAAATGAAATTACAAATAAAATAATCAGTGAAAATAACCTTACTACGTTGATGGTTACTCACAACCTCGAACATGCCTTGGAATTTGGAAATCGGATTATTATGATGCACCAAGGTAGAATTGTTCTTGACTTAAAAGATGAGAAGAAAAATTTAACAGTACAAAAGCTTCTAAAGATGTTTAACGAGGTTAATGGCAGTGACTTTGTAGATGATAGGGTAATGTTGGCGTAGCGGATACAATCACACCTGTTTTCTGTTGTGAATATAATAATAAAAATGATTCAACAGGAAATGAGGTGTTTTAATGGAGCTTCAGGAAGTTAAAAAGGACGATGAAATTGATATAGAGAAACTTGTAGAAGTTATATCACCGCTTTTAAGTGAAATGGAAAATGGTACACAGCAAATATATATAGCAAAGTTAATACTTTTTGTATTTTTACTTATTCTTGTAAATGATACTAAGATATCGACTGTTGCGCTAAATGCTTTGGTTGCTGCATCTGATGTTGTCTCATTTTTCCCAGCAATATATGGTATTTATTCAGCTGGGCCAATTTCATTAGAAAAGCCAGTTACAAATTCTAGGATACCACCGATGGTGTTTCCTCCTCCACAAGGAATAACAAAAGAATCTTTCTTTGGATTTTTATTACTTTCAATTTTTACTTTATTGGGATTTTCTAACCTTCAATATTTATATGCAATTTATGCAGCATTAACATATACTTTTATACCGAGTGCAACAGCTAACTTAATAAAAGGCCTTCCACCGTTGATTCCAAATGAAGTTTTAGATCCTGATAAAAGAGATTCACAAAATAATGTAAATTAGAAGTATGAGAGCTAAAAGCCCTCATACTTTTTTTAATGCCATTTCAACATTTATCATTCCATATCCTTGTGAGTAATACCTGTAGTGGTCAATATTTGTTGAAGTTGATTTCAAAATGTTTTTAATCTGATTATTAGTAAGAGAAGGGTTTTTCTCGATTAGCAGTGCGGCAGCACCAGCTACAATTGGTGTTGCCATAGATGTTCCAGATGCAGTTCTGTATGGCCTATTTAAAAGAATACTGTCATCAGCGTCAAGAGGTACATTTCCAGATGCTGTTGATACGATTTTTACACCAGGTGCTACTATATCAGGTTTTGGCAAAAACGCAGATCCTCTGCCCGAGAAGTTAGCAATTTCATCGTCTGAAACATCGACAGTCCTCTTATCATCTACAGCACCTACGGTTATCACGTTCATGCTGTTTCCTGGTGATGTTATAGAGTTTGTGGCTGGTCCAGAATTCCCTGCTGCAACTACTACGACTATGCCATTTCTCCACAGTTTGTCAACGCCTTTAACTAGAGGGTCTAGAAAAGGTGGCAACGATGGCGTTTCACCAATTGACAGTGATACTATTCTTATTTTGTATTTATCTTTGTTGTCTAGTATCCATTGCATACCTGCCAGTATATCAGATGTAGAACCGCTACCTCTTGAATCTAGGACTTTGACTGACACTATATTTGCTTCAGATGCAACCCCTTTGTATTTACCATCTGACGTATAACCACTTCCAGCGGCATCACCTGCTACATGCGTGCCATGGCCGTTGTCGTCGTATGGACTTTTTTTTCCATTTACAATGTCGTGGAATGCAATTATTCTGTTTTTAGGCTTAGTAAAGTCTGGATGCGGGTAAATTCCTGTATCTAAAAAAGCGATTGTGACGCCTTTGCCGGTGTATCCGTGCTCATTTGCTTCTCTTGATTTAATTTCCTGTGTAGCAATGTTAAGCTGTGTCTTTACAGTTGAATCTTCAGCGATAAATTTGATTTCACGGTTTGATGCTACGTTGCTTAATTTGTTGCATGGTATGTTAACAGCCCAGCCATTTATTATGGGCAATTCGTATTTTATCGTTCCTCCTATTGTTTCTATCTTTTTTTTAAGAGTTTCGTACGGTAAAGTGGAATACACAATTGCACTTACGCATTCGTTTCTATATATAGTTGCTTTTTTAAGCAATCTACTGTCTATTTTGCTTTTCGGATAAAGGTTTTTAATGGCGCATGATAAAATTAGCGCAGAAATTATATCCATATAGAATCCCCCTTTCTTATATCAGAATATGTTCAAGATAAATTTTTGATAGTTTTTAAAATAATAAGTGTCACAAATTTTGATGATGTCATATTATGTATTAGGTCATAAAGACCTGACATATATTCTTGCGAAAGGGGGATATTAATATGCCCACAGAAAAAGGTGCATCATGGCTTGGCGGTGGATGGATTTGGATAATAATTATAATACTTCTTATCTTCTTGTTTGTACCTGGTTTTATAGTAGAAGAGCCTAAGGCTTGATGTAAATTTTAAAATTTAAAAAGGAGGATTATCATGGCTGGAACAAGTTCAGTATTTGGCGAAAGCAATTTGCTGTTCTTCTTCTTAATACTCGTTGTTCTGATGGGCGGCGGATGGTTTGGCGGAACATGGTCAATGGAAACATTGCTGTTCTTCTTCGTACTATTAGTCATAATTATGGACGGTGGAATGGGATTATTCCTAAATCAAGTCAAATAAATAAGTGGTCCTATCTTTTGGTAGGACCATTTATTGTTACATAAAAATTAAATCAATATCAATAATGAAATGATTAGAATATAATGAATTAAAGTAAATTTTATGGAGCTGATTTTATGACTATATCAGGAAATACACTGCTTTTTTTCTTTGTTATATTGACGGTTGTGATGGATGTTAAGTTTGAATTTGAAGATTTATTGTTTTTTTTCTTGCTACTAGTAGTATTGCAGCAAGACAAACCTCGCAAACATGCAAGACGATTCTTATGGTCATTGGCCACCATGAACTTTCAGTAACAATATTTATGGCATTACGTATAATGTATTAGGTCCATGAGGCCAAAAAATAAAGGGGGTATTTATATGCCTGAAGGAAAAGGAGCATCATGGTGCGGCGGATGGATCTGGATTATAATAGTGATACTGATAATCTTCTTGCTGGTCCCAGGCGTATTTGTGGTGGATAAGAAATAAAAAGTATAGGGCAGGTGATAATGAGCCTGCCCTATACATATATTAAGTTATGAAGATAATTTTAAAAGTGGGGGATTGGTTGTGGATAAAGAAAGATTATTAAAAGTGTTGATAATTGAACTGTTTATAATTTTTTTTATTAGGTTTCAAATTTTTGAAGGGCTAAGCTTTGAGGAAGAAAAGCTGCTTTTAAAGAAAAAAGAAGAAGACGAGATAATCGAATATGACGAAACTAATCTACATGAATACGAAAATATGTTAAAAGACAAAAGAGAAAATACTTTAGATATATTTGAGATTATTGAAAAAGGGAAAAACTTTATGGGAAGTGTAAAACCATATTTGCACAGAAGAGAACAGTATTACATAGACATTTTTACAAAGATAGCAGAAATACTAGAGTGCCACAAGCAGTTGATTGAATATCAAAATCAAGGGACAGAAATTCAAGAAGACAATTTCGACCAAATAGGAATGCTTAAAGCAGTAAAGCCTTATATGAAACAAGACAAGCAAATAATAATAGATAAATTTATTAAGCTTCATGAAGGAATACAAAACCTTAATGAAAAGATGAAAAAATATGAGATGGAAGATAATAAAAACAATGTTATAGATAAGATTTTAGATATATTTGAAGCCTTAAAACCAGTTATTCCGGATGATAAACAGGACATGGCTGAGAAGATAATAAAAAACATAAAACTTGTAGAGGCTTTAAATAAGGCAGAAAGCATAATGAATTCAAAAAACAGTGCAGATAAAGATAAAAAAGAAAGCAATACGGAATCTAATACAAGGAGTGATTCAGTGGATATTCCTAAAAACATTGAAAAATCAGAAGAAATTGAATCAGATGTAAATAATTTAAAAGAAGTTGTAGATAGCCTGGAGGATGCTGACGATGGCAATGAAGATGACGGAAAACAAAATCTAGGTTTGACATCACAGCAGTCGGCTGTTGTAGATAGCCTGAAATCAATGCTTACGAAGGAACAGCAGCAGTTTATGTACAATATGATTAATTATTTAAAACAGCAAAGTGCAGATGGTAACTTTGAGAATAATGAGAATGACAGAAAAGATGTAGATGGTGCAGGTGGCTAAAACCTGCATTTTTTTATGTAAATTGAATATTAACGGTATAAATAAAAGATAAATGGGAAAAATCTATTATAATCGCTTAAAACAATGAAAAACGGTGAAATTTGAGATTTGCCATGAACTTGTAATTAAACTAATATAAAAAGTGTGATGATTAGCACTCACGCATGATGAGTGCTAATAAATTTCAAGGAGGGATATTATGAGATTAAAACCACTTGGTGACAGAGTTGTCGTAAAAGTTACTGAAGCTGAGGAAGTTACAAAGGGCGGTATCGTATTGCCTGGTACTGCAAAAGAGAAACCTCAACAAGGCGAAGTGCTTGCTGTCGGCTCTGGAGAATACATAGATGGCAAAAGAGTCGAGCTGGAAGTTAAAGTAGGAGATAAAGTAATATTCTCAAAATACGCTGGAACAGAAGTTAAATTAGACGGTGAAGAATATCTTCTTTTAAGACAAAACGACATATTAGCTATAGTTGAATAAGGAGGTAGAAAAAATGGCGAAGAAAATATTATACGGTGAAGATGCAAGAAAGGCTCTTGAAAGAGGCGTTAATGCTGTTGCTAATACAGTAAAAGTTACATTGGGACCAAGAGGCCGCAATGTTGTTTTAGATAAGAAGTACGGTTCACCAACTATAACAAATGATGGTGTTACAATAGCAAGAGAAATTGAATTAGAAGATCCCTTTGAAAATCAAGGTGCACAGCTTTTAAAAGAAGTTGCAACAAAGACGAATGATGTTGCAGGTGATGGTACGACAACAGCTACAGTACTGGCACAAGCTATGGTTTTAGAAGGCTTGAGAAACTTGGCTGCTGGAGCTAACCCGATGCTTTTAAGGCGCGGTATGGCAAAAGCTGTAGATGCTGCCGTTGAAGGATTAAAGAATATTTCAAAGCCTGTAGAAGGTAAAGATTCTATTGCACATGTTGCAGCAATTTCAGCTGCTGATGAAGAGATCGGTAACTTGATAGCAGAAGCAATGGATAAAGTCGGCAAAGATGGTGTAATAACAGTAGAAGAATCAAAATCAATGAACACAACAATTGAAATAGTTGAAGGTATGCAATTTGACAGAGGATATATTTCACAGTACATGGTAACTGATACAGACAAGATGGAAGCAGTTTTAGACGATCCACTAATACTTATCACAGACAAAAAATTGTCAAACATTCAAGACTTGCTGCCATTGCTTGAACAAGTAGTACAGCAAGGAAAGAAGCTTTTGATTATTGCAGATGATGTTGAAGGTGAAGCACTGGCAACATTAGTTGTAAATAAATTAAGAGGCACATTTACATGTGTCGCTGTAAAAGCTCCAGGATTTGGCGATAGACGTAAAGAAATGCTTCAAGATATAGCTATTTTGACAGGTGGTCAAGTAATATCTGAAGAAGTAGGTATCGATTTGAAAGAAGCAAAAATAGAAATGCTTGGCCGTGCAAGACAAGTAAAAGTAACAAAAGAAAATACAACAATAGTTGACGGAGCAGGAAATGCTGCTGACATAAAGAACAGAATCAACCAAATAAAGATTCAAATTGAAGAAACAACTTCTGATTATGATAGAGAAAAATTACAAGAAAGACTTGCAAAACTATCTGGCGGTGTTGCTGTAATTCAAGCTGGTGCTGCTACAGAAACAGAATTAAAAGAGAAGAAACACAGAATAGAAGATGCACTTTCAGCTACGAGAGCTGCTGTAGAAGAAGGTATAGTACCTGGCGGTGGTACAGCACTGTTAGATGTTATCCCAGAAGTACAAAAGGTCGTTGACTCACTGGAAGGTGACTTCAGGACAGGTGCTCAGATCGTACTGAGAGCATTAGAAGAACCAGTAAGGCAGATCGCAAGAAATGCTGGCGTAGATGGCTCAGTGATAATCGAGAAAATAAAAGAATCAAAAGATCCATCTTTTGGTTATGATGCATACAAAGAAGACTTTGTAGATATGTTAAAGGCAGGTATAGTTGACCCAACAAAGGTTACAAGATCAGCACTGCAAAATGCTGCATCTGTTGCATCGATGATACTGACAACAGAAGCAGTTGTTGCAGACATACCAGAGAAGAATCCGCCAGCACCAGCTCCAGGAGCAGGAATGGATATGATGTAAAAATAACCGGGTAATCCCCGGTTATTTTTTTGTCCTGTTGACATAGACACTTAAATCTGTTATATTGTTTAATAATTTAATAATTTTATAATTTTGATCCACATATAATCTGGTGAATAGGCACTAGAGTATCTACAAAGAGCCGTAACTCTTTACTATGGGGAGTTATTGTTATACTCTTTTTTGCCTGAACAAAAATTTATGTTCGGGCATTATTTATTATAAAGCTGAGGGAGATAATAATTAATGAAAGAAAGGGGATAAAAATGGAAAATAAGTTTGCAAAAGAAGGGTTAACATTTGATGATGTGTTGCTTATACCGGCAAAATCTGATGTGCTTCCAAAGGAGGTGGACACCAGAACACGCCTTACAAATAAAATAAAGTTAAATATACCTTTGATTAGCGCTGGAATGGATACAGTTACTGAATCAAGGCTTGCGATAGCTATAGCGCGAGAAGGTGGAATAGGCATAATACATAAAAATATGCCTATAGAAAGACAGGCTTTAGAGGTTGATAGGGTAAAAAGGTCGGAACACGGAGTCATAACTAATCCCTTTTATTTAACTCCGGATCACAGAATACAGGATGCTGTTGAGCTTATGGAAAGGTACAGAATTTCAGGCGTACCTATAACAGTTAACAATAAGCTGGTGGGAATAATTACAAATAGGGACATAAGATTTGAAAGCAATTTAGAAAGGCCAATAAAGGAAGTTATGACTAAAGAAAACTTGGTGACGGCACCTGTTGGCACGACTATGGATGAAGCAAGAGAAATACTTAAAAGACATAAAATCGAGAAATTGCCTCTCGTTGATGAAGATAATAATTTAAGGGGATTAATAACAATAAAAGATATAGAAAAGGCAGTGGAGTATCCTAATTCTGCGAAAGATTCTAGAGGAAGACTTCTTGTAGGTGCTGCTGTAGGCGTTTCATCAGATGTAATGGAAAGGGTTGAAGCCCTTGTCGATGCTAATGTGGATGTTATTGTAATAGATACGGCTCATGGACATTCTGTAGGTGTTTTAGATACGGTGGAGAAGATAAAGAATAGATTTCCAGATGTACAGATAATAGCTGGAAATGTCGCAACTGCAGAGGCTACAAGAGATTTAATTGAAAGAGGTGCTGATTGCGTTAAGGTAGGCATAGGTCCAGGGTCTATATGTACGACGAGAGTTGTAGCAGGTATTGGAGTACCTCAGATAACGGCAATTTATGACTGTGCAGAAGAAGCCGATAAATATGGTATACCTATAATTGCTGATGGTGGTATAAAATACAGCGGAGATATCGTCAAAGCGATTGCTGCTGGTGCATCTACAGTTATGATTGGAAGCCTTTTTGCTGGTACCGAAGAAAGTCCTGGCGAAGTGGAGATATATCAGGGAAGAAGTTACAAAGTTTACAGAGGAATGGGTTCAATTTCAGCAATGAAGAGTGGAAGTTCTGATCGCTATTTTCAAGAGGGCATGAAAAAGCTTGTTCCAGAAGGTGTAGAAGGCAGAGTGCCATATAAAGGACCTTTGAAAGACACTGTATACCAAATGATAGGTGGATTAAGAGCAGGAATGGGATATTGTGGTGTTCACAATATAGAAGAACTTAGGACAAAGACAAAATTTATAAAAATAACGAATGCAGGATTAACTGAAAGCCATCCGCATGATATAATAATTACAAAGGAGGCTCCAAATTATAGTATTAAATAAAAGGAGGATTTTAATGGGGATTAATAGAGAAGTCATATTGATTCTTGACTTCGGAGGACAATATACACAATTGATTGCAAGGCGAATAAGGGAAGCAAATGTTTTTTGTGAAATTGTTCCATACAACATAAAACCAGAAGAAATTGTAAAGAAACAGCCAAAAGGATTGGTATTGTCAGGCGGACCTGCTAGTGTATACGCAGAAAATGCACCAATATGCGACGAGGGTATTTTTAAATTAGATTATCCAATTCTCGGTATATGTTATGGTGCACAGCTTATGACCATGATACAGGGTGGTAAAGTTGCTGAAGCTCCTGTAAGGGAGTATGGCAAGACGGATGTTGTCATAAACAACAACATACCTTTGTTTAAAGGAATTGAAAAAGAGACAAGTTGTTGGATGAGCCACACAGATCAAATAGAACTGCCACCTAAAAATTTCAAAGTCGTTGCATCAACTGCAAACTGTCCGATTGCGGCAATTGCGAATGTAGAAGGAAGACAATATGCTGTACAATTTCATCCTGAAGTCATTCATACTCCAAGAGGTACTGAAATTATAAGAAATTTTCTATTCGAGATATGTGACTGTTCTGCAGATTGGACGATGGATTCATTGATCGAGCAGACAGTGAAAGAAATAAGGAAAAAGGTAGGGAAGGACAAGGTAGTCTGTGCATTAAGCGGTGGCGTTGATTCATCTGTTGCTGCAGTTTTAGTAAACAGAGCAATACACGATCAGCTTGTTTGTATATTTGTCGATAATGGTCTTTTAAGAAAAAATGAAGGAGAAAAAGTAGTTGAAACTTTCAAAAATAATTTTGATATGGAGATTATAAAAGTTGATGCAAAGGATAGGTTTTTGGAAAAGTTAAAAGGTGTGAAAGATCCTGAACAGAAAAGAAAGATAATAGGAAATGAATTTATCGAAGTGTTTAAAGAAGAAGCTAAAAAGATTGGGGATGTAAAATATCTCGTACAAGGGACACTTTATCCAGATGTTATCGAAAGCGGAAGCCCAGTTGCTTCAACAATAAAGAGCCATCACAATGTTGGCGGTCTTCCTGAAAATGTTGGCTTTGAGCTTATAGAGCCTTTAAGAATGCTTTTTAAAGACGAAGTAAGACAGGTAGGGAGAGAACTTGGCATGCCTGATGAAATTTTAAATAGGCAGCCTTTCCCAGGACCGGGGCTTGCAGTGAGGATACTTGGGGAAGTGACAGAAGAAAAATTAAACATATTAAGAGAAGCTGACAGCATAGTTTTGAGAGAGATGAAGAAAAATGGCTGGTATAACAACGTATGGCAATCATTTGCTGTGTTGCCTGACATAAAAAGTGTAGGAATAATGGGTGACGACAGGACATATGCATATCCTATTATCTTAAGGATTGTGGAAAGCAATGATGGAATGACGGCAGACTGGGTTAAGATTCCATATGATATACTTGAGGACATATCTACAAGCATTATAAATGAAGTGTATGGCGTAAACAGGGTGCTGTATGATATCACATCAAAACCGCCTGCTACAATTGAATGGGAATAACATCAAAAAATCCGGAAACCAGCATGAAACCTGGTATTCCGGATTTAATTTTTATGAAATCGTACCAAAAGCGTACCACTTTTAATTTTTATGCTATTTTTTCTACTTTTTCGAGATCAAAAACGACCGCTGCAGGAGTTTCATTTTTGATGGTAGCATGCCGATTTAGATCAGCAGCAACTTGCTCCATTTTGTTTGGATACAGATGGGCATAAGTAGACATGGCAACCTCGACAGTATCGTCCAGGCGCTCGGCCACGGCGACAATACTGTAACTGCACTGCCCCGATGATCAACCAAAGGATACCTGACACTGTTTCATATTTTCTTATACGATTGGCCACTCGTTCTTCAGCAGATGGAGCTATAGCTGCTTTGAACTGTTTATAGGGAACTTCTGGAAGCTTTATTCTGATCTGAGCACCGGGCTCTCATTTTATTTTAAGGTAGATTAGGAAAAGGGATATTCAATAATCTCATAATTTCCTTTTCAGACTCCAAAACGCGTTCGGCAATAAAGTCCATAAAAGGTTGATCATCATCATGAGCCTGCTCCAGTAAGCTAATATACTCATGACGTAAGACCGGTGGAATTATGGCCAGCATATAACCATCTTGAATAAGAGCTGTATTCATAAGCAACCGAGCAACTCTTCCGTTTCCATCTATGAAAGGATGAATAAATACAAACCGCTTATGCAGCTGGGCAGCAAATTGAACTGGATGGTATTTGTTACGCGCGGAGCATGCCCACTGGAATAGCTTTTTCATTTCCTCTTCTATCCGTTCTACTGGGCATACTTCATATTTTGAGCCGGTTATAAAGACCGGGCGATCGCGGTATTTTCCAGCTTCCTCGGAATCAATACCTGTATAGAACATTCGGTGCATTGTAAGGGCGTCTTCTTCTGTTATTCGGTAACTATTAAACAATGTAAACATGAAATCATAAGCCTTTGCATGTCCCAGGGCTTCGAAGGTATCTCGAAGAGGCTTTCCTCCGACCGTCAATCCATCTTCCAGTAGGATCTTTGTTTCACTTAAAGTTAGAGTGTTTCCTTCAAGAGCATTGCTGGACCATGTAAGACCTATACGGTAGTAGTTTTTAATTTCATGAAGCAAATGACCTTCAAAGGGACGCTTTTCATCAATGGCCAGCTTGTAGCGGTCGATTTTTTCATATAAAGTCATTGATTAACACCGCCCTCCGTAATTACTTTCCGTGTTGTAATAATGCCGCTTGTTACTTCGCTGCCATTTTCAGCACCACACCAGGGACAATTTATGCTTTCTCGCTCCTTCCCGCCGGGATAACCTGAATTTGATATGGTTACAGAGAAGCGTTTACCACAGGCTATACACTTGTATATACCATCATCGAACAATTTAATAACCCCCTTTTTTAGTATGTGACTTTCTCACCAGATGGCAGTATAAAAGAGCCCTCGTATTTACATCCGGCAATTTCGGCTATTTTTTTCAACTCATCGACAGTGAAAGTTTCCCGCTTCATCTTTTGATTAAAGGCCTGTGGACTTTTTCCGGACATCCTTCCAAGTTCGGAGACACTTATTCCAAGCTTTACACATAGAATTTTCAGCTGTTCAGACACTGACATATAACCACTCCTTTCGATATTCTCATTATAAACGAATTTATTTAACAAATCAATAATAATATTTTTCTTTTATTGAAAATCGTTAAGTTAATCTTCGACACCATAAACGATATAGTTTATAATTATAAACATAAACAATTAACTCAAAGCCTACAGCCAGACAAAAGAAAACTGGATCAGCAGGCAACCCCACCACATAAATTGAATTGATATAGGGGGTAAAAAGACATGGCCATACTGTTACGCAGCGAAACAGGCAAAGCGCTTCTCCGTAGATGTGAGAATCAATAAAGGATCTGGCCAACTCCGTATAGCAGCAAAGAGCTGGAGGAAATCTGGGGCAGGAATTTAATACAAGAGTTCCCTGCAGAACTGATACGGCCGGATGATAAGCCAATCCCGCACTGCAAGAAGTGTGAGTACTGTAAAATAACCCCGGAAGGGAAGCGAGGGAGCCGGCACGATTGTATGAAGGTAGGCAAACATGTACCGGAAAGGTATGCAAGGACCAGCCTGCCATGGTGCCCGCTCCGGAACAAATAATAAACGAGGAGGAATGAAGGATGAAAAAGAACATTTATCAATTAGCCGCATTTTTACAAGATGAGAACAACACTGGAAGCATATCAGCTGCAGATCTGCAGGAAGACATCGAACTGCTCAAAGAGGAAATCATATCGTCATTGGCAGATAGAATAGGCAAAGCCGCAGCGGAGGATATGGTAAGTAACCTTACAACTTCTGTGTATGACCTGGGCTATATCGATGAAATCAGAGCGAGTGCGTAGCAGATAAGATTAATTACCGGAGACACCAATACCATCAAAATAACGGCTTAATGTTTGAAAGGGAGGCTAACGAGATGAGCAAAGCGTGTATATCATCGGTTTTTCAAAGGCAGATGGAACAAATGCGCAATATAAAGAACCTCATTTTTGATAATGATGCAATGGGAGAGCTCCCACCATTAGCCAGGTTATTATTTGCAGGCCTTTGGACCATGGTTGATGATAAGAGACGCATGGAGGACAATCACAGGAAGATGAAGAAGGTTATAATGGGATAATGATGACGTGAGTGCTGGCCAGATTGATGAAATGCTGCAGAGCCTACACGATAAACGCTTTATCGTGCGATACAGTGCGAATGGCAGCAATTACATTCAGATAAATAACTTTAGCAAATACAGAAACCCGCAGCTTTATAGAAGGTGCAGTCAAATACCAGCGCCAGAGTTTCAATAGTATTTTAATCAGATTTATAATGTAGTATAATAGCAAAATACAGGGAACTTAATGAGCACCGGAAAGGCACAATAAAAGCACAGTGCCAATACGGTGCAAAGTGCTTATTTTCAGGAAAGAGGAGGTAACGAAGATCATGGACAGACAAGCCGTTTATATATACAAGCTTCCGGATGAGGAAAGCTTTACCGGCATAGCTCTGGATGTACACATGCACAAAGGGAACCTCCGCTATTTTGATACCAATAGAGGCCATGAGATCCCGGGAAAGATTACAGAGGAGACCGAGAAGGGATTTGCCTTCATATCTGAAGGATACATGCAGGGAGAATGGCAGTTCAAGGTATTGACAATCGAAGAGTTCAAGTGCAAATATTACAAGCTGGTCGAAGGCGGGCAGATGCTGGCGGCCAAACTAAATACCACAGAGGACCTCCACCAATGGTATCGGAGGGAGTTCATAAATTAAACTGTATTTAAGCATAAACCGTGGTAGCAATATGGCAGAGAAAAGATTTATAAACTATAAAAATGGCAATAATTTTGATAATATGAATAATAGAAATAGCAGAAAACAATAGGAATAACGACGAATAAAACTTTAACAATCGAGTGGGAATAGGGGTTTGATATTTTAGCATAATTATGATAAAATTATGCTAAAATAATAAAGGGGTGATAATTGTATGCCATATATTAGACCTGTTTCGGATTTGAGAAATAATTTTGCAGATATATCAAGGATTGTTCATGAAACTCAAGAACCTGTATTTTTGACCAAGAATGGTTATGGTGATATGGTTGTAATGAGCATGGAAGCTTATGAGCGAAAACTGTTTGAAAGTGAAATTTACTTTAAGCTAAAAGAAGCAGAGCTGGAAGCCAAAACAACTGATAAAAGATATTCCCATAAAGAAGTTTTTGATGAATTAAGGGCAAAACTTTCTGACAGGATGGAATCTGATGAAATATGAAATTAGATACCTGCCTTTGGCAAGTAGAGATTTATCTAATATTGTATCTTATATTGCAGATGAGTTAAAAGCACCAAAGGCAGCGATGGATTTAATTGATGCATTGGATACTTCTATATCAAGGCTTGCACAGTTCCCGTATTCATGCAGGGTATATCAACCTGAAAAATCCCTTGAAAATGAATATAGAGTATTACCTGTAAAAAACTATTTAGTATTCTATGTGGTTAAAGAACAGGTTGTTGAGATTCACAGGGTTATATATGCTAAAATGGATTTAAGCAAAGTCATAAAATGATATTATTGACACTATAGAAAATACAAACAATGAATGAAAATAACCGTACTAAAATTTTTTGAAGCCATAATTTTTTAATGAAAATAAAAATAATAATGGCATGGAATGCAGTAAAATCAATGGTAGAAAATAAAGAAAAAGCCTTAAACACAGAGCGGGAATAAATTACGAACATTTATTATAAATATCAGAAAAATATTCGTAAAATTATTGACTTGGATTAAAAAACTTGATATTATAATTGTGTCAGGACAAGTAAATACTACTCATATAATTCTGAGAATACGGCTCAGAAGTTTCTACCAGACAACCGTAAATTGTCTGACTATGAGTGAAAGTGTACCTGAGGGTTCCAGCCTTGTATGCTTTTGACATTTTTAAAAGCATAGATAGTTTTTTAAAAGGTGTTCGGACCGAGCGGTACAGGCAATGTTGCCACACCTGTGGGATAAAAGCCCGGGAGGATAGGTTTCACTCTTTATGTTGGAATCTATCATCTCGGGCATATTTTATTTTAATAGTGCTTTTATTACAATTATAAGGAGGATTATAATGGTAAAGAACAATGACAAGAGAGGCTTTTTAGACAGTTTTTTTAAACTTAAAGAAAATGGCACAACAGTAAAGACTGAAGTAATAGCTGGCATAACCACTTTTATAACGATGGCTTATATCATTTTTGTAAACCCATCAATACTTATGCAGGCCGGTATGAATTCAAAGGGACTTTTAGGTAATCAAGCAGTAAATTCTGGTTTGTCAATTGCCAATGATCCTGTAATCGGAGCTGTATTTGTTGCGACAATTTTGTCATCTGTTGTTGCGACATTGGTAATGGGATTGTTTGCAAATGTTCCGTTTGCCCTATCTGCTGGAATGGGTATGAATGCTTTCTTTACTTTTTATGTCGTATTGACACTGCACTATTCATGGCAGGCAGCATTATCACTTGCATTAATAAGCGGTATTATCAATATAATTATAACTGCCACAAAACTGAGGATTTTGATTATAAAAGCGATACCACAATCGTTGAGAAGTGCTATTGGAGCCGGAATTGGGCTTTTTATCGCCATAATAGGCATGGAAAATGGCGGTATTGTAGCAAAAAGCAGCGATACTTTGATAACTTTAGGCAATTTCAAAGATCCGGGTGTAATACTTACTGTAATCGGCATTGCTATAATAGCTGTACTTATGAGCAGAGGTGTTAAAGGTGCAATACTTATAGGTATTATTGCAACCACGATAATAGGTATACCTATGGGAATAACTAATGTTTCAAATCTGAAAACTATTGTGCAGATGCCGCCAAGTTTGGCACCTACATTTATGAAGTTGGATTTTGCAGGTCTTTTAAAGCCGGGTACAGATGGCAATATCATTTCAATCCTTACAGGGCTTATAACGGTTATTTTGGCCTTTAGTTTGGCGGATATGTTTGATGCCATTGGAACATTAATTGGTACAGGTACAAAGACAGGTATTTTTAAAGAAGATGACTTCGAAAAATCAAATGGCGGTTTTAAGACTAGATTTGAAAGGGCTCTGTTTGCAGACGCCATTGGTACTACGATAGGATCTTTTTTGGGGACAAGTACGATTACCACATACGTTGAAAGTGCATCAGGCATAAGTGAAGGTGGAAAGACAGGATTAACATCTACTGTTGTTGCAATACTTTTCTTGATATCTCTATTCTTTGCTCCAATTATTGGCATAGTACCTTCACAAGCAACGGCACCTGCCCTTATAATCGTTGGAGCATTGATGATAGGTTCAGTTACAAAGGTGAATTTTGAAGACTTTAGTGAGGCATTTCCTGCGTTTATGACAATAGCTTTTATGCCTTTCACTTACAGCATATCAAACGGTATAGCTGCTGGCTTTATTTTCTACCCGATAACGAAAGTTGTCGTAGGGAAAGCTAAAGAAGTTCATCCATTGATGTATATTATAGGACTATTGTTCCTATTAAGATTTGCATTCTTTATGGGTTGATAGCAGACAAAATGCAGAAAGGGAAGATTTCCTTTCTGCATTTTATAAATAAAAATAAATAAAATAGGGGGAAGTTATTATGCCGAAGGTTGCGGTTGTAATGGGAAGTGACTCTGATTTTCCGTTGGTTAAAAAGGCTTTAGAGCTTTTTAAGGAATTTAATATTGAGTTTGATGCCAGAGTTATTTCAGCTCATAGGACACCTGATATAGCACATGATTTTGCCAAAGAAGCAGTAAAAAATGGATATGAAGTAATAATAGCTGCTGCTGGCAAAGCAGCACATTTAGCTGGTGTTATAGCATCTATGACGCCACTCCCAGTGATTGGGATTCCTGTAAAATCATCGACTCTGGATGGTTTAGATTCTTTATTGTCTACTGTTCAAATGCCACAGGGTATACCCGTTGCGACAGTTGCGATAGATGGTTCTTACAATGCAGCATTGTTGGCAATAGAGATACTGGGCATAAAGTATCCAGAATTGATGGAGAAAGTCATTGAGTATAAAAAGAAATTGTCAGAAGAAGTTATTGAAAAAGATAAAAAATTACAGGGGGAGATTGTTTAAATGGAAAAGTTAAGCATGTTGTATGAAGGGAAAGCAAAAAAGGTCTTTAGGACAAGCGATGAAGATTTTTACATTATTGAATATAAAGATGATGCTACAGCATTTAACGGTATAAAAAAAGGCACTATTCAAAACAAAGGAGTATTAAATAACGAAATATCTACAATACTATTTGAATTGCTTGAAAAAGAAGGCGTTCCTACGCATTTTGTAAAAAAATTGAATGATAGAGAAATGCTTGTTAAGAAAGTAGAAATTTATCCAATAGAAGTTTTAATAAGAAATTATGCTGCAGGAAGCATTTCAAAGAGATTAGGCATTGAAGAAGGGGCAAAACTTAAAAGGACTGTATTGGAATTTTGCTATAAGAACGATGAACTCGGAGATCCTTTTATTAATGAATATCATATCGAAGCTATGGGATTAGCCACAAAAGATGAAGTTGAAACAATGAAAAATTATTCCTTTAAAATCAATGATATACTCTCTAAATATTTCATATCTAAAAATATCATTTTGGTAGATTTCAAATTAGAATTTGGAAAGTCAAAAGATGGAATTGTCTTAGCAGATGAGATATCGCCTGATACATGCAGATTTTGGGACAGTGTAACTATGGAAAAACTTGATAAAGATAGGTTTAGAAGAGATCTTGGAAATGTAGAAGGAGCTTATGTAGAAGTATTGAATCGACTTGAAAAACAGTGAGGTAAAATTATGAATAAGACTATAAAATTGAAAGAAGAATGTGGGGTATTTGGCGCATTTAGCTTAAACAATGCAGTACATCATCATATTTATTATGGGCTTCAAGCACTGCAACACCGTGGACAGGAAAGTGCAGGGATTGCTGTTTTAAAAGGGTCATATGTCAACTGTATAAAAAGTATGGGCCTCGTTCTTGATGTATTTTCTAAAGAAAATTTAGATGAGCTTGAAGGAAACGTTGCAATCGGCCATGTCAGGTATTCTACAACAGGAAACAGCGATGTCTGCAATGCACAGCCATTTGTTGCAAATTTTAGCAACGGATACATGGCACTGGCACATAACGGTAATTTAATAAATGCGGTAGAACTACGCACAGAACTTGAAAGCGAAGGTAGGATTCTTCAGACAACATCTGATAGTGAGATTATACTTCACCTAATAGCCAAATATTACAAGTACGGTTTAGTTGAATCTTTGAAAAAGACGATGAACAAGATAAAGGGCTCTTATGCATTAGTGATATTAATGGAGGATAAATTGATAGGCATAAGGGATAAAAACGGCATAAGGCCGCTTTGCATAGGCAAAAAAGGTGATGATTACTATCTATCGTCTGAATCATGTGCACTTGATGTGATTGGTGCTGAACTTGTAAGGGATGTGAAGCCAGGGGAAATAGTGATAATTGATAAAAATGGCTTAAATACAGTAAAAATTGATACTGATGCAGCCAAGATGTCATGTGTTTTTGAATATATATACTTTTCAAGGCCTGACAGTGTTTTAGAAGGTATTAGCGTGTACAAGGCCAGATACGAGATGGGAAAGAGACTAGCAATCGAAAGCCATGTAGATGCTGATTTGGTTGTACCTGTTCCTGATTCTGGTGTACCGGCTTCCCGTGGATATTCATTCCAATCTGGTATACCGATTGGTGAAGGCCTTATAAAAAATAAATATATCGGAAGGACATTTATATGCCCTAAGCAGATAGATAGAGAAATTGGAGTAAGAGTCAAATTAAATGTTTTGAGTGAATTAGTAAGGGATAAGAGAATAGTTTTGATTGACGATTCTATTGTACGAGGTACAACGATGAAGAGATTGGTTTCACTTTTAAAAAAAGGTGGAGCAAAAGAAGTCCATGTTAGGATTAGCTCACCGCCTGTAAAGTATTCATGCTATTTTGGAATAGACACTCCTACAAAAAAAGAGTTGGTAGGTGCTACAATGGAAGTCCAGGAGATATGCGAGTATATTGGAGCTAATAGTTTAAGCTTTTTAAGCATAGAAGGTTTGAAAGAAAGTGTAGGTATGTGTAGCATCTGTGCAGCGTGTTTTGATGGAAAGTATCCTATGGAAGTGCCAAAGGAAGGCAGCAAGTATCTGTTTGAAAAAAAGTAAAATTGAGGAGGATACCATGAATTACAAAGATGCCGGTGTTAATATTGATGAGGGCAATAAATTTGTTGAAATGATAAAGCCTATAGCGAAGACGACAATGATTGATGGTGTTTTAAATGGAATAGGCGGTTTTGGTGCACTGTATGAAATCAAAGATTATAAAAATCCAGTTTTAGTTTCTGGTACTGATGGCGTTGGAACAAAGCTTAAGATTGCTTTTATGATGGAAAAGTATGATACTATAGGTATAGACTTAGTTGCGATGTGCGTAAATGACATAATTGTCAGTGGAGCAAAGCCGCTTTTTTTTCTTGATTATTTCGCTACAGGTAAATTAGATGGCAGCGTAGGATTGGAAGTAATTAAAGGAATAGCAGAAGGTTGCCGCGAGGCTAGGTGCGCATTGATTGGTGGTGAGACAGCAGAGCTTCCGGGGATGTACAATAATGGTGAATTTGACCTTGCAGGTTTTGCTGTTGGCGTCGTTGAAAAAGACGAAATAATAGATGGCAGCAATATTGAGCCTGGCGATGCTATAATAGGACTTGCTTCATCTGGAATACATTCCAATGGATATTCTTTAGTCAGAAAAGTCTTATTTGAAGAAGGTAACATGAATATTGATGATTATTTAGATGAATATGGATTATCGTTAGGTGAAGTGATTTTAAAACCTACAAAGATATACGTTAAGGCTTTAGACAGTCTAAAAGGCATAAATATTAAAGGAATGGCACATATAACAGGTGGTGGATTTATCGACAATATACCGAGGACTTTGAAAGATGGAGTTTCTGCAAAGATAAATAAAGGAACATGGGATGTACCTTATATCTTTACACTATTAAAAGAAATGGGCAATATAGATGAAGATGAAATGTACAGGACATTTAACATGGGGATAGGCATGATTATAATCGTATCAAGAGAACAATGCGATGATGCTGTAAAGCGATTGGAAGGTATAGGTGAGAAACCATATATAATAGGTGAAATTGTAAATGGTAAAAAAGAGGTATTGATATGAGACTTTTGGTTATGGCGTCAGGAAATGGTACAGATTTTCAATCGATAATAGACGGCATTAGAAGTGGATATATAAATGCAGAAATTGCTGCACTTATAAGCGACAAAGAAGGTGCGTATGCTTTAAAAAGAGCTGCTGACAATAATATACCTTCAATTTGTGTACCAAAGAAAAAGCTAAAGGGTAGGTTCTACGAAGAACTTATGAAAGTCGTGGATAAGATCAATCCAGATGGAATAATACTTGCCGGCTTTATAACAATACTGAATGAAGAAATTGTAAATAAGTATCAAAATAAAATAATAAACATACATCCATCCTTAATACCATCTTTTTGCGGCAAAGGATTTTATGGCATAAATGTTCACAAGGCTGTTATAGAATATGGTGTCAAATATACAGGCTGTACAGTACATTTTGTTGATGCAGGCGCAGATACAGGACCTATTATTTTGCAAGAAGTAGTTAAGGTGGAGGATAATGACACACCTGAAACAGTAGCTGATAAAGTTTTAAAATTGGAACATAGGCTGCTGCCATATGCTGTTAAGCTATTTGCTGAAGGCAGGCTTAAAGTTGAAGGAAGAAAGGTCATTATAATTTGATTTAGGAGGTAAAATGATGTCAAAGAGAGCATTAATAAGCGTATCTAAAAAAGATGGGATACTAGATTTTGCAAAATCTTTAGATGAGCTTGGAGTAGAGATACTTTCAACTGGAGGAACATATAAACTTCTATGCGATAACGGCATAAAAGCTATTAAAGTATCAGATATAACAGGATTTCCTGAGATTTTAGATGGAAGAGTAAAGACCCTTCATCCTAAAATACACGGTGGACTTCTGGCCATTAGAGATGACGAAAACCACATGAAACAATTAAACGAAAATGGAATAGAGCCTATCGATATCGTTGCTGTAAATCTCTATCCTTTTAAAGAGACCATATTGAAGGATTATGTAACGCTGGAAGACGCAATAGAAAACATAGACATAGGTGGACCGTCCATGATTAGGGCTGCAGCAAAAAACTATAAATACGTCACTGTCTTAGTTGACCCAAGTGATTACAATAAAGTTATTGAAGAAATAAAAGAATATGGCAATACTAAAAAAGAAACGAGATTTTACCTTGCTATGAAGGCTTTTGGTCATACTGCCTCGTATGATTCATTGATATACAATTACTTGTTAGACAAAAATGGCGTAGAGTTTCCTGATACTATTACATTTTCATATGAAAAATCGCAGGACATGAGATACGGCGAAAATCCTCATCAAAAAGCTGCATTTTATAAGAATTCATTGAAGTCGTTTGGTATATCAGAATGTATCAAACTGCATGGAAAAGAGCTTTCTTTCAATAATATAAATGATGCGAATGCAGCTATAGAGCTTCTGAAAGAATTTGATGTGCCTGCTGCTGTAGCCATAAAACATACTAATCCATGCGGTGTTGCAGTTGCAGACAATATATACGATGCATTTAAAAAAGCTTATGAATGTGATCCTGTATCAATATTTGGCGGCATTGTTGCATTTAACCGAACGCTTGACAAAAGGACAGCCGAAGAGCTTTCAAAGATATTTTTAGAGATAATAATAGCACCTAATTTTGATGAAGATGCATTAAACATATTAGAGAAGAAGAAAAATGTTAGAATACTAAAGCTTAAGGATGGATATGTAAAAGAGTACGACGTTAAAAAAGTAGAAGGTGGCATATTAGTACAGGAAAAAGATGAAGTTGATTTATACGAGGATAAATTGAAAGTTGTCACGAAAAATGTGCCTGACGAAAAAGAATTTAAAGATTTAAGATTTGCATGGAAAGTTGTAAAACATGTTAAATCAAATGCTATTGTGCTTGCGAAAGATGGTGCAACTGTAGGAATTGGTGCAGGGCAGGTTAACCGTATATGGCCAACAGAGCAGTCTATAAAGCAAGCAGGTGAGAAGGCAAAAGGAAGTGTGCTGGCATCAGATGCGTTTTTCCCATTTCCTGATGTTGTAGAAGCTGCAGCAAAAGCTGGAGTCACATCGATTATACAGCCCGGTGGTTCTATAAATGATGAAGCATCTATAGATGCTGCAGATAAAGCAGGAATTTCAATGGTATTTACAGGCATAAGGCACTTTAAACATTAAAATAACAATAGCCACAATTGTTTGGAGGAGAGAATATGAAAGTTCTGGTTATTGGTGGCGGTGGCCGAGAGCATGCCATAGTTAAAAAGATTAAAGAAAGCAAAAAAGTAGAAAAAATTTACTGTGCACCTGGAAATGGTGGTATTTCGGATATAGCTGAATGTGTAAATATAAATGTCTCAGATGTAGATAAACTTAAGAGATTTGCATTAGATAACAATATAGACTTGACGGTTGTTGGACCTGAAGTTCCTTTGATGAAAGGAATAGTAGATGAATTTGAAAATAGTGGTTTAAAAATATTTGGGCCTAAAAGGGATGCTGCTGCAATAGAAGGGAGCAAGTACTTTACGAAGTTGCTGCTTCACAAGTACAACATTCCAACAGCACGTTTTAAGGCATTTGATAGATATGATGCAGCTTTAAATTTTTTAAAAGATATTTGGTTTCCTGTTGTGATAAAGGCAGATGGCTTGGCACAGGGAAAAGGAGTATTTTTAGTAGATAATTTTAAAGATGCAAAAGAGTCTCTGGACATATTGATGAAGGAAAAACGGTTTGGGTCTTCAGGTGATACTGTCATAATCGAGGAGATGCTTTTTGGAAAAGAAGTTTCTGTCCTTGCATTTACTGATGGAAGTACGATTGTTCCAATGGTATCTGCGATGGATTACAAGAGAATATACGATGGAGATAAAGGACCAAATACAGGAGGTATGGGCAATATTGCCCCAAATCCGTATTTTGACGATAAGATGTTAGATGTTGTAGTCAAAACGATCTTAAAGCCTGTAATAGATTCACTAAAAAAAGAAGGGATATTATATAAAGGTGTGCTTTATGCAGGCCTTATACTGACAAAAGATGGTCCTAAAGTACTTGAATTTAATGCAAGATTTGGCGACCCTGAGACGCAAGTAGTTCTTCCGCTTTTAAAGACAGATATTGTGGATATAATAGAAGCAATAATTGATGAAAAACTTAATACCGTAAAGATAGAATGGAAAGATAAAAAAGCTGTATGTGTTGTGGCATCATCAGAAGGATATCCAGGTGAATATAAGACTGGTTTCGATATAACAGGACTTGAAGATGTAGATGGTGTGTTTGTCTATCATGCAGGTACTACGAAATCCAATGGCAAGTACAAAACATCAGGTGGGAGAGTTTTAGAGGTGACGGCACTTGGAGACACTTATGATGATGCCAGAAGAAAAGCCTATAATGAGCTTAAAAAGATCCATTTTGACGGAATGTACTTTAGAAATGATATAGGTATCGTATGATTATATTACTAAATCCCTGTATGTTAAAAAACATGCAGGGTTTTTTTATTTTTGTTATCAATCCACAATTTTTGTGATATTATATAATAGATATCAACAAAATAGGATGTGGTGAGATGGACATAAGACCGATTGGCGTATTTGATTCAGGCGTAGGCGGTTTAACTGTATTAAAGAGATTAAAAGAATTATTGCCAAATGAAAATTATATATATTTTGGCGATACGAAAAGAGTGCCATACGGTGAGAAGTCTAAAGAGGAGATAGAAAAATACGCCAGACAGATAGTACATTTTATGAATGAGAAAAACACAAAAATTATTGTTATAGCCTGTAATACTACATGTGCATCGATTGACAAAAATGAATACAGTGAGATTCTTTTTAATGTGTTAGAAGCTGGAGCAGAAAGTGCCGCTAATTTAACTAAGAATAAAAAAGTTGGCGTTATCGCCACTACAAGGACGATAGAAAGTAGAAGCTATGAAAAAAATATAAAATCGATAGATAGTGGTGTAGATGTTTTTGGCAAGGCTTGTCCTAGGTTTGTTCCACTTGTGGAGGAAGGACTGGCAAATAGCGATGAGGCATTCAAATGTGCTAAAGAGTATTTAAGTGCTTTGAATAATGAAGAAATTGATACATTAGTTCTTGGCTGCACACACTATCCAATATTGATAAACGCTATTAAAAATGCTGTTGATAAAGATGTAATCATTGTTGACCCGGCTATAAAGTTATCTGAAAAAGTTAAAAGTTATCTAGAAGAAAATAATATGCTTAATTTAAAATTTACAGGTAAAATTGAGTATTTTGTCAGTGGCAATAAAGAAAATTTTGTAAACACTGCTAAACTTATATTAAATGAAGATATTGAAAAGATAAGCATTGTTGACATAGAGAGATATTAAAAAAAAAGAGGGGAGAAACATGAATGAGATATTAAAAGAAGCAAGGTTAATTCAGGACGAAATCATAGAGCTCAGAAGAAAAATTCACAGAGAACCTGAATTGGGATTTGAAGAGACAAAGACATCTGAACTCATAAAAAAGTATTTAGAAAAATTAGGTATTGAAACAAAGATTATGGCAAAGACAGGCGTTGTAGGTACCATCAAAGGTAATGGAGAGAAGACAATTGCAATAAGGGCTGATATAGATGCTCTCCCAATTCAAGAGGAAAATGATGTGCCGTATAGTTCATTGGTGCCTGGAAAAATGCATGCATGTGGTCATGACGTACATACGGCTATTGCGCTTGGAGCAGCCAAGTTGCTGTCACGAAGAAAGGATAAACTTATGGGAAATGTCAAGTTTATTTTTCAGCCGGCAGAGGAAACGACAGGTGGTGCAAAGCCGATGCTGGAAGCAGGTGCCTTTGAAAATCCGAAAGTTGATGCGATTATAGGCTTGCATGTAGATCCAGATCTTCAAGTTGGACAAATCGGCTATACTTATGGAAAAGCTTATGCATCTTCCGATATGTTTGATATAAATGTAATAGGCAAAAGCAGTCATGGGGCTGAACCACATAAATCGGTAGATCCCATTGTTATTTCTGCCAACATAATCAATATGATTCAGACGGTTGTAAGTAGGGAATCGAATCCTTTGGAACCTCTTGTCATAACGATTGGAAGTATCGAAGGTGGATATGCCAGAAATATAATAGCAGGTAAAGTTCATATGTCAGGCATAATAAGGATGTTAAATGAAGAAAATCGAGACATGATAGTTGCAAAAGTAGAAAACATAGCAAAAAAAACTGCGGAGTTAATGGGAGGTAAAGTTGAATTTACAAGGATTGAAGGATATCCATGCCTTATTAACGACAGCAGAATGATAAATATATTAAGATTAAGTGCATTAGGCATAGTTGGTGAAGAAAATATAAAGAATGTATTGCCGACTCTTGGAGTAGAGGACTTTGCGTATTATTTAAAAAAGGTTCCTGGATGTTTTTATAAACTGGGCTGTGGAAATAAAGAATTGGGAATAGATAAACCTATTCACAGTAACATGTTTGATGTTGATGAAAACTGTATAGCATATGGTATAGCAGTGCATGTAAGTACTGTCCTTAATTTTTTGAAAGAGGGAATAAGCAAAGGCAACAGACAAAAGAGAATATTAAAGGATTTATTCAATTACAGTGATACTTTATAAAGTTTTATAAGTTTAATTAAAAAAATTTTGTAATCAATCAATTAAATTGGAAATAAAAAACATCCTTCATACATATTTATGCAAAATGTTTTATGCAGTTGCCAATTATTATGCATAAATTTTGTTAACAAACTAATAAATTTGCAAAAATACAGGAAATCTTGCAAAAAAAAATTATATGAAGTAAATCTTGACAAAAATAGATATATGATGCATAATATGTATTGAAGGGTGGGTGAAGAAAATGTTATTAATAATAACATTGATGGTATTGATTTTGATAGTTGTGCCCGCAGTAATAGAAAAAGACAACACGGAATATGCAGAATTTATGAGAAGCGAATTTGGATATAAAGATTTTGACGATATGATAATAAAAAACGAAGATTTTAGTGAATTGGCTTATAGCTATAAGTTAAGATAGATAAATTCAGAAAAATTCCTCCCATTTAAAACCTCCGGCTATGCCGGATGTTTTTGTTTTATGAAACTTCATATCTATTAACGCCTTTTTCTATAACATAGATGCTACTCTTTGGGACAATATAGGATGCATTTGTTTTTTTGCAGTCTATTTTGATGAAATCGCTGCCGATTTCAGAAACTGTACCTTCAATTACATTTGATTGTGTATATATTTTAATGTATTGATTTTTAAGTCTATTGAACTCATCTTCAAGGCAACAGTCATATTTGTATTTGCCTTTTTTTGAATTTTCTTCTATATAAGATAATAGCAGTGCTAGAAGAAGCTGTGATAAAAAATCTTCCAATTTTTCCATCTCATATCAACTCCTAAAATAAACCTATTTCATTATATTAAAATCATTTAATAATGTAACTGGCAATTTACGAAGAAAAATGCTAAAATAATATATATCAATTTGCAAAGAGGTGACACGATGGATATTAAGGTTGAAAGCTTTAAATTAGATCATAGAACTGTAAAGGCACCGTATGTTAGAAAAGCAGGTATTTTAGTTGGTCCTAATGGAGATGTTGTAACAAAATACGATGTAAGATTGACACAGCCAAATGTTGATTCAATACCTACAGGAGGTATGCATACTTTAGAGCACTTGTTTGCGACGTATTTTAGAGATTATATGGACGATATAATAGACATTTCGCCTATGGGCTGCAGGACTGGATTCTATCTCACAAAATTTGGTGACACACATGTCGATGAAATAAAGGATGTATTAAAGAAGGTTTTAAAAAGAGTCTTGGAAACAAAAGAAGAAGATGTCCCTGCGACAAACGAGATACAATGCGGAAACTACAGAGATCACTCGCTGTTTACAGCAAAAGAATACGCAAAGTCTGTTTTAGAGAAACTTTAAGCAGTAATATATAAATAAAACCGCGAATAAACTATTGTGAGGTGTCTTATATGCACAATAGATCTTTTGTTCGCGGTGCTTTTATATTGACAATAGCCAATGTTATTGATAGGGCTATTGGGTTTGTCTTTAGGATTATTCTTTCAAATTTGCTTGGTTCAGAAGGCACAGGAATATATCAAATAGCGCTTCCAATCTACTTCGTAGCTATCACATTCATAACATCAGGTATTACCGCAGTTACGTCCCGGTTTGTATCTGAAGAAAGAGCGAAAGGAAATAGGAAAAATATTTTTAGCATAATGGAAGTATCATTTTTTATCGTTATTTTTATGGGAATTGTAATTTCATCTGTCATATTTTTTAATGCTAAGTACATATCTGATAACTTGCTACATGAACCGAGAGCATATCTATCTATATTAGTTTTTACACCTGTATTAATAATCGTGTCTTCATCTTCGATATTTAAAGGTTTTTTTCAAGGGTTAATAAATATGATTCCAGCTTCTGTATCTGAAGTAGTGGAGCAGATTGTAAGAGTGTCTTTGACATTGTATTTATTCAGTATATTAACTGACATAAAATTAGAGTATGCTGCTACAATAGCTGTAGTGGGTATTGCTGCTGGTGAGGTAACAAGTTTTCTTATGTATATATTCTATTATAGACGTGAATTGAGCTATATAAAAGAAGAAATGCCAGATGAAGGTAAGATATGGGACAAATTAGACATCGCCAAAACGATAATAAAGACATCCTTTCCTATTACAATTTCTAGAATGATAGTAAATATACTTGACCTTTTTGAATCTCTTATCATACCATCCAGATTGATAAAGTCTGGTTTGACGCACAAAGAAGCAATATCAGAGTTTGGTAAACTTTCAGGAATGGCTTATCCACTTGCATATATGCCTGCAGTAATAACCATGAGTTTATCTGTTACTGTATTGCCTGCTGTCTCTGAAGCTGCATCTTTAAAAAAGTGGGACACAGTGAGATTGCGCATAAATCAAGCAATAGGGTACACTACAATGATAGCAATACCGGCTATTATATTGTTTCTTACGTTACCTGAAGAGATAGCTTCTTTGCTTTATCCAAATAGTCCTGGTGTAGGAGCACTAGTAAAAGTAATTGCTGCAGGAAGCATCTTTGCATATCTGGAATCTATTGTTACTAGCATATTAAATGGACTTGGAATGCAAAATGTAGTCCTGAAAAATTCTGTTATCTGGACCGTTATTTCAGTAATAGCTATGTATGTCCTAATTCCGATACCTAGTTTAAGACTATTTGGATATATATACGGTTTTATATTTGCGGATATTCTTGTGTTCATATTAAATTTTAGAGTATTAGCTAAGGTAACAGGCCTTACAGTTGACTATAACAATTGGTTTTTTAAACCACTTATATCTGCGCTTATAATGAGCATAGCTGATACAATTATGTATTTTAACTTGATAATGGTAATATCTAATAAATGGATCGTAATGTTTATTACTGTATCATCTGGATTAGCCTTGTATCTTTTGGTAAGTTATATTATAAGACTGCCATATTTGAATGATTTAAACAAGTTAATATTTTCAAGGAGTAAATGAAAGATTTAATTTATAGCAAAAAATAAACCCGTGAGACACGGGCTTTTATTTACTAAGATTTCAAAATGCTGGTACTATAGCACCTTTGTACTTGTCTTCTATGAATTTTTTGACTTCCTCGGAATTTAAAGCTTTTGCTAATTTTTGTATAGCAGCGTCATTCTGATTGTCAGGTCTTACAACCAATACATTAGCATACGGTGAATCTTTGTCTTCCATGAAAATTGCATCTTTTAATGGATTTAAATTTGCCTCTAATGCAAAGTTTGTATTTATTATTGCTAAATCTACGTCTTGAAGTGTCCTTGGCAGTTGAGGTGCTTCAAGCTCTACAATTTTTAAATGTTTAGGATTATCGACAATATCTCTGGGAGTTTGTGTTAGTCCATTTGAATCCTTCAATTTTATTAAACCCTCTTTTTGTAACAGCAACAATGCTCTTCCTTCATTTGTAGCATCATTTGGGATTGCCACTGTTGCGCCGTCTTTTATTTCATCTTTCGATTTTATCTTTTTTGAATAAGCTCCCATTGGTTCTACGTGTACTTTGACTAAAGGAACTAACTTTACATTTTTTTTCTTCTCGAAATCCTCTAAATACGGGACGTGTTGGAAGAAATTGGCGTCGATTTGTTTATCGGCCAATGCCGTATTAGGAGTTACATAGTCAGTAAATTCTTTTATTTCGAGATCTACTCCTTCTTTTGCTAAAATTGGCTTTACTACATTAAGTATTTCTGCGTGAGGATTTGGGGTTGCCCCTACAACTATTTTTGTCATTTTGTCTGAATTATTACCTGCATTTGAGCTGGTCTCATTATTATTTGATTTAGTGCAGCCTACAATGGCGAATGATAATGTCAATATTAATGTAATCAATAATATTATTTTTTTCATCTATACCATCCTTTCATCTTTTATCAACCTTTTTTGCCAGGTAGTTTCCTAATCTTTGTACGATTTCTACAAAGACGATTAAAACGATTATTGTTGCAATAAGTACATCTGTTTCATATCTTTGATATCCATACCTTATAGCTAGATCTCCAAGTCCACCTCCTCCGATAGCACCTGCCATAGCAGAATATCCCAAAATATTTATGATTGTAAGAGTTACACCCAATATCAGTGATGGTAGTGACTCTGGTATCATGACTTTAAATATTATCTGAGGTATTGTTGCACCAACAGATATTGATGCTTCTATGACACCCCAATCAACTTCTTTTAGAGATGACTCAATTACTCTTGCTACAAAAGGGGCAGCCGCAACTGACAGAGGTACTATTGCTGCTGTTGGTCCAATTGTAGTACCTACTATAAGCCTTGAAAGTGGGAAAATCGCAATTATAAGAATTATAAATGGTACTGATCTCATAATGTTAATGATGGTACCCAATATGTGGTTTAGTTTGATGTTTTCAGATAAATGGCCTTTATCTGTTATTACAAGTATTATTCCTAGCGGTAGACCTATTATTACAGAAAAAAGGGTAGAGAAAAATACCATATACAGTGATTCCCACAAAGGCTGCTCCATAAGCTGCCATAAGTTTATTAAGTATTGTATTGTGTTACTAAATGATACCATTTTTAAGCACCTCTATTCTAAGGCTGTTTTTTTCTAAAAATTTTATTGCATCTTTTATAGAACTTGGATCTCCATTAATCTTTATAAGGAGATTTCCTATTTGAGAGTTCTGGACTCTTTCTATATTTCCAGAAATTATATTTACATCAACATTAAACTTTTTTATCATATGTGATATTACAGGCTCGTTGCTACTGCTACCAAAGAATGACAGACGCAATATTTCTTCATTTGGATTCTTGTCGTCTATGAGGATGTCAGGAGGAAGCTCTGCTATCATATCTTTTAAAAATCTTTTCGACGTTTCTGTAGAAGGATTGGAAAAAATGTCTATTACATTTCCTTCTTCGATGATAACGCCATTTTCTAAAACAGCGACTCTATCACATAAGTTTCTTATGACTGACATTTCATGTGTTATGACGACTATTGTTATACCGTATTGTTTGTTTATGTTTCTAAGTAAGTTTAATATTGATTCTGTCGTAGTCGGGTCCAATGCAGATGTCGCTTCATCTGATAAGATTATATCGGGGTTGTTGGCAAGCGCCCTTGCTATGCCGACTCTTTGTTTTTGACCACCAGATAGTTGTGAAGGATATGCGTATTTCTTGTCTTTAAGATCCACAACTTCAAGCAGTTCATTTACACGCTTTTTTATAACAGAATCTTTAGCTTTTGAGATTCTTAAAGGAAAAGCTATGTTTTCATACACTGTAGAGTTCATTAAAAGATTGAAATGCTGAAATATCATGCCAATCTTTTTTCTCATTTCACGAAGTTCTTTTGGGCTTAACTTTGTCATTTCAGTACCATTTATGGAAATGCTTCCGGTTGTAGGCTTTTCAAGCATGTTTATGCACCTAATCAACGATGATTTGCCTGCACCGCTTAAGCCCATTATGCCGTATATTTCTCCATCATTTATTGTTAAATTGATGTCTTTGAGTGCAACTACATCTTTTCCATTTGTGTTGTAGACTTTACTTAGATTTTTAATTGATATCAAAATATTTCACCCTCTTTATGAAAAGTTGGAACGTCAAAAATGCAATAAAAAAAACCTCCCAATGAAAGAGGTTAGTTCCTCTCTCATCTCTCAGCATTAAAGCCGCAGGAATTGGCACCATTGCACTTTCGTGCCGGTTGCCGGGTTTCATCGGGCCAGTCCCTCCACCTCTCTGGATAAGAGAATAATTTCATTTTAAATTGTTAAAATGATTATATAGGATTAAAAATGAAAAGTCAAGCAAAATTTTCATGTCCGGAGATATTAAATTTATGTCATTCTAATATTGACACAGTGCTTACAAGTTTATGTTGAATTATGAGAATAATTGCTTATAATATAAATGTAAGATAAGTTAACTTATTAATAATTTGTCATAGACGAAAGGACAAAATCTTATGAAAGAACTAAGTGGGCGCCAACTAGAGATTTTAAAAAAAGTTATGTCAAAAGAGATGTACAGCTTAGACGATATCGTCGCTAATTATAAATTAAGCAAAAGAACAATTTATAGAGAGATAAATGCCATAAATGAATACATCAAAGATTATAACTTAAAGTTAAAAAACAATGAAGGTGTTTTGACAGTAGATGGTAGCGACAGCGATATAGAGAAATTTAATTTTGATGTTATAGGTTATCGTCCTAGTGTAGATGCTGAGAAAAGGCGAAAATTAATTCTATCAGAGCTACTACAAATGAAAGAGCCTGTTAAGCTGGAGTATTTTGCAAGAGAGTACAATGTCACAACTGCTACAATTAGCTATGACATAAAAGAAATAGATAAATGGCTAAGTAGGCAAAATGTCACAATTGTGACTAAGCCAGGTGTGGGCATATATGTAAAAGGCGATGAAAGAAATATAAGGAAGGCTATAATAAATTTTCTCTATGACAATGTTGAGACGAAGGACTTAATGGAATTTTTAAATAGAGGGTACAATAATATAAACAGATTAAGTGAGGACATCAATGACAGGCTATTGCGACTTATCGATTATGACACAGTTTTGAAGATAGAGAAAGCTATACAAAGATTAGAGAAATCACTGGACTACGAGCTGGCTGAAAGCTCTTATATGGGGCTTACAGTTCACTTGGCATTGGCGTTAAAGAGAATAAAAGAAGGCGAAAAGATCAAAATAGGTAATGAAAGCCTTTTTGAACTTAAAAAATCAGATGAGTACAGATTTGCAGAAATGCTTGCAAAATATTTGGAAGAAGAATTTGATGTCTTTATTCCTGAAGATGAAATCGGTTATATAACAATTCATCTTCAAGGTGCCAGATATAGAGCAAACACTGAAGATGTAAATGACGAATTTGTAAATGAAGTTTTATACGAGATGATAGATGTTGCTGAAAGAGTATTTGGCACAAGTTTTAGAGATGATTCAATGCTTTTAAGTGGTTTAAAGACTCATTTAAGACCTACGATTTTTAGACTAAGGATGGGCCTTGCAATAAGGAATCCCCTTATAAGCGATATAAAAGATAGGTATAGTGCACTGTTTGAAAGGTGCATATCAATTGCAAATGTATTGAAGAATAAGCTTGATGTTGATGTTCCAGATGATGAGATTGGCTATATTGCGATGCATTTTGGAGCAGCTATAGCAAGGAAAAATGACAAAACGAAAAGGCATAATATTCTAGTGGTATGTGCAAGTGGAATAGGAACATCCAGAATGCTTCTATCAAAGCTTCAGATGTTTCCGCAGTTAAACATTGTAGATACTGTTTCAAGCCTTAGAGTAAAAGATTTTAAAGATAGAGATGATATTGACTTAATTGTATCTACTATACCTCTTGACATAAAGGACAAAAAAACGGTAATTGTCAATCCATTACTTTTAGACGATGACGTCAAAAAGTTAAAAGAGGCATTAAATACAGACTTCATAATGGATTTTTCCAGCAGAAAGGCAGAAGGCGATAAGTATAAAGAGCTTTTGCACATAGCCGAATATGGCAAAAGAATTATTGAATTGTGCAGCTCTCTTAAGTTTAAAGATATATTTGGGAAAAACTCAAAGACGATTATTGATTCTCTTTTAGATGATTTTGTTAATACGGGTGATTTAGACAAAGAAAAAATTGATTCAATAAAAGAGAAGCTTTTGGGAAGAGAGAGCCTTGGCAAGATTATTCTTCCTGGCAAAGGATTTGTGATCTACCATTGTACAGCATCTAGTTTAAATAAACCAATCATCATTTTTGGAAAAGTAAAAAGCGAAGTTAGAATGAAAAATTTAATCAATGATTATGAAATCATTAAGACAGCTTTTCTAATGGTTGCACCTGATAATGACAAGATGTGGATAGAGATACTTGGCGATTTAAGTGTTTCGTTTATAGAAAGCAAAGATCTTGTTGAAAAGCTGAATAGTACAAGCAATCTCGACGAAGCTAAAGAAATAGTGCAGAGGGCATTGATGGAAAAGTATTATGATGAGATTAAAAGGAATCTTGTAGGTGATTAAAATGTTTAGTATTTCATTAAAACAGCGAAAGATATTTTATGTGATGTTGTCTTTGGTGTGGATTATAACAGCAGCGTATTCCATGGTAAATGATACATTCACACATGGTATAGAAATTCTTTTATTTGGTGCATTTTTCATTGGAGGAATTGCACTTGTTCAAGGGTATATGATAAGAATGCTTAAAATGTATGATAAAAATTTAAAAAAAGGGATAAATAACAACAAAAAAAGCCATAAAAATAATCATAAAAGGAGGTAATGAATATGGCTATACATGGTGTTATATTATGCAGTTGGGGGGCTACATCAAGCGCATTAGCAAAAAAAGTCACAGATGAAGCAAAAAAGCAAGGTTTGGACGTAACAGTTGATGCAGGTGGAACAGGTGAATTTAAGAAAAAAGCTGAAGGATACGATGTTGCTCTTTTAGAGCCGCAGGTAAGACATTTAAAAAAGGAAGTAGAGACAATCGCAGAAAAGTATAACATTCCTGTAGACATTGTTGATATGCAGGCTTTTGCGCTTATGGATGCAAAAAAGATATTAAACCAGATTATAGAGCTTGCTAAAAAATCTGGTAAAGAAGCATAGGAGGTAATATAGATGAACGACAGACTTACAAATAACTGGTTTATGAAGTGGATGGAATCATCGTTGATGCCTGTGCTGGCAAGAATAGCACAGAATGTCATTCTTCAATCAATAAGGGATGCTTTTTCTAGTTTTGCATTACCAGTTATATTGACAGGTTCATTGTTTTTGATAATAGCAAATCCACCTCTTGCAGAAGGTGCAAATTGGGGACCGATCGTTGCATGGGCTAACGCAATAAAACCTATTGCAGGGCAGTTAATGATTCCTTTCAACTTATCATTTGGTATTATGGCTTTGATGGTAGCATTTGGAACAGCTTATAGCTTAGCGACTCGCTGGGATTTAGATGAGGCTATGACAGGTATTATCTCAATGTTGGCATTTCTGGTTACTACTTTCCCGGCTTCAGATGTCACTAAAGTAAGTTTTGGGGATGTTCTTAACTATCTAGGTGGACAAGGTCTATTTGTTGCTATAATAATAGGCGTTTTGACAGCAGTTGTTGTAAGGTTCTTTAATAAGCAGGGCCTTGTAATAAGGATGCCTGAAGCAGTACCACCGTATGTTGTTAGAAGCTTTATGGCATTAATACCAATGTTTGTAATGGTTGTTTCTGCTTGGATTGTTGAATGGATTGTATGGGCCAACTTCAAAGTAACACTGCCACAATTGGTAATTGAAGTATTTAAGCCACTTGTTGCAGCGTCAAATAGTTATTGGGCAGCACTAGCTGAAATCATACTGATGATGCTTTTGTGGTCACTGGGAATTCATGGCATGAACGTTGTATCGTCTATAGCATATCCTTTCTGGATGAGTCAGCTTGCTGCAAATGTTAAGGCGTTAAATGCACATCAGACAATGACAGGTATTGTTACAGAACCATTCTTCCACATGTTTACACATCTTGGCGGTTCAGGTACTACATGGCCACTGGTTATTATGTTCTTGTTCTCAGCATCAAAACAGCTTAAGACAATAGGAACAGCCGAGTTTATTCCTGCTATATTCAATATAAATGAACCGCTTATATTTGGTGCACCAATAGTATTGAATCCTATATTGATGATACCGTTCATAATCGCACCTGCTGCAGTTGTTACTATAAACTACATTGCATTCCATTTTCATCTTGTAACAGGACCGTTGTATCAGCTTCCATTTACAGTTCCTGTGTTCATTGGTGGTTTTATATCAAGTGGCCTCGATTGGAGAGGACCTATTCTGCAGCTTGTAGACTTGATTGTAGCAGGCATTATATATTATCCGTTCTTCAAAATGTATGAAGCACAACTTTTGAAGAATGAAAGAGAAGCTGAAGAAAATAAATAAGCATAAGGAGGAACCCTTTGATGGAATTAGAGCAAATTATATACAATTTAGTCTTGCATGGTGGAAACGCCAGAGGTGAAGCTTATGAAGCATTAGATGCAGCAGAAAAAGGGGATTTTGAATCTGCCGAGAAGCATCTAGAAAAGGCTGATGAAGAATTTTATGCAGGCCACGATTACCAAAATGCATTGGTACAAGGCGAACAAAGTGAAGCTCCAAACTTCCTTGTAATACATGCGCAAGACCAACTTATGACGGCTCTTGCTGAGAAGAACCTCATAAAAAGGCTTGTTGACTTGTATAAGAGGTTGGATGCTCTTGAAAAAAAGATAAAATAAACAACTAATAAATAAAAGGTGAGTTATACTCACCTTTTATTTATTCCAAGGAGTGTGATTTAAATACTGGTTTTTGGACGATCATGTGTTTTATCTTTTTTACTTTAAAGTATTGAATAATTGATGTGAATTTTGTACAATGTAGATGGACATATAAATAAAAATTTGGAAAGAGGGATAATCAATGTACGATTCCAAAATCAGAGACGAAAATGTGGACGAGCTTTTTGAAGCTGTCTTAATGCTTAAAGACATGGAAGAATGTTATCGTTTTTTTGAAGATATAGCTACTATAAATGAAGTCAAATCATTAGCCCAGAGGCTTCAAGTTGCTAAGATGTTAAGAGATAGAAAAACATATATAGAAATAGCGGAAAAAACAGGTGCAAGCACAGCTACAATAAGCAGGGTAAACAGAGCATTAAATTATGGAGCAAATGGATATAATTTAATTCTCGATAGGTTGAAGGAAAAATCTCGGTAAATCCGAGATTTTATTTGATTAAGGATTATAAAACAACAAAATGGTTGATAAATTTAGAAGTTATATATACAATAGAATCGTAAGTTATAGGTACAAATTATTTATTTGGAGTGAAATAGATGAATATTCTTGATAAACTTAATGATAGGCAGAAAGAAGCTGTAGTAACTACAGAAGGTCCTCTTTTGATATTAGCAGGTGCAGGAAGCGGGAAAACGAGGGTCTTGACACATAGAATAGCATATCTTATTAAAGAAAAAAGAGTTTCGCCTGCAAATATATTAGCCATTACTTTTACAAATAAGGCAGCACAGGAAATGAAAGATAGAGTTGAATCGCTGCTTGGATACGTTGGGGACATATGGGTATCAACATTTCATTCAGCATGTGTACGCATTTTGAGAAGAGATATTGAAAAAATAGGGTATGATAAAAATTTTGTCATATATGATACGCAGGACCAAAAGTCTTTGGTTTCTGATTGCATAAAAGAACTTGATTTGAATGAAAAGCAGTATACGCCTAAAAGCATGCTTAGCGCCATATCAAAGGCAAAAGACAAGATGATATCTCCGGATGAATATTTGCTGGAATTTGGGAACGACTATAGAAACAAGAAAGTAGCCGACGTTTATAGACTATACCAGAAGAAGTTAAAGAAAGATAATGCACTTGATTTTGATGACATCATAATAAAGACTATAGAATTATTTAAAAAAGATGAGGAGATATTAAGATATTATCAGGATAAATTTAGGTATATAATGGTTGATGAATATCAAGATACAAACAGACCTCAGTATGAGTTTGTAAATCTTTTGGCGAAAAGGTACAGAAATCTCTGCGTTGTAGGAGATGATGACCAAAGCATATACGGATGGCGTGGGGCAGATATAAAAAATATTTTAGATTTTGAAAAGGACTATCCCGAGGCTAAAGTTATAAAACTTGAGCAAAATTATCGTTCAACACAGATCATTCTGGATGCGGCCAACAATGTCATTGACAACAACATAAAGAGAAAAAAGAAGCAGCTTTGGACAGATAATAAAGATGGGGAAAAGATAGTCGTCTGTGAAGTTCAAAATGAGAGAGAAGAAGCCAATTTTATCGTAGATAGAATAAAGAACTTAGTAGGAAATGGAAGAAGATATTCAGATTTTGCGATTCTGTATAGGACTAATGCTCAGTCACGTATATTTGAAGAGGCTTGTATGATGAATGATATACCGTACAAGTTAGTCGGAGCTTTGAGATTTTATGATCGCAAAGAGATAAAAGACATCATCGCATATTTGAGAATACTCGTTAATCCATATGATGACGTGTCACTAAAGAGGATTATAAATGTGCCTAAAAGAGGCATCGGTGAATCTACAGTAAGTGCATTAGAGCAATATGCACGAGAACACGATACAAGCATGTATTTTGCTATTCCAGATGTGGAGCTTAAAGGCAGGGCAAGAAAAGTATTGGATAACTTTAAAAATTTCATTGATGATTTAATTAACCAACTTGATTTTATGAACATTATCGAAGTTATCGATTATATATTAGAAAAAACCGGTTATATGGATGAATTAAAAGCAGATGATACTAAGGAATCTGAAAGCCGCATAGAAAACATAAATGAGTTTATAAGGGCAGCAAGAGAATTTATGGAGACGTCTGAGGACAAATCTTTAGAATCGTTTTTGTCTGGGATAACATTAGTTTCAGATATTGATACAGCAGGAGATATTGGAGAAAGCGTTGTTTTGATGACGCTTCATTCTGCAAAAGGGCTTGAATTTCCTGTAGTATTTATGGCTGGCATGGAAGAAGGGATTTTTCCCAGCTCTATGTCCTTTATTGATGAACATGAATTAGAAGAAGAGAGAAGGCTGTGCTATGTTGGCATAACTAGGGCGAAAGAAAGGCTTTTCATGACATATGCCAGAACTAGAAATTTATACGGAAAACCTCAATACAATACAGCCTCAAGGTTTATAAATGAAATACCTCAGGACTTAATTGTAGAGTATGACAAAGGTGCGATTAAAAGAAACGATTATGAGTCAGTTTCATCATATATAAATACATTTGCTAGAAAAGCTAATGATAAAGCCAACTATAACCCAGGTGATAAGGTAGAGCATAAGTTGTGGGGAATTGGTACAGTAGTAAATGTAGAAGGTATTGGAGAAGATCGAGAGTTAACTGTTGCATTTCCAAACGTAGGCATAAAGAGATTGTCTTTAAAGTACGCACCAATTAGAGCTATTTCATAAGGCGGTGAATTTTTGTGACGGTAGAAGAAAGAATCAGAGAATTAAGGGATAAGATTAATCACCACAGTTACATGTACTATGTTCTTGACAGACCGGAGATATCTGATTATGAGTACGATATGATGATGAGAGAACTTATCAAACTGGAGGAAGAGCATCCGGAGCTTAAGACACCTGATTCGCCTTCTCAGAGGATAGGCGGTGAACCTGTAAAAGAATTTGAACCATTTACACATGTGGTAGTCATGCAGAGTTTGGCAAATGCGTTTACTGAAGGAGAGCTTAGAGATTTTGACAGAAGAGTAAGGTCATCTGTTGGTGATGTGGAATATGTTGTAGAACTTAAAATTGATGGGCTGTCAGTTGAATTGATATATGAAAATGGAATATTTACAATAGGTTCTACTAGAGGCGATGGTTATGTTGGGGAAAATGTTACAAATAACTTGAAGACAATTAAATCTATACCGCTTCGTCTTAAAGATAATTTAAACCTCATTGTAAGAGGGGAAGTTTTTATGCCCAGAGCTTCCTTTGAAAAGTTAAATGAAGAAAGGGAGCTAAATGGCGAAAGCCTTTTTGCAAATCCCAGGAATGCTGCTGCTGGCTCTTTAAGGCAATTAAACCCTAAGATAACTGCTAAAAGAGATTTAGATATATTTGTATTTAATTTACAGAGGATAGAAGGGGTAGAATTAAAAACACATGTGGAAGCATTGGAATTTTTGAAAGAGCAGGGATTTAAAGTAAGTCCACATCTTAAAAAATGCAAAAATATTGATGAAGTGATAGAAGACATAAATTACATAAGGACTATAAGAGATAGCTTGCCTTATGATACAGATGGTGCTGTGGTAAAAGTAAATGATCTTGAAAAAAGGGAGATTTTAGGTTCAACCGTAAAAGACCCTAGATGGGCAATAGCATTTAAATACCCAGCTGAAAGGCAAAAGACAAAAGTCAAAGACATAATAGTTCAAGTCGGTAGAACAGGAGCACTGACTCCTACTGCCATATTAGAGCCTGTAAAGATAGCAGGTTCGATTGTATCAAGGGCAACACTTCATAATGAGGATTATATAAAGGAGAAGGATATAAGAATTGGCGATACAGTTATCATTCAAAAAGCAGGTGAGGTAATACCTGAAGTTGTAAGTGTTGTCGTAGAAGACAGAAAAGGCCATGAGAAGTATTTTAATATGCCTGATACTTGTCCTGAATGTGGTGCAACGACTGTAAGGCTTCCTGGTGAAGCTGTTACTAGATGTACGGGGTTAAATTGTCCTGCAAAGCTTAAGAGGGGTATCATACATTTTGCATCTAAAGACGCTATGGACATAGATGGATTGGGGCCTGCGGTTATAGGACAGCTTTTGGACAATCACCTTATACACAATATAGCTGACTTGTATTACCTAAAATACGATGATTTAATAAAACTTGACAGGATGGGTGATAAATCAGTAAAGAATCTTCTCAATGCAATAGAAGAAAGCAAGGGTAGGGATTTAGACAGAGTAATTTTTGGACTTGGAATAGATCTGATTGGCAGCAAAGCGGCATCAATACTGGCTAATCATTTTAAGACAATGGATTCATTGGAAGAAGCTTCTTTTGATGAACTTACGAATATTGAAGAAGTAGGTCCTAAGATGGCAGACAGCATAATAGCGTTTTTTAAAGAGAAACAAAATAGAGAGATACTAGATAAATTAAAAAAAGCTGGCGTAAATATGGTCAAAAAGGAAAGTGAAAATACCAGCAATATTTTTGATGGGTTGACATTCGTTTTAACAGGTACGCTTTCAAATTATACAAGAGATGAAGCAAAAAAACTGATAGAAGAAAGAGGGGGAAAAGTTACAAGCTCTGTCAGTAAAAAAACGGATTATGTATTAGCTGGTAGCGATCCAGGTTCAAAGCTTGCAAAAGCACAGCAGCTTGGAGTCAGAATAATAGATGAAAAAGAGTTTGAAAACATGCTGAAACAGTGATAAAATTAACTAAATGGTGCTTTTTTGAATTAAATATGTGAAGTGAATTAAAGATTTGAAAGGGTGTGTATGTATGTCTATAACAAAAGACGAGGTTATCCACGTCGCAAAGCTGGCTAGGCTTAAGTTTACTGATGAGGAATTGGAAAAGTATTCACATCAGCTTGATAACATCATAAAATATGTAGACAAGCTAAATGAATTAAATACAGACGATGTTGAACCTACGGCGCATATTGTGCCAATCAGTAATGTTTTTCGTGAAGATGAAGTTATGCCTTCGATGGACAGGGAAAAAATCTTGATGAATGCGAAAGAAAAAGAAGATGGATGCTTTAAAGTACCAAAGATAATTGAGTGAGGTGGGTTGAATGGAATTACATGAATTAAAAATACATGAGCTGCATGACCTTCTTAAAAATAAGGAAGTAAGTGCTGTAGATGTAACTAAAGCGTATTTAGAAAGGATCAAGGAAGTTGAGCCACAAGTTGATGCGCTTATTTCTATTACGGAAGAATATGCATTAAAAAAAGCAGAAGAAGCAGATAAGATGATCCAGGATGGTAACATAAACGATCTAACAGGAATACCTGTGATTATAAAAGACAATATGTGCACAGAAAACATAAGAACTACTTGTGCATCGAAAATGCTGGAGGATTTTGTACCACCTTATAATGCAACAGTAGTCGAGAATCTTAGCAATCTTGGTGCTGTCATGGTAGGAAAAGCCAATCTAGATGAATTTGCAATGGGCTCATCTACTGAAAATTCTGCTTTTAAGACTACGAAGAATCCTTGGGATTTGTCTAGAGTACCTGGAGGTTCATCAGGTGGTTCTGCTGCATCTGTTGCTGCAGATGAATGTGCGTTTTCACTTGGGTCTGATACGGGTGGATCCATAAGACAGCCTGCATCTCTTTGCGGTGTCGTTGGAATGAAGCCTACATATGGTCTTGTGTCAAGGTATGGTCTTGTTGCATTTGCGTCCTCTCTAGATCAAATAGGACCGCTTACAAAGGATGTTACAGACTGCGCAATAGTGCTAAATGCTATTGCTGGGCACGATCCAAAAGATTCTACATCTGTTGATAAGATGAGAAAGAAAGACTATAAAGAGTTTTTAAAAGATGATATTAAAGGCATTAGGATAGGATATTCTAAAGAGTTTTTTGGAGAAGGACTGGATGACGGTGTTAGAGAATCTATCGAGTCGTCTTTAAAGATATTTGAAAGTTTAGGTGCCGAAGTAAAAGAGATAAGCCTTCCTTATCTTGATTATGCACTTGCTGCATACTACATAGTTTCATCCGCTGAAGCAAGTTCAAACTTAGCTAGATACGATGGTATAAGGTATGGGCATGTAGCGACAAATTATGAAGATTTAATCGACATGTACATGGTGTCTAGAAGTGAAGGGTTCGGGAAAGAAGTAAAGAGAAGGATTATGCTGGGCACATATGCATTAAGTTCTGGTTATTATGATGCATACTACAATAAAGCATTAAAAGTGAGAACTCTCATAAAAAAGGATTATGAAAAAGCTTTTGAAGATGTGGATGTCATCGTTGGACCTACATCTCCTACAACTGCATTTAAGATAGGTGAGAGGGTTGAAGATCCATTGGCAATGTATCTTGCTGATGTATATACAGTTCCGGTAAATATTGCGGGGCTTCCTGGCTTATCGCTTCCATGTGGTCTATCAAATGATTTGCCAGTTGGTCTTCAGATTGTTGGAAGACATTTTGACGAAGGAGTAGTATTGAATGCAGCGTACGCATTTGAAAAAGCTTGCAATTTTAACGCAAAACCAAGTTTCAAAGGTGGTGCTAGATAATGAATTATGAAGCAGTTATAGGTCTTGAAGTACATGCTGAGCTTCTTACAAAGACGAAGATTTTTTGCAGTTGTACAACGGAGTTTGGCGGTGAACCTAATACACATGTTTGTCCTGTGTGCTTAGGACTACCAGGTACTTTGCCTGTTTTAAATAAAAAAGTAGTAGAGTATGCCGTAAAGGCAGGACTTGCCTTAAACTGCGAAATATCCAAATTTAGTAAAATGGATAGAAAAAATTATTTTTATCCAGATTTGCCGAAAGCGTATCAGATTTCACAGTATGACCTTCCTTTGTGTAAAAACGGATATGTGGAGATTGAAACATCGGATGGTGTTAAAAAGAAAATCGGCTTAACAAGGATACATATTGAAGAAGATGCAGGTAAGTTAATGCATGAAAACATTGATGGCTCTTTAGTAGATTACAACAGGACTGGTGTCCCACTTATAGAGATAGTGTCTGAGCCTGATATGAGGACGCCAGAAGAAGCTTATCTTTATTTGACGAAGCTTAAAAGCGTTCTTGAGTATTCTGAAGTATCAGACTGCAAAATGCAGGAAGGTTCTCTCAGAGTCGATACAAATGTATCGGTGCGACCTGTAGGCAGCAATGAATTTGGAACGAAAATCGAGCTTAAAAACCTTAATTCATTTAAAGCTGTTCAAAGGGCATTAGAATACGAAATTAAAAGGCAGATAAAGCTAATTGAGAATCGAGAGAAAATTGTGCAGGAAACTCGCCGTTGGAATGAGCAGAAAGGCGTTACAGAGTCTATGCGCTCAAAAGAAGAAGCACATGACTATAGGTATTTCCCAGAACCTGATCTCGTACCTATAATAGTATCTGATGAATGGAAAGAAGAGATAAGAAAATCGCTTCCAGAAATGCCTGAGTATAAGAAAGAAAGGTTTGTTTCACAATATGGAATTCCAGAGTACGATGCATCTGTAATAACATCGTCGAAGCCATTGGCTGATTTCTTTGAAAAGTGCGCTTTGGAGTACTCATCGGCAAAGATAATAAGCAATTGGATAATGGGGGAAATGATGAGGCTTTTAAAGGAGACTGGAAAAGAAATTGATGAAGTGCCGATTAAGCCCCATCAGATGGCTTCTCTTCTAAATCTTATAGATAATGGTACCATAACCGGATCGATAGCTAAGACTGTATTTGAAGATATGTTTATGACAGGTAAGAATCCAGAAGAGATCGTAGAGGAGAAAGGCTTAAAACAGTTAAGCAACGAGGATGAGTTGAGAGAAATTGCTATAAAAGTCATAAAAGACAATCCTAAGTCTGTTGAAGATTATAAAAATGGTAAAGACAAAGCGATAGGTTTCCTTGTAGGGCAAATGATGAAAGCTACTAAAGGCAAAGCAAATCCGCAACTGGCAAATAAACTTTTGAAGGAAGAACTTTCAAAATAAATATTACTATTTTTAAAAAAACAGGCATACAATATCAATGGTGTTGTATGCCTTTTAAATTTAATATAATTTCAGAATATACTAAAAAATACAAGATAGTAGTAGTATATAAACAATTTTCACTGAATTTCTGATATATACTTGTTTAGCAAAACACATGGTGATATAATAAGTAAAAATCATTGTAAACTGTTTTAAGCCATTACATTTCTTAAAATTTCAATTTCAGAATTGTACTACAAAGTTTGGTACAGTTTTAATTGCAGGCAAAAAGTTGTTTTTAAAACATATTTATATATATAGCTGGGGGTGAGAGATGAGAACTCGTTGGGGGGAAGTAGAGTTTGTAAACCACATTTTTTAAAGGGAGGAAATTTTGATGAAAAGAAGAAATTGGTTAGCATTATTGTTGACATTAGTATTAGCTCTGTCAGCATTGTTGGCAGGATGCTCAGCAAATAATAATGGTACACAAAGCAAAAGCAATAGTGATACAAGCAAACAAACAGCAAAAACTGATGAGCAAGTTATAAATCTAAATTTAAGAGCTGATCCACCTAACTTAAATCCTTTCACTTCTACAGATATGGCATCATTTGACGTTTTAAATGATGTCTTAGATGGCTTAGTAAGGTATGATAAAAATGGAGAAATCAAGCCGGGTTCAGGTCTTGCAAAGAGCTGGGACATATCAAGTGATGGTCTCACTTATACATTCCACTTGAAAGATGGGATAAAGTGGAGCGATGGAAATCCAATAACAGCGCAAGATTTTGAGTATTCTTGGAAAAAAGTTTTAGATCCTAAGACAGCATCACAATATGCGTATCAATTTTTTTACATCCAAGGTGCTGAAGAATACAACTCAGGAAATGGCACGGCAGACCAAGTAGGGATAAAAGCACTTGATGATAAGACATTACAAGTTAAGTTAAAATCGCCGGCACCGCAATTTTTAGGTCTTACTGCATTTGGAACTTATTTGCCGCAGGAAAAGTCCTTTGTTGAAAAAATAGGCGTTGATAAACTGGGTAGCAGTCCTGATACATTAGTCTACAGTGGTCCCTTTGTGATTAAAGAGTGGAACCACGATCAAAGCGTTGTGTTAGAGAAAAATCCGAATTATTGGGATAAAGACAGTGTCAAGCTAGAAAAAGTTAACTTTTTAATAATAAAAGATGCAAATACACAGGCACAAAACTACGACAATGGAACACTGGATCAGATGCGCGTGCCCAGTGATTTGATGGAGAAGTATAAAAATACAAAGGAATTTTCAGTAAAGCCTGTTGCAGGAAATTGGTATATACAATTCAATGATAAAAAAGGAATATTTAAAAATGTAAACATAAGAAAAGCATTTACATTGGCAATTAATAGGAAGGCATTTACAGAGCAAGTTCTTAAAGATGGTTCAATTCCAGCGATGTCTATTGTTCCACCTGGTGTTCCGGGATATAACAATGAAGATTTTATAAAACAAGATGGTGCACCATTCTTTAAAGATAATGATGTACAGGCTGCAAAAGATTATTTGAATAAAGGGCTTAAAGAGCTTGGTTTAACGAAATTGCCGACCATAACATTTACTGCAGATGATACGACTGGTGCAAAAAAGGCGTCTGAGGCGCTTCAACAAATGTGGAAGCAAAACCTTGGCGCAGATGTACAGCTAAAGAATGAAGCATTTAAGATAAGAATTGATGATATGAATAAAGGAAATTTCGATATGGTATTGGCAGGATGGAGTGCAGATTACAATGATCCAATGACTTTCCTTGATATGTGGGAGACAGACAATGGCAATAACACTGCATTCTATAGTAATCCTGAATATGATAAGCTAATTGATCAAGCGAAGGTAACTGGGGACTTAAAACAAAGAAATGATTATATGATTCAAGCAGAAAAGATAGCAATGGATGACATGGCAATAGGTCCACTATACTTTCAAGCGTATGCATTGGTCACAAAGAGCTATGTGAAGGACTTGATTGTTCCTACATTTGGAACTGAGTGGGAACTTAAGTGGACATATATAGAGGGCAAAAACAAATAAAACAATTAACATGCAAAGCACCGGGGCTTATTCCCCGGTGCTTTGCATGTTTAAAAATATTCTTGCAATTACACGCGGATTTTAATCGATTCTAAAAAATTGCCGAAATAAATTGAAATATTGAGATTGACTCATAATGATGGTATACTTATAAAGTATTTAGTTTAAAAATAGCAATATTTTATGTGAAATTGAATGTAGAAATGTTGCTATTTTTAGAAATAATATTATATTTAAAAAAGGAATGTACAACTTGTATTTTATATGGGATGATAAATTGTAGTTAATACATGAATTTGCGTAAAATTTTGTTATTGATTATTGTTTTTAAATGTTATAAAATTTATATATCTTAAAAATTCAATTATCATATAAATCAAAAAATATTAATTACAGGAGGTGTAATTTGTTAGTATAGCTGGGGGAGCTAATTAATTAAATTTATTATTTTTTATTGTATTAGGAGGAGAAATAATGAAAGGATATAAGAAGATTCTCATAATTGGTTTGGCTATGTTAATCGCACTGAGTGCAGTACTAGCAGGTTGTGGGGGGAGTGCTTCAAACAGTGCATCAAATAGCGGAAACGATAAACAAGTATTGAATCTTAATTTAACTCAAGAACCACCTACACTCGATCCGCAAAAGGCGACGGATGTGGTTTCTATTGATATATTAACAGAAATATTAGATGGTTTGACAAGGTACGACAAAGATGGAAAAATAAAGCCTGGTTCAGGCCTTGCTAAGAGCTGGGATATTTCAAATGATGGACTTACTTATACATTTCACTTAAGAGATGCAAAATGGAGCGATGGGGATCCAATAACAGCACAAGATTTTGAATACGCTTGGAAAAGGGCATTGGATCCTAATACAGCTTCACAATATGCATATCAACTATTCTATATAAAAGGCGCAGAAGAATATAATTCAGGAAAAGGTAGTGCCGATCAGGTAGCTGTGAAAGCACTTGACGACAAGACTCTGCAGGTCACATTAAAAGCTCCTACACCACAATTTCTAGGCCTTACTTCATTTGTAACATATCTACCATTAGAAAAATCGGTATATGAAAAATATGGTGATAAAGTTGGTACAGATCCAGATAAATTAGTGTACAGCGGTCCGTTCGTCATTAGCCAATGGAATCATGAGCAGAGCATAATTTTAAAGAAGAACAAAGATTATTGGGACAGCAGTAGTGTAAAATTGCAGACTGTTAATTTTTCAATGATAAAAGACAATAATACTTTAGTTCAAAACTACGATAACAATACGCTTGATTCCATATTTGTGCCAGGTGATTATATTGATAAATATAAAAATTCAAATGAGTATAGCGACAAGGCATTAGCAACTAACTGGTACGTGCAGTTTAATACGAAGAGTCCTGTGTTCAAAAATGCAGATATTAGAAAGGCCTTTACCCTTGCTATTGACAGGAAAGCATTTGTTGAGCAGGTAACGAAAGACGGTTCTATACCTGCAGAAGCGGTGGTTCCACCAGGTGTTCCGGGGTATAATGGAGATTTTAGAAAAGAAGCAGGTGAGACGTATTTTAAAGACAATGATGTTGCACAAGCTAAGGAATTGCTGAAAAAAGGGATGGCGGAACTGGGCTTAAGCAAACTTCCTACTATCACATTGCTTGGCGATGATACAGATAACGCGAAAAAGTATGATCAAGCACTTCAGCAGATGTGGAAACAAAATCTTGGAGTAAATGTACAGATTCAAAATGTAGCATTTAAAGTAAGGATAGATATGATGAACAAAGGAAATTATGACATGGTGTTTGCAGGATGGGGTGCTGACTACAACGATCCATTGACATTCTTGGACATGTGGGAAACAAACAATGGCAATAATACGGCATTTTACAGCAATCCTGAATACGACAAGCTTATTGATGAAGCAAAGGTTAATGGAGATTTAAAATCAAGAAATGATCAGCTTATACAGGCTGAGAAGATTTTGATGAATGACATGCCGATAGGACCTGTGTATTTCCGAGCAAGAGCTTTTGTTGTAAAACCTTATGTAAAGGATCTGTATTTTCCAACATTTGGATCTGACTGGGAATTTAAGTGGGCATATATCCAAAATAATTAGTAATTAAGAATATTTTTGCATATCTTAATGAACTTATGGTAATATATGTGTTACCCATATATTACCATAAATAAATATTAATAGGGGGTGTTTTGGTTGCTTAATTACTCATTAAAAAGATTTGTTTACATGTTGATTACCCTCTGGGTAATTGTAACATTGACATTTTTCTTAATGCACATGATACCAGGCGATCCTTTTACAAGCGAGAAAAAAGTACCAGAGCAAATCAGACAAAACATGCTGGCAAAATATCACCTTGATAAGCCTTTAATTGTACAGTATGGGTATTATCTTAATAATCTAGTACATGGTGATTTAGGAATATCGCTGAAATACTTAAACAGGACAGTTGATGATATAATCAAACAATCTGCACCAGCATCGTTTCAACTTGGTATACAATCTATAATTTTGGGTGTTATTTTCGGCTTGCTTTTTGGTATTATTGCAGCATTAAAGCGAGGAGGCGGCTGGGATTATTTTTCTATGTTTCTCGCTATAATAGGTATCTCTGTTCCAAACTTCATTATAGCGACGCTTTTGCAGCTTTTATTAGCGTCAAAGCTAAGATGGCTACCAGTATCTGGATGGGGTTCATTTAAATATACTATATTGCCGTCTATTGCATTGTCGTTTTCTACATTATCAATCATATCCCGTATGATGAGAACAAGCATGCTGGACGTAATTGGGCAAGATTATATAAAAACAGCGAAGGCAAAAGGGCTTTCTCAGCTTCAGATTATATGGAAACACATGGTTAGAAATGCAATTATGCCAGTTGTGACAGTATTAGGTCCATTGATTGCTGGTATCGTTACTGGAACGTTTGTAATTGAGCAAATTTTCAGCATACCAGGACTTGGAAAGTTCTTTGTTCAGAGTATATACGATGAAGATTATTCTATGATCTTAGGCACAACAATTTTTTACAGTGTAATTTTAGTAGTAATGATGTTTTTAGTTGACATTGCATATGGACTTATTGATCCTAGAGTAAGGCTGGCAAAAGGAGGAAAGTAAAATGGTGGATATAAGCAAGGATGAGTTTGAGATAATTGGTGCTAATGCTTCTGAAAGCCAGTCTATAGTAAGACCAAGTATTAGTTACTGGCAGGATGCATGGCGAAGGCTAAAAATGAATAAGGTTGCTATGGCTTCTTTAGTTTTTCTGATTTTTCTTGTTTTAATGGCTATATTTGGACCATACATGAGGCCGTTTGACTATGCACATCAAGACTTGTTTAACACAAATAAACCTTTTTCTAAAGTTCATTGGTTTGGCACAGACTATCTTGGAAGAGATTTATTTGTAAGAGTTTGGATGGGTGCTAGAGTATCATTATTTATAGGTGTCACAATTGCCTTTCTTGATGCGGTTATCTGCGTTACTTACGGTGGCATAGCAGGGTATTTTGGTGGTCAAGTCGATAATATAATGATGCGCATTGTTGATATACTTTATGGCATACCGTACTTGATACTTGTAATACTTTTGATGGTTGTCATGGGCCAAGGTTTGTGGACCATAATAACTGCAATGGTCATGACAGGTTGGGTAGGTATGGCAAGGATTGTTAGAGGCCAAGTACTGCAGCTTAAAGAGCAGGAGTTTGTCTTGGCGGCCAAAACGCTTGGAGCAAGTCCTGGCAGAATAATATTAAGACATTTGATACCAAATGCATTGGGACCAATAATTGTTTCAATGACATTTGATGTTCCAAATGCTATTTTTTCTGAGGCTTTTTTGAGTTATATAGGCCTTGGCATAAGAGCACCACTTGCAAGTTGGGGTACTCTTGCAAATGATGCAACACAGGTTTTGCTTATGTATCCTATGCAGCTTTTTATACCTGGATTTTTTATAAGTGTTACAATGCTTGCGTTTAATATGCTTGGTGATGGTTTGAGAGATGCTCTCGACCCGAGACTTCGCCGCTAAAGGAGGTAATGAATTTGGGAGATAGAGAAGTATTGCTAGATGTACAAAATTTGGAGTATTCATTCGACACCTATGCAGGCGAAGTAAAAGCAGTTAGAGACGTTAGTTTCCAAGTAATGAAGGGTGAATCACTGGCAATTGTTGGTGAGTCTGGCTGTGGAAAATCTGTTACAATGCAAGCTGTGATGAGATTAAACCCAGAACCACCTGGCAGATTTAAAGCTGGCAAAATCATATTTGATGGTAGAGAGATTTCTAAGTTTAGTGAAAGACAGATGCAATCAATAAGAGGCTCAGAAATTGGTATGATATTTCAAGACCCTATGACGTCATTGAATCCTACGATGACGATAGGAAAACAGATTGCGGAAGTAATATTGAAGCATCAAAAGGTTTCTAAAGCTGAGGCGATGAAAAGGGCAAAAGAAATGCTTGATGTCGTTGGCATTCCTAATGCTGATAGAAGGATAAATCAATATCCACATGAATTTTCTGGTGGCATGAGGCAGAGGGCAATGATTGCTATTGCTTTGGCATGTAGGCCAAAGCTTCTCATTGCTGATGAGCCAACAACTGCACTTGATGTTACAATACAAGCACAAATACTTGATTTAATGAAAGATTTGCAGAGAGAGTTTAATACATCTATTATTATGATAACTCACGATTTAGGTGTTGTTGCCGATATAGCTGAGAGAATTATAGTCATGTATGCTGGCAAAATTATAGAGACAGGTACATCTGATGAGATATTTAAGCATCCACAGCATCCTTACACATGGGGACTTTTAAAATCTGTTCCAAGGCTTGATGCCCAGAACAAAGAAAAACTTGTTCCTATTGTTGGTACGCCTCCTGATTTATTTGCACCTCCAGTAGGGTGTCCATTTGCTGCTAGATGCAATTATGCAATGAAAATTTGTTACGAAGCTCAACCAGAGTATACAAATGAAACTGATTCACATAAGGTTGCCTGTTGGTTGAAGCATCCATATGCGCCAAAGGTGAAGAATCCTTTTGAAAAGGAGGCGTATACAAGTGAAGGATAATGTGATTTTGGAAGTTAAAAATTTGAAAAAATACTTTCACGTCAACGGTGGTATATTAAAGGCTGTTGATGATGTAAGTTTTAATATAAAAAGGGGCGAGACTTTAGGTCTTGTTGGTGAGTCTGGCTGCGGCAAGTCAACTACTGGAAGAACAGTTATAGGCCTTTATGAAGCAACAGGTGGCTCAGTTATATTTGATGATATACCTGTTCATAAGATGAACGACGAGACACGAAGAAAATTTGCTAGAAAGGCGCAGATGATTTTTCAGGATCCATATGCATCGCTAAATCCTCGTATGACTGTCGGTGATATAATAGGTGAAGGAATTGACATACATGGTTTATACACTGGTAAAGAGAGGAGAGAGAGAATATACAATCTCCTTGAACTGGTTGGATTAAACCGGGAGCATGCAAATAGGTTTCCACATGAGTTCTCAGGTGGACAAAGGCAAAGGATAGGCATAGCACGAGCAATGGCAATTGAGCCAGAATTCATTGTGTGCGATGAGCCAATATCTGCTCTTGATGTTTCTATACAGGCACAGATTGTGAATTTACTTATGAATTTACAAGAGGAAAAAGGTTTGACATACCTTTTTATTGCTCATGACTTAAGCATGGTAAGGCATATAAGCGATAGAGTTGCTGTCATGTATTTAGGTTCAATTGCAGAATTGACTCAAAGCGGTGAGTTGTATACAAATCCTTTGCATCCATATACACAAGCGCTTCTTTCTGCGGTGCCAATCCCTGATCCGGAAGTTGAAAGAAAGAGAGAAAGGATCATACTGGAAGGTGATGTACCAAGTCCAATTAATCCGCCGTCAGGGTGCAGATTTAGAACCAGGTGCAAATATGCGATGGATATTTGCAGCGAAGTTACACCACCACTAAAAGAAGTAGGCAGCGGCCATTTTGTAGCATGCCATTTATTTGATAAATAAGAGCACTCAAAAGAGTGCTTTTTTTGTAATCATAAAACTTATTTAATAAGGTTGTGATGATATGAATATTCGCAAATTAGTAGCTGTATTGCTGATAATTGCAACTATAGTTTTACTTATATTATACAATTATGAAAGATATTTAAAATCTTTTTCCCAATCTCCATCTAAAGAATGGAGTAGAGATATGAAAATTGCCTCAAGAGATTTTAACAGAGGCACATACATATTTTTAAACAACAGTAAAATTTATGCAGCTTTACCAAAGGTGAATAAAATCGAATTGATAGATATAAGCAATCCAAGTAAAATTTTAATTAAAGATATAGATATAAACGGAATTGATGAATCAAATGTAAAAGAAATTAATTATTGTAATGGTAGATTTTATATTATAAAAGATAATGTACTTATGTCTGTTGGCATTGATGGCAGCAATTTTATTAATTATGGAATTAATGCTGATGGTTTTAAAATAGTTGATGACAGATTGATTACTTTCAACAGTAGGAAAGTAAATGTATATAAGATATTTAATGATAAATTAGTGTTAGAAGGAAGTATTTCACAAATAGAAAATACTAAAGAGATTGATGCAGAAAAAATTAATGAAAGGTTATACATCGCACTACTAACAGGAATTAATTACGACAGGAGTATATATTTATTGACGTATGATGGAAGGCAATGGGGAAATCTAAAGCCGGTTTACAATATATCTGTGTCATCTTTTTCTGATATCAATAATTTAAGAATTGCGTACGATGGTGGTATATACTTATTTTACAATTCGGTTTCAAAAAACAATTTAAATTTGAAATACATTTATTTCAAAGATGCTAAATTGCAGAATGTTTTCCTAAAAGATGCTATGATTAACGTCGATGGAATTGGCAATGCAGATAATATTGGTGATTTTGATGTTTTAGAAGATGGTACTTATGTATACACAGTTTCATCTGGAAGTGTAGAATTAAGCAATTTTGGCAATGTACCGTCCAAATCAACGGAAATCATATATTCAAAATGGAAAGGTGGTAAGGTTGTATTATCAGAGCTTGCTACAAAAACAGGTACTTGGACAGGTATGCCAAAGATTTTAAATACTAAAAATGGCAATTTCCTCACATGGATTGAAGCCGACGGTTTCGGGAAATATAATGTTTATGCATCATCAACAACTTATGTATATAAAAATGTATTAAACAGGGTGAGGCCAGTAGATGAGCAATATGCACTTAGTACATTAATTCAAAAAAGTGCAGCATCATTGCTAATAGGTTTAATATTTATATTAGTTGGCGCATTGCCTGCATATGTATGGTTTGGGATAATAATGCTTTTTGAACCAAGAAGATTAAAAGGTGAGAGTGTTGTTTCATTCTACATCGGTGCTGCAATATATATCATTATGAAATATCTCTTGTATCCTCCTCATTCCATAAGGACAATTTTAAACTCTGTACTTAAGCCGTATAATTTTCTTGCAATGCCTGCTATATTTACTTTAATATCATATGGCTTAACGAGGGTTTACTACGGCAGGAAAAAATTTAATTCTAATTTCGGAGCATTTTCTTTTATGGTAATAATTGATGCCATCTTGACAAATCTGTTTTATGGGCCATTTTTTACATAACTTTATTTTTTTCTATAATTTGGACAATCAAAAAGATTTAGGCTGTCTTTGAATGTTGTACATTGAACACTGTTAATGTAATGCAGGGTGTTATCCGATACTTTATAAAGAGAACATTTTCCTTTTGAGCGATAGATGCAGTCTAATTTACAACAAGTATTTTGCATATTATCACCTCATTATTCATTTTTTAAGTGCGTATTAGTATTATTTGTTGCAATTATTGAATTTATAAATAACAAATTTTGCTAGATAAATGACTTAATAAAATTTTAATATGTTTGTAACTTGTCTGTAATATATGTATAATAATATATAAACATAATGAAAATTTTACCGATTTTTATATGCAAAGGGGGGAAAATGTTGAAGAAAGTCATAGTATTTTTTGCACTTTTGATATTGTTGTCTACACTTTGCATATCTGCCTATGCCTATAAAGCTAACATTGTTGTTGATAACAAAACTGTCAATTACAATGTACCAGATGTGTCAATAACTGTTAATGGCAATAAATTTGATACAGGAAAGAATCCTCCACTAATCATAGATAATAATACAATTGTTCCTCTTAGATCCATAAGTGAAGGGTTAGGGGAAAAAGTAGATTGGGATGGTCCAACACAGACGGTGACTGTTACTACTAAAGACAAGGTTATTAAATTGTTTATAGGTAAGGATTATGCAACAATCAATAGTAATAAAGTTTCACTGTCAGCACCGGCAAGACTCATAAATAGGGATACTACTTATGTGCCTATGAGATTTTTATTTGAAAACTTAGGCTATGATGTAAAATGGATTGGAGACAAGTATCTTATCCAAGCCGCAAAAAAAGCTGATCCCCCTGCAGCAAATAATGTAAATATTACTAGTTTTACATCCACATATACAAATGGTACATATACAATTTCAGTAAAAGGTGATGGTCCTTTAACGTATACAAAAGGTTCTATCAATGATGATAGTAGTATAAGAATTTACTTTGATTTTAATAATGCTATAAATACTGTTACAAGCAAGCAGATAACGATTGACAAAAACGGACTTAATCTAGCTTATATTGGACAGAATAAATTGCAGCCTGCCATAACGAGGCTTGTTGTTAATATGGATTATTCTATGCCGTATACAATTACACAATCTCAGGATAAAAAAGAATTTAATATATCATTTAAAATTGGACAAAATAAAGTGTCAAATATAACAGCGGCGAAGGTTAATAATAATGATCAAATAATAATTAATACAGATGCAGATCATTTCAATCCATCAAGATATGGCGATAATAAAATTATTATTGATATTTCGGGATCAACTTTAAGTATGCCCGATGGGAAGCTAGCTGGAAATATTCCTTTTGATGGTAATGTTGTGACAGAAATAAAGTATTCCCAATTTGATTCAAATACAGTTAGAGTTGTAGCGTATACAAACATAAAAGCAGATTTCAGTGTTAAATATACAGGGCAGGGTATAATGCTGACTGTTACAAAGCCGGATCCTAATAAAAAACAACTGGTGTATATTGATCCTGGGCATGGTGGATCTGATCCAGGCGCTATAGGTATTGATGGGATCCATGAGGCTGACATTAATCTTGCCATAGCTCTGAAATTAAAAACGCTTCTCGATAATGGTGGATACCGAACTATGATTTCAAGGACAACTGATACTGATGTTGGACTATATGATAGACCATATCAGGCTAATAATGAAGGTGCTGATGTTTTCGTCAGTATTCATTCAGATTCTTTTGGTTCACCATCTGCAAATGGTACGACGGTTTTGTACTATCCAAATGGGTACAATGGAGATACCAGAGATGAAAAAACATTTGCTCAAATAATACATGATAATTTGATGAAGCAAATAAGCACAAGCGACAGAGGGCTATCTGAAAGGCCAAAGCTTGTAGTGCTTAATCAGACTAAGATGCCTGCAGTTTTGATAGAAACGGGGTTTGTGACTAGTCCCACAGATGCTCAACTTTTAACAGATGATAATTTTCAATGGAAAGTCGCTCAAGGTATATATAATGGTATCGTGGATTATTTTGACAAGCTGTCAAACGGCATTATAAGCACGACAGTTTCTGATTCAGTATATAAAAGCAATTAAAACAGGCAAAAATATGCCTGTTTTTTTAATGAGCTTTCTTGTAAATTGCCTTAAAAGGTTTTAAAATAATATTATGGCTTACGCAATGGATAACAAAATTTAAACAGGGCAAAAATTATAGTATAAAATATAAAGGGGCTGAAGAAATGAAAAGAGTAGATGGCAGGGATCCAAAATCCTTAAGACCGATAAAGATTACTAGAAATTTTAACAGATACGCCGAAGGATCTGTTTTGATAGAAGTAGGGAATACAAAGGTTATATGTACAGCATCGATTGAAGATAAGGTACCGCCTTTCCAGAAAGGTACTGGAAAGGGGTGGATTACCAGCGAATATTCTATGATTCCGAGAGCTACAGAGACTAGAACACAAAGAGAGTCTACAAGAGGCAAACAATCCGGCCGGACGATGGAAATTCAAAGGCTTATAGGGAGAGCTTTAAGAGCTGTTGTGGACTTAGATGCGTTGGGTGAAAAGACCATTTGGATTGATTGTGATGTAATACAGGCAGATGGAGGAACAAGGACAGCTTCAATTACAGGTTCATTTGTTGCTCTCGTTGATGCAATGAATAAACTATTGCAAAAAGGTGTTATAAGTAAGATGCCAATTAAAAGTTTTGTGGCTGCAGTTAGTGTAGGCATAGTTGGGGATAACAAGTTACTTGATTTATGCTATTTAGAAGACTGTAATGCACATGTGGATATGAATATAGTAATGACTGACAAAGGTGAGTTTATAGAGATACAAGGGACGGGAGAAGGTGGGCCTTTTTCAAAAGATGATTTTACAGAGCTTTTAAGACTTGCTGAAGATGGCCTTAATAAAATTATTGAAATACAGAAAGAAGCACTGGGAGATATATCATTAAAAATTGGAGTTGAAGAAGATGAAAATAGTTGTAGCAACTCACAACAAGCATAAGGTAGATGAAATAAGAGAATTTTTCAAAGACGACTTTGAAGTATTGTCAGCGGATGATATTGGGTCATATGATGAAATAGAAGAAACAGGAGATACAATTGAGGAAAATGCACTTTTAAAGGCTAGATCTTTGGCAAATTTGACTGATAATATAGTAATTGCCGATGATACAGGCTTGTTTGTAGATTACTTAGATGGAAAACCAGGTGTATATTCCGCGAGATTTGCAGGTTTAAATGCAACATATGAAGATAACAATAGGAAACTTTTAAGACTTTTAGAAGGGGTACCAATTGAAAAAAGAAAAGCTACTTTTAGGACAGTTGTAGCATTGATTTACAAAGGTAGAGAAGCTATAATAGAAGGAAAAGTAGAAGGTACAATTCTTGATAGTCCAAGAGGTCAATTTGGCTTTGGATATGATCCAGTTTTCTTTGTAGATAAAGTAGGCAAAACTTTAGCTGAACTTACACTTGAAGAAAAAAACAAGGTAAGTCACAGGGCAGATGCTTTAAAAAAATTAAAAGATTATTTAAAAAATAATTTGGAGGATTTTAAATGAGGTTATTTGTTACAAGTGATACGCACGGTATGATACAATCTGTTAGAAATATTCTTAAAAATCTTAAAAACATTGATTATATAATACATTTAGGTGACTATTACAGAGATGCTATAGAGTTAAATAGAGAGTTTGGAATTCCTACCCTATACGTCTATGGCAATTGTGATTTTGGTGATAAAGAAAAATACGAGAAGATAATCGATATTGACGGTAAAAGAATATTATTGACACACGGCCACAAGTATTATGTAAAGTTTGAAAAGAGCATTATAATAGAAAAAGCAAGGGAATATGGTGTTGATGCAGTCTTCTATGGCCATACCCACGTGCCATTAGTATACAATGATGGCGATATGATTGTATTAAACCCTGGTAGCCCATCAATGCCTCGAGAAGGTTCATCTAGGACTGTGTCTATAGTAAACATTGAAAATGGCATCATTGTGCCACAGCTTCTAAATATAGACGATATGGAGCAGTGTATTGGGAACAAGAGAAGTGGTACAAAAAATTAATTTTTAGGTGTTGACAAAGATAAATATTCCTGATATAATTTAAAACTGTCAGAGCGATGAGGCACAAAGCAATGACAACTGTATATGCGGGTGTAGCTCAATGGTAGAGCCCCAGCCTTCCAAGCTGGTTACGTGGGTTCGATTCCCATCACCCGCTCCAATATGCGCCTGTAGCTCAGTTGGATAGAGCAACGGACTTCTAATCCGTGTGTCGGGAGTTCGAATCTCTTCAGGCGCACCATTTTTTGCGAAACATGCTGAAATTGATGATATGGTGGGTATAGTTCAGTTGGCTAGAGCGCCAGATTGTGGCTCTGGAGGTCGTGGGTTCGAATCCCACTACCCACCCCATTGATGGGATGTAGCCAAGTGGTAAGGCACCAGACTTTGACTCTGGCACTTCGTAGGTTCGAATCCTGCCATCCCAGCCACCATGACCCATTAGCTCAGTCGGCAGAGCACCTGCCTTTTAAGCAGGGTGTCCCGCGTTCGAATCGCGGATGGGTCATTAAGCAAAATAATAGTAATTTTTGAAAAGAGAACAATCTGGCGTTAATGCGGGAGTGGCGGAATTGGCAGACGCGCTAGATTCAGGTTCTAGTGCCAGTCATGGCATATGGGTTCAAGTCCCTTCTCCCGCACCATTATAACATGCGGACATAGCTCAGTTGGTAGAGCATCACCTTGCCAAGGTGAGGGTCGCGAGTTCGAGTCTCGTTGTCCGCTCCATACAACATGCGCCATTAGCTCAGTTGGTAGAGCAGCTGACTCTTAATCAGCGGGTCTGGGGTTCGAGTCCCTAATGGCGCACTAGCTTTAAGCCAATTAAAGGGTATCGAGATTTTATCGATACCTTTTTTGTATGCGAAATTAAAACAACATTTTTTCAAGCTTTGTGTTGTTAATGTTTTACTCAAAGATATATATGTTATTATATTATTCCGCTCTTTTACCTAATCGTTTTTTTCAATCTCTGAGAAGCCAATATTTTCTTTTCTACTCAGCAGTGTTTTTGAGTATGCAAAAGATAGCTCATGTACTTGTTATTACCTTTAGCCTTTTATTTCCTATATTATTTATTGTCATAACCATGTGATTATACGACGAACCGACTATAACAGAGCAATAGCAGGGTTGTGAGCTTTTTGACAGAAAAATATCATAGGGACAATATTATGACAGGAAAATTTTTATTGTGTTTTTATGTAAAAATAGTATAATAATATTTCGAGAGCGCACGAGCATTTCTAAAACGATAGAATTACATTCCTGCCATTGCTAAAATTGAGTTTATTGGAGGCATTAACTGATGAATGCTGTTTTTCCAAAAAAATCCTGATTGTAGAAGATAGCAAACTTAACGCACAAATAACAGCAGATATTTTAAGCAAATATGGATACAAAACAGAAATAGTCTTAACAGGAGAAAAAGCTGTAGAAAAGGTATGGAGTGATCAAAGTACAGATTTAATTCTTATGGACGTAGAACTTGGAGGGACAATCGACGGTATAGATGCAGCGCGAATAATTCAGCAACATAAAGATATTCCAGTTTTATTTTTAACTGCAAATACCAGTAAAGAAATAATGGAAAAAATCCGATCGGTTACAAATTACGGCTATGTGCTCAAGGGTGTTGACGAATATGTACTTATATCTCAAATAGAAATGATTTTTAAGTTCCACGAAGCGAAGATACGGTTAAAACAGAGTGAGGCTTTGTTCCGCAGTATGTTTGAAAATCATGATGTAACAATGCTGCTTATTGACCCGCAATCTGGACGCATTATCGATGCTAACAAAGCTGCCTGTCACTTTTACGGTTATTCCAGAGAGACCATGCTGCAGAAGGATATAGAAGCATTTGCTTATGTTTTTTCCATAAGTGGTGACCAAAAGTGTTTGGAAGCTTTAAGAAAGGGCTGCAGTCCATGCATTTGCATCCAACGATTGGCTAACGGAGAAGAGAGGGTAGCAGAGGTCTATTCATTTACTATAGATTGTCAAAGAAAGACACTGTTGTATTTAATTATCTTTGACATTACCGAGCGATGGAAAGCTGAAAAAGAACTCAAATTTTACAAACATCTTTTTGAAAACTCATTGAACGAAATATACATATTTCACCCAGAAACATTAAAATTCATTGCAGTAAACCGCGAAGCAAAGGAAAATTTAGGCTACGGTGAGGAAGAGCTCAAAGAAATGATGCCTCTTGACTTAAAACCGGAGTTTACTCTGCTAAGCTTTAAAGAATTTCTTGCTCCTCTGACTAAAGAAGAACAACAGCAAATTATCTTTAATACTGTACACCGCAGAAAAGATGGTTCTCTCTATCCAGCAGAAATTCACTTGGAATTTGTAGAATTTGGCAAGGAAAAGGTATATGCAGAACTTGTAATTGATATGACAGAGCGAAGAAAAATGGAAAAAGAACTGCAGGAAAAAAATGAGATTTTAAGCACTATAATGGAGTCTGCAGGAGATGCTATCATCATGATTGACGATAAAGGAAACGTAACTTTTTGGAATCCTGCAGTGGAACACATATTTGGTTATTCAAGAGAAGAAATAATAGGTAAAGAATTACACACATTTATGATACAAGACGAACGATTGTACGAAGCGCATAAAGAGGCATTTAAAAAATTTCGTCTGAGCGGCAAGGGGAATGTTATAGGTAGAACGGTTGAATTAAAAGCGAGGCATAAAGATAGCCATGAAATTGATGTAGAACTTTCGCTTTCTGCTGTTAGGATTAAAGATGCTTGGCATGCGGTGGGAATTGTTCGCGACATAAGCGAACGAAAAAGATTTGAGGAATTGCTTTACCGTCAATCTATTGCTGATCCTCTTACAAATATTTACAACCGGCGTTTTTCATGCAGATGCTGGAGCAGGAAATAGAACGAACAAAACGAAATAGAAAGCCTTTTTCCCTTATTATGTTTGACATAGATCACTTCAAGAGCGTAAATGACCGTTTCGGTCATGCTGCGGGGGATATGGTTCTTAAGAATGTTGCCGATACGGTAAAAGGAAGGATACGAAAGACAGATTGTTTTGCACGTTGGGGAGGAGAAGAGTTTATAATTCTATTGCTGGAAACTGCTACAAGCGATGCAGCTGACCTAGCTGAAGAGCTTAGAAAGCATGTTAGTACGATGAGCCTACCAGAAGTGGGGTATGTGACTGCAAGCTTTGGTGTAACTAGTTACAGGTCATCAGACACCATAGATACCATTCTTTTGCGAGCAGACAATACGCTGTATGAAGCAAAAGGTGCAGGAAGAAACTGTGTAAAAAGCGAGTAAAAATTGCTTGATAAAATTAACATATAAGGAGGATAGTGGAGAGGCTACATTTTAGTCTCAATAAAAGGACTATGGAAGAAAGAAGAGACAGTAAAAGCATTTTAATAGTAGATGATACTGCATTAATACGGCTTATGGTTAAAGATATATTAGGGGCAGAAGGTTATGATGTTGAAATAGCAACTACTGCTGAAGAGGCAATGTTAAAAATAAAAAGTAGTAAAAAGGAATTATTCGATTTGGTAATTGTAGATATTAATCTGCCAAATCAAAATGGCTTTGAATTTATACAGAAATTAAAATCACATTCAGAATACAAAAACATCCCCGTTATGATACTTAGTGGAGATGCTACGGCATCTTCAATTACGCAAGCAATAGAAATTGGCGCAGTAGAATATCTTATTAAGCCATTTAAAGCAGTAGAACTTGTAAAACGTGTAGTAAAGCTAATAGGATACACTACAAAAAAAGATCGTTACCCAGAACTTAAAGAATTGTTAAAAAACGAAATAAATCGAGCAAAAAGAAGCAATGTAAATCTCTCTTTAGTTCTGGCACAATGTGAAGGAAAGATAAAAGTTGGAATTTCAAAAATCATAGATCAAATAAAGCATAAAGTTCGCGATATAGATACAGTATTAGAAATTGATGACAGCACTTTAGCTTTAATTCTTCCTATTACAGGAGCTAATGGTGCAATTGTTGTAATGAAGAAAGTTAAAGATGAATTGCCGGGTAAGTGGCATTTCGGTATAGCTACATACCCTGATAATGGCAAGAATGAGCAGGAGCTAATTAATTTTGCAAAAGAGGTTGCAATTTAAGTTTTGAATTTATTATTGCAATTTAGTGTTACGCACTTTTAAAAATGTATCCTTCATACATGTGTTCATCATTGCCGCGTTCTGAGTTGAAAGCCAGCCATTTATTGTTCCAAACACCCAATGTGGGTCTGCTTCGCTTACCCCCTGAAGCATTAATAGGTAATAACTCTTTAGAAGTTGAACTTGGAAGAATGCGGTAGATATCATCTTCATCATCATTGGATCTTCCTATGAAGTATAAACTTCCGTCATCTCCAAAAGCGGGGTACCATCCAGTTGCTACTATCTGCTTCCTACTGTTGTCCCAAACGACTATTATTTGATAATTTATCTTTATTTACATCTGCTATATAAATATGCCATACTTTGGTTTTACTTGAAGCATATACCGTTTTTTGACCATCCTTTGAAATGTCAAAGTCGCAGGCATTGCCGCTTACTAAGGTTACTACTTCCAGTATTAAAATCTTTTGATTTAATATCTCCTGGAAATCCAGAAAGACAAAATACTTTAGATATATTTTTTATACACAAAATTATCGTTATTTCTGCTATTTCTAAAAGAATCAAGAGCTAGATTTGTAATCTTTGTATTATTTGCAAAATTTACTTTTACATTCTGTATATTTATATTGTTTTTAGCCTCATATGAATGGAAACCAATTATGGGAGATATAAAAGTAAGAATCAAAACCATAACAACAACTCTTTTAATCATATTATCCCTCCTATATGAAGTCTCGTAGGAACCACATATAGGAGTTCCCGGCAATTTGGCAACCATAGCGATTAATCGCAGTTGTATTAATTTGGTTGCAAGGATATGAAATTCTATATTGAAGAGAAAAAATTTTTACATATTTATACTCAAATCAGCGCCAATTACACCAATACATGATCCATTTTTATCGATTAATGGAATAGATACAGTTAAACATGGAACCTTTGTTATTGCAGATATATAAATTTCAGATATATATTCTTTGCCTGTGATACACTCCTTAAACCAATCCCTTACATTTGCATTTGCAATACCAGCAGGTGGATTTGAGTAAATAAACCTCCCTTTAATATCATTTGTCCATAGAGCTTCAATTTCTTTGTGATTATTTAAAAAATTGTCGAGTACTTTTTTATGAAAATCCTTATTCATTGAAAGGAATTTATCTGAAATTATTTCTTCCTTTATAGATTTTATCACAGAAGCTGCTGCATTTTTTATATTTTCTGAATTTGTCTGAATTATGTTTTTTATCTCATCGCTTTCAGACAATAATTTCAAATCATTTGATGCTTCTTTTAATTTATCACTTAGATTTAATATTTTTTCTGCATTTTCTTTTTGGTGATATATGGAATTATTCATGCCGTCAAAATTAGCTGATACTTCCTTTAATAAATCTTCCACATCTTGAATTCTTTTATCGATATTGTGAACATATTTATATTCATCTTCAGAAACATTTACAATTTTACTAATCATATTCATAATCGTATTGTTATATTCTTCTATCATGTTCAAGCTTCTTTCTATATTCATTGTACTATTTACGCTATCCTGAACATTACTATAATTATCATTTGCTGATGTTTTAACACTTTCTATCTCATTATTTATTTTTTCAATTAGTGTAGCAATATCTGATACAGCTTTATTAGTATCTAAAGTTAATTTTCTAATACCATCTGCTATAACTCCAAAGCCATTGCCGTATTTGTCGGCTTTTGCAGACTCTATAGATGCGTTTAATGAAAGCAAATGAGTTTCCTTTGCTATCTTTTCAATTGATTTTAATATTTGGGAAATTTGTACTGATATTTTTGTAAGTTCATTAACTCGATTTAATGTTTCTTCTGTAGTTATAGAAATATTATTTATTTTATCTAAAACTAATCTAATCTCATTGAAACTTTCATCCACAAGCTTTCTAGACTGAATGCCAGTATTGTACATTTCTCCAGTAGTACTTTTAATATTTTCAAGCATTTCAACCAATTTCTTTATTTCTGCAATTGTATTTTTTATATTTTCATAACAAATTGAATTATTTGAAAATATCTCTTGCGATTCAGCATATAACTGTTGTGCGAAAGCATTATTTTCTTCCATGGTAATAGACAATTCTTCTGAAACCGAAAATATGCGGCTTGAAGCAACTTGCGTCTCAAAGATATATTTTACAAGCTTCTTTTTAATATTTGATATTGATATGAGTATATCTTTCATTATTCCTTTGAAATTAAAGTAGTTTTCATCCTCATTAAGCAGATTATTCGTATTTATAATGTTTAACAACTTCAATAATTTTCTGTTTTTGTATATCATATATTACACCTCTTTTTCATTTGTATAAAAATAAAGCGCTGATCAGATAAACCGATCAACGCCTTTGTTGACATGCAGATATTCCACTTAAGTTAAATAGTTAATAAAAAATGGAGAATAATCTCTCCACAACATTTTTAATTGGTGCGGATGAAGGGATTTGAACCCCCACGTCAAAGACACTAGATCCTAAGTCTAGCGCGTCTGCCAGTTCCGCCACATCCGCATATAAAATTTAGCTATTAACCTCAACAATAGTAGTATAATTAATATTTATTGAAATGTCAAGAGTTTGTTTAGGGAGCGTTATTTGGATACATCGATCCATTCTCCTTTGACTATTTTATCCAAGTCATCTACTTTTACAGCTACTGCGGCGTTTACATCACCGGCTGCTGGATATACAATTTTATAATTTTTTAATGATATGTCATAATAAATATCGATATCTGTTTTTAATCCATATGGACATACACCTCCTACAGGGTGCCCTGTTATTTCAAGGACTTCCTCAGGTGGTACCATTCTTGCTTTGCAATGAAAAGTATCTTTGAATTTTTTATTGTCTATTTTCTTCTCACCTGACAGTATAACCATTATGTACTTGTCTTTCAGTTTGAAAAGCATAGATTTTGCAATTTCTCCAGGTTCTACACCAAGCGCATTTGCAGCTTTTTCGACAGTGCTTGTGTCTTTAAGTATCTTTATTTCGATATTTATATTATTTTTTTCAAAAAAATTTTTTACTGCTTCTACGGACATTTTATTACACTCCCCACTTTGCATATGTTTTAACGATTTACATTACTAAATTTAATAATACTTTAAAAAGCAGCAGCATGTCAATAATATAAAATAAAATTCAGAGTATTTTACATATAAACTCCAAAATAATATTGCTAAAAAGATATATGTACAAGCAACAAAATTTGTATGTATTAATAATATATAAAAGGGGAGGGGATTTATATGCCTAACAATATAGTATTTAATCCAGTTGCCGAACAGCTTAAGACACTTATACACGGTATGCAGGGTACAACACCAACACCTTTGTTATTAGATCCGACAACAGGAAAGCTTTTGTCTACTGTTGATGGTTCTGTGACAGTAGCGGGCACTGTAACAGCCCAAGGAACGCTGACGGTGAATGCATCAAATTTTGATATAAGGCCTCTTACGGGTGCAACAGATTCTGTAACCATAAGCAGTGGGTCTGTGACAGTTGCAGGTACAGTTACTGTGACGGCATCAGCATTAGATATAAGACCTCTTACTGCTTCAACTGATTCGTTTACACTTGGAAGTAGAACATTCTTAGAAGATTCTACTAACATTGCAGGAGTGACTGGTACAGGTGTTGTTTTAATGGAGAATACGGGAGATAAATCGATGTATTCATATTATATTACGAATACAGGGACTAATACTATTACAATTAAACTTCAGATAAGTCCCACAACGACTGACACTTATTTTGTTGATGATACAACAAGCATTAATTTGGCAGGTGGATCTATTACAGTTTTAACAGCAGTTAAATTTCTGCAATATACAAGGTTATATTATGATACAGGTGGTGCGGTAGCTACGGCAGAATTTTACTACAATGCACAGGTTTAAAAATGGGGCTTTATGCCCCATATATTGTCGAATGGAGGGATTTATATGTTGAGTCTGTGCATGATCGTAAAAAATGAAGAAAATAACCTTGGACGCTGTTTAGAAAGTGTTAAAGATATAGTCGATGAGATTATCATTGTTGATACAGGAAGCAGTGATAGGACAGTGGATATTGCCAAAAGCTTTGAGGCTGATGTTTTTTATTATAAATGGAATAATGATTTTAGTGCGGCTAGAAATTTTTCATTAGACAAAGCTAACGGTGATTGGATTTTATTGATGGATGCTGATGATGAGATAGATCGAGAAGATAGAAAGAAAATAAAGAAGCTTTTAGAAGACGATAAAATAGATGCATATTTATTTGAAACAATAAGCTATGTAGGTGATAAGCCGGGAACAGATGCCCTTTCAAATCTAAATGTAAGAATTATAAAAAATAGGCCTGAGTACAGATTTGTTGGAGCAATTCACGAACAAATCCTTATGCCTATATTAAAACACGGTGGCAATGTAGCAGAAGTGCCCATAAAAGTTTATCATTATGGCTATCTAAACAAAAATATTAAGGACAAAGATAAGAGAAATAGAAATATGACAATACTAAAGAAAGAGCTTAGAAAAGATCCGGATAATCCTTTTCACAACTTCAATATGGGAACAGAATACATGGCACTAGGTAATTATGAATGTGCTTATAATTATTTTAAAAAGTCTTTAGATACTCTAAAAAATGTCAAGACGGGATACACGACTAAACTTATTGTCAGGATGATAATGTGCTTAAATCAATTAAACAAAATTGACGAAGCTTTTAATTTATGCAATAAGTCAATAGAGGAGTATCCTAACGTAACTGATATTGTATTTTTAAAAGGTATGTTGCATCATAGGCTTAATCAGCTTCAAGAAGCTATAGGATGTTTTAGAAAATGTATAGACATAGGGGATCCACCGCTTATAGATAGGTTTATAACAGGTGTAGGTGGCTTTAAAGCTTACTATGCTATAGGAGAAGTTTATATGGATATGAAAGAATATGACAATGCCATTATAAGCTATATAAATTCGTTGAAACTGAATCCATTAAATAAAGTCATACTGTACAGACTATCAAATGCTTATTTTAAGAAATATGATGAAGATACCGCTATAAAAAAGATCATGTCGCACTTTGACGGTTCACCTGAATCATATGTAATTCTAAGTGATATATTATTTTTAAACGGCAGATATCAGCAATCTCTAAAATGTATTGACATGGCACTAAATTCATTGAAAAATAATATAACATGTTATATAAAAGGAAGAACATTGATGTATTTACACAGATATAATGAAGCAGTTGAGTATTTTGACATGATTGACGGTGGAGAATATTCATGTGATAGTGCTATTGACAATATCATTTGTCGATTATTAACTGGTAAAAACGTCAAAAAGCCAATGACAATATTGAAAAGGGATTTTATAGAAGCATATAGAGTGTGTTTTAAATTTGCTTTATGGGTTAAAGAAGGTGTACTATCTCCATTAGATGAAAAAGATACTCGTATTTATACAGATATAATCTTTTTAATATTTGAAAAGCTATTTGATATTCACGAATTTGACTTGTTCGAGAAATCATTGAACATGCTTAATATGGTTAATGAAAAAGATGTATTATTAAAACTTGGCAAACTTTATTTTCGGCATGGTGCATATAAACTTGCGGAAGAGGAGTTAACGCGTTCAATGAAACTTTTTGATGTAATCGACGATGAAGGATTAATGATATTAAAAATTTTGTGCCAAAAGACTGAGAAAATTGATGCGTGATATATAAATTCCAGCGAACTAAAATCAAAATTTTCGATTTGTCTAAGGGGTGATGCAATGCCGACTATTATTATACAGCCATCGTCAAAGGATACGGCTTTAGAATCAGGATATCCAACAAGCAACAGAGGGAGGGATCCAAAACTTTGGATTGGAAGATATTATATTGGTTCTTCTGGTAAATCAGTGTACAGAGCTCTGATACAATTTGACCTTGGTATATTACCGCCTGATTCACTTATTGTTGAAGCAATTTTGAAGCTTTATATTAATTATACGACAAATGATAGCATACCAGCGTATGTAACACCATTTTTAATTATTGATGAATGGGATGAAAATACCGCCACATGGAATAATGCGCCAAATATTGATGAAACAGTATTTGGATCGACCAAAGCTATAACCAGTGAGGGGTGGTATGGATGGAATATTACGAATATAGCGAAAAGATGGATTAATGGACTTTATGCGAACAATGGAGTAATGCTTAAAACACCGGAAATACAGAATTTAGAGACAAAAAGCTTTTATTCTAAAGATGAAAGCATTAATGTTTCTTTAAGACCAATACTACAACTGACTTATATAACGGGAACGCCGTTTACATTAAATGATAGAAGATTTGTAAAAACAAAATCGTTTTATGTATCACAAGATGAAGAAAGTTATACAGATATAAATGATTGTTCATCGTACAGTAAATTTACGTATTTTGTCTATAATACAAGTGAAAATCCCGTTATAATAAAGCTCTTGATAAGTCCTGGTGATGATGTTTGGATTGAAGACAGTGGAGAAATTGTTTTAGCTCCTGGGAAAACTGCAACATTAGTTCCCTATTTTTTTTCTCAATATACTAAATTGTCTTTTAAAAATAAAGAAATAGGGAAAGCGGCGAATATAACGGTTTGGTTTGAGGCACAAGTTTGATAAAAAAAACAGCAAAAATTAAAAAAATGCATTATAATAATTAAGTAAGAAATAAATACCTAATAAAGAGGGAAGCGTTTTAAGTCAATAACTCCACCTAAGCGGAACAAGTCCGCTAAAGGTGAGGCTTGTGGGGAACTGCAAGCCTGATTGACCAGCCTAAATTAGTTAAACTAACTACGTTATTTCTGTCATAACACCACGGAATGCTTCTCCAGTTCCGTGCAACTGTTGTCTGTCATTAAACACTTCTGAGGGTAGGAACAGTGTGGCAGACGCAAAAAGCAGAAATAACATTGGCGAGGAGAGACTATCTTTTGATAGCGTTACTAGTCCTTTACAGGACTCCGAAAGGAGAGTTTTATATGGTATTTGTACTAGATAAGCATAAAAAGCCATTAATGCCATGTACAGAAAAGAGAGCAAGACTTTTATTAGAAAGTGGCAGAGCTGTTATACACAAAATTAATCCGTTTGTAATAAGACTGAAAGATGTAACAGTAGATAACTGCATTATACAACCTTGCAGAATTAAGATAGACCCAGATTCAAAAGTAACAGGAATAGCAATTTTGCAAGGAGAGAAAGTATTATTATTAGTGGAACTTTATCATAAGCAGGGCATTAAGAAATCATTAGACGATAGACGGAATCATAGAAGATTCAGAAGAAATAAGTTAAGATATAGAGAACCTCGATTTGATAACAGAAAAAGAGAAAAAGGTTGGCTACCTCTGTCATTAGAGGCAAGAGTACAGCAAGTAATTAATACAGTAAAGAAACTGGCAAAATATATTCCAATAGACAACATCAGCATAGAACATGTCAAATTTGATACACAGTTAATGCAAAATCCAGAAATAAGCGGTGTTGAGTATCAACAAGGCGAATTGCAAGGATACGAAGTAAGAGAATATCTTCTTGAGAAATGGGGCAGAAAATGTGCTTATTGTGGTAAAGAAAATGTACCGCTTGAAGTAGAGCATATCGTTCCAAAGTCAAGAGGAGGCACTGACAGAGTATCAAATTTGACAATAGCTTGCCATGAGTGCAATCAGAAAAAAGGTAACATGACAGCAGAGGAATTTGGATACCCTGATATACAAAAACAGGCAAAACAACCTCTAAAAGATGCTGCTATGATAAATGCAACAAGGTGGAAAACATATAATCTCCTAAAAGAAATGTATCCTGTAGAATGTGGAACAGGTGCATTGACAAAGAAAAACCGTATAGACAGAAATTTGCCTAAAGAACATTATTGTGATGCTTGTTGCGTAGGTCAGAGCACTCCAAAAGAATTTGTATTTAAGGCAGATTATATATTAGAATTCCATGCAAAAGGCAGAGGAACAAGACAAAGAACATTACTTAACAAATATGGGTTTCCAAGAGCATATTTATCAAGGCAAAAAGAATATTTTGGCTTTCAAAATGGTGATTATGTTAAAGCAGAAGTCCCAAAAGGCAAATACAAAGGTCAATACATAGGATACGTTGCAGTGAGAAAATCAGGGTATTTTGATATAAGAGATGCCAATGGCAAAAATATTGCACAAGGTATTTCATATCAGTATTGTCATATCATACAAAGATATGACGGATACAAATACGGAAGGAGGAAAAGGCACATTCTTCTCCATCCAAGCGATGCTATGGATGGAGTCTCCTGTGCCTAATTTTAATGAATAAAACTAAGGAAAAAATATTTAATGCGGCAATTAACATAATTTCTCAAAAAGGTTTTTACAAATCTACAATGGATGAAATCGCAGAAAAAGCGGGGGTTGCCAAAGGGACACTTTACTATCACTTTAAAAGTAAAGACGAGATTTTGATTTTCTTGATAGATGAAGGTTTGTCTCTTTTAAAAAATCAGATATTAAATAATATAAGTAATATGAAAAATTCTATTGATAAGTTAAGAGAGATAATTGTTGTGCAGTCAAATTTTTTATTTAAGTATAAAGATTTTGTGCTGATATTGTTGAGTCAGCTGTGGGGAAAAGAAGAAATTCAAAATAACTTTAGAGAGAAAATCTACGATTATTTAAAAATTATTGAAGATATTATTGACGAAGGAATAAAAGAGAAATTGATAGAAAAATGTGATAAGAAGTTATTGTCATCAGCTTTTTTTGGCATGATAAGTTCACTAATTATTTTTCAATTTAGAAACAATGATATTATAGATCCCGAACATATTGCTGATAGCGTAATTAAATATACATTTAATGGAATCCATTATAGAGGTTGATATCTATGATGGATTTTTTCTTGACTTTTAAAATGAGAGGTACTATAATTAATTAGAACTGACCGGTCAGTACAAAAATATATTCAGGAGGGTGCCTATGTTTAAGGTGGTTGCAAATGAGCTTAAAAGGTTAGCACAAAACCGATTTATTAGGTTGGCCGTCATTGTAATTATTTTTATGCCACTATTGTACAGTTTTTTATATTTATATGCATTTTGGGACCCATATGGTAAGCTTGATAAACTTCCTGTGGCTGTTGTAAATCAAGATAAAAGTGTTGTTTATGATGGTAAGAATAAAAGTTTTGGTGATGATATTGTAAAAGAATTAAAGGACAATCATGATTTTAAATGGAATTTTGTAAACTACGATGATGGATTAAATGGCTTAAAAGGCAATAAATATTATTTTATGATAGTGATACCAGAAGATTTCTCAAAAAATATTTTAAGCGTTGATGGTAATGACATTGAAAAAGCTCATATTCAGTATATAACAAATGATAAGAAGAATTTTCTAGCAACACAGCTTGGAAATAAAGCGGTTGAAAATTTGACACAAAAAATATCTGATACAATAAGAAAGAGCTATATCGATACTGTTTTTGCAAATGTCAAGAATATGGGCAGTGGTTTAAAACAGGCTTCAGATGCGGAAAAACAATTATCAGATGGTACTAAAAAATTAAATGATGGAATGGCAAAATTAAATGATGGCATAAAAAGTGCTTTGGTAGGTTCAAATCAGCTAAAAGATGGCCTGTATCAGATGAACAGTGCCGCAAAAAGCGCATCTAATGGTGCTTCTAACTTGTCCAATGGTGCCTCTTTATTGTCCCAAAAATTAAATGAAGTTAATAAAAACAGCGACGTGATTTTAAATGGAATAAATAGTTTAAATAGCGGTTTAAATGGTATAAAAGAAGGTCTTAATACTGTAAAACAAAGCGTAGATGATTTAAAGAATGGTTCAATGGCGATTTCTAACGGCTATAATCAGATTGGTGAGAATTTATCATCGTTTTTAACTGCTATTAATTCTATGGGCAGTGGAATAAATAGCATTGAGTCTAATTTAGGAAGTGCACAGGATGCCATGAATGATTATGCAAAAGAACATCCTGAAGCTATGGCAGATGAAAATTTCAAAAAAGCGATGTTAGAGGTTTCTCAGTCAAATGCAGGGCTAAAACAGATAATTGATAGCTATAACAGTAATAAAGCTGATATAGAGAAACTAAATAATTCACTTGAAGAATTAAACAGTGCAACAAATAATTTAGAAAGTGGTTATGACAAATTATCCAGTGGTGTATCACAATTGCAGTCTGTTGCATCTCAACTTGTCAATGGTGGAAATAATTTAAGAAGTGGAATTTCAGAATACACTAATGGCATATCATTAATAAATCAGAAAATGAAGGAGATAGCAGATGGGCTCGATGAATTTAATAACGGGCTAAATAGCTTAAATCAAGGGGCTAATAAGCTGTATAATGGTTCTACAGATCTCAACAGTGGATTGTCAGTGATAGCAAATGGCGGAGACGAGCTTCAAAAGAATATGCAAAAGTTATATGACAATCAGCAGTTGCTTTACAAAAAGCTTGATGATGCATCAAAAAAAATAGAAGTGTTAAGTATTAGCGGCAAAAAAAGAGATATGATAAACGATCCAATAGTCCTTGATACAAAGAGATTAAATCCAGTTGCAAATTACGGTATTGGATTTACACCATATTTCATACCTCTATCGCTTTGGGTAGGCGCTTTAATTTTATTCTTTATAGTAGATATATACGATAGAAATGGCTATAAAGATATTAGTAACGCTTCAATTGTTATAGGCAAACTGGCAAGTTTAAGTATTCTAGGAATTTTTCAATCTATAGTTTCTGGCTTTGTGTTGATTGAAGCACTTAAGTTGCCTGTAAATAATCTATTTTATTATTATGCGATAAATGCGTTAATGTCAGTCGTATTTGTCTTTATAATCGGTTTCTTTGTCATGTTACTTGGTATGGCAGGAAAATTTTTAGCTGTTGTGCTTTTGATGTTGCAATTGACATCATCAGGTGGTGTTTTTCCTATGGAGTTGGAGCCTAAATTTTTTAATGTGCTTAATCCATATTTTCCAATGACGTATGGGACACAGGCGCTAAGAGAAGCCATATCAGGCTCAAACTACACTTTAATAATAAATGACTTACTTATTTTAGCAGGTTTTGGAATTCTATTTATGCTTTTATCAATTTTATTATCAGAAAAAGTAGGCGATACAAACAAGATCGATGAGAAATTAAGCCTATAACATCTAATAATCACATCTAAATTAAAATTTTTATAGATTTCACACAAAATTCACACAAATATTTAATAGTTTTGAAACAATTACTAATTATAATTTTAAAAGGGAGCATTACGAGATTACTTTAATAGTGGCTCGTCATGCTTCTTATTTTTATTAAGGAAGAAATCCTTAGGTGGTATTGCAAAAAGCCATATTTTACTTTAAAATAATGGAGGAATACATATGAAAATAAGAAAAGCAATAATTCCAGCGGCAGGACTTGGAACTAGGTTTTTGCCTGCAACAAAAGCACAGCCAAAAGAAATGCTACCAATAGTTGATAAGCCCACTATACAATATATAGTAGAAGAAGCTGTAAACTCTGGCATAGAAGATATACTCATAATAACAGGAAGAAACAAAAGAGCGATAGAGGACCATTTCGACAAATCTGTAGAATTAGAATTGGAGCTTAAGAAAAAAGGCAAAGAAAATCTTTTAAATCTTGTTGAAGATATAACAAATATGGTGGATATACATTATATGAGGCAAAAAGAGCCAAAAGGACTTGGTCATGCCATTTATTGTGCACATACATTTGTAGGAGATGAGCCATTTGCAGTTCTTTTAGGAGATGATATAGTTGATGCAGAAGTACCTGTATTGAAGCAGATGATAGAACAGTACGAAAGATACAACTGCTCTATAATAGGCGTACAAGAAGTACCAAAGAGTGAAGTAGACAAATATGGCATAGTAGATGCCAACATGATTGATGATAGGCTGTATAGAGTAAACAACCTAGTAGAGAAGCCAAAAAAAGAAGAAGCACCGTCAAACATGGCCATACTTGGAAGGTATATAATATCACCAAAGATATTTGATATACTGAAAGACTTAAGGCCTGGAGCAGGTGGAGAAATACAGCTTACTGATGCACTTAAAGTGCTATTAAACTATGAAGCAATATATGCATATAATTTTGAAGGCAAGAGGTATGATGTGGGCGATAGAATGGGGTTTTTAAAAGCAACTATTGAATATGCGTTAAAAAGAGAAGATCTAAAAAATGAATTGCTTAAATATCTAAATGAAATAGTAAAAGCTGCCGATAAAAATGATGTAGAAGTCGCAGCATGCAGTGAAAATAACAAACGAAAATAGGAGGAACATGATGGAAGAAGAAATATCATTAAGAGAGTTATTGGAAATCATATGGAAAGGTCGAAAGCTGATTGCGTCAATTACCATTATATCTGTATTAATAGCAGGTATATTGAGTTTTTTTGTAATTAAACCAACGTATGAAGCATCAACGACATTAAGCGTTTCAGATGTTACGCCACAGACAGGATTTTTTGGTTCTAATACAACTGTAATTTTACCTAATCAAAATACCAGTGATGGGTCTATGATACAGAGCGACACAGCCGATAAAGATCTGTCGTACTTATTGTCATCTATATTGAAGTATCAAGACATGACTGTAAATACATATAAAGAAGAAGTGACAAATCCTCAAGTATTATTGGATACAATAAAACAATTAAAGTTAGATCCAAAAAAATATACACTTGATAACTTCAAAAATGAAATTGATGTACAGGCCATAGACAATACAAATTTAATAACAATAACGGTAAAAGAGAATGATCCTAAACTAGCTGCTAAGATTGCTGAAACCATAGCATCAAATTTTAAATCTTATATAATTTCAAGAAATAATAGACAGACAGATAAGCTTATAAGTACAATAGAAAATCTCATAAATTTGCAGAACACAAAGATAGAGTCAGCGACAAATGAATTGAATGGGACAGACCCAGCAGACAAAATAAAATATGAACAAAATCAAACGAAACTAAATTTATTGAAGAATACAAGAGATATAATGATGGAGAAATACAATATGCTTCAACTTGTAAAAGCATCAAATTTAGGAGAACAAGGCATACTAATAACATCAAAAGCTATCGTTCCAGATAAGCCTGTATCACCAAAAAAACTATTAAATATAGCTATTGCTTTTATACTGGGTCTAATGTTAAGTGTATTTATCGTCTTTTTTATGGAGTATTGGAAAAATACAAGTCCTAACGCGAAAAGTGCTAAAGATCTAAAAACTGATAATGTTGATTATCAGTTAAGATGAAGAATTTATGCTGTGACGCCGATTTGGCAAGACATCTTGTATAAATAAAATAATGATGTTAAAATAGATAGTAATTAAATAAGACAGTTCGAAACCATCCTGTCTATAAACAAAACTATGGAATTCGGAAAGTAGTATTTGCATATATGAGCACAGGTTGTGCTCTTTTTTTTGTAATTTCTGCTTTTATAGTTTATTTTGTTTATGGAAGGATGTGAGAACGCAAAAAATTTAAGGAGGTAAACAATGAAAAGCGGATTTTTGAAAAAACAGTATACAGTAACACAAAAGTTATCCATTTCTGGTGTAGTAATGGCGATGTACCTAGTTGTAATGTACTTAACACAGAATTTTGCATTTGGACAATATCAGATAAGAATAGCAACGTCAATTTATGCACTGACAGCTATTTTCCCATTTTTAATACTTCCAATGGGTTTAAGCAACATGCTAAGCAATATTTTGATGGGCAGTTTAGGCCTTCCTGATATGATTGGAGGTTTTTTTGTAGGTATTTTGACATCGTATGCGGTTTATATGATCAAGAAAAATAATTTAAATGACTGGCTTATTTCAATTCCCATAATATTATTTCCTGGTTTAATCGTACCGATTTGGCTTTCGTTTTTGCTTAGAGTACCATATTATTTGTTAGCTATAAGTTTGACAGTAGGGCAGATTATTCCAGGAATAGTTGGCGTCATCTTAGTAAAACAGCTAAGAAATAGAATTTGAAGATGGAGTGTGGATTACTATGTTTGAGAGAGATAAAAAAGAGTTGGATGAATTGTCGCTGCTAGGTAAAAAAGATACTAAGTATATTTTCGATTACGATCCGTCTCTGCTTGAGACATTTCCAAATAAGCATCAAGAAAATGATTATTTCGTTAAGTTTAATTGTCCGGAATTTACAAGCCTTTGCCCTAAAACGGGGCAGCCGGATTTTGCAACTATATATATTTCATATGTACCTGATAAATTAATGGTTGAAAGCAAATCTTTAAAGCTATATTTATTTAGCTTTAGAAATCATGGCGATTTTCACGAGGATTGTGTCAACATAATAATGAAGGATTTGATTAAGCTTTTAGATCCAAAATATATTGAAGTTTGGGGAAAGTTTACGCCTAGAGGTGGAATATCTATTGATCCGTACTGCAATTACGGAAGACTAGGTACAAAGTGGGCTGACGTAGCGGAGAAGAGGCTTTTTTATCATGACATGTATCCGGAAAAGGTGGATAATAGGTAATTTTTTTATGATATAATTAAAGTATTAGTAGACATTCGAAAGGGATGAGCTGCAGATGAAAATCGGAGTTATTAGCGATACCCACGGTGATTATGCATCATGGGAAAGAGCGTTTAATTATTTAAGAGATGCTGATTTAATAATGCATGCAGGTGATGTACTATATCATGGACCTAGGAATGAAATTCCGTCAGGATATAATCCTAAAAAACTTATTGGAGCTTTAAATGATTGTAGCATACCTATTTTAATATCCAGAGGCAACTGTGATGCATCTGTAGATCAAATGGTATTAAATATTCCTATTCAATCGTCATATGTATTTGCAGTAGTAGAAAACAAAAGGTTTTTAGTTCAGCATGGAGATCAGATTACTGAAAGCGGAATACAAGATTTAATTTCCAGATATAAATTAGATTATTTTATAACTGGACATACTCATGTACCTGTATTGAGGAAATTAGATAATTGTATAATTATAAATCCAGGTTCAACATCTTTAAGCAAAAGAGACGATAAATTAAACACGATAGGTATAATTGAAGATAATGATGTCTACATCATAGATTTAGAAACAGGTGACAAATTATTTGAGATTAAAAAATAAAACCACCATTTTGGGTGGTTTTATCAATTACTATACGACTTTTACGATTTTTTCGTACCCGTTGCGCTTTAATCTTGGATACAATGTCTTGCTTTCATCAAAGTATCCGAGAGAAATCAGTAGCACCACAACTTTATCTTCTGGTATACCAAAAGCTTCCTTTAATTTATCTTCTTCAAAACCGATCATTGCATGTGAATCAACGCCGTAGTATTTTGCAGCGTACATTATCGACATGCATAGAAATGATGTATTTCTTACTGCAAAATTATTTGCTTTTAAATCTGTATTGTACAGAACATTTTTTGCAAAATCGATGCTTCCTTGTATTTTGTCATCAGGCATTCCTACATCTTTCATATACCACCACGCAGGATTATCTTCTTTATAACCGTTTTTATCTCCTACCATAATTAGAGTGACAGGTGCATCGAGAATTTTCGGCTGCTTTAAAGCGACATCATAAAGCTTCTCCTTTGCTTCTTTTGACTTCACAGCGATTATTTCCCACGGTTGAAGGTTAAATGCTGATGGTGTTAGCACTGCTAAGTCGATTATTTTTTTCAATGTTTCCTCATCAAGATCCTTATTTTTGTCAAAAAAGTTGACAGAACGCCTTTCTTCAAATATTTCTTTCAAATCTTTCATATATTTTCCTCCTAATTTTGTGATTACAGAGTTTACATTTAAATTATAACATAAGTACATTTTAAAACAAAGAAATTCGATAGACATACTAGGTGAATTTAGATTAATTTCAAAAAAGTTGTATAATAGAGGTGGACAAACATTTATTTTGGAGGTCTTTTAAATGGATTGGAATGAGATAAGGGAAAAAGCAAGGCAAAACATGAAGGGTTACTGCAGAGGATGCAAAAGGTGCGATGGTGTCGCATGTGCTGGCGAAGTTCCCGGTATGGGTGGTACAGGCACAGGAAGTAGCTTTATCGAGAATATTAAAGCTCTCGACAGATGGAAAGTAAAATTAAAAACACTTCATGACGTTTTAAAACCTGACATAAGCACGTCTTTTTTAGGATATAAAGTTAAAATGCCTATTTTCGCAGCTCCTATGACAGGTCTTAAAGGTAATGCAGGTGGATACTTGTCAGAGAGGGATTACGATATGATGGTGGCTGAGGCCTGCAAGAATGTAGGAACGATATTTATGTCAGGAGATGCAAATGATAAAGACATGTATCCTGCAGGCATTGATGCCATAAAAACAACAGGTGCCCTAGGAATACCATTTTCTAAACCAAGGACAGTTGATGAAATAATTGAAAAGGCAAAGATTGCAAAAGAGGCAGGTTCAATAGCATTTGGTGTTGATGTAGATGGTGCAGGGCTTATCATGATGGTAAGAAGCGGGCAATTTGTAGGACCAAAATCAAGAAAGGATATAGAGGAAATAGTTAAGAATATCGAACTTCCTTTGATATTAAAAGGAATCATGACGCCTGAAGAAGCAGAGATTGCAGTAGAAGCAGGTGCTAAAGCGATAGTTGTATCAAACCACGGAGGACGTGTGCTGGATTTTACGGAAGGTACTGCTGATGTACTTCCAGATATAGCAAAAGCTGTTGGTGGCAAAATCGAAATACTGGTAGATGGCGGTGTAAGGACTGGAATTGATGTCCTAAAGATGTTATCATTAGGGGCAAAAGCCGTCTTAATAGGCAGACCAATCATGATTGCTGCACATGGTGGCGGAAGAGAAGCAATTGAGTTTTACCTTAACAAAGTTTCCGATGAATTGTACCAAGCGATGATTCTCACAGGATGCAAAGATTTGAGAAATGTACCTGAGGTTTACAAAGCTAGTTGAATATAGTGGAAATTGGCGGCATAATAGCCGCTTTTTTGTGTAAAAAGTTTCAATTCTTATAAAATAAATTTTCCGATTGTTATTCACTTTGATGATTCAATTTGATAAAATATCTTTATATATATAAATATGTTGAATATGTTCAAAGGGGGACATTGAAGTGAAAAATGTTGTTATTTATGATTCAACATTAAGAGATGGTGCGCAATCACAAGGGATTTCATTTACAGTGGCAGACAAGATAAAGATAGTGGAGCTTTTAGACGAGTTTGGAATAGACTATATCGAAGCTGGAAATCCCGGTTCAAATCCAAAGGACATGGAGTTTTTTGAAATTATAAAGAGTAAAAAGTTAAAAAATGCAAAAGTAATCGCATTTGGCAGTACTAGAAGGGCTAACATACCTGTTGAAATTGACAACAATGTAAATTCGCTTTTACATGCCGGAACAGATCATGTTGCAGTATTCGGCAAGTCGTGGGATTTTCATGTAAGTGAAATATTAAGGACGACGCTTGATGAAAATCTCAATATGATATTTGATACGATAAAATATTTAAAAAATCATGGAAAAGAAGTTGTGTTCGATGCCGAACATTTTTTTGATGGCTTTTTAGAGAATCCAGAATATGCATTGAAAACCCTTGAAGTTGCATACGATGCAGGTGCGGATAGCATTTGCTTGTGTGATACAAAAGGCGGGATGTTTCCGCTGGACATTTTTAATATAACGAAAAAGGTAGTTGAGAAATTTAATTGTGAAATTGGTATACACACACATAATGACAATGGCATGGCTGTTGCAAATGCTATAATGGCAGTTGAAGCAGGTGCAACACAAATTCAAGGTACAATAAACGGATATGGTGAAAGATGCGGAAATGCAAATCTCTGTACAATAATACCAAACTTGCATTTTAAAAAAGGGATAAAGTGTGTTGAGGATGAAAAAATGAAAGAAATAACGATACTTTCCAGAAGAGTCAGCGAAATAGCAAATGCCGCACCGGATGAAAGGGCTCCATACGTTGGTAGAAGCGCATTTGCCCACAAAGCAGGTATGCATTCCGATGCTGTATGTAAAAATACTAGATCGTATGAGATAATCGATCCTGAAATGGTAGGCAATGAAAGAGTACTTTTACTATCAGAAGTTGCTGGCAGAAGTGCTATAATAGGGATAATAAATGAAGTTGATCCTACTATAAACCGCGAATCTGAAAAAACAAAACAAATACTAGAGAAGCTTAAAGAAATGGAATTTAAAGGATATAAATACGAAGGTGCTGAGGGGTCTTTGAAGCTTCTGATACAGAAAGTGCTTGGTATGTACAAACCATCATTTAAACTTATAGAATTTAAAGTCATTGTAAATGAACCGTCTGTTGATGATGTAAATTCATCAGCTCTTATAAAAATAGAAGTGGATGGACAGGAGGAAATTACTGCCGCAGAAGGTGATGGACCTGTAAATGCCCTTGACAACGCAGTTAGAAAAGCGTTGGAGAGATTTTATCCTGAAGTAAAAGAGATGAAGCTTACTGACTATAAAGTAAGGGTATTAGACTCCAACTCAGCTACAGCAGCAAAAGTAAGAGTAATAATAGAATCATCAGATGGAAATGAAGTGTGGAGCACAATTGGCGTATCTACAGATATAATCGATGCCAGTTGGATAGCGCTTGTGGATTCAATAGAGTACAAACTAAATAAAATATAACATAAGACTCTACCTAAGTTTTTTAGGTGGAGTTTTTACTTGAGAAGTTGATAAACGTTGTATTAAAATAGACATGTAATCTGATTTGTTAGGGGCTGATATGTTGAAGGAGATATTTTATGCACCGTTTTACAGTAAGACCCGGGATATACTTATTTTGAAGTCAATAGATGTAATCAAAAGAGGAAAAAGGGTTGTGTATGTGCTACCTTCCCGTGAGGCTATGTTTGATGTAAGAGATAAATTTATTACATACAATGGTGGCATAACTGATACGGATATATTTGGATTTGAAGACTTGGAAAAGCAGATATGCGGCGACTTTATAAAAGATTATGCTTTAATCTCATCTTATGAAATACGGGAGATTTTAAGAAACATTTTGCATAAGACTTGTGACAATGCATATTATGAGAAAGTTAAAGGTAAGGCTGGATTTGTAAAGTCTGTTTTAAGCTTCATAAAAGTGATTAAAAGGAAAATGATAAATCCTAATGAGCTTAAAAGTATTGCAGATTCTATTGATAGACCTACGCTTAAGGATAAGTTAAAGAACTTAGCTTATTTTTATGAATTCTATGAAGAATATAAGATTAAGAGGAAATTGATAGATGTAGATGATATATCAATTAAAGCTGTTGAATTGTTTCAAAACACCAATTACTTTAATAACGTTGGGCTTATTGTTGTAGATGGATTTATAAATATAGACTATGTAAATATGAAATTGATAGGTGAAATGGCTAAGAGCAATAGATATGATATTTATATAAACATTCCGTTTAAAAATGAATTCAACGAAAGCTTTATAAGGAATGGCATTATAAAAGATCTCTGCGAATTAGGGTTTAATGTAAATAATGATATTTATGAGATGATAGAGGTTAATCACGATGTAAAAAAAGTCGCAACATACATTTATTCCGGTGAAACGGTTTTAAATGGAGAAGACTTATCAATAAAGATAATGAACAGTCCCTCAATTGAGCATGAAGTAAGAGAAACCGCAAGGCTCATAAAGAGAAAGATAGTCTTTGATAAAATAAATCCCGATAGAATTGCCGTATTTATAAAAAATATAGATAATTACAGGACGCAAATTATAGATATATTTGATGAAATGAATATACCTGTTAAAATAAATAGAGGAATAAAACTGTCTACTATGCCTATAACAAATGATATTTATAATTTAATTTCATATAAATTAAACCACGATTATGAAAGTTTTGTTAATATAATGACGTCAAAGTTTTTAGTTCCTTATGAAATAAGCAAGAGAAGCCGTGAAATTATTAATCTATTAAGTGGAATTGATAGAGATAAAGATAATTTTGAAGATGAATTTGTGACCGCTATGAAAGATGATAAAAGTTTAAATGCCACATTTGAATTCTTGAAGAGGTATGTAGATGTATTTATAAATTTTAGAGAAGTGCCATATAAGGACACAAAAGAATTTGTTGAAAGCGTGTTGAAAGTCATCGATTTATTAGAAATTGATTTTAATATAAAAGCATTGTTTGATTTAGGAATAATTAGAAGCAGCGATTTTATAAGCAATGTAAAGGCATTGGAAACAATTAAGCAGATTTTAAATAAGGAATTGGAAATAAAAAAGCAGTATGGAGAACCGTCAATCGATGACATAGAGAATTTTCAAAATGATATATTGGATATGTTGTCAAATTTTGATGTAAGCATCAGAAATTTAGATTTTGAGGGAGTCAGGATAATAAGCCCTGATTTAGCCAGAGGCCAGATGTACGATGTCGTATTTATCCTAGGTGTAAATGAAGGTGTACTTCCAAGCACGAAATCAATTAATCCCATATTCGACTTTTCAGATGAAGAGCATTTAGAAAAGCATGGAATATACATGTTAAGCCGCAAATGGGAGTTCGAACGAGAAAAGGTACGTTTCAATGCATGCATAGCTTCGGCAATGAAAGAAGTGTATGTTTCATATCGCACTACTGATGAAGATGGATGCAATATGATAAAGTCGCCGTTTATAGATGATTTACAAAATCTTTTTGATGAAAAATCAAAGGAGAGGTTAATTGCTCCTATCGTATACATGAAGGACAGATTTGCTTTTGAATGCGATGCAGCAAGTAAAGATGAAGCATTATTGTATATGATTGATTCTAAATGGAATAAAAGGCAAGACGATGCTAACACAATATATTCCAATATCTTGGAGAATGACTTATATTTAACGAAATCTTATTCCTACATAAATTTTTCTGCGTCAATCGAAAAGAAAAGAAGGATAAATTGCGAAGTTGACAATCACATGGGCATTATATCGAAAGATACTAATTTAAAAGAACTTAGCGATATTCATTTAAGTGCTTCTAGTTTAAACAGCTATGTTGTGTGCCCATTTAAGTTTTTTATTGAAACATTGTTGAATTTGCACGTGTCAGATGAATTCATCGAGTCAAAGAAAAGCATTGGTTCACTTTACCATGAGGTATTGATGAAATACTACAAGGATAATTTGGATCTTTATGATGTCAATGAAGATAGGCTTGGAGAAATAATTGATGAATCTTTTGAGAAAATAACTGGCATCGAAAATGATATTATCTTTGATAAGATAAAGCAGGAGTTCTATAACGTTGTTTTTCAGCTAGTCAAAGATGATATATCAAACAGATTATATTATTACAATAAGACGGGTGCGGAGCTTATACCATCAATATTTGAAAAGAAATTTGAAATGAAGGATCACTACGGTGGAAATATTTTTCATGGCAAGATAGATAGAATTGATTTAGAGCGAAATATAGATGGAAAATTTACAGGTAAGTATGTGATTTATGACTATAAATCAGGTGGCATAGATGGAATAAGGCAGTGCATTGAAGGATTGGATTTTCAATTGCCTACATACTATATGGCAGTTGAAAATATTCTCAAAGAGGAATTTAACATAGAATATCCAAAATGTTTGGGGCTTTTGTACTATAGCATAGAAAAGGTTAAAAGAAATGGAATAGTATTAGCTTTGTACAAGAAAGATCTTTTTAAAGGAAATTCTGGACCGAGAGATGTAGTTGGGGAAAATAATTTCAATGTAATCATAGACTGGATTGAGAAAAAGGGAATAGAAAATATAGATAAAATTAAGACTGGTATTTTTAACTTGCCAGATGAATGTCCTTTTGAAAATTCATCGTTTAATTGTGCATATAAGTCAATATGCAGGTATGACAAGTATGCAATGGAAAGAGGCGAGAATAGCGTTGTATAAATTACCGACAGACGATTTAAGCGAAGAACAATTAAAAGCACTTGATATAAGTAAAAATATAGCATTAAAAGCTGGTGCGGGCTCAGGTAAGACGAGAGTTTTAACGAAAAGATATATAAAACTTCTCAATGATATTCCCGGAATTAAAATTGATAATATTGTAGCGATAACTTTTACTCGCAAAGCAGCGTCAGAAATGAAAGACAGGATTAGAAAAGAAATTGAAGTTATGTGTAAAGTTGATTCGGAAAAAGAGAAGTGGACGGAGTTTAGAAATTCACTATCATTTGCAAATATAGATACAATCCACGGGTTCTGCGAAAAGATCATAAGGGATAATTTTGCAGATGCAGGAGTTGACCCGCTGTTTACGATTATAGATGAAGCGGAGTCTAATACCGCAGTTCATAATATAGTAAGATGGATAGTCGATGAGGCGTTAAATGATCCTGTAAACAAGGACTTATTAAAAATTATGTTTAAAAAATATCCTTCGAAAATTGTTGTGAATGGAAAATTTGAAGCTGAACTTATTAGTTTGATGAACCACATAAAAGAAACTGGACTGAGAATTGACGATGTAAAATTATACGAAGGAGAAGAATATGATGAATCAACAAAAGCTATGGAATTGCTGACAGTAAGAATTATAAGAAAGATTGACGAGGAGTATGATAGATTTAAGAAGGAGAGAAATTTGCTTGATTTTAATGACTTGGAAGTTGCCGCTTTGAAGCTGCTTTCTGATGATAGCATAAGAGATAGCTATTTTGAAAGGTATAAATATATACTTGTTGATGAATTTCAGGATATAAATCAAATTCAAAAGAGGATTATTTTGAAGCTTGCAGAAAAAAATGGAGTAATTCCAGATGGAAGGCTGTTTATTGTTGGAGACTACAAGCAGTCAATATACGGATTTAGAGGTACAGACTACAGGATATTTGAAGAGTTTTGCGAGAAGATAAAAAAAGAAGGTGATGTGTTAAACTTAAGCAATTGTTATAGAAGCACAAAAAACATCATCTGTACGGTAAACTCTGTATTTAAGAATCTGCTTGAACCATACGAAGAATTGAGATATCTAGATGATACGGAAGAAGGGCCGAAAGTTGAACTTATAACGTACAACAAGCAAAATATAGCAGATCCAAGAAATGAAAGATTTCAAAGTATCAAGAAGCTTTTGAAAGATGATGGTAAAAGTGAAGAGTTACACGAATCTCTAATGAAAGATATTAAAAAATCAGAATCAAAGAGAGACTTTCAAGGAAGTATAATTGCGTCAAGAATTTTGAAGCTTTTGGATGAAGGCTATAAGTACAAAGACATAGCAATTCTCTTAAGGAGTAGAACTGGACTTGACAGTGTAGAAAATGCATTGCTAAAGTATGGCATACCATACTGTGTAATAGGTGGAATTGGTTTTTGGGATAAAAGCGAGATTATCGATATAATTTACCTTTACAAGCTTGTATTTGACATGTCAGATAAAATTGCACTGCTTACAGTTTTAAGGTCGCCTATTTTCGGTTTTAGCGATGATGATGTATACAATCTTATGAGTATATATAATGATGAGGGCTTAAGCAACATATTAGAGGCATTAGAAAAGCTTACTTGTGTCAATAGAAGCAATGAATGGATCATAGTAAGGGCTTACAACATATTAAAGGAGATATCTAATTTAAATGGAATTTATGGAGCATACGAGATATTTGAAAAGATTTTAGACTTAGTTGACTATAAAAAACTTTTAATATCATTGCCAAATGGGTATCAAAAATATAGGAACATAGAAAAGCTGGAGAAAATAATAAAAGATTTTACTGATAAAGATATATTCAATGCAAGAGATTTGGTAGAATATTTAAGCTCATTTAAAGAGTTTTCAGGATTGGATTCTGAAGCATTTTTGGACACAGAAGAAAGTGATGCAGTCAAAATCTTAACAATACATGCATCAAAAGGGCTTGAATTTGAAGCTGTAATTATCCCAGATATGGAAAAAGCTACGGATGGTGTTTCTATAAGGCGCAATCATTTATTTATGCTAAGTGAAGACGGGTACATATATGGCATAGGTGTTAACGAAGAAGGTGAACTTGATAAAGAGGCAAATAGTAGGTATAAATATGCATATGATGAATATTTAGAAAGAGAAAATCAAGAGAGCAGAAGGCTTTTCTATGTTGCGTCTACAAGAGCAAAAAGGTTTCTCGCTTTTATTGGTCAAGAAAAAAATAAAACAAGTGAGTTACAGAATGAAACAGGGTTGAACTCATTTATGAAACAGCTGCTGTATGCGATGGACATTGATGATATTGACATTGCAGTGATTAATGGAAATGATTTATTAATGTATGACAGGAATATTAAAATATGTAAATCAAATGACAAGTCGGAAATAGGCAAACTTAAAAATGATAATCTAATTGATGGAATACCGTTAAAACCACAGGGAAACATAAGTATAACGACGTATATTGATTATTTAAACTGTCCTAAGTTGTACTATTATAAATATATAGCAACATTAAATGATGAATATATTGAAAAACAATTGGAAAATGATGATTTTTACGAGTATGATGCTTTAGATATAGATGCTTTAGATATAGATGCTTTAGAACGAGGGACGATTGTTCATAGAATACTTGAAAATATCAGTATACTTGATAGTAATGCATCTAACCTAAAGAATGGTATTGATGGTATCGATGTGGATAATGGCATCAAGAAGTATATTGACAATTATTTTAAAATCATAAAGGAACATAGAAAAGTGTTAAAGGGTAAATTATTGAAAAGTTTAAATGAGTATCGATTTAGAGTTCCGTTAGATGAAAATTTGAATTTAAATGGCGTAATCGATAGAATTGAAATATATGAGAATGATGGAGAAATCGAAGCATATATATTTGACTATAAAACGAATAAGATAAAAAATGATGATGAAATAGAAGAAATAGTAAACCATTATAAGCCGCAGATACATGCTTATTCATATGCATTAAACAAGTTAAAATCAATAAGCGGTTACACTCCAAGCTTAAAAGGAGCTTTTTTGTACCTTTTGGATGTGGGCAAATATATTGAAGTAGATATTTCTGGCTTTTATGTATCTGATACTATGAAAAAAATTATTAATGATGCACCATATTTACTGGGAATCAAGAATTTTACGGATTACAGCGGAACGAAAAATATGTACTGTAGTTTATGTAAGTACAATAAAATTTGCAAATAGTATTGGCTTTTTATTTGCATTATGTAATAATATGGTTAAGTATTAATTTTAGGGGGTGGGTACATGACAGATCCGAGGTTAAAAAAACTTGCAAATCTATTGGTCAATTATTCGACAAAAGTTAAGAAGGGAGATTTTGTTTTAGTTCAGGCTGGTGACATAGCAATACCGTGGATAAATGAGGTAGTGAGGGAGGCAGTGAAGGCAGGCGCACACGTTGAGACGCTAGTTGACATTCCTGATGTTTCAGAGATTATTTTAAAAAATGCCACAGATGAACAGCTTCTCATGGAAAGGTATATACAAAGGATAGCTCTTGAGAAAGCAGATGTATGGCTTACTGCTTGGGCTAACAAAAACACAAAAGCAAATTCAAATGTAGATCCATTAAAGCTGCAGCTAGCAGCCAAAGGTGCATCGTCATGGAGAAAGGTTTACTCAGAAAGGATGGGCAATGGTTCTTTAAGGTGGTGTGGAACACAGTATCCCACTCAGGCAGATGCTCAGGAAGCTGAAATGAGTTTGAGCGAATACGAAGATTTTGTTTATGGGGCGGGTCTACTTGATAGCGATGACCCAATTTATATGTGGCAGAAAATACACGATGAGCAGGATGTATGGATAAGTTACTTAAATAAAAAAACAGAATTGCACATCGTATCGGAGGGAACCGACATCTACGTTAATATTTCAGGTAGAAAGTGGATAAACTGCAGCGGTACTGAAAATTTTCCTGATGGTGAGATTTTTACATCGCCTGTGGAAAATAAAATAAATGGACACATCACGTTTAGTTTTCCAGGAATATACATGGGAAAGAGCATAGAGGGAATTTACCTTGAAGTAGAAAATGGCCTTGTTGTGAAAGCTACTGCAGAAAAAGGTGAGGATTTATTACACGCATTGATGGATACAGATGATGGTGCTAAGTATTTTGGAGAAGTAGCCATAGGCACAAATTATGGAATACAAAAGTTTACTAGAAACATGCTTTTCGATGAGAAAATAGGTGGTACAGTCCATATGGCATTGGGAGATTCGATGCCGGAAGCAGGAGGGAAAAATCGCTCTGCTATTCATTGGGATATGCTTTGCGATATGAGGCAAGGTGGAGAAATATACGCAGATGGTGAGCTTTTCTATAAAGATGGTCAATTTATTAAAAGTGTTTTATAAATTTAAAAAAAGGCGTTGGCAAATGAACCAACGCTTTTTTGATTTTATATTGTAGGCTCTTGCTTATCAAGGACAAATATACCGGGTACTAAAAGTAATATTATGATAATTATTAATATTATCCAAACCCAAAAATCGTCATCTCTTGGCCTTTTCTTGCAGTCAGTTCCAGCCATTATACTCCCCCTCCTTTTTTTATAATTGATGGGAACAGCTACAGTAATATAGTATGATAAAAAAGTATTTTTGTTACGGGCAATATTGATGAAAGGGAGAAAATATTCCATGTTTCTGCAATTAGTGGTATAATATCTCTGTTATATATTAAGTTTTTTTGTCGAATTTACGATATAAAGGATAGGTGCTTTATTAACTATAATTAAGGAGGTCAAAAATGCTAAAACGATGCTTCTGTGGGGGAGATGTAGAGATAGAACTTGCAGATTATGAGTTAATAAAGGGGAAAAAGGTTATAGTTTACAAAGATGTTCCAACATATGTTTGCCAGAAATGTGGTGCCAAATATTATGACACAGAAGTATTGGATAAGATATTAAAAGATGAAAAAAATAAGGGAACATATAAATTAAGTAGAGCATGGTAAAAATTGTTATTGGTGTGTGCAGATGAAGATTATTGCAAGTAAAGAAGACGAAAATTTGCCTCTTAAAGAGATATTAATAAATAGAGGCTTTTCGTCGACTCTCATAAGAAAATATAAACATAGTGGTAGAATTTTAGTAAACAATGAAATATCAATAGTAAATAGAATAATTAAAAAAGGAGATATCATCGAGCTTTATTTAAATGATGATAATGTGTCAGTTAAGCCGGAAAGAATGGAATTAAATATTTGCTATGAAGATGATGATATTCTTGTTGTTAATAAAGAAGCTGGCGTTGTAGTTCATCCAACGGCTGGGTATCCTGAAAATACTTTGGCTAATGGTATTGCATGGTATTACGCCAAAAAGAAGATAAAAGCTTCAATAAGGCCTGTCAATAGGCTTGACAGAGATACATCCGGTTTAATCATTTTTGCCAAAAATCCCTTTATGCAAAATTATCTTCAGATTGTTTGCCCTATGAAAAAATTTTACATTGCTATAGTTCAAGGGGATTTGGAAGACAGAGGAACGATAGATTTGCCTATAAAAAGGAAACCAGGCAGCACCATTGAAAGAATGGTTAGCGATGATGGAGATAGGGCAGTGACAGATTTTTTTGTATTAAAAAGAAGTGAGAAATTAAGCTTTGTTAAATTGGAGCTGAAGACAGGCAGAACGCATCAGATAAGGGTTCACTTAAGCCATATAGGGCATCCTATCATTGGTGATACGTTATATGGTTCAGATACTTCTTATATAAAAAGGCAGGCACTTCATGCTTATAGAATCACATTTAGACAGCCATTTATTGATAAGTGTATTTCTATATATGCACCTATGCCTGAAGATATGAAAAGCGTCTTAAAGGACGCCTTTTAAATCAAAATCAGGTATAAAGTTTGCTGATGCACTTTCATCGTCTTGTACAAACCCATTTTCTAAACCAATTTCAAAGAAATATTCTATTGCTTCTTCATATTCTTTTTTGCTTATTTTTTTGTTTATTTCAGAATATTTATATGCTTCAAAATATGGGATATATTGTCCCATAAGGCTTACATATATTTCTTTAGGGAGATTGTCACTTATCCATTTTAAAATTTCTTTTGTCTCATCTAATTTCCCTGGCAATATTAGATGACGTATAATTATTCCCTTTTTCATTATGCCGTCATTATCAAAGACAGGATAACCTACTTGACGATACATTTCTAAAATCGCTTTTGTGGCAAATTCAAAATAGTGTGGCGCTTTAGAGTATTTTATGGCTGTTTCATCACTGTAATATTTTAGGTCAGGCAGGTATATATCTATGAGTCCATCTAAAGTCTTTAAAGATTCTACATTTTCGTATGCATTTGAGTTGTAAACAATAGGTATGCTAAGCCCATTATTTCTAGCTATGATTATAGCTTCTTTTATTTTTGGAATAAAAATTGTAGGTGATACAAGGTTGATATTGTGAGCACCTGCTTTTTCTAAATTCATAAAAATATCTGCAAGCTTTTCTGGTGAAACACTTACTCCAAAATTCCCTTGGCTGATTTTGTAGTTTTGGCAAAATACACATCTTAAATTGCAGCCTGTGAAAAATACTGTTCCAGACCCTCTGCTGCCACTTATGCAAGGCTCTTCCCACTCATGAAGATATGCTTTTGCTACCTTTATTTCACTTAACATGCCGCAAAAGCCTACTTTTGTACTGCGATCAACATTACAATTTCTTGGACATATATTGCATACTTGTGATACCATTTAAAACACCTCATAAGTATTTTATCATATTTATTATACAAACAAAGTGTGAAAATTTCTTTAAAACTTATAGTTAAATTATAACTTTTTGCCAACAAAATGAATCGACGAAGTGTCTATAGATTGTATTAGTTCAGATTGAGGAGGTAAAAAATTGCATGACGAAAAACAAAAAAATGACGATGAATTTATAAAAATATATATGAAGTACAAAACACCTGTGTATTTTTATCTTTTATCTATCCTGAAAGATGCTGGACTTTCAGAAGACATCATGCAAGAAACATTCATAAGAGTGAGAACAAACATCTATAAATATGGCTCTATTAATAATTTACGAACATGGATAATGAAAATTGCTCGGAATCTTGCTTTAAATTGTTTGCGGAATAGAAAGTTTGAATTATTAAATTATGAAGAAATAAATGCTAATGTTGAAGAAGCTGTAAATGTTGATGAGTTTGTGACGGATTCTATAATGATAAATGATGTGCTGAATTATCTCAGTAATGATGAGAGAGAAATATTTTCGCTACATGTCTTTGGATGTTATACACATAGAGAAATCAGTGAGATTTTGAATATTCCACAAGGTACTGTACGGTGGAAATATTCAATAATAAAGAAGAAGCTTCGTAGATTACTAAAAAAATATTAGGAGATGATATAATGAAATTGCATCACTTTTATAAGGAGTGTCGCAAGTATGCTAATGAGCATACGCCTGATGTATTAGAAAAGGTATTGAAAGCACCTTTAAACGAAAATACAGAAAATACAAGCGTAGAGCATCAAAAAAGATTAGTATGGAATTATTTATTGACATCATTCATAGCAGCGGCTATTTTAATGTCTTTATCAATAATATTTGTTAATATACATTTTTGGGGATCAAATAAGGAAAATGGAATAGTTCCTAAGGTTACTTTAAGTCCATCGTATAATATTGTCTATGCTATGCAAAAAACTTATGACAATATTAAAACTATTGTAATTGAGGGCAAAGAAATATCAAAAAACATGAAGACAAATGTGGTTTTATCTAATAATTCCTGGAAAGAAATATATGCTGGCCCATTAAACTATCGATATGAAACGCCTGATTTTATAAGAGTCGTAAATGGCGATAAGTCATGGAATTATTACAAAGACTTAAATCGCATTGAAATAATTCCTTCAGATCCATCTGGCTCACCTTTCTTAGCCCTTAAATCAAAAATAGATGATATAGCAAAAAATGACAGTTATAAATTGGTAGGTAGCGAAAAAATAGATGGAATTGATACCAATGTAATTGAAGTAACATCAGGTAATTCTAAGAATGATAGCTGGGTAGAGACTTATTGGATAGATAAAAAGACAAATTTCATTTTAAAACAAGAAACTCTCCATAACGATATTAAAACTGTAATAACGTATAAGACAGATTTTGCTTTAGACATTGACAAAGAAAGTTTAAAACCTAATTTTCCTTCAAACGTTCCTGTAATTGATAGATTAACCGAGTTTGATATTTTTCATTCGATTAATGATGCACAAAAGGCTGTTAATTTTGATATAATTGTACCAGATAAGATTCCTAAAGGTTTTAAGCTATTTGAGGTACGGAAATATAAAAATGAAAATGCTATTGAGCTTGACTACTACAACGAGGATTTTACAAAATTTATATTTATACAAGAATACCATAAAGATAAGACAACTGTAAATATTATGTCAAATTTAAATGACGACGTATTAAAACAATTGAAGGATGATTTGAACAAATAGAGAAATATGCCATCTGCTTCGCAGTGACAGCTTGAAATTAAATAGTATCTGCCGACGGCGTTTAATGCATACTGCATTCTATACACATCTTGTCCCGTATTGCCTTCAGTTAATGTACGTGTAAAAGGATATGTCATTCTTTTCACCTCACTTTCATTATTTTTAAAAGGAATTCATCGACCGATTTACCTTCTATATATAAAAGAGTGTTTTATTTTTGAAATACAACCTTTGCTAAAGTATTTTTAAAATTTAATTTTACTTAATCATTTTTAATGTTTATGTAATATTTGACAAATTGATTAGATGTATAATGTTGTTAGGAATTACAAGGGAGGATGATCACATGAAAAAATTTTTAGTTGGCTTATTAATTTTAGCTTTATTTTTAACTGGATGTGGAATTGGGGTCAAACAAAGCAATACAATTAGTCAAAATACAATATCTAATAGTTCTTTAAAAACAAATGTATCTGATATCAGGTGGAAATGGTCTTTTAAAAATGACCAAAATACATTAGAGAATTTGCAGATTTTCAAATCATTGGATGGAGGTAATTCATGGACTCAAATAAATTTACCTATAGACATTTTATCAAAAGATGTATATAGTAACGTTTATGTAGAAAATGTTGTCCCATATTTTTTAGACTCTGACAATGTTTGGATTTCATGGATAAATAATAATGATGAGTCATTGTATATTCTTAAAACAACAGATGGAGGCAAAACGTGGAACAAACTAAGTTATAAACTCCCGCAGTTATCACAAAGCATTTCGAAAATCCAATTTGTAACACCAAATACAGGTTGGCTTTTAGCAGTGTCTGATGGCGCAGCGGAACAGCAAATAAAATATTTATTTAGAACAAATGACGGCGGAAAGACATGGGAAAAAATTAATGTTACTTCATCAGATTCTTATTCAGGTTTACCACTTGTAGGAACATCAACTGACATGATATTTTATGGTGCAGATAATGGATGGATAGGCGTTTCAAATCCGATATCAGCAGATGTGATCCTGTATAAAACAGGGGATGGAGGCAATACGTGGAGTAAAGTTTCAGTTCCTACACCACAAAGCTTTGAAAAGTATTGTATTATTTCGGCTTCAGTGCCTATATTTAAAGATGATAAAAATGGAACATTAAATATCGATTTTTATAGAACAAATGATGGCAAATCTGAAAATCATACTGTGACTTATGTGACAAATGACGGAGGAAATTCTTGGTCAACAAATGTATACGCGTATGATGAAAATAAACATATATTTGTAAAATTAAACACAAAAAGTGAGATTAAAAAATTTGATTTAACAAATTATGTAATAATGAAAGATTACAAAATTACAAGTGTTGCTGATGTAAAATCTGTATCTCTGTCTTATGACAACAAATTCATATACGTTAATTTTAATTTACCTGAAGATACTGATAGCATAATAATTCAGGTTAATGATGGAAAGTTTATTAAATTTGGTGATAGATATGGAGGCGCGACTAATGGAAGTTGGTCTCCTAACCATGATGAATTAGCTTTTACATCCGGTACTATAGGTAAAGGTGGAGTATATTTGTACGATGCTGAAAATAATGTTTATAAAAATTTTCATGTTCCTTATTTTAATATTGCGAAAATTTTTTGGAATAGCGATGGTGATCGCATTGCTTTTATAGGCGAAAAGAATAGCAATTTTGAACTATGTATTATTGATTTAAAAAATGGTAAATATTCAGTTGTCAATAAATTAAATTCCGAAGATATAAAATCATTTAGCGAGAGATCTATTATATGGAAGTAAAGGCAGGTTGCCCTGCCTTTTGCAATTATAGACTATTATTTACGTATAAAATACCTAATCCTTCTATAGATATACTTTTTATTTTTGCAATTAATGCTTGTTGATTATTATTTGATAGTCTTATACATCCATATGTTGGCCTCAAAGGATACCATATATCATTTGCATTTGTATCTGGATCTCCACCATGAATAAGAAAACCACTTCTACCATTATTAGCAGCTAACAGAGCATTACCACCAACTGGATCTAACTCTATTATAGGATTAGGTCCATAAGAGCTTAATGGGGAAAGTATTGATCCAATTGATGTATAGTATGTTCCTGTAGGTGTATCTGCATCAATTAGCATCCAATTTGCATGATCATAATTATTGTTTGCATCACTTGTGCCTCTACCTAAACATTCTACAGGACCAAAAACTATAAACCCATTAGAATCTCTCAAAGTCAAATTGCCTTTATAGTCTCTGTTTGTATAAAAATTAGCATATATTGTATAATCTCTTGGAATTGACATAAATATCTCCTTCCTTTTTTATTTTTTCAGAAGGAATTCATCGGCCGATTTACCCTTCTATATTATGAAAGAGTGCTTTATATTGAATTTAACAACCAATTTTCAATATTTTTTTCTAGAAATTTTCTCATTTTTTCTAAAGCTTTCTTTTTCGTCTTGCTTACCGCTTGCTGTGATATATTCAATTTGGCTGCTATATCTATTTCTTTTTTTCCATATATGATTGTCTCCAGTATTATCATTTTTTGTAGTGGTGTAAGCTTATTCAAAACCTCTTGTACAAAGATTTTATTCTCTATATTTTCATATTCAAAATTATCAACTATAATTTCTTTATCATCAAGAATAAGAAATTCATTTTCTTTTATTTTTACATTCTTTTTTGAGAGTCTTATATATTCATTTTTCATGCCTTCAGCTATATAAGCTATAATTTTATTATCATCAAAATTTATCATTCTTCTCACCTTTTTTATACTTTTTAACAGTTTTTACAAGCCATAAAATTATGTCTTCTTCTGCACCGTCATAGCCCAATTTTCTTTTATATTTATTTATCAATGGCTTAAATCTCTGAATTAGCTCCCACAGTGCATCTTTATCCCCTGTATTTATATCGTTAATAAACTCTTTTAGACTTTTTCTCATTTTCACTATTAATAGTATGATAAGTACCTATAGCCGATGATGCAGCCAATATAGAATTTAATAAATACAGGGGAATATCCTTAAAAGAAAATTTACCAGTTACAGCCGATGTAAATGTAATGATGGAGAATGAGATAATAAGGACAAGCAGCTGTGTTGGAATTTTCTTTATTAATTTTAACTTTTTTATGAGTTGGGCTATGAGGATTGTTGCTGCAACATTACCTGCCAACGTGCTAAGAGATGTATAATTGAAAAACTCTTGCAACTTCAACACCTCCATCAAAGGAAAAGTTTTAAAATTATCTATTTTCCTTTTATCTATTAAAGAGTACCTATCTATAAAAAATACAACCCATTAATTGTAGTTTTTAGGAAAAACAATCATATAAATAAGAAAGTAAAAACAGGGCATAACAATTTATTTGCCCTGTTCCCCATCGAAATCTATTATTTTGTGCATATTATAGCATAATTTTAAATTAATGTAATTTATTTTAATAATTTTTAATAATTTGTAATATTTGCGTAATAAATAATGAAACGATTAGTTGTATAATATTGTTAAAAGTTTTAAGTGGGAGGAAGATTACATGAAAAGATTTTTTATCGCTTTGTTGGTTTTAACAATATTCTTAAGTGGGTGTGGAAGTAAAACAAGTAATGTTATAAAGAATAATAATGCTAAGCAAACATATGATTTTCAGTATATTAAAATGACGACACAATACAACGGTTGGGCTTTAGGGGGAAATAAAATTTATATTACTAGCGATAAAGGTAAGACATGGATTGATGTATCACCTGCCAATAAAAATAACATTTTTTCATGGTACTTTTTAAACGAAAATTATTCTTGGGTGCTATATTCAGATGGAACTTTATATGAGACTAGAAATAAAGGTAAAAGTTGGGTTGGTTCGAAAGTTCCTTTTACAATGGGTAAATTATTTTTTCTTCAAAATAAAGATGGATTAAGAGGTTGGATGTTAAAAGAATATGGACCGGCATCTGGAGACAATCCTGTTGATGTGTATAAATTAATAAATAGCAAATGGGTTCTAATAAGCAAAAGGGAAATTTCAAATAATTCGTTAAAAGATGATAATTCAATTTCATTTGAAGGAGAAAAGGCATCTTTCATTTTTTTACCTGATGCTAAGACTGGCATTATCACAGTAGAATATCGTATACCGGGAAAATATGGATTGTACTTAAGCAGTGATAGTGGCTATACATGGAATAAAAAAAACATACCATTACTTTCAAAATTCAAAGATGATAGCATTTTATTTTATTCTCCTAAATTTTTTGATTATGAAAAAGAAACTATCGTAATTTTACCAGTTTGTATTTACGATATTAATCATAACGACTACCGAATAATTTTTATGGACAGTAGTGATAATGGTTCAACATGGAAAGAAGTATCGTCATTTTCAACGAAAGAAAAACCGATTGAGATAAATTTAGTAGATAAAAATAATTGGAATGTTTTAATAAACAATGTATTGTTTATCACAAATGACAACGGTAAAACGTGGAATAAAGTTAACATCCCTAAGAATACAGTACAAATACAATTTGTAGATTCTAAAAATGGGTGGGCTTTAGTTAAATCACAATTGGGTACAAATTTATATTACAGTAAAAATGGTGGACTTTCATGGGAAAATCTTTTTTAAAAGAAGAAGAGAAGGCGATAAATTTATTATAAAGCCTTCTCTTTTTCGTTATATTCTATTATAATTTCCATCCTCCAGCTGCATCATTTGATATGTCTAGATCTACATTTATTGAACAAAGTGTTTGATTTGAAGCTGTCTGCCTTAAATGATATCCGGACCATGGATTTGTATTTCTGCCACCACTCCAACCTGGCGCATATGCTTGGAAAAAGTAAGTTGCAATTCCTTGATCTTTGCACCATGTTAGTACATCATAACTTCCATAAACACCAATTTTATAATGTACAACTTGTTCGCCAGCCTTTTGGCGTTCGTAAATATACTGAAGGTATCCATCATTAATTCCTTTAAAATAATCCAAAATACTTTGCTTTTGGGTCGTAGTAGCATCAAAATCAACTGCAAAGTATATAGGAGTATCAGCACTTTGCTCTAAATCAGCGGCATAATTGAATGCATTATCTCCATCTAATTTTCCCTGATTATACGTAAAATAACTAGGACTATTGGCAGGACCATCCTCCCATATAGATACGATATATAACCCTGCCGAAGAGATTTTTTGTACTTCATTTGCTGTTAAAGCTTTCCATGTATTTGTAACTGCAAAGTAACGTCCTATAAAGGTCTTACCTTGATTTTTTAAACATGTTAAAACGTTTGATACATTTGTTGCTGTATGAATTCCATTACCCATTTTTTTTTACCTCACTTTCGTTAGTTTTTTAAGAAGGATTTTATCGGCCGATTTACCCTTCTATATTATAAAAGAGTGTTTTATTTTTAAAATACAACCTTTGCTAAAAAATTCTAATTCAATTTGGCTAGAAATTTAATTGTTTTTTAATCATTTTTAATATTTATGTAATAATTAACAAATTGATTAGATGTATAATATTGTTAAAAGGTTACGGGGAGGATGATCGATCACATGAAAAGATTTTTAGTCGGTTTATTGGTTTTGACATTATTCTTGAGTGGATGCGGAAGCAAAACGAGTGAAGATAGCAGTAGTAAATTGCAAACAATTCAAACTTCAAATACTGCAAAAAATAATAGTGATAGTATAGGCGCGCCACACATTAATCAATATGTTCCACAGTTAATTACATATAATGGGAATCATATATCTGCTTGGGTGAATCAATTCTTATTTGTTGAAAATGGTGACTTAAAAGAAAGCTATAATAATGATAAAAGTTATATAAAACTTAGTTATGTAAAAGATAATACCATAAAAACTATTGATTTAACTTCATACGCATTAAAGTACGATTTGTTTAATGGTATTGACTATATAACTGCTTCTGCATCAGGTAAATATATTGTTTTAGAGTTTTCATCAGACGTTCCAATTAGTATTATTGTTGATACTTATACAAGTAAAAGCAGTATACTGTGGTATGATGAGTCAAAAAAAGAAAGCATGATGAGAATTTCATTTAACCCCAATAATGATGAAGAGTTTGCTTTTTTGCCGTCAGCAGAAATAAATGGGCTTAATGGCAGTCATTCTTTAAAACATTATGAAATAAAAACTCATAAGATAAATACAGTAGGTGAAATTTCAGAGAAAGATATATCAATGCAAAATTCAATGATACAATGGGGAAAAAACACAATCAGTGTCATTTCACTGGATAAAAGCAAAGTATTTAATTTCACATATTAATCGCATTATATAGAACAAAGTTTGTATATGCAATTTATTTGAGCGAAGAATTTTCAAAATCATTAAAGAGGGGTCTTGTATGAAGGCAAAAAGTACAATGATTTTTGTAATAGGAATAATAGTTGGCATACTGTTATCTCAAATGTTAACAAGACATACAAGCATTTATGACAGCAATAGCAGTGCAGCGATATCTAAAAATATACAAAGTGTCGATATGGAGAACCCAATATCACAAAAAGAAATTTTAAAGCAACTGAAAACAAACCCAGCTTTTGATATGTCAGAAATACCAGTTGTAGGTTCCGATATTTACGGACATGTTTGGAAGGATATGGGTACCAAATCAAATTCATTTACTTCATGGGAAATGCCTAAAGAATGGCAAAAATACATCTACACTGAAACAGACAAAACCGATCCTAAATCTATAAACAATGGAGCCAACGATAAATTTTTATATATAACATTGCAAGGCGTTGTCTTTTTATATTTACCTCCTGACGGAAGGTATTGGTGCCCTGTACCGATGTTTGGAGATATTCCACCAGGTTCTTTAATAATTGCACAGCATGTCCCTTTAAAGCCTGCCGTTGAAGCAGGTGTAATTCCTGTATATCATGGTCAAGTATTTATTAAAAGTTATCCATTGCCAAAAGAATGGCAGGATGCGCTAAGATAGTTTTTACAGACTTAATGAGTGCTCAGAAATCAACAAAACAATTAGTCGCAAATATATGATTAAAAAGGTTTAAAGGGGGTCGATTTAGTTGCTCATGATACTAATTTCTGTAATAGCTATAATATATTCGATTATTTCTTTTAAACATCCAAAGCTTAGAATGCCTAAGATTAGATATACTGTGACGTTTTTTCTTTGTATACTTCTTGCGATTCATTTTTACTTAGACTATTTTCGAATAGGGTCGTTTAACTCATTGGTTTTAAATAACTTCGACAATTCAAAAATCGTTTCGGTTATGTTGGCTAAAAATATTGACAATGATAAAAAAAGTATCATAAAAAGTACCAATGATGCAAAAACAATAAATGACTTGATAGTGTATTTAAAGCAATTTAAACTTGTGCAATATAATGGCAAATATACTAGTGCAAATAATTATTCTTACGATATTGTCTTTTATACCAATAAAAAAGATGAAAGAATCGGAATAAGTGTGACCAATGATAAGTATATTGATGTTGCCGTAGACACCACCAAAACTTACCATTTATTCTTTTTTAATTGGTATAATAACATAAATGATTATAAATCTTATAAGATAGTTAACGGCAAGATAAATTCGCATTTTTTAGATTCTATATTAGATTCTATAAAAGATTAATTTCAAAATCTGTGATATTTATCACAAACATTATGTTGATTTTGTTGTATAGTATATTATGGCATATAAATGAATGGAGGTTATCAAATGGTTAAAAGGAAGATAGTAAAGATTGATGAAGAGAAGTGCAATGGATGTGGACTTTGTATTTCACCGTGTGTTGAAAGCGCTATCGTTTTAGTAAATGGAAAAGCTAAAGTCATAAGTGAGGAGCTTTGTGATGGTGCTGGGGTATGCTTGAATGTATGTCCAACAGGTGCTTTGTCCATTGAAGAAAGGGAAGCGGCACCTTTTAACGAAGAAGCTGCATTGAAGCACAAGGCTACCATCAACAAAGATAGATGTTCATATTGCGGCAATAGCGATGACGATGCACCAATCTTGACATATAAATACAAAGGAGAAATAAAGCAAGTCTGTGTAAGATGCCTTCCACATCTTATTCATGGTTAATTCTTTTTGGAATATTAGGCGGTGGTGAAGATGCGCCAAGCTCTTTATGGCGTGGCGAATGGACAACTGTGATGCTATTCATGATTATTTCTATGTCTTCATCACTGCCTTTTGTTTTTTTCCTAAGTTCTACTCTAGGTAGAACTACTGTGACCTCATGTGGCACATCTATGTTTGTCTTTCTTTCTATTTCAATATCCAGACCATAAAGTCTTAGAGTTATTTTGTCATATCCTTTATTTTTTTTAAAGAATTTTTTTATCATTTTTAATAAATCATTTATATTAATCATAATAAAACCCCCAATACAATTTATGAAAAAGTAATATATACGTTCATATAAATGATGATGCATTGTATAAAATAAAGAATTTGATAGAAAATATAGAAAAAGTAATTAAGAAAAGAAAGGGTGTTTTTATGAAAAATAATATGACAGCAGCAAATCTGCGATCTGCATTTGGTGGAGAAAGCATGGCATATCAAAGGTATAAAGCGTGGGGTAAAATTGCTATGCAAGAAGGTTTTGGAAATGTATCAAAATTATTTAATGCAATTGCATACGCAGAAGAAGTTCACGCCGGAAATCACTTTAAAGCACATAAAGACATAGAGGGAGATTTTTTAGTACCAGCAATGGCTGGATTTGGCATAGGAAACACGTCGCTTAATTTAGGTAAAGCTATAAGTGGAGAACTTTTTGAAGTAAATGAGATGTATGCAACTTACATTGCTACAGCAGAATTTCAGCAAGAACAGGAAGCTTTAAAATCATTTACATGGGCTAGAGAAGCTGAAAAAATTCATGCTGATCTTTTCAAAGAAGCCAAGTTATCTGTTGACATGGGCAAAGACGTTAACTTCAATGAAGTACATATTTGCAGTGTTTGTGGCTATACGACAGTAGGACCTATACCTGAGAAGTGTCCTGTCTGTGGGGCAGAAAAAACGAAATTTGTGTCTTTTTAATTTTTTCCAGTAGTCTACTATTGCAATGAAAAGCATTTAGGTATATACCCTGACTTTTGCAGCAAAAAAGGATAAAAAAAGCCCATAAGCCCTTTAAAATGAAGGCTTTCGGGCTTTCTGTTTTTGTCAATAAGTTGTAGTGGAAATGTCATTTTTTTACTTCTCCTAAAATTTTTTTAATCTCTCCTAATGTCATAATCTTTTTCCCAAAATCAATACCTAATTCTTTACCTATATCTTCAAGAACATCATTATTAAAATCAAACAGGTAATAATTTTCTTGTATGTAACTGCAGGATGCTTTTGCTAGACTCTCAAGTATAGCTGAAACAGAATATTTTCCATTTAATCTATATTCAAGTATCCTCACAATTACAAGTGATATAAAGCATATCAGAAAATGAGCATCAATATGCTCTTTTAGTGATAAATACACCGGTCTGCTTTCGATATCACTTTTAGTTATTTTAAAAGATTCTTCTATTTTCCAAAGGCCACGGTACATTTCAATAATTTTATCATCAGATTCTTTGTATTCGCTAGTAACTATTGCATAGTATCCATCAAATCTTTCTTCTTCTTTTAGTTTTTCCTCATCAAATGCTAAGTGTTGATGAGCACTTTCTAATATTTCGCCAGTTTCTTCATCAAAAATGAGATTCTTTACATATTTGGAAGCACCGTAAGATGTAGCTTTATTGTATTTTGCTGGATTTTTAATTAGGTCTTTTGCTTTCTCTATTGTAGCAGCTCGTTCATATTTTGCTTTTAAGGCATACTCTTCACTATAGAAAATAACCTGTTTTTCATCAACTACCTTTTTCATTTTTTTGCCTTTAGTGGTGGTTACTAATATTTCTCTTGGATAAAGTCTGGATTTTATCTTGAAGCTATCTCCTCTGTATGTATATCCATTTTCGTCAAGGACATATTTCTTAAATTCCTTATCCGCACAACGAACAGAATAGCTAAATACATAACCATTACCAGCAGATAAAGTATACCAAATGTTATCGCCAGTAATGATGCCTTTATCAGCAACTACAATAATTCTTCCCAAAGAATAATCATGTTGTATTTTCCTTAACATAGGCATAAGTGTAGTTTTATCTAGAGCATTACCAGGAAAAAGTTTATATGTAATAGGTATACCATTGGTGTCCATAAATAATCCCATCTGCACAATTGGATCTGGTCTATGTTCTTTAGAAACGCCTTTTTTACGCAATTCATCTTGTTCATCAATTTCAAAATAATAATTGGTAACATCGTAATAAACTAGATTAGTATTTCGTTCATATAAAGACTTAATATGCTCATGAACCCAAAGTTGCAAAGCATCACTATGCTTATTGAAAAAAGATAAACATCTGTAGATATCATCCAAAGAAAAATCAGACCTCTCAAAGAATATATCTCTATTCTCATAAGTCTTTTTCTTTGAAGCAGGATACAATAAGCGTGAAAATACGAGAAGTTTCATAATAGCATTAGCATCATACTCTTCTTTTGAATGACGCTGCCTGTTTTTCAAAAATTTATCCAATTCAAGCTCATGATAAATCTTACTAAATGCAGCATAGCCAAAGTTTTTACGGTTATCCGTATTAACCAAAAGTCTTTCATTAGGAGAAAAATTAAGAGCAATTGGAGCCTTTTTCATGGCTTTTTGTTCATTCAATTCTTTAACCTTTTGTTCAAAAAAAGCGATAGGATCATCGTATTGTTTTTGAAGTTCATCGAGGTATCCAAGGGATTTAATAGTAACAGTCCTTGTATGCCCTCTTTCTTTATCGCGATATCCATCTGCAATAGATAAGTATATTCTTCCGGAACTACGTTTGCTTTTCTTTAAATACACATTAAACTCCCCCAATAAAATTCAATATAACTATATTATACCACAATCCATAATAATCCGCAACCAAAATATGACAAAAATTTAAAAAAATTTTACCCGGAATCGTTAGTAAAATTGCTGGTTCCGGGTTACGCTACATAAAATTTTGCTGCAAAACTAGGGAGAAGTGTCCTGTCTGTGGGGCAGAAAAAACGAAATTTGTGTCTTTTTAATTTTTTCCAGTAGTCTACTATTGCAATGAAAAGCATTTAGGTATATACTAAAATCATAATAAAGGTCCTGAGAAGTTTAGTTACGGCAAATTTGTTTTCAACCAACACCATGACATCGGGAATCTAAGTTCAATTACGTATGAATAGCCTACATTGATGGGACTTCAGAAATAATTGACAGGATACCCACTTTAAAAGCGGGCTTGAAAACATAGCCGAACGGCTTCGCGGGATAGACTGGATGTAAAAAAACCGGCAATTGCCGGTTTTTTTTATACATAGATTTAAAAGGTAATTTATTTGTAATATAATCTAGTAAGAGGTGATTTTATGAATTTAAATATTGATGGGAAAACGTATTTCTTTTCTGAAGGTATTACATTGGAGGATATATCACAGAATTTTAAAGATATGCATAAAGCAAAAATAGTTGCGGCAAAAGTGGATAATCTCATGGTTGATTTGTCTACAAAGGTAGACAGGGATTGTGAGATACAATTTGTTGACATGTCGACAGAAGAAGGTATGATGGTATACAGAAGAAGCCTTACATTTGTCTTGATTAAAGCGGTAAAAGACATCTTACCAGATTCAAAAGTCACTATTGAGCACTCTTTAGGTAAAGGATTGTACTGTGAAATACATGGCTCTACAGTGAATAATAGAATAGTTCAAACTATTAAAAATAGAATGAAAGAAATAATTGATGCCGATTATCCTATAGTTAAAAAATATATGGATAAGAAAGAAGCATTAGATTTATTTATGAAAGAGGGCCTTGAAGAAAAAGTAAGTCTTTTTAAGTATAGCGATAAAGAAAAAATTCCTGTTTATTTTTGCGACGATGTTGTCGATTTTTTTTACAGTCCCTGTGTCCCATCCACTGGATATTTGGAACTTTTTGATTTGTTTCTTTACTTTCCAGGTGTGATATTATTATTTCCTGATCCTGCAAAACCTGATATTCTTCCTCGGTTTATGGATGTTCCAAAGTTGGCATCCATATTTAAAGAAGCTGAGGAATGGGCAAATATACTTGATATAGGATATGTAGCATCTTTAAATGATATGATTAAAAATGGCCATGGGAGGGAGCTTGTTTTAATATCTGAGGCACTTCATGAAAAGAAGATTGCCAGCATAGCAGATCATATATATCAAAATAAGATGATAAAGTTAGTACTGATTGCAGGGCCTTCATCATCTGGAAAGACGTCTTTTGTGCATAGATTAAGTGTGCAACTTAGAGTAAATGGCTTAAAACCACTGCCAATATCTCTTGATAATTATTTTTTGCCGAGAGAGCTGACTCCAAAAGATGAATTTGGCAATTATAATTTTGAAACGATTGATGCTTTGGATTTAGAGCTTTTTAACGATCATATAATAAAGCTTATGCTAGGGGAAGAAGTAAAGCTGCCGATCTTTAACTTCAAAAAAGGAGTAAGAGAAGAAAACGGGAAAAAAGTTAAACTTGATAAAAACCAAATAATTCTTGTGGAAGGCATACATGGATTAAATGAAAAGCTAACTAGAGATATACCAAAAGACAGCAAGTACAGGATATACATAAGCGCTTTGACGCAGTTAAACCTTGACGAGCACAACAGAATATCTACTACCGAAACACGACTTCTAAGAAGGATTGTGAGAGACAATCAGTTTCGCTCTAGCGATGCCGAAGAAACAATTCTTATGTGGCCGTCTGTAAGAAAAGGTGAGGAAAATTATATTTTCCCATATCAGGAAGATGCAGATATTATGTTTAATTCATCGCTTCCTTATGAACTGCCTGTTATAAAGAAATACGCTGAGCCTCTTTTAAGAGAGATAGATAAAGACAGCAGGGCTTTTTCGGTTGCACAAGAGCTTTTGGAGATATTAAGCTATTTTGTAAATCTGGAAGATGAATCTGCAATTCCTCCAAATTCTTTAATTAAAGAATTTATTGGTGGAAGCTGTCTTGATGTATAAAAAAGTTCTAAAATGGTATTGAATTAATATGATATTAGTGCTAATATTTTTTTAAGAAGAATTTTGGGCTTTTTGGTAATTTTAATTTTATTGGAAAAAAGGAGGACGATTTTTATGAACATTATTGACCCTGCTGTAGGAGCGATTATCAATTACATTGATAAAGATCCCGAAAAAAATCTACAAACCATGGCCAATCTCATGTCAAAAATAGCTGTATTACCGAGGCACAGACAGCAAATAGAAAGTGTAAAGGCATTTTTAGAAGATAAAGACAGCAATTGGTACAAATTCACGATTAAAGGAATTAAAAATATTGACAAAAATATTTTAAAGACATTAATGATTAATTTTTTGGTAAATGCCAGCCTTAAAGGCATTCCAAAACAGCAAGAGTGGGAAAAAAAGTTAGATGCCAATGTGCCATGGGCAATATTAATGGATCCGACAGAAGCATGTAATTTAAATTGTGTAGGTTGTTGGGCAGGAAAGTACAATCCACATAATCTTTCTTATGAGACAATGGATAAAGTTTGTAGTGAAGCAGAAGAACTTGGTGTCTATTTTATAGTCTTATCTGGTGGCGAACCCACCGTTAGAATGAAAGACATAATAAAACTTGCTGAAAACCATAAGAATCAAGTATTTCATTTGTTTACAAATGGAACACTTATAGATGAGGATATGGTAAAAGAAGTTAAAAGGGTAGGGAATATCACATTTGCAATTAGTATAAACGGTTTGAAGGAGAACAATGATGCAATAAGAGGTCAAGGAACTTTTGACAAAGTAATGAAAGCAATGGATTTATTAAGAGAAAATGGTGTTTTATTTGGGTATTCTGCAACATATACGAGAACTAATATTGAGGAAATATTCAGTGATGAATTCGTCGATAAAATGATAGAAAAAGGTGCTTACTTTGCTTGGTATTTTACATATATACCTGTTGGAAAAGATCCAGATGTCAAATTCATGGTTACACCTGAGCAGAGGAAATATGCGTATGAAAAGATAAATTATATAAGAGCCACAAAAGAGCTTTTTGCAATTGATTTTTGGAATGATGGCGAATTTAGCGGAGGATGTATTGCTGGTGGTAAGAGATATCTGCATATAAATGCAGCAGGTGATGTGGAACCATGTGCTTTTATTCATTATGCTAATGTTAATATAAATGATGTGAGTTTAAAAGAAGCACTTATGTCGCCAATAATGAAATCATACAGGAAAAGGATGCCCTTTAACCAAAATCACTTAAGGCCGTGTCCACTAATTGATAATCCTAAAGAATTGTTAGATATAGTTAGGGAATCAAAAGCTAAGCATACTGAAAACAGTGAAGCATCTCACATTGAGAACTTGTATATTGATCTGACGAAGGTAGCAGACAATTGGGGAGAAGTTGCTGATGACATCTGGGAAAAGAAGAATGCCTCAAAAAAAGAAGCTTGACTAGGTATGCAAAATACCCTATTATAATTAGAGGAAGAAATGGGGTGTTTGTGTGCCTTTAACGAGAAGGAAGATAGACTTTTTAGAAGCTCTTATTGAGCTTTACGACAAAAATAAAGTTCCTGTTCATTATGTTGATGTTGCAAATTCTATGGGCATAAGCAAATGGACGGCTTATGATATGCTGACAGAACTAGAAGAATTAGGATATGTTCAGAGCGAATATTATCTAGATGAGGATAAATCGCTTGGCAGATCGATTTTAGTTTACACACCTAAAGAAAGCGCTTATGATGTTGTAAACAAAAGCAGTACACATGAATGGAATACTGTAAAAGAAATGTTGTTAAACGTGATTAAAAAAAATGACAATACAATATTAGTCGATGATTTTATAAATGAGAAAAAAACTACATTAAAACCATTGAAGTTTTGTGCTTATGCACTTACGACTTTACTTTTACAGATAAAGACACTTGATGTTGCAACAGTGGAAAGCATAAAGAATTCTATAAATATTACTGGTTCTGAAGCACCTGTAATGTTATTTATAGGTATTGTAATAGGATTTTACATCGATTATCACTTAGTCAGTGAAAGCAGGAAAGTATTTGATAAAATTAATATTTTCCATAAATATATAAGAGAATTGAGTTCTAATGATAAGACATTGTTAAATAATTTCTTTAAAGAATCACTTTTGTACATTTGAGACCCTTTGGGTCTTTTTTTGTATAATAAAAAATATTTTAAAGAAAATAAATTGAGGAGGTGTTTTTTTATGGACAGAGAAAAAGAAATCAGTGAGATAATGGATTTTGTCGAAAGGTATAAAGAATCAATGGCAAGTCAAATGGTGGTGTCACGATTATTAGGTGATAAAGGTGCAAAAGTAAATGAAGAAACTATTGACAAGTTGAGAAATAGGATTGTAAATGCAGCGGAAGATGATTTAGAAGCGTGTTACTATATAATAAAATAATCTTTTGTTTTTTGTAAAAATATGATATATTAAATGTATAAATTAGCATAGGAGGTAAAATCATGAAAGTTTATGTAGATCAAGATTTGTGCATAGCTTGTGGACTTTGTATAGATACATGTCCAGCAGTTTTTGATTGGAATGATGAAGGTAAATCACACGTTATAATTGATGAAGTGCCTGAAGGTGAAGAACAAGCATGTCGTGATTCAATAGATGGCTGTCCCACTGAGGCAATAAAAGAAATATAGTGTTTCAATGAAATAGTAATGAGGATATATGCCTTCGCTGGAGGATAAAATAATGAGCGGAGGTGTTTTTTCTATGTCTAAAAGAAGGAAATTGTACCCAAAAGCAGAAGATGAGCTTGACTCGTTAAAAGAGGAAGTTGCGGAAGAGTTGCAACTTGACGATGATATAAAAGAACGAGGATTCGAAAACATGACCACTAGAGAAGTAGGCAAAATAGGCGGCAATATGGTGAAGAAGATGATTAAATATGCTGAAAAACAGATGGATGAAAAAGGCGGAAAGATAGATTGATGTGGCTGGCTGAAGGATGTCCTTCAGCTAATTATTTATTTATCATAAAAGTTTTCGAAAATTTTTTGCAGGAAGAATGGATAATTATTATAGTTTTGTGCGGATTTAAAGAAGGGAAAATAGCATTAATGGCGAAATCTTATTAATAAAGGAGGGCTTTATATGAGGGAATTATCAGCTAATGAATTAAAAAAATACATTGATCCAAATTTATTTAATTTTGAAACGACAGAGACTATAAAGCCATTGGAAGGCCTTATAGGTCAAGAAAGAGCAAAAGAATCTATGGAATTTGGGTTAAAAATAAAACGGAAGGGATACAACATATTTATAACCGGTCTTACTGGTACAGGTAAATCCAGCTTTGCCGTAAGTAGTGTGAGTAAAATCGCACATTTAGAAAAAGTACCTGATGATTGGGTGTATGTGTTTAATTTTGAAAAACCTTCGCAGCCAATTGCTATTAATTTAAAACCTGGTGATGGTAAGAGATTTAGAAATGATATGAGGGGTTTTGTGGAGCAGCTTCAAAGAGAGGTTCCAAAGGCTTTTAATTCAAAATCATACGATCTGCAGAAAAATGAGATTGTAAAGAAATTTCAAGATAGAAAAAATGAATTGATCCAAGAACTAAATGAGCTTGCAAAGAATTTTGGATTTGTGCTAAAAGAAACAAAAACCGGTATTGTAAGCATTCCTGTAATAGATGGTAAGCAGATAAGCAATGAAGAATATGAGCAATTAGAGGATGAGAAGAGGAAAGAAATAGAAGCTAAAGCGGCTAATTTTGAAGAAAAGGCACTTCAGATATGGAAAGATATACAAAATATAGACAAAGAAGCAAGAGATGCCATACATGAACTTGATAATAATGTAGGCTTACTTGCTGTTGGGCATCTTATTGATGATTTAAGGGAAAAATATAGCAATTATAACAGTGTAATGAAATACCTTGATAGCGTACAGAGGGATATATTAGAAAACCTTGATAATTTTAGAAGCGATGATGACGAAGATAGTCAGTTTCCATTTATCATGAAAAGAAGCAAAAAAGATATTTTTAAAAAATACAGTATCAATCTTTTTGTTGATAACAGCCGTACAAATGGTGCACCTGTTGTTGTCGAGTACAATCCAAATTACAATAATGTTTTAGGTAGTATTGAGTACGAAAGCGATTTTGGTGTAGCTATAACTGATTTTACTAAGATAAAAGCAGGTGCACTTCACAAAGCTAATGGTGGGTACCTCATTTTGCAGGCTAAAGATGTCTTGACATATCCATATGTATGGGATGCTTTAAAGAGGACCTTAAAAACAGATAAAATAGCGATAGAAAATGTGACATCTTCATACGGTCTTTTATCAATATCGTCATTAAAACCAGAACCTATTGAATTGAATGTTAAGGTAATACTTATAGGGACGCCTTATTTATACTATATTCTTTATAACTATGATGATGACTTTAAAAAGCTTTTTAAAGTTAAAGTTGATTTTAATGATGTGATGGAATTAAATGATGAAAATATTTCAAAAATGGCCTCATTTATAAAAAAGCACTGCATTGAAGACAAATTAAGACCATTTCACAATACAGGCGTAGCAAAAGTAATCGAATATTCAACAAGGATATCTGAAGACAAAAATAAATTGACGACACAGTTTAACGACATTGTAGAGATTCTTTATGAATCAAATATTTGGGCGGAAATAGATGAAAGCAAAGTTGTGATGGCAAAGCACGTGGAAAAAGCCATAAAAGAAAAAATTAAACGAGTAAATATGATAGAAGAAAAATATATAGATTATTTTAAAGACGGTACCTTTTTAATAGATGTTGATGGTGAAAAAGTTGGAGTTGTAAATGGGCTTTCTGTGATAGATTTAGGAGATTATGAATTCGGGAAACCTTCAAGGATAACAGTTACAACTTATCCAGGTGAGGAAGGAGTCGTAAATATAGAGAGAGAAACTAAGATGAGCGGGCACATTCATGACAAGGGTGTAATGATTATAACGGGTTTTATGGGAAATAGGTATGCATTAGATTTTCCATTGACACTTTCAGCGAGAATATGCTTTGAACAGTTGTACGAAGGTGTTGAAGGTGATAGTGCATCCAGTACTGAACTTTATGGACTCCTATCTAGCCTTGCAGATGTGCCAATAAAACAGGGAATAGCAGTGACTGGCTCTGTCAATCAGTTTGGAGTCATACAGCCTGTTGGTGGTGTTACCCATAAGATAGAAGGTTTTTATAAATTATGTAAAGTAAAGGGACTTACAGGTAACCAAGGTGTAATAATTCCTGAGCAAAATGTAAATAATCTTGTTCTTGACGATGAAGTAATAGATGCCTGCAGAAATGGAAAATTCCATATATACACTGTAAATACAATCGATGAAGGAATGGAGATATTGACAGGCGAAAAAATGAGTGTTATAAACGAAAGGGTAAAAAGTAAGCTTAAGTCTTTTTATGATATTTTGACCAGAGATAAAGAATCTTCAAATAAAGAAAGGAATGTTTAATGTGACTTGTGTCACAAAGAATGAGATAAGAGAATTTGCTTACAAATCGGGAATTGATATTGTGGGTTTTGCAAGTCCCGATTGTCTTTTTAAATACAGGGATTTATTGACAAATAGATATGAAAACGGATTAAGCTGTAATATAGAAGAAAATGACATAGAAAAGAGAATAAATCCCTACATTTTACTTGAAGATGTTAAAAGCATTATATCTGTTGCTGTTTCTTATAATGTTGTTTACGAAGCTGACTTACCAAAGTCAGCATATGGCACTATTTCTAGGACGGCTTGGGGTGTAGATTATCATAGAGTTTTAATAAACTTGCTTGAAAAGCTAAGAGATTTTATTTTGTCTAAATGTAAGGATGCAAAAGCGGTGCTGCTTGTTGATAACAATCCTCTTTTGGAAAGAGCCATTGCTTACAATGCTGGAATAGGATTTTATGGCAAGAATAATATGATAATAAATGAGAAGTACGGTTCATATTTATTTTTAGGTGAAATGCTTTTAAATATTTATTTTGAGCCTGATAAAAAAATTGAATCAAAATGTGGAAGCTGTAGGCGGTGCCTTAAAGCTTGTCCTGGGAAGGCATTAATTGGAGAGTATAAGATAGATGCAAATAAATGTTTGTCATATGCTACTATCAAAAAAGGATATCTAAGCGATGACACAATTAAAAAATTAGGAATAAGAATATATGGATGCGATACATGTCAGGATGTTTGTCCTTTTAATAAAACAGCTAAACGAGTAACAAAAGATGTATTTATTCCAAGAGGACTTAAGCCTAAGCACGATTTGAGAGAAATTTTATCTCTTGATAAGAAGAAGTTTCAGGAAGTATTTGGACCAACATCTGCATCCTGGAGAGGCAAAAATACCATGATAAGAAACGCTATAATTGCTGCGATTAATTCAAATGATAAAAATGCAATTGAACCGTTGAAATCGCTGCTTAGCTGTGAAAGTTCATATTTAAGAGGTTATAGTGCATATGCTTTAAGTATTTTAGATGGAAAAAATTCCCTGACATATATTGAAAAAGCATATATAAATGAAAAAGATGAAGCTGCAAAGGAATTTATGAAAAAAGCCATAATTAATATTAGAGGTGAGGTTTTTGAGGATAACGAAAGATGAGGCATTAGAAGTTATAGAGATTCTTAAAAAAACATACCCTGATGCAAAACCTGGGCTTCATTTTAATAATGCTTTTGAACTGTTGATAGCTACAATCTTGTCGGCTCAGTGTACTGATAAAAGGGTGAATATAGTTACAGAAAAACTTTTTAAGAAATATAAATCTCCATCCGATTTGAAGGATATAGATCCACGTGATTTTGAGGAAGAAATAAAAGATTGTGGGCTTTACAGAAATAAGTCGAAAAATATAATAAACACATGTAAGATTTTGTGTGAAAAGTATGGTGGTAATGTCCCAGATGAGATGGAAAAACTTATGGAACTGCCTGGCGTAGGAAGGAAAACGGCAAATGTAGTTATAAGTAATGCATTCAAAAAGGATGCAATTGCGGTTGACACACATGTATTCAGAGTTTCTAACAGAATAGGTCTTGCAGATAGCAGCGATGTTACTAAAACAGAAGAACAGCTTATGGATATATTACCTAGAAATTTGTGGTCTTTGTCTCATCATCTTTTAATATACCACGGAAGGAATATTTGCACAGCGAGAAAACCTAAATGCGACATTTGCCCAGTTAACCATATATGCCAGTTTTATAAAAATTTTATAAAAAATTAATTAGTATGTAATTAATTTAAAAAAACATTTATTATATAATTAAATTGATTTTAAAAAATTAATAATTGGGGAGATCAAAATGGAGACAAGGGGCACAAAAATTATTAGAACTAAAAGCAATTATTTTTATATCATGCTGCTATTTTTAGTTCTTGTACTATTTGCAGGTTCAATTGCACTGTTTTATACTATTGTCAATCAAAATATCATTATAAAGGGAGTTTTTGTAAATGGCGTAAATTTAAGCGGGCTTACTAAAACTGAAGCATATTCAAAATTGCAAAGCGAGCTTAAAACAATCGATAATTTGAAAGTGGTATTAAAGTATAATGATATGCAGTTTATCGTTCCATACGATGACATTAAAATAAGCTATGACTACGCTAATATTGTAAATAAAGCTTACTCGATAGGAAAGAATGGAAATATCCTTAATCGGATAAAGACGATATACGAGGTTGGGAAACATGGCAGATACCTTGAATATAGTCCTGAAGCCAATTATAAAAATTTAGATATTTTTGTTGCCGATATATCGAAAAAAATAGATAAAAATCCTGTTGATGCTAAAATAAATGTATCGAATGGAAAGATTAATATTACGAATGATATATCTGGTTTTCAGGTGGATACAGATAAAACCGTAAATGATATAAAAAGTGCGGTCGATAATATTATAAATCAAGGTGGAGACAGTACAATAGAAGTTCCTATATCTGTTGCAAGAGTTGAAGCAAATTTAAAAGCTTCAGATCTCAGCATGATAAAAAGCAGAATCGTAACGTATTCTACTCAATTTAATACAGGGGATGTCAACAGGTCAGAAAATTTAGCTGTAGCTGCAAAAGCTATAAATGGCAAACTATTGATGCCAGGACAGATTTTTTCACTGAATAAAACTTTAGGGCCTAGAATCATACAAAATGGTTATAAAGAAGCCCCAGTAATAATTGGGAATAAACTCGTTCCAGATATAGGAGGCGGTGTATGTCAGGTTGCAACAACATTATACAATGCTGCACTACGGGCTGATTTAAAGATCGATGAAAGATACCATCATACATTTCCAGTTGGATATGTGTCTCCAGGACAAGACGCTACAATTTCTGGCGATGTACTTGATTTAAAATTCGAGAACCCTACCAAATATCCTATATACATTGAGTCATATATAAGCGGTAATAATTTTGTTGTCAATCTTTATGGGTATAATGAAGATCCAGGAAAAAGAATAGATATATATTCTGAAATTGTTGAGAAATACGAGCCAAAAGTGACATATGTTGATGATCCCACACTTCCAGATGGAGTTTTAAAGGTTGATGTAGAAAAGCATACAGGATACAAGGTAAATACTTACAGGCTAATTTATGATAATAATGTGCTTTTGAAAAAAGAATTTTTATATACTGACATTTATAAACCAGTTGACGGCGTGATAAAACGTGGTACTAAAAAGGCAGCTGAAAATAACAACACAAAAAATGAGCCAAATCAAAATGAAGATAACAATATTTCTACAGAAGATTTAAATGGAAAACCTCAAAATATAAATCCAACAAATTAAAAAAACGAGCTTTGCTCGTTTTTTTAATTTGTCATCTTCTTTTTACAATCAGGACAATGGCCATAAAAATATAGCTTTTGATCCTTTAAAAGATAATCAGTATATTTACTAACTTCACCAAGAAGATCATCTAGTGCTGAATCATCAAGGTCATCTACTCTGTTACATCCATAACATATTAAATGAGGATGCGAATTGACATTTGCGTCATATCTAAAGCTACCTTCGCCAACATTAAGCTCTTGTACAAGTCCTATATTTTTAAGCATTTCAAGCGTTTTATATACAGTTGCTAGACTCATTGTTGGGAAATCGGACGACAACGTTTTGTATATTGTTTCAGCACTGGGATGTTCCTTGGTATTTCTAAGCATATTTATAATTGCCAATCTTTGCGGTGTAACTTTGAGCCCTTTTTCTTTGAGAATTGACGAGATATCGTCCATCATATCCCTTCTTTCTAGATACAATATTAATTAATAAAATTTATCATGTAATATTGATAGTTACATTATACTATTGCTATTTTATACTGTCAATCATTTTTTTAAGATATCTTTTTCCAGTAAAATTATTGCAAACTTGAAGTTCATGATAAGTAATGATATAGTAGTATTGAAAAAATATTCTGATGAATGGGGGACTATGATGGCATACAAATTAGTCGCGATAGATATGGACGATACGCTTTTGACATATGACAAGCAAATCTCAAGAGAAAACTTAGAAGCACTGCAAAAAGCTCATGACAGTGGAATTTATGTAGTTATATCAACAGGAAGGATTTATGCATCTGCGTATGCATATTCGGAATTTCTAGGATTTAAACCATATATAATTGCAAGCAATGGAGCAATGATAAGAGATGATAAAGATAATGAAATATATAAAAGTGTTCTTGACGTTGATTTAATATCCTATTTAATAAATCTGGCAAATGAAAATGACCTATATTACCATTTTTACAGTGATAAAATTGTCTACTCACCTGAAAGCACCAGTAAATATCAAAAGTACGGTGAATGGAATAGGCTATATGCTGAAACTTTAAGAGTAAAAGTCGAAGATATACCTAAGGATATCGATTTTACTGATAAATTAAAAGATAATATTGTGAAGTTTGTAATGTTTGATGAAGATTCAGAAAAAATAAAACGTGTAAGAGATATAATAGACAACAATAAAGGCGATAAACTAGAAACTACAAGCTCATTTTATAATAACATAGAAATATTAAATAAAGGAATAAATAAAGGCAATGGACTTAGAATTTTGGGAGAATACCTTGGAGTTGATAGGTCAGAAATGGTGGCAATAGGTGATAGTGAAAATGATACAGAAATGGTGGAATTTGCAGGGCTTGGAGTAGCAATGGAGAATGCTATTGAAAAACTTAAAAAAACTGCAGATTTTATTACGAAATCAAACATGGAAAATGGTGTTGCTTACGTTATAAATAAATTTATTTTATAGCCTATTGCATTTGCTTTAGCTGCGGATCGGCATAATAAAAAGTTCATATAAAGGATCGATAATTTTATTTATATGCAATGAGTGAAAGGAGAAAAGTTTATGAAAAAGATGGTTTACTTAAATTTGACAGGTTATGTCCAGGGAGTAGGTCTTAGGTACTCTGTTTACAATATGGCTATGCGACTTAATATAACAGGATATGCGAAAAATTTATATGATGGAAGTGTTGAAATAGTCGCTGAAGGTGATGAAGAAAATATTCGAGAGCTTATTTCTTACATAAAAAATGGGTTAAGATGGGCTAGAGTCGAAAATGTCGTAGAAAAGTGGGAAGATTATAAAGGGCTATACCATACCTTTGAGATTATGTGAAATCCAACTTTCTAAAACATAGACTTTTTATCCTTTCTGGATATTTTTCACATGTTTCTAAACGCTTACATTTATGATATAATATATTAAAGAGATATATAAAATTAATGAGGGTGTAGAATATGAAGCTGGATATAGGACTTAATTTAAAACAAGTGCAGAAGTTAATGATGACTCCACAGTTAAAACAAGCTATTGAGATTCTTCAATTGAATTCATATGAGTTAAATGAACTGATTACAAGTGAATTAGAGACAAATCCAATGCTGGAAGCTTCTGAGGAGAGGGAAGACATCATTGATGCTTACATTGAGATGAATAAAAATAGCGATTTAGATAAATATAATTACAGCAGTGATGACGAAGAGAAGGATGACTATAGCTTTGAAAATATAGTTTATAATGAGACATCACTGACGGATCACTTGATGTTTCAACTTCATATAACACCTCTTCAGAAGAAATTAAAAGAAATATGCAAAGTTATAATTTACGACCTTGACAGTAATGGTTATTTGAATGACGATGTTAAAAAGCTAAGTGAAGAATACAAATTTAATGAAGCTGATGTTTTGAAAGCCTTAAATATCGTACAGTCCTTTGATCCGCCAGGAGTTGGAGCAAGGAATTTAAATGAATGTCTTAAACTACAGCTTAAATCAAAAAACCTGTACAACGGCATTATAAAAGAAATTATTGATAATTATCTGTATGAGATTGCTGACAACAAATTAGCATATATCGCAAAAAAATTAAACGTTGATATCAAGGAAGTACAGAATGCAGTTGATGAAATAAAGAAATTAAATCCAAGACCGGGATCCAGTTTTTCAAGTTATAATGATACAAAATATGTTATTCCAGATGCATATATTAAAAAGGTAAATGGCGATTATATTGTGCTGGTAAATGAGTCACTGTATCCCGGATTGAGAATAAATAAGTCATATGAAAGTATTTTGACTGCAACAGATGATGACAATATAAAAAAATATCTGTCAAATAAAATTCAGTCAGCAATGTGGCTCATTAAAAGCATAGAAAGTCGCCGTGATACTTTGTACAAAGTGTTAAGTGCAATAGTAAAAGAGCAGAGAGAATTTTTTGATAGGATTCAAAAATATATTAAGCCAATGAACTTAAAAAAAATAGCAGAAATCGTTGGTGTTCATGAATCAACCGTAAGCAGAGCAATAAATGGGAAGTATGTAGATACGCCTTTAGGTGTATTTGAAATAAAATACTTTTTCCAAAACGGTATTGAAAATGGCGATGGTGAAAAATTTTCGCAGGAAATGATAAAAGAGATGATAAAGCAGTTGATAAGCGATGAGGACCCTAAAAAAACATTAAGCGATCAAAAGATTGCCGAAATTCTTGTTAGCCAAGGAATCACGATATCAAGAAGAACTGTCGCAAAATACAGAGAAGAGATGAATATTCCATCATCAGGCAAGAGAAAGAGATATTGATAAAAGAGAGCCTAATTTTAGAAATTGCTCTCTTTTATCATTTAATCTATTGAAAAAATGAGATTCTTAATATAAAATAGTATTGGAAGTAAATATTATTTATTAATTTGGTGGGACAGTTATAAGACAACGGGTCAATAAAAGTCCTGAAGAAGGTTTAGATACATGAGTGACATAATTTCACTACAACAAAAAATTGTGCCTGAGTTAATAGAACTGCTGCAAAAAAGGTATACTATAATGCGTAATATATATTTCAGCCAGCCAATTGGCAGAAGAGCTTTATCATATCAACTAAACATTGGCGAGAGAATAATAAGGACTGAAGTATCTTTTTTAAAAAGCCAAGGCCTTATCGACATAAATCCTTTAGGCATGACAGTGACTAAAGATGGCGAGAAGCTTTTAGAAGAACTTAAGGAGTTTATCCATGAGCTAAAAGGATTAAACAACATGGAAAAGACTCTGGCAAATCGCTTAAAATTGAAAAAAGTTATTGTTATACCTGGCGATGTTGATAATGACCAGCTAATAAAAAAGGATATGGGAAAGTCTGCTGCAAATTATCTCAAAAGCATTATCAAAAATGACAGCATTATAGCATTGACTGGTGGTTCAACAGTAATGGAAGTTGCAAATGAAATGCCCCAGTGTTATACAAAGTCTGATATAATGGTGGTACCTGCAAGAGGTGGCTTAGGTCGTGATGTTGAAAAGCAGGCTAATACGATAGCATCTGTTCTTGCAAAAAAATTAGGGGGCTCATATAAAATGCTTCATATACCTGACAACATAGGGAAAGAAGCGATAGCAACTCTTATAAATGAACCTGACATAAAAAACGTCATCGACATACTCAAAAAAGCTGATATAGTACTTTTTGGGATTGGTCGTGCTGATGTAATGGCGGACAGAAGAAACTTACCTCCATCTACAAGGGACTATTTAGAGAAAGTAGGTGCAACATCGGAGGCATTAGGGTTTTACTTAAATATAAATGGTGAAACGGTGTATGAGACACCTAGCATATTTCTTACAAAAGATGATTTAAAAAATGTCAAAAATTTAATAGCTGTTTCTGGAGGTAGAAGTAAGGCTGATGCAATCCTGTCAACTTGTAGCAGTGGTATGGTTGATGTCCTTATAACAGATGAAGGCGCAGCGTTTGAAATATTAAAAAGTTGTTAATACACCGAAAGGTGTTTAATATAAAATATAATTTTAAAGGAGGAAATATTATGGCAGTAAAAGTAGGTATTAATGGCTTTGGTAGAATAGGCAGAAACTTTTTCAGAGCAGCATTAAAGAAAAATGTAGATCTTGATATTGTTGCATTCAATGATCTAACTGATGCTAAAACATTAGCACATCTATTAAAATATGATTCAACATTTGGCCAATTTGAAGGTGAAGTTGTAGCAAAAGAAGACTCACTTGTTGTAAATGGCAAGGAAATAAAAATATTAAAAGAAACAGATCCTGCAAAGTTGCCATGGAAAGATTTGGGTGTTGACATCGTAATTGAGTCAACAGGTAGGTTCACAAACAAAGAAGATGCAGTAAAGCATATACAAGCTGGAGCAAAGAAGGTAATAATTTCAGCGCCTGCTAAAAATGAAGATATAACAATAGTTATGGGTGTTAATGAGGACAAGTACGATCCAAATGCACACCATGTAATTTCAAATGCTTCATGTACTACAAACTGCTTAGCACCTTTTGCGAAGGTATTACATAACAAATTCGGCATAAAGAGAGGATTAATGACCACTGTTCACTCTTATACAAACGATCAGAGAATTCTTGATCTTCCACACAAAGATTTAAGAAGAGCAAGATCAGCAGCAATGTCAATAATTCCAACAACAACAGGTGCAGCAAAAGCAGTTGCATTAGTTTTACCTGAATTGAAAGGAAAACTCAATGGCTTTGCTATGAGGGTTCCTACACCTGATGTGTCTGTCGTTGACCTTGTCGCAGAGTTAGAAAAGAACGTGACAGTAGAAGAAGTAAATGCAGTATTGAAAGAAGCGGCAGAAAATGAGCTCAAAGGAATACTTGGATACACAGATGAGCCATTAGTATCGATGGACTTCAAAGGCGATTCAAGATCATCAATAGTTGATGGATTATCAACTATGGTAATGGAAGGCAATCTTGTAAAAGTTGTTTCATGGTATGACAATGAATGGGGTTATTCAAACAGGGTTGTTGACCTTGCTAAGTATGTAGCAGATAGGCTTTAATATGTAAGTGGGACAAGGTTTATAACCTTGTCCCATAATATATCATGTTAGGAGGTATATACGTGAAAAAAACTGTCAGAGATGTGGATGTAAGCGGGAAAAAAGTATTGGTAAGAGTTGATTTTAATGTTCCTATGGACAGTGAAAAAAATATTACCGATGATACAAGGATAAAAGCAGCATTACCTACTATCAAATATCTCATCGATAACAATGCAAAAGTAATTTTAGTATCACATCTTGGAAGGCCAAAGGGAAAATTCAATCCGGAGTATTCCATGAAACCTGTTGCAAAAAGACTTTCAGAATTATTAAACAAACCTGTTATAATGGCTGATGATGTAATAGGAGAAGATGCGAAATCAAAAGCCAATTCATTAAAAGATGGGGAAGTTTTATTGCTAGAGAATGTAAGATTCCATGCTGAAGAAGAAAAAAATGATACTAATTTTTCAAAAGAATTAGCATCACTTGCTGACATATACGTTAATGATGCTTTTGGCACAGCTCATAGGGCACATGCTTCAACAACAGGTGTTGCAAGTTACCTGCCTGCTGTATCAGGATTTTTAATTGAAAAAGAACTCAACTTTATGGGTGGAGCTTTGGAAAATCCAAAGAGACCATTTGTAGCTATACTTGGTGGTGCAAAAGTCTCTGATAAGATTGGCGTAATAACAAATCTTTTAGATAAAGTTGATAGCTTGCTTATAGGCGGTGGCATGGCTTATACTTTCATAAAAGCTGAAGGACACGAAATAGGGAAATCGCTGTTAGAAGAAGACAAATTAGAGCTTGCAAAGGACTTGATTGAAAAAGCTAGACAAAAGGGTGTTAAGCTCTTATTGCCTGTAGACACAGTAGTTTGCGAAGAATTAAAGCCTGGAGTTCCATATGAAGTGGTTGACATAGATAAGATGCCGCAAGACAAAATAGGTGTAGACATTGGGCCTAAGACTGTAGAAGCATTTTCTAATGTTATAAAGGATGCCAAGACAGTAGTCTGGAATGGACCAATGGGTGTTTTTGAAATAAGCGACTTTGCAAAGGGCACAGAAGCTATTGCAAAGGCAATGAGTGAATGCAGTGGTACGACGATAATAGGAGGCGGAGATTCGGCTGCAGCAGTTGAACAACTTGGCTATGCAGACAAGGTATCACACATCTCTACCGGTGGTGGAGCATCATTAGAATTTTTAGAAGGCAAAGTTTTACCTGGAATTGCCGCATTAAATGATAAATAAAGAGGTGTTTTAATTGAGAATACCTATAATTGCAGGCAACTGGAAAATGCACATGACACCGTCTGATGCTGTAAATCTTGTAAATGAACTAAAGCCTCTAGTGGCAGATACTGATGTGGAAGTGGTTGTTATTCCACCTTTTGTGGATTTGGTAGATGTTAAAAAAGCATTGGACGGATCAAACATAAGATTAGGTGCACAGAACATGCATTGGGAAGAAAAAGGAGCATTTACTGGCGAAGTTTCACCGCTTATGCTTAAGGAAATTGGTGTAGAATATGTTGTAATTGGTCATTCAGAAAGAAGACAATATTTTGCTGAGACTGATGAAACAGTAAACAGAAAAGTAAAATCTGCATTGAGCCATGGCTTAAAACCAATTGTTTGTGTTGGTGAAACTTTAAGTCAAAGAGAAGATGGCAAAGCATTTGATGTTGTAAGAGAGCAGACAAAAAAAGCATTAGATGATGTTTTAAAGAATGATGTAACAAATGTCGTTATAGCTTATGAGCCTATATGGGCTATTGGTACTGGAAAAACAGCTACATCAAAGGATGCAAATGATGTTATAAAAGTTATCAGGGAGACAATAGCTAGTATTTATGATATAAATACTGCTAATGAGGTAAGAATACAATATGGTGGAAGTGTTAAACCTGATAATGCTAAAGAGTTAATGTCAGAGAGCGATATTGATGGGGCATTGGTGGGCGGAGCTAGCCTTAAAGCGCAGGATTTCGCTAAAATTGTAAATTATTAAGGAGAGGATTGCATGCCCAAAAATTTTGTAATGCTTGTTGTTTTAGATGGATTTGGCATTTCAGAAAGTAAAGAAGGAAATGCTATTTACACAGCTAATACACCGAATCTTGATTATTACTTTAAAAATTATCCCAATACAAAGCTAATACCAAGTGGACTTGCTGTTGGGCTTCCAGAAGGACAGATGGGAAATTCAGAGGTTGGACATCTAAACATAGGCGCTGGAAGAATTGTATATCAGGAGTTAACAAGAATAAGCAAGGAAATTAAAGAAGGGGAGTTCTTTAAAAAGCAAGAATTTCTCGATGCTATTGAAAATGTCAAGAAAAATGGCTCTAAGCTCCATCTTTTTGGACTTTTGTCCGACGGTGGTGTTCACAGTCATATTACGCACCTTTTTGCACTTATGAAACTTGCAAAAGAGCAAGGATTAAATGAAGTGTATGTTCATGCATTTTTAGACGGAAGGGATGTTCCGCCAGCCTGTGCTAAGGAATACGTAAAATCTTTTGAAGATGAGTCTAATAGGCTTGGAATAGGAAAAATAGCTACCATCGCAGGAAGATACTATGCAATGGATCGCGATAAAAGATGGGATAGGACGAAAAAAGCTTATGATGCCATAGCGTTAGGCAAAGGTGTATTTGCTAATTCACCTGAAGAAGCAATAGATATAGCATATAGTAAAGATCAGACAGATGAGTTTGTAGAACCTACTGTTATTTTAGAAAATGAAAAACCAACCGCTACTGTAGATGCAAATGACTCTATAATATTCTTTAATTTCAGGCCAGATAGAGCAAGGCAGATTACAAGAGCTTTTATAGACGAAGTGTTTAACTATTTTGAAAGAGAAAAGGGCTATATACCTGTTTACTTTGTCTCTATGACTCAGTATGATATAACATTCGAGAACATACATGTTGCATACAAGCCTGAGAATTTAAAAAATACATTGGGCGAATATTTAAGCGATAAAGGCATAAAGCAGCTTAGAATAGCTGAAACTGAAAAATACGCTCATGTTACATTCTTCTTTAACGGTGGTGTAGAAGAGCCAAATAAAGGTGAAGACAGGATATTGATACCTTCACCAAAAGTGGCAACATACGATTTAAAACCTGAAATGAGTGCATATGAGGTTACTGATACAGTAGTAGAAAAAATTAAGTCAAATCAATATGGTTTTATACTGCTTAATTTTGCAAATCCTGACATGGTTGGTCATACAGGCGTATTTAATGCCGCTGTAAAGGCGATTGAGGCAATTGATGAGTGCGTGGGAAGGATTGTTAGAGCTTGTCAGGAAGTTGGCGGTACTATACTTATAACTGCTGACCATGGAAATTCAGAGCAGATGATAGATCCAGTTACTAAAGAGCCACAAACGGCTCATACGACAAATCCTGTGCCATTTATAGTAATTGGCGAGGGTGATGTTACACTTAGAAATGATGGAATACTTGCTGATATAGCACCAACAGTGCTTGATATAATGGGACTTCCAAAACCACAAGAGATGACAGGTAAGTCCCTTATAATAGGAAGATAAAAAACGAAAGGAGAATATTTATGTCTATAATTGTAGATGTTTATGCTAGGGAAATCCTTGATTCAAGGGGAAATCCAACAGTAGAAGTTGAAGTTGAATTAGATAGCGGTGCAGTAGGACGTGCTGCAGTTCCATCTGGTGCTTCAACAGGTCAGTTTGAAGCAGTTGAATTAAGAGATGGCGACAATAGCAGATATTTAGGCAAAGGTGTATTAAAGGCTGTAGAAAATGTAAATGAAAAGATTGCTCCAGAAATTATTGGAATGGATGCAATAGACCAGGTAGCTATAGACAAAGCCATGATTGATTTGGATGGAACACCAAATAAGTCTAATCTTGGTGCTAATGCAATTCTTGGTGTATCACTGGCTGTTGCTAAAGCTGCTGCTGAAGAAGTTGGCTTGCCACTTTATCAATACCTCGGCGGTGTAAATGCAAAGATTCTGCCTGTTCCAATGATGAACATATTAAACGGTGGAAAACACGCAGATAACAATGTTGACATACAAGAATTTATGATCATGCCTGTTGGTGCGCAAAGCTTCCATGAGGCTTTAAGGACATGTGCTGAAGTTTTCCACAATTTAAGGTCTGTACTTAAATCAAAAGGCTTAAGCACAACAGTTGGTGATGAAGGTGGTTTCGCGCCAAATCTTACATCAAATGAAGAAGCAATCCAGGTAATATTAGAAGCTATACAAAAAGCAGGTTATGTACCAGGGGAAGATGTAGCAATAGCACTTGATCCTGCATCATCAGAGATGTACAAAGAAGATGGAAAATATCATTTCGATGGTGAAGGAGTAGTCAGGACATCAGAAGAAATGGTAGACTACTGGGAACAACTTGTAAATAAATATCCTATCGTTTCTATAGAAGACGGCTTGGCAGAAGAGGATTGGAATGGCTGGAAGCTCTTAACAGAAAGATTAGGCAAGAGGATACAGCTTGTAGGTGACGATCTTTTTGTTACAAATACAGAAAGACTCTCAAAAGGTATAAAGATGGGTGTTGCAAATTCAATACTCATTAAACTTAATCAGATAGGTACACTTACTGAAACTCTCGATGCAATAGAGATGGCTAAGAAAGCAGGATATACTGCTGTTGTATCACACCGTTCAGGCGAAACAGAAGACTCAACTATTGCAGACCTTGTTGTTGCTGTAAATGCTGGACAAATTAAGACTGGTGCTCCTTCAAGAACAGATAGAGTTGTAAAATACAACCAATTAATGAGAATAGAAGAAGGATTAGGTGGAATAGCGCAATACCTTGGAAAAGATGCATTTTACAACGTAAAATGAGAAACATTATAAAGAAGCCCAATAAATTTATTGGGTTTCTTTTTGTGTCCAAAATAATTATGTTTTGTATTAATATCTTGATGTAAATATCAGATAAGTGTTAAAATAGTACTATAATTATGTATAAAAAAGGATATGGGATGTGATAATATGCCAAGACCTCAAAAATGCAGATGGGTAAAATGTGAACCAAATGTTAACTATTTTAAGCCGGTGGGGATACCTATGCATTCTTTAAATGAAGTAGTGCTTACAGTTGAAGAATTTGAAGCTATCAGGCTAAAGGATTTGGAAGGTTTGGAGCAAGAAGAGTGTGCAGAAAAGATGAGAGTTTCAAGACCAACATTTTTTAGAATTATTATTTCCGCTCGTGAGAAAGTTGCTGATGCTCTTGTTAATGGAAAGGCAATTAAAGTGGAGGGCGGAAATTACAAAGTTTATGGAGACGATACAGTACATCATGGTCATTGCCACAGGCACGGTATGGATATAAATGAAGATGAGTAATTATATTTTAATCCCTTTCACGATTTTAAATTTATGCTTGATATGAATAAGTTATTGTTATATAATAAAAAATAGTGTAGTATGCACGTAAATCTGATTTTCGGAGGTTAAACATATGCTAAAAATAATAGTACTTATAATTCATATTATTGTCAGTTTATTTATGATGGCAGTTATTTTGTTGCAGCAGGGCAAAAGTGCAGGTATATCTGGAGCTATAGCAGGTGGTGCTGAAACTTTCTTTGGCAAAAACAAGGCAAGGACGATGGAAGGCACTTTGGAGAGACTTACGACAATCAGTGCAGTCGTATTTATCATTACTTCATTGATATTAACATTGCTGATGGGAAGATAATATTTTTAAGTTGGAATAAAACCCTTTTTGGGTTTTATTTTTTGAGAAGGTGATAAGATGAATATAAGAGAAATATCTGAAGATATGGAATATAAAATACTATCACCGTATGCAGCACACAGCAGAGAATCAAAAGGAAGAGTTAAAGAAGAAGAAAAGTGCGATATACGCACAGATTTTCAAAGGGATAGAGATAGAATCATACACTGTAAGGCATTTCGAAGATTAAGCCATAAAACGCAAGTCTTTATTTCTCCTGAAGGTGATCACTACAGAACGAGATTGACTCATACTTTAGAAGTTGCTCAGATTTCAAAGACGATTGCACGGGCTTTACGGCTTAATGAGGATTTGACTGAAGCGATTGCATTAGGGCATGACTTAGGTCATACTCCTTTTGGACATTCCGGAGAGCAGGTATTAAATAAACTTTTAAAAGATGGCTTTAGGCATAGTGTGCAGAGCTTGAGAGTTGTTGATGTATTAGAAAATAATGGCTTGGGACTTAATTTGACTTGGGAAGTAAGAGACGGGATATTAAATCATTCTACTTCAGGCAGTCCAAGAACACTTGAGGGAAAGATCGTTCAACTGTCTGATAAGATAGCGTATGTAAACCATGATATAGATGATGCCATAAGAGGCAAAATATTGACAAATGATGATATACCTAGAGAATTAAGACAAATTTTAGGGGATACTCACAGCAAAAGAATAAACACAATGGTGAGAAACATAATCGAAAATAGCATAGGTAAGAATGATATATCTATGAGTGATGACATCTATGAGGCCACTTACAGTCTCAGAGATTTTTTATTTAAAAAAGTGTATATAGGTTCAAAAGCAAAAAGCGAAGAAATTAAAGCGAAAAAAGTTGTAGAGCAACTTTTTAATTATTTTTACGAGAATGTAGATGGTATGCCGAAAGAATTTGTTGAGTTGACATATAAATACGGAAAAGAGAGAGCAGTAGCAGATTATATAGCTGGAATGACTGATAAGTACGCTATAATCAAATATAAAGAGCTTTTTTTGCCTTCACCGTGGGAAGATAAAAATTTTTAAAATATAAAAAGACAAGCAGGATTTTAGGAATTTATGTCGAATATATTATTTCCGTGAAAATTTTATAATTGTTTATAAAAAAGAGGATTTTACTGTTTTTTGTCGAACTAAATATAAAGGTGGTGTTTATGTCTTATTCGAAAGACGTAATTGATAGAGTTATAGAAGAAAATGATATAGTTGATATAGTTTCAAATTATGTTTCATTAAAGAGATCTGGAAAAGACTTTAAAGGATTATGCCCATTCCATCATGAAAAAACACCATCCTTCAATGTAAGTCAAGAAAAACAGCTTTATCATTGTTTTGGTTGCCATGCAAGCGGAAATGTCATTACCTTTGTAATGAATATAGAGAATATAGGTTTTAAGGAAGCCGTTGAGTTCTTGGCAGATAAAGCTGGTATAAAAATCGAGGAAGAAAATTTATCAGGTATAGAGTACCAAAAGAAAAAGCTGAAAGAAGAAATATATGAAATAAATAGATTAGCTGCAATATTTTATTACAAATGCCTTTATTCTAGATCTGGACAAGCTGCTTTAAAATACCTTTATGACAGAGGTATAGATGACGTTACGATAAAAAGATTTGGTCTTGGATATTCACCAAATGGTGGAGATGAATTATTGAAATTTCTAAAAGCGCATAAATATAGTATAGACACAATGGTTAATGCAGGACTAATATCAAAAAGCAGTAATGGTGGATTCTATGACAGGTTTAGAAATCGAGTAATGTTCCCAATAATTGATGAAAAAAACAATGTAATAGGGTTTGGCGGTAGAGTGCTTGATAACATGAAGCCAAAATATTTAAACACTGCTGAAACTATTGTTTTTAAAAAAGGTAAAACTCTATATGGAATTAATTATGCTAAAAAGACGAAGGAAGATAAATTTATAATCGTTGAAGGATATATGGATGCTATTGCTTTATATCAAAGCGGAATTGATAATGCTGTTGCGTCATTAGGCACAGCTCTGACTAAGGAGCAAGGCAGGCTTATAAAAAAGTACAAAAATACCGTCGTCATTTCATACGATGCTGACGAAGCTGGTGTTGAAGCGACAATGAGAGGACTTAATCTTTTAGATGAGCTGGACTTAAATGTGAACATACTGACAATACCTAATGGTAAAGATCCAGATGAATATGTGAGAAAAGAAGGATTTGATGCTTTTAAAAAGCTTCTTGAAAAAACAGACACATTGATAGAGTATAAAATTAAAAAGTATAAGCAGGATTTAGATTTAAATAATCCTGCAGACAGAATCAAATATATCAAAAAGGTATGCAAGGATCTTTCTACAATTAAAGATAAAGTAAAAAGAGATGTATATGTATCAATAGTAGCGAAAGATGCTGAAATACCTGAAAACACTATTAGAGCAGAAATAGATCAATTTGTCAAGGGTTTTGTACAAAATAATAAAAAAATTAGGTATACAGTTGGCAATAATAGGCATAATATTAAATACAGTGGGATAAAAAAGATACCATCCCTTAAATATTTGATTGCATTGCTGCTGATTGATAATAAACTTTATGATAAAGTAAAAGAAAAGATAGACGTAAATGACATTGACGATGAACTTTTAAAGTCTGTTATAACATTTATGTTTGAAAGGCTTGAAGATGGAGGACGTGTAGATATAAAAGACTTAAGCTTTATGTTAGACAATGCTAAATTGAGAGACGAATTTAACGATATATTCGATATACTGTATAGCGAAAAAGAAATCAATGAAAAAATAGTTGATGATTGCATCAGAGAGATAATAAAAGACGATTTAAACAGGAAGATAGTCCGCATTAAAAAAGAAATTGACGATTCTTATATTTCTGGCGACATTGAGAAAGAAAGGGAACTTTTAGTACAATTACAGAATTATGAAAAGGAGATGCTGAAGTTAAAAAATGGCTGATAAAAAGGTTACCCATAAGGAGGGGACACCCGTGGATAAAGAAAAAGTAAAGAATTCTATAAGAGAACTTATTGATAAAGGCAAAAAAAATGGAATGCTGACTTACAATGAGATAATGAATTCTCTGGAAGATATTGACATGGATGCTGAACAAATCGAGAAGGTCTATGACACATTTGAAAAGTTGGGGATAGAAATCGTAGGAGAAGAGCCTCAGCAGGAAGAATTGATACCTGAAGAAGATTTAGACTTAGATTTATCCATTCCTGAAGGTATTAACATCGATGATCCGGTAAGAATGTACTTAAAGGAGATTGGCAAGATTCCCCTTTTATCTCCTGATGAAGAGATAGAGCTTGCAAAAAGGATAGAAAAAGGAGATGAAGAAGCTAAAAAGAGGCTGACTGAGGCAAATTTAAGGCTTGTAGTTAGTATCGCAAAAAGATATGTAGGGCGAGGTATGCTGTTTCTCGATTTGATACAAGAAGGAAACTTGGGACTTCTGAAAGCTGTTGAAAAGTTTAATTACAGAAAAGGCTTTAAATTCAGCACATATGCTACATGGTGGATAAGGCAGGCGATAACAAGAGCTATAGCTGATCAGGCTAGAACAATAAGAATCCCTGTTCATATGGTAGAAACTATTAATAAGCTTATAAGAGTTTCAAGGCAGCTTTTGCAAGAATTAGGCCGTGATCCACTGCCGGAAGAGATTGCTAAAGAAATGGATATGTCGGTAGATAAAGTCAGAGAAATAATGAAAATAGCTCAGGAACCAGTATCATTGGAGACGCCAATTGGTGAAGAAGAAGATAGCCATCTTGGTGATTTTATACCTGATGAAGATGCTCCAGCTCCAGCAGAGGCAGCGGCGTTTACGATGCTAAAAGAACAGCTCATAGATGTTCTCGACACATTGACTCCTAGAGAAGAAAAAGTGTTGAGATTGAGGTTTGGGTTAGATGATGGCAGAGCAAGGACACTGGAGGAAGTAGGAAAAGAGTTTAATGTAACTAGAGAGAGAATAAGACAGATAGAAGCAAAAGCTTTAAGAAAGTTGAGACACCCAAGCCGCAGCAAAAAGTTGAAAGACTTTTTAGATTAGTTTAATACAGTCTTGACACAAGGCAAAAATGTAGTATAATAATTATTGTATTCCTCAGTAGCTCAATGGTGGAGCAACCGGCTGTTAACCGGTAGGTTGTAGGTTCGAGCCCTACCTGAGGAGCCATATTAGGGCCTTTAGCTCAGTTGGTAGAGCGGTCGGCTCATAACCGATTGGTCCGGGGTTCGAGTCCCTGAAGGCCCACCATATAAGATGAAAGGATAGGCATTTGATTAACAAATGCTTTTTATTTTATAAAATGAAGCTGTCAAAGAGATTAAAGTCTATTGTTCAAATGGTACAAGTTCATTCAAAAGTTGCAGATATTGGGACAGATCATGGTTATATACCTGTCTACCTTTACTTAAATGGCATTTCAGACTACATTATTGCATCTGATGTAAAATTAGCTTCCCTTAATAAAGCTATTGATGAGATCGAAAGGCACAAGTTGTCAGAAAATATTATTGTACGGCTTGGTGATGGATTAAGTGTTATAAAACCATACGAAGTTGATACTGCAATAATAGCAGGAATGGGTGGAATACTAATAACAGATATATTGGAAAAAGATAAAAATATTGCAGCGACGATAAAGAGGTTTATTTTGCAGCCTATGACAGCATCAGACCATCTTCGCAGATATATTTGTGAAAATGGATATTCAATTATTGATGAAGACCTTGTTTTCGAAAAAGGTAAATTTTTTGAAATAATAACTGTTGAGCATGGCATTGAAACGGTTGACGATGAGATTTTTTTTGAAATAGGCAAAAAACTCTTTGAAAAGAGTCACCCTTTGCTTAAAGATTTTATAAGATATAAAATAGGAAAGTTGAATAAAATAATTGATGAAGTTTCTAAAGGCAATAATAGTGCCTCTTTAAAAGAGGATATTTTGCATAAAATTAAAAAATATGAGGTGTTATTATATGAGTCTGAAATGCCAGACAATAGCCGGAATGATTGACAAACTTGCACCACATAAGTGTGCAGAAGATTGGGACAACATAGGACTTTTAGTTGGAAACCCTCGAAAAGATGTCTCTACTGTGATGGTAGCTTTAGATGCGACGAGAGAAGTTGTAAAAGAAGCTATATCAAAAAAGGTAGATATGATAATCACACACCACCCAATTATATTTAGACCTTTAAAGAACGTACGTACAGACAATCCGGCAGGGGAAATAATAACCATGCTGGTGAAAGAAGACATACCAGTTTATTCTGCTCATACTAATTTTGATGCTGCAAAGGGTGGAATGAATGATATTCTTTGCAATATACTTGGTATATACGATGAGGAAATACTACATGTTACATACAAAGAAGGATATAAGAAAATCGTCGTATATGTACCTATTGGATATGAGGAGATAGTAAAAAATGCTATGTGCAATGCAGGTGCCGGGTTTATAGGAAATTACAGTGATTGTACTTTTCAAATATTGGGTACAGGGAGTTTTAGACCATTAGAGGGAACAAATCCTTTCATAGGTGAAATAGGCAAAGTAGAAAATACACAAGAAGTAAGGATTGAGACGATTGCTCCAGAAAAATTGGTAAACAGAATAATTAGTGCTATGCTAAAGGTTCATCCATATGAAGAAGTAGCGTATGACATATATCCAGTAGAGACGCTGTATGACGAATATGGAATGGGAAGAATAGGATACATAAAAGGTACTACATTAGAAGACCTTGCCAATGGTGTAAAAGCTAAGTTAGGACTAAAGAATCTCAGAGTTGTAGGTGATTTGCAGAAAACCATAAATAAAGTGGCTATTTGTGGTGGTAGCGGTGGTAATCTTGTATCTATATCAGCTTTTAAAGGTGCCGATGTTTTGATTACAGGAGATGTGGGATACCATGATGCAGTAGATGCAAGGCATCTTGGACTGGCCATAATCGATGCAGGACACTTTGGCACTGAGAAGATTTCTGTAAATTTCATCGCTGAATACATAAGGGATGAAGCACAAAAAATGAATGTAGACTTAAATGTCATTACTAGTGAGGAACAAGTTGATCCATTTATATTCATGTAATAATTACCATTTGACAATCTACAGAAATAGTGATACCATATTTAATCTAGAGAGCAAAATATACGAGTAAGCCAGATGGTCGCGTACTATATGTACGAGGAAAGTCCGAGCTCCATAGGGCAAGGTGCCGGGTAATACCCGGTGGAGGTGACTCCAAGGAAAGTGCAACAGAGATATACCGCCTACCACTTAACTCGTTATTAACGAATTAAGTGGTAGGTAAGGGTGGAAAGGCGAGGTAAGAGCTCACCAGCATCCAGGCGACTGGAATGCTCTGTAAACCCCACCTGGAGCAAGGTAAAATAGGAGGGAATGATAAGTGGCCCGCTTAACCCTCGGGTAAAACCGCTAGAGGTATCAGGCAACTGATATCGTAGATAGATGACCATCTAAAACAGAACTCGGCTTATAGACTTGCTCGTAATCAAGCATAAAACTCAATGTCATATGGCATTGGGTTTTTTTCAATAATTATTTTTTAAGAGAGGTTGTAAATCTAAATGATTGGAAGTAATAAGAATATAAAAGTCGTAGTAGGAATGTCCGGTGGAGTTGATTCATCTGTATCTGCACTGCTTCTTAAAGAGCAAGGATACGATGTAGTCGGGATATTTATGAAAAACTGGGATGAAGAAGATGACTCTGGATACTGTACAGCAGCAGAGGATTATGAAGATGTTGTCAGAGTTTGTGATAAAATTGGCATACCGTATTATTCAATAAATTTTACTCAGGAATATTGGGATAGGGTATTTAAATATTTTTTGAATGAATACCAAAGTGGAAGAACACCAAATCCGGACGTTATGTGCAATAAAGAGATAAAATTCAAAGCATTTTTAGATTTTTCATTGAAAATTGGAGCAGACTATATTGCAACAGGCCACTATGCAAGAATAGAATACAGCAACGGTAAATACAGGATGTTAAAAGGTGTTGATAAAAATAAAGATCAAACGTATTTTTTGTGTGAATTAGGGCAGAAGCAGTTGTCTAAGACGATGTTTCCAATAGGCCACTTAAACAAATTTGAAGTCAGAGAAATAGCTAGAAAGGCTGGTCTTAAAACTGCAGATAAAAAAGACAGCACAGGTATATGCTTTATCGGAGAAAGGAAGTTTAAAGAATTTTTAAATCAATTTCTGCCTGCTAAGCCGGGAGAAATAAGAGATTTATCAGGACGTGTTTTAGGAAAACACGACGGATTGATGTTTTATACATTAGGACAGAGAAGAGGGCTAGGAATAGGTGGCATTGGTACTGGAGAACCTTGGTTTGTAGTTGATAAAGATGTTAAAAACAATATACTTTATGTGGCACAAGGTGAAAAAAATCCAGCTTTATATTCGTATGCATTGTTTGCTAAAGATGTTAATTGGATTGACAACAGCATAGAAGCTGATACATTTAGATGCAAGGCAAAATTCAGGTATAGGCAGCCTGACCAAGATGTAACTGTTTATGCTAAAGACGCTGGGTACTTGGTGGTTTTTGATAAGCCGCAAAGGGCTGTTACACCAGGACAATTTGTCGTATTTTACGATGGTGAATATTGTCTTGGTGGTGGTGTAATAGACAGCATTGTAAAAGACAAAAATATTCTTAATGATTATATATAATTGAAGGTTTAGATTTTTTTTGTTAATATAGTATTGGGTAAAATATGAAAAGGAGATGCGGTTATGAGTATTCACATTGGTGCAAAAGAAGGAGAAGTAGCAAATACGGTACTACTTCCGGGAGATCCTTTAAGAGCTAAATATATTGCCGAGAATTTTTTAAGCGATGTAAAATGCTACAACGAAATTCGCGGAATGTATGGCTACACCGGAAATTATAAGGATAAAAGGGTATCTGTGCAAGGTACAGGAATGGGTATACCATCAATATCAATATATGTTAACGAGCTTATTGAAAGCTACAATGTAAAAAATCTGATAAGAATTGGCACATGTGGTTCAATGCAGCCTGATGTAAATATAAGAGATGTAATATTTGCAATGTCATCATCGACAGATTCCGCTATAAATAGGATTAGATTTAATGGAATGGATTATGCTCCAACTGCCAGCTTTAAACTTCTAAAAAAGGCTTATGATGCTGCTACAAGTATGGGCATAAATGTGAAAGTAGGAAATGTCCTTTCTTCGGATACATTTTACAACGATGATAAAGATAGCTGGAAACTGTGGGCAAAGTTTGGGGTTTTGGCAGTTGAAATGGAGACTGCAGGTCTTTACACTTTAGCTGCTAAATACGGTGTAGATGCGCTTACCATATTGACAGTTAGTGACAGCCTTGTAACTGGACATGCTACATCTGCTGAGGAAAGACAAAAGACATTTAATGATATGATTGAAATTGCACTTAATATTGCTGAATAATTATTTAGAGGGTGATTGAATGCAACCATTAAAGTTTAAGCCAATATTCATGAAAAGAATATGGGGTGGTAATGCTTTAAAGACCAGATACGGATTTAATATTCCTGATGGTGATAAAATTGGTGAGTTGTGGTGTATTTCTGACAATAGAACTGCTGTTAGCAAAGTCGAAGGTGGAAGTTTTGACGGAATCAAATTAAATGAATTGGCAAAAAATTATAAGAATGAGTTATACGGAGAAGGTAAATCGTACGATAGATTTCCTTTGTTGATAAAGATAATAGATGCAAATGATAAGCTGTCGGTGCAAGTACATCCCGATGATGATTATGCGTACAAACATGAAAACGGCGATCTAGGTAAGACAGAAATGTGGTACATAATAGACGCGAAGCCTGGAGCTAAACTTGTTTGCGGTTTAAAAGAAGGTACTACGAAAGAACAGTTTAAGACACTGTTGGATGAAGGTATATTGGAAGATTGCCTAAATGAGGTAGAAGTAAATCCCGGCGATGTTGTTTATATTCCTTCAGGAATGGTACATGCTATAGGCGATGGTATACTCATATGTGAAATACAGCAGAATTCTGATCTTACTTACAGAGTTTATGATTACAATAGAGTTGACGATAATGGCAATAAAAGGGAGCTTCATATAGATAAGGCTTTAGATGTAATTGATTTTAATTTAAAGAGCGATAAGATTGTACCTGAATATAAAAAAATAGAAGGCGGAAGCATAGCTAAAGTGGTAGACTCCAAATATTTCAAAACAGACGTAATAGTTGTAGATTCGTCATTGAATATAGAAACAAATGGGACTTTCAATACACTGGTAGTGATAGATGGTGAATGTAAATTGTCATATGACAATGATACAATGCACTTAAAAAGTGGAGAATCGATGCTAGTTCCTGCATCTATTGATAAATATACGGTTACTGGTAACTGTAGACTTATAAGGTCTTATATTTAAGATGACCGTGATGTTGACATAGATATGAAAATATAATATACTAGACATGTAGATTAGTGGGGTTATAGCCCAGCTGGTTAGAGCGCTACGTTGACATCGTAGAGGTCACAGGTTCGAGCCCTGTTAACCCCACCATTAAATATGTATGTTAACTTAAAATGTTTTTAAAAGTGGGGTTATAGCCCAGCCGGTTAGAGCGCTACGCTCACATCGTAGAGGCCACAGGTTCGAGTCCTGTTAACCCCACCAAATGAAACATGTCCGGCTATCAAAGTCGGATTTTTTATTTAAAAAAGCTGCCTCATTTTTAATAAAGAGGCAGTTTGAAAATTATTTATAAAGCCTTCACCAATTTAAGCCATTCCTTTGCAATGAGTGCATGTCCTGCATTTGTTGGATGTACGCCATCTGAAGCCCAAAAAGTTGGCTCTTTTATAATCGAGTATTGTGCCATGATACCGTCAAGTGGAATAAAATATGCTCCAAATTCTCTTGCAAGTTTTCTAACAACATGTATTTTTGGGTCTAGATCGACTCGCCATCCCTTTCTATCTTCTGGTTCTGGCAGGACGAAAGGTTCCATCATTATGATTTTTGCGTCAAGTTTTTCCTTTGTCGTTTCAAGTATGTACCTGTAGTCTTCTTCGAATTTTTCTGGTGATGTGTAGTCATTGTTGTCGTAGTTTCTCCACGTGTCATTTATTCCTATCAGTATTGACACAAAAGTGGGCTTTAAATCTATGCAGTCGCTATTCCAACGCTCTTTAAGATCTCTAACCCTGTTACCGCTTACGCCTCTATTTATGAATTTTACGTTTAACTCAGGATGCAATGCGTAAAACATTGATGCAATTATGGTTGGGTAACCATATCCTAAGTCGTCAGGGTTTTCCCTATTGCGCCCAGCATCTGTGACGCTATCACCTTGAAAAAGAACCACATCATTGTCTTTTAATAGCATACCACCATCTCCTTAATATGTTGGGAATATATTATATCGTAAATTATGTTATCATTTAATAGACGTTATTGCAATGTGAAAACAAAAAATTTGTAGAAATTATGGTGATTTTATAGTATAATTATTTACGATGGGGATGTAACTCAGCGGGAGAGTACCACATTCGCATTGTGGGAGTCGAGGGTTCAAATCCCTTCATCTCCACTTACAATTATAAACTTACACTGATAATTGCTAACGTAAGTTAGTAATTTTTTTTGCTTAAATTTTATGATTTACATAAAATAAAGCTAAATGACGTGTTATGAATTGGTTGCATGTTATAATAAAAGTGGAGGGATGTTTATGGATGAGAAATGTATTATAGATAGATTTGAAGGTGACTATGTTGTTATAGAGTATGGTCGTATTACGTTTAATATTCCTCGTTTGCTTTTGCCAAAGGATGCGAAAGAAGGGGATGTAGTTAGAATTGATATTCGTATAGATAAAGAAGAGACGAAGATGAGGAGCCAGTACATAAAAAAATTGGCTGATGAATTATTCAGAGAATAAAGAGGTGCATTATGTTTAAAAAAATTCTAATTTTTAGCTTAATAGTTGCTTTGCTTTTTTCTTTAGCTGGTTGTTCTTTGGATACTACGAATTTCAATCAAGTACAAAGTGAAACACAAAATTCTACTGTACAATCTAAAGATGGAATACTTAAAGTTTACTTTATAGATGTAGGTCAAGGCGACAGCATTTTTATTAAGTCACCTGATGGTAAAACGATGTTAATAGATGCAGGTGTTCCAGAAATGGGCAAAAAGGTTGTTGACTATATAAAAAGCTTAGGTGTCAAAAAAATTGATATATTAGTAGGAACGCATCCACATGAGGATCACATTGGTGGTATGGATTATGTAATAAACAATTTTGATATTGGTAAATTTTACATGCCGAAAGTGACGACAAATACAAAAACATTTGAATATGTATTGAATGCGGCAAAAAATAAAGGATTAAAGATAGACGTGGCAAAAGCGGGAGTATCTCTGGATCTCGGGCCTGAAGTTAGTGCCAAGATGATTGCACCCAACAGGACCAAATATGATGATCTCAATGAATACAGTGCTGTAATCAAATTAAATTACGGTGACACATCGTTTTTGTTTACAGGGGATGCTGAAGCTGAATCAGAAAAGGAAATGATTAATCAAGGATACGACTTAAAGTCTGATGTCCTTAAAATTGGTCATCATGGAAGTTATACATCAACTACAGCAGCATTTTTGGACGCTGTTGACCCAGAGTATGCAGTTATTTCATGTGGCAAAGGAAATGACTACGGTCATCCGCATAGTGTGACATTGAAAAAGCTTAAAGCAAGAAATATACCTGTATATAGAACAGATGAATGTGGAACAATTGTTGCTACAAGTGATGGACATAGTGTATCATTTAATGTCAAACCCGGTGATTATGTGCCAGGGCAGAGAAACTGAAAAATTGTATCTTACATAAATTTTTAGTTCTCAAGAAAAGATACAACCAGGAAGTTTTATAAGGAGGTTATATCTTATGAAAAAATTCAAAACATATTTTATATTGATACTGGTTTTTATCATGGTACTTGCAACTGTATCATTGGCAGGTTGCAAAAGCTCTGTAAAAAAGCCGGTTACATCTAAAAGAAGTTTAAATGTTGTTGGTTTCTACGTTGATTCGCCTGGATACGATAATTCATACAATTCGCTTGTAAAATATGCGAAGTACATGAATACTTTGTCACCATTATGGCTAACTGTTTAAGGCGATGGTACAGTGAAAGATTCCACTAATTCACAGGCGCTAAGCTTTGCTGAAAAATGGACTAAAAGTTATACCGCTTGTAAACGTGGCTGACAGCAAAGACTCCGTCTTGACTGATTCGAAAGTTAAGACTGAGACAATGAATGAGCTTATAAGTTTATTGAGAAAGCATGGTTTCGACGGATATAATATAGATTTTGAATTCATACCTCATGGAACAAAAACTATGTTCAGGATAAAGATTATCTTACAGCATTTATGGGCACTTTTAGAATGATGATGAAAAAAGAAGGGAAAATTCTTGATATGTCTGTTATACCGCACTACCAGGTCTCACCTGAGATATCGGGAATATATGATTACCATAAGTTAGCTCCGCTGGTGGACCGTGTGACATTGATGACTTATGAGTGGTATAAAACCACCTTGTTTTTTTAAAATCCAATAAAACGTTGACTTAATATAAAAAGAATAATATAATCAAATCATGGCAAATAAACATGTTTTGGAGGTTAGTTATGTATATACCATCTCTTAGCCCTTATGCTTTTAAAATAGGACCTATTGCTGTGCATTGGTATGGGATATTTATGGCTTTATCGATAGCTGCAGGTGCCTATTATTTGTACGTAAAATCGAAAGAGCTTAATTACGATGAAGATTTTTTGTTGAATCTCCTAATGATTGTAGTTATATCAGGAATCGTCGGTGCAAGATTGATGTTTGTATTGGCAAACGACATAGACTGGTTCTACAAAGACCCTATACAAATTTTAAAGATCTATGAAGGCGGTCTTTCATGGCATGGTGCCATATTAGGTGGATTTCTTGCAGGCCTTTATTATTGCCGCAAGAAAAATGTCAGGATAAATCCTCTGGAAGACTATGCCGTTATTGGACTGGCTATAGGAAATATGCTGGTCAGAATAGGAAATATATTTAATCAGGAAGTATTGGGGAGACAGACGGATTTTGCTTTTGGAAGGTGGCCTGCACAGTTAGTTGGTGTCGCAATGGGGCTTATTCTTTTAATACGTTATTTCTACATTGAGAGAAAGCATATGCCTTATGGGTACCAGTTTTGGTCATTTATATTTTATTATCAACTTATGAGGGGATTAATCGAAGAAACAGTGAGGGAAAATCCCTTGTTTCTACCTGTTTATTTAAACAACCATCTTGGAATTGGCTTTTTCACTTTGACTCAGATAGCTACACCATTTATACTGATATTGGCATATTGGATGATGAGACGTGTCATAAACGATCCAGAAAATAAAAAACTAAGCTATTGACCTGCTTTATGCGGGTTTTTTATATACAGACAAAGAAATTAAGGAAGGATGATTTTAGTGGATAAAAAACTCATTTTCGAAAGATTGCTTCCAATGGTAGAAAAAGCATCGAGAGAGATAGATGATTTAGACTATTTTTGTCATGAGGTAGTGAAAATACTAGATAACAATCTACCGTATTACAACTGGACAGGTTTTTACTTTATGAAAGATGGGCTTCTTCAGCTTGGACCATATATAGGAAGGCCAACGGAACACGTAAAAATAAAAGTTGGCCAGGGGATATGCGGTAGAGCTGTAGCTGAAAATGCTACTATCGTTGTTGATGATGTTACAAAAGAGGAAAATTACCTTGCCTGCAGTATAGAGACAAAGTCTGAAATAGTCGTACCTATTCGTGTAGGCGACGAAATAATAGGCGAAATTGACATTGACAGTGATGAAAAAGGTGCTTTTGACGACGATGACAGAAGATTTTTAGAAGATGTTGCAGACATAGTTAGTAAAAAAATAGCAGGCGAATGATGCATATCGCTTCATTATTTTTATATTTATATATATAATGTTAAATATAAATCATTGAAAGGAGAGCAAAATATGAAAAGATCATCAATTATTTTACTTGCAGTATTAGCTGTTGTGGTAATATTTGTGGTATATTTTTTTGCAAGTTACAATTCTCTTGTCAGTCAGCAAGAGAATGTCAATAGCAAATGGAGCCAGATTGAGAATCAACTGCAAAGGAGAGCAGATTTAATACCAAATCTTGTTGAAACGGTTAAAGGATATGCAGCACATGAACAAGCTGTATTTGACAGTGTAAATAAGGCAAGAGAAAAGCTTCTTGCAGCAAATACGGTGCAGGAAAAAGCCAATGCCAATGATGAGCTTGGAACTGCACTTGGAAGATTGCTTGCCATATCAGAAAATTATCCTACATTAAAGGCGGATCAAAATTTTAGGCAGCTAAGTGATGAGTTAGCAGGTACAGAAAACAGGATTGCTGTTGCAAGAATGGACTATAACAATGCTGTACAGCAGTACAATACAAGTATTAAACAGTTTCCAAATGTGATTATCGCCAGAATGTTTGGCTTTACAGAAAAGCAGTACTTCAAGGCGCAAGCCTCAGCATCAGAAGTTCCAAAAGTGGACTTTTCAAAATAGGGAGGTTAAATAGTGATAAAATATGGAAAAGTCTTTTTGCTGTCAATTTTATTTCTATTGATATTTACTGAGATTTTTGCAGCATCAATACCTCCGAAGCCTTCACAATACGACTATGTCTACGATTATGCAAAGCTTATGAATCAAAGTGATATTGAGACAATTAGAAGTATAGGAAAGGAAATAGAAGATTTAAGCGGTGCTCAAATTATCGTTGTCACTGTTGACGACATCGGAAATTATCAAATTTCTGACTATGCGCTAAATTTATTTAGAAGCTGGGGGATTGGTCAGAAAGACAAAAACAACGGTGTACTGCTTTTAGTAGATAAAAAAAGACTTTTAGAAGGATTAAGCGGAAAAGTATATATATCTGTAGGTTATGGGCTAGAAGGTGCCATACCTGACTCTGTAGCAGGAAGAGTGCTGGATGACTATGTGCTGCCAAAGTGGGATAACAAAGACTATTCTGGCGGTATTGTTGATGGATACAAGGCAATTGCATCATTAGTTGCCAAAGAGTATAATATAGATTTAAAAAATGTCGATACAAACGAATATCCTCAGCCAAATACTGATAATAATGATAAAGTTAAAGGCATAATTTCAGTTGTAGTTTTTATAATTTTAATACTCATTTTTTCATCTTTCCGCCGCAATTGGTGGTGGGGTGGTCCCGGAGGCTTTGGCGGAGGATTTGGTGGAGGATTTGGTGGAAGCGGCTTTGGAGGAGGTAGTATCGGCGGAGGAGGAAGCTTTGGCGGTGGTTCCACCGGTGGAGGTGGAGCTGGTCGCTAAACTCTGAATTTGCCTCTTTCATACTGCTTTGGCCATTTAATATCTTCTTTTAGATCGTGAGCTGCGTATAGAGGCCAATACGGGTTTCTTAGCAGCTCACGGCCTAAAGCTATTAAATCAGCCCTTTCATCTTTAAGGAGTTGCTCTGCCATTTCTGCTTTTGTTATAAGACCAACTGTGGCTGTTTTAAACCCCAATTCTTCCTTTATCTTTTCTGAGTATTTTACTTGATAGCCAGGATACAGATCGATTTTTGCATTTAAAAGTCCGCCACTGCTGACATCTATAATGTCTACACCTGTATCCTTTATGTGTGATAGAATATTTATTATCTCATCAATATTTATGCCACCGTTAATATAATCGTCAGCAGATACCCTTACAAATATCGGCTTATTATCTGGCCATACTTCTTTTACAGATTTTATGACTTCTTTAAGTATTCGCACTCTATTTTCAACAGAACCGCCGTATTCATCATTTCTCTTGTTGGAAAGAGGAGATAAAAATTCATGTATGAGATATCCATGGGCGGCATGTATTTCAATTATATCAAACCCTGCTTTAAGTGCTCTTTGTGCTGCATTTTTGAAATTATCTACGATATCTTTAATTTCATCTTTTGTAAGTTCATGTGGCAACTTATATTCATTGCTCCAATTCATTGCTGAAGGTGCTACCGGCGTTTCGTCAGTTACTTCTGACTTCCTGCCTGCGTGTGCCAGTTGTATTCCGACTGTAGCACCGTATTTTTTACATTCATCTACAATTTTTTTAAGTGGCTCTATTTGTTCATCATTCCACAGTCCTAAGTCATTATCAGTAATCCTTCCTCTGCTTTCAACTGCTGTGGCTTCCATCATAATCAAACCTACACCGCCAATAGCTCTAGTCACATAATGGACAAAATGCCAATTATTTGCCAATCCATCTGTATCTGCAGAATATTGGCACATTGGCGACATCATAATCCTGTTTTTTATTGTTACACTTTTAATTTTTAATGGTGTAAATAACATAGTACCATCTCCTTTCAAATATATAATACCACTTAAACAGTTAAAATAAAAATTATTATAAGAAAAAATATATCAATGGCAAAAACGTATTCATGAACATGTTTTATTTCTTTTTTTTAAGTTTCGTGGTATAATAAACTTAGATTTAGATAAAGGAGGGTATATTGTGAAAGAAAGAGTAGAAGAAGTTTTAAATCTTTTAAGACCTTCTCTTCAAGCAGACGGCGGAGATGTTGAACTCATCGACGTTACTGATGACGGTGTTGTTCAAGTTAAATTGACTGGTGCTTGCGGAGGATGCCCGTTTGCAGTTATGACATTAAAAGAAGGAATAGAAAGAGCAATAAAAGAGGAGCTACCTGAAGTAAAGGAAGTTGTTGCTCTTTAAAAATAAAAAAGTCCGGATTTATTCCGGATTTTTTAATTAGAAAAAAAGGATTTTAAGAAAATACATAGAATACTATATATGGAAATAATTTCTAGGAGGTATTCTATGTATGTTTAAAAAGAATTTGATATCTTTGTTATTGGTGGTAATCATTACATTTAGCTCAAATTCCTTTGCATTTGGTTTATCAGAGTATACTTCAGACTATTATGCCAATAGTTATTTGAATCTTATAAAAGAGAAAATGCCTTTTGTAAAAGATATGTCTCTGGACAGCATCAAAAAAAATAATGATGGTTCATTAATCATTAGTATGAAGAAAAATAAAAATATATATAAAACACTGAATGTTTCAATAAATAATGGCAATATAACAAGTGTTGATTATTATGTTGATCCGTTAGGCTATTCTTTAGGAGAAAGTTTAGAATCAAATATAAGTGCGGATGATGCAATAACTATAGGGGAGAAATTACTTGAAAATTTGTTTAATGAGAAATTTGCATACATATCAACTATTAAAGACGAAACATATCTTGACGATGCTTTGAAAAAACCAACAATTTATAAATTATTGTTTAAAAATACAATATCTAATGTGCTAGTTTATAATTCTAATGCTTATGTATATATCGACTCTAAAAGTGGAGATATATTGAAATTAAAAGCAAAATGGTTAGATGAGTCTTTATATAATAAAAAAAAGGAAATATTGGATGCAAATGAGGCGGCAAAAATATTTAAAGATAAGTTTGATCCTGTTCTCGTATACTTAAAAAATAACGATAGTGATTTTCCAAAATACGGGTTGTACTATATATCTAACATCGATTATAACTTTTTAGGAATAAATGCCATAAATGGTAAGGCTGTAGACTATAATGGAGACGAACTTTATAATGACATTGTTTATATAAAAGGCAATTCAACAGAATTAAAAAGTTTCAATAAAATTGTGTCATATGAGGAAGCGCTGGAAATTGCAAAAAAGGAAATTTCGAACTTAAAAATAAATGATTTAAACATTTTAAGCAGCAAGAAAATAGACAAATATTCTTTGACCGGTAAAACAGCATATACGTTTAATATGAACCGCACAGATGAAGACTTAATCGCTAATGCAAGCGTAGCTGTTGATGAAGAAAGTGGAAAAGCAGTTAGCGAAAATATAGACATTTCCAACAATGATGGATTGTTTGATACTGAAGGTGATATAGATAGAGTTATTGATTATGTCAAAGGCATTTTTAGTGAAAAGACGTATAGTCTTGCACTAATAAAAAATCCTTTAATATATGGCAATGAAAAAACGTATTTGTTTTACCGAATCTACAATAATGCAATAGTTATGGATAATTATTTAAGAATTAAAACAGACAAAGATGGTAAAATAATAAATGTCTCTATAAATTGGGATGATGCAGAAAAGCCTTGTAAAAAAATTGTAGATAAAAATGTAGTAAAAAATATATTTTTAGATGAAAAACCGATTCTTTACTATATTTACAGCAATGAAGGTAAAATCCAGCCGGTTTACCTGTTTAAAAATATGGACTACATAATTGATGCATCGTCATGTAGAAAGATATCTGTCAATGAATTTAAAAAAAATAATTAGGAGTTGATATTGTGAATGAAAAACTTAAACTGGAAGCTGCAAAAGAATTAGGATTGTTGGAAAAAGCATACAAAGTAGGCTGGTCAAATTTAACTGCTCAAGAAACTGGTAAGATTGGTGCAATTGTCAAAAAGAGAAAAAAAAATAAAACTTTGTGATGCAAATTCAAGCTTAAGTGATGTACTTGTATTTGAGAGGTGATAGAAATGATTGACAATGAGAATATATATAGAAGGTCTGCAGAACTCATTAAAAAATCTAAAAAGACGATTGTGCTAACAGGTGCAGGTATATCAACTGAAAGCGGCATTCCTGATTTTAGAAGTCCGGGAACTGGGTTGTGGGAAAAGATGGACCCCATGGAGGCTTTGTCTACAAGAGTTTTGTACAATGATCCTATTAAATTCTACAATAATGGCTTTAAAATTCTTTTATCTATGAAAGATGCGAAACCAAATAAGGCCCATTATATATTGGCTCAATTAGAACAAGAAGGCTTGATATCTTGTGTAATAACTCAAAACATAGACAACTTGCATCAAAAAGCTGGATCCCACAAGGTGTTTGAAGTTCACGGCCAGACAAGGACCGGAAGCTGCATAAACTGCGGTGAAGTAGTTTCTATTGATTTACTGAATTCAAAAGTCGAGAAAGGAGAAATACCACCTAAATGTGACAAATGCAACGGCATATTAAGACCAGATGTGGTCATGTTTGGAGATCCGATGCCTGAAGACTTTGAAAAAGCTTGGCGTGAGGTGGAAAGCAGCGACTTAATGATTGTAATAGGTTCTTCACTGACAGTATCGCCGGTAAATTTTCTCCCTGGATTAGTAAAGCACCTTATAATCATCAATAAATCAGAAACGCCTGAAGACAGGAGAGCTGATGTAGTAATAAGGGAGTCTGCAGGCGAAGCATTAAGCAAAATTGTGAGATATTTAAAAACAGCAAAAAATTAAAATACATTTGACAATGTATATGTTTCAGTGCTATTATTAATAGGTAAATTATTTATCATGTTTGGAGGAAGATATAATGGTAAGAGGTAAAGTAAAATGGTTCAATGCTGAGAAAGGTTATGGCTTCATAGAAAGAGAAGGAGGTTCAGATGTATTCGTACATTACTCAGCAATTGAACAAGATGGTTTTAAGACATTAGAGGAAGGACAGGAAGTTGAGTTTGATATAGTGGAGGCAGAAAAAGGGCCACAGGCCGCTAACGTTAAAAAGGTTTCTTAATTGAGAAATTTAACCCTAACAGAGATGTTAGGGTTTTTAATTATTAGTAGATTGTAAATAATGATGTAGTTGCTTTTTATCTAGACTGCTGAAAAAAATTTTAAAAAGGATATTGACGAATCAGAGTTTTTTAGGTATACTAATACTTGTCACGAGAAATGGTCGTATAGCTCAGCTGGGAGAGCACCTGCCTTACAAGCAGGGGGTCATAGGTTCGAGCCCTATTGCGACCACCATTACGGCCCAATAGCTCAGTTGGTTAGAGCGCCAGCCTGTCACGCTGGAGGTCGAGGGTTCGAGCCCCTTTTGGGTCGCCATAAAGTTGATATTTAGCCTCGATAGCTCAGTCGGTAGAGCAAGGGACTGAAAATCCCTGTGTCAGTGGTTCGATTCCACTTCGAGGCACCATAAAGATATGCGGACATAGCTCAGTTGGTAGAGCATCACCTTGCCAAGGTGAGGGTCGCGAGTTCGAGTCTCGTTGTCCGCTCCAAAATTTGGCGGCATAGCCAAGTGGTAAGGCAGAGGTCTGCAAAACCTTTATCTCCAGTTCGAATCTGGATGCCGCCTCCATATTAATCAAGCGATATCAAGCCTTTCATGGCTTTTATTTTTTTATATTTGTGTCAAATCACGTCGGATTTTTTGCACTGATACGATCCTATTGACTTTGGATAGGTTAAAAGAAGGAAATAACATACTTATTTTCCCTGAAGATAGGAATAAAAAGTATATGGAAAGCATTTCCGCTATGTATTATAATATACAATATGAGGAAGATTTAAAAAAGGATGATTTTAAAGTCTGCATCGCTTATTATGAAATAAATGATGTGTAATTTTTTTGTGAGGTGCGAAAATGAAGGAGATAAAGTTTATAAATGTAGGCTTTAGATATTCTGATGATGTGATTTTGGAAGATATAACACTGGAAATATATATGGGTCATATATACACAATAATAGGACCGTCAGGTGCTGGTAAATCTACTTTGATAAAATTGATAAATAGGCTTATAGACCCGACTGAAGGCAAAATATTGATAGACGGAAACGATATAATGAATTATGACATAATACAGCTTAGGCGAAAGATTGGGATGGTTTTTCAGCAGCCATATCTTTTTGATGGGACCGTTGAAGACAACATTAAATATGGACCTATGCTTAAAGGAAAGAAAGATATTGATGTGGAATATTATTTAAGAATAGTTGGGCTTGATAAAAGTTATAGTAAGAAAAAAGTCGATGACTTATCTGGCGGTGAAGCACAGAGAATTTCTATGGCAAGGACACTTGCAAATGAACCTGAAGTGTTGCTTTTAGATGAACCAACGTCTGCGCTTGATCCGGCATCTACACAAGTGATTGAGGAGCTTGTAATGAATTTAAAAAACAAATTAAATCTTACATTTATTTGGATTACACATAATATGGAACAAGCAAAACGCGTTGGCGATTATACTATTTTTATGAATAAAGGACGATTAGTTGAGTACGGAGAGACAAGAAATTTTTTCTTAAATCCTAAATTTGATGTAACGAAACTCTTTATTGATGGGAAATTGACAAAGGAGGAAGCTGAATGAGTCTATTGTCGCTTATATTGTCATCAAGTCTTATATTGGTATCGATTTTTATTTCATATTACCAAAAACTTGGTGTTGAAAAAGAAGTAATCATTGGCACTGTGCGAGCGGTTTTACAGCTTACAATTGTTGGATACATTCTTCATTATATTTTTAGCGCCAATAATATATTTTTTACACTTACAATGGTAATTGTAATGATTATTGTGGCAGGAAATAATGCAGCAAAGAGAGGAAGAGGAATACCATATGTGTTTTACTATATAACAATATCCATTGCATTTGGTGCTGCTATTACACTTACTGCACTAATATTATTTGGCAGCATACATTTTAGACCGCAAGAAGTGATACCAGTCTCAGGTATGATAATCGGGAATGCAATGGTTTCATCTGGATTAACAGTGTCAAGGCTTAAAGATGAGATGAAAAATAGAAGGCATGAAATTGAGACGTATCTTTCACTGGGGGCTAATTCAAGACAGGCATCCCAGAAAATAATAAAAACAGCTATCAAAACAGGAATGATGCCAACGATAGACAGTATGAAAACACTTGGTATTGTACAGCTGCCAGGGATGATGACTGGTCTAATCTTAGGTGGTGTTGATCCTATAAATGCTGTTAAATATCAGATGATGGTTACATTCATGATAACATCGACAACAGCAATAGCATGTTTTTCAGTAGCCCTTTTATCATACACCCGCTTCTTTACGCCTAATCATCAATTGATTTAACTGATTTTATTTGTAGTTTTATTTTAGAAGATACTGGATTGTTATTAAATTTTATGTTATTCTTTTGTACGAGACATTTGCTTTTAGGAAAAACTAGCTTTTTAGAAAAGATTTCGACAGGGTTTTGACTAGATAGTGCATTATTTTAAAATTTAAAGTATACTTTATACATAGTAATAATTATGTGGTGCTAACTAATAAAAACAGATACCAAATTAGAGGGGGTAAAAATTGTACATTGAAAATATGCATAAAAGGGGAAGAATATTACAAGTGGAAGACAGCTACTTATCACAGCGAATTGTTTCGGATCTTTTATATGAAAATGGTTATGATGTAGAAACAGTCACAACGGGTGAAGAAGCATTAAAAAAGATAAATAGTACGCTTCCACCAGACTTAGTCCTTATGGATATTGAATTAGAAGGTAAAATGGATGGAATAGATACTGCGAAAGAAATAATGAGTTCCCGAGATATTCCTGTAATATTTCTTACGGCGAATACGTCTAAAAAAATATTGGATGATATAAAAGCTGTTAAAGGATATGGTTTTGTTGTCAAAGGTTCTGATAAATACGCTCTCCTATCGGCTATAGAAATGGCTTTGAAACTTCATGATTCATCTGTACATGCTAAAATGTTTGAGTGGATTTTTCAAAATTCATTAAATGAACTATATGTTTTCAACCCAAAGACTATGAATTTTCTTGCCGTAAATCGTACTGCTAGAGAAAATCTTGGATATACGATGGAAGAGCTTAAAACAATGACTCCTCTTGATCTTATGCCAGAATATGATATGACTAGTTTTCGAAGTTTGGTTGATTCATTGTTTAGTGTAGACAAGAATCACTTATTTTTCAAAACAGTTCATACCCGAAAAGATGGCTCTTCATATCCTGTGGAAATAACCTTTGAACTTTTTGATTATAATGGTGAAAAGTTGTGTTTGTCAATAGCGACTGATCTGACAGAGCGCAGAGCTTTGGAAAAAGAACTTGAAGAAGATGAAGCAATTTTAAGTGCAATAATGAATTCAGCAAAAGATGCAATAATTATATTAGATGAAGATGGGAAAACTGCTTTTTTAAATCCGGCAGTGGAAAAGCTCTTTGGCTATTCAAAGAAAGAGCTAATTGGAAAAGATCTGCATCGCCTTATTGTAACTGATGAAAATGCATATAACCTTTTTGCTGATGCTTTTAAGAGATTTAACCTTACAGGAGATGGGGAAAAAATAGGCAAAACAGTTGAATTTAAAGCGAGGCATAAGAGTGGAAAAGAAATTGATATTGAGGTTTCACTATCTTCTTTTAAAATTCTAGATTCATGGTATGTGTTGGGTATAATACGCAATATAGAGGAACGCAAGCAACATGAAAAAGAGATTGAGCAAAGCCATAAACGATTCATTGAGTTAGCTGAGAATGCACCGATTGGAATAATAAGATGTGATAAAAACGGCAATATAATCTATGTAAATCAAAAAACATTAGAAATACTTGGCTCTCCTGATATTGAAGAGACAAAAAGAATCAATCTATTAACATTTCCTTTACTAGTTAATCAAGGCCTTTCTAAAGAACTTGATGAATGCATAAGGAATAACAAATCAGGGATATATGAAATAAATTATGTGTCTAAATGGGGCAAGAATGTATGGCTTAGAGTTCACATTAAACCTTTAGAAGAAGATGAAGAGATAGTAGGTGCTCAAATAATCGTAGATGATATAACCGAAAAGAAATGGTTGGAAAAAGAAAACAGACAAAAAGAAGAAAGAATCCGCTTAATGGTAGAAGGCATACCAAGTCCTGCATGGCTCGTATCAAAAGATCACTGTATATTAGCACAAAACAATGCAGCAAAAACGATTTTTGGAACGAAGGTTGGAGATTACTGTTGGGGAACCATGCATGATATGACTCTTCAAGTCAAAGATTCAAAGATAGCTAAAAATGGTTCTGATTTATTAACAAAAAAATGTGGTTTCTGTCGTGCCGATGAAGCGTTTGATAGAAATGAACCGATAAATAGTGAAGTAAATGTTAATGGAAGTATATGGGACACTTGGTGGATACCTTTGGGCGATGATATATATCTCCATTACGCCATCGATGTCACAAAGTACAAAAAAATAGAGGAGGAACTTCGCTATTTATCCGATACAGATGTTTTGACGAATGCTTATAATCGCCGTTATTTTATACGGAGGTTGGAAGAAGAAATACAGCGTTCAAAGCGGTATAAAAGCATATTTTCAGTTATTATGCTGGACATAGATCATTTTAAAAAAATTAACGATATGTATGGTCATAATTTAGGTGATGAAGTCCTTAAAAATTTGTCGAATATCATAATGAATAGAATAAGAAAAGTAGATGTATTTGCAAGATGGGGCGGTGAAGAATTTGTGGTTTTGTTACCAGACACTACAGTAGAAGATGCAGCACATCTGGCTGAAGAGTTGCGATGCAGGTTAAGCAATATGAAAATTTCAAATATAGAAAATGTAACGGCAAGTTTTGGAGTGACAGAGTATAAAAAAGGCGATATATCTGATTCGATAATGAGCAGAGTTGACAATATAATGTACGAGGCGAAGTCTGCAGGAAGAAACCGTGTTTGCCATGATTAAATAGGAGGTACAAAAAGTTGCAGAAATTAAATAAGATTGATGATATAAAGAAATTAATTAGCAATAAAAAAATAGTTTTATTGTATTTTTCTACAAATGATTGTGGCATTTGTACAACATTGTTGCCTAAAATAGAAAAAATGCTTTTGAATTATACTGAAATATCTAGTGCACATGTGTCAATGGATGAATTGCCTGCTGCATCTGGTGAATTCATGATTTTTACTGTTCCTACGGTACTTCTTTTTATGGAAGGAAAAGAAGTCATAAGAGAGGCTAGATTTATCAGCATTGATATGCTGGAAGAAAAGATTCAAAAATATTATAGGAGTTGACAGAATAATTGGTGCTGCTTATATTGCAGCAAGGCATGACAATACCAAGTTTAACAGAATAAATGGATATGGATCGAAGTGCTTTATAAAATAAATAATTTTGATTTGCCTAAAAAATCAAGTCAAGCCTTAATAAAGTAAAATAAACTAATAATGAGGAAGGAAGCTGAATAAAATTATTCAGCTCCTACTCGATTTATTTTTAGCTGCTATTTTTTGAAAGCTGAAAAATATGAGGACAATATAGTATTTCCGGATGCAAAATAGGCTATACGAATAGCTTCTGATATTTCTTCATCAGTAACCCCCATATTTCTCAGTTGATTTGATATGTTTTCAACACCTAGATTTGCACCATGTGTTGCATCAATAGCTAGTGCTATTAATAATTTTGTTTTCTGATCTAACGCACCTGGTCCCATTGCAGAAGAATATACTTTTTCTATTGCTTTTGCAAATTCAGGATCGTTTTTATCAATCGATGATAAGAATGGTGGTAGTGGCATTTGAATCCCTCCTAGTATAATTTTACATGTAATATTATATCACCATTTTTGATTAAATTTCACTATTTTAAGATTGGTTATAGTGTCAAAAGTAAAAAAATAAAATTGTCTCATACGAATATTGTGTATCAACAAAAAAGTTTCTACAATATGTTGCGTGATAATCTCTAATAAAGTAATTTTGACACTTAAATCAATTTTACAATTTTATAATAAAAAAGCAACACAATTATGATGCTTTATATGAGCTGACACCAGGAGTTGGGAATATGCAGATATGATTAAGAATACTGTGGGGCATGGAATTATATGTCCACTGGTAAGCCAATACATCCAATGTCTTCTTTTATAAAGCTTTTATGGTTGAGGGAAAATCTGAGTTCTGTATTTGATAACGCATTAATATATACAATATGAAATGGAACAAACAGTCTCTTGATGTAGTTGGTACTAATGAAGAAAGGCTATCTAGTCTTGTTCCAACTACATATATTGTAAAAATTTTAAGAAAGAAATGGAAAAAATTAATGACTGTATTGAATGTGGAAACTGTAAAAGTAAATGTCCATATAATCTTGATACGCCTAATCTCCTGAAAAGAGAGCTTGATAATTATGAAAAATTTTATGCTGAGCATAAAGAGTAGATGATATTGCTTAAAAATTAATTAGGATGTAAAATATAAAATTGTCATGGTGAGTTTGAAGAACAAATTATAGAAAATCAAAAGATGGAATGGAGATCGTATGAGTAATAAGAAATTATTTAAATCAGCAACTATTGTGGCATTTATAACGATTTTGGGGAAATTCGCAGGACTTTTAAAAAATACGGTGCAAGGTAAAGTATTTGGAACCACATGGGCAACTGACGCTTATACAGTTTCTCTAAATATTCCTACAGTACTTTATTCTATAATAGGTGTTGCAGTATCCACTGCTTTTATACCTCTTTTGAATGAGACGTATGCTAAACGTGGCAAAGATGAAATGTTTGATTTTGCCAACAATATCATGAACATTTTATTCTTGTTTTCATTTGGCATATTCGTTATAGCGTGGATTTTCTCGCCTTACCTAGTAAAATTAATGGCATCAAATTTTACAGGCGAGAAGTTTCAACTTGCTGTAAATTTGACCAAAATAAGCATTGTAAACATGCTGTTTTTAAGTATGTCAGCAGGATTTACTGCTATTCTTCAGACTCTCAATGATTTTACTGCGCCTGCTTTAAATGGAATTTTGATAGATATTCCACCTATTGTGTTTATGCTGTTTTTTGCAAAGTACGGTGGCATAGTAGGCCTTACTATATACACTACAGTTGCGTTCGGACTTCAGGTGGTAAATCAAATACCATGGCTTATCAAGAACAAGTACAGATACAGCTTTAAAATAGATTTTAAAGATCCTCGCATAGTAAGGATGCTAAAGCTTATTAGTCCTGTCATAGTAGGATTATCTGTGAACCAGATAAATATCATTATAAATACAAGGCTTGCTTCAGGGCTGCCAAATGGAAACATCACCGCTTTTAGCTATGCCAGCTTATTAACAGGTGCTTTTTATGGGACATTTGCCACGTCGGTTGTTACAGTAATATTTCCTACATTGTCAAGGGAAGGAAGCACTGGAGATTATAAAGGCATGAAATCCCACATGGTAAAGGCGATAAATAACATCAACATGATCATGATTCCTGTCACTTTAGGCATCATGATTTTAAGGTACCACATAATAAACATATTGTTTAAACATGGTAAATTTAATGATTACAGTGTGGAGATTACTGCTATTGCACTATTGTACCTTTCCATAGGAATGATTTTCTACGGCATAAGAGATGTGTTTAACGTATCGTTTTACTCCACAAATGATACGAGGACGCCTATGATAAACAGCATATTGGGTATTGTAGTAAATATATTGATAAGTATAATATTAGTAAAGTACATCGGTATTGCTGGACTTGCAATAGGTTCGTCTGCATCTGCTGTAATTTGCGCTATATTGTTGATGAAGGATTTTAGAAAGAAGAAGGGCTCTTTTGGTGGACGTGATATTATAAATACTGGAGGGAAATTGGTTCTATCTTCACTTGTGATGGGTGCAGCGGTATTCTTTATGAACAATTTTCTTTCAAGGTACATGGTTGGATTTAAGTTGGAATTGTTGCTTACAATGATGATAGTTATTGTTGGAGTTGCTGTTTATGCAACAATGATGTTTCTTTTGAATGTGAAAGAATTTAGATACTTATATGGAATTGTTGCCAATAGATTGACAAGTTTTCAAAATTGATTTGCCAATGAAATTTAAAATGATAAAAAAACTCGGGTAAAACCGAGTTTTACTGCAGTATTTGTGTTTAAAAACTGGTTAGATAATTGTGAAGTGACAATATAATGTCGTACGCATCTTCATATTTTACATATTTTGTATCTTTCATCTTTTCGTACGCTACATCAGACATCAGTCCTTTTTCATATGCTAAGTCATATAAGCTACCAGTGTATTTATCAGTTTCACCTTTGTATCCAGCGTATGTCAATAGTATATCTGCGGCTTCTTCCTTTGTAAGTGGCTTGTCTGCAATGTATTTTTGCAAATGCTGATAATCATCATCTATAAGCTGAGACTTAGCTGGTATTGACCTTTTAATCATATTTGATGCCATATAGTAAAATGATATACTCTTTATATTTTCATCAAGCCTATAATCATTTGTATAACCAGGTACTATAAGCCCCCAGTGAAGGACAAACTTAAGTCCGTCGAAGGCCCAGCTTTTCTCTACACTGTTTTCAGCTTTAAACGGTGTAAGGTATGCTCCCTGGCTTATAAGAATCGATTGTATATTCTTTATATCTTCTTCGCTTCCTATTATGTCAGCAAATGATTTATTCTTGGCTATAGAATATGCAGATGCTACACCTGCTGCATCTCCTTCTGCCATACCTATCGGTATTGTCCTGGCAGAGCCTGCTGCTAGATGGCTGTAGGATGCTGACCGTCCAACTACAAGTAGGTTATCTACTTTCTTAGGCACTATGCACCTAAATGGCACCGCATATTCTACAGGCTTCCCATATACAAATCCAACATCTTCTGGTGATGTCGCTTGTACGTCTACTGGATATGAGCCTATGGCTATCCTGTCGTAGAAATCCCTATTGAATACTACGTCGTTTATGTCAAGTGTGTAATATCCTTTTATGTGCCTCGTCTCTCTTACATACAATTCGTCTGCTGTGCCGTCAAGCTCTACTTTTTCAAAGCCAGGAATGTTTTCTCTAAAAAACTGGACTATCCTTGGAAGCTCTTTCTTTGCTAGTTCCATTCCTTTTTCTATTGATGATTTGTTAAGCCCATCTACGCCATATATTAAAAGGGCATTTACTAATACTGTGCCGTCATCTTGCCTGCCGAGATTAAGACCTCTTAGCCTCAACATCTGTGTAGACGGCTTGTACTTTTTCGTAATTGATAAAAACCCACTTGCTGATGTGTCGTTTATATACGTTGCTGGTATCTTTTTTTTGTATTTTATTATTTTTATAAGGTTGTTCCAATCTAATCCTTTTAATCTGAAAATAAGTGTTGATGCTTGTACTTTTCCTTTTACACCCATGTCTTCTGCTGCAACTGTGTATGGTACTCCTGCTGATGCTGCAATATCCGCATCCTGCGTTGCGTCGATTATCCTTTTCCCATAGAAATTTACTTCTTTTCCGTCTTTTAAAGCCGTTATGCCTATTATCTTATTTCTATCCATTATGGGTTTCTCAAATACTGTATTGTAAGACTGTGTTATTTTTGGCAAACTTAAAAGCTTTAAAAATACTTCTTTAGCCTTTTTCACATCAAATGAGTTTTTTGAGCCTATGCCTTTAAAAAACTCTTTAAATGTGCCTTGTGTAAGCAATGTGTCATCGGGGCCTTTGCTCATATCAATTGTGTTTAACATGCCGTACGTCATAAGGCCGCCAGGACCATTGTGCTTATCAATTATGAGGACCTTAGCATCGTTTTTTGCTGCAGACCTTGCAGCAGCTACACCTTCTGGCTCTGCTCCTACTACTATGACATCATACATATCTTTATCGTCAGGAAGGGTAAGCTTTATAGGTTTAGGAAGATTTTGTTTTTTTTCTATGACTTTAGCTTTAGTCTCCTGTGATGCTTTTTTGTATTTTTCCACGTAAAAGTAACCGCCTATGGCTGTGATTATTAACACTGATACGATGGTAAGTGATATCATTGTTTTTAAATAGCTCTTCTGCAAATTAATCACCTCGATTTATGAAGAGTGGCTATGCTTTTTTAGATATCTTATACATATTCCAAGGAATCTTATCGATAAGTCTTCCTTTGTATATTGAGTCAGAGCCCATGAATATATAGCGCAAGTCCTGTTTTTGTGGAATATTCAATTTTATCCACAATATATTTTTGTCTATTATTGGTCTTGATGCTATAGAATTTAAAAGTGAATTATTGGCTTTTCTGTACTGATAAAGTTTGTTATTCACCAGTCCTAAATCGATCCTCTTTATGCTTTCATTGTAAAACAGCCTCATTTCGATGTTGTATCTTACATTTTTTGATATGGGCGACAGTGTCTGAACACCTAATACAAGTGGTTGTCATAGTAGAATGAAGCAAGCTTTGTAAGATCAGCCATCAGCAAAACCTAAGAATATTACGTCATTTTTTGAAAGGCCCAGTACAGACATTGCAGCTAAACTTTCACCATGCCGCGTTAATCCTAATTTATAGAAGTCTTGCGAAGTGGGATTTTTGTGACCTGTCAATGCGATAGCAGCTTTTTTGTAGCTTTCGCCATCTGTTACAATTACAACTTTTATGGGTCTTTTCAATTCGATAGCTTTTTGTATGACACCTGCCATTCCCAATGATTCATCATCAGGGTGTGGTACAACTACAAGTATTCTTTGACCAGGGTCGTCGCTATTGGGGACAGGCTTTTTTTCTGTGAGATTGGCAAAAGTAGTTTTTAAATTCATAACAGAAGAAATTATAATAATAGCGGAAAGAGCGAGCAATATAAAAATATATTTCCATTTAAAAGATGTCTTGTTCAATTTTAATTCCCCCTATTATTTGTGTCATAATTGTAAGAAAATAATATCAAAACTTTATGAATAAATTGTTAACAGAAGATTAAAAAAAGATAAAATTGGCTATTTATGCTTAATGGGAGAAAAATAAATATTTCAATTCTATATTATTAGAAGAAGAGGATAAGTTATTAAATATTTAGTTTTTATATTGACATATGATTAAAATAATTGTATATTTGTAATGAAAATAAACATATGTCAATATAAAGAGGTGTTTTATAAAATGGAGCAAAGCAGACAAAAAGAAAATTCTAATGCTAATAGTAAGAATAATGACAAAAATAATTTTTTAATTAAAGGCAATGAATTGAGTGATATAAAACATGTAGTAGCGGTGATAAGCGGCAAAGGCGGTGTTGGGAAGTCACTTGTAACATCGCTATTAGGTGTAATGATGAAAAGAAAAGGTTATAAAGTTGGCATATTAGATGCAGACATTACTGGTCCTTCAATTCCAAAGATATTTGGTGTAAATGAGTTAAGACCACAAGTTTTTGGTGAAGGTATATTTCCTGTTGAAACAGGCAATGATTTAAAAATAATGTCGATTAATTTTTTGTTGGACAGCCCTGATTCACCTGTAATTTGGAGAGGCCCTCTTATAGGAAATGCTGTTAAACAATTTTGGACTGATGTCGTGTGGAATGAACTTGATTATCTCTTTATTGATATGCCACCTGGTACAGGTGATGTTCCTCTCACAGTATTTCAATCAATACCATTAGATGGCATTGTAATAGTTATATCTCCACAAGATTTAGTTTCTCTTATAGTCAAAAAATCATTTAATATGGCAAGAACAATGAATATACCAATTTTAGGTATTGTAGAAAATATGAGCTATATTGTATGCCCAAAATGTGGTGAACGAATTGATGTCTTTGGTGAAAGCAAAACGGAAAAAATTGCAAAAGAAATGAATATACCATTTTTAGGAAGAATACCTATTGACAAAAATATTGCAGAGTTGTGCGATAGAGGAGAGATTGAAAAAGTTAATGAAAATTATTTAGAAATGTGTATAAAAGCGTTAGAATCACTTTATTGAAATGTAAGTAAAGAGGGTATCAGAAATGAAGCTTTATTTAGAATGCATACCATGTTTTCTGAGACATACGTTATTTGCAACGAAAGATCAAGAAGAAGAAATACGTGCTACAATATTGAAGAAGGTTGTTAAATTTTTATATGAAGTAAATTGGGATATTTCACATGATGAGATAGTAAATGAAATTTATAATTTAATTAGAGAAGAAACCAAAATAGTAGATCCATATAAAGATATAAAAAAAGAAAGCAATAATACGGTATTAAAATTATATCCTTTACTGAAAAGTCAGCTAAGTACAATCAGTAATGAAAGAGAACGACTTTATACTGCTGCAAAACTTTCAATAGCCGGAAACATTATTGATTTTGGGCCATCATCAGATTTTGATTTAGATAAAACTATAAATGATGTTTTAAATAAAAAATTAGCAATTGATGATTTCGATATACTATTTAATAAAATATTGACATACGATAATCTTCTTTTTTTTGCTGATAATGCTGGTGAAATAGTTTTTGATAAAATATTTATTGAAGAGATGATAAATGTAAGGAAGAAACCTTTTAGTAGGATTGCATTTGTGGTTAAAGGCGGTCCAATAATTAATGATGCAATGTTAGATGACGTATATGAAGTAGGAATAGATAAATTTCCAAATATAACTTTTTATAAACTTGGAAATGGTATGAAAGATACAGGACCAAATAGAAAAGATAAAGAAGTTAAAGATTGGATTAAAAATCATGACATTGTAATTTCAAAAGGTCAAGGTAATTATGAAGGATTAAGTGAAAATAAAAATATATTTTTTATGCTTATATCAAAGTGCCCTGTAATATCAAAAGATCTCAATGTAGAAATAATGGATGCAATAATAAAATATAACCTTTGAACAATGGTATTGCTTGTTTGAAAGGAGATGTTTAATGAATCTTCTATATATTTCAGGAGGTCCGAGAAAGAATGGAAATACAGAATATCTTTTAGATATTTCATTAGAAATAACAGGAGGAGAACTTATTAGGCTTTCAGATTATAATATAAAATATTGCAATTCATGTTGGGTTTGCCAAAAGACGGGCATATGCCCAGTCAAAGATGACATGAATGAAAAATTAATTCCAATGATTTTAGAAAGTGATGGGATTGTCTTAGGAACTCCAGTTTACTTCAACAATGTGTCAGCACAGCTTAAGACATTTATAGATCGTACATGGTGCATAAAGGGTGGCCTTAGAAATAAAATAGGCGGGGCTGTAGTTGTTGGATGTAAATATGGAGCAGAAAGTGCAATAACAGCAATTAATGCTTTCTTTTTAAAACATGAGATGATTGTAGCAAATAGAGGAATTTCCGGGATTGGTTATGAAAAAGGTGATATAGGATTGGATGTAGAAGCAATGGAAGCAGCAAAAAGACTAGGATATAGAATTTTGGAATTATTAAATAAGATAAAAAATGATGTATAAATATATACAATTAGGAGGAAGGTCTTATCTTTGGTACATACTTTTTCGTTAAATGGATATAATTTTGCAGTCGATGGAAACAGTGGAGCTATACATATGCTTGATAATATAGGTTATGATATATTGAAAGGTAAAGATGAATTTCCTTCATACGAAGAAGTAGCTGATGGTTTGAAATACAAGTATTCAATAGACGAAATCAAAGAAACGTATAATGAATTAAAAGAATTAGAAAACGAAGGATTGTTATTTGCATCTCTAAAAGAGCTTGAAAATTCTGCTTCACATTTTGTTGCTAAGGATAGCGTTAAGGCACTATGTTTACATGTTTCCCATGATTGTAATTTAAGATGTGAATATTGTTTTGCTTCAAAAGGAGATTACAATACTGGGCGAAAATTGATGAGCAAAGAAGTTGCATTTAAAGCGGTTGATTACTTGGTAAAAAATTCTACGGGAAGGCGTAATATTGAGATTGACTTTTTCGGTGGAGAACCGCTTTTGAATTTTGATGTTGTAAAAGCAGTTGTTAATTATGGGCATTCGCTGGAAGATAAATTTAACAAGAAATTTTATTTTGCAATCACTACAAATGGAACATTGCTGGATGATGAAAAAATAAAATTTCTAAATAAAAATATGGATAATGTAGTAATAAGTATTGATGGAAGAAAAGAGATACATGATGAAATTCGACATTATGCATCTGGAAATGGAAGCTACGATAAAATAGTTCCTTTAGCAAAAAAACTTGTTGAAGAAAGAAATGGCAAAAGCTATTTTATACGTGGTACATTTACAAAAAAGAATAAAGATTTTTCAAAGGATGTATTTCATTTAGCAGATTTAGGATTTAGAGAGATATCTATTGAACCTGTTGTTGGGACAGGAGATGAAATTTATTTTGATGAAACTGATTTACCAGAAATATTAGATGAATACGAAAATCTTGCAAAATTATATGTTGAAAGATTAAAAAGCGGTAAATCATTTCGCTTTTATCATTTCAATTTAGATTTATACAATGGACCGTGCCTGTTAAAGAGGATTACTGCATGTGGAGCTGGATATGAATATTTAGCCGTATCACCAGAAGGAGATATTTATCCGTGTCATCAATTTGTAGGACAAGAAGAATTTATCATTGGTAATATAAATGATGGCATAACGAACGTAGAATTAAAAGATAAATTTAAAAACAACAATATTTTTGCTAAAGAAGAGTGCAAAAATTGTTGGGCAAAGCTGTTTTGCTCAGGTGGATGTCACGCTAATGCATACTTTACAAATAAAGATATTTCAAAACCAAATGAGATTGCTTGCATACTGCAAAAGAAAAGAATAGAGTGTGCTATAATGGTACAAGCTGCTCTTAATAATGTACAATTATAGAGGGAGGATTTTTATGGCGTTAAGGTATATTAGGAAAATTGGAGATCCTATATTATATAAAAAAGCAAAACAAGTCGAAAAAATAGATGATCATGTATTAATGAATTTAGATGATATGTCAGAAACTATGTACAATGCTGATGGGGTTGGATTAGCTGCAAATCAGATTGGGATTTTAAGAAGGCTGGTTGTTGTTATTGACATAAGTTAATAATAGTGACATCCTATAATTAGGAAATGGTCATAAGGCCATAATAAAGTAAATAATTTTTAAAGCCATATTTCACTCCCTAGCTGTTAGCAATTAGCCTGCTAACAGCTATTTTTGAATAAAAATAAAGATAATGTAACGGAATTATTGACATATGACAAAAATAGTTATATATTAATATATATAGTGATATTAACATATGTTATTTATGAAAGGAGATTAGATATGAAAAAGTATGACGTACTTATTATTGGAGGTGGTCCTGCTACGCTGAGTGCATGCCGAGTTTTTGGTAATAATAACCATGATCTATCAATAGGACTTGTCAGACAGGAAGACCACAGTCTTATATATTGTGCTATGCCATATGCAGTTGAGGGTATAATAGAGCCAGAAAAAACATTTAAAAGCGACAAGATGGTTACAGATAAGATAATGGTGTTGAATTAATTAGGGGCGTTGCTGAAAATGTCAATTTTAAATCTAAAGAAGTAACTCTAAAAGATGGCAATGTAATTAAATACGATAAACTTATAATTGCAATCGGTGTAATACCTTTTATTCCAAATATACCAGGTATTAATCTTAAAAATGTAACAACTTTTAAGACAGAGGATGAACTTTTAAGAATAAAAGATGCTACTAAAAATCTACAAAAAGCTGTTGTGATAGGTGCTGGAGCTATAGGAATAGAACTTGCACAAGCATTAAATGCGGTTGGCATAAAAACATATCTTATAGATATGATGGATCATATATTACCACAACTTGTTGATAATGATATGATTGAAGAAGGACAAAGACTAATAATTGAGAATGAAAGATTTACGATTTGCGAATTGGTGGGACAGGGTTTATTTATAGGAAAAGCTATGGGTAAAGAGAGCCAAAAAAATAAAAGAAGAATGGGGGAAAATTCCGATAACTGCTAAAAATTTGGATACTGTTGAAGAAGCAGTTGAACAATATGCTAAAAATGAATTATAAAAAAGAAAGAAGGTGGTATTGCATATATAAATTCTGATAAATGCAAAAATTGTAGAAGGTGCGTTGCTATATGTCCTGCTGGAGCAATTTCTTAAGGCTATATTAAAGAAAAAAGTATCTATTTTAAATTTTGATGGTTTTGAAGGTATAAGTTATGTTTATCAGCTAGTACTGGAGTGTACTAGCTTTTTCCTTTATTATAAAACCAAAGCAATAAAGTTTTGGAAAATTTTATAGTTATTTTGCTTAAATTATCAAAACTTGTTTTGTTTTCTTTTTCGTGTTATAATTTTTAAAAAAGTAACACGATAATATATATACGTATACATTATACAAAATTTATGCGGAGGTATAATCGAATGTTAAATAAGCTTAAAAAATTCAATGTGTTTTTGGTTGTTTTGCTTATTTTTTCTATTTCTCTGTCAGGTTGTAGCAGATCTCAGAACCAACAGAGAACTTCTAATATTTCTAAGCAAAATGGTCAAACAGTTACTGTTACAGATTTGGTGGGACGCCAAATTAGAATAAAACTTCCTGTTAAAAAAGTTGTTGCCATTGGACCTGGTGCATTAAGGCTTATTACATATATCGATGGAGTAAATAGAGTATCTGGAGTTGAAAATATAGATAAAAAGCTTACTGATGGAAGAACTTATAACATGGTTTTTTATAATGAACTTAATAAACTTCCTGTTATAGGTCAGGGTGGACCAGATTCTGTTCCTGATGCAGAAAATTTAGTTCAAGCAAATCCAGATGTAATATTTGTTGCCTCTCTTCTAGACAAGTCAAAAGCTGATGAGCTTCAAGCAAAAACGGGTATACCTGTAGTTGTTTTAAGCTATGGAAAGTTGGGTACATTTGATGAAGACGTATATACTTCTCTAAATGTTGTAGGCAAAATTATGGGCAAAGAGGATAGAGCGGAAAAATTAGTGAGCCAAATAAAAAAGATACAAGAAGATTTAAATTATAGAACAAAAGAAATACCAGATTATAAAAAACCAACGGTTTATATTGGAGCATTAGGTTTTAAAGGCGGACATGGAATAGAAAGTACACAATGCAATTATCCGCCATTTGCAGCAATTCATGCAAAAAATGTGGCTGATACATTAAAACAAAATGGAAGCATAGTTATAGAAAGAGAGAAACTATTATCATGGAACCCTGATATATTATTTGTTGATGAAGGAAATTTTGATTTAGTAAAGCAAGATTATCAGAAGAATCCTAATTTTTACAAAAGCTTGAAGGCTGTAAAAAATAATAATGTATATGGCATGCTTCCATACAATCAATATACAACAAATATTGAAACGGCTTTAGTAGATTCTTACTGGGCAGGAAAAGTACTTTATCCTGAACAATTTAAAGATGTTGACCCAGAAGTAAAGGCAAATGAAATATATACTTTATTTTTTGGAGATAAGGGTAAAAACGTATATAATGAAATGAAAAAGTTTTTTGGTGGGTTTGAAAAAATTAAATTTTAATCATAATAGCGTTTTTATTTTAAACTGTGAAAAAATTAAAATTAAGGGAGATGTAGTTTTGAAGGAGACTTTTACAAATAGTATACCTGCAAGTTATAACAAATACATAAAAAGAAAAATTTTAATAATATTTCTTGTAATATTGGTAACTATTTTACTTGCAATGTATGCCATAAATGCTGGTTCTGCTGGTATTAGTACATACGATGTAATTAAAACATTGATTGGTAAGGGCAGTGAAAGATTCAAAATTATTGTCTGGAATATTAGAATGCCGAGAGTTTTATCGGCTATTGTAGCGGGCACTGGACTTTCAGTAGCTGGTTGCGTGACACAGAGTATTTTAAGAAACCCTTTAGCATCACCATTTACTTTAGGAATTTCTCAAGGTGCTTCTTTTGGAGCTGCATTGGCTATTATAGTATTTGGAGCTGGAACTACTTCAAATCCTGATTCTGTGATTATAAATAATTCATATTTAGTGGTAATATTTGCCTTCTTGGGTTCAATGGGTGCTACATTGATTATTTTGATGCTTGCAAAGAATTTTAAAGTAACTCCTGAGGCTATGGTTTTAACAGGGGTAGCATTGGGTTCTTTGTTTTCTGCTATTACTATGATTTTACAGTATTTCAGCGATGATGTGCAGGTAGCTTCAGTTGTATTCTGGACTTTTGGGGATATAGGAAGGACCTCATGGAGTGATTTAGCTATAATGTCAACAGTTGTGGGTCTTTCTTTAATATACTTTATGTTAAATCGCTGGAATTATAATGCTTTAGACAGTGGAGAAGAAACAGCAAAAGGTTTAGGAGTTGATGTTGAAAGGATAAGATTGATTGGAATGTTTATTGCATCTTTAATCGCTGCAACAATAACTTCTTTTGTTGGTATTATTGGCTTTATTGGACTTGTTGGTCCTCACATAATGAGAAGATTGATTGGTAGCGATCATAGATTTTTAATTCCAGCATCTTCTGCAATAGGAAGTTTAATACTTTTGGCATCAGATACTTTAGGTAGAACTATAATTTCACCTATAGTACTACCCGTTGGTGCAATAACTTCATTTTTAGGCGCTCCGGTTTTCTTATACGTGCTCTCAAGGGGGTACAAAAAATGATTTTAAATATTGATGGTATTGAATTTAGTTATAGCAGTGTACCAGTATTAAAAAATATTAGATTTGACATTAAAAGAGGGGAGCTTTTGTCTATACTAGGAAATAATGGAGCAGGAAAGTCAACTTTATTAAAATGCATAAATAAGATTTTGAAACCCCATAAGGGTACAATTTATATAGAAGAAGAAGATATCCTAAAACTAGATCGGGTAGAAATAGCAAAGAAAATTGGATATGTTGCACAAAGAAATGAAAATGGACGTTTTACTGTTTTTGATGCAGTGCTTTTAGGCAGAAAGCCGCATATTAAATGGGATGTTACAAAAAAAGATTTAAAAATAGTAAATGATGTTATTAACAAATTTAATTTAGATAAATTGTCTTTAAGATATTTAAGTGAATTAAGTGGTGGTGAACTACAAAAGGTAGTGATAGCACGGGCTTTGGCACAACAGCCTCTTGTGATACTCTTAGACGAACCAACGAATAACTTAGACTTAAAAAATCAGATTGAAGTACTTAGAATTATCAAACAAACTGTTAAAGAACAAAATATAGCAGCGATTGTTATTATTCATGATTTAAATTTAGCACTTAGATTTTCTGACAAGTTTTTACTTTTAAAAGATAATTCGATATATGCATATGGTGGAGAAGAAATAATGACAGAAGAAAATATAGAAGCAGTTTATGATATTCCTGTTGCTGTTGAAAGAGTTCATGATATTAAAGTAGTTATACCACTATAAAAATATTGGAAGGGGTAATTTTAATGGAAATTAATCCAATTGGGATAATACACAGTCCTTATAAAAATAAAAGTGATGCACCGTTTCAGGGTAGAATGAACAATGTAGAAACTGTATTAGAGATATATCCTGAATATGTAGACGGACTTTTGAGTATTGAAGAAAGAAAACATATAATTGTACTTTATTGGCAACATTTAAGCAAAAGGGATATATTAAGACATGTGACACCATGGGGGCCTGAGTTAAGGGGCGTATTTTCTACTCGTACGCCTAATAGACCTAATCCTATTGCTTTTTGTGTTGCAGATCTTATGAAAGTAGATGGCAATAAACTTTATGTAAAAGGTGTAGATGCTTTAGATGGCAGCTATCTGATTGATGTAAAACCATACGTTTATGAACTTGATAGCATAAAAGGACCAGATGATATTTTATTGTAGTAGTAAGTTTTTAAAAATTCATTAAGTAAATCAGCAGCTTTTGATGCTATATATGCTAATATAAGATTTTTATTGGTATTCACAAATTTTGATGTGGATTTTATGAAAAAACATTGACATTATAAAATTTGTTCAGATGATTACAAAGTAAAATTAATCATAAAAATTACCTCTGTTTAAGTAAGTAGAGGTAATTTTTTATGATTATTGACATATGACGAAATTAATTATATTATATATAATGAACATATGTTAATTATAATTTAAGCGGTGATAGAATTGGAAAATGCATCTTTACAAAATTTAGTAGATTTTTTAAAAAAGACTGGTGTAAAAATCACATTAACTAGATTAATACTTTTAAAGACATTTACAAACAATCCTGATGTTCATTTTGATTTCAATAGTCTGCTGAGTATTGTTAGAAAAGAAGATTCTAATTATGGAATAGCGACTCTTTATAGAAATTTGGATATGTTGATTGAAAAAAACATCATATCTGTTAACACAATTGATAATGTAAAATATTATGAGCTTATTACACCTCAAAAGGGCAGTATTCATATACATTTGATATGTAAGCATTGTAAAAATGTAGAAGAGTATTCAGGTTATGAAATAATACAATTTCTAAATTTAATTAAAGATAAATATGGATTTGATATAAATTATGGCAGCATTAATGTTTATGGTATATGTAAAAAATGTAGAGAAAAAGCAAAAGAATAAAAATTCTAATTCCAAATCCAAGTGCTAAGCCAGAAGCCATTGCAGCGTTTTTGCTCAGCAAACTTTGAGCAAGCACAGTAGTAATTGAGAATGATGCTGAAAGCTATTTACGTAGAATGTCAAGCTAGAGTCTTTATAGATATTTATGTCATACAAAGATTTGGATAGAAGAAATTTTTTAAAATAATATTGACATATGTCAATAATAGTGATACTATATAATTGCGAAATGGTCATAAGACTAAAATAAATTAAAAGGAGTGGTAAATATGCCAAGAGGAGACGGAACAGGTCCAATGGGTTATGGTCCAATGTCTGGAAGAGGTATGGGATTTTGTGCAGGTTACAATGTTCCTGGATGTATGAATGGGCATGGTTTTGGCATGCACAGAGGATATAGACATATGTTTTATGCAACAGGAGTGCCAGGATATGCTAGATTTGGCAATGCAAAAGATGAAAAGTCATATTTAAAGGCACAAGCTCAATACCTTGAGGATCAACTAAAGTATATAAAAGATCGGCTTAACGATTTAGAAGACACCAATGATGATGACAAAAAGAAGGAATAAATTTTTTAACTTTAAGGCTGTTAGCAATCAATTTGCTACAGCCTTAATTTTTTTGAAGGAAGATGAAAAAGTTTATTCATAATCATTTTTAACATATAATATAACGATGTTATTTTTAGAGAATATATATCAGCTTAAAAAAACAAATGAATTATTAATTCATTAAAATTTATTTTGCATTTTTTATTGCATTATAAATGTATATAGATTAAACTAGACGTGGAGGGGCTTTCTTTGTTGATGGATTGTAGTAATTTATTTTAACTAAGGACTGTATTTTTAAATGATTTGTGCTTGTACTAGGAGGCAATTATAATAATGTTTGTTGGCAATAATAAATTGAGAAGCAGTCTAAGCATAAAGAATATCGTTGAAATTCTCTTTGGTACTTTTATCTATTCTATAGGGATTAATACTTTTATTGTACATGCCAGATTGTTAAGTGGCGGTGTTTCAGGTATATCATTGATTGTACAGTATCTAACTGGTTTACCAGCAGGTTATACGATTTTTATATTAAACATCCCATTGTTAATATTAAGCTATAAGAAAATTGGCTTAAGATTTACTATGTATACAGTAATGGGGACATTGTCATTATCTCTATTTCTAATTTTAACTCAGTTTTTGGATAAAATAATCAATTTTGATGACCCGATTTTACTGTGCCTTTATGGCGGTGTACTTACAGGTGCAGGTATGGGAATAGTCTTTGCCAATCATGGTTCTACTGGTGGACTTGATATCATATCTGTATTAGTAAAGAAAAAATATGAGAATTTTGAATTAGGTAAGACAAACCTATATATTAATTTTTTCATAGTCTTGGCTGGAGCCATATTTATAGGACTTAAAAGTGCTTTATACACACTTGTTTCAATGTCGATAAATTCGTTTGTGTTAGACAAGACGATAAATGGTTTTAACAGACGAAAGATGCTTTTTATAATTACAAATGAAGAGGAAAAAATAAGCAATGCAATTATGAATGATTTAAAAAGAGGTGTTACGTTTATTCAAGCTGAAGGCGCATATACAAAGACTAATCGCAGAATACTTTATTGCGTTGTATCACTTTCACAAATTCCATATATTAAACATTTGGTTTACAGCATTGACAGCAATGCATTTATATCAATTTTAGATGTTTCAGAAGTAAGAGGGAAAGGATTTATGGATGATTTATTTTAGCAAAATTTCATTGTTGAATATTTAACAAAAAAGGTATATAATTTTATTATAAAAATACTAAGCCCAAGGGATTTACTGAGGGCAAGGGAAGGAGAAATCAATATATGGATAGGCAAATTGCAGATTTTATTGACGACGAGAAGATAAAAGCGGCTTTAAGATATGGTGAAAGTGCCTCAAAGGATGAAGCATTGAAGATTATTGAAAAAGCCAAAAATTTGAAAGGTATTACGCCTGAAGAAGCGGCAGTTCTTCTAAATTTGGAAGATGATGAGCTTCTTGAGGAAATGTACAAAGTTGCAAGATACATTAAGGAGCAAATTTACGGCAACAGAATAGTCATATTTGCACCACTTTACATTAGCAATTATTGTGTTAACAATTGCAGGTATTGCGGCTATAAACACTCCAATGAGCAAGAGCGCAAAAGACTTACTATGGATGAAGTAAGACGTGAGATAGAAATATTGGAGGAGATGGGACATAAAAGATTGGCTGTTGAAGCAGGTGAAGATCCAGTAAATTGCCCTATTGATTATGTCTTAGATGTGATTAAGACAATTTACGATACAAAATTGAAAAATGGCAGCATAAGGAGAGTCAATGTAAACATTGCTGCTACAACTGTTGAAAATTATAAAAAGTTAAAGGATGTAGGCATAGGAACGTATATATTGTTCCAAGAAACTTATCACAGGCCAACATACGAATACATGCATCCGACAGGGCCAAAGCATGACTATGATTATCATACGACTGCTATGGATAGAGCCATGGAAGTGGGTATTGATGATGTAGGCATGGGAGTTTTGTATGGACTTTATGATTATAAATATGAAACGATAGCACTTCTGTACCACGCAAATCATCTTGATGAAAAATTCGGTGTTGGACCACATACTATTTCTGTTCCAAGGCTTAGACCTGCTTTAAATATTACACTAGATGATTATCCATATCTTGTATCAGATAAAGATTTCAAAAAGCTAGTTGCTGTAATACGCTTAGCCGTACCATATACAGGTATGATCCTATCTACAAGAGAACTTCCTGAATTTAGAGAAGAAGTTATAAGCGTAGGCATATCTCAGATAAGTGCAGGTTCTTGTACAGGTGTAGGCGGTTATTACGAAGAAATATCGAAAAAGGAAGAGACAAAACCTCAGTTTGAAGTAGGAGATCATAGGACACCAAATGAGATATTGAGGACTTTATGTCAGCAGCATTATTTGCCAAGTTATTGTACAGCATGTTACAGAATGGGGCGCACTGGCGATAGGTTTATGAGCTTTGCTAAGTCAGGACAGATTCACAATTTCTGCTTGCCAAATGCTATACTTACATTTAAAGAGTTCCTTTTAGATTACGGTGATGAAGCCACAAAAGCTATAGGTGAAGAAACGATTGCTGCAAACATAGAAAATATTCCTTCTGAGAAGGTAAGAGAAGAAACGAAAAATAGACTCAAACGGTTAGAAAATGGTGAAAGAGATCTGTACTTCTAAAAAAATCCGGGTTATCCCGGATTTTTCCATATCTTTTTGCGATCGCCTTTTTCGTGTCCTATAATCCTATTTTCTGAAATTATTATTTTCTTTATATTTTCTAGATCATTAACTACTTTAGAACCATCATCAGAAGTTTTTCCTGGATACAGAGCGTACAATTTTTTATATTCATTAAGTCCCATATTTGGCATTATGACATTTGCACCTGCTCGTAACCCTTTTATATATCCATTGTCAGCTTTAACACCTAGAGCAGTGGTGGCTGGCATGTTTATGTCTGGCAGCAAAAGGCGTGTCAAAGCCAGCATTTTTAATACAATTTCAACATTACCCCCTTTTTCATTTTCTAATGGAGTATTTGGAGTTGGTATAAATGGCCCCATTCCAATCATATCAGCATCAATGTTTTTAAAAAAAAGTATATCTTCTGCTAGCATATCTGAAGTTTGTCCAGGCAATCCAATTAGGCATCCAGTACCCACTTCATAACCCAGTTCTTTTAAATCTATTAAACACCTAACGCGATTATCAAAACTCATATTTGGATGCAACTTTTTGTAAAGGTCCTTGTTAGTCGTTTCTATGCGCAAAAGATATCTGTCTGCACCAGCTTTTTTTAGATCTGCATATTCTTTTGTTGTCAATTCACCAATGCTTAGTGTAATAGATAAGTCAAGATCCTTGATTTTTTCAACGATGTTGCACAAATCCTTTATTTTAAAATGTTTGTCCTCACCACCTTGTAATACTACAGTTTTTAATCCAGCATCTTTTGTAGCCTTTGCACATTGCAAAATTTCATTTTCATCCATCCTATACCTTTTTATTGACTTATTATAGACCCTAAGGCCACAATAATAGCAAGTTCTGCAGCAATAATTGCTTATTTCAATCAAGCCTCGTAAATGAACCACATCACCTACAAATTTTTTTCTTACTCTGTCTGCAGCTTGGCAAATTTCATCAGTGTATTCAGATTTTAGTAGAATGACAAGATTTTCCTTGCTTAATGTGTGTTCATTTTCAAGATATGAAATTAAATCTTTTATGTAATCATAATTAATTTGATAATCAATTCTGCTCATTGCAAAAATCAGCCTCTCATTTTTTATAATTAACATTATATCATACAACAAATAAAAATTTTAATATTTTTGTTGACATATGACAAAAATAATTATATATTTATAATTGTATATGACGTATGTTTGAAATAATGGAGGATTGTTTATGAAAATTGCGATTTCTTCAGAAGGTGATAATCTAAGTTCAAATGTGGATTCAAGGTTTGGTAGAGCAAGATATTTTGTCGTTGTTGATACTGAATCAATGAATTACAAAGCTATCGATAATACTGCAGCATCATCTGCAGGTGGTGCTGGTACAAAGGCAGCACAACTTTTATTAGATGAAGGAGTTGACTCAATTATATCAAGTAATGTAGGGCCAAATGCATTAGAAGTGTTTCAAGCAGCTGGGATAACTGTTTATAAATCGATCAATGATACTATCGAAAAAAATGTAAAAGAGTTTAAAAAGGGTACACTAGAAAAAATTGAATTTCCTACTAATAATGGTCATCATGGAGAGCATTAAAAATGAGAGGTTACAAGATAGCTGTTTTGAGCGGTAAGGGTGGAACTGGCAAAACCACAGTTTCTTCCAATCTTGCTAAAATTCAAAAAAGCATTTATGTTGACTGCGATATAGAAGAACCTAATGGATATTTGTTTTTAAAACCGGAAATAGAGAAAGTAAAAGATGTAAATGTAATGATTCCCAACATAGATTATGATAGGTGTACCCTTTGTGGTGAATGTACAAGGGCATGTAGATTTGGTGCACTAACAAAGTTGATAAAGAAAATACTTGTTTTTGACCATTTATGTCATTCATGTGGAGCATGCTATGAGATATGTCCATATAATGCTATAAATGAAATACCAAAGAAAATTGGTGCTATAAGGGTTGGACGATCAGATGATATAGATTTTATAGATGGTAAATTAAATATAGGTGAAGCTTCAGGAGTTCCTATAATAAAAGAAATTAAATATTTGATAAAAGATACAGATAAAAATGTAATCATTGATAGTCCTCCTGGGACATCTTGTCCTGTCATACATTCTATTGAAGGCAGTGACTATTGCCTTTTAGTCACTGAGCCGACTCCATATGGATTACATGATCTTAAACTGGCTGTTGAACTTGTAAAAGAGTTGCATTTGCCATTTGCGGTCATTATCAATAAATCGGGTGGAGAAGATAGTATTATAGAGAACTATTGCAAGGAAGAAAGTATAAATGTGCTTGCAAAAATTCCATTTAAAAAAGAATACGCTGAATTGTATTCTAAGGGGAATCTGCTAATTGAAGAAGACGATGAAATAAGGCACACATTTGAAAATTTATCACAGAGATTAATGGAGCTGATTGGAAGATGAAACAGTTGGTTATATTAAGTGGTAAAGGCGGAACTGGAAAGACAACAGTTGCAACGGCCCTAAGTGAAATTGTAGAAAATAAAGTTATGGCAGATTGTGATGTTGAAGCTCCTAACTTAAACATACTTTTCAATGGAGAAATACAAAAAGTCGATAATTTTTATGGTAAAGAAGTAGCATTGATAGATGATGGCAAATGCATAAAGTGTGGTTTATGTGAAACATTGTGCAGATTTGATGCGATTTCTGATTATAAAGTAAATCCATATCATTGCGAAGGCTGTGGTCTCTGCTCTTATAAGTGTCCCAGTGGTGCAATTAAGATGATTGAAGAAAACACAGGTGAAATTATAGTAGGTGAAAATAAGAAAGGTGAAAAAATAATATATGCCGAGTTGTTTCCAGGTGCTGATGGTTCTGGGAAGTTAGTTACTGAGGTAAGAAAAAAAGCTACTGAGAATAAAGGTGATTGTGACTACATTATAATTGATGGCACACCTGGAATAGGATGTCCTGTTTTATCTTCTGCAACAGGTGCAGATATTGCTCTTATTGTTACTGAACCAACTGTTTCTGGTTTTGAAGACATGAAAAGAGTGCTTGAAGCAATTGAGAGTTTTAAAATAAAATCTCTCGTTTGCATAAACAAGTGGAATATTAATAAAGATATTTCTAATAAAATAGAGAAATATTGTCAAGAAAATAGTATAGATGTTGTAGGAAAGATAAATTTTGATGAAACAGTAATTAAAGCTTTAAAAAGATTTCAAAGCATTAATAAATTTCCTGACAGCACTGCATACAGACAGATTTTAGACATGTGGGAGAAAATAAAAAAATATTTAGATGAAAGGATGGATGCTTAAATGAAGATAGCTGTTGCTACAGATGGAAGAAGCGTTTCAATGCATTTTGGACATTGTGAGGGATTTACGATTTTTAATGTGGAAGAAAATAAAATAGTAAGTGCCAATTTTATTGAAAATCCAGGGCATAGACCAGGATTTTTGCCGGAATTTTTGAAAGCCAAAGGTGTAGAATGCATCATTTCTGGTGGAATGGGTTCAAGCGCAATAGATTTGTTTAATTCTTACGGCATTGATGTCATTACAGGTGCGTCTGGCGATGCTGAAGATGTGGTAAAAAGGTATATTGATGGAACTTTGATATCTACAGATAGTGCATGTGAAAAACATGAACATGCGGGACACTGTGAAGACTAAAAGTAAAAGGACTGTCTACTGTCTTGTAGATAGTCCTAATTTTATGGGAAAGAGGTGTTTAAATGGAATTACAAGTATTAATTGAAAATGTAGTCTATAAAAAGGGTTTTTTGGCTGAACACGGTTTATCATTGCTTGTAAAGAAAGAAGACAAGGCAGTTTTAGTCGATACAGGGCAAAGCGGCAATTTTATTATAAATTCCGGATTGATGGGCATAAATTTAAAGAACATAAACAAAGTAATACTAACACATGGTCATTATGATCATGTTGGTGGACTTAAAGATCTTATGGATGAAAATGAAGATGCGCACATATATGCAAGCCATAAAATACTTAATAGAAAATATGCTTTACGTAAAAACGGCACAATTGATGAAATAGGTTTTGATTTGTCAATATATGAAAAAAACAGAGAAAATTTTGTACTAATTCATGAAGATACAGAAGTGGAAAAAGATTTTTTTATAGTCACTAATATTGATGAGAAATATAATAATGATTTTACGACTAAAAATTTTTTAGTGGAAAAAGATAATGTAAAAATAAAAGATAATTTTTTGGATGAAATATTTGTTGTTGTTAAAGAAGGAGACTGCATAAATATAATTACAGGATGCTCCCATTTAGGTATTTTGAATATCCTGCACACTGCGGAAAGTAAATTTAAGGGTTATAGAATAAAATCACTTATTGGAGGATTTCACTTAAAAGGAATGACTGAAGAAGATATTGTGAATATTTCAGAGACGATGAAAGGTTATGATATACAATATATTTATACAGGTCACTGTACAGGTATAGATGAGTACGGGATTATGAAACGAATTTTAGGAGATAGGGTATCTTATTTGACTACCAGCTCATCTATAATTTTGTGAAATTATAAAAAATAATATGGTCGTGGGATAAATTCCTACGGCCATATTATATGAATCAACAAATTGTATATCGTTAATGTGTAAAAACATCATTAGGAACTAAATTAGTTATTTCCTGATTGAAAATGCATATTTTTGCCGAAACCTGCACCATGCACTTTGCCATATCCATTACCTGACATTCCACTTCTTCCAAAGCCTATTCCAAGTCCTACACCACCATTGCCAGTACCATCACATGCATTTATTCTTTCTTTAAGTAGTGATTTTAGCTCTGTTGCCCTTTCTTCTGCAATTACACCATTTTTAACCATTTGGTCTATATAGTCGGCTTTTTGTTTTAACAAGGCATTTTTGAAGTCTTCTAATTTTACACCATTTTCAACTGCTATTTGTTCCAGTGTCTTACCGGAATTTAAAAGTTTCAATGTTTCGTCTGTAGACTTTCCTAAAAGATTTGCCATAAAATCTACCATTTGTGTTCTGCTGTACCTTGGTGCAGTATATGATGTGTTTGTTTGAGGCGAATTGTTATTTGCTGTTTCCGCATATGCAGCAATGCCTGTTAAAAGTAAACCTCCTACCATTATTGATGCTACTAATTTTTTGATGTTCATAAAAACATCTCCTTTCAAAATTTATTTATCTTACACTTTTATTCTACCCATTATATTTGATACATCTTTAATGAAAGTGTGATGTTTTTGTGAAGGTTTTTTAATAATATTGTAAAAGGCTTTTAAAATAAGTAAACTAAAATTGGAGGTGTTTTATGATGGAAAAAGTTTTGGTCATTGAAGACGAGGAGGGAATGAGGGATATTTTAAAAACTTACTTAGAGAAAAACAATTTTGATGCTTTATTTGCTGAAGATGGCAATACAGGAATAAATATGTTTAAAAATAATTCATTTGATATAGTTTTGTTGGATGTAATGTTGCCAGACATGAGCGGTTGGAATGTATTAAAGACAATAAGAGAATCATCTAAAATACCTGTAATGATGATAACTGCTCGCAGTGAAGAATACGATAGGCTTTTAGGATTTGAACTTGGCGCTGATGATTACGTAGTCAAACCATTTAGTCCGAGAGAAGTCATAGCAAGGATAAAAGCTATCTTATCGAGATCTAAATGGACTGAATCGGATAAGCTAATATCTTTTTCGGGTATTACTATTGACACTGATTCAAGAGTTGTTAAAGTTGATGGAAAGAAAATAGACCTTACTCCAAAAGAATTTGATCTTTTAAATTTACTTGCACAAAACATGGGTAAGGCATTAAGCCGTGAGAAATGTCTTAATATTGTTTGGGGATATGAATTTTTTGGCGATTTAAGGACAGTTGATACACATATAAAGCAGTTGAGAGAAAAACTCGGCGATAAAAGAGATATCATAAAAACGGTATGGGGCTATGGATACAAATTAGGTGGTGATTAAAGTGAGAGGCATAAGAAAAAAGCTTTTTATTACGTATCTGATTATAACAGGAATAATTTTTTTATTGTTTTACTTGTCTCAAGTTGTCTTTATAGGTAAGATATACACTTATTATAAGATTAACCAGATGAAAAACTACAGCTTAAAAATAGCTAACGCATTAACTACAAACGATTATAAGACTGCTAATGAGCTTATGGAAGAATCCAATGCAAAAGTAATTGCAGTAACTGATACAGGCAACTTGGTTTTTGGAATGCATGGAAACGGACAAGGCTACGGAATAGGGTTGCCAAAAACTTTCTTAAACACTAATGAAAAATTAGCTGTGGTAGAATTTACGCATCCATCAATTGGTGTAAAATCTCTTGCAGTTATAAGATCATTTTCATACAATAATCAAAACGCAAAACTGGTATTGACTATTCCACTATCGACTATTACGGATACTACAGTCATATTTAAAAGTGAATTTTTTTTGATGCTACTAATATGTATTGTTGTAATAATCATCATGTCAATTATCATGTCGAAAAGGCTTACAAAGCCAATTGAAGATTTAAAAAATGCAGCACAAAACATAGCATCGGGGAATCTTGACGTGAAATTAGATGTAAAGACAAATGATGAATTAGAGGATTTGGCAATGTCCATGAATAGCATGGCAGAAAACCTCAGTAAAGCGGAAAAATTTAAAAGAGATTTAATAGCAAATATTACACACGACCTTAAGACGCCTTTAGGGCTTATAAAAGGATACTGTGAAATGCTACTGGACTTTTATGGCGATGATAAAGAAAAAAGAAATAAATATTTAAATGTTGCATTAAATGAAGTCGATCGAATGTCAAAAATGATAGACGATGTTTTATCATTATCAAAGCTTCAATCAGGTTTAGTAAAACTAAAGGTATCGTCTTTTAATTTAAAAAATTTAATTGATGATGTGGTTTTAAGCTTTGAACCATTGCTACATGGCAAAAATATAAATATTGTCACGGAGAATCTTGATGTTATTGTAAATGGAGATGTTGAACTAATTAGAAGGGTTATAATGAATCTTTTAAGCAATTCGATAAAAAGCATTGATGAATCAGGAGTGATTACTATTTCTTCAATATTAGAGGATAATAATGTAAAAGTCATCGTATCTGACACAGGTAAAGGAATAGAGAAAGAAAAGCTGCAAAGTGTTTTTGAGAAATTTTACAAAGGTGATAATAAAGGTACAGGATTAGGTCTTGCAATAGTAAAGGAAATATTAGATTTGCATGGCAGCGAATATTATATAGAAAGCGAGATAAATAAAGGTACTTTGTTTTATTTTACACTAAATAAAGCAGATATTTAATTTTGGATACCCCTATACAACGGGATAGGTATGTGATATAATAATGTTGAATACAGTATACAAGGAGTGATTTTATGAATTCAATATTTTCTTGTGCAGTATGTCCTAATAAGCCTTGTGCAAAAGGTGATGATAATTTTCCTAAGAATTGCCCTACAGTTATGGAAAAAGATATTATTAATGATTCAATTGAAAGATATAATAATGATGAAAATGTGAATAAGATTATGAAAATAGCCAATACGCTTCCTGTTGACGAAAATGGCGAATTAAGGAGTAGAGCAGATGAAATAATTAATTTAATTATGCAAATGGGTATGAAGAAGATAGGTGTCGCTTTTTGCTATTCACTCGAAAAAGAGGCAAAGAAATTTGTAAAGATGCTTAATAAATACGATATCACTGTTGTACCTGTATGTTGTAAAGTTGGTTCGGTCGATGTAAAAGAAATTGGGATAGAGAAAAAGAAGGATAAATTCATTGCAACATGCAATCCTATTACACAAGCTGAAATTATGAACAAAGAAAATACAGAACTAAATGTCGTTGTTGGGCTTTGCGTTGGACACGATATGATTTTTAACAAAAATTCTAAAGCATATGTGACAACTTTAGTTGCTAAGGACAGGAAGTACAGTCATTGTCCTGTAAAAGCACTTGAAGAATAAAAAAGGCATTATTTCACAAAGCTATCCATAATATAAGGATAGCTTTTTTATTGAAATTTTTATTTTTTTCGCTATAAATATTTGCAAAATTACTTTAAGTTAATTTAAAATTATATTAACAAGTTTCAATGTAGCTTTTATTATTTCATGCGAAATATAGAAATTTTTAGGAGGAGTCAATTGATTATGACAAATTCAAAAAAGGAAATTGTGATTTCCAATATTGTGTTGATTGGCATGGTAAGTTTACTTATTGATATGAGTACGGAAATGGTTTACCCGATTATCCCGCTCTTTCTCACTGCTACGCTTGGAGCTTCACCGTCAATCGTAGGAATTATTGAGGGCATTGCTGAAAGCATAGCATCATTGTTAAAAGTGTTTAGCGGCTACATCGGTGATAAATATAAAAATAAGAAAGTGCTGACTTTTATAGGATATTCAGCTTCAGTTATCTACAAGATACTTCTTCTTTTAGCAGGTTCATGGGTAGGCGTTTTGATAGCTCGAATTATCGATCGTACTGGGAAAGGTATCCGTACCGCACCGCGGGATGCACTTGTTGCACAGTCCAGCGACAAGGGAAAACTGGGTGGTTCATTCGGATTACATAAAATGCTAGACATGGCTGGATCTTCTGTAGGTGCTTTTCTTGCTTTTATCATAGTAACAATTGGGCTAAAGTATAGAGTAGCGTTTATGTGGTCGATTATTCCCGCTGTTCTTGGTATTATGATTATTCCATTTATTAAAGAGGATAGAAACAAGGAACAAAAAATTGAAAAGCTGACATTCAGAGAATTAAGATTAAGTTTGAAATTAAAACTGTATCTTGCTGTTATGTTTATTTTCAACCTAGGGAATTCATCAAATACTTTTCTGCTTTTGAAAGCACAGAATTTGGGCTTTTCTTTACAATATATCATGTTACTTTATCTTGTATTTAATATTTCGACATCATTACTTGCTATTCCTTCCGGGAAGTTGTCAGACAAATTTGGCAGGAGATTGATTTTGGTTTCTGGTTATGCTATTTATGGACTTGTATATTTGGGATTTGCACTGTTCAATGCAAAAATCATAATTTTTCTTTTATTTATAGCTTATGGAGCTTACACTGCATTTATAAGTGGTGCCGAGCGTGCATTTATAGCTGAAGTTTCTCCTGATAAATATAAAGGTACAGTTTTGGGTATTTATAGTATGATTCAAGGTATAGGATTATTGTTGGCATCTATTATAGCTGGGGCAATGTGGGATCATATAAGTCCTGATGCACCGTTCTGGTTTGGCGGTGTTCTTGGGCTTATTTCAGCAGCTTTCATTGCGATTATTCTAAATTTTAGCTGCTTTTCCAAAGATGCAAAATCAAGGGCGTAAAAGTGTTATAAAAAACAATGCAAAACCATCAATTGATTTGAAACACATATAATCTGACAACTGGTTTAATATATGCTATTGTGAGGATAGTTTGACTTACAAGTGTAAAAAAATATTTACAAAGTATTCACAAATTCTTAAAAAATGTTATTTATAATATAATCGTGGAAAGAATAATCCAAGGAGGTTGAGCGATATGGAGTTCAATCATGATTTTGAAAATTATAGTATGCCTGAAGCTAGATTAAAAAACAATAAAAAGAGTTTAGGCAAGATGGTAAAAAGATATAGAAGAAAGATGTTTTTATCTTTTGTGGTTGTTGCGCTTGTAGCAGCTTTAATAGGTGGTGCTGCAGGAGCTGGAATTATGAAATATGCCGACATGGGTAAAACACAGATAGTAAATAGATATCTGCCACTTTCATCTGACAACAACAATTTCAGCTTGATTACAAATATAGTAAAGACTGTAAGCCCATCTGTGGTCGGTATTGATACATATACGAATGGATACGAAGCTTATGGAAACTCTTATGTACAGGAAGGCAGTGGCTCTGGTATAATAATTGATTCACAAGGTCATATAGTTACTAATAATCATGTTGTAGACGGTGCATCTAAAATAACTGTAAATTTGTCTGACGGAAGAAAATTTACAGCGCAATTAGTAGGAAAGGATTCAAGGACTGATCTTGCGGTTTTAAAGATAAATGCTACTAATCTGACACCAGCAAAATTAGGTGATTCATCAAAGCTAGAAGTAGGAGAACTGGCTGTAGCCATAGGGAATCCTCTAGGTGACAGCTTTGCTGGAACTGCTACAGCAGGTATAATAAGTGGATTAAATCGAAACCTGCAAAGTGATTATGGCCCAGTTAATCTTATACAAACAGATGCTGCTATAAATCCTGGGAATAGCGGTGGCCCACTTGTAAATAGCATCGGTGAAGTAATTGGCATAACAAGCATAAAGCTTACATCAACAGGTAGTTCAAGTACGCAAGATCCGTTTGGCTTATTTCAAAGTCAAGGCGTACCTTTGGAAGGTATGGGATTTGCTATTCCTATCAATGAAGCTAAACCAATTATCGATGATCTTATAAAAAATGGTTATGTAGAAAGACCTGTAATGGGAGTAAGTGTGCAACAAATAACTAAGCAACTAGCACGTCAGTATAATATACCTGTTGGCCTTTACATTGTACAAGTGCAGCAAGGAAGTGGTGCTGATGCTGCAGGCCTTCAAGCTGGAGACATAATAACTGCTGTCGATGGAACAAATGTCACCACGTTTAATCAACTTGAAAATATTTTAAACAAACACAATATTGGCGATGTAATAAGCGTAACAGTTTGGAGAAATGGTCAAACACTTACAGTTAATGTAAAACTTTCAGGCTCGAATGGGCAATAATAAGTTTTTAACGGTGGCTTTCATGCCACTTTTTTATTTTTTCATCAACATGATTTTGCTAAAATTCTTCACACTTGTGTTATACTTAATTTATAAAGTCAGCTTATTTTTGGAGAGGGTGTACATGATGATTTATATTTACAACAAAATCACAGATCCTTATTTCAATTTAGCAGCAGAAGAATACTTGTTAAAGCAATTTAACGATGAATGTTTCATGCTTTGGAGAAACAAGCCAAGTATAATAATAGGGAAAAATCAGAATGCTTTGGCTGAGATTAACCTTGATTATGTTAAAGAACACAATATACCAGTTGTGAGAAGGTTGTCAGGAGGTGGAGCAGTATTTCACGATTTAGGAAATGTAAACTTTACTTTTATTGTAAACGATGATTTGAATGGCTTCAGTGATTTTAGAAGGTTTACACAGCCAATAATTGATGTATTAAAAAAGCTTTCAATTAATGCTGAATTTTCAGGTAGAAATGATATAACGATTGATGGTAAAAAAATATCAGGTAATGCCCAATACTATTACAAAAACAGGATACTTCATCACGGAACGCTACTCGTATCATCTAACATGACAGATTTATCAGCAGCTTTGAAGGTGCGGCCGGTGAAATTTGAAGACAAAGGTGTAAAGTCTGTATCTAAAAGAGTGACAAACATAAATGAACATTTAAAAGAGCCTATTGATATTGAGGAATTTATAAATCTTATTATGAATGACATACGGCAGCGTACAGGTGGAAGTGGGCTGTATGAATTTACAGGCGAAGATATAAAAAATATAGAAAAACTTAAAAATGAAAAGTATAGCACATGGGAATGGAATTTTGGCATGTCACCAGATTATAATTTGAAAAATGAGAAAAAATTTTTGGGTGGAACATTGGAAGTGGATTTAAATGTATCTGATGGAATAATAAAAGACATAAAGATATACGGCGATTTCTTCGGGAAAAAGGATGTAAAAGATGTAGAGGAAATGCTAAAGGGTGTAAAGCACTCTGAAAATGATGTTAAAAATGCGCTTTCATCAATAGACATTGGAGAATATTTTTCAAACATAACATTAGAGAATTTGCTTGATGTGATGTTTTAAAAATTATGTTCAAAATATTGAATTATTGTTTAGATAGTGTTAAAATATGGTTAGAGTAAGTTGTCAAATAATTAACCCGCTTAAAAATTCCACTTTTAAGTAATGTTTTGTATGGCTAGTAGTAAAAATTGGAGGTGTACCTTATGGAGTTAGAAGTTAAGGTACCTGTCTTGTCTGATTCAATGAATGAGGGAAAAATAACGAAATGGCATGTCAGTGAAGGTCAATCTGTTAAAAAAGGAACTTCTTTATGTGATATAGCGGTTGGAAAGATGAATTATGAGGTGTACTCTGAATATGATGGAGTAATTTCCAAAATTATTATTCCAGCAGGCAATACTGTAAAATCAGGAGACGTTATTTCTATCATTTCAAAATCTGAGGATGATTCTCAAAAGTCAATTTCAGACAATGCAGATACATTTTATAATGAAGTAAAAGATTACGATTTAGCTGTTATAGGTGGTGGCCCTGGAGGTTATGTGGCAGCTATAAAAGCTGCAAAAAAAGGTGCAAAAGTGGCACTTTTCGAAAAAGATAAAGTAGGCGGTACGTGTCTCAATAGAGGGTGTATACCGACAAAAGCTTACGCAAGAGTTGCTGAAGTGTATGACATCATAAAAAGGTCAGATGAATTTGGACTTAGTGTAGATGTTAAATCATTTGATTATAAAAAAGTAGTGGAAAGAAAAGATAATATAGTAAATGAGCTTGTATCCGGTATAAATACATTGCTTAAAGCAAATGGTGTTGATTTGTATTCTGAGGAAGCAAAAATTGACAAAGATAAAAATATATTGTTGGGAGAAAATAAGATAAAAGCGAAAAATATAATAATAGCAACTGGTTCTAAGCCTCAAGAATTGCCAATCGAAGGCGTGAAATCGAAAAATGTCATAAATAGCAACGATATTTTAGAGATTACATCACTGCCTGACAGCATGTGTATAATAGGCGGTGGTGTAATAGGCATGGAATTCGCCTTTATAATGAATCAGTTTGGAGTAAAAGTATCTATCGTCGAGATGATGCCAAGACTTCTTCCTCAACTGGATAAAGAAGTAAGCAATCTAATAAAGTTTGAAGCTCAGAAGCGTGGTATAAAGATCTATACATCTTCTAAGGTTGAAAAGATTTTAGAAGAAGAAAATGGTGGAAGTGTTGTAACAATAATAAAAGATGGTGCAACAAAGTGCATATACGCAGACAAAGTGTTTATTTCCATTGGAAGAAAGCTAAATACGGACATAGGACCAATTTCAGAGCTTTTAGAATTCGATGGAAAAGCTATCAAAGTTGATGAATATTTAAGGACAAATATTGATAATGTCTATGCCATTGGCGATGTGACCAATAAAATGATGCTGGCACATGTGGCATCAGCACAAGGCGAAGCAGCAGTTGACAATATTTTTGGAGGCAATGTTGCTCTTGATTATATGAGAATACCGGCTGCTGTATTTACAGAACCGGAGATAGGTTATTTCGGCTATACAGAGGAAGAGGCTAAGAGTAAATTTAAAAATGTAAAAGTGGGTAAATTTTACTTTGCAGCTAATGGCAGAGCAAAGACATACGGTGAAACAAAAGGTTTTGTCAAGATCATATCTTCCGAAGATGGAGATGTTTTAGGAGCGTGGGTTGTCGGAAGCGATGCATCTGAAATAGCGCAGATAATATCTACTTCATGTCAAAGTGGTGCAAAGGCAGATGATCTTAAAAAAGCGATATATACTCATCCTACGAGAAGTGAGACCATCATGGAGGCAGTAAAAGACATTTTTAAAGAATCGATACATAAAGTGTAATAAAGATTTTAAAGCGGTAATGCTTTAAAATAAATTAAATTTAGGAAGGAAAAAAAGGAGGAATTTAAATGGCAATAGAAACTTTTAAGGCGGTTTCCAGGAAGTTGCCAGAAGGCTTAGCTGTTGAAAGCGAAGTAAGAGGGTTTAAAATGCTTTTAGATGAGCCAAAAGAGTTAGGCGGCACAAATAAAGGCATGAATCCTGTAGAGGCTTTGCTTTGTGCTTTAGGCTCATGTCAGACTATTGTAGCATCAGCTTTTGCAAAAGCAAAAGGTATAAATCTACAAGATTTTTGGGTTGAATTGGAAGGGGACATTGATTTAGACGGATTCATGGGCAAGTCTGACGTAAGACCAGGCTTTCAAGAAATAAGATTTAAGATGCATGTTAAAACAGATGCTTCAAAAGAAAAAGTAGAAGAATTTGCAAAGTTTATAGAGAAAACATGCCCTGTAGGAGATTCATTAGCAAATCCCGTAAAATTAGTTTTATCTGATGTTGTTGTTGAATAAGGTGATAAAAGCCAATGTTTTCATACATTGGCTTTTACTATTGGATTTCTTGCTGCTTTTACTTCATCAAGCCTTCTTACAGGTGTATTATGAGGTGCAGTTTTTAGAATTTCAGGATTTTCATCTGCTTCTTTTGCAATTGCCTTCATAGCTTCTATGAATCCATCTAGTGTCTCTTTGCTTTCAGTTTCTGTTGGTTCAATCATAAGTGCACTGTCAATGATGAGAGGAAAGTAGATGGTAGGTGGATGAAATCCGTAGTCTATCAACCGCTTTGCCACATCTAGTGTTGTGACATCATTTGTTTTGTTTTTGAGGCCGCTGAAGACAAATTCATGTTTGCATATCGAATCAAATGGAAGCTCATAATATTCTTTAAGCTTTTCTTTAACATAGTTTGCATTTAAAACTGCCAAACTGCTAGCAGCTTTAAGTCCGTCCGCTCCCATAGATAGAATGTATGCATATGCCTTTACCATAACATTGAAATTGCCATAAAAACTTCTCACTTTTCCTATTGTATGTGGCAAATCATACTTAAAATAATACATATCGTCATTTTTTTCAACTATTGGTACAGGCAGAAAATCTGCAAGTTTGCCTTTGACGCCAACTGGACCGCTTCCAGGTCCGCCACCTCCATGTGGTGTTGCAAATGTCTTGTGCAAGTTTATATGGACCACATCAAATCCCATATCACCTGGTCTTGTTATTCCCATATTGGCATTCATATTGGCACCATCATAGTAAAGAAGGCCACCAGCATCGTGGATTAACTTTGATATTTCCAGTATGTTTTTTTCAAACAACCCTAGCGTATTTGGATTTGTAAGCATTAATCCAGCTATGTCATCGTCAAGAACCGATTTTAATGCGTCAATATCTATAAGCCCATCATTTCCAGATTTTATCTCTACTACATCAAATCCGGCTGTTGCAGCACTTGCTGGGTTTGTGCCATGTGCAGAGTCAGGTACGATCATCTTTTTCCTATTGTATTCACCGATGTCTTCAAAGTATGCTTTAATTATCATCATTCCAGTAAGTTCTCCATGGGCACCAGCAGCAGGTTGAAGTGAAATCCCATCCATTCCAGTTATCTCTTTTAGCATTTCTTGAAGATCGTACATAAGCTTTAAAGCACCTTGGACAGTATTTTCACCCTGCAGTGGGTGTATGTTTGTAAATTCTTTAAAGCTTGCAATATCTTCATTTACCTTTGGATTGTACTTCATCGTACAAGACCCTAGTGGATAAAATCCCTTATCAACGCTGTAATTTTTGTATGAAAGATTTGTGTAGTGCCTTATCAGTTCTACCTCGCTGACTTCGGGAAGATTTAATTCTGTATGGCGAAGAAGTTTATCTGGAATTGCTTCTTCTAATTGTACGTCTTCCACATCTAATGGAGGAAGGCTGTATGATGTATGACCTGGCTTAGATACCTCAAAAATAAGCTTATCATAGTTCATTAACTACACCTCCCATTATATTGACGAGCTTATCAATTTCATCTTTTGTCCTTTTTTCTGTTACGCATAGAAGCATTGCATTTTTGTACTTTTTGTATTCTTTTTCTAGGTTGTAACCGCCAATGATGCCGTTACTTAGAAGCACATTATTTATAGCGTCGACGCTGTTATCATTGCATACAACTGCAAATTCCATGAAAAATAGTTTATCAAATAATGGTTTAAATTTACTTGTTTTTATTAATTGCTGAAAAGCATAATGAGATTTTTTAAAGCACTGCAGTGCAACTTCTTTAATATCTTTTTTCCCAAGAGCTGTCATGTATATAGCGGCAGTCAATGCATTTAGTGAGTGATTTGTGCATATATTTGAAGTCGCTTTTTCTCTTCTTATATGTTGTTCCCTTGCTTGAAGTGTCAATACATATCCTCTTTTGCCGTCAATATCATTTGTTTCACCGATGATCCTGCCTGGTAATTTACGCATAAGTTTTTTCGTTGTTGCCATAAAGCCAAGATGTGGACCACCAAAATTAAGGCTATTTCCAAGAGGTTGACCGTCGCCAACGGCTATATCTGCACCTATTTCACCTGGTGTTTTTAATATAGATAAAGATATTGGCTCTACGTACATTATGAGAAGCGAAGCATTCTTATGGACCATTTCTTCAACATCTTTAAGATCTTCTATTATGCCAAAGAAATTTGGATTTTGAACTATAAATGCTGCTGTATCGCTGTCAAGAGATGATTTTAGAAGCTCTAAATTTACTGTTCCATCTAAGTCGTCGATTTCAACAAGCTCAATATTACTGAACCTCATGTATGTATGAAGTACTTTTTTTACTTCAGGATTAAGTGACGATGATACAAGGACTTTTTTCCGATTTGTTGCATTAGAAGCCATTTTTGCAGCTTCACTTAAAGCAGTGGCTCCATCGTACATAGATGCATTTGATATGTCCATTCCAGTAAGATAACAAATCATTGTCTGATATTCAAATATCGCTTGCAATGTCCCTTGACTTATTTCAGGCTGGTACGGAGTGTACGCTGTATAAAACTCTGGCTTTGATACTACATGTTTAACGACAGCTGGAATAAAGTGATCATAGACACCTGCTCCTAAAAAGCATGTAAGTTCATCTGTTGTCTTTATCTCTTTTGAGATTTTATTTATGTGATTCAACAGTTCTGGCTCTGATAAAGGACCTTTTAAGTTTAGATTTTTATTTAAGCGAATGCTTTCTGGTATATCTACAAATAGATCTTCTATCGATTTAGCATTCACAGATTTAAGCATTTCCATCTGCTCATCGTTTGATGATGGAATGTATTGGGGCATGATATCACTCCTTTTGAGGATGATTTAATTTGGCTATTTGCAAAAATCGCTGTATTCTTCAGGTGACATTAGTTCATCTAGCTCACTGGGATCGCTTATTTCTACGCATATCATCCAATTTTCGTACGGATCGCTGTTTAAAAGCGATGGGTCGTCTGCAATAGATTGGTTAACCTCTATAACCTTGCCACTTATGGGACAATATACGTCAGATGCTGCTTTTACTGATTCAACGGTACCTAATGTATCTCCAGCATTTAATACTGTATCTATTTCCGGAAGTTCTGCATAGACTATGTCGCCTAACGAGTGCTGAGCAAAGTCTGTTATTCCAACGTATGCTTTGTCACCTTCAACTTTTACCCATTCGTGGTTTTTTGAATAGTAAAGACCTTCTAAAATTTTCATAAAAACAACCTCCTATTTTTTGTAATTTTTCTTATAAAAATTTTTGCTTGTTACGATAGCTTTTAAAGGTTTATTTCTTATTATTATACTTATTTCATTGCCAATGTTGGCAAATTGGCTGCTTATTAATGCCATTCCGATATTTTTCTTTAAAGTAGGTGATAAATATCCAGTTGTCACATATCCAATTTTTTCACCTTGTGCGCATACATCATAGCCATGGCGGGGTATTCCATTATCTATCATTTCAAAACCTACTATCTTTCTTTTAAGTCCATCCTGCTTTTGTTTTAAAAGAGCATCTCTACCAATGAAATCTTTCTCTAATTTTACAAAAGAACCTAATCCAGCTTCTAATGGTGTTATGTCGTCAGAAAGCTCATTACCGTAAAGGGGAAGACCTGCTTCAAACCTTAATGTATCTCTTGCACCTAAGCCGGCAGGTTTAATTCCAAATTCCTTTCCAACAGCCAAGATTTTTTCCCACATTGGTTGTGCATAATCATTTTTCAAGAATATCTCAAAACCATCTTCGCCTGTATAACCTGACCTTGATATCAAACAATTTACTCCATCTAGGTTGATTTTGTCAAAGTGGTAGTATTTCATGTCGTCTAAGTTGTACTCTGTCATTTTTTGAAGTATCTTTTGAGACTTAGGACCCTGCAATGCCAATTCAGAAATCTCATTTGATATGTTTTTTACAGCAATATTGTAGTTTTTGTTTTCATCTATCCAGTTATAATCCTTATCTATGTTGCTGGCATTGACTACTAACATGTATTTTTCATTGGAAAATTTGTAAACAAGCAAGTCATCTACTGTTGTGCCGTTTTGATAGCACATAGGGGAATACATCGCCTGATTATCATTTATCTTTGCCACGTTATTTGAGATAATGTAGTTTATGAATTTTTCAGAGTCTTTACCTTCTATTATTATTTCACCCATGTGTGATACATCAAAAAGGCCTGCATTTTTTCTAACAGCTTCATGCTCTTTAAGTATACTTTCATACTGTACAGGCATTGAAAAACCTGCAAATTCTATCATCTTTGCCCCGTATTTCAGGTGTGTATCGTATAATGGGGTTTTTTTAAGGCTATCCAACCGGATCATCCCTTCCTAAATAAATTTGCCAACAAAAAAGGAATATGAAGACAAGTGTCATCATATTCCTCTGTGTCATGACCTGAGAGTTTCTACCCTAAGGTATTGCCCCATCGGTGCCATACGGCTTTTCAGAGTCCCATCAAATAGCGATTAATTTGCCTGAGAGATTTTATGAAGCCGTGACCCACTTCATATTGCTCCTTCGGCCACCATAAAAGGTGTCTCTCGCTATCATCATTTGGATGATATTAAATTCCTACTGCTACTATAATTATAGTGCAGTAACTTTATTAATTCAATATAGCGTAGTGGAAATAAAATTGATTTACAAAAAATAAAACAAATGATATAATGTTCTAATAAAGAACAAAAATTATTTTTCCAGTCCTAACAACCAATTAGGGCTCACTTTAAGTATTTCAGCTAAAGCAACTAGTTCAAAATCAGTAACGATGCGTTTTTGTTGCTCAATTTTAGAAATACTTGCTCTATCTATGTATACTGCCATTGTTTCTAGTTTTGCAGATAATTGTTGTTGGGTTAATTTGTTTTTTAATCTTATAGCTTTTAAGCGAGGTCCAATAATATTTCGGTTATCATTGTCGAGTATTAATTTCATATTAATCACCTTTGTGCTTAATTAGAACATTTTAAGTGTACCTCAAAATTTACATTTATATGTTCTAATAAAGCACATAATTATTTTTGAAGGAGAATGAAAAATCAATATGTCAACTATAGTAAATCTTTTTGCTAGCAAGTGTAGATTACATTTTTCTATAGTTGATTTTTTATTTTGTGCGATTAAGCATTTATGCAATAAATCGAGATTAATAGACAAAATATATAATAGATATCGAAGAAATGAAAATGTATAGCTTTAATTGAGTTTTAAATGACTAAATTAAAACTTTAATATGTAAATCAATAATGCTATACTGGAGAAAAATGTATTGAGGTGATTTTTATGCCGTTATGAACAATCGTTGCATACGATTTTATATAGAGAACATATTAAACTATAAGGAGGTGTGAAACCTGTTTAATACAGGTTTGCTGCTTTGAAGATTGATGATATATTTAGATTGACAGAAGATGAACTATTTAGGGAATTAAATACATCCATAAAAGGTCTTTCTACAGATGAAGTAAATGAGCGACTTCAGAAATATGGATACAATGAAATAAAAGAAGTCAAAAAATCATCAATGCTGTCTAGATTCATAGCAAATTTTACACATTTATTGGCAATACTTCTTTGGATAGCCAGCATACTTTCTTTTATCGGAGGGATGCCGCAGCTTGGATGGGCAATAATACTTGTCATAATCGTAAATGCTTTATTCAGCTTTTGGCAGGAATTTAAAGCAGAGCAGGCTACAGAAAGTCTTAAAAAGATGTTGCCATCGTACGTGAAAGTGATAAGAAATGGCCGTCAGGAGCAAATTTTAGCCCGGGAGTTAGTACCTGGAGATCTTATATACCTTGAAGAAGGCGATCACGTGCCGGCTGATGCTAGGCTTATAGAGGCTTTTGAAATGCGGACTATTAATGCTGCATTGACTGGAGAATCTGAGCCTGTTAGAAGAACATCTGATGTAGTTTTAGACGAAGATGTCTCACTGTTGCAGTCACCAAATATAGTGTTTATGGGAACAAATGTAGCATCAGGTTCTGGAACGGCAGTAGTTTATGCAACAGGCATGAATACGCAATTTGGCAAAATTGCCTCTTTAACGCAGACAATAAGTGTAGAACAGAGCCCGCTTCAAAAACAGTTGACGAGAGTTGCAAAAGTTATTGCACTTTTATCTCTTGTGATGGGGGTATTCTTTTTCCTCCTGGGCTTGTTTATGGGAAGGTCCTTAGTCGATACATTTATGTTTGCAATAGGCATTATTACTGCTAATGTGCCTGAAGGATTGCTGCCGACAGTGACATTAGCGCTTGCCATGGGTGTACAGCGAATGGCTAAAAGACATGCGCTTGTAAAGAAACTTTCCAGCGTTGAAACGTTGGGCGGAGCGACTGTCATCTGTACAGACAAGACAGGCACATTGACGCAAAATGAAATGACAGTCAGAGAAATCTGGACCCCAGATGCATTTTACAATGTAAGCGGTGTTGGATACGAGCCGAAAGGCGACTTTTATGTGGATAACAAAAAGATAGACAGCAAAAATCTTCCTAATGAGCTGTCATTGCTATTAAAAATAGGTTTGCTGTGCAACAACAGCCGGTTGGTTAGGCCAACGGATGAGAACCCATCTTGGAGTATAATTGGTGATCCAACGGAAGGTTCATTAGTGGTACTGGCGGAGAAAGCAGGATTTACATTAGAAAAAATGCTGAGGGAGTATCCAAGAATATCTCAACTTCCGTTTGATTCCAGGCGGAAAAGGATGACTTCTATTCATAAGTATGGAAAAGAAATCTACGTATTCACTAAAGGTGCACCAAAAGAAACGCTTTCAGTTTGCAATTACATTTTAAGCGACGATGGTGTTAAAAAACTAGAACAGTCGGATATTGACAACATAGTTAAACAGAATGACAAATTTGCTGAATCCGGGCTTAGAGTACTTGCAATGGCATATAAAATAATGGATAATGAGAATAAAGAATATACAGTAGAAGATACAGAAACTGACTTAATCTTTGTCGGATTAGTAGCTATGATGGATCCACCAAGGCCTGAAGTTGAATTGGCTGTTAAACAGGCTCATAAAGCTGGCATAAAAATCATCATGATAACGGGTGACTACGGATTAACAGCAGAATCTATTGCTAGGAGAATTGGCATAGTAAAAGGGCCTAGACCAAGGATAATAACTGGCAATGAACTTGATAAAATGTCAAATGAAGATTTGAAGAAAGAATTGAAGAATAAAGAAATCATATTTGCCAGAGTTGCTCCAGAGCACAAAATGAAAGTTGTTGCTGCATTAAAAGAAATGGGTGAAGTTGTTGCTGTTACTGGCGACGGAGTCAATGATTCACCGGCATTGAAAAGGGCAGATATAGGTATTGCAATGGGTAAATCCGGTACTGATGTAGCAAGAGAAGTTGCCACTATGGTCTTGACAGATGACAATTTTGCCAGCATAGTTAATGCTATTGAAGAAGGCAGAGCGGTTTACGACAACGTAAGGAAATTTATAACATACATTTTTGCGCATTTGACACCAGAGGCTATACCTTATATACTGTTTTCTCTATTTAATATTCCTGTCCCAATAACGGTAATGCAGATATTAGCAATAGATTTAGGAACGGAGACGCTGCCGGCTCTTGCACTTGGAGTTGAGCCGCCTGAACCGGGTGTTATGGATAGGCCACCTAGATCACCTAAAGAAAAATTATTAAACTTGTCCCTATTCCTAAGAGGGTATGTTTTACTAGGAATAATTAGCTCGATAGCAGTTCTATCAGGTTATTTTTGGGTTTTATTAAGCGGAGGTTGGCACTGGGGCGAGACGCTTCCACTGACAGATCCACTGGCGAGAAAAGCTGCTACAATGAGCTTCTTAGGGATAGTTATTATGCAGGTGGCTAATGTGTTTGCCTGCCGCACTGAAGTTGCTTCTATGTTTAGCGTCAGTTTCTTTAAAAATAGATTATTAAATATTGGCGTAATATTTGAAATAGTACTTACTGCATTGCTTATATATGTTCCGTTTTTGCAGAAAATATTTGACACTTATCCTGTTTCATTAAAGCACTGGCTGTTTTACGTAGCATTTATGCCGATACTTATTGGGGCAGAGGAGATCAGAAAATATTTCTTGCGCAAAAAAATTGCATTAAATGAAAAGGAGGTGAAAGGCTCTATATGAGCCTGATTTATGAATATAATTGTTGCAGGATGCGGCAGGCTTGGTGCTGAGTTAGCTCAGATATTAGATTCTGACGGTAATCATGTTGCTGTTATAGATAGAGACAAAGATGCTTTTAAAAGATTGAAGTCGTCTTTTAAAGGTGAATTTATAGAGGGGATTGCATTTGACAAAGCTACTTTAATAAAAGCTGGCATTGAACATGCTGATGCTGTTGCTTCTACTACTAATGGCGATAATACAAATATTGTTACAGCTTTGATTGCAAAAAAGAAATTTAAAGTTCCAACGATAGTAGCCAGGATATACGATCCTATTCGAGCGGAAATATACAGAAAAATGGGTATAAATACGGTTTCACCTACTTTGTGGGGTGCAAATAAGATAAAAGATTTGATATGTCATCCTGATCTTTTTAGAGTATCGTCGTTTGGAAGTGGTGAAGTAGAAATAATTGAAACGGAAGTGACAGCATTCTTGGATGGCCGCCATGTAAGAGATATAGCTATACCATCTGAAATAAATGTTGTAAGTATAGTCAGAGACGGCATAGCACTTATACCAACGCATAGCACGACTTTTAAAAAAGGCGATAAAATATTTATAGCTTTAACAGCTTTCGGGAAGACAAAGATAAAACAAATGCTTATGTCGTAGAGATTTTAATAGGAGGTGAAAGAACCTGACGGGAACAATGCAATAAAGTTTCCAAATAGCAGGTTACGATATGTCGATAATGATTGTTGGTGCTGGACGATTAGGTTCATACCTAGCTCAATTGATGCAGGAAAGAAATGAGAAAGTCGTTGTTGTTGAAAAAGATGAGTCTAGAATTGAAAAACTTAAAAGAGAATTAAAGTGCAATATTGTAGTTGGGGATGGCTGTAATTCAGATACATTAAAAAAGGCAGGGATTATCGGTACTGAGATAGTTGTCGCAGCAACTGGTCATGATGAAGATAATCTTATAATATGTCAGCTTGCTAAGTATGAGTTTGGCGTATCAAGGGTGGTATCCAGGATAAATAATCCCCAAAATGAGTGGCTTTTTACAAGGGATATGGGCATTGATGCAGCTGTCAGCAGTGCCAGAATTATTGCAAAATTAATTGAAGAGGAGACAGAAATCAGCGGGCTTACGACTGTAATGAATCTTGCAGAGGGAAAAATATCCATTGTCAGAAGCATGGTGGAGAAAGATTCAAAAGCTGCAAATAGGATGATTAAAGATTTGATGCTTCCCGGTAACTGTGTGATAATGTCGATAGTCAGAAGTAATAAAGTTTTGTTGCCAAATGGCAGTACGTATATTTTGCCTGGCGATGAGGTTTTAAGCGTTGTTAGCGATGAGAGCAAGGAAAAACTGAAAGATTTGTTTGATGTGCAATAAAGACAAAATAAGGTTGATAGCATTTATTTGCTATTGGCCTTTTTTGTTTTTGCATGATGACTGGTCATTAAAAATTTTAAATAATTTATAAAAACATGGAGGAATTTTCTTATGTTTGTAGAAATATTTAATAAATATATTAATTAAATATAAGGAGATGGTCTAATTGAATTCCTATCTATTTCTAATCTATGGAGTTGTTATCATTGCAGCTCTTGCCATCATTGGGTTTATTAGGTTTATTTTTACACAAGATAAAGGTGACGAGAAGATGCAGCAGATTTCAGACTCCATAAAGGAAGGTGCAATGGCTTTTCTAAACAGGCAGTATAAAACGATAACAGTACTGGCTTTGATTGTGGCTGTTTTAATCATAATAGCAAATTATTACGGTCATCAATCAGAAGGAGCGGGTGCTGCTATTAGCTATGCATGGCATGTAGGATTGGCATTTATATCCGGAGCTTTGTGCTCAGCTATATCAGGCTACATAGGCATGTACATGGCAGTTAATTCAAATGTCAGAGCAGCAAGTGGTGCAAGAACAGGTCTTAATAAAGCATTACAGATTGCTTTAAGAGGAGGGGCAGTGACAGGCCTTGCAGTGACTGCGTTGTCTCTCTTTGGTGTTGCTACTTTGTTCTTTGCATATGGCGGTGCTTCAGGACAACAGGAATTGGTTAAAAATGCTCCATCATTGATAGTAGGCTTTGGATTTGGTGCTTCATTTGTAGCATTGTTTGCACAGCTAGGCGGTGGTATATATACAAAAGCTGCTGACGTAGGTGCTGACCTTGTCGGCAAGGTAGAAGCAGGCATTCCAGAGGACGACCCAAGAAATCCTGCAGTAATCGCTGATTTGGTTGGCGATAACGTCGGAGACTGTGCCGGAAGAGGAGCTGACCTTTTCGAGTCAACAGCCGCTGAAAATATAGGTGCAATGATATTGGGTGTAGGCTTGTATCCTGTCTTTGGATTAAAGGGCATACTGTTTCCACTAGTGGCTCGTGCAGTAGGTATAATTGCTTCAATTATTGGCATTGTATTCGTAAACACAAAAGACGAATCAAAAGATCCTATGATAGCTTTAAATAAAGGCTACTTTATTACGACAATAGTAAATCTAATCGTTCTCTTCTTTGCAGTAAAGGTTATGCTTTCAGGGCATTTGTCAAATGGTTCTGAAGTCAACTACTTACTTCTTTACGGTTCAGCAGTTGCAGGCATACTTTTAAGCTACGTATTTGTATTTTTGACAAATTACTATACTTCTATGAGTAAAAGACCAGTTCAAGAGATCGCAAAGGCTTCAACAACAGGTGCTGCGACAAATATAATCACAGGTATTTCTGTAGGTATGGAGTCTCCGGCACTTCCTGTACTGTTTATTTCAGCAGCAATAATTATTGCATATAGGCTTGGTCAGCTTGCACTTCCTAATATAGCAACGGCAGGCTTCTACGGTACTGCTATAGCTACAATGGGAATGTTATCTACAACTGCTTATATATTAGCAATGGATACATTTGGACCTATCACTGACAATGCTGGCGGAATCACTGAAATGTCTGAAGCTCCTGAGTCAGTAAGGCTTGTGACAGATAGACTTGACGCATGTGGAAATACGACAAAAGCTTTGACAAAAGGATATGCAGTAGGATCTGCAGCTTTAGCTACTTTCTTGCTATTTTCTGCATACCTTGATGAAGTAAAGAAAATATTAGGTAAACCTATCGATTCCTGGTTTGCTGTAGATATAGGTAAACCTGAGGTTTTCATAGGAGCATTTATAGGAGCTATGATAGTATTTCTTTTCAGCTCTACAGCTATAAGAGCTGTTGGTAAAGCGGCTCAATACGTCATACTGGAGGTAAGAAGGCAATTTAAGGAAAATCCAGGTATAATGGAAGGCACATCAAAGCCAGACTATGCAAAAACAGTGGACATTGTTACAAAAGGCGCATTGAAAGAGATGGTTATCCCTGGTCTTATAGTCGTTGTTGCGCCTATCTTAGTGGGAATTTTACTTGGCAAAGAATCCGCAGCAGCGTTTTTGATGGTTGGCACTATATCTGGTGTAATAATGGCGTTGTTCTTGAATAACGGTGGCGGTGCTTGGGATAATGCTAAAAAATATATTGAATTAGGTAATTACGGTGGCAAAAAGTCTGAAGCCCATAAAGCAGGTGTCGTAGGTGATACAGTAGGTGATCCATTTAAAGATACGGCAGGTCCTTCCTTGCACGTTTTAATAAAACTTATAAGCACTATTACGTTAGTATTTGCATCTTTGTTTAGATAAAAATTGCAAATATATTGCAAGTTTTAAGGTGGAGTTTAATGCTCCACCTTTTTATGTTGTACTAATCAATTAAACTGGAGATGAATGTGGAAATGTTTTTTTATATTTGTATTGACGTACCTATATAACAATGATATACTATATATTGATGCTGCGATATTTATATACACAATATATAGAGTTAATATTAGAAAATTTCAGACATGTGTGTTTATTTAATTAACTCATTAAATGGGTGCAGCTTTTATGTGGGATTATTTTTACGGAAGATAATTTAATGGAGGGTTTAAATTGGAAAACGCAATGAAGGTTATTAAAAGAAATGGTATGGAAGAAGAATTCAACAAAGAAAAGATTGCAAATGCTGTATACAAGGCGTTTGAAGCAGTTGATGAAGGAGAATACAGTGATGCCTTAAAGATAGCTGACGAAGTTACAAAGTACATAGAAGAAAATTTTGATGGATATGCAAATGTGGAACAGATTCAGGACATAGTTGAGCAGTTTTTGATAAGAGGCGGCTTTGCAAAAGCTGCAAAAGCATATATCTTGTACAGAAAACAGCATCAAGATATGAGAGAATTTAAAAACATGTTTATGGATATTGAAAAGATGGTTGATGAATACATAGGGAAATTGGACTGGAGAGTAAATGAAAACAGCAACATGAGTTACTCGCTTCAAGGGTTAAATAACCATATAGCAAGCACGATTACAGCAAATTACTGGTTGAATAAGATATATCCAAAAGAAGTGAGAGACGCACATGTAAATGGTGATTTGCATATCCACGATTTAAGCCTTTTATCAGTGTACTGCTGCGGATGGGATTTGAAAGATTTGCTTATTTCGGGTTTTACAGGTGTAGAGGGAAAAGTTCAAAGTAAGCCACCTAAGCATTTTAGATCAGCATTAGGTCAAATTGTCAACTTTTTCTATACGCTTCAAGGTGAAGCGGCAGGTGCACAAGCATTTTCTAATTTTGATACTTATTTAGCTCCATTTATATATTACGATAAGCTGTCGTATAAAGAAGTAAAGCAGTCCTTACAGGAATTTATATTTAATATAAATGTTCCAACAAGAGTAGGTTTTCAAACTCCATTTACAAATATAACGATGGATCTCGTCGTTCCTGATATATTAGCTGATGAGCCTGTAATAATTGGCGGCAAAGCCATGAATAGATCATATAAAGAATTTCAAAAAGAAATGGATATGTTAAATATGGCATTTGCTGAAGTCATGATGGAAGGTGACGCAAATGGAAGGATATTTACTTTCCCTATACCGACATACAATATTACAAAAGATTTTGATTGGGAAAGCCCTGTTATAGATAAAATTATGGAGATGACCGCAAAATACGGCCTTCCCTATTTCAGCAATTTTGTCAACAGCGATCTAAACCCAGAAGATGCCCGCTCGATGTGTTGCCGGTTAAGGCTTGATAACAGAGAGCTGAGAAAGCGGGGTGGCGGACTTTTTGGTGCTAATCCTCTTACAGGATCAATAGGTGTTGTAACGATAAACATGCCTAGAATTGGATTTTTATCAAAGACAAAAGATGAATTTTTCAAAAGATTAGAAAAACAGATGGACACAGCAAGAAAAAGCTTAGAGATAAAGAGAAAAGTACTGGAGAAAATGACTGAAATGGGTTTATACCCATACTCAAAGTTTTACTTGAGGGATATAAAAAAGAGGTTTGGTTCTTATTGGCAAAACCATTTTAATACAATAGGACTAATTGGCATGAATGAAGCACTTTTGAATTTCATGGGTGTTGGCATAACAAGCGATGAAGGAAGAAATTTTGCTATAGAAGTATTGGATTTTATGCGGCATAAACTGGAAGAATATCAGATGGAGTCAAATTATCTTTATAACTTGGAAGCATCACCAGCAGAAGGTGCATCATATAGATTAGCAAAGAAAGACAAAGAATTGTACAAAGATATAATTACAGAAGGCGATGATGTGCCGTATTACACGAATTCTACACAGCTTCCTGTCGACTTTACCGAAGACATATTTACGGCTCTTGATTTGCAGGATGAACTGCAGACAAAATACACAGGTGGGACTGTATTTCACGGATTTATCGGTGAAAGCATAAGCGATCCTAATACTTGCAAAGAATTAGTAAAGAAGATAGCATACAACTATAGGCTTCCTTATTATACCATTACGCCCACATTCTCAATATGTGACAACCACGGTTATATATCTGGAGAACATTTTACTTGCCCGCAATGTGGTAAAGAGTGCGAAGTTTACAGCAGAGTTGTTGGCTACTATAGGCCACTTCAAAACTGGAATGAAGGCAAGAAAAAGGAATTTGCAGACAGGAAGGAATTTGTAATATGATGTATGATTACATGATGGTGTCGTTGGTAGATTATCCTGGAAAGGTTGCATCTACTGTTTTTACAAGTGGATGCAACTTTACCTGTCCTTATTGTCACAACAGCCAATTGATTGATTTGCAGAAATCTATAAAAAGTGAAGAAGAATTTATAGATTATCTAAAGAAAAGAAAAAATCTCATAGATGGCGTTTGCATAACAGGCGGAGAGCCTACACTTTGGAAAGACTTGAAAAACTTCATTAAAACAATAAAAGATTTGGGATTCAGCGTCAAGCTGGATACAAATGGCTCCAGGCCTAATGTAATAGAAGATTTGCTTAATGATAATCTTTTGGACTACATTGCTATGGATGTAAAAGCACCTAAAAATAAATACGGTTTATTCGTAAAAAACAATGAAGATATAGGGAGAATTGTAAAAAGCATTAATTTAATTAAAAACTCTGGAATAGATTATGAATTCAGGACGACTGTAAATAAAAAATTGCTTTCTACAGATGATTTTTTATCTATAGCAAATATGATATCTGTTTGCAAAAGATATGTACTGCAAAGATACAAATACTCAGAAGGCGTACTAAATAAGGATTTGTGCGGTGAAGGTCAATGCGACATTGAATATTTGCTAATGATAAAAGAGATGATAAATGATAAAATCGAAGAAATACTAATAAGATAGCATTGTTTAAAAGGAGATTATCTCCTTTTTTTGTTTTAGAAAAAAATCATAGATGGTGTATAATCTAAGTAGATGGTTAAGTTTAAAATTAAGGTTACAAAAACGTGATTTACTTCTATATTTTTTAATGACATTTTTTGAGCCGGTGAAGAAATCGTTATTGAACTTTATTCATATGGAATTTTCTCTTAAAATATTGAGAGAAAATCCTTTGAATACATTTAAAATAATTTTCATAGGGGATGAAATTATGGACAAGAATTTGTTAGGCACTAATATCGTTACACAGATAGGCATAATAGTGAAAGACATTGATGAAGCTTCACAGACTTATGCAGACTTTTTTGGAGTTTTAAAGCCTAAGTGGAATTGGACAGATGGTTACGAGAAGTCACATGCTGAATTTAATGGGAAACCATCTGATGCCCGTGCAAAGCTTGCCTTTTTTGATATGGGCCAGCTTCAAATAGAGCTTATTGAGCCAGATGAAAACATAAGCACCTGGAGAGAGTTTTTGGATAAACACGGGGAAGGTGTACATCACATAGCGTTTCAAGTAAAAGACATGGATGAAAAGATAAAAGCATTAGAGCAAAATGATATGAGCCTAGTCCAAAAAGGTGATTACGAAGGCGGGAGATATGCTTACATAGATACTTTTTCAAAGTTAAAGGTAATCACAGAGCTTTTAGAGAATTTCTAAATGACATTGCCAAGAAGGCTTCAATATGAACATATTGATAACAGCTAATAGAGGACTTGGAAGACACTTAGTCGAAAAAGCACTTTTAAGACGTTAAGTGAATGTGTAAATTGGTGTATAAGATGATATAAATATTTTCTACGAAAAGGCAAGATATAGGTTGTGCTAGATAATAGCCAGCCTATCTTTTAGTTTTTTATATTTTGTACGATAAATACAATACGATTTCTACAAATCAAATTTTAAAATCGTATTGACACTAAATAAAAGTTACTTTATACTTAAATTAAGCAAAAAATAAAAACATAAATCAAACGAATACGGGTGATAAATATGAAAAAAGTAACCTTACAAGATATTGCAGAAGTTATAGGTGTATCAAAAAATACTGTATCAAAAGCACTGAGAGGTGCTGAAGGTGTAAGTGCAGAAATGAGAAGCAGGATATTAGAGACAGCAATGAAGATGGGATACAAAAAGATAAAAGACATTCCCAATAAAATCTTAAATGTAACCATACTTTGCAGAGCGGACTTCCTTATTGAGTCAACTTTTTGGTCTAATGTCCTGTATGGAATTGAAAGTGCCGCCAGAAACAATAATTTAAAATTAAGTATTACAGGCATTGATGTAGAAGGTGAAGAAAATCTAAGCATTCCTAGTACAATTACGAAAGATACCACAAACGGAATCATAATAGTAGGTACTTTGAATGATGAATTTATTAAAAAGGTTAAAGCAACAAAAATACCATTTGTTGTTGTAGACCATTACAGCAATGCAATTGATTGTGATTATATAAATACGGCAAATGAAAACGGAATATATAAAGCAGTAAAATATCTTTACGACAATGGACACAGAAAGATAGGATTTATTGGCAACAATGAGTGGGCCTTCAGTTTCAGACAGAGGTATTACTCATATGTAAGAAGTATGGAAGAACTTGGAATGTATGTTGACAACGATTATGTATGGCTTGATATAAATCTAAAGGGTGCCGAATTTTTCAGAGATCCAGAATATTTCAAAAGAAACATTTCTATAACAGAAGATTTTCCAACAGCATGGGTTTGCGCCAATGATAAAATTGCATTAGCATTTATGAGAAGCTTGGAAGATATGGGTGTAAAAGTGCCTCAGGAAGTTTCGGTTGTAGGATTTGACAATATTGAAATGAGTGCCTATTCTCATCCTGGACTTACGACAATAGATATACCTAAAAGCTCACTTGGAGAAAAAGCTGTCAATCAGCTTTTGTACAGAATGAATAATCCTGAAAAACCGTACGAAGATATAAAGCTGTATACGCGGCTTGTAATTCGCAGTTCAGTTAAAGAGATAGATTAGAACTTCAAAAATTTGTATGAGGTGATTATTGCATCTTTCAACAACTTGTTTTAGCATTAAATTTCAGTTGAGGGGACGTATCAGATGGAGAAAATTGTACAGGAAATGTATAAAGAGTTGAAGGATAGAATTTTTCCTTTTTGGAGCAAATTGAAAGATGAAGAAAATGGCGGTTTTTACGGATATGTTGACTACGACTTAAATGTTGACAAAAAAGCCTTGAAAGGTTCAATATTGAATTCCAGAATACTGTGGTTCTTTTCAGCAATTTACTGTTTAGATAAAGATGAAAAAGCACTTGAACTGGCCCATCATGCTTATAAATTTTTAAAAGATAATATATTGGATAAAGAAAATAAAGGACTTTACTGGATGCTAGATTATGAAGGAAAGCCTGCGGATACTAGAAAGCATACCTACAGTCAGGCTTTTGGCATATACGGATTGGTTCAATACTACAAAGCGACAGGCAATGAAGAAGCCTTAAATATTGCAATTGATTTATTTAACATTATTGAAAGAAATTGCAGAGATGAAAATGGATATTTGGAGGAATTTGATCGCAATTGGAATCTTAAAGAGAATTATGAACTTAGCGAACATGGAGTAATATCCAGCCGTACAATGAATACGCATCTCCACATATTGGAAGCCTACACATTACTTTATGATGTTTGGAAGAACAGCAATCTTAAGAAAAGCATAATATATCTTCTAAATCTCTTTAAAGATAAAATATACAGTGAAGTTGGAAAACATCTAAAAGTATTTTTCGACGACAATTGGGACACTACCATCGACATAAAATCATATGGACACGACATAGAAGCAAGCTGGCTTTTAGATAGAGCTGTGGATGTATTAAGTGATGAAGAAATAAAAAATACAACAAAAAAATACACTGTGGAAATTGCTGAAAACATATTAAATAATATCTATTCACCAGACGGCATAGCAAATGAGACTGTTGAAGGTAAAACTGACTTATCAAGAGTATGGTGGGTTCAAGCAGAATCTGTAGTGGGGCTTTTTAACGCATATCAAAAGACAAATGATGTTAGATTCATAGAAGCTTCAAAGAATATCTGGGAATATATAAAAAGATATGTGATCGACAAAAGAGATGGGGGAGAATGGTATTGGAAGGTTGATGAAAAGGGAAAACCATTTGAAATGCCTGTAGTGGAGCCGTGGAAGTGTCCTTATCACAACAGCAGGATGTGCATTGAGATTATAGAGAGGGTGAAAAATAATGAAGTTTCAGGCTAGATATGAGATAGAACTGCGTAAATATGAAGATCTGATAAACAGAAAGAATGAGAAGACAGAAGACTACAACGGCATATTTGACAGGTATAAATATCCTGTATTGACGAGGGAGCATACACCGCTATTTTGGAGATACGATCTTGATGAAAGGACTAATCCCTACTTTATGGAAAGGCTTGGCATAAATGCGGTGTTTAATCCGGGAGCGATAGAACTGGATGGAAAGTTTTATCTCGTTGCTCGTGTTGAAGGATACGACAGGAAATCGTTTTTTGCTGTTGCAGAAAGCGACAGCGGCATAGACGGGTTTAAATTCTGGGATTACCCTGTAGAATTTGATGATTTATATCCTGAAGAAACAAATGTATACGATATGAGGCTTACAAAGCATGAAGATGGATGGATTTATGGCGTATTCTGCTCTGAAAGCAAGGATCCAAATGCTCCTCCAGGTGACTTATCATCTGCTATTGCCAGTGCAGGTATAGTTCGCACAAAAGATCTCAAAAAATGGGAGAGGCTTCCTAATCTTAAGACGAAATCACCACAGCAGAGGAATGTAGTACTGCATCCTGAGTTTGTAAATGGGAAGTACGCATTTTACACAAGACCTCAAGATGATTTCATAGAAGCAGGAAGCGGCAGTGGGATTTGTTTTGGTTTGTGCGATGACATAGAAAATCCAATAATAGACGAAGAAAAACTTGTAAGCCCAAGAGTTTATCATACTATTACAGAAGTAAAAAATGGAGCTGGATGTGTTCCAATAAAGAGTGAAAAAGGATGGATACACATAGCACACGGTGTCAGAAACACTGCTGCTGGATTGAGATATGTCATATACTTATTTGTGACAGATCTAAATGATCCAAGTAAAGTCATGGCATCTCCAGGAGGCTATTTAATTGCTCCAAGAGGTGAGGAGCGAGTTGGTGATGTTTCTAACGTAGTATTTACAAATGGTGTAATTGCAAGGGATAATGGTGATGTGTACATATACTACGCTTCATCAGACACCAGAATCCACGTTGCTACTACAACTGTCGAGAAACTTTTAGACTATGCCTTTAACACACCACCAGATGCACTTAGATCTTTAGATTGTGTAAAGCAGAGAAAGGAGCTTATTAAGAAAAATCTCGAGTTAAATATGAGATAGAAAGCTTTATATAAATAATAGGAGTTGAATTTGATGAAAAAATATGGATTTAATTTTCAGTGGATATACGTATGGAATGAAGGTAAATCACCTTTAAAGCCTGACTTGAAAGCTTTGGATTTTTTGGTGGAGACAGGCTTTAATTTCATAAGGGTACCGACAGATTATAGATTTTGGATAAAAAATTTTGATTATTTTAATCCTGATGAAAGCGTTTTTGAATATATAGATTTGTACTTGGAAGAGTGTAAAAAGAGAAATATTCACATGTGCCTAAATATACACAGGGGACCTGGATACTGCATTAACCGCAATGACATAGAGAGGGACAATTTGTGGCTTGACAGGGTTGCTCAAGACGGATTTGTATACCAATGGCAGGTCTTTGCTAAGAGGTACAAGGGAGTGTCAAACAAATACCTAAGCTTTGACCTTTTAAATGAGCCACCGGATATAGGGCAGTACGGCATGACTCGCGAGATACACTCATCATTAATTAAACGCACTGTAGAGGCAATACGCGAAATTGATCCTGAAAGAGAAATAGTCATAGACGGTCTAGGCGGTGGAAATATAGCGATGCCGGAATTAGCTGATATTGGCGTGATACACAGCGGGAGAGGATATCAGCCAATGGCTTTAACACATTATGAGGCAACCTGGTGGAATGGCTACAAGGGATTGTCAGTGCCTACATATCCAGATCTTGTTTGGAACGGGAAGGTGTGGAATAAAGATACCATAAGAGAATACTACAAGCCATGGCGAGATGTGGAACAAAAAGGCGTTGAGGTGCATATAGGCGAATTTGGATGCTTCAACAAGACACCAAATGATGTTGCTTTAAGATGGTTTAATGACCTTTTAAGCTTGTACAAAGAATTTGAATGGGGCTATTCCCTCTGGAACTTTAAAGGACCATTTGGAATCATAGAACATGGTCGTGATGGTGCTAAATATGAAAACTTCCATGGATATAAAGTGGATAGAAAGCTTTTAGATCTTCTTATAGAGAATAGAGTTTAGATTTAAGCCGGTTTAAGTAAAAACCGGCTTTTTGCGTACACTTTTAAATCTAATATAGAAAGTTTACTTGAATTACTTGAATTATAAACTTTATAAAAAGTATATACATCCAAAAAGGACATAAGTAATCGTTATTTACACGATATTAATACGAAATTCAAGTAAAATGATGTTAAATTCAAGTAAAAATAGCTTGAAAGTTATATAACCATAACGTATAATTTAATTACAAGAAATAATTACACCGAGGTGTTTAGATTGCCGGCAATCAAGAAAAAAAAGGTTACAATGAAAGATATAGCAGAGAAATTAAATATATCTGTCAATGCGGTATCGATAGCGTTAAATGATAAAGTGGGAGTTAGTGAAGAAACTAGAAACTTGGTTTTAAAAACTGCTGATGAAATGGGGTATTTTGACGAGAATCCATCATTTATCATTAAAAATCACTTTAAAAATATTTGTCTCATGATAGAGGAGCGAAATTTTCGCGATACTCATTTTTACACAAAGGTAATACTGGGAATAGAAAATGAAGCTAGAAAGAATAATTTCGATATTTTAGTCAATTTTATGAATAAAGACGATTTTCAAATTCCTAAAAGCGTGCAAAGCAGAAAAGTGTCGGGTATATTGGTTGTTGGCACGATAAAAGACGAACACTTAAAAATGCTTTTAGATTATGGCATACCGATAGTGCAAGTTGATCACACATCATTTTTAATAAATACTGATGCAGTTTTGACCCAGAATATACCTGGCTCTTATATGGCGACAAAATATCTTATTGATAAAGGACATACGCAGATAGGATTTTTTGGCGAGATAGATTTTTCTCTAAGCTTTAAAGAGAGGTGGCTTGGCTTTAACGAAGCTATGAGAGCTTCAGGACTCAATATTGACCCTATATTAAATGTAAATCCGGGATACTGTGTAATCGGCAGTGTTGAAAAATATGTTTTAAGCAAAAACTACAAAGAAGTTGCAAATATTATTTCAAAGATGGATAAGCTACCGACTGCATGGGTATGCTCAAATGACAGTGCAGCTATAACATTGTATAATGCGTTGAACATTTTAGGGTTGAAAGTGCCTGATGACATTTCAGTTGTGGGTTTTGATGACATTGATATATGTAAAATTGTCACTCCTCCATTGACTACGGTTCGTGTAAACAAGGAGCTGATGGGTGTCAAGGCAGTTCAAAAACTCTTGTGGAGGATGAATAATATTAAAGAACCGTATGACCATATAAGAATGGAAGTTAAATTAATAGAGAGAGAATCTGTAAAGGAATTGAAATAGAGTTTTAATTAATTCATGTAAACGTGCTTATCTCGTAAACAATAAATAAAAATAGGAGGTAGCGATCATTATGAGAAAAAGAATATCAATTTTGATATCGGTTTTGATGATTTTATCAATACTTGTGAGTGGATGCTCCAGCAGTTCAAAGAAACAAAATACTGCTTCAAACAATACAACCAAAAAGGTGACGATTAAATTAGCTACATGGGCTGGCGCAGACGAGGCAAAACAACTGCAATCAATCATTGATAAATTAAATGCTAGTTCTAAAGACTATGTCATAGTACAAAATTCAAATCCTGCTGACTATGATACGAGGCTTACAACTCAGCTTTCTGCAGGTGGTGGACCTGATTTGTTTTGGGTATCTGCACAGAGGGCAACACAACTTGCAGCACAGGGTGCACTGCTTGATTTAACAGATTATCTATCGAAATCCAGTAATAAAGCTGCAAATGTATCTGATTATTACGAAAATTCATTAACACCATTTAAATATCAAAACAAAATATATGGCCTGCCGTGGGCAGAAAACCCAGTAGTACTATATATTAATAAAGACTTATTTGACAAAGCTAAAATTCCATATCCTGATGGTACTTGGAATTGGGATAAGTTTTTAAGCGTCGCTCAACAATTGACAGTTGATGCAAATGGTAAACATCCAGGAGAAGCTGGATTTGATAAGAACAACATCAAACAATGGGGCTTTACATTAAATGGGTGGCCACCAGTTCAAATGTTTGTATGGCAAAATAACGGCGAAGTTATAACACCGGATTTCAAAAGCTCACCAATAGATACTCCTGAAGCAAAAAAGGCATTTGAGTTTTATTCTGAATTGATAAACAGTCCTGCAGTTCCTTCACAGCAAACGATTAAGGATCAAGGCTTTGATACAATGTTTAAGAACCAAGAAGTTGCTATGTTTATGGGAGGAGCTGCTGATAGCCTAGAAACACAGGTTAAGTTCAATAGTGGTGTTTATGAAGTTCCATCAGGACCTACAGGTAAAAAGGTTACTTTTGGAGATTTGTACGGAATGGCAATAAACGCAAAGACAAAGAATCCAGATGCAGCGTTTAAAGCGTTTATTGACTTGACAAATGCTATTCAAGAGTGGAAAGTGGTGCCTCCGCTAAAATCAGAAGTAAATGTAGATGCATTGAAAAAATTGCATCCAGATAGAAGCACAGAGACATTAGATACAATAGTAAAATCTATGTCGTATGCTGAAGGTTTCAGATACTTTGTAAATTATCCAGACTGGGATAATATATTCTGGAATCAACTTATGGATCCTATTATAAATAACAAGGCAAATCCTGATAGTCTCATACCTCAAGTAAAACCGCAGTTAGACAATGTTTTAAAACAGTATAGCAGTAGCAAATAAAATTGAAAGGAGGCATGTCCTCCTTTCAAGGAGATAAGCACGTTTATTTTTAGATTAAAACAAGAATTTTATATATTCCTTTTAAAAGGAGGAATTTTAATGGAACAGTATATTGGGACTACAGAACGATGGCTTTTGACACCTGTAGTTCTTATGTTTCTTGCATTGATAATATATTTTTTGCTTAGAAAGATAGGGTGGAAAGAAAGGGCTGCCACTGGTTTTGCTTTGATATCTCCATGGCTTATAGGTTTTATTATTTTCACAGCATTTCCACTTATTTATTCTTTGTATTTGAGCTTTACAAATTACAGTTTATTTGGAACACCTAAATGGATTGGGCTTAAAAACTATATATATATTTTTACTAGCGATTATGAATTTTGGCCGTCAGTAAGACTTACTTTGCTATATGCAGTATTTACAGTGCCAATTGGTGTTATAGGGTCATTATTGATTGCTATGTTGTTAAATAATCGAATAAAGGGAATAGGTGTTTTTAGGACTATTTATTATTTACCTGCCGTTATGCCTGATGTTGCTGTTGCATTAATATGGAGATGGCTTTTCAATAGTCAATCAGGTCTTATTAATTACGCTCTTTCACCATTTCTTAAGTTATTTCATATTGGGAAAATAGACTGGTTTGGCGATCCAAAATACGTTTTATGGGCGTTTATAATAATGAGCGTATGGGGCATATTTGGAACAAACACAGTTGTTTTTCTAGCTGGACTTCAGGGAGTTCCTAGAAGCCTTTATGAAGTTGCTGATTTAGACGGTGCAAGTCCGTGGATAAAATTTTGGAATATAACCATTCCTCAGATATCACCGGTAATACTTTTGCAGGTAGTAATGGGAATTATTAGTGCATTGCAGATATTTACTGTGGCTATGTTTGTAAGGCCTACAACAGGTGCGGGAATATTTATGAATCAATTGATCTACAATAGAGGTTTTACACAGTTACACATGGGACAAGCATCAGCAATTGCATGGGTATTGTTTTTAATCATTTTAGCATTTACGCTTTTAGTCTTTAAATCTACACCCGCTTGGGTACATTATGAAGGGGAAATTAAGAGGTAATTAAGGAGATGTTAAACTATGGTGGATATATTACATGGATATAGACAATCAAATAGAATTCGCAATGTCACCAAGAAAATCATTTTGTATGTTATTCTTTCAGCAATAGCCATAGTGATTTTGATGCCCTTCTTTTGGATGTTATCAACAGCATTGAAATCTAATGCAGATATATTTGCTTGGCCGCCAGATTTCTTTCCAAAGCCTGCATTATGGGGAAATTTTGCAAAAGCATGGCATGCGATGCCATTTAATATTTACCTTATAAATAGTATTTTTATAGTGGTTTTGGGAATGGTAGCTGAAATAACCAGCGAAACTTTGGTTGCGTATGGATTCGCAAGATTTAAATTTCCCGGTAGAGATTTAATATTTTTTATACTTTTAAGCACGATGATGCTGCCATTTCATGTGACATTGATACCAACTTATTTGATATGGCAAAAGTTGGGGCTAGTTGGCCAATTTGATCCTTTGGTAATAAGGGCGTGGACAGCGTGGGGACCATTTTATATATTTTTATTGAGACAGTTTTTGATGGGTATACCAGTAGAATTGGATGAGGCAGCTGAAATTGACGGAGCGACGCCGTTGCAAACTTTTGTTCATGTAATTTTGCCTCAGATTAAACCGGCTCTTCTTGCAATCTGCATATTTGCTTTTAGAGGATATTGGAACGACTTCTTAGGTCCTGTTCTTTACCTCAATGATATGAATAAATACACGATGACACTTGGAATGTACTTCTTCATGGGTGGTGTGAATGAACAGCCAAGTTGGAACTATTTGATGGCTATGTCAATTGTAATAGCTCTGCCAATGTTAATATTATTCTTTATTGCACAGCGCTATTTCATAGAAGGTATCACATTTACTGGCTTGAAAGATTAATTCTGTTTGATGAATTATAGCAAGAATTGAAGGAGAGGACGAGAGAATGGATACAACAACAAATTCTATATTCGACAAATTTGTAATTGGTGCTAATTACTGGCCAAGAAATTACGGTGTTGATATGTGGAAGCAGTGGGAAAAAGATGAGATCAAAAAGGAGTTTAAAGAGGCAAAGTCATTAGGATTAGATGTATTGAGAATAAATCTCTTGTGGGAAGATTTTCAGCCGCATCCTGACATAATATCGGAAGACGCGATTAAGAAATTTGATGAACTTATTGGAATATGCCACGATGTTCACATAAAAATTGTCCCTACGTTTTTCGTAGGTCACATGAGCGGAGAAAATTTCGACATTCCGTGGAGAAATGGTAAAAGCATATACAATGATCCTTTTATGCTGAGACATGAAATTAAACTGGTAAGCTTTTTTGCACAAAGGTATAAAGACGAAAGCGCCATTTTATTCTGGGATCTTTCTAATGAGCCAGATAACTATGTTAAAGCAGAGTCGAATCATGATGCATGGCTTTGGAATTACGTTTTGTCAAGCGAGATAAAAAAGCACGACAAAAATCATCCTGTGACGTTAGGCATACATCAGGCGTCTCTTCTTTCAGATAATAAATTTTACCCAGAAGATATGGGGGGAGGCAATGATTTTTTATGTATGCATGCGTATCCTATTTACACAGATACATGCATTGACCCTGTAAATTCTATAAGGAGTACTTACATTGCACCTTTTGCTTCAAAGCTTACAAAAGCGCTGGGAGGCAAAGATGTACTGTTTGAAGAATTTGGCGCAACGACACTTATGATGTCTGAAGAAATAGAGGGGAAATATTATAAAACAGTTTTATACAGCCTGTTGGCAAATGAATCACTGGGTGCGTTAGTATGGTGCTTTGGTGATTTTACAGTCGCCAGTAAATTGCCATACAACACGACGCCTTTTGAAACGCAGTTTGGGATAACATCATCTGATGGAAAACCTAAGTTGGCAGGACTTGAAATAAAAGCTTTTTCAGAATTTATAAAAAGACTTGAATACAATGAGTTAATTCCAAAAAAATGTGATGCTGCTATTATTGTTCCAGATAAATATTATAGTGCCTTATTTGTAGGAAGTGATTATACGCCTGAAAGGCATTTTAGAATACTTTTAAACAGTTTCATACTTGCAAAAGAAGCTGGCATAGATGTAGAGATGGTAAAAGCTTCTGAGAGGGATTTTAGCAAATACAAAATGCTGATACTTCCATCTGCATATAGGAAGGGACATCTGAATCACGATCAGTGGATGAGAATAATGAATTATGTTAAAAGTGGCGGTACATTGTATACATCGTATGATGGAATTTCTGTTGATGGTTTTGATGAACTTTTTGGCATTGAAACGCAGTATTCAATGGTGCCGAAGGATAATACCGCTTCAATTCATATAGAAGACAGAAAAATTAAGTTAAGTTACAGCACACTTAAATTTAACAAGCACTTAATCGCAAAACCTACGACATGCAGTGTGATTGGATACGACAATGAAGGGAATCCCGCAGTTGTAATGAATAAATTTGGTAAAGGCAATGCAGTCCTTGTGACGTACCCTGTCGAACTTTATTTAAGCTACATGCCGGACGTATATAAAGACGACAAAACTTATGAAATATACAAACTCACAGAAGAGTTATCTCGTATAAAGCCAAAAATAGAAGTAGAATCGCCGTTTATAGAGGTAAAAGAATTTGAATATAAGGGCAAAAAGCTTGTAATATTTATTAATCATGAAGATATTGATATAAAGATTGATGTAAATATTTCAGGGAAAATAAAAGATTTAATAAGCAATAAAGAAATTGATTTGGATAACTTTACGATAAAAGCTGATGATGTAGTTGCATTTTTGATGTAGAGAGGGGTATTATAATGTTTAGGCTAAGGAGGCTTACAGATAAACCAATATTGTCGCCTGTTAAAGAGCATGAATGGGAAAGAAAAGCTGTGTTTAATGCCGCATCAATATATGAAGATCACAAGTTTCACCTTTTTTACAGGGCTTCTAACAATGGATTTGTTTTAAACACAGAAAAACCAGAAGAGGAAAATAAATTTGTGTCATCAATAGGCTATGCGGTAAGCAGTGATGGCATCAATTTTGAGAGATTTGATAAACCTATTATGGTGGGTGAAACGGAGCAGGAAGAATGGGGTGTTGAAGATCCTAGAATAACAAAAATTGATGATAAATATTACATGCTTTATACAGGCTTTGGAGGCAAAGACTGGAATAATTTTAGAATATGTATGGCTACATCATATGATTTAAAAAGATGGGAAGGTCATAGGGTGGTCCTTGATGAACCTAATAAAGATGCAGCACTTCTGCCTGAAAAAATAAATGGGAAGTATGTCATGTTTCACAGAAGAGAACCCGATATTTGGATAGCATATTCAGATGATTTGATAAACTGGACTAATCATAAGATAATAATGAAGCCTATTGAAGACACATGGGAGTCTAAGAAGATTGGCATAGCAGGGCCTCCTATAAAAAGAGATGATGGATGGCTTCTTATCTACCATGGAGTTGACAAAAATAATGTGTACAGGTTAGGTGCAGCACTTTTAGATTTAAAAGATCCTTCAAAAGTGGTAGCAAGGCAGAAAGAGCCTATTTTGGAGCCTGAACTTGATTGGGAAAAAGAAGGTCTTGTACCGAATGTAGTGTTTAGCTGTGGTGCAGTTGAAGCAAATGGAATGTACTACGTTTATTATGGTGGTGCAGATACACATATAGGTGTCGCAGTAGTGGAAAAAAATAAAATATCATTTTAAGGAGTGGATAAATTGATAAAGCTAAAAAGGCTAAGCGACAAACCAATTTTAGAACCAGTGACAGAGCATGAATGGGAGAGAAAAGCTGTATTTAACTGTTCTGCAATATACGACAATGGATTGTTTCACCTTATCTACAGAGCGACAGATTTAGGACCACACAAAAAATACGGCAAGTATATATCAAGGTTAGGCTACGCTGTAAGCAAAGATGGAATTAACTTTATGAGGCTTGATAAGCCTGTTTTAAGCAATGACGTAGAGCAAGAATTAAGGGGATGCGAAGATCCTAGGATAGTTAAAATAGATAACACATATTACATGATGTACACAGGCTTTGGGGATAGGACAGATGATGACTACAGAATATGCCTTGCAACTTCGAAAAATTTGATAAATTGGGAGAGAAAAGGCGTTGTGCTAGATGAACCCAACAAAGATGCCACACTGTTTCCTGAGAAAATAAATGGCAATTATGTGATGTTTCACAGAAGGTATCCGGATATATGGATAGCATATTCAAGGGATTTAAAAACATGGTTTGGTCATAAATCGATCATAAAACCTATAAAAGGTACATGGGAAAGCTCAAGAGTCGGTGTTGCTGGGCCTCCGATTAAGACAAAAGATGGTTGGTTTTTGATATATCACGCTGCAGACGAGAATAATGTCTATAGACTAGGTGCTGCACTTCTCGAGTTAAATGATCCATTGATAGTTTTAGCAAGGCAAAAGGAGCCGATTTTGGAACCAGAGCTTGAATGGGAAAAGAACGGCTTTATATCAAATGTAGTTTTTAGCTGCGGCAACGCAGTAAGAGGCGACGACATATTTGTATATTACGGTGGCGCAGACACTGTAATAGGTGTTGCGTATATAAATATGAATGACATAAAATTTGATTAATCATGAAAAACCCCTCACATCAAGAGAGTATATATGATGTGAGGGGTTTTTCATGATTTATTATAATAATTATTGCAATTGACAAAATACAGAATAATTTTGAATATATCAAACGGTTGACATATTTATAAATGCGTGATATAATAAAACCATAATAAAAAGCTTTACAAAAAGCTTTAAAATAAATATGGAGAGGAGATCATCATGAAGAGAAAAAAATTATTATCAATGGTGGTATCGTCAGCTTTGATACTTTCTCTTGCAGCAGGTTGTGGCACAAATAATAATACAGCTAAAAGTAATACATCATCAACTAAGAACTCTGAAATCGTTAAAATTACATTTTTAAATTCTAAAGGCGAAATTGAATCACAGTTAGAAGACGCGGCTAAGGCATTTACGAAAGAGAATCCAAATATAACGGTAGATGTAATTCCTGCTCCAGCAGGGCAATCTCCATTTGAAAAAGTTACTTCAATGTATGCTGCAGGAAATGCACCTACGCTAGCAATGCTGGATCCGGGTGATATAGCTAAATTCAAAGATAAATTTTTAGATCTAAGTGGCGAAAAATGGGTTGCGGATGCGATCGATTGGACTTTAAGTGTAGCCAGAGTAGATGGAAAGGTTATAGCATTTCCATTAGCAGTAGAGGGTTATGGTTTCATATACAATAAAGCAGTTTTGGATAAAGCATTTGGGGGTAACTTTGATCCTAAATCGATAAAGACAAGAAATGATTTAGAAAATGCATTTAAAAAGGTTGAAGCTACTGGTGCAAAAGCTCTTGAGATTTCACCCATGGATTGGTCTTTAGGTGCACACTTTCTGACGCTAGCGTATGCAGACCAATCAAAGGATCCAGCTCAAGTAAATAAGTTTATATCAGATCTAAAAGCTGGAAAAGTTAATTTGGCTAATAATAAAGTTTTCAACGGTTTGATGGATACATTTGACATGATGAAAAAGTACAATTTGGATAAAAGCAATCCAATGGCTCCAACGTATGATAAAGGACCTGAGGTGATTGGAAAAGGAGAAGTAGGTTTTTGGTTTATGGGAAACTGGGCATGGCCGCAAATAAAGACATTTGATACAGCTAATGGTCAATATGGATTTATACCTGTACCCATAAGCAATAATCCCGACGATTATGGTAATTCACAGATAGCAGTAGGTCCATCGAAATTTATAGGCATAGATAAGACACAGAACAATGCGGCTCAACAGGATGCTGCTAAGAAATTCTTGAATTGGTTAGTTTACAGTCAGGCGGGACAGGATGTTCTTGTGAACAAAGCCAATGTTATACCTGCTTTTAAAAATATTGTATTAGAGCCACAGGATCCTTTGGCTAAATCTATAAAACAGTATATGGAGGAAGGTAATACACTAAAATTGGAATTTAATACTATATTACCATCTGATCATTGGTCAAAATTAGGTGCTTCAATGCAGAAATATTTATCTGGAGTAATTGATAGAAAAGTATTAATTAATGATATTGAAAGCTACTGGAAAAGTGTACAATAATTAGTATGGCCTGAATAACGGGTGGAAGAGTCTATCCGTTATTCAGCATTATTCAATATTAAGGAGGATTTATTGTGGATCTAGAAAAAAATTTTTTGAGCAAACTAAAGACATATTTAATATTTGCAGGACCTGTGACTATTGCTTTTTTTACTGTAATAATATTGCCTTTTATATATGGAATATACCTTACTTTTACTGACTGGAACGGTATTTCAGCTACACATTCATTTATTGGATTCCAAAACTATTTACAAGTGTTTAAAGACAAAGTATTTTGGACTTCTTTTTTGCTTACTTTAAAGTACGTATTTTTTTCTGTAATACTAATTAACGCTATTGCTTTCTTTTTAGCGTATTTGTTGACTAGTGGTATAAAAGGACAAAACTTTTTTAGAGCAGGATTTTTTACTCCTAACTTGATTGGAGGAATATTGCTTGGCTTTATTTGGCAGTTTGTTTTTTCAAATATCCTTGTCTACATTGGTCAACACTTTAATTTGCCTATATTCAGTGCGTCTTGGCTTTCTGATCCCAATAAAGCCTTTTGGGCGTTGGTTATTGTAACTGTATGGCAATATTCTGGATACATGATGGTCATATATATTTCGGGATTTATGAATATTCCCAAAGATCTTTTAGAAGCTGCAAGTATCGATGGTGCAAACTCATACCACAGATTAAAAAATATAATACTTCCATTGATGGTTCCTTCCTTTACGATAAGCGTATTCTTGACTTTGCAGAGAGGGTTCATGGTTTATGATATAAATTTGTCTTTAACAAATGGGGGGCCGTATAAGAGTACAGAGTTGATTTCAATGCATGTTTATAATACTGCCTTTTTAAGTCAGCAGTATGGTATTGGCCAGGCGGAAGCATTTTTCCTATTTGCTGTAGTTGCAACTGTCACATTATTGCAAGTATATTTCAGTAAGAAAATGGAGGTGGAAAGCTGATGAAAAGAAAAGAATATATATTAAATGGCATAAAACTGATATTTTTAAGTATAGTATTTGTATTGTATATATTTCCATTTTTTATTGTATTAATTAATTCATTTAAAGAAAGAAAAGACATATTAATAAATCCTATGATGATACCAAGTAAGCTAAATTTAAGCAACTATATTGATGCATATACAAAGATGGATTATCTACATGCATTCGCAAATTCACTAATCATTACAGTGTTTAGCGTTTCGTTGATAACATTGTTGTCATCAATGACTGCATATATTTTTGTAAGAAGAAAGTGGAAATTCAATCAATTTATGTTCTTCTTCATGGTTGCATCAATGATTATACCATTTCAAGGTATCATGATACCACTTGTAAAGATATATGGTTCTATAGGGATGATGAACAATAAATGGGCTCTTATATATATGTATTTAGGTTTTGGTGCATCATTAGCTGTTTTCATGTATCACGGCTTTATAAAGAGCATACCAGTAGAACTTGAAGAAGCAGCGACGATTGATGGATGCAGTCAATTGCAGACGTTTTTTAAAATTGTCTTTCCACTTCTAAAACCGACGACAGTAACTATTGCCATATTGGATATTTTATGGATTTGGAATGATTTTTTACTACCGTATTTGGTTTTGATGTCACCTGACCAAAGAACATTGCCATTGTCTGTTTTCTACTTTTATGGGACATATACAATTGAATACGGTCCTGCAATGGCAGCATTAATGATTGCGACTATTCCTGTAATAATTGTCTATCTGATAATGCAAAAACAAATTATAAAAGGTGTTTTACAAGGTTCAATTAAATAGTAAGGGATGGATTAGATGAGCAAAATTAGTAATCCAAATGAATTTATAAGACGTAGTAAAGTAAAGTTAATCCCAATGTACAGATTGAAATACCATTTAATGGGTGAATATGGGTGGATAAATGATCCAAATGGATTTATTCAGTTTAAAGACAATTACCACTTATTCTATCAACATTATCCATATGATGCTGTATGGGGACCAATGCATTGGGGGCATGCTGTAAGCAAAGATTTGATTAAATGGACTTATTTACCTATAGCTTTAGCACCTAATAAAGACTATGACCGAGATGGATGCTTTTCTGGAAGTGCCATCGAAAAAAACGGGAAATTATACCTTTTTTACACAGGACATATATACACTAAAAAAGAAAAAAACGATGATTACAAACAGGTTCAGAATATGGCCATATCAGCAGATGGAATTGCATTTGAAAAGTATGAAAAAAATCCGATAATAGATGATAAACAGATTCCAGATAAAGCTAGCAAGAAAGATTTTAGAGATCCAAGAATTTTTAAAATAGGTGATACCTATTATCTTTTAATTGGCTCTAATGATGAACACGGAATTGGACAGGTTCTCATGTATAAGTCAATTGATTTAAAAAAATGGGAATTTGTAAATATTCTTTTAAAGGGTAATGAAGATACAGGCATTAACTGGGAATGTCCTGATATAGTCAGATTTGATGACAGAGATATTTTGTTTGTATCAGCACAGTACATGAGACCTAATGGTATTTATTTTAAAAATACCCATTCTTCTATCTATTTTATGGGAGAACTAAATTCAGAGGAAGGAAAATTCACATATAAGGATTATTGGTTGGTAGATTACGGATTCGACTTTTATGCACCACAGATTTCCGTGGATAAAAATGGTAGAAACATAATGATAGCATGGATGAACATGTGGGAGACAGATTTGGTTACAAATCGTCTTGGTCATAATTGGGCTGGTGCTATGACGCTTCCTAGAGAAGTTATAAAAATAGGTGAGGAGATATACTTTAAGCCAATATCAGAGATAGTTAAGTACAGGAAAAATGAATACAGCTTGCAAGACATAGAATTAAATGGTGAAGTTAATCTAGAAACGAATGGAATATGTTATGAGATTGATGCTGAATTTGAACCACAAGATGCATATGAATTTGGAGTTAAGGTATTTAAGGGAAAGTGCGAAGAGACTGTTTTGTTATATAATTGTCGCGAAAGATTATTTACATTTAATCGAGAAAGATCAGGCATTGGTCCTAAAGGAGAGAGAAAGGCAGAAGTTGAGTTAATAGATGGTAGATTAAGGCTTAATATTTTTGTGGATGTATCGTCTGTTGAAGTTTTTATAAATGGTGGGAAAAAAGTAATGACTGGAAGAGTTTATCCTGACAGTCAATCTGTAAATATTTCATTGTTTTCTAATGGACTCTGCAAAGTTGTAAATTTCAAGAAATGGGATATTGGTTTGGAATAGAGTAAGTGCATATGAATTTGTAAGCTTATTTAAAAATCACGATTATGAAGAAGTATTCAACTATTAGAGGTGATTTTTGTGTATGATGTAGTGGCATTAGGAGAGTTGCTGATTGATTTTACGCCTGCTGGAAAATCAGAAAATGGAAATACACTGTTTGAAATGAATCCTGGTGGAGCACCTGCTAATGTTTTAACTGCAGTGACGAAATTAGGTGGCAAATGTGCTTTTATCGGGATGGTTGGTGATGATCAATTTGGGCATTTTTTAAAACATGTCCTTGATAAAAATATGATTGAAACAAAAAGCTTAAAAAACACTGTTAATGCAAATACAACATTGGCATTTGTTCATCTGGATGAATTAGGTGATAGGAGTTTTACATTTTACAGAAATCCAGGTGCTGATATGATGCTTAGCATTGAAGATATCGATAGAACATTAATAGATGAAAGTAAAATATTTCATTTTGGCTCATTATCATTAACAGATGAACCTTCAAAGACCGCAACTTTAAATGCTTTAATGTATGCAAAACAAACTGGGAAAATAATATCTTATGATCCGAATTGGAGACCGACACTGTGGAAAGACGAAATATTAGCAAAAGAAGTGATATTTTCTCCACTTAAATATGTAGATATAGCAAAGCTGTCATTGGAAGAATTGTACTTTTTGACTGGTGAATCAGATATTCAAGTGGCTAGCAGTAAGCTGTACGACCTGGGAATAAAGCTTGTATTGGTGACATTAGGAAAGGATGGCTGTTATTATAAACATTCATCAGGTTCAGGACAAATACCTGCATTTAATGTGGATGTAGTTGACACTACAGGAGCAGGCGATGCTTTTTTGGGAGGAATTCTTTATAACATATCGAAAATCGGATGTCCAATAGAAAAAATTGACCGTGGCGATATAGAAGAAATAATCAGATTTTCAAATGCAGTTGGCGGGCTATGCACTACAAAAAAAGGAGCTATTCCTGCTATGCCTTCTATTGAAGAGGTAAAAAAATTGCTATCTTAATTTATATTTCAATATTTTCTGTAGGCGAATGCAGAGTCTTATATCTAAAGAAATGGGATATCGACATAGATTAATCTTACGATTAAAAGACTAAAAGGAGGAGAAAAAACATGAAAAAAGCATGGTGGAAGGAAAGCGTAGTTTATCAGATATATCCTAGAAGTTTTAAAGATTCTAATGGTGATGGAATAGGTGATTTGCGTGGGATTATTGAAAAGATGGACTATTTGAAGTTTTTAGGTGTTGATGTATTGTGGCTATGTCCTATTTATAAGTCACCTAACTGTGATAATGGATATGATATAAGCGACTACAAAGACATAATGGATGAATTTGGGACTATGGAAGATTTCGATGAGCTGCTTTTTGAAGCCCACAAAAGAGGATTGAAAATATTGATGGACCTAGTTGTAAATCACACTTCTGATGAGCATATATGGTTTATAAACAGCAGAAAGTCAAAAGACAATGAATATAGAGATTACTACATTTGGAAAAAAGGCAAGGATGGGAAAGAGCCAAATAATTGGGGGAGTAGTTTTAGTGGCTCTGCATGGGAATACGATGAAGCTACAGACATGTACTATTTGCACTGTTTTGCTAAAAAACAGCCTGATTTGAACTGGGAAAACGAAAAAGTGAGAAAAGAGGTTCAAGATATTGTAAAATGGTGGCTAGACAAAGGCATAGACGGCTTTAGGATGGACGTAATAAATATGATTTCTAAGGATCAAAGGTTCCCAGATGGAATTGTGCCGGAAGGCGGCTTATATGGAGATATGTCTCTATATGTAATGAACGGTCCAAGAGTTCATGAATATTTAAAGGAACTAAACGAGAAAGTCCTAAGTAAATACGACATAATGACTGTGGGTGAAACGCCATGTGTAACGCCAGAAATTGCAATAGATTACGTAGGGGAAGATAGAAATGAGCTAAATATGGTTTTTAGCTTTGAGCACATGGATATAGATAAGGATGTTATAAATCTGACAAAGAAACCACTGGATTTGGTAGAGCTTAAGAAAATAATGAGCAAATGGCAAAAAGGCATGTCAGATAGAGGCTGGAATAGCCTTTACTGGAACAATCATGATCAACCTAGAGTTGTATCAAGATTTGGAAATGACACTGAATATTGGGATAAGTCAGCAAAAATGTTGGCAACGTGTCTTCACATGCAGCAAGGAACTCCTTACATCTATCAAGGCGAAGAGATTGGAATGACCAATGTGAGATTTCAAGATATAGAAGATTATAGAGATATAGCTGTAATAAATGGCTACAATGAAGAAGTGATTATAAAAGGAAGAAGCCATGAGCAGTATATGCAGTATATATACGATTTTTCTCGAGACAATGCGAGAACACCGATGCAATGGGACGATAGCGATAATGGCGGATTTACAACGGGAAAGCCGTGGATAAAGGTAAATCCTAATTATACTAAAATAAATGTAGCTAAGCAGATTGGTGATAAAGACTCTATTTTGAATTATTATAGAAGGCTAATTAAGTTAAGAAAAGAAAATGAAATTATCATTTATGGCGACTTTGAATTAATTTTGCCAGATGACAAAAATATTTTTTCATATACAAGGAAACTAAATGATGAGATGCTTTTAGTCATCTGCAATTTTACTTCAAATAATGCGGAATTTAGTTTGCCTGATAATATTAATTATGTTAATAAAAATCTTTTAATTTCAAATTACGATGTGGCGAACGACGATAATATAGAAAATTTTGAACTTAGGCCATATGAATCAAGAGTTTATCTTTTAAAGGTGTAAAAGAGCAAAAATACTATCTTTAAATAAAATTTTGGCTTTATCAATATTATATAAATGGAGGATAATCATGTTTAATTTTAATGACAAGATTGTGTTTGACGATAAAAAGTATGATGTATTGACAGTTGGAGAAATGTTGGTAGATATGATTTCTACTGATTATAGTGATGATTTTGAGTGTGATACTTATAAAAAATATTTTGGAGGATCACCTGCAAATATTGCTATAAATTCTAAAATGTTAGGTATAAATTCAATTATTGTTTCATCGGTTGGCAATGACGGACTTGGAAAGTTTTTATTAAAAAAATTACAAGAGCACCATATTGAAATTAAATATGTAAGACAAGTTGATTATTCTACAAGCATGGTCCTGGTTACAAAAAGCAAAAGCAGTCCTACACCAATATTTTACAGAGATGCAGATTATCATATTGAATATTCAGATGAGCTAAAATACTTAATTGAGAACACAAAAATAGTTCATTTTTCTAGCTGGCCTATATCGAGAGATCCGTCAAGAAGTACAGTGGAGATTTTGATTGATGAGTGCAAAAGACATGATGTTTTAGTATGTTATGATCCTAATTATCATTCTATGATCTGGGAAAGAGGTCACGATGGAAGAGAATATATAAAATCTTTAATAGCAAAAGTTGATATAATAAAGCCATCTAAAGATGATGCGGAAAGGATTTTTGGTAAAGACACACCAGAAAATCAACTTAATAAATTTTTGGATCTTGGCGCTAAATTTGTGATTCTTACACTAGGTAAAGACGGAGCTATCGTTTCTAATGGAGAAGAAATAATTAGATTTAATACATTAGCAGATGAAGTCGTCGATACTACTGGTGCAGGTGACGCGTTTTGGTCAGGCTTTTATAGTGGCTTGATAAAAGGATATACTTTAAAAAAGTCATTGGAATTAGGATTTGCGGTCAGTGCATATAAGCTAAGATATGTAGGAGCAATAGTTGACTTGCCTGACATTGAGACATTAAAATCTATGTACGATTTGTAAAAAACTGAGGTGATATTAATTGGCACTTAAAAATAAGGTACAACTCATAACATATCCTGACTCTTTGGGTGGAAATTTAAAAACTTTAAATGATGTCTTGGAAAAATATTTTTCTGATGTATTTGGTGGTGTTCACATTTTGCCTCCTTTTCCATCATCTGGTGATAGAGGGTTTGCACCTATAACATACAGTGAGATAGAACCTAAATTTGGAACATGGTACGACGTTAAGAGAATGGCTGACAATTTTGACATTCTTTTAGACCTAATGGTTAATCATGTATCCAGAAGATCTATTTATTTTCAGGATTTCTTAAAAAAAGGTAGAAAATCAAAATACGCTGATATGTTTATTACATTAGATAAACTTTGGAAGGATGGAAAACCTGTCAAAGGCGATATAGAAAAAATGTTTTTGAGAAGGACTTTGCCATATTCTACGTTTAAAATAGAAGAGACAGGAGAAGAAGAAAAAGTTTGGACGACATTTGGCAAGACAGATCCATCAGAGCAAATTGATTTGGACGTCAACTCACATTTAGTGAAAGAATTTTTATTAGAAGTTTTTAGGACATTTAGCAATTTTGGTGTTAATATAGTACGACTCGATGCAGTAGGATATGTAATAAAAAAAATTGGAACTAGCTGTTTTTTTGTAGAACCGGAGATATATGAATTTTTAAACTGGATAAAAAAACAAGCAGTATCGTATGGAATAGAACTGCTTTTGGAGGTACATTCACAATTTGAAATACAATACAAATTAGCAGAGCGTGGCTTTTGGATTTATGATTTTATTTTGCCATTTACTGTTCTTTATACTTTAATAAATAAATCAAACGAAATGTTGTATGATTATCTTAAGAATCGTCCCATGAATCAATTTACAATGTTGGATTGTCATGACGGAATTCCTGTAAAGCCTGATTTAGATGGACTTATTGATACGAAGAAGGCCAAAGAAGTAGTCGATATATGTGTGCAAAGAGGTGCTAATCTAAGCCTTATATACGGAGATAAATATAAATCAGAAGATGGCTTTGATGTTCATCAAATTGGGTGCACTTATTATTCTGCATTAAATTGTGACGATGACGCATATTTGGCAGCCAGAGCCATTCAATTCTTTACACCAGGTATACCACAAGTCTATTACGTAGGCCTTTTAGCTGGAGTAAATGACTTTGAAGCAGTAAAAACGACGAAAGAAGGGCGAGAAATAAATAGACACAACTATAGTTTAAATGAAATAGAGGAATCAGTTCAGAAAGACGTCGTTCAAAGATTGTTGAAGTTGATCAGATTTAGAAATAGATATGAAGCTTTTAATGGAGAATTTTTAGTAGAAGACTGTAAAGATGATGAAATCAGGCTTTCATGGGAAAAAGATGATAAACGTTGTAGTTTATTCATAGATTTGGGGTCATATAGGACAGCCATTTATTATGTAGATGAAAATGGAAAAGATGTGGAATATATAGTATAAAAATTTTTGTATTAAAGCAAGTTTACAAGTGATATTGTGGACTTGCTTTTTGCTTGTTATTGCATTTTATAAAAATGCATTTTGATGCCATTTATAGACAAGCTTTTTTAAAAGTAATATAATATAGTAGATTTATATTAAACAAAAGATGGTTTTATAAGTAGAAGGTGGATGCGATGGCTACAATAAGAGATGTTGCAGAAAAAGCTGGTGTAACCGTTACAACGGTATCAAGAGTCTTAAATAATAGAGGATATATAAGCGAAAAGACGAGAAAAAAAGTATATGAAGCAATGAAAGAGCTAAATTATCAGCCGAATGAATTAGCTCGTTCACTATATAGAAGAAAGTCTTACTTAATAGGACTTTTGATTCCCAGTGTAGCACATCCGTTTTTCGCAGAATTGACTAATTATATTGAGTATTATGCTTATCAAAATGATTACAAGATACTACTTTGCAATTCTTTGCAAGATGTAGAGAAAGAGAAAGATTACATAAATATGCTTAAAAGGCATCAAGTTGATGGCATAATAATCGGAAGCCATACGTTAAAAATGGAGCAGTACCTGAATGTAAACTTACCTATTGTTGCTATTGATAGATATTTCTCAGAGAAAATACCATACGTTGCGTCAGACAATTACAATGGTGGTGTTTTGGCCACAAAGTTATTGATACAAAAAGGGTGCAAAAAAATTGCTCATATTAGCGGACCATTAATTTTAAATACTCCGGCTAATAACCGATATAAAGCCTTTATGGATGTAGTAACAGAAAATAATATAGAAAGTGTAGTAGTTGAGACAAAGATAAATAAGTTTGATATAGATGAATATAGAAGATTGATTATAAATCTCTTCAAAGAGCATCAGGATATTGATGGTGTATTTGCTAGCAGTGACTTGATTGCAGCGACAATCATAAATGTAGCAAGAGAATTCGGTAAAGAAGTGCCAAAAGATTTGAAGGTTGTCGGTTATGATGATATAAACATTGCAAAGACAATCGTTCCTCCATTGACAACTATAAGGCAGCCTATAAAAGAGATGGCTAAGAAATCAATTGAATTGATTTTAGATCAAGTAGATGGTAAGAATGTAAATATTAAAAATGTTTTGCCAATTACTTTAGTTGAAAGAGAGTCTGCTTGATAATAGTTTTGTAATATAATATTAATTACAGGAGGCAGAAAAATCATGTGGAAATTGTATGCAATATTGTCTGCTCTCTTTGCAGCACTGACATCAATTCTTGCCAAAATTGGCATAAAAGGCGTGGACTCTAACCTTGCAACAGCGATACGCACAACTGTCATCATATTTTTATCATGGGGTATAGTCTTTGCAGCAGGTACTCAATATGGCATGAAGAATTTGACAAAGGAGAATTGGCTGTTTTTGATTTTATCTGGACTAGCTACGGGACTCTCTTGGCTTTTTTATTACAAAGCAATAGCATTAGGCAACGTATCAAAGGTGGCTCCTATAGACAAGTCAAGTATCGTCATGACGCTTATTTTATCTTACATAATCTTGGGTGAACATTTTGATTTAAAGACTTTAATCGCAGGAATTTTGATTACTGCGGGTACTTTCGTAATGATAATGTAAAATATACTCCTTTAAGATGCCCTCCAATTTGTCTGATGTCATCTTTAGCCTTTCTTTAAATTTGTCACAGAAAACGAATGTCAAAAGTGATATAGTTTGAATTGAAAAGGCATAAGTAGTGGTTTACAATAAAATTAGAAAAAATAATAAATTATGAGGAGGGTAAACAGCATGGAGAAAAATATGGCTTTAGCAAATAAAGGTGGAACTGCAAAAGCAAAACTTCAAAAACTCGGCGGATTTCTAGCTGGAATGGTTCTTCCTAATATAGGCGCATTTATAGCTTGGGGCCTCATAACCGCATTCTTCATACCGACGGGATGGACGCCAAATGCAAACCTTAATAAATTAGTCAGCCCGATGATAACATACTTGCTGCCTATTTTAATAGGTTATACAGGCGGTAAATTGATCTACGATGTAAGAGGCGGTGTCGTCGGTGCAATTGCAACGGCAGGTATCGTAATAGGATCATCAATTCCTATGTTTTTAGGTGCGATGATAATGGGACCACTTGGTGGATATTTGATTAAGAAATTCGATGAAGTAGTAGACGGGAAAATACCTACAGGTTTTGAGATGCTGGTAAACAATTTCTCGGCAGGTATATTGGGAGCGATATTAGCTATCATAGCATTTCTTTTCATCGATCCCGTTGTTACTGGAGTTTCAACAGGATTAGGTGCTGCAGCACAGTGGGTAACTGCAAAAGGAATATTGCCGTTAATCGCAATATTCATCGAGCCCGGAAAAGTGTTGTTTTTAAATAATGCTATAAATCACGGTATCTTGTCACCGCTTGGGATACAGCAAGCAAAAGAGGTTGGGAAATCAATATTCTTCTTGTTAGAGACAGACCCAGGTCCAGGACTCGGTGTATTGATGGCATACTGGATATTTGGTAAAGGAACAGCAAAGCAATCGGCACCAGGTGCTGTAATAATACACTTCTTTGGCGGCATACATGAGATATACTTTCCATATATTTTAATGAACCCTATATTGGTATTAGCTGTAATAGGTGGTGGTATTGCTGCAGATGCAACATTCGTATTGACAAAGGCAGGATTAGTTGCAACGCCTTCACCAGGAAGCATCATCGCTGAAATCGCTATGTCTCCAAAGGGTGGGTTACTGCCGGTATTGACAGGTATAGCTGTCGGTGCCGTTGTATCATTCTTAATAGCTTCTGTATTTGTAAGAAGAGCTAGTGAAGAGAGCATGAGCGAGGAAAACATGAACTTTGCAAAATCTATGGTAAGCAACTTGAAAGCGCAAAGCAAAGGACAAGCTGTTACATCAGATATTCCGGCTGCAGAACCAAAATTAATAGTATTTGCATGTGATGCAGGAATGGGTTCATCTGCGATGGGTGAATCAATATTGAAGAAGAAACTTAAAGATGCAGGATTAAATATTTCAGTTAAGCACTCAGCAGTAAACCAAATACCGAAAGATGCCGATATAGTATTTACACAGGAAAGCTTAGCTGAAAGAGCGTCACAAGTTGCACCGACAGCACAGATAGTAAAAGTAAATAATTTCCTAGATGGTAAAGTGTACGATGAGTTTATTTCATCACTTAAGAAGAAATAATAAACATGGTGAATATGATGAAGGAATTAAGCGATCGTCAAAAATTCATAATAAAATCTTTAATAGAGAAAGGTCCTTTAAATATAGAGGACCTTTCCAAATTAATGAATATAAGCAAAAGGACTATAGATAGAGAGATACATGATGCAAATAAATTTTTAAAAAATTTTCACTGTGTCATAACTGAAAATGATTTAAGATATGAGATAAATGGCAGTGATGAGAGCTTAAAGGCAATAAATAAAGAGATAGGAGCGATTTCTTATGGAAGCCTTTTAAGCCAAGAGCAGAGACAGATCTACATGACGTTACAGATACTTTTGTCAAATGAACCGCTGAAATCTACCTACTTCAGCTATTTATTCAATGTCTCAGAAGGAACAATAAGCATGTACCTTGATAAGGTAGAGATATGGCTTAAAGTGAGAAATTTAGAGCTTGTAAGAAAGAGAGGCATTGGCATCAAGGTAAATGGCAGCGAAATAGACAAAAGAAAGGCAGTAATCGAGCTTATGTACAATTATCTGCCATTAGATGAGATGCTTTTATATCTTTACGGTGAAGAATATAACAAATATGTCTCGGAATTTTTTAACAATATCTTCAGCAATGAAGTGATAGAATTGGCAAAAAAAATAGTAAGGCAGATAAATAGCTCCATCCTAAAAATAAATGATGATAACAATTATTTCGCTATGTTTTTGCACATAGTTACAGCCATATACAGGTACAAACAAAATGAAAGCATTATGCTAAATAAAGAAATTGTTGATGACATATTGTCCTCAGAAGAATTTAATTTTATCTACAATGTTGATGAAGTAATGAAAAACAATGGCATTGTGCTTAATAGGGATGAATTAGCATATCTTGCCATACATTTAAATGGGAAAAAGTATATATACGAGAAAGAAGGTTTTATTGAGCTTGGAATTACTCTTGAGGATTTATCAAAAGAGCTTTTAGAAGAAGTATCAAAAATATTAGGAATCAACATAAAATGTGATGAACAGCTTTTATACGGTTTATCTCAACATTTAGAGACATTGATATATAGGCTAAGCATGGGGCTTCAGTCTAGAAACACATTGATAGATCAAATTAAAGAGTACTACAGTGAATTGTTTGAGGCAGTAAATAAAGCCTGCAGGCTCATATTTTCAAAATACAACATAAATGTACCGGCGGAAGAAATAGGATATATAACGATGCACGTGGGCGCTGCAGTTGAAAGGCAGAGAACTGAAAAGAAGTTAAAAGCACTTGTAATATGTCCAAACGGAATTGGGACGGCAAAGATACTGTCGGAAAAGCTAAAGAGCGTTTTCCCTGAGATTGATTCTATTGACATTGGTTCAATAAGAGATAAAGATGAAGCAAATGATTATAATTTGATAATTTCTACTGTTAAGCTATATGATAATGATGAAATCAATGATAATATAATAATTGTATCGCCTTTTTTGACATTGGCTGACATAAAAAAGATTAGAGAGTATATAGATGATATAAGTTTAAATAAAGAAAATAATTATCTTATTCCTTTTAAGATGAATGGTATAAATTTAATTGAAAATCAAAATAGTAAGATAAAGTATTTAGGTGAGACTTTAGAAAATTTGAATATAAAAAATATAAAGGCCAATGATTTAGACGAAATAATCGATATTATTGCTGACGAGATATTTGAGATTAAAATTACTACTAATAAAGATGAGATAAAGGATCTGATAAAAAAGCGTGAGATGATGGGCAATACTGTGATACCGGGAAGTAACATAGCGCTTTTGCATACGAGAAGCGACAGCATACTTGTACCGTATATCGGGATATACAGGCTCGTAAATCCTGTTAAAATGCGAAGCATAGGCTTTTCTTATGAGGATGTTGATACTATACTCGTTATGATAGCAAGAAAAAAAGAGGATAACACCATATTGGAAATGCTAGGTGAGATAAGCATTGCACTTGTAGATGATGAAGAGCTTAAAAATATGCTGAGATCTGGCAATATTGGCGATGTAAAAAATATAATTATTAAAATATTAAATAAAAATTAGGAGGATAAATTGCAATGAACAGCGATATTTTAAATGAAAACAACATCGTATTGAATGAAGCATCTGAACCAAAATTTTCAGCCATTGAGAGAGCTGGAAGGATGTTGGTAGAGCGAGGCTATGTTGAAAAAGAGTATATTGAAGGAATGAAAGCGAGAGAAAATGATGTTACGACGTATATTGGCAATGGTATAGCAATTCCACATGGTGTATCTGAATACGTCAAATATATAAAGAGATCTGGAATAGTTGTAATACAGTACCCAAATGGAGTAGACTTTGGCGATGGCAATATCGCATATATAGTTATAGGCATAGCCGGCAAAGATGATGAACATCTGGAGATATTGTCAAGCATTGCTTTAACATGCCAATATGAAGAGAATGTAAAAAAATTAAGAGATGCAAAGACACCACAAGAAATTATCAAAATATTACAAGAAGGTGAAGAACAATGAAAAAAGCAGTTCACTTTGGAGCTGGCAACATAGGAAGAGGATTTATAGGAAGCTTACTATACAAATCTGATTATGATATATATTTTGTTGATATATTTAAAGAACTTGTTGATAATATTAATAAATATCAAAGCTACAATATTTTCATATTAGGAAGCGATATAAAGAAAGAAGAAGTAAATGGTGTCAAAGCTATTCACATAGATGATGAAGAAAATTTATTGAAAGCGATAGAAGATGCAGATGTAATAACAACATCTGTCGGAGTCAACAATCTTTACAGCATAGGAGAAAAATTGGCTTACTATTTAAATAAAAGATTAGGTATAAGCGATAAACCATTAAACATTATGGCTTGCGAAAATGCCTTATTTGCAACTAATATATTAAAAGAAAGCATATACAAAAACTCAAATGACAATGTGAAAAAGTATTTAGATGAAAAAGTCGGCTTTCCAAATACTGCAGTCGACAGAATAGTTCCAAATGTAGACATCGAAAAGGAAACGCCCATAGACGTTGCAGTAGAAGAATTTTTTGAATGGGACATTGAAAAGAATGCTGTTGTAGGGGAGCTAAATATTAAAGGCTGCGAATTGGTTGATGACTTAGAGCCGTATATAGAGAGGAAGCTTTTCTTGTTAAATGGGTCCCACGCTACGACAGCGTATTTAGGCTATCTAAAAGGATATAAATATATTCACGAAGCTATAGAAGATGATACTATAAATAAGATTGTGAGAAATCTTCAGCTAGAGGCTTCATTGGGACTGAATTTTAAGCACAAAATTGATATGGAAAAATTAAAGGAGTATTCAGATAAGGTTATAGAAAGATTTAGAAATCCTTACTTAAAGGATGAAGTTGTGAGAGTGGGTAGAGACCCCGTGAGGAAGCTTTCAAACGGTGATAGACTTGTTTCACCTGCAAAATTATGCTTAGAGGCCGGCATGATGCCTTTAAATATTGTATACGGCATAGCGGCAGGATTTGCTTTTGACTACGCAGATGATCCAAAAGCTATGGAAATACAAGAAAGCATAAGTACGTTAGGACTTCAAGAGACAGTGGAGAAAGTGACAGGACTTAAAGACGAAACTATACTTATAGACAAGATAGTAAAGAAGTACGAAGAACTTAAAGCTGGCGAGATAAAATAAACTGATTTAGCCATGGTCTTAAACCTAAAATTATAAGGTTTAAACCATGGCTTTTATTGTATTGGAAATTCAAAATGAAATCTCAACTAAAAACATCTTTCAAATCTATAACTAGATCATCAAAGATAGAAACTTTAATCTTATTACCTACAGTATAAGGTTCAGGCCTTCCATATCTATTATTATCCTGTAATGTAAAGACGCTTATTATCTTTTCCTCCGGTTCTACTATCCAGTACTCTTTTACACCGTATTTCTCATAAAGATTAAACTTCTCAATCTTATCTTTACTTGCTGAAGATGGTGACACAATTTCAACAATCAAATCAGGAGCACCTTTACATCCTTCATTGTCAAGTTTCGATTTATCACATACAACTGCAATATCAGGCTCTACAACAGTTTTAATATCTTTCTCGTTTTTTTCAGAAAACCTTACGCCAAAAGGTGCATAATAAACATTACATTTTTTATCTTTTAAATAATTAGCAAACTGTAGATATATCGCACCTGAGATTTCTTGATGTATTCGTGATGGAGGAGCCATCGAATAAATTTGTCCATCGATTAATTCTATTCTTTTATCGTCTGGCCAGTTTAAATAATCCTCATAAGTATATACTTCTTTTTTATCAGGTAATCCCATAATATCACCTCTTAATTATATCTTTGCCAGCAATTTCTCTAAAAACTATCTATACCTTCATGAAAATTTTCCCTCATTAATTTCATTGTATCATGCGTATATTATACATGCAATATATGATATAATATATACCACGTACAAAACATGCCACTATTTATGGCATATTTTTTGCATTATTTGTTTACGGGGGATGGTAATAGTGGATGAAATCGTAAAGATAATAGAAAATGAAGACAAGAAAAACCCTCTCACTGATGAAAAAATAGCTTCTATATTAAAAGTAAATAGAGAAGAAGTAACTCAATACAGGCTTGAAAATGGTATACCCGATTCTAGAGAGCGCAGAAAACCGTATCTATACGAGGATGCTAAAAAGATTCTAAGTGAAGATAGAGAGATCTCTGACAGGAAGTTTACTAAGAGATTAAACGATTTAGGCTACGACATATCGAGATTTGCAGCATCACAGATAAAAAAGGAAATTTTAAGTTCAGAAGTTATAGTGGCTGATAATGTAAAAGACAATGATGATGGTAAAGATGATGAAATAAGACGAGAAAGTGATCTTATGTCTTTTAAGGAGATAATAGGATACGATGGAAGTTTAAAAACACAGATAAGCCAAGCAAAAGCTGCAATACTATATCCACCACATGGTCTTCATACATTGATACTCGGACCGTCTGGTGTTGGCAAAAGCCAGCTTGCTGAAGCTATGTATAATTTTGCGATAGAATCCGGCATGCTCAAAAGCGATAGCCCTTTTATTGTCTTTAACTGTGCAGACTATGCGGATAATCCACAGCTTCTTATGTCTCAGCTTTTTGGATATGTCAAAGGTGCTTTTACAGGTGCAGAATCGTCAAAAGCTGGACTTGTGGAAAAAGCAGACGGTGGCATACTATTTCTTGATGAAGTCCACAGGCTTCCCAGTGAAGGACAAGAGATCCTATTTTTTTTACTTGACAAGGGTAGGTTTAGAAGGCTTGGCGAGACTGACATCGAGCGGCAAGCTAATATAATGCTTATTGCAGCAACGACGGAAAATCCAGAATCATCGCTTCTCCTTACATTTAGACGTAGGATACCTATGGTTATTGAACTGCCGCCAATAAGTGAAAGGCCTCATACAGAGAGATTTGAAATTATAAAATTTTTCTTTAAAAAGGAAGCGTTTAGAATAAATAAGCCGATAAAATTAAAGCCAGATGCGCTTAGGGCCTTGATGCTTTATGATTGCCCCGGAAATATAGGTCAAATGAGGAGTGATATACAAGTAGCCTGTGCAAGGGGATTTTTAAAAACGTTAGATAGCAAAGAGAATACAATAACAATAAACTTGTCTGATTTGCCAAATCATGTAAGAATGGGATTATTAAAGGTCAGCAAAAGGGAGCCGTATATAGAGGAATACGCAGACAAGGATGTAATCATATATCCTAATAAAATAAGTAAGCTGCTGCCAAAAGAAGATAGGTATATGCTGCCTGATGAAATATACCAGTTTATAGAAGACAGATTTACTGAACTTAAAAATGATGGACTAAAAAGAGAGGAAATATATAAAATAGTGGGCAGCCAAGTCGAATCGGAATTAAAAAAATTTGCCAATGACATAAGGTCAAGGAGCCTCGTTTCAAAGAGGGAATTAAAAGAGATTGTAGGGGAAAAGATACTGTATGCTGTGGAAGAGGCAATAGACATAGCTAAAGAAAACTACAAAAATATAAAAGATAATCTATTTTACGCACTTGCCATACATTTAAGTGCGGCGTATGAAAGAATTAAAAGCGGCAAATCAATATTTAATCCTCAGTTGGAGAGCGTCAAAAGAGAGTATGTCAGAGAATACGTTGTGGCAAAAAAGATGGTAGAAAGGATTAATAAAATTTTAAATATAGAGCTGACAGACGATGAGGTTGGTTTTGTAGCTATGTATTTAAGAACATTTTCGGCCAATGAAAGTGGAAATAAGGGAAATGTAGCTGTTATAGTATTAACACACGGTCATGTGGCGTGTGGCATGGCAGATGTTGCAAATAAGCTTTTGGGCGTAAATATAGCTCACGGCATCGAAATGGCACTTGATGAAAGCCCGGAAATTGCGCTGAAGCGTACGATTGAAGTTGTAAAAAAAGTTGATGAAGGTAAAGGGTGCATTATACTTGTTGATATGGGCTCACTTATTACTTTTGGAGAAATCATAACAAAAAGAACAGGCATACCAACAAGGACGATAGGAAGGGTAGACACTGTCATGGTGCTGGAAGCTGTGAGAAGAGCTGTTATACCAGATACTACAATAGATGACATTGCAAATGCTCTAGATGAAAATAAGTCTTATGTTGGGCATGTAGAAGGCGTAAAAGATTCAAACAAACTTCCAAAAGCCATAATAACCATCTGTATAACTGGCGAAGGCACTGCACTTAAGATTAAAAAGTATATAGAGGATAAGATACCGGAAATAAAAAATAGATTAAAAATAATACCTGTAGGGCTCTTTAGTGAAAGAGAGTTAGACGCAGAAATAAATAAGATAAGAAGCAAAAATAATATTCAAGCTTTTGTGGGAACCATCGATCCTAAAATAAGTGATATCCCATATATCTCTGTTGAGGAAATAATGAATGGAGAAGGATTGATAAAACTTAGAAATCTAATAGGGATTGATGTAGAAGCTGAAAGCAGGTTAAAAGAAATATTAGATGATGATTTGATATTATTTGATATGGATGTGTCGATGAAAAGCGATGCTATAGACAAGATGGTAGAACTTCTTGAAGAGAAAGGCTATGTGGATGAAAAGTTTATTTTAAGTGTGTACAAGAGAGAATCAATGGGAGCCACATGGATGAAAGGGGGCGTTGCGATACCACACGGCGATACAAAATATGTCACAAAACCTGTCATAGCCATAGCAAAGTTGAAAGAACCTATTTACTGGGAAGGAGATTTTAAAACAGATTTAATTTTTATGCTGGCTTTGAAAGAAGATGCTAAAGATTATATGCTTGATTTGTACAAGGTCTTATCGAATGAAAAAATCTTAAAGGACTTAAAAGAAGCCAAAAGTTCAAGAAATATAGAAGAAATAATTATAAGAAATACAATACCGTCCAATTAATTGGCACGGTATTTGCATTATATATAGGTGTAAACAATGAGGAGGTAGATTATATGAAGATATCGGAGTTTTTCAACAAAGAATTAATTATTACAAATTTTGATGCAGTATGTCAAGATGATGTCTTTAACGTGCTTTTTAAGAAACTATTTGAAAACGGATATGTCAAAGAGACATATTTAGAAGCAGTTAAAAAAAGAGAAAAAGTTTTTCCAACAGGTTTGCTTTTAAATAAATACAATGTTGCGATACCTCATACAGATCCAGAGCATGTAGTAAAACCCGCAATAGCAGTCGCAACGCTGAAAAACCCTGTTGTCTTTAAAAACATGGCAAATCCGTTGGAAGATGTTGAAGTTAGTTTAGTTTTCATGATAGCATTGAATGAAGCACATAGTCAAGTTGAAATGCTGCAGCAACTAATTCAACTGATACAAGATGATTCAGTGCTGGAGAAGATTATTAGAGAAGATGGAGGTGATGAAATTATTAATATCATAAAAAATTGCACTTTAAATGATGAAACTGTTTAAAATATTGAAAGGAGAATGAATATGACAAGAAAAACTGTTATAGTGGCATGTGGAACAGGAATTGCTACATCAACTGTTGTTGCAGAGAAAATAACAGAAGCATGTAAAAAGGAGAATCTGCATGTAAACATAATCCAATGCAAAGTAACAGAAATCAAGGGGTATGCAGAAAATGCAGATCTTATCGTGACTACAACGATTTTAAAAGATAATTTTGGCAAAAAAAGTATCAATGCTCTATCGCTGATAACAGGTATAGGCGAGGAAAAAGTACTTGAAGAGATTATAAATGAATTAAAAAAGTGAGGTGTTATGAATGAGTGTAATAAAATATTTGTTAGACCTTGGAGCTGTTGTAATGCTTCCTATAATAATCTTCATACTTGGTATGATTTTAGGTGAAAAGCCTGGCAAAGCTTTTCGATCTGCATTAACAATCGGAATAGGATTCATTGGAATAAATCTTGTGATAGGTTTACTTGTTAATAATTTAGGACCTGCAGCACAAGCAATGGTCAAAAACATGGGTGTAAAATTAAATGTGATTGATGTTGGTTGGCCAGCATCATCAGCAATTGCATTTGCATCAAAAGTAGGAGCTTTTGTTATTCCATTAGGACTTGCTATTAATATCATAATGCTTGCTACAAAATTGACTAAGACTGTAAATGTAGATTTTTGGAATTATTGGCACTTTGCTTTTACTGGCGCTCTTGTTACTGCAGCTACAGGTAACTTAACATTAGGTTTAATTGCAGCAGCAATTAATGCAGCTATAGTGTTGAAGCTTGCAGATTGGACAGCTAAAACTGTGCAAGACTTTTATGGATTACCAGGAATTTCCCTGCCACATGGTTTTTCAGCAGCATATGTTCCAATAGCTATACCATTGAATAAATTAATTGACAAGATACCTTATATTAGCAAAATTGAGGCAGATCCTGATACAATTAATAAGAAATTTGGTATATTTGGAGAACCTGTTGTATTAGGATTAATTTTGGGCTTGGTATTAGGTATCTTAGCAAAGTTCGATGCAAAGACAACTTTAAATCTTGGTATGTCTATGGCTGGTGTAATGTTTTTGATGCCAAGGATGGTAAAAATACTCATGGAAGGCCTTATACCAATTTCCGAAGCTGCAAAATCATTTATGCAGAAGAGATTTGCAGGCAAAGAATTCTATATAGGACTTGATTCAGCAGTTGCGGTTGGTCATCCTGCAGCAATATCTACAGCTTTAATTTTAGTACCTATTACGATTTTGATTGCAGTAATATTGCCTGGTAATAATGTTTTGCCATTTGGTGATTTAGCTACAATACCATTTATGGTAGCGATGATAGCGCCTATTACTAGAGGTAATGTTTTTAGATCAGTATTAATAGGGGCAATTGTAATTGGTGTAGGACTTTTAATTGCAACTAATGTTGCACCACTTCTTACGCAGGCTGCAACAGATGCTGCATTTAAATTCCCTAGTGGCGCTTCTCAAATATCAAGTATATGTGATGGTGCTAACCCATTAACATGGATAATTTTAAAGATTATGAATCTGTTCTAAATAATAAAGAAATCTTAATGGGAGTATTAAAAAACTCCCATTAAGATTTTGAAAATGTTGTCCATCTTAAAATATTAAATATAAGGAGATGATCTCTTGTTAGTATCATCAAAGGAATTATTTAAAATTGCAAGGAAATATAATTTTGCTATACCGGCTCCAAATTTTGTAGATCAAAACTCTATAAAAGCATATATTGAAGTTGCAGAAAAATTAAATTTACCTATTATTTTAGCTTATGCAGAGGCACATGAAGATTTCTTATCATTTGATGAAGCACTTTATTTAGGTAGATACTATGGTGAAAAAGCTAGAATTCCAGCAGTATTGCATTTTGATCATGGTACAAAAAAAGAATTGATTATGAAAGCAATAGACAACGGATTCAATTCAGTAATGATAGATGCTTCGATGGACTCATTTGAAGAAAATGTTAGAAAAACAAAAGAGATAGTAGAATATGCTCATTTGAGAGGAGTGGTTGTAGAAGCCGAAATTGGGCATGTTGGCAACAGTGAAAATTATAGAAATAATGACAATAGTGCTAGTATATATACTACCGTTGAAGATGCGAAAAGATTTGTTGAGCTTACAGATGTAGATTCTTTAGCAATTTCTATTGGCACTGCTCACGGACATTATAAAGGGAAACCAGTTATAGATTTTAACAGATTAAGAGAAATTAGGAATGCTGTAGATATTCCTTTGGTACTTCATGGAGGATCATCTTCTGGCGATAATAATCTAAGAAGATGTGCTACTGAAGGAATAAGCAAGATAAACATTTACACTGATTTGGTAACTGCTGCATGCGATAAAGTGAAAAACATTCAATTCAACGATTATTATGAGTTACTTTGTGCTCAAAGAGAAGGTATGAAAGAATGCCTAGAACATTATTATGAGATATTTGAAACAAACAAATATAGACAAGCTAATGTCATATGAAGAGGTGATAATAATGAATGGTATAAGAGTTCCATTTTTTGTAGTCAATCCTAAGTCGTATCTATACGGTGAAGAAAGTTTACGATTGGCACTTGCTGCAGACAAGTTTGTCGAAGATTATGATGTCGACATATTTTTTACTGCGCCATTTGCAGATTTATATTACATCAAATCTAATACAAAAAACATCAAAATTACAGCTCAGCATATGGATCCGTTACTACCTGGACGTGGGATGGGCTATGTACTGCCTGAATCCGTAAAATCATCGGGTGCTGAAGCAGTATTTTTAAATCATGCTGAGCATTCATTAAAACTATCGGATTTAGTTAAGACAATGAAAAGAGCAAAAGAGTTAGATCTTATTACAATTGTGTGTGCTGATTCTGTAGAAGAAGCTACAGCCATAGCTATGTTAGAACCCGACATACTATTATGTGAACCAACTGATTTAATTGGCACAGGAAAAACTAGCGGTTATGAGTATATAAGAGAAACTACGAGAAAAATAAAAGATATAAATAGCAATATCTTAGTTATGCAGGCAGCGGGAATAAGTTCTGGAGAAGATGTTTATCAGACGATAATAAATGGTGCCGATGGGACGGGAGCAACAAGCGGCATAATCAATGCACCGGATAGAGTAAAAATGCTAGAAGAAATGATACAGGCAATTGTAAAAGCTAAAAATGAATTAAGATAAGTAAGGAGGCCTTAGAATGAAAATCTATAAAGAACAAATTTATTTAACATCTCATGGAGGAACACCTAGCTTTTTTAATATAACTCCTTCAGTTAAGGAAATAATCAAAAAAAGCGAAATACAAAATGGCATCTGTGCTGTAATTTCTCCTCATACTACATGTTCTGTGTTTTTTGAAGAATTTGTTCACGATTATACTGAAGATGGTGATGAATATCTGCAGGCTGATTTAAATAATGTCCTTAAAAAGATTATTCCAGATCAAGTTGAGGAAGGACAATATAACTATCCTGGTGAAAAACATTATGAAGCAGTATTATCATGGCCCGATGTAGAAGACTATCTTCCAAACGGTGATCGTTCAGCACTTCTAAACTGTGATGCACATTTAAAAGCTACATTGATTGGTTCTAGTCAGATATTTGAAGTTGACAATGGGAAATTAGGGGTAGGACCAACAGGCTATATTTACTTTGTAGATTTTGATCGCACAAGATCACGTACCCGTAAATGTAAGATAATTGTGTTGGGAGAATAATTTTCGGATTAAAATTATTATTAGTTGAAACGGTATTAAAAGTCAAGAAATTACCGTATACTCAGAACTCCACTTTATTGAACAAATATGGTGGAGTTTTAGGCTATATTTTAATATCAAGAATAGTTTACAAGAGGTGTTTATATGATAAAGTATATGGAAGCTGAGCTGTTCTGTTTGCACTGTAATAAAAATACTAATCACGTGATTTATTACAATGGTGATGAAAAAATCATTAGAATTAAATGTCAAGATTGTAAAACCGAGATAGAGCTAAAAGATGAATTTATATCAGAAAATAAAAACATCGGATTATTAGAGAAGTCTTTCAAAATAACAGAAGAATTGATAAGCGAATTAAATAAATTTTTATTTTCAATACCAATCAAAATCCTAAAATCTCCAAGTGATTTTATAAATAAAAAGAATTGAAAATGTATTGACTGCGGCTATGATAGCCGTTTTTTACTGTATTTTTCCAACATAACCCGAAGCAATATCTTTTTTTAGTTTATCCCATATTCCGTCATCATAAATTACAATACCTTTTTCAATTGCTTCGACAGAAATTGGATTTTTTTTAAAATATAGTAATTTAAATTCATAGGTGTTGTAGCCCTTCGGTTCAATCGCGTCGAAAACATAATCGTAAAGCAGTTTCATCCTTTCCTTATAATTAACAGGTATTTTATCAGATATTAATATTACATCAATATCACTACTATCGTTAAAATCTCCTCTGGCAACTGAACCGATTATAATAGCACACATAGGATGTAAAACATTACTAATAATTTTTGAGTATTTCTTGCCTATATCTATAAGATTATTTCTTTTCTTTTCCCTTATTATCATTGCTGCATTCATTTATATACTCCTCCACATAATTTAGAATATTTTGTGCATATTCCAATGATATTTTAGCATCATTTTCATCATAATATTCGTAAGGACTTCCTGATGGGTAAGCATCCGGGTATCGTGGCTGAATGTAATCCCTGTCAAGTTTTCTAGCCCACTTATTATAATCATCAGGTTTATTAATTCCAGCATTATCGAGATCATTTGCTAATTTAACAAGTGAATGGCCTACTATAGAAATTCCAAACGCTTTTAAAAGTGCTTTAATAGCATATTCCGCAGCTTGTTGCGCTTTAAAACATGACCATGAATAATCTCCATCTTTATAATCCCTATAAGCTGATTTAAAAGTGTGAATTGCTTGATTAAACCATCTATTATATTCATCCATATCCATACTGTTCACCACCAATACAATTTACTATTTTAATTATACATTAGCATTTTTTGATACACAACTACAAGTAAAATCATGGATTATATCGAATATTTTTAGTTTTTTTAAAATTGTTATATATCAAATATTCTAAATTATAAAATAACAATTATTGACAAATTTTAGTGCTAATGTTCTTAAAAAGGGAAAAAATTTTTTTATCATGCTGTAGTAATTTGAGAATTTTTGGAATAATAAAATGACTAATGTGAAAATTAATAAAAAATATAAAACTATAGCATATTGGATAAAAAGCTTAAATTGTTAGCTAAATTTTACAAAAAAATTTTTCTTTTTTTATTAAAATAAAGAAGGAATTTTTTAATTAATGTCGAATATATTAATATAAGAAAAAGAAAAGAGGAGATGCCAATGAAGGTATTAGATGATATAAAAAATGGACTAATAGTTTCATGTCAAGCACTTAGTGACGAACCACTTCACAGCCCATTAATAATGGCAAAAATGGCTAAAGCTGCAGAAATGGGAGGAGCGGTGGCTATTAGGGCCAATGGTTTTGAAGATATAAAAGCTATAAGGAGAGAAGTGAAACTACCTATTATAGGCCTTATTAAAAAAAATTATGAAGGATACAAGCCATATATAACACCTACTATAGAAGAGGTAAGTGCTGTTGTTAAAGCTGGTGCGGATATTGTTGCGATTGATGCTACTAAGTTGATTAAGCCAGGAGATATTTCAACAAAAGATCTATTGAGAGAGATAAAAAAATTATATCCGAATATTTTGGTAATGGCTGATATATCTACTTATAACGAAGGAATTGAAGCGGAAAATTTAGGATTTGACATTGTATCTACAACACTTTCCGGATATACAGATTATAGCCCTAAAATTGATGGACCAGACTTTGAATTAATTGAAAATTTGTCAAAAGCATTAAAGGTTCCACTTATTGCTGAAGGAAGAATTTGGACGCCTGAAGAAGCCATTAAAGCTTTGGAACTTGGTGCGTATGCAGTAGTAGTAGGTACTGCAATAACAAGACCTCAAGAGATAACAAAGCGTTTTGCTGAATCAATAAGAAAGGCGGTAAAATATGCAGGAACAAAATAGCGTCGTATTAAAAATTAGAAGTGTATACAATTCATTGACAAATGCAGAAAAAAGAGTAGCTGACTATGTTCTTGAGAACTCAGAAGAAGTGCTTTATTCTTCAATAACAGAACTCGCTGAAAAAATTAATGTAGGTGAAACAACAATAATTAGATTCTGTAGACATATTGGATTAACTGGCTTTCAGGATTTCAAATTAAATATTGCAAAAGAGACTACAAGCCCAGAAACAAGTATACATGAGAATATAACTTTTAGTGACTCGATCGATGTACTTTTACAAAAAATAACTACAGAGAATACAATGGCTATTTCAAATACGACAAAAATGTTGTTAGTCAGTGAACTTGAGAAGGCTGTCGAAGAAATCATAAAGGCTAATAAGATAGAGATATATGGTGTTGGCGCATCTGGCTATACTGTACTTGATGCAAAGTATAAATTTATGAGGCTTGGCTTAAACGTTGATGCTAATTTAGATCCACATATACAGGCGATATCAGCGGTTAACCTTAAGGAAGGTGATGTAGCAATTGGAATATCTTTTTCAGGCAGTACAAAAGATACTGTAGAAACATGTAAGTTAGCTAAAGAGGCTGGAGCAAAAGTTATTTGCATTACAAATTATGCAAGATCGCCTATTACTGCAGTAGCGGATATAGTATTGCTAACATCTGCAAAAGAAACGCCACTAAGAAGTGGTGCTTTAACTTCTAAAATAGCTCAGCTTCATATACTTGATATTTTATATACGTGTATAGCAGTGAAAATGAAAGATAAAGCAGTTCAAAATCTAAACAAAACTGCTAAAGCAGTTTTAGACAAATTGTATTGATTTAAGGTGTTTATGAAATGAAAAGAGTTATTGGTATAGATATTGGTGGTACAAAAATTTTAGGTGGGGTTATTGGCTATAATGGAGATTTAATTAAATTTAAAGAGACTTCAACAGATGCTTATTTAGGCAGAGATCACATATTGAAAAAATTATTCGGTGTATTAGATGATTTATTTGATACTGATATAGAAGGAATTGGCATTGGTTCGGCCGGTAGAATTAATTTTAATACAGGTGAAGTTATTTATGCTACGGATAATTTACCAGGTTGGACTGGCATAAATTTAAAAGAAATTATTTCTCAAAAATATAGGACAAAGACAATAGTTGAAAATGATGTTAATGCGGCAATTGTTGGTGAAAATTGGCTAGGCTCTGCTAAAAGTTTTAAAGACGTTTTAATGATAACTTTAGGGACAGGTGTTGGAGGTGCAATAATACTAGATGGTAAATTAATAAGAGGAAGTCATTTCAGCGCAGCGGAAATTGGCCATACTATTTTGTATCCTGATGGCAAAAGATGCAACTGCGGGCAAAATGGTTGTGTTGAACAGTATATATCGGGTACTGCAATATATAAAAGATACAATGAAATAGCAGGTTCTAATTTGGTGAATAGTGCGAAAGATGTTTTCGATTTGTATATGAAAAACGATAAAATATCAAAGTTAGTAGTGGATGAATTTGTAAAATCGCTCTCATTATTAATTTTTAACATAAGAAATTTTATTGATCCTGAAATAATAATTCTCGGAGGTGGTGTTACAAATTCAAAAGATCTGTGGTGGGAATATTTAAAATCGCAAATAAAATGTGATTTAAATATTTCTATTGCAGGACTTAATAACTTTTCGACAGTATATGGCGCTGCAAAATTAATTTTAAATGAGGGGGTTATTTAAATGATTAGAAGTAAGATGTTGAAAACACTAAGTATGTTGCTGGTGCTAGTTATGATTGTGACAGCATTTACTGCATGCGGAAACAGTACATCAAAGTCCAATTCAAATAATGCTAAAACTTCTAGTAATACTGCTGAAAAAATAACATTACAATTTTGGACAATTTCATTAAGACCAAAGTTTGATAATTACTTTAATGATTTATTCGCTAAGTATAAAAAACTTCATCCTAATGTAGAGATTAAATGGACAGATTTACCATATGACGCAATTCAAAATAAGTTAGTGGCATCAACTGCAGGCAATGATGTACCAGACGTTGTCAACTTAAATACAGATATGGCATTGCAGTTAGCAGCAAAAGGAGCTTTGGTTGATTTAAATAAAGAAGCAACAGATGAACAAAAAAGTATATATATAAAAACATTATGGGAATCAACAAAAATAAAGGATGGGATATATGCTTTTCCATGGTATGGTGCACCTTCAGTTATGATTTATAATAAAGCGCTGTTTGAAAAAGCAGGAATGAATCCACCAAAGACGTATGATGATGTATTCCAAATGGCGAAAGAATTTAAAGATAAGACTGGAGCTTATTTATATGTTCCAGACTATTTCCACAATGAGGCATACTGGGGGTATGATATAAATATACTTAACGAAAACAAGACAAAAGCTGCTTTTAATACACCTGATACATTAGCATTGTTGGAGAAATTTAAAGAATATTATCAGAATGATATTTTCCCGTTAGATGCAGAAGGTAACTGGACAAAAATGCTACAACTTTATTCAACTGGGAAACTTGGGCTTATAAACTCTGGAGCACAATCTTTATCCCGTATAAAAGATGAGGCACCGGATATTTACAAAAATACAGATATTACGCAACCATTGGTAGGTAAAAGTGGAGTTATAGACAATCCAATAATGGATTTAGTAGTAATGCAAAAAAGCCAACATCATAAAGAGGCGATTGATTTTGCAAACTTCGTAACTAATGATGAAAATCAGCTTGAATTTGCAAAGGAAGCAAAAGTTTTTCCGTCGACAATAAAAGCATCACAAGATTCTTATTTCAAATCTGATACATCAACTCTAGAAGGCAAAGCGATATCTATTGCGGCAGATTTTCTAAGCAAATCAACTGACAAAACATTAGGTGTGCCTAATAGCGGTGACATAACATCAGAATTAATCAAAGAAGCAGATGAAGCATTTCATGGACAAAAGACGCCTAAACAAGCACTTGATGATGCTGAAAAGAATGTAAATCAAATGTTATCAGGGCAGCAATAGTAGTAATAATTTTGAGCAAGGCTTAAAAAGCCTTGCTCCATAAGGGGTTTTAGAAATGGAGAATAAGTTAAAGAAATCATTGATAGCTTATTTATTTATTCTGCCAGCTATGATTTTTCTTGTAATTTTCGTTTTTTATCCAATAGTGGCAAGCATACCGTTAGCATTTTATGACTATTCTGTCGTTGGGCAATCAAAATTTGTTGGGTTGGCCAATTTCTCAAGAGCTATACATGATCATGAGTTTTGGGTTTCAGTAGAAAATTCGATATTATTTGTTGGAGTCGTTCCACCACTTCAGCTATTGTCAATTTTATTAGCTATATTTGTAAATAGAAAAATTAAAGGAATATCATTTTTTAGAGTTTTATACTATATACCTGTTGTTACTTCTATGGTTGCTGTATCAATAACATGGGGGTGGATCTTTGATCCACATGGGTTACTTAATACATTTATGATTGAGCATGGTATTTTCAATAAACCAATATCTTTTTTAAATGATCCAAGGTTTGCACTATTATCATTAATGTTTATTACTATGTGGCAAGGTCTTGGATATTATATGATGATATATCTAGCGGGACTTCAATCAATTCCTAAAGAATTAGAAGAATCAGCTTATGTTGATGGAGCTACAAGAACTCAAGCGTTATACAAAATTACTATTCCGCTATTAAAACCATATATATGGCTATGTACATTTATGAGCATTTTATCTGCAGTCAGAGTATTTGATGTTGTATATGTTTTAACAAATGGTGGTCCGGGAGACGCAACTATGGTAACGAGTGTTTATCAATTCCAGAAAGCATTTACGGATTTTAACTTTGGTTATGCATCGGCGATAGGATTGCTAGTTGCTATTTTGACGACAGCATTGAGTATTTTGGTATTCATATATGGAGGTAGAAAAGGAGGAATGAGCTATTATTAATATGGAAACATTAAATAAAAAATCAGTGGATTATAAAAGAATAAAAGCTATAAAAAAGATATTTTCATTAGTAATAACTTATTTAATATTGATAATAATAGCAATATTTTTGGCCGGACCGTTTATTTGGCTTGTATCTTCATCATTTAAAACAGGCCAAAATATTTATACAATGAATTTAATTCCACATCCATTTACACTTGCTAATTATATAGGTGTGATTAATTTTATATCAATACCTAAATATATATTAAACACAATTATTATAACAGTTTCTGGAATAGTACTTGATGTTGTACTAGCTTCACTTGCAGCATATCCTTTGGCTTGTATGGAGTTTTATGGCAAAAATTTAATATTTTCTGCATTAGTTAGTACCATGATTTTGCCGGCTGCTGCAGGGCTAATTGTTAACTACCTGACTATATCAAAAATGGGCTTACTTGATACTTTGACTGGTGTTATTATTCCAGGTGCGGTATCTGTTTTTAGTATAATACTTTTAAGGCAATCTTATCTAACTGTACCAAGAGAATTAATTGATGCTGCTAAAATAGATGGTGCATCAGAATTTAAGATATGGTATAAAATTATGCTTCCGGAAGTTATGCCAGCAATCTCTACGATTGTAATATTTGACTTTATAGGTCTATGGAATTCATTTTTGTGGCCTATAGTTGTGTTACAAGATCCGAATAAATATCCTTTAGCAACGGCTCTAAAATATTTATCTGGCCAGTTTAATTATAAATTTGGCTATGTAGCTGCAGGTACAGTATTATCCATAATTCCAGTTATAATAGTATTTCTAGCTTTCCAAAAATATTTCATTAATGCTGTTGCGGGTGCTATAAAAGGTTAGGGGGGAGTAAGTTTGGATAAAGATTATTATCTATGGATAGAAATTCATGCTAACAAGAATATAATTCTCGATAATAAATACTTCGAAAAAATACTTGATAAATGTGTTAAATATGGAATTGGTTCTATTGTACTAAGCGTTAAAGATCCATCAAGTTTTTGTATATACAAAAGTGAAATAGCACCACATTATAGTTGTTATGATTCAGAATTTGAAAAGGATAAAGATTATCTTGAATTATATATAAAACAAGCACATGATAGAAACTTAAGGATATATGCCGCTGTTGATGTTTTCTCGGAAGGAAATAAGGAAAATAAAAGCAATTTGTCAAAATGCTATGAACACCCATATTGGCAAACATATCTATATGGAATTAATAATGAAGGTAAATCGTCTATAAAACCAATTACGGATATAGATGAATTAAAAACGTTTGATTCTATTGACGACTTCTCTGATGTTTTTGTCAATCCCGTAAGAGAAGATGTACAACAGTATGAGGAAAGTGTGATAAATGAATTGATTAATAATTATGATATTGATGGTATTGTGCTTGACAGAGTCAGATTCATAGGACTTGCGGCAGATTTTAGCGAATATACTAAAGATAAATTTGAGGAGTTTATAGGGAAGAAAGTGTACAATTGGCCTAAAGATATTTATGAACTTAAAGTAGATGACAATGGTGATAAACAAGTTATCTATGGTGATCTTTTTGGGGATTGGATAACTTTTAAGGCATCAATTATCAAAAAGTTCATTATAAAAGTTAGAGAAACAATAAACAAATCAAATAAAAAAATTGAATTTATAGATTATGCAGGATCGTGGTATCCAATTTATTATCAGGTTGGAGCAAATTGGGCTAGTGAAAAGTATATACCAGAAGATTATCCGTGGGTAGGAAAAGAGTATTCAAAAACTGGTTATGCTGAATATCTGGATAAACTGATGTCTGGATTTTATTATTCTGATGTAACAATAGATGAGGCGATTAAAAATGGGAAACCTGCATATTGGTATAGCGTGGAAGGCTCTGGCACAATGGCAAATAAAGTAACGATGAATGTGGTACCTATCATTGGAAGCCTTTTTGTGAAACAGTATGAAGGCAATCCAGAGAATTTTAAAAAAGCAATTGATATGTGTTTTAAGAAATCACAAGGCTGTATGTTATTTGACCTAAGCTACATTGAAGATTATAATTGGTGGAGATTACTAATTGATTAAGGATGTGTCATTATGGATTATTATATATATAAAAATAATAAAATACCGATTTTAGATGAAAAATATGATGTCATAATTGTTGGAGGAGGTACAGCAGGCTCTATAGCTGCAATTGCATCTGCTAGAGAAGGAGCCAAGACATTAATAATAGAAAAATATGGATTCCTTGGTGGATCATCAACTGCCGCTCAGGTTACACCAATGATGCATATTAAGATAAATGGTAACCCGGCTTCATCTATAGATAAAGAAATTCGTAGAAGGCTTATAAATTATGGGTATGGTGCAAAAGATTCAAGTGGAAACGATGGATGGTTTAATCCGGAAATGATGAAATTTGTTCTTGAGGAAATGTTATTAGAGTATAATGGTTCAATTTTGTATGATACTTTCTTTTTAGACAGTATAGTAGAAGACTATACGATAAAAGGTGTATTAGTTCATAATAAATCAGGGATAAGTGCAATTTTTGGGAAAGTCATAATTGATTGTACTGGTGATGCTGATGTAGCATTTTCTGCGGGAGTACCATGCTTTATTGGCGATGAGAGAACAGGCAAGAATCAGGCAATTTCTTTAAGATTTATGGTTGGAAATATTGATCTTATAAAATTACAGTCATTTCTTAAAGATCTTGGCCAAAATTGGGGCTTGGACTACCCGCTTATTGAAACTGCAATGGTATGGAATAGTAATTTTCCACTTGAAAGTGTTTTTAAAAAAGGTCTTGATGGCAAGGTTATTAATTATGAAGATGGGGTTTATTTCCAAGCATTTTCGATACCAGGAATGCCAGGTGTAATGTCATTTAATTGTCCAGAGATACCGTCTATAAAGGATGCTCTTAATGCAAAAGAAATATCTTATTCATATCAAAAAGGCAGAGAAATGATACAAAGACTTTATAAGTTTTTAAAAAAATATATACCAGGCTTTGAAGAAAGTTATATATTATCTGTTGCCCCTATGATTGGGATTAGAGAATCAAGAAGAATAAAAGGAAAGTATATTTTAAACATTGATGATTATAATAAAAGATCAAAATTCGATGATGCAATCGCGAAAACCGCGTATCCAGTCGATGTGCACGGTATGAAAACCGAACTTAAGATTCTGCCTATACAAAATAATGAATATTTTGAGATACCTTTTAGATGTCTTGTGCCATTAAACATAAAAGGATTATTGGTTGCTGGAAGATGCATATCTTCAACTTTCATAGCGCAATCATCAATAAGAATACAGCCTACGTGTAGAGCAACTGGTGAAGCCGCGGGTATTGCTGCTGCATATAGTATTCAAAAAGGCATTAAGGTCAGCAAGATAGAAGGGCGTGAAATTAGAAAAATTATGCGTGATTATGGCTATGATATATAAATTTCAAATTTGAGAGGTAATATATTATGTTCGAAAATATAACAAAACAAGATGTTGATGGGATAATAAAATTATGGGAATATAATTTTGATAAAAAATATCATATAGATAGAAACAGATTTATAAAAAATGTCTTTGATGATGTTGATTTTTATAATGATGGTTCATTTATTTTAAAAATCGACAATAAAGTTGTTGGGCTCATAATAGTAAAATTAAATAATAGAAAAATTGAAGAGTATGAAAATTGTGCATGGTTGAATATATTGCTAGTTGACAAAAAATTTAGGTATCATGGTTATGGAATGTCACTTTATAAACTCTCAGAAAAAAAGCTTATAAATTTGGGAGTTAGAAAAATCTTACTTGGTGGTGATATAAAAAATTTCTTTTCTGGCATTCCTGAACCATCTCATGAAGTAGAGCGATTTTTTAAAGATTTGGGCTTTCAGTTAAATGAACCACACTATGATTTAATGGCAGATGTTTCGAAATTAGATTTTAGTAAACTTAATGTTAAAATAAATATGGATAGCAGTTATATAGTAAAAGAATTTCGATTAAATGATATTAATGCTCTAAATGAATTTTTTGACAAGAATTTTCCTGGCAGATGGAAGCATGAAATCAATAATTATATCGAAAATGATGGCGATTTCCGAAATATAATATTAATGTGGTGCGACAAAAGTGTAATAGGATTTTGTAAGATAAATGTGGATGCAACTGGTAATGGATCGCTTGGACCAATAGGCATTGACATAGATTATAGAGGTAAAAAACTAGGAAATAAATTATTACTTGAATCGCTTAATCTATTGAAAATGAGGGGAACGAGAAATGTTATTATAGATTGGACAATTCTTAAAGAGTTTTATGGACAGTTTGGGTTTAGACCATATAAATTTTATAGGAGTGGATTTAAAGAACTGGGGGATAATCAATGAATAAAAAAGTAATGTATATTCCGCTTGATGAAAGGCCTTGCAATTATATTTATCCTAAAATGATAATGGATATAAGCGATATAGAAATGATTGAACCTCCATTAGATATACTTGGTAATAAAAAAAGTGCAGCAGATGTAGATAAACTTAAAGATTGGATAATCAATAACATCAACGATGTAAGTCATCTTGTAGTGTCAGTTGATATGTTATTATATGGAGGAATTGTTCCATCCAGACTTCATAAAATGACTTTTGATGAATGCATTAAGAGACTTGAATTAATCAAAGAGTTAAAAACTATGAATAGAAACTTAAGAGTTTATGGATTTAATCTTATTATGAGATCACCATCATATAATAGTTCTGACGAAGAACCAGATTATTATGAGGATTATGGTGAGAAAATATTTCAATATGGGGTTTTATCTGACAAATTAGAACTTAATGTTGCAGCGGATGAAGATATAAGTGAATATAATAAAATTAAAAATCAAATTCCTATGGATGTATTAAATGATTTTTTAAACAGAAGACGTGTAAATCATCTAATAAATTTGAAAGTTGTTGATCTCGTAAAAGAGGGGATAATTGATTTTTTGATTATTCCAATGGATGATTGTTCGAAGTATGGGTTTTCTGCAAGAGAGCGCAGAAAGGTTATGAAATATATAAGTGACCTAGATTTGACAGATAGGATATATTCATATCCAGGTGCAGATGAAGTAGGGTGTACATTGATGGCGAGAGTTTTTAATGAACTGAAGGATAGAAAACCAACAGTTTTTATAAGATATTCATCTGAAATAGGTTCTACATTAATACCTAGATATGAAGATAGAAGTCTTAATGAGACAGTTAAATATCATATTATTTCGGCTGGAGGGGTAATAATAGATAGTAGCTCTGATGCTGATTTTATTTTGATGGTTAATCCACCATCAGAATTCACGTTAAAACTATCTGAAAGCTGGGATTCCATATTAAGCAAAATTGATATTATTGATCCAGAAAGAAATTTAAATGAATTTGTAGAAGCCATCAATTATTATATCAGTAAAGGTAAACTATGCTCTGTGGCGGATGTTGCAATGCCAAATGGCTCGGATAATCAATTAATGCAATTAATTAAGAAGTACAATTTACTAAAAAAACTTCTTTCTTACGGCGGATGGAATACATCTTCGAATACCTTAGGTACAGTTACTTCACACAGTATGATTTCATCTTATTATATTAGCAAAAATATATTTTCACAAGACCAATTGATTGCTTCAGAAAAATTTTTATATCTTAGATATCTTGAAGATTGGGGATATCAACATTTTGTAAGATCTTCTGTAACAGACTTATTAGGCACTTATGGCCTTAATTATTTTACTCTAAAGGATAAAGGGAAATTAATAGCCGATATTGTTAAAAAGAAACTTTTTGAGTTTAGTGAAAAAAATTTAAATGATTTCCATTACAATTTTGATGTTTATATGCCTTGGAATAGGATGTTTGAAGTAGGGATAAAGATTGGAGGATAAAAATGATTGATATTGTACCAGAACCTAAAGAAATATTTTTCACTGGTGATGAAAAGATATATAAAAAATTGGTAAATATCACAGTTGAAGAAAAAATTGATAATTTTGATTTACCTGAATTTATAAAAATATCTGGAACAGATGGAGATTTAAAACTAAAAACATATAAAAATGAGAAAATACCAAGTGAAGGATATAGAATAAAAATAAATGATGATATATTAGTTGAATTTAGTGATGATATGGGTTACCAGTATGCAATTGATACTGTCTTTAATCTGTTCAAGAAAAAAGGCGACTATGTTATCATACCTAAGGTGGAAATAATCGATTGGCCTTCATTCAAAATGAGAGGAATAATAGAAGGATTTTATGGCGAACCATGGAGCTTTGAGGATAGGCTTGATATGATATCATTTTTGAGAAGACATAAAATGAATACATATTTTTATGCGCCAAAAGATGATCCATATCACAGAGAAAAATGGAGAGAGCCATATCCACTAGATTTACTTAATAAGTTGGATGGTCTAATAAATAAGTGCAATGAAAAAAACGTTGATTTTGTGTTTTCTGTTAGTCCTGGAAACTCTATAAAGTATACAGATGACTATGATTTTAAGCTTTTATGTGAAAAATACGATATTATTGCAAATAAAGGCGTAAGAAAATTTGCTTTGTTATTAGATGATATAGACTATAAATTAAAATATGAAGATGACATTAAAGAATTTTTGATACCAGGAAATGCACATGCATTTTTGTGCAATAAAGTTTTTTCCTATCTAAAAGATAAATACAATGATATTGAATTTATAATGTGCCCAACAGAGTATCATCAGGAAGAAGATTCTGATTACAGAAGAAGTCTTAGGGAAAAACTCGATAAAAATATATTAGTTTTTTGGACAGGAATAGGTGTAACTGCGCCAACAATTACTAATTCTGATGCTGATAATATATCTAACATATATAAGCATGAGCTTGTATTATGGGATAATTATCCTGTAAATGATTATTCCAAAGATAATTTATATTTAGGTGCAGTAATAAATAGAAGCCGTGAATTATATAAACATAATTGTAGGTATATATTATCAAATCCAATGAACCAAGCCGAAGCGTCTAAGATATCACTTATTACTTATTCATATTATATGTGGAATCCCGAAGCATATAACCCGTATATAGCTTTAGAAAAAGCTTATAAAGAGATAGGTGGAGAGGGTTGGGAATATGTCAAATTTTTATGTGAGAATGCTGAAAATCCTCCAATGTGGCCTCTTGAGACTCGCGTAAGTAAGTTGATAAAACAATATCAACTAACAAAAGATAATATCATTTTGGAAAAACTTGGTAAGATATTCGAATCAATTTATGAATTGCCGGATAATTTAGAGAAATTTGTTAACAATAAGAGATTTTTGCAAGATATTAGACCGTGGTATAAAAGGATAAAAATAGATGGTAAAATAGGAAGAATAGCTATAAACGTATTAAAAGATAAAGAAAATATTGATGTTTTGGAAGAATTGCTAGATGAAAGCAGAAAAATTGAAAATAAATATTTGGATAAGATTGTATATGATTTTTATGTTAACATAATTGATGAATTAGGACGGAGGAAGTATGAGTAAAGTTATAGTTGTAGGAAGTATAATCGGAAAATATATATCATTATATTTATTTAATTGTACCTAATGAAACGGAACTATCTTTTTTAACAAGAAAAACAATTACTGATAAAGAATCTTTAATAGAAGCATCAAGATTCTTATTAAATAAAGGTGTAAAAAATGTTATTACAACTCTTGGCGAAAAAGGTTCTTTCTTAATGAATAATGAGATTACAAAATATTATCCTTCAGTTAAAGTTCATGCAGTTGATACAACCGCTGCAGGAGATACTTTTATAGGTGCATTAGCAACATTGCTTAGTGAGAATAAAAGCATTGATGAATCGATTATTTATGCAACATATGCATCTGCAATAGCAGTAACAAGGGAAGGCGCGCAAGTGTCAATTCCTGATAGAGATGAAGTTAACAAATTTATAAAAGAATATAGAGGTGTGTAGTATGCAGACATGGTATTTGACAAACTGGGAGAGAGTGCAATTGGAATTAATTCAAGCTAAGGAAGAAGGAAAGGATATAAAAGATTATGAAGAAAAAGTAAAATCTATTGAGAATGAATCATATGAAAATAGAGAAAAATATTCAGGTGCGCTCCTTGATGAATTAAATAATTTACCAGTAAAAGATGATTTCCCATTTGATGAACCAAATACATTAGAAGAGATAAAAAACAATATTTCAGAATTTCCCAAAATGGACATTTGTATTGATGATGAGATTATATATGATAAAATCTATGGTGCATGGTTAGGAAGAATAGCAGGGAATTGGTTAGGACAGCCATTAGAGTCATATAGTATGACTATGGGCAAAAATAGCATTAAGGCTTTTTTGATAGAGATTGGAAAGTGGCCGTTAAATGAATACATAGATTTTAATTTAGGTGATAAAATTTATAAAAAATTTGGGCTTGATAACAATTTAAAAAAGTATAGTTATAATGAAGGACATAGTCCAGAAGATGATGATATTAATTATACAGTGTTATGCCTTGAAATTGCAAAAAAATATGGGAAAAATTTTACTTCTGAAGATGTTGCTGAGGCATGGTTAAATAATCTTCCTATTTTACATACTTGTACCGCTGAACGAGTTGCATATTCAAATTTATGTCAACTTATTATGCCACCCAAATCTGCAATATATAGGAATCCATATAGAGAATGGATTGGTGCGATGATTAGGGGTGATCTTTGGGGGTATATAAATCCAGGAGATCCATGGAGAGCGGCAGAATATGCATATTGCGATGCTTCTATATCTCATACAAAAAATGGAATTTATGGTGAAATGTTTATATCTGCAATGTTAGCTTCCGCATATCTATTTGACAATCCTATAGATGTTATTAATACGGGACTTTCTGTAATTCCAAAAGAGAGTCGACTTAAAGTAGCAATACAGGATGTGATAAATTGGAGCAAAATTGAGCCTGATTGGGAAAAATGTCTTAATAAAATATATGAAAAATATGGGCATTATAATGTTGTCCATACAATAAATAATGCTTGTATAGTTGCTTTATCGTTAATTTATGGCAATAAAGATTTTGGAAAATCAATATGCTTAGCTGTAATGAGTGGATTAGATACAGACTGCAATGCTGCTACAGTAGGTTCAATTGTTGGACTTATGATTGGTGCAAAAAAATTGCCTGCTAAATTTATACAACCTATATGTGATACTGCTATGACAGGGGTTTACAAGTATAATTTGGTTAAGGTTTCAGATCTTGCAAAAGAGACGTTAAATCTTATTAAGAAAGATTAATCTAATTTGTAAAATATACCTCCAACCACCTCTTCACATTAGAAGTGGTTGGCTTTTCCATCTTTATGCATGAAATATAGGCTCTATACCCTTAGCGAATTCCCTTAGATGATTGATTTCATCTTCTGTTATCTCTTTATAGTTTTCTGCAACTTCTAAGGCTATTGGGAAATATGATTCATCACCAGGAGGTATAGCAGCAGTTATTGGCTGTGACAATGTAAATCTCAATGCCAGTTTTGCTACCTCTTTATCCTCAATTGGCATATACCAAGTTTTCGGATGTGATGTATCGTATTGAGATTTTGTCGTAAATGCCATTGCCTTTATGGCAAGCCTGCCTATATTTTTTGATTTTGCCTTTTCAATAACTTGGGGTCCAAAATTGCCATTAAAATAATTTACGAAATTCACAGGAAACAATATTGCATCAAAATCAAACGAATCTAAAAGTTTCAAGGCAATATCAACAGAATGTGCTGAAAACCCAGTATATCTTATTTTTCCCTCTTTTTTAGCTTTGTCTAAAAGCTCTAGCACACCGCCTGGGCTTATAGCTTTATTGTAATCATCTTCTGTCTTCATTTCATGCAATTGATATAAATCAAAATAGTCAGTTTTCAGTCTTTTAAAAGACTCTGTCATTTCCTTTAAAGCACTTTCTTCTGTCCTACCATCAGTTTTACATGCCAAAAATATTTTATCTCTTTTACCTACTAAAGCATTTCCAAGTTTGATTTCTGCATCACCATAACTAGGGGACACATCAAAATAATTAATTCCTCGATCAATTGCATCAGATACCAAATTGTTAGCTTTACTTTGCTCCATATTCATAACTAGTATTCCGCCAAAACCAATAATCGAAAGCTCCTCGCCAGTTTTTCCTAGAGTTCTTTTAATCATTTATATCACTCCTTTAAGGCTATAATATAACACAAAAATAGCAAAATCAAGAGAAATATGTAATATATTCTAGTTAATTTTAAGATAGTGTCTTGCTAAAATGAATAAATTAATTTACGATTTTAAGTTGCGTTTTTTAACAAAATAAGCTATTAACAAAAGTAAAGGTACTATAATTTGCAGCGGCACATGGATATAAAGGGACACCAGTGGAAGCTCAACTGGTATTTGTATAAAATATGATTCTGCTGTGATAATTGACAGAGCATAAATGATTGCAGCAGTTGGAATAAGCAAAAATTTATATTCCTTTATATCAAAAACTGACTGAGATGCTTTCAAACCAGCGTAAGCGAAAATAATGATTTTGATTAAATTGCCTATTATCATAAGAGCAATATACAAAGAATCGAGATTTCTAAAAAAGCCTAGTGAAATAAGCCGCGTCATCGAATAAAATGGGAAATTGATCCTAGAAGCTTCATAGACGCCAATAGCAGATATAATGTTTATATTATTGAATGCAAGAAACAACCCTGTCAGTATAAATACAACAAAAGAATATTTGAATAGATCCTTTTTGTTTGGAACTTCTGGAAATATCATCATAAAAACAATGATTTCTCCAAATGGAAAAGTCAGTACTTGTGGGTATGCTGCTTTTATAATCGGTACTATTCCACCTGTAAATATCGGAAAGATCTTATTCAAACTATAACAAGGTATTGTAAAAGCAAAGATAAATACAATAAATATTAAAAATATAAAAAAAGGCAATAAAATGCTAGCCACTTTTAAAGTTACACTTATGTCAAAAAGTATAAAATATGTTACCACAATCATCAAAAATATTGCTATAACCTTAATAGGCGACAAAGGAAAGATGCTGCCTGTGCTAAGTTCTAAATAATCTCTTGTGACACGTGCTGCCATGTAAAAAAAATAGAACATGTAAATTGCAGACAAGGCTCTTCCTACAATATTTCCAAAGCTTAACTTCAATATCTCTGTCAAATTAGCCTTATATTTTTTATACAAAAAAATGTACAAGTATAAAAGTGGCAGTGCTGACACCATAGCTAATAAGACTGCCATCCATGAATCCTGTTTTGCCGATATTCCATGAGCAAATAAAATAGTATTTCCTATTTCAAATAAAAACATAGCATAAAAAATTTCTTTTTGCGTGACACTTTTCATATACAACATCCTCACATTTCAATAGTGACATTATTAGTTTTAAATGTTAATTACAAATTATTCGAGGAAACGGAAGATACACAAATGACGAAAATTTCTTGACATATGAAATTTGAAAAAATAAAATTGTATTAATATTACATTTAACTGGGGGAGATTACATGTATTACAAGAAATTAATAGGAGAAAAGTGTTACTTATCGCCTATGAATGTGGATGATTACGAAAAATACTCAGAATGGGTAAATGACATGGAAGTTGCGGCTGGAATGCTTTTTGCATCACAGATTGTTACAAAAGAGAAAGAAAAAGAAATTTTAGAAACATTATCGAGAGAATACAATTTTGCCATAGTAGACATCAAGACAGACCAGCTTATAGGCAATCTTGGTTTTCCTAAACTAGATTACATAAATAGAGTTGCTGAAGTAGGATTATTTATAGGCAATAAAGAATATTGGGGCAAAGGTTATGGTCAAGAGGCACTTAATTTAGCACTTGATTTTGGATTCAGCATTCTTAATATGCACAATATTTATTTAAGAGTTTATTCTTACAACAAACCGGCTATATCTTGCTACAAAAAAGTTGGCTTCAAAGAAGCAGGGAGGATAAGAGAAGCAAAAAGAATAGCAGGTGAAAGGTATGACGAGATAATCATGGATATATTGGAAGACGAATATGAATCAGTCTATATCAAAAAAATCGTAAGCGAAAAAAATTTTTAAAAGCGTATATAAGATTTTTAAGCTTTCCCTATATTATAAGTGAAACCAAAAATAAAATATAGGGAGAGGATAAAGATGATAGGAATTAATTTCATATACGATAATTTAGACAGTCTTTCAGGGAGTGAAGTAAAACTTCTATTGTTTCTATTAAAGCATGCTAATAAAAATCCGGTGCACATTACAACGGACGAATTTAAAAATGGCAAACTAGATGATGCCAAGAAAAGATTGGACACTGGAACAGGACTGTCAGCCGGCGCGATTTCTGAATCAATAAAGAAGTTGATCGACAAAAAGCTTCTGATATGCTTTATTGACAATGTAGACATGGGCAGAATAAAAAAGTATTACATGCTTTCAAATAATAAAGATGTCAGAAACATAACGTATGCTTTTGATAAGGAAACTGGTGAACTTATAAGCTATGAAAAATGGTTTGAATTACTTAACCTTGATGCAACTACAAAAAATGAAACCACGTTATTAAATAATGGTTCGTCAAAATCTGAAACCATTGAAAATTCACCAGTTTCAAAAAATGACGACATATATACTATGTATAATAATATATATGAATCATATCAATCAGATAGATTGAAAGATAATAATAATGTGATAGATCAATCTATCAATGATTCTAGAGATAGATCTGATTTAGATAATCATTCTATCTATCATAGAGACTTTAATAATACGTTAGAAAGTGTACCATCGTATGTGAAACTCAAAGAAGGGGTGGAAAAATACAATAAAATAGGTCAATCAAAAAGTGAAGTATCAAATTTTACTAAATCAAAAAACGAAAGCACAATATCGAGCGCCCTAATTGATGCTATAAAAAGCAAGTACAAATTGAATGACGACGATATGAAGGTCTGCTTATCAAGGATGAAAGGGAAAGAAATAAAGTACCCTGCAAAGTTTCTAAATAAAGTTGCAGAAAATTATGTTAAAGAAAAAGAACTATTTTCACAAATAGAAAGCGCACAACAGCCGAAACACAATTACGAAGTACCAAGGAACTATTTCAACTCATATCCTCAGAGAAAATACAACATAGACGAGCTTGAGAGATATCTTTTGACTGGTAGAGCCAGCGATGACCATGTATTTCCGTCTTTTACGTAGGAGATTTTTTGGTTGGATGATAAAAACCAAATGTTTGTTCAGACTAAATGATTTATGATATAATATAAAAAGCATGGGAAAGTAACGATTGGATGGGATTTTACAATGAATGAACAACTTTTGATAAATGGTTTTGAAGATAAAAAATATTTGAAAATTAGTGCAAAACCTTTTTTAAAATGGGCTGGAGGCAAAACTCAACTTTTAAATGAATTAAATAGTAGATTACCATTACAAATAATACAGAAACATGAGATAGAAAGTTATATTGAACCTTTTGTAGGTGGAGGAGCCTTTTTCTTTTTTTTGAAAAATAATTATAACGTAAAAGAATCTTTTTTGGTAGATTCGAATAAAGAGTTAATTGTAGGATATAAAGCTGTACAAAATAATGTAGAAGATTTAATATTTGAATTGGAAAATATTGAGCGCAAATACTTACAATTATCAGATGAAGAAAGAAAAGAATTTTATTACAATGTTAGAGAAGAGTATAACACTCAAAAAGATACATTTAATTATTTTATGTATAATTCTGATTGGATAAAAAGGGCTTCTTACTTGATTTTTTTAAATAAAACTTGCTTTAATGGTTTATTTAGACTAAATAGAAATGGGAATTTTAATGTGCCTTTTGGCAAATATAATAAGCCTAAAATTTGTGATAAAGAAAATTTATATGAGGTTAGTAAAGCATTAATAAATACAGAAATTATATGTGCAGATTTTGAAGAATCAAAAAAGTTTATAAAAAAAGGCAGTCTTGTATACCTTGATCCACCATATCGCCCACTAAGTTCGACTTCAAATTTCACATCATACAATGAATCGGGATTTGATGATCGCGATCAAGTTAGATTGTCTGAGTATTTTAAAGAGATGGACAAAAAAGGAGCTTATTTAATATTAAGCAATTCAGATCCTAAAAACATTGATAAAGATGATGATTTTTTTGATAAATTGTATGAAGAATTTATTATCGAGAGAGTCAGTGCAAAAAGATATATAAATAGCAAGGCTGACGGGCGTGGTGCAATTAACGAGCTTATAATTAGAAATTATAGATGAGCTAATTAAATGAGGGGGGCTTAGTGTGGACTCAATCTATTTTGATTTTTTAGGAATGAAAAATTTAGAAGATGTCATAGAAGAATTTCACAATACATTAGTTGATACAAATAGGAGCTACAAATTTTTTGTGAATTGGGACAAAGTAAAAAAACACGTTAATAAGTATAAGATTGAGTTTAATATTTTAAACACATTGATTGGGAATAAACAATTTGATGACGATTTAAGAAAAATTTTGTCAAGTTATCCTCAAGTTCTTCCTACTATCCCAATTTTACTAGCAATACGAGAACAAAAGTTGACAGTTATTGATGATTTTAATGATGAGAATTTTAGCATAGTTCATTATGATTTTAATAAAAAGACTTTGACAAACACAGATATTGATGATATGGTTGAATTTTTTGAAAAAACTGGTTTAAAGAGATTTTTTCTTGAATTATCTTCAAAAAGTGTACAAGATTACGTGTTAGGTGTCGAAGTTGGCATGGATACCAATGCACGTAAGAATAGAAGTGGAGATGCCATGGAATTGATGTTAAAGCCGATGATTGAAAAAATAGCATCTAAGGGAAAAAATTCTTTTGATATATTGTTTCAAAAAAAGTTTCAGTATCTAGATGATAATTATAACATACGTGTAAATTCTTCAATTAAGAACAGAAAAGCTGATTTTATCATAATAAAAAATGGCAATAAAGTTATAAATATAGAAGTCAATTTTTATTCAGGGACAGGTTCAAAACCACAAGAGATAGTTGATTCATATATAGAAAGGCAAAATGAATTAAAAGAAAATGGCTTTGAATTCATCTGGATTACCGATGGGATTGGCTGGAAAGGTCAAAAAAATCAATTGCATAAAGGTTTTGAAAGAGTTAATTATCTATTAAATCTATATTTTGTACGGAAAGGGCTATTGGAGGAAATTTTATGGAGAATATAAATTTCAAAAAAGAAATAACAACTGTTTGGTCATTTCCAGAAAGAGGAGATTGGGCAACACATAATGGGAAGTACAGAGGGAATTTTGCACCGCAAGTTCCAAGAAATATTATATTGCGTTATTCAAAAGAAAATGATATTGTATTAGATCCCATGGTTGGAAGTGGTACTACTTTGGTAGAGGCAAAACTACTAAATAGAAAGAGTATTGGCTTTGATATTAATCCTGATGCGGTGAAAATAACAAAACAAAATCTTAATTTTGGTGATATTAAAGGTAATAAATATAAGTTTGAACCTGTTGTAAAAGTAGGAGATATTAGAAACCTTAAAGAAATCGATGACAACAGTATTGATTTAATTTTAACGCATCCTCCATATCTAAATATTATAAAATATTCAAATGGTAATATAGAGGGCGATTTATCAAATATTTCAGGAGTAAAGAAGTTTTTAAATGAGTTGGAAAAAGGTGTTTCAGAGCTTTTCAGGGTTTTAAAGAATAATAGGTATTGTGCAATATTAATAGGTGATACTAGAAAAAGCGGACATTATGTTCCATTGGCTTTTTATGTAATGCAACTTTTTCTTAAAAATGGCTTTATATTGAAGGAAGATATTATAAAAGTACAACATAATTGCAAATCAACACCATATTGGGAAAGTCAGGTGGAAAAATATAATTTTTATTTAATAATGCATGAGCATTTATTTGTATTTAGAAAGCCTGAAGATGGCGAAGACTTAAGTAGAGTAAAATATAGCATGTGGCAAGCAAATACATGGTAGTAATAGCAATATAAATTTGTGTTATGTCTATTTATGATTATGCTATAATTAAACAGGGTGATGTAGATATGAGTAAGATAATAAAAAATAATTATACGGAAGTGGATTATGAAAACTGGCCAGAAGATGAAAGAATTGAATTGATTGATGGACAGATATATGTGATGGCTCCGCCGTCAAGGGTACATCAAGAAGTTTCAATGCAATTGTCAGTTTTAATATATAATTATATTGCTTTAAAGAGCGGAAGATGCAAAGTTTATTCTGCACCATTTGATGTGCGATTAAAAGATAAAAACAATAAAATAAGCAGAGTACAACCTGATATATCTATTATATGTGATGAGAAAAAACTTAATGACAAAGGGTGTGATGGTGCTCCAGATATGATAATAGAGATAGCCTCACCGTCTTCTTTGTCAAGAGATTATGTTACAAAAGTAAACTTATATCAAAATTCAGGTGTAAAAGAGTATTGGATCGTGAATCCATATAAAAAAAGCATTATAGTTTTTAGGATGACCAAAGATGAAGAATATGATGATGTAGTTCAGTACAGCTTTGATGATACTGTAAAAGTTGGCATATTTGAAGATTTAAAGATAGATTTTAAAAATATATTGATGTAAAAAATGCTGCAATTGATTTATTTGGAGATGAAAAGTTATGTTAAACCTGCTTACGATATTAGCCGAAAGGTTCAGCATGATAGGACTTTTGGCTTTTGTCTTGTCGAGAGCGAATTTCTTCAAAAAGGTAATAAGCAATAATGTAAGCTATAAGGACCTGTCAATACTTATCATCATATTTAGCTTAATCGGCATTATCGGCACTTATGTAGGTATACCGATTAATGGTGCTATAGCGAATTCAAGAGTTGTAGGGCCAATGATAGCGGGTTTATTAGGTGGACCTTTTATTGGATTTTTAGTGGGGTTTATAGCAGGACTTCACAGGTTTTTAATAGGCGGTTTTACTGCACTGTCATGCGGGATCTCTACCACAATAGAGGGATTGATTGGCGGCATTATCAAAAAATATTATAAAAACACGGTAGATTGGAAAATCGCGTTTTTGGCAGGAATAATTGGTGAAACGCTGCAGATGATTTTAATTCTTACAATTTCGAGGCCTTTTTCTAGCGCTCTATCGCTTGTGAAGGTAATCGGACTTCCGATGATACTTGTCAATTCGTCAGGAATTGCTGTATTTATGTTGATTATTAAATCTGTATTTGATGAAATTGATATAATCGAGTCCAGACAAGCGAAGATTATGCTTGATATTACTTCCAAAACAATTCCATATATAAGAAGCGGTTTAAATAAGGATACAGCGAAGGTCGTATCTGAGATTATCTATGAATCAATAAATGTCGATGCAGTCGCAATTACTGACTTGAAGACTGTATTAGCATATATAGGTTTAGATGATGTACAGGACAAATGTCAGTTTTTAAAAAAGGCAGAGATCAATGCATTTAGATTTAAAAAGGTTTATGTGGACAACAATAAAAGAGGTTTAGGTCTATTATCATCAGTTACTGCACCGCTATACTGCTATGATGAGCTAGTCGGCACACTTAAGTTATTTCGCAAAAATAAATTTGTAAACAGCACAGATATAGAAGTAGCAAAAGGATTAAGCAATTTAATATCAAATCAGCTTGAGATTGCAGATGCGGAAAATCAAAAAAGGATTGCTAATGAAATGAAGTTTAATGCGCTGCAAGCACAGATAAATCCTCACTTTTTGTTTAATGCATTAAATACGGTGATTTCCTTTATACAATACAATCCTGATGGTGCCAGCAAACTGCTTATTACTTTAAGCGAATATCTAAGAAATAACCTTAGGTACGCAGGAAAGTGGATAATGATTTGTAAGGAACTTGATAATATAGATGCCTATTTGTTCATTGAGAAAGCACGCTTTGGAGATAAAATCAATGTGGTTAAGGATATTGATGACGATTTGCTAAATATGTATATACCGGCTTTATTGATTCAACCTATTGTGGAAAATGCTGTAAAACACGGCATCTTGCCAAAGGATAATGGCGGTACGGTTGTAATAAAGATCAAAGATAACAATGACTTTATTAGATTCTCTGTGGAAGATGACGGCGAAGGAATCGAGAATGAAATGCTTAAGAAGATAGTAAAAGAAGATTATGGCACTAATATGGGTATTGGACTTCATAATGTGTATGAAAGGATTCAAAGTATACACAGAGGTGCTTTCTTCAAGATAGAAAGCAAAAAAGGACACGGTACAAAAGTGGTATTTGATTTCCCTAAATACTATGAAGAAAATAAGGAGGAAATTTCTAGTGATGTTGAGGTCTTTAATAGTAGATGATGAGATCCCAGCTATAGAGGGTTTAAAGTACCTTTTAGAGGATTATAAAAATACTATTGAGGTTATAGGAACAGCCACAAATGGCACGGAGGCCTTTGAAAAAATCCTTAATTTAAAGCCAGATGTAGTTTTTCTAGATATTGATATTCCAAAATTAAATGGCATCAACGTTGCAAATAATATAACTGCATTGGATAAAGTGCCTTTAGTTATATTTGTTACTGCATATGATAGTTATGCAATAGATGCTTTTGAGATAGGTGCTATAGATTATCTGCTTAAACCTATAAATCCATGTAGATTGAATAAAGCTATAAATAAAATTGTAAATATGTATGATAAGCCAGATACGTTGCAAGTCTATCTAAATAATGAGGCAAAATTTTTTGAGAAACAATTTCACAAGTTGCCAGTGGAGAAGTTTGGCAGGATTAAGCTTATAGATTTTAATGAGATTGTATATGCGGAAGCGATGGACGGAAAAGTTCTTGTAAAAACTAAAAATGATATTTTTGACTACAATGATACGATGAAAAACCTGGAGAATAGACTAAATGATGCCTCATTTTTAAGAGTTCAAAAGAGCTTTATTGTAAACTTAAACAATATTTTAGAGATACTGCCTTGGTTTAAAGGCACATACTGGCTTGTAATGGACGACGATAAAAAGACAAAGATATCAGTCAGCAAAAACAAGATTAGAGAGCTAAAAAAGATATTTGGACTTGAGAAAAATTAGGATGTAAACATTTCTTTTTAATACAGTATATTTCTTTTTAGTCCCGTATTTCTAACTCTTATGGGATATTTAATGAATTTATCACGGTTATGCTATATACTCCTTATAGAAGTTAAAAAATATAAGGGGGTTTTACAAAATGAGCGCAATTATTTTAGTAATTGCTGCAGCATGTATATTTGCCATAGCTTATCGTCTTTATGGTGTTTTTATTGCGTCAAAGGTTTTGTCATTGGATGAGACGAGAAAGACGCCAGCATATGCATTGGAAAACGGCTATGACTATGTACCGACGAATAAGTGGGTACTATTTGGGCATCATTTTGCGGCGATTGCAGGAGCGGGTCCTTTAGTTGGTCCAGTGCTTGCTGCACAGTTTGGCTATTTGCCTGGTGCATTGTGGATTTTGATAGGTGCGACATTGGCAGGTGCAGTACACGACATAGTAATTTTGTTTGCATCTGTAAGACACGAAGGGATGTCACTGGCAGAAATTGCTAGAAAAGAAGTGGGCAAATTTTCCGGTTTTGCAGCGACTATTGCTGTAATATTTATTTTGCTCATTACTGTTGCAGGTCTTGCAATCGTTGTCGTAAACTCACTCTTTAATAGTCCATGGGGGACATTTACTGTAGGAGCTACAATACCAATTGCTCTTTTTATGGCTGTCTATATGAAATGGATAAGGCCAAATAAAGTTGCAGAAACAACTATTATAGGTGTTGTCTTAATGATAGTTTCAGTCATTGTAGGACCAATGGTTCAACATTCTGTCTTAGCACCTTATTTAACTTTTAATCAACATCAAATGACAGTGTTATTGGCTCTTTATGGGCTAATTGCTGCTGTCCTTCCGGTTTGGCTGCTTTTAACACCGAGGGATTATTTAAGCACTTATATGAAAATAGGCGTTATATCTTTATTGGCAATCGGTGTAATATTTGTAAATCCTATAATAAAAATGCCGGCTATGACAAAGTTTATACATGGCGGTGGTCCTATTATTCCAGGTAAAGTTTGGCCGTTTGTATTTATAACTATAGCTTGTGGAGCACTGTCTGGATTCCATTCATTGATTTCGACTGGTACGACACCAAAAATGATCAAAAATGAAAAGGATATTTTACCTATTGGTTACGGTGCAATGTTAGTAGAAGGTTTTGTATCTATAATGGCATTGATTGCTGCTACAAGTTTGCATCCTGGTGATTACTTTGCGATTAATGTTCCACCTCAAATTTTTGCACACCTTGGCATGAAAGTGGTGGATCTTCCTGTACTTTCAAAAGCAGTAGGAGAAAATTTAGCTGGCAGGACAGGTGGAGCAGTTACTTTAGGTGTCGGAATGTCGTATATATTTTCATCTATTCCAGGATTTAAATCATTGATGTCTTATTTGTATCATTTTTCTATACTGTTTGAAGCGCTGTTTATATTAACAACTGTTGATGCAGGTACAAGGATTGGAAGGTATGTATTGCAGGAAGCTGGCGGATATATCTACAAGCCATTAAAAGATAAAGATTGGTGGCCAGGTATAATTCTTGCAAGTATTGTGTTTACGGCAGCGTGGGCATATTTAGTGTACAATGGCAGTATATCAACTATATGGCCATTATTCGGTACATCAAACCAGCTTTTGGCATCAATAACGCTAGCAATTGGAACTACCATGCTTTTAAAACGAGGAAAAGCAAAGTATATAGCTATAACGGCAGTGCCTTTCGCGTTTATGATTGTTACCACAGTTACTGCTGCATACTTGAATATTGTTACTAATTATCTGCCATCAGGTAACACAGTGCTTATAATTTTCTCAATAATCATTTTGATACTGGCTGTTTCAATTAGCGTTGACTGTGTCACAAAATGGATTAAGATATATAGAGAAATGCATTCGCAAAATGTAGCTGCAAATTTTGAAACATCTAATTAAAAGCAATAAAAAGGACAGGTAAAGGCCTGTCCTTATGTATTAATATTTTAATATTCTTCTTTTCTTACACCAAATTCGGCTGCCATTTCATCTTTTGCCATCTCTTTAAATACATTGTAAAGTTCATTGTCTTTATTCAATTCGGCTTGTTTATTATAGTACTGTACACCATCAAGTTCCATATTTATAGCATATTCCAATAGATTCATATAATCATCTCCATTATCAATAAACAATAATTTTCTTTTAATAATATTATAACATTATTTGCTAATTAATTAAATAGGAAAATGGGAAATATTTCTTTATAAATTCTTTATAATTTGATTTTATAATACAAACATCAAACAAAAAGATGGAAGAAAGGTGGTATATTATGGAATATATACTTGAAACGAGAAATTTAAAAAAGTCTTATGGGAAACACTTAGTTGTAGATGACATTTCATTAAAAGTTCCTAGAGGATCTATATATGGGCTTCTTGGACCTAATGGGGCCGGTAAATCTACTACATTAAAGATGGTAACTGGTCTACTGCATCCAACATCAGGTGAAATATTTGTATTTGGAGAGAGGTGGCGAAGAGAACATCTTGATAGAATTGGTGCACTTATTGAGTCACCTGCACTATATGGGAATTTGACGGCACATGAGAATCTTTTGGTTCACGCAAGATTAATTGGAATTGCTGATGAGAGGATTAAAGAAGTTCTAGAAATTGTAGATTTAAATGATACAGGTAAAAAACTAGTATCGCAATTTTCTACAGGCATGAGACAGAGATTAGGTATTGCCATTGCTTTATTAGGAAATCCTGATTTGTTAATACTTGATGAGCCATCAAATGGTTTAGATCCTATAGGTATACAGAATCTTCGAGAATTAATAAAGTCTTTTCAGAAAATGGGGATTACAGTAATATTATCAAGCCATATTTTAACAGAAGTTTCAAAGCTTGTTGATACAATAGGTATTATAAGTAATGGCAAACTTAAATACCAAGGAACAATAGATGAAAAGCAAGACATTGAACAGTTATTTTTTAATGTAGTGAGAGGTGAAAAAAATGATTAATATTTTGAAATCAGAAAATTTAAAGTACAGAAGGACTTTTATGAGAAAACTTATTATATTTGCGCCGCTGTTTTTTGTGCTGTATGCACTGCCGCAGAAGATATTTATGCCTGCAAATTATCTCATGCCATGGCAGCTTCTTATTGATTTGGTGTACAATTGGTGGCCGGTAATTTTTATACCGATTGGCTTGGCACTTTATGCATCACTGGTAGCTTTGCATGAGAAAAAATCTGGCGGATATCGAAGTATAAAAAGCCGAAATGTTCCTCTACACAAAATATGGATAGGTAAAATATTGATAATGGCCTTCTATACATTTTTGTCAACATTGGTTTTGATTATTGCTATTATTATAACAGGATCAATAACGGCAGGTGGAGATATTCCTTGGGGTAAAATATTTGCAGGAGGATTTTTTACATGGGTTACATCGCTTGCCTTGATACCTTTGGAATTATGGCTGGCAACTTTGAAAGGAACATTTTATAGCATTGCATTAGGGTTTGTAGGACTTATTATCGGTGTGATTGGAGCTGCAAAATCATATTGGATCTATATACCATGGAGCTGGCCAACAAGGCTTATGTGCCCAATAATAGGTGTTCATCCTAACGGTACATTATTACAGATTAATGACTCTTTAAAAGATCCATCGGTAATCCCGATAGGCGTTATTGTATCAGTTTTAGCGTTTTTGATATTCTCAATTCTTACTATGATTTGGTTTCAAAGGAGAGATTTAAATTGATGAAGATATTGTATTCTGAAATAATAAAGACGAAGCGTACGCCTTTAAGATATATTACATTTTTGCTTCCAGTATTGTTTTCATCTGCACTTCTATGGTACTCATCAGTAAGATCTTTATCTGATTTTTATATACATCAAGCCTTTTTTGAAATCTGGACGGCAGTGGTTGTTCCGATTACGGCTGGCTTATTATTTGGTTTGGCTGCAAATCAGGAGGAGAATGCTGGTGGTTTCATAAACTTGTTTGGCAATAATTTTGAAAGGAGCAGTTTATACATTGGCAAATTCATAATTATAGCATTATCAATGCAGATAAGTATGATAATTTCAATATTTATTTTTGGAATTGGGTTTGACTTAATATTATGTGGGAATTTTCCGTGGGTCATCTATATAGCGTCTTTTATTTTAGGATCAATCGGCGCATTATCATTATTGTCTATGTATATGTGGATTAGTTTTGCATGGGGATTGGGAGCATCAATTGGATTTGGGGGCTTTGGCATGTTAGTTGCTGCGCTTATGTCTACGAATTTAGGGGACAGTGTATGGACTTATATCCCATGGGCATGGCCTGTAAGGCTATCAATGCTTCCCGGTGCATATCTTCTTTTTACATCAAGCATGACATATCCGCCTAAAATAATATCGTCGGGAGAATTGATTAATCAAATCGCCAGTGGGTTCATCTTCGCTTCATTGTTTTTTATATTTATGATTGTTGGTGGTATAATATGGTTTAAGAGATGGGAGGGCAGGAAGATGTATGAGTAAAATATTAATTATTGATGATGAGAAAGAGATAGTTGATTTGTTAAAAGATTCGCTTGAAAGAAAGGGCAACACTGTTCTGACTGCTTATAATGGCAAGGAAGGAATTGAAAAAGCTAAAGAAATGCCGGATCTTATAGTGCTTGATATAATGATGCCTGATATTGATGGGTATGAAGTTTGCCGTAAGATAAGGGATACTGTAATTTGTCCCATCGTATTTTTAAGTGCAAAACAAAGCGAAATGGACAGGATAAAGGGATTTGCCTTAGGTGGTGATGATTATGTTGTAAAACCATTTAGCTTAAAGGAATTGTTAGCAAGGATAGATGCACATTTGCGAAGGGAAAAGCGAGCAATTTTATTAAATGAAGAAGGAAAAAGGGCTTTATTAAATTTTAAACACATTACAATAGATTTAAAGTCGCGGGAAGTGATGGTGAATGGGAATCCTATTGGGCTTACAAAAAAAGAATTTGATGTTTTAGAGCTTTTGTCGCTTCATCCCGGTCAAGTATTTTCAAAAGAACAGATATATGAAAAAGTATGGGGTTTTGATGCAGAAGGTGACACTACTACAGTTACAGAGCATATTAAAAATATAAGAGCAAAAATTGAGAATCTTGATCCTGATACAGAATATATTAAGACAGTGTGGGGAATAGGTTATAAATGGGAGAAGGTTTTATGATATTTAAAAATAAACCGCTAAAGACACAGTTTATTATATATTTTGTTTCTATATTGATATTAAGCATACTGGCAACTATAGTGACGTATTATATAGGATATCTGGCATTTATAAATATTCAGTATAAAAAGGTTTATCCGGCGAATTACTATGAGAAGATGATTCCTTCAATCGAAAGCAAGATTCGAGGGTATGGGCCGGATATATTAAATATTTACAATAAAAGTAAAATTGACAAAATCATACCAAAAGAAGGTATTAAGTATCAGGTGATGAATCAAAATGGCGACAAGATATATGGCACTGACAGTCAGAAGCTGATTAGGAATAGAGATGAGCTGTATAAAATTATAAATACGACATCTGGTTTAAAAGGTAGCTATTATAAAATCATACCGATAATAAATAAGCAAGGTATGATAGAAGGTGCTGTTTCACTGTCTTATACATTAACGCCTTATTTTATTAATAAGGTAGACAAATATTTATACGAGCCATTATTTATAATAATAGTAATTTCGCCGTTTATTTATATTGCTTTATTTACAATACTTTTTTCTCTAGAATTTACTAAAAATATAAGAAAGCCTTTAAATTTGATTATTGAGGCATCAAGAAAAATAAAAGAAAGAGATCTCAATTTTGACATTGATTATAAAGCGGATAATGAACTTGGTAGTCTCTGCGTAGCATTTAATGATATGAAAGATGAATTAAAAAATTCTCTTACTGCTCAGTGGAAAATCGAACAGGAAAGGCACGAAATGGTAGAATCCCTCGCCCATGATTTGAAGACACCTATTTCAATAATCAAAGGATATGCTGAATCATTGCTTGATGATTGTATAGACGACAAGTTAAAATTTAAAAAGTATTTAGATGTGATTCTTGAGAATACTGATAAATGTATAAAGATTGTGAAGATGATGCTTTTTATGTCTGAATTAGATGATTCACCAGTCAATCTGAATTTTAGTCAAATAAATATAAAAGATTTTTTAACACGTAAAATAGATGAATATAAACAAATTTCAAAAGACAAAAGTTTAAATTTCGATTTGGATATTTTAGACAAAAGGCATGATAAAGCAATGGTATATATTGATGTTCAAAAGTTTGAGAGGGTAATGGATAACATCGTCATTAACAGTATAAGATATACGCCTGAATTAGGAATGATAAAGATAAGATGTAATATCGATGAAGATAAAATTTATATAACAGTTTGTGATTCAGGAAGTGGATTCAATCAGAAAGACTTAACACATGTCTTTGAAAGGTTTTACAGGGGAGATGTATCTAGGTCATCAGAAGATGGACATGTTGGTCTGGGACTTTACATTGCAAAGAAGTTGGTAGAGATTCATGGCGGGGAAATAGAAGCTTATAATAGAGAGGGCGGGGGTGCTTGTATTAAGTTTGATTTAAAGTATGAGAAGAGTGTGTAAAATCCTTACGACAATCTTGACACAGGGTATATAATAAAAGTGTATTGTAAAATTTACAGTAAAATTTACATAAGAAGGTGTTGAAATTGAATAAGGGGTATTTCTATCTTTTTTTAACAGTGTTCTTTTTTAGCACATATGAGGTTGTCGGTAGGACGCTCACTAATCTTGTTAACCCTTATCAGCTTAATTTCGTAAGGTTTTTCATAGGAGGACTTATCTTACTACCTATTGCTTTGAAAAATATTAAAAGTAAGAATATTCGTATGACATGGCAGGATTTTCTGCTGTTAGTATTAATAGGTCTTACAAATGTTGTCTTTAGCATGTCTTTTTTGCAGCTGGGAATTAATATGACTTCTGCCAGCTTATCTGCTGTCATATTTAGTTCAAATCCGCTTTTTGTAATGATTGTGGCATCATTCGTATTGGGTGAAAAATTAAATTCTACAAAAATTTACGGTCTTATACTGGGAATAATAGGTTTAGTTATAGTTTTTTATAAACAGCTAAATGTAGGAGGTAATCATCTAGTAGGTATTATACTGTTGGTTTTATCATCAATTACGTATGGAATCTATACTGTTATAGGAAAGAAGTTTACCGTAAAATATGATAGTGTCGTTATGAACTCATTTTCATTTATAATAGGTAGTCTAATGCTGCTGCCAATCCTTCTTTATAACAAGTATCCTGTATTTAATTTGCCTGCTAAGGCTATCCCACAGATGCTGTACTTGACTGTATTTGTGACAGGCATTGCGTACTATACTTACTTCTTAGGGCTTTCAAGTGTAAATACTGGTGTAGGATCTATGGTTTTCTTTGCAAAGCCGATACTAGCCAGCATAATTGCAGCAATATTTTTATCAGAAAAAATTACTATCCAGCTTGTAATCGGGACAATCGTAATACTTATAGGTATATTGATTGTACAGAGAGACAATATAGCTTTATTTAGCAGTAAAGATGCAGATGAAGAGATGTAAAAAATTAAAATATTATTCCATATAACTCCAAAATCCAGTTTGGCATTGAGAAACGAGCTGTTTTAAGCGGGTCAACAACTTGCGATATTTGGACATTGCCAGTGATGCTAAAAAGGGTCGATATTTCTTCTATCGATAGGTCAGTATAATTTTGGAAAAGTTCTGCCATATCCTTTACTGCTGTTTCTATGGCTTTTTCTATTGATTCATTTGATGCGATTGTAGCCGTTACTTCATTTGTCTTGACGATTGGATTGTTAAGTTTTAAGTTCTTTAAAACTTTTAGTCCTACAGTGACTGCACCGCTTACTTCTACGCCTGATACGCCTATCTCTCCATCACCCATTACAGCATGTAAGTCTCCTAATGCGAAAAGGGCACCATCTACAAATACAGGTAAATAAAGCTTGGAACCTTCACCGATAAGAGTTGTATCCATGTTTCCGCCGTGTGAACCCGGTGTGCCGCAGTTTATCTCGCCTTCCTTTGGAGCGACGCCTATTACGCCTATCATTGGTTTTACAGGAAATGAGAGCTTTTCATTGAAAATGACTTTGCCATCATTTATTTCAACTACTTTTGAATATAAATCATCCATCATGTCGCCTAAAACTCCTAAATCCTTTCCGGTTGCAACGACACCTTTATCTTTTATGTCGATCTTTTTAATTGTCACTTCAAGTGCGTCATTTTCTTTTGCGCCATTCACATAGATTGGACCTGTTGCAGGGTTTACTTTGTCCCAATCCATTGTTTCCAATTTGTCATAATTTGTTTTGATCTGTTCAGAAAAGCAATCTAGAGTTTCGATTTCCACATCATCGCCGTCATTTACAAAAATATTAGGTTTATTGTTTTTTGCAAAGCTGAAGATGTGGTTTTCTTTAGATAGTTTATACATTATAATGACCTCCTTTTAAGTTAAATCAAAACCATTATATTACCTGAGAATTGATTATTCAAGGCAAATGTATTTTAGAAGTTAAAATATTTTAATAAAAGAATGTGAAAATTCCAATGCTTATAAATTTTTATTCGTCTTCAAATGTTTTTAATACTATTTTTCATTGTTAGACGTGAACTGTTTGACTTTTGATAAAGTTGACAATTATTAATCGATATTATAAACTATCTATTATAGTAAAATTTATTTATAGTGGTATTATGTAAACTTTCACAGGTTTTTGCCTGTGGTTTTTCAATTGGGGGGGATTCCTTGAAACTAATAAAGAGATTTGCGTCGTATTACAAGCCGCATATATGGCTTTTTATTCTTGACATGGCATGTGCATTTTTTATATCTGCTTCAGATTTGGTTTTTCCTATGGTTACTAGAAATGTGATAAATAATGTCATACCAAATAAAGATTTTAGCCTTATATACAGGTTTGCAATACTATTGGCTATTATGTACTTTGGAAGGATGATACTTGAATACATAGTTGGATACTACGGGCACGTGTTGGGAGTAAGCATAGAGTACGATATGAGAAAAGATGCTTTTGCACATCTTCAGAAACTGTCTATGAACTACTATGACAATACAAAGACAGGCTATATAATGTCAAGGGTTGTCAATGACTTAAATGAAATAGCAGAAGTAGCACATCATGGTCCAGAGGATCTTTTTTTGTCCATTATAAGGATAATAGGCACATTCATACTTTTGCTAACAATTGATGTAAGGCTGACACTGGTTGTATTTACTATAATACCTTTTATGTTTATATACATGTATATTTACAACAATAAGTTTGAAGTTATATGGAAGAATGTCCGTGAGACGCAGGCACAGATGAATGCTACATTGGAAGAAAGCATCACAGGAATAAGGGTTGTCAAATCATTTGTAAGGGAAAAATTTGAAAAATTAAAGTTTGATAATAAAAGCTCCATGTACAAAAGCGCCAGGTCAAAAGCAGTAAAGCATATTGGAATATTCGATTCTAGTGTAAATTTTCTTTCTAATATATCAGTTGTGATAACTCTTGCCGCAGGTGGATACTTCATATCAAAAGGGCTTATAAATACAGGCGACTTGGTGGCATATATAATATACATTAGTCAGTTTTTACAGCCTTTGACTGTCCTTTTGCGGTTTATAGAGCAGTACCAGCAAGGAATGGCAGGATTTAGGCGCTTTGTAGAGCTTATGGATACGGAGCCGGAGATAGCTGATAAAAAAGGTGCGATAGAGTTAAAAAATGTGAAAGGCGATATTGAGTTTGACAATGTCACATTTAGCTACGACAACAAAAAAGAAGTCTTATCTGGAATAAACCTTAAGATAAAACATGGGGAGACGGTTGCGATAGTAGGACCGTCAGGTGCAGGTAAGACCACACTTCTGAGCCTTATACCGAGATTTTACGAGATAGATGCTGGTTCTATAAAAATTGACGGTATAGATATAAGGGATGTGAAGCTATCATCATTGAGAGAAAATATAGGTATTGTCCAGCAGGATGTATTTTTGTTTTCGGGCACAATAAAAGAAAATATTGCATATGGAAACTTAAATGCCAGTGATGAAGACATAATCAATGCGGCAAAAGCAGCAAATGCTCACGACTTCATAATGGAGCTTAAAGATGGCTATGATACGTATATTGGTGAAAGAGGTGTAAAGCTTTCTGGTGGGCAAAAGCAGAGGATATCTATTGCGAGGATGTTTTTGAAAAATCCTCCGATACTTATACTTGATGAGGCAACATCGTCACTTGATAATAAAAGTGAATCGATTATCCAGAAGTCTATTGAAAATCTATCGAAAAACAGGACTACCCTCATAATCGCCCACAGGTTAGGAACTATAAGAAATGCTAAGCGGATAATCGTACTTACTGAAAATGGGATAGAAGAAGAAGGCACACATGAAGAGCTTATGAATAGAAAAGGTGTATATTATAATTTGTACAACTACCAGCAGGAAAATTTGACGATAGAGTGAAATATCCTGTACAAGTCAGATAATTTGTGTTAAAATTAAATAAAAGTTAATATTTTGTCTGGGGAGCTGGGATGATAGCCCGGCTGAGAGTTAGCAGCTATTTCTGCTATGACCCATAACCTGATCTGGATAATGCCGGCGTAGGGAGTACAGTGGACTTTAAGTGTGCTTATCCGGCACACTTTTTTCATTTTGTATTTCCTTAAGGCATACAAAAAAGGAGGAATCGATGTGAGAAAGTTACTTACAATTGCAGGCTCTGACAGCATTGGTGGAGCTGGCATAGAAGCAGATTTAAAAACGTTTTGCGCCCTTGGTGTATACGGCATGTGCGTCATAACGGCAGTTACGGCACAGAATACTGTAGGAGTTTTTGATGTAAGGGAGATGGATGCAGATATCATCAAAAAGCAGATTGATTGCGTATTTGAAGATACAGAAGTAGATGCTGTGAAAATAGGTATGGTATCCAGCCAAGAAATCATTGACGCTATTGCATCATCACTTAGAAGATGGAATCCAAAAAACGTCGTATTAGATCCTGTAATGATATCAAAAAGCGGATACTACCTTCTAAAAGAAGACGCCATAGACGCATTGAAGACAAAGCTTTTGCCTATGGCAGACATAATAACGCCAAATATACCAGAGGCATGTGAACTTACTGGTATGAATATTGAGGGAATTGAAGACATGAAGGAGGCTGCCAAGAAAATCATCGATATGGGTGTAAAAGCCGTCGTCGTAAAAGGCGGTCATTCAGTAGAAAATGCTACTGATGTGTTTTTCGATGGAAATGAATTTTTAAGTTTACCACAGGAGAGGATTGGCACCAAAAATACACATGGGACAGGATGTACATACTCTTCTGCAATAGCTTCATATCTTGGAAGAGGATTAAGCTTGAAAGATGCCGTTATAGGCGCAAAAAGCTATATAACAGAGGCTATTAAAAATTCTCTTGAGATAGGTAAAGGAGTAGGACCTGTAGGACATTTAGTAGATCTTTATAAGAAGGCAGGTATAGACTATGAAGATTAAGAACTCGACGTTATTTTTGATATGGGCAGGTGCTGCAATATCGATTGCAGAGGTTTATACTGGTTCATACTTTGCACCATTGGGCTTAACTAAAGGTATTCTAAGCATATTATTGGGTCACATAATCGGCACTTTGTTTTTTGCTTTAGGAGGGCTCATGTCTTATAAGGTTAAAGAGCCTGCAATAGAGTCCACGAAAGGTGTTTTAGGCGACAGAGGCATGATCTTTATAGGATTTTTAAATGTGCTTCAATTGATTGGTTGGACGGCTGTTATGATAATACAATCTGCAAAGGCTTTCAATGGTGCTATTGGCATGTCTACTTCTTTAGGGATTTTTATAGTAGGTGTATCTGTTTTACTGTGGACCTTATTCTTTGACAATGAAGCTTACTGGATAAACAATATTGCTGTTGTACTTCTGTTTATCCTGACTATTTTTGTAGTTGCATATTTAAAAGGTGGGAAAATAGCGTCAGTAACGGGAGACATGAGCTTCAGCGGTGCTGTAGAGCTTGCTGTTGCTATGCCTATATCATGGCTTCCATTGGTTGGAGATTACACAATGAACAGTAAAGATGGAAAGTCCAGCTTTATTTATACATTTGCAGGATATTTCATAGCAAGCTGCTTTATGTATTTTATAGGACTTTATGTGGCTTTGAAAACAGGTGGAAAGGATATAATTTCATATTTTGCATCAATAAAAACAGGGGTTGTGCCGCTTCTCATAATACTCCTATCTACGGTTACTACGACTTTTATGGATGTTTATTCTGCTGCTGTTTCGACGATTTCCATTGTCAAAACACGATTAAAAAGAAAAAATCTACTTGTGATATATTCGATAGTAGGTTTGATTGCAGCGTACTTATTTCCAATGGACAATTACCAGAATTTTTTGTACGCCATAGGAAGCGTATTTATCCCGGCATATACGGTGGTATTTGAAGATTACTTCTTGATGAAAAGTAAAAGCGATAAACTTCTTAATGTACCTGCAGCTATTTCATTTATCGTTGGAGCTTTAACGTATAATTATCTTACATATTTCGGTGGATATCTTTCAAAGTGGTTTATTACGCCAACTATAGGAACGATTATTTTGACTGCGATAATATATCCAGTAATTAAATCTTTAAATAAGAGAGAGGAGAAGATTTATGGTTGAAGAAGCAATAAAAGTTTTAAAAAGATTAAAAAAAGAAGTGCCGCTTGTCCATGCTATAACAAACTATGTAGTCATAAATGACAATGCCAATGCTCTACTTAGTGTCGGGGCATCTCCAGCGATGGTGATGTCACCAGATGAAGCGTATGATTTTACAGCCATTTCAAATGCTTTGTATGTAAATATAGGCACTATAAATAATGAGACTAAAGAGACAATAATCAATTCTGTAATATCAGCAAAAGACCACAAAAAACCAGTCGTCCTAGATCCTGTAGGCTGTGCTGCCATAAAAAGTAGAGTTGACTTTGTAAATATGCTTTTGAAAATAGGAGAAATAAGCATTATAAAGGGAAACGGCGGAGAAATAAAGGCTCTATCAGGTGAAAGTGCAAATGTGAAAGGTGTAGACTCCCTTGATGACAGCGGAAATGTTGACTCTTGTGTAAAACTTGCAAAGTTAACAAATACAGTTGTTGTATCGACAGGAAAAGAAGATTATATAAGCGATGGCAGGAGAGTGGTAAAAGTAAATAACGGTACCAACTTATTTACAAAAATAACAGGTGCAGGGTGTACGTTAGGTGCAATAATGGCGGCTACATCAGCTTGCAGCGATGACAAAGTGATATCGTCATTGGCAGCTCTTCTTGTTATGAATATATCTGGTGAGTTGGCTGAGAAAGAGTGCAATTTGCCTGGAACATTCAGGGCAAAATTCATGGATTATCTGTACCTTATAGATTCTGACATTATAAGGAAATATGCTGATATTGAAATATTGGAGGCGTAAACATGAGAGATTTTGATTTATCTCTTTATTTGGTTACTGACAGAACCCTTTTGAGAGCTGGCAGAGATTTTTACGATGCTGTAGAAGAAGCATTGCAAAACGGTGTGACTATGCTGCAGCTTAGAGAAAAGGATATTTCATCAATGGAATTTTACCAGATTGCTTTGCGATTAAAAGATATTGCAGCAAAATATCGCGTTCCATTTATAATAAATGACAGAATCGATATAGCACTGTCTGTTGATGCAGATGGTGTCCATTTAGGTCAAGAAGATCTGCCATGCAGTATTGCAAGAAAGATCATGGGAGATGATAAGATAATCGGCATATCTGCTGGATGCGTAGATGAGGCGGTAAAAGCTGAAAAAGACGGTGCTGATTACATAGGAGCAGGTGCGGTATTCTATACAGGCACAAAGAAAGACATAGGTGAAGCAATAGGGCTTTTGAATTTAAAAAAAATAAAAGAGGCAGTGAATATACCTGTTGTCGCTATTGGAGGCATAAAATACAGCAATGCACCGGATGTAATGAGGACAGGCGTTGATGGAATATCAGTTGTATCAGAGATAATGGCATCAGACGATATAGGTTTTGCCACAAGGCGTTTAAAAGATGCTATATCAAAGTAGGTACGAAAAGCACATTCTTTTAGATAGGATGTGCTTTTTTGTATATACTATTTGAAATGCGCTAAGAATAAAAATAAACAAATTACTTTAAAAAGGAGTACGAAAATGTTTATTCCTAGGCGTATTATTTTTGAAAAGAATGCTATAGACTATGAAATAGGACACAATATATACAATTTTTTTAAAGACAAAAAAGAAGTTGAGATTATAGAAATGAAAGGAAATAGGATAAAAGGACATATACCAGGAGACAATTTGCGAGATTATTATAAAGAAGGGAAAAATACTTTGGTTGTGGGCATAAAGAAAAAACTTGATTTTCAATCGTGTAAGCCATCAGCTAATTATCAGCTACCTCTTCTATCAGGCTGTGTAGGGAAATGTCAATATTGTTATCTTAATACAAATTTAAGTGAGAGGCCATACATAAAGGTTAATGTAAACATAGATGACATATTTATGTGGGCTAACGATTATATTGAAGCAAGGAAACCTGAAAAGACAATTTTTGAAGGTTCGGCAACATCAGATCCCGTGCCAGTAGAACCATATACCAACATTCTAAAATCTGCGATAGAATTTTTCGGCAAAAGCCAAAATGGAAGATTTAGATTTGTCACGAAGTTTACAGATATAGAAACACTGCTTAATATTGAGCATAATGGACATACAGAAGTGAGATTCAGCTTAAATGCAGAGAAAGTAATAAACGAGTATGAAAAAAGGACTCCATCATTGGATAAAAGATTGGAAGCCAGCATAAAAATAATTGAATCAGGCTATCCTATGGGTTTTTTAATAGCACCTGTTTTTTTATACGATAATTGGCAAAAAGATTATAAAGAACTATTATTTAAAATAAAGGAAAGTATACCTGAAAAAACTGCATATCCAATAACATTTGAAATTATCTCGCACAGATACACAGCAAAAGCCAAAAGTGCCATATCAGAGATTTTTCCTGAAAATACGTTGCCTATGAATGATGAAGAAAGGGTTTGTAAATTCGGCCAATTTGGCTACAAAAAATTTATGTACAAAAATGATGAGATAAAAGAAATGAAACAATTTTTTACAAATGAAATAAAGTCAATATTCGCTGACAATGTCATTAAATATATAATATGAGTCTAAATGTCAAATAAGTTTATAGTGGATTTTAAAAGGCTTCTACACGAAAAAGATTTTTAGTGTAGAAGCCTTTACTGCCTAAATGGCATAGTCAACCTACATGATTTAGCAGGTGGGGGTTGAATTTTTTTAATTATTGACTTCAATGTCTTTTGCTGTTGAGACAAAAAATAATTTTCCTATACCGACAATATAAACAATATATGATATTACTTCCAATAATGATGGGTTTCCATTATAGCCGAACATAGCTTTTAAAAAGCTTCCAAATGTTCCTTTTTCATTGATAATTCCATTAATATCATATAAATGCTCTATAATTACCGGTAAAATATGTGCTTCCTGTAATTCATGAATGCCCTGCGCAAGTAACCCTGCAGATATGAATATCAACAGTCCTCCTGTAATCTTAAAGAACTTTTTAAGATCTAATTTAATGGATGTCTTAAAAATAAAATAAGCTAATATAACTGCAACCATAAGGCCTAAAGTTGAGCCGACAAACGATACTATAGCACTGCTTTGTGTCAGGCTTGCTTGCAAAAATAAAACAATCTCTACTCCTTCCCTGAACACAGAAATAAACGAAATAGCGATAATACCCCATGAACTGTTGTTTTCGATGACCATGTCAATTTCTCTTGCTAAATTTCCTTTCAAGTCTTTACTTTGTTTTTGCATCCATAAAATCATTGAAGTAATTAATACTACAGCCAGTAGCATGACAATTCCTTCAAAAAGCTGTTCTGCCATACCCTCAAATTCGACTGAAAAAATTTTAAATATGTATGCCAAAAGAATGCTTAATAAAAAAGCATATCCTACTCCATAATATACGTTCTTTTTTAAAGAGTTCTGCCCAATTTTAGACAGATATCCAAGTATAATACCTAAAATCAATGCTGCTTCTATACCTTCCCGTAAAGTTATTAAGAAACTACCTACCATATAATATAAATCCTCCTTTATTATTGATTTTGATTTTCATTATCATTTATATTATAAATTATCAACTATCACTTGTCAATAAATGGACAAAAATACCAGATATTTCGCAACTATTGCTATCAAAAGAGACTCAACAATATGGTACAAATGGTATCTTTTATGAATCAAACCACATAAAAATGTCGTCAACCATAATCAAATGATTGACGCCATTAAGAACTTTTTACTGTCTACTTGATAGGAAGTACATTAGGGAGCCGGGATATTTTTTAAGATCTGTCAACATCTTTTTTTATCATAAACCTGCAAAGGTAGATTATGATAAAAGAGCACATGACCATTATAACAGAAAGGCTTAAAGCGTAATTTAAGTCACTTTGCATTGCAGTGTATATGGCTAGCGGCATTGTTCTCGTCTTTCCCTCTAGATTGCCGGCAAAGATGATAGTTGCTCCGAATTCGCCAATAGCTCTTGCCCATGTGCTTATAAGTCCAGTTATGAGAAATCTCTTTGTTATCGGTATGTATATTGCTGTCATCAGTTTAAAATCGTTGACACCAATTAGTTGTGATTCTTCCCATATTGTTCTATCGACAGACATAAATGAAGAATAAGCTACTTTGATGTAGTATGTTGATGATATGAAAATCTGCGCTAATATTACGGCTATCACTGTAAATGATATTTGTATGCCTATTGAACTCAAAAATTTTCCTATGATGCCTTCTCTACCAAATGCCATCAAAAGGGCAATTCCTGCAACTGCAGGTGGTAAAACTGCAGGTATGTCCACAAGGTATTCGGCAAACGTAGATATCTTTCCTTTTTTAAATGCAATATAGTATGCAAGAGGTGTTCCAAATAAAAATGTGATGACGACAGTTACACTGGATGATATGATACTGAGCAGTAGTGCATTGATTGCAGGACTAGATGTGATTTCAGCTACTATTATATTTAAAGGAGTTTTAATTATTAGCGAAATAAAAGGTATTAATAAGAAAAAAATTAAAATTGATATAGGCAAATAAATATACGCCATTTGAAACACCTCTTTAATAATTATCCTTTCATTATAAATCCGTAATCCTTTAGTATTTTCTTTCCATCTCCATTTAATAAAAAATCTAGAAATTTCGACGATAAAGTCTTGTATTTAGTATTTTTAACGATAGCAGCAGGATATGTTGCAATGACATTGTATTTATCAGGTATGTTAATAACTTTTATTTTGCCAGAAAATGGCTTTGCATCAGTTACATAAACAATGCCAGCGTCTGCTTCACCCATTGCAACCTTTTGTGCAACATCTGTAACAGTTACTTCTTTTGTAACGACATTTCTAAGTGTTGCTTCCTTGAACCCTTTATAGTCAGCATCGATTTTTGACAGCATATCAAGTGCATATTTACCGGCAGGGACAGATTCATCTGCAAGAGCTAATTTCACTCCGGAGTTTTTTATATCCATAAAGCTATTTATGCTGCTATCTTTATATGCGATGACAATAAGCTTGTTATATAATAATGTTTTAGGTGCCTCAACAAGATTTTCGCTGTAAAGTGGCGTCATGTTTCTTTCATCAGCAGAAATAAATATGTCAGCGTATGCTCCTTGTTCTATTTGCGTCCTCAATGTCTGGCTTCCAGCAGAATTTAAGATTATTTTTACACCCGGATTTAATCTTTCAAACTGCTTGACAACTGTATCCATAGAATCTTTTAAGCTTGCAGCAACAAAAACTGTCAAGGATTTATTGCTGCTTTCACTGGCATTTATATCGCATCCTGTTACCATTAAAATGATTAAAAAGATAGATAATATTAGCAAAATAATTTTTTGGTCTTTCATTGTTAATCACCACCAACGGAATTTATCAAATAATCTTTAAGCACATCTTCTATAAAGCTGGGGTTTACGTATGCTTTGATTCCTCTTTCTTTGAGCCGCATTATGGCTGCATTTCCTATCATGCATACGAAGACTGCCTCGCAATCTTTGATTTTGTCTATTACAATATTCATTCTGTCGTTAAAATCATCGCCTCCACATGCATTTATACATTCTCTGACTTCACGGACAAAATAATTTCCATCATCATATAAATCAACGATGATAAATCTTTTTGCGTGTCCAAAATGTTCGTTAACCATTTTGCCATCTCTTGATGCGATTGCAATTCTATGCATCATATGTCATCACCTAAAAGTCCTGCCGCATCAGCTCTGCACTGTCTGCAGTGGTACATCTGACTTATAATTTTTGAATTTTGATGCCTCACTTTTTCAAGTTCATTGCACTTGGGAGCTTTTAAATGTGAAAATTCAGCTTGTGGAATAAGCGGCATTATGTTCATGATGGCAACACCAAGTTCCTTTATTTTTTTTGCTATATCATCTATGTGCTTATCGTTTATGCCAGGTATCAAGACAGTATTGACCTTCACAAGTAAGCCGTTGTCACAAGCAGCTTCTATGCCTTCTAGCTGTTTTTCTATAAGCACTTTTGCTGCATCTATTCCTCTATACGTATTATCTTTATAAATTGCATAATCGTATATTTCTTGACCTATGTTGGGATCTATAGCATTTATTGTCACTGTGATTGTACTTATGCCGCAGTTTATTAGAAGAGGTAGCTTATCGCTTAAAAGCAGTCCATTTGTGCTTAAGCATTTGATCATATCTTTAAATTCTAAAGAAATCAATTTAAAAGTTAAGAATGTCTCATCGTTGTAAAGTGGGTCGCCGGGGCCTGCTATTCCTATGACAGAAATGCGAGGCTCTCTTTTTAACATCTTTTTAGCATATAATATTGCTTCATACGGATCCATGACTTTAGTTGTTACGCCGGGCCTGTTTTCATTTACGCATCCTGTCTTTCTGTCGCAGTATTTGCACTTTATATTGCACTTAGGTGCTACGGGCAGATGTATCCTGCCGTGATATAAAGTCGCATCAGGGTTAAAACATGGGTGTCCAAAACCTACCGTATTAAATTCTTTATTCATTTTCATCCTCTCCCTATAAAAAATTTTGGAGCCTTTAATCGACTGATTAAAGGCTCCAGTGCCTAAAAAAAGTCTTTAACCGAATGGCTAAAGACTTCTTCGTCTTTTATTTTTTTATTTATGAAAATTATTGAAAATATAATAGCATAGTATATTTTTAATGTCAATACTTTATTTTTGTAAAGTATTAAAATTTTTTGCTTGACATTTAATAAAAATACTGATATCATTGTTAACAACGATAAATTTTTGCTAATCTTTCTTAATACATAATTTTATTTGACATATCTATTTTGCTTTATTCCAAAAGACAGCTATAATTTAGTTCAGAACTTAAATAAAAATGAATATTAAATTTATAATATTGTAATAAGCAAAGGCGCTTTTCTAAAAATGAAAAGCGCTTTTTGTTTTGGCAATGGAGCCATGTATATATATTTTTACTGTATATATGCATGGCGTTATTTTGTTAGGGGGTGATGATTTTGGCGTTATTGTAATTTTGATCTAGATACTAATAAAAAATATAAAGATATTGAAAAATTTAAGGAGGTTTTTAACGATGAGACAAGTAGCTATTTATGGTAAAGGTGGTATTGGAAAATCAACAACGACACAAAATACTGTTGCAGCATTGTCAGAAATGGGTAAAAAAGTCATGGTAGTTGGATGCGACCCAAAAGCAGATTCAACAAGGCTTTTGCTTCATGGATTAAATCAGAAAACAGTTCTTGACACTATAAGGGATGAAGGTGAAGATATAGAACTTGACGATATTATGCGTTCTGGCTATGGCAATACAAAATGCGTAGAATCAGGCGGCCCCGAGCCAGGTGTTGGATGTGCAGGGCGTGGTATCATCACATCGATAAATATGCTGGAAAACTTAGGAGCTTATGAAGACGACCTTGATTATGTCTTTTATGACGTCCTTGGTGATGTCGTTTGTGGTGGTTTTGCAATGCCTATTCGTGAAGGCAAAGCAAAAGAAATATATATAGTGGCTAGTGGTGAGATGATGGCGATGTATGCTGCAAACAACATCTGCAAAGGAATTAGAAAGTATGCAAATCAAGGAGGCGTAAGGTTGGGCGGTATTATTTGTAATTCTAGAAAAGTTGACAACGAAGAAGAACTACTAAAGGCATTTTGCAAAAAACTAGGGACACAGCTTGTATACTTTGTCCCAAGGGACAATATCGTCCAGCGTGCTGAGATAAATAAAAAGACTGTCATTGATTATGATCCACAGGCACCACAGGCAGATGTGTATAGAGAACTTGCTAGAAGAATTGATGAAAATGACATGTTTGTCGTACCAAATCCAATGCCAACAGATGAACTTGAAAAACTCCTCATAGAATATGGACTTATGGATTAGTTTGAAAGGGGGTCTATAAATGATCGAAAGAAATCATACGCAAGATGATATGATGGAAAGCCTAGTTGAAAAAAACAAGAAATTGATTGAAGACATTACAGATTCTTATCCTAAGAAGGTTAGTAAAGAGAGAAAAACGCACCTTGTAGTGATAGATCCAAGCGAGGAACAGCATATAATGGCAGATGTTGCCACAATTCCGGGAATTATGACAAACAGGGGATGTAGTTATGCAGGCGCAAAGGGTGTCGTTTTTGGACCTGTAAAGGACATTCTTCATTTGACACATGGACCAATTGGATGTGGATACTACACATGGAATACGAGAAGAAATCTTGCAGAGCCAGAAGAAGGCTATAACTATTTCATAAAAAATTGCTTTTCTACTAATATGCAGGAAAAAGACGTAGTCTTTGGTGGCGAGAAAAAACTTTATGGCGCCATAAAAGAAGCGTATGAAATATTTAAGCCGAAAGTTATAGGCATATACGCTACATGTCCAGTTGGACTTATTGGCGATGACATAAAAGCCGTCGCAAAAAAGGCCGAAGAAGAGCTGGGCATAAAAGTAATTACTGTAAGCTGTGAAGGTTATAAAGGCGTCAGCCAATCTGCCGGGCATCATCTTGCCAGCAATACTCTTATAATGGATATAGTTGGGACAAAAGAACTTGAAAACCCGACACCATACGATATCAACATATTCGGTGAATACAATATTGGCGGTGATGTGTGGTTAGTAAAAGATCTGCTTCAAAAGATAGGATATCGCGTTGTAAGTGTATTTACAGGCGACTCAAAATACGATGATCTTGCAAAGGCTCACAGGGCAAAACTTTCAATATTGATGTGCCACAGATCTATAAACTACACAAACCGCATGATGGAAGAAAAATTTGGAGTTCCATGGCTTAAAGTAAATTATATAGGCATAACTTCCACAATAGAATCATTAAGGGAAATGGCTAAATTCTTTGACGATCCAATGATATACGAAAACACTGAAAAAGTTATTGAAGAAGAGCTTATGAAAATAAAACCTAGACTTGACTATTATAAAGAAAGGCTTAAAGGCAAGAGAGCAATACTTTTTGTTGGAGGTTCTCGTGCACACCATTATCAAGATTTGCTGAAAGACATCGGCATGGAGACAATTGTTGCCGGCTATGAATTTGCCCATCGGGATGATTACGAAGGACGCAAAATAATACCTGAGATAAAAGAAGCACCCCATCACAAGATACTTGACACGTATCATTTTGAGAGAGTGACAGAACCAGCATATCCTCAGGAGAAAATAGAAGAAATGAAGAGCAAGATGCCTGATCACTTCATGAATTATGAAGGAATGATGGTTCATATGGAAGAAGGCTCCATCGTCATTGATGATTTCAACCATCACGAGACTGAAGAGCTTATAAAAGCTTTGAAGCCTGACATATTTTTATCAGGTATTAAAGACAGATATGTATTTCAAAAGATGGGGGTTCCTTCAAGACAGATACATTCCTATGACTACAGTGGACCTTACAGTGCATTTGAAGGTGCTGTAAATTTTGCAAGGGACATGGATATGGCTATAAACAATCCAATTTGGAAAGAGGTGACTCCACCTTGGAAAAAATAGCGAAAGGAGAATCAAAAATGGAATGCAATAATACTGAACGCAAATACCTTACGGTAAATCCTCTAAAGACGTGTCAGCCGCTTGGAGCTGTTTGGGCGTGCCTTGGTATACACCAATGCATGCCACACAGCCACGGTTCACAGGGTTGCACATCGTATTTAAGGATGCAGCTTACCCGCCATTTCAGAGAATTTATACCGACAACAACAAGCTCTTTTTCAGAAGCACAAGTTGTCTTTGGCGGTGTCGGAAATCTAAAGCAGGCGATACGAAATATTTTAAGCATTTACAAACCAAAAGTAATCGGAATTTCCACAACATGTTCAGCAGAAACTATCGGCGATGATGTTCCTGGTACAATAAATGAGATGCGAGCAAGCGGTGAGATACCAGAAGATGTCAAAGTATTTACAGCAAGTACACCAAGCTACGTAGGCTCACATGTGACAGGTTTTTCTAACATGGTAAAATCTGCCATAGAAACATTTGCTAAAAAGAGTTCACCAAATGGGAAAATAAACATTATTCCAGGATTATTAAGCCCGGGTGATTTGAGGGAAATAAAGAGAATATTGAAGATAATGGGGATTGATGCAATCATTCTACCAGATATCTCTGATGTTTTAGATGCACCTATGACAGGTGAGATACATCTGTATCAAAAGGGAGGCACTACCATATCCGAAATAGAAGACATGGGAAATTCGATAGCTACTATAGTTCTAGGGAGAGAAGCAGGAATCGCCCCTGCAGAATCTTTAAATGAAATGTACAATGTACCGTATGAGGTACTTCCACTGCCTATTGGCATAAGTAATGTAGACAAATTTATCATGAAGTTAAGTGAAATAACAGGTAAGCCTATACCTTACGAACTTGAAGAAGAACGAGGAAGGCTTGTGGATATGATGCTGGATGCACACGCCCATTGGTACAATAAAAAAGCTGCAGTATTTGGAGATCCCGATATCGTTGAAGCTATAGTTGGATATGCAAATGATTTAGGGATAAATGTTTTGTATGCTTTAACAGGGACTTACAGTAGTGAATGGGAAAAAACAGTAAAATCTATGGTTCCAGATGCATATGTTTCATCAGATAGCGATTTATGGTATCTAAAAGAACAACTTGATAAAAAACCTGTTGATATGCTATTTGGTAATAGCCATGGAAAATATCTTGCAAAGGAGTACGATTTGCCGCTTTTGAGAGTTGGCTTCCCAATTTTAGACAGAGCAAATCTTCAACATTTCCCAATTGTAGGATATAAAGGGACAGCATGGCTTGTTGAAAGAACAGGAAACACTCTTCTTGACTACAAGGATGCTAAATCGCCAGAACATCTTCTGGAGCTTATTATGTAGATATCAAGAGGTGAATAACATGATTAAGCTGTCAGATGAGGCATTATTGCAGGTTAAAAAAATATTAAAAAATTTGCCTAATAGGACTGAAACAACAGGACTGCGAATCTATACAGTCCCAACAGAAGAAGGATTTCTAGCCGGTTTTGCGGTTGCTGATAATTTTAATGAAAATGATGAAATCTTAGAGTATGATGATGTGTATATCTATATTGATAAATCAGATCTTAATTACCTAAAATACAGCGTAATTGAGTATGATAACAAGTACAATAGATTTTTCATAAATATGCCACATAATTTTAATGCTTTGTGTTCAACTTGTGCTAGATATAGCGATTGTGATTATATTAATTGAAAGGGGATATTCATATGAAAATGGTACGTGCCATAATAAGGCCAGAAAAAGAGAAGCAAGTTGTTGAGGCTCTTGATAAAAATGGATACAGCTCTATGACAAAAATGCACATATTTGGACGTGGTAAACAAAAGGGAATACAAGTAGGTCCTATTGTATATGATGAATTACCAAAAATTTTGCTTATGATTGTAGCAAAAGATGAAGATGTATCAAAGATAGTTAATCTAATAGAAAGTAATGCTCGAACAGGAAACATAGGTGATGGCAAGATATTTATAAGTGAAGTAGATGAAGCATACACAATTAGAACTGGCAATAAAGAGTTATGAGGAGGATTACTTATGAAGGAGATTGTAGCAATCATCAGGAGACAGAAACTTCATGAAACAAAAACGGCTCTGGATGGACTTGGCTTTTCACCTATGTCAATACTGAGTGTAAGTGGCAGAGGCAAGCAGAAAGGATTCATTGGTGAAGTTGATCCAGTGATGGATGAATTTATGTTGGATGAGGCAGACGTAGATGTAAGGTTTATTCCAAAAAGATTGATTTCGATTGTTGCAGATGATGCTGATGTTCCTAAAATTGTTGAAACTATAATAAAGACAAATAATACAGGCTATCCAGGGGATGGAAAAATTTTCGTTTTGCCAATTACTGACGCAATTCGCATAAGGACATCTGAAATTGGTTTAAGTGCAATAAAATAAAATTTATAGAGAAGCCTTTTTAAAGGCTTCTCTATTTTAAAAAGGTGGTGGTATTATGGAACTCAGACTTGACATACCTGAAAGAGAGAAATTTATAAAGATGAAGGGAAAACATCATAAGAAGGAATTTATATGTAATACTGATAGTGTTGCAGGCAGTGTAAGTCAGAGAGCATGTGTATACAGTGGTGCGAGAGTCGTATTAAATCCTATAGAAGATGCTGTACATCTGGTCCACGGTCCTATCGGCTGTGCCAGTTATACGTGGGACATAAGGGGAAGTCTGTCAAGCGGCTCAGAGCTTTTCAGAAATAGCTTTTCATCTGATTTAAAAGAAAGTGATGTAATTTTTGGAGGAGAAGAAAAGCTATCTAAGTGCATAGATGAAATATACGAAAAATATAAGCCAAAGCTTATTTTCGTATATTCAACATGTATTGCCGGCGTAATTGGCGATGACATAAAAGCTGTGTGCAAAGAATCATCAAAGAAATACAATATATATGTTGTGCCTGTAGAATCCAGCGGTTTCGTCGGAAATAAAGCTGCAGGTTATAAAGCTGCCTGCAATTCGCTTTTAGACCTAATTAAAGAATTTCCTGTATTAAAAAAGGAACCTTTAAGTATAAACTACATGGGTGATTTTAATCTTGCAGGTGAAGCATGGATAATAAAAGGATACCTTAATCAAATGGGTCTAAAAGTGAATACAATATTTACTGGTGATTCAAATTTTGAATCATTGAAAAAAGCAACAGCTTCCAGTTTAAATATCGTTCAATGCGCAGGCTCTATGACGTATCTTGCAAAGAAGTTTGAAGAAACTTTCGATATACCGTATATGAAAGTATCATTTTTAGGTATTGAAGATACTTCAAATTCTCTAAGGAAAATTGCAGCATTTTTTAATGATAAGGATGTTATGTTAAAAACAGAAAAACTAATAGAAGAGAAAACTAAAATGGCAAAACCTATAATAGAAAAATATAAAAGATATTTAAAGGGCAAGAAGGCTGCTATTTTTGTTGGGGGCGGATTCAAGGCAATATCGCTTATTAAGCAGTTTAGAGAACTGGGGATAGATGTAGTAGTAATTGGTACACAAAATGGACAAAAGGATGAATACGAAAAGATTGAAGAAATAGCAGATTATGGCACTGTCATACTGGATGATGCAAACCCATCAGAACTTGAAAAATTTATGGTTGAAAAGGGAGCAGACATTCTAGCCGGCGGTGTTAAGGAGAGATTTCTATCATACAAGATGGGTATCGCATTTATCGATCACAATCACGACAGAAAACACCCCTTAAGCGGCTATGAAGGCGCAATCAATTTTGCTGAAGAAGTCTATACAACAGCATGTTCGCCGGTATGGAAATATGTGAAAGATGGGGTGAACAAATGTGTATGAAACGTATAAAAGCGTAAATGAAAATCCATGTAATATGTGTATGCCTTTAGGCGGTATAATTGCATTTAGGGGAATCGAAAAATCTATGGTGTTGTTGCACGGTTCACAGGGCTGTGCAACATACATGAGAAGACACATCGCCGAACACTACCATGAGCCAATTGACGTTGCATCATCATCGCTGAACGAGAAGGGAACGGTGTACGGTGGCGAGAAAAACCTTATTAAAGCTCTCGATAATGTGATTAGAGTGTACAATCCGAACTGCATTGGGATACTTACGACATGCCTTGCAGAAACAATAGGTGAAGATATAGACAGAATAAAGTCAGAGTATAAAACATCGAGAAATATAAGTATACCAATAATAACGGCACCAACGCCTGGATATGGTGGAACACACAGTGAAGGATTTGTAAAAACATCATACAGAATAGTTGAAGAGCTTTCGACAGACAAAGAAAGACATGACAGAATAAACGTAATTGTACCAAATATAAGCACAGCAGATTTAAGAGAAATAAAGAGACTTCTTGAACTTATGAAAATACCGTACATTCTATTTCCTGATTATTCTGATACGTTGGATAGTCCTTTTAATTTCCCTTACAAAAAAATCCCTGATGGTGGCACAAAAATATCTGACATAATGTCTATGGGAGGATCTATTGCAACAATTGAAATAGGTATAAATTATGAAGAAACACCGGGTAAATATCTTCAAGATAGATTTGATGTACCGCTTTATAAAGTGCCGATACCAATAGGATTAAGAAACACAGATGCGTTTTTGAAATTGTTAAAGGAAATTACAGGTAATCCAATACCAAAATCTATAGAAATGGAAAGAGGTAGACTTATTGACGGAATGATAGATTCGCACAAATACAATTTTGTAGGAAGATGCACTATCTTTGGAGATCCTGAAATGGTGTATTCTGTATTTACTACATGTATGGAAAATGGGATACATCCTCTTTTAATTGCGACCGGAAGTAAGACACAAAAATTAAAAGAATTAATTGCCAGTGAAGATAATCCCCTAAATGATGACATTACAATTGTTGATGAAACTGATTTTAGTCACATATTAAAATTATCAGAAGAAAAGGAAGTAAATATCGCCATAGGTCCATCTGACGGAAAATATCTAACCGAGAAAGGTGGTATACCGCTTGTACGCCTAGGATTCCCTATACTAGATAGAGTCGGAGGACAGAGAATATTATCTGTAGGTTACACTGGAACGTTAAATTTACTTGATAGAATTACAAATACGCTACTAGAAAATAAATACAAAACATATAGGAAAGATATGTATGAAAAATATTATAAGGTTATATAAAAAACAGTATTCGCCTCCTTTTTTTGTATCATATTTATTTGTAAGATTAATTTCTACTGTCTAATGGGATATGTGTAGAAATTATTTTTTTCAATTGAATCTTTCTTGAAAAATTATATGCTCATATATTTATTGATTCATTAAATGATTTTCATGGTTCTGTTGGAGAGATACTGGAACTTCCACTTAAAAACAATTATGAAAGAGCTATTTTTATTTCCTCTTTAAATGCAATTATGCGGCATCTGCGTTTGGATGATCACACAGTACACTGCAAAAACAATGATTTAGAAAACTGTGCTCAAAAAATAGTCTCCTTCATTGCTGAAAAATACGCACAACCGCGTATATGCTTTGTAGGGCTGCAACCTGCGTTAGTAGAAGCCTGTTCCTCCAAATTTTCCGTTAAAGTGCTTGACCTGGATAAAGACAACATAGGTAAAGAAAAAAGCGGTGTTTTGATACTGGATGGAGAGAAAGATTATAAGGACGCAATAGAATGGTGCGATATAGCATTGGTAACAGGGAGTGTTATTGTTAATGGAACGATTGAGAATATTTTAAAGGTTCAAAAACCATTGATCTTTTTTGGGACGACGGCTGCTGGGCCCGCCAAGTTAATGGGGTGGGAAAGATTTTGCCCTTGTTCTTATTGATATAGAATTCCTAATATACAGGCAAAAAGGTGATTGATGTATGCTTAAAGCAAAATTTGTTAAAAAGCTTCCTGATTTTGTTCTTAAAGTTGACTTATTGGTTGATAAAGAAATTTTGGTTCTTATTGGACCTTCGGGATCTGGTAAAACAACTGTTTTAGAATGTATTTCAGGCCTTCAAAAGCCGGATTCGGGGGAGATAATATTGGGAGAGAAAGTTCTTTTTTCCTCATCGAAGCGAATCAATCTTCCTTCCTACAAACGGGGTATTGGGTATATATTTCAAGAATATGCACTTTTTAGTCACTTAACAGTAAAAGATAACATTCTTTATGGGGTAAAAAATTTATTAAAAGAAGAAAAAAAAAAGCAGCTCAATAAAATACTTAAACAATTTAATATATCTCATCTGGCTGAAAGATATCCAGTTCAGCTTTCAGGTGGTGAAAGACAACGAGTAGCTATGGCAAGGACACTTATAACAAAACCTCATTTGTTATTGCTGGATGAACCCCTTTCAGCTATGGATAGGAAGCTAAGAGAAAGACTGCGTAAAGAAATAAAAGAACTTCATAAACAGTGGAATATACCTTTTGTTTTGGTTACACACTGCCGATGTGAGGCAGAGCTTGGTGATAAGGTCTTTAAGGCAGAAAAAGATGAAGATGGAGGTGAAATTATAATGCGGTTTTGTCAAAGTGCTTGACGGACAATGAATTAGGCGTCCAGTTTGTGTTGACAGCGACCGAAAACGGATATAAATACAGAAAAGTAAAGATTAGTAACTAATTTTATGGGGCATAATATCATATAGCCCCGATATCATCCGATACCAAATGTAAATTTAGTGCAAAGGGGCACTCTGATGTAAAGGAATGCCCTTATTTTTGTAGGTAATAAATTTATATTTAAATATACAATCTTAATGTAATTTAAAAAACTAATAAAAAGAGGAGGCTGAATCATGCGTTTTATTACGCGAACTTTAATTGTTGTTTTATTGTTATCAATTTTATTAACAGGGTGTGGCAAAAGCGATAAAAAGATGTCAACAACGAACGCCAATTCAAATGTCAAGCAGGTTCTGCATTTAAGCCTTCCAAATGATCCACCTATGTTAGACCCACAAAGAGCAACAGATATGACATCATTTGAGATTTTAAATGCAGTATTTGAAGGATTAGTAAGAATAGATAAAGACGGGAAAGTGGAAAAGGGCTCAGGTTTGGCCAAGGATTGGACAATCTCTCCAGATAAACTTACATATACTTTTCATTTAAAAGATAATATTAAGTGGAGTGATGGGAATCCAATAACAGCACAAGACTTTGAATATTCTTGGAAGAGAGCATTAGATCCAAAGACTGCATCAGAATATGCGTATATTTTGTATCCAATTAAAAATGCAGAGAAATATAATTCAGGTAAAGCATCTGCTGATGATGTTGGTATTAAAGCACTTGACTCTAAAACATTACAAGTTACACTCGAGAAACCTACACCATATTTTTTAGGACTGACATCATTTATCACATATCTTCCTGTTGAGAAATCATTTGTGGAAAAAGTCGGTGATAAATTAGCATCAAGCCCAGATAATATGGTATTCAGTGGACCCTTTAAGTTGAAAGAATGGAACCATGAGCAAAATCTAACATTAGTAAAAAACGAAAATTACTGGGATAAAAATAATGTTAAATTGAGTGAAATAGACCTTGATATAGTGAAAGACTTAAATACCTTGGCGCAAAATTACGACACTGGAAAATATGACACAATAAGTGTGACAGGTGATTATATTGACAAGTATAAAGGACAAGTAAAATATGCTCCAAATGGCGAGGTTTATTTTATAGCATTAAATAATACAAGTCCGATATTTAAAAATGCCAATATTAGAAGGGCATTTAGTTTGGCGATAAATAGGAAAGAGCTTGCGGACAATGTACTTAAAGATGGTTCTTCACCAGCATATGGCATAGTTCCAAATGGCATACCTGGTGAAAAAGACGAATATAGAAAAGAAGTTGGTGACCTGTTTAGCGAGGATACAAATAAAGCGAAAGAATTATTAAATGAAGGCATGAAGGAACTTAATATAACAAAATTGCCTAAGATTACACTTTTAGCCAGTGATTCTGATTCCGGCAAAAAGTTAGCGCAAGCATTGCAAGAGTTTTGGAAAAAGAATCTTGGAGTCGATGTCGAAATACAAAGTATGGCATTTAAAGTTAGGCTTCAAAGGCTTAAAAGTAAACAATACGATATGGCTATAGATGATTGGATTGCAGACTACAATGATCCTATGACATTTCTTGATATGTGGGTTACAAATGGAGGAAATAATGACTCTGGTTTTTCAGATCCTGAATATGATAAATTAATAAACGATGCTGAATCTACTCCAGATGCTAAATTGCGTATGGATGACATGAAGAAGGCTGAAAAAATCTTTATTGACGCAATGTCGGTTGCGCCAATTTATTTTTCATCAACAGCATATGTACAAAAGGATTATGTGAAGGGATATGTAAGACATCCGGTCGGCGTATCTGATGAATGGAAATGGGTATATATAGAAAAATAGATTTTGAAAAAATAATAAAAGGGATATAAAGTCAACTTATATAAATTTTTATTTACCACATTTATATTCATAGAACTTTTTCCAAAAGTATCACCCGAAAAGGAATGAATATAGACATGAAAATTAATAATGTTGAAACATTACTAATAAAAGCACCTGTTAAAAAGCCATTTAAAACTTCATTTGAAAGATACATAAAGCCAACCATAATGGGTATGGACATTCTTGATTTTGATAATCTAATGCTAAAACTTGATAAGAGTATTTTGCACAATTCAAGTGCAAAAGCAGCATGTGATATAGCTATATATGATATACTTGGACAATACTATAAAACGCCATTATATAGATATCTCGGAGTTGTAACGGGTAATCACATAAGGACACAGTTTAACCCATTTGATAAAGATATTTCAGAACTAGAATTTGATATGGGTACAAGGATACCCCTAGAAAATAATAAGCTTGTAAGTATAGGTAATCAAAATACATTTGGAAATCATGTTGTTAAGTTGCCTACAAAAGATGTTAATGGAAATCTTGTATTTAAAGATGCATTGGTATCAACGTTGCAAGATATAAATAGAGGTTACCTTCCATATACGAGGGCAAATATTTTAAGACAGGCATTTAAACTTCTTGGTGATAGGTATGGCTGGGGTGACAGCTTTAATGGGAGGGATTGCTCAAGCTTTATAATGTATGTATATAAGACATTTGGATTTAGACTTCCCAAGGAACGCCGATGATTATACTTTTTTAGATGTATTAGAGGGTTTAGAGAGAAACAGATATTTCAGATAAATATAATTGAGGACATAAGAAGAGGTGAAAGATTAACTATAGAAGATGATTGGGATAATCTAATATTTATAAAGACGTAGGCTAAAAAATAAAACTGGAAATTTATCATTAATATTTTTTGGGGTAAGGGGGGAAGTGTACCTATTTTTAATCCATAATGTTATGTAAGATTACCAGTTTTTCAAACAAATAATAAAAAGATATGATTCCAGTAAAAATAAAATTTCTATTTGAATTTTGATGCGAAATCTCTGTATATCCTTAATAAGCATTGACCTTTATATTTTTTTATGATATAATTTCACTGTAATGAAATGATAAATTAAATATTTATAAAATGCAAAGCAATGAAGCTTATGAATATGTTATTATATTCATAAGCTTTCTATTTTTAGTTACAATTAAATATATAACTAAAAAGTAGGCAAGGGTGCCCGTTCTATTATGAATTGGGCACCCTATATATTTTTAGAAAGGGTGACATAAATGAAGATTGGCGTACCAAAGGAAATAAAAATAGGTGAAGAAAGAGTGGCTATAACACCAGCGGGAGTTGAGGCATTTTGTTCTAATGGTCATACAGTGTATATTGAGAAAAATGCAGGTATTGGAAGCGGTATTGAGGATGAAGAATATATAAAGGCAGGTGCTGAAATTGTTGAAACTCCTTACGAAGTATTTCAAAAATCGGATATGATAATAAAGGTAAAAGAGCCACAACCATCTGAATATGATTATTTTAAAGAAGGTCAAATCCTATTTACTTATTTACATTTAGCACCAAATATTGAATTAACAAAAGCACTTCTAAAGAAAAAGATTATCGGTATTGCATATGAGACTGTACAAAATGACGATGGATCACTTCCATTATTGGTTCCCATGAGTGAAGTGGCAGGGCGAATGTCTGTAATAATCGGAGCACATTTATTAGAAAATGTAAATAAAGGGAGAGGTGTTTTATTAAGCGGAGTACCTGGTGTTGAACAGGCAGAAGTTGTAATAATAGGCGGTGGAACTGTAGGCACAAATGCTGCAAAAATAGCTTCAGGCATGGGAGCACATGTGACAATACTTGACCTCAATGCTCAAAGACTTGCATATCTTGATGACATATTTGGTGGCAAGATAACAACATTGATGTCAAATAGTTATAACATTGCAGAGAGTGTGAAAAAAGCAGATCTTTTAATAGGTGCTGTATTGATTCCAGGTTCAAAAACACCAAAGCTTGTTACAGAAAATATGGTAAAAAGTATGAAGAAGGGTTCTGTTATAGTTGATGTAGCAATAGATCAAGGTGGATCTGTTGAGACAATTGATAGGATAACCACACATGAAAATCCATATTTTATTAAGTATGGTGTTGTACATTATTCTGTAGCGAATATACCAGGAGCAGTTCCGAGGACATCTACATTTGCATTAACAAATGTTACAATTCCGTATGCGATTGATATTGCGAATAAAGGCTATAAAAAAGCGTTATTAGAAAACAAATCACTTTTAAAGGGATTGAATATATATTATGACAATGTGACATATAAAGCAGTAGCAGATGCACATGGATTTAAATATGTCGATCCTCTTGAAGCATTGAAATAGCTTAAATTTTATCAAATTCTTGTTATCAAATTGATGCGCATCAATTAATTTTATTAGCATTGACGTTAATAAGAATTCCAGATTAAAGATCAATAAAAATTTTATAAAAGGAGGTCAATTATGTCAAAGTCATTTAGATTCACATCATTCATCATTGCTGTATTAATTTTAGCTGTAATATTTTCAGGTTGTTCAAAAAGCAATTCAACATCTGCATCATCAGATACCATAAAAGTTGGAGCACTTTATGAGCTGACAGGTGGCGTTGCAACATTCGGGACATCGTCCTACAATGGTGCAAAATTGTACATCGATGAAGTGAATAAAAACGGTGGTGTGCTTGGTAAAAAAATTGTTTTATTGAAAAGAGATAATAAATCGCAAACTGATGAATCAATAAATCAGGCTACAAAACTTATACAACAAGATAAAGTTGTAGCTATCTTAGGGCCTGTAACATCAACAAATACAATAGCAGCATCATCTATTGCAATGCAAAACCATATACCTTTGATAACAGGTTCGGCTACTGCTGTAAGTGTTACAGTCGATCCTAACACAAACAAGGTCAAAAACGAGATATTCAGAGCTTGCTTTATAGATCCATATCAAGGTAGTGTTATGGCACAATTTGCTGCAGAAAAATTGAATGCCAAAACCGCAGTTGTGTATATTGATAATAAAAGTGACTACAGCAAAGGTCTTGCACAAAGTTTCAAAGAACAGTTTGAAAAGCTTGGCGGGAAAGTTATTGATACAGAAGCATATGTAGCAGGTGATCAGGATTTTAAAGCAGCCCTTACTAAGATAAAAGGATTAAATCCAGATGTCATATTTATACCTGGATACTATCAAGAAACAGGAAAAATAGCTAAACAGGCAAGGGACATGGGTATAGAAGTACCTTTGCTTGGTGGTGACGGTTGGGACTCACCTGAACTATTAAAGATAGCAGGTGCATCTGCACTAAACAACGTTTATTACAGCAATCACTTTATATCAACAGACCCTGATCCGACTGTTCAAGATTTCATTAAGAAATATAAAGATGCTTACGGTACAGAACCTGATGCGATGGCAGCACTTGCGTATGATACAGCAGGCATGTTGGTGCAAGCGATAAAAGATGCCAACTCAACTGATCCTGCAAAGATTATTGATGCTTTATCCAAGCTTAAAGATTTTAAAGGCGTAACAGGTACAATAACAATAAATAGTCAGCATAATCCAGTCAAATCTGCTGTTATCATACAGTTAAAAGATGGTAAGCAGAACTTTGTTGAAAAGGTAGCAGCACAGTAAAGTAAATACGGTTGCTTATGAAGTAAACAAAAATAAGTGCTGAATAAAACTTGTAAAACACTGCAATGCGGTCACATAGTGGCCGCTTATGTTCTTTTAATACATTTTAACTTGAGGTGATATTTATGAAGACATTTATAGAGCAGCTTATAAATGGTTTATCCTTAGGAAGTATATACGCACTTATTGCTCTCGGATATACTATGGTTTACGGCATAATGAAGCTTATAAATTTCGCTCACGGTGATATATACATGGTAGGTGCCTTTACAGGATTCTTTGCATCCACATATCTCCACCTCGGCTTTGTACCATCTCTTTTATTGGCAATGTTAGTAAGCCTTATACTAGGTGTGACAATAGAGCGTGTGGCGTACAGGCCCTTAAGAGATAAGTCAAAAATCTCAATATTGATTACAGCTATCGGTGTCTCCCTTTTGCTGGAAAACGGAGGCATAATCCTCTTGTCTCCGCAAGTCAGGACGTATCCTCAGATTTTCAAGCAGCACATGTACTCATTTTTCAACGGAATAATTACAATATCAAACCAGCAAATCGTCATATTTGTCGTATCCATAATCATGATGGTGGGACTTCAGCTAATAATATACAAAACAAAGATGGGAAAGGCCATGAGAGCTGTCTCCACAGACCCAGATGCAGCAAAACTTATGGGAGTAAATGTAGATAGGACCGTTTCATTTACATTTGCAATAGGATCTGCCCTTGCTGCTGTTGCAGGTGTCTTAGTTGGCATATACTACAACTCAATAGATCCCCTAATGGGTATCATGCCAGGCTTAAAAGCATTCATAGCAGCAGTCTTAGGCGGAATAGGAATAATACCAGGTGCTATGGTAGGAGGATTATTGATGGGGGTCATAGAAGCACTTGTTTCCGGTTACGGCAGCTCCCTATACAGAGATGGCGTTTCATTTGCAATACTCATCATAATACTTTTAATAAAGCCAACAGGACTATTTGGCAAAAATGTAAGAGAGAAAGTGTAGGTGGTAAAGTTGAAGCAAATATTGAAAAACAGGTTGCTGATTTTTATAGGGCTATTCGCCATTTACGGTATAATACAAATCTTGCTGTCAACAAGTATATTGAACGATTATTACGAAATAAACATAGTTCTTATGGGTATAAATATAATACTTGCTGTAAGCCTTAACCTTATTAATGGATTTACAGGACAATTTTCATTAGGACATGCAGGTTTTATGTCAATCGGTGCATACACATCTGCCATCATAACATACAAATTGGGGCTTCCATTTCCATTGGCATTGTTAGTAGGAGGCATATCAGCAGGAATAACAGGAATATTGATAGGAATACCATCATTAAGATTAAAAGGTGACTATCTCGCCATAACGACACTGGGTTTCGGAGAAATAATAAGGGTAATCTTTTTAAACACCGAATACGTCGGTGGAGCAAGCGGTCTATCCGGAATACCAAAGTACACAAACTGGACGTGGGTATTCTGGATATCAGTCATAACCGTCGTCTTAATCAGAAACTTCATAAACTCCAGCTACGGCAGATGCTGTGTTGCAATTAGAGAAGACGAGACAGCAGCCGAATCGATGGGCATAAACACAACTTTCTATAAGACATTGGCATTTACAATAGGTGCATTCTTTGCAGGAATAGGCGGTGCACTTTACGCTCACAACTTTTACATCATACAGCCAGAAACATTCAACTTCATGAAGTCATTTGATATCTTGACAATGGTTGTCTTAGGCGGCTTAGGTAGCATAACAGGATCAATACTATCAGCAATTTTCCTCACATTCGTATACGCAGTGCTGCAGGACTACGCTGCGCTAAGAATGGTAATATACTCACTCCTCTTAATCATCGTAATGCTATTCAGACCAGAAGGATTGATGGGTACAAGAGAATTTTCTCTCAAAAAATTATTTAAGAAAGGGGAGAAAAGCAATGAGTTTACTCTCAATTAAAGATGTTTCTATAGATTTCGGCGGTATAAAGGCCTTGATAGATGCCAATATAGAACTGGAAAAAGGCTCTCTTACAGGTCTTATAGGACCTAATGGTGCAGGAAAATCAACAGTATTCAATATAATAACAGGAATATACAAACCAACATCAGGGAAAGTGATATTTGATGGAAAAAGCATATCTCAAAAGCCGTACAACAACACGAAGCTTGGTATAGCAAGGACATTTCAAAACATACGATTATTTAAAAACCTAACTGTCCTTGACAATGTCAAGATAGCCCAGCACATTCACGTGCAATACGGACTATTTAGCTCATTCATTCAGCACAAAAAATACTTAGATGGGGAAAAATCGCAGAATATAGAAGCAATGAATTTACTTAAAATCTTCAATCTTGACAAACATGCCTTAAACCTTGCCAAAAATCTACCATATGGCGAACAGAGAAGACTTGAAATAGCTAGAGCACTAGCAACAAAGCCAAAGCTTCTTCTTCTAGATGAACCTGCAGCAGGAATGAATCCACAAGAGACAAAAGAGCTTACAGACACAATCAGATTCATAAGGGACAAATTTGACATAACAATACTCTTGATTGAGCACGATATGTCTTTAGTGATGGACTTATGCGAAGACATATACGTCATGAACTACGGGAAAATAATCGCCCATGGCACACCAGACGAAATCAAGAGAAACCCAGAAGTAATAGCAGCATACCTTGGAGAAGAAAGTCCTGATGAAAGTGAAATTTTATCAATTGAAGGAGGTGCTTAAAACATGTTAGAGGTAAAAGATCTCAACGTATCATATGGAATGGTCAATGCCTTAAAAGGCATAGACTTAAAAGTAAATGATGGTGAGATCGTGACAATAATAGGTGCAAACGGCGCAGGTAAAAGCACTACTCTAATGACGATATCAGGCATATTGAAGCCAAAAAAAGGCTACATCAAATTCAACGATGTAGACATAACGAAAAAGCCTGCTCAAAATATAGTCGATATGGGCATCTGCCAAGTGCCAGAAGGAAGAAGAATATTTGCCAACATGACTGTGATGGAAAACCTTGAGATGGGAGCTTATCTCAAGAAAGACAAAATGGTAAAAAGCGACATGGAAAAAGTGTTTAATTTATTCCCACGCCTAAAAGAAAGGCATAAGCAGATTGCCGGTACTTTAAGCGGAGGAGAGCAGCAAATGCTGGCCATAGGAAGAGCATTGATGGCAAAGCCAAAAATGCTTTTATTGGATGAACCATCGATGGGGCTTGCACCGATAGTAGTGCAAGATATATTTAAGACAATAAAAAATATAAATGATGACGGCACAACCATCCTTTTAGTAGAACAAAACGCTAAAATGGCACTATCTATTGCAGATAGAGCATACGTCCTTGAAACAGGAAATATCTCTCTTGAAGGTGCTGCATCTGTCTTGAAAAACGATGAAAGGGTTAAAAAGTCGTATTTAGGGGGGTAGTACGAAAATACACTATCTTAAATTGCCTTGTACTTAATCATTTGATATTTTAGATACATGGCAATAGATGTGATTTCAAAATGATGGTTTAAAGCAAAAGAGGTAATTTCCAATTATTAATGCGGTTTTGTCAAAGTGCTTGACGGACAATACGATTGAAATGTATTAAAGAATTATGGATAAAATTAATGATAATAATGATAATAGAGGAGGAGATAACATATGAAATTCAACTTTTTTATACCAACGAGAATTATTTTTGGTGAAAATTGTATTAAAGAAAACAGCAACTTAATGTGTATAGGTAAGAAAGCATTGATAGTTACAGGTAAAAGTTCTAAAAAAAATGGTTCACTTGATGATGTGTTATCGGTACTTACAGATAACGGCGTAAAATACGAGATTTTTAATCGTGTTAAATCCAATCCGGACTTAGAAAATGTATTAGATGGTGCTGATGTTGCAAGAAAAGTCGAAGCTGATTTTATAATCGGCATTGGTGGTGGTTCTCCACTTGATGCATCAAAATCCATTGCAACCCTGGCCACAAATTTAATTGAACCGGAAGAGCTTTTTTCTAACATGATTAAAAAAAGACCTTTGCCTATAATAGCTATTCCGACAACAGCAGGGACAGGAAGCGAGGTTACACCATATTCAATTTTGACGTATGACAAAATTGGAAGTAAAAAGAGCTTTTTTAGCCCATTGATATTTCCTAAAATAGCTTTTTTAGATGCTAAATATACCATGAGTTTATCATATAATGTTACTGTGGATACTATGCTGGATGCGTTGTCACATTTGATAGAAGGATTTCTATCAGTAAAGTATAATAATTTTTATGAATATATTGTTGTTAATGGATTAAACAGTTTGAAGACATGTTATAAAAATGTATTAGATGCAAGTACTGATATTAAAAAACTTGATTTTGAAACAAGAGAATTATTACTTTATTCCTCAACATTAGGTGGTATGTTAATAGCACATACAGGGACATCTGTTGTTCACGCTATGGGTTATTCTCTCACATATTATAAAGAGATTCCACACGGCAGGGCAAATGGGATATTGCTTGCAAATTATTTGAAATTTAATTATGACAGTGAAGAATATAAAATTAATATGGTATTAAAGTTATTAGGAATTAAAGATATTTATGAATTTGAAAAGATTATAAATGAACTGATACGTAAAGAAGGCAAAATACCTGAAATATCAAGAGATGAGTTGAATAAATATTCGTCTATAGCCATAAAAGCTAGTAATATAGCTAATAACAAAAAATCAGTAACACAAGATGATCTTTTAGACATTTATACGAAGAGCATATTCTAAGACATATCTGGTAATGGTATTATACCATTGTTTTTTACCTTTTAAAAAAGGGAATGGTTATGTATGAGTATAAAGTGCAGAGATATACTAGTGCTTCCATCTTTGAAAAAGTTTAGATTAGTTGGTGGAAAAAACGGTCTTGACAGGAATTTAAGCTGGGTGCATGTTGTAGATATTCCTGATGTTTCTAAATGGGTTCATGGAGGTGAGTTGCTCTTTACAACAGGTATAAGCATAAAAGATAATGTTGATATTCTGATGAAAATTATTGAAGAAATAAATTCGAAGAATCTGGCAGGACTTGTGATAAATGTGGGACCTTATATCAAGAATATTCCGAAAGAAGCTATTTTATTAGCCGATAGGCTTGATTTCCCGCTTTTTGAGCTTCCTTGGGAGGTTAAACTTGTTGATGTTACAGAGATAATATGTAATTTTATTATAAAAAAGTCAATTGAGGAAAAGTCAATAGGAGAATTTTTAGAAAACATACTTTTTACAGATTTTAAATCTGAAGAGGTTTTTGTAAGCAGGGCAGAATATCATGGCTTTAACATCAGTCATCAAAACTGTGTTATGATTACAGATATAGATAAATTTGGGCAATATATAAATAAAAGCAACATAAAAGACGAAAAGAAGATAATGGATATAAAATTTTGTTTGCAGCAGATTGTAAACAATACATTAGAAAAAAACGGCAAGAGACCGCTTTCTTTAATTCGTGGTGATTCTGTTATATCTCTCATATCTAAAAAGGAAGCAGAAGATGAAAGCTCAGTAGTAGGAATTGCAGAGGAAATAAGAAAAAGTGTTATCGAGCAGCTATCTCCATTAAAAGTTAGCATTGGAATAGGACGATATTATTCTAATTTAAAAGATATAAAAAATAGTTTAAAAGAGGCTGAAAGAGCTTTAAAGCTGGCTTATAAAATAATGGGAGGCAATTCAGTTTATAGTTATAGTGAAGCGGGAATTTTTCGACTTTTATTTGAAATGAAGGATAAGAGTGAAATGATTTCTTTTTTCAATGAATTGATGGAACCAATGATGAAATATGATGAAAGCTCAAGAGCTGATCTCATTAATACATTGGAGGTATTTTTACAAAACAATGGTAATTTTGTAAAAACCGCTAAAGATCTCTTTATACATCGCAGTACTTTGAACTATAGAATAAAAAAAATTGAGGAAATCCTTAATGTGGATTTATCTGATTGGGAAACTAAATTTAATTTACAAGTAGCATTGGCTATTGGAAAATTTCTCAAATATTGAATCAATTGTATTAAAATTTATGAAAATAATGCTACATAATGTAGGATGACATTTTATTAATTATTATGTAAAATTTATTTAAGCTTTAAAGATAAGACTAAAAACAATTAATATATTAAAATAAAATAGCAATGGTGCTAATTAAAGGTACAGAAAATGCCTTATGATTAGCACCATTTCTATTTTATATGGTATTTCAAGTGAGGAGGGCTAAAATGTTAACTGAAGATAATGAAATTGTTATGAATGAAGACAATATAAGGGAATATGACAAGAAGTATAATTTGCATTCTTGGAGTGCTCAGAAAAATCTTAATCCATTGGTCATTACAAAGGCAGAGGGAATTTATTTTTGGGATGTTAGTGGGAAAAGGTATTTTGATATGTCTTCTCAGCTAGTAAATGTAAATGTAGGACATGGAAATAAGGAGATTATAAACGCGATAAAAGAGCAAGCGGAAAGACTTCCTTTTATCGGACCAAGCTATGCTGTTGATGTTAGATCAAAATTGGCTGCAAAAGTAATAGAAAAGGCTCCGGATAATATGGGTAAGGTATTTTTTACATTAGGTGGGGCAGATGCCAATGAAAATGCAATAAAAATAGCGAGGATGTTTACAGGAAGGCAAAAAATATTTTCAAGATATCGATCATACCATGGAGCTAGCTTCGGAGCTGCAAATCTAAGCGGAGAACCAAGAAGATATACTTGTGAGCCGGGATTGACTGGGTTTATTAAATTCTTTGATCCATATGTTTATCGTGAAAAAATAGAATTTAAGAGTGAAGAGGAGGCAAGCAGGTATTACTTGAATAAGCTTAAGGAACAAATTATTTATGAAGGTGCGGATAATGTAGCGGCGATTTTTCTTGAAACAGTGACTGGAAGTAACGGAGTAATTATTCCACCTAAGGGATATTTACAAGGAATAAGGGATATATGTGATGAATTTGGGATACTTATGGTGTGTGATGAGGTCATGACAGGATGGGGAAGAACGGGAGAATGGTTTGCATGTAATAATTGGAATGTAAAACCAGATATTATAACATTTGCAAAAGGAATTACTTGTGGGTATGTGCCTTTGGGTGGTGTTATTGTAGACAAAAAGATAGCAGAATATTTTGATGACAATGTTTTAATGTGTGGCTTAACATATAATGCACATCCAATAGGTTGTGCAGCAGGTTGTGCAACTATAGATGTATATGAAAAAGAAGGATTAATAGAAAATTCAAAGAAGATGGGAAAAATTTTGGGTGCCGAATTGGAAAGGTTAAAAGAAAAGCACGCATGTGTTGGTGATGTAAGATATATAGGACTTTTTTCGGCGGTAGAACTTGTTAAACATAAAGGTACAAAGGAACCTTTAGTTCCATATGGAAAAGACCCTGAAAAAATAATGCCAAGAATTATAGATAGGTTAAGAGAGAGAGGGTTTTCTACTTACTCTCATGAAAACTGCATATTAGTGGCACCACCTTTGATTATAAAGGAAGAGGAATTAAGGGAGGCATTATCAATTCTTGATGAGGTTTTAGATTTTGTAGATGAGTATATTGAAAAAGCATAAGGCGTTAAATTATCTTATTTATTATGTCGAAAGAAAGGGGAGTTATATATGAAAGAACAATTATTTGAACTTACAGAAGATTTATCAAACAGCAGGCTTTACAATGAGGACCTTGCGCCTACAACAATAAAACAAAGGACATGGGATACTTATCACTTTCTATCCTTGTGGGTGGGAATGTCATTTTCCATACCTACATTTATGCTGGCCAGCGGGTTGATTTCAATAGGTATGAACTGGAAACAGGCTATATTTACCATTTTCGTTGGGAACCTCATAGTTTTAATTCCGATGATTCTCAACGGCCACTCAGGTACAAAATACGGAATTCCTTTCCCTGTACTTTGCAGGTCTGCTTTTGGTACATTTGGCGCAAATATTGCAGCACTCCTGCGTGCTGGAGTTGCCTGCGGCTGGTTTGGTATTCAAACCTATATAGGCGGCAGTGCTATAAATACATTTTTAGGCGTAGTATTTCCGGGGTGGTTAAAACTGGGCGGTAATTTCAATATTCTCGGCCTGATGCTGCCTCAAGCCATAACATTTATGATCTTCTGGCTTATCACCATGTATATTATATTCAGGGGTATGAATGCAGTGAAAAAACTTGAAGCCTTTGCAGCACCACTTCTGGTATTATACATCATCGCCCTCTTTATCTGGGCCGTTATTGCTGCTAAGGGACTTGGTCCTATCGTATCTCAACCGGGCAAGTTGACTAATTTTGGTGAGTTCTTTAAAGTATTTATTCCTTCATTAACAGGAATGATTGGCTTTTGGGCGACACTTTCACTGAACATTCCCGATTTTACAAGGTTCGCAAAAGGGCAAAAATCGCAGATATTGGGTCAGGCCCTTGGACTTCCAACATCAATGGGATTATTTTCTCTCCTTGGTGTGTTAATTGCTTCAGCAACCATCGTGATATATGGAGAGCCAATTTGGGATTTCTCACAGTTAATGACCAAGTTTTCAAACCCAATAGTATCAATGATATCTCTTCTTTGCGTTATATTTGCAACACTTACAACGAATATTGCAGCAAATGTTGTTTCACCGGCTAACGATTTTTCTAATCTGCTACCGAAATATATCAGTTTTAAAAGTGGAGGATTGATTACGGGTATTATTGGAATATTAATAATGCCATGGAGGCTTCTAGCAGATCCAAGTGGATATATCTATAACTGGTTAGGCACATATTCAGGTGTTCTTGGACCAATTGCTGGCATAATGATATGCGATTATTGGATTTATAGAAGAACAAATCTTAATCTTATGGATCTTTATACTGAAGAAGGAGAATATTTTTACTCCAAAGGTTTTAATATAAAAGCAATTATTGCATTAATTGTTGGAGTGTTTTTTGCCTTAATTGGTAAGATAGTTCCGATGTTAAGTGTTTTATCAGATTACGCATGGTTTGTAGGATTTTTTGTTTCTGGCATCTTATATTTTCTGTTGATGTATAATACGAGTGTTCAATTTTATAATACGGAAATCAGCAAACATCTAAACGAATAAAAATTTATCATAAAAATAACATTTATGATATAAATTGGCTATTAAATATTTTTGGAGGTGTTAGTAATGAGGGAATATGACCTTATTATAAAGGGAGGGACCGTTGTAACAGCATCTGATGCGTTCAAATCAGATGTGGCAGTAAAAGATGGTATTATAGTTGCTTTAGGTCAAGACATAACAGGAGATGGAGCCAATATTATCGACGCGGAAGGTAAATACGTATTTCCTGGAGGAATTGATGTTCATACTCATTTGGAAATGCCTTTTGGTGGTACTGTCTCTAGCGATAATTTTGAGACAGGCACAATAGCAGCTGCATGTGGCGGGACTACAACTATAATTGATTTTGCAATGCAGGCAAAAGGACAGTCTTTACAGCAAGCTGCAGAAACGTGGCATAAAAAGGCTGATGGCAAAGCGGTTATTGATTATGGATTTCATATAGCTATAACTGATATGAATGAAGATATATTAAACGAAATGCCAAGAGCTATAAAAAATGGTTATTCCAGTTTCAAGCTTTTTATGACCTATGATGGTTTGAAGGTAAATGATGATGTACTGTTAAAGGCATTGATTATGGCAAAAGAGAATGGTGGATTGATATGTGTACACGCTGAAAATTATTATATAATTGACTATTTAATAAAAAAATTTTATAAGGAAGGTAAAATAGAGCCTAAGTACCATGCAATGAGCCGTCCGACGGTGGCAGAAGCAGAAGCTGTAAGTCGTGCTATAAAGATAGCGAGTTTTGCTAATGCTCCGCTTTATATAGTGCATTTAAGCTGTAAAGAGTCTTTGATAGAGCTTGCGAGGGCAAGAGAACAGAGATTGCCGGTTATGGCGGAGACTTGCCCGCAATATCTATTGCTATCTGAAGAGAAATATGAAGAGCCAAATTTTATGGGGGCAAAATATGTTATGTCACCTCCTCTAAGGCCGAAAGAGAATTTAAATTCTCTTTGGGATGGACTTGCTAAAGGAGAAATACAAGCAGTATCAACAGACCACTGTCCATTCTTTTTAAAGGGTCAGAAGGATTTAGGTTTAGAATTTTTTGGTAAAATTCCAAATGGTGCTCCAGGTATAGAGACAAGGATGGCGCTAATGTATAGCTATGGAGCTGATATGGGAAAATTAAGTCTTCAGCGTTTTGTTGAGGTAACGGCTACTAATCCGGCTAAAATTTTTGGATTGTATCCTTCAAAAGGGACCATAGCTGTTGGCAGTGATGCGGATATTGTAATATTTGATCCTAATGTAAAAAAAGTAATAACTAAAAGTAAACTCCATGAAAATGTGGATTACACGCCATATGAAGGGTTTGAAGTAACAGGGTATCCTGTAATTACCATTTTAAGAGGCAATATAATTGTTGAGAATGGAAACTTTATCGGGAGAAAAGGTTTTGGAAAGTTCTTAAAACGACAGGCACCAATTTTGGTATAGAATACAGTTTTTAACGAAATTACAGATTAGAGGAATAGCGATATTATAAAATATTTGGTTGATATGATTAACAGTTATCGTTACCTATAAATTATACTTTTAATGGGTGTCGAATATCACTCAATTCAAATTTTAAGGAAGGAATAAAGGTGATGCAGATGGAGCCTATATTATATGAAAAAAATAGTAAATGTATAGATATTTCAACAGAATTTTGTGGTATAAAATTTCCCAATCCTTTTGTACTGGCATCTGGACCACCAACTGCATATGGTACCATGATTAAAAGAGCGTTTGATATGGGGTGGGGTGGTGCCGTATTAAAGACATTAAAACCCGACAATATGAATATTGTTGACGTAAAACCACGTTTTAACGTTATTAGAGGAAATCATGGTGAAATAGTAGGTTTTCAAAATATTGAACTTGTGAGCAAACGTCCTCTAACTATCTGGTTAAAAGAAATAGAAGAAATAAAAATACAGTACCCAAATCGCATTCTAATTGGCAGTATTATGGCAGAAGCCGACAAAAAAGAGTGGCAGGAGTTAGCCAAAAAGGTAGCAGATTCAGGTGTTGATGCGTTGGAATTAAATTTTTCATGCCCACATGGTATGCCGGAAATGGGTGTTGGTGCTGCTATAGGCCAAAATGCAAAAATGACTTCCGAATTAACTGAATGGGTTAAGCAAGTTGTGAATATTCCAGTGATTGTGAAACTTACTCCTAATGTTACGGACATCATATCTATAGCAAAAGCTGCTCAAAATGGTGGTGCAGATGGCATTTCGGCTATAAATACAGTTCAATGTCTTATAGGTATAAATTTAGATACGATGGAGCCGCTTCCTTCGGTAGATGGTTATTCAACATATGGCGGATATTCAGGACTGGCAGTTAAACCTATAGGATTAAGAGCTGTATCGCAAATAGCTAAAAGCATTAATCTACCGATATTTGGTATAGGAGGTATATCTTCTTGGGAACACGCTGTTGAGTATATGCTTTTAGGTGCATCCGCTGTTCAAGTTTGTACTGCTGTTATGATAGAAGGATATGACATTATTATAAATTTTATAGAAGGATTAGAAAGATATATGCGCAACAAAAATATTAAAAAAATTACTGAAATTAAAGGGAAGTCATTGAATCGTATAAAAGATCATTCTGCGTTAAGTATAGTTAAAAAAGTGGTTCAAATCAATAATAAATTGTGTATTCAATGTGGAAAGTGTGTAAAGGTATGTGGCGATGCCGGTTATGATGCATTAAAATTTAAAAATGGACAGTTAGTTGTGGATGCCGAAAAATGTGATGGATGTTCACTATGTACAATTATTTGTCCCAAAAGAGCATTAACGCTTTGAAATTATTCTAAAATTTGCTTTGATCGAAATTTAATAACACTCTAGGTGAAAAATTTTTGAGAACATCGATATTTTGAAGTTAGAACAAGTTGCTTGAAAAAACAAAAGTTAATTATTTAATTGCTGATAAACATAAAGGCTTATAATGATACTTAAACATTTATAAGTTATTATGAACTATTTTAGAAGAAAAATTTAATTAATTTATTCCAAAAATTTATATAGGAGTGTGTGTAAAATGAAAAACATGGTAACTTGTGACAAAGAAAGATTGGCAGATAAGATTCATACATTTAGTAAATTTGGTGACACTGGAAATGGTGGAGTAACACGATTGTCTTTGTCAGAACCGGATCTGCAGGCAAGAGCAGAATTTTGCAAAAGAATGAAAGAACTGGGTGCAGACATTGTAACAGATGATATGGCAAATATATATGCGACATTTAAAGGATCAGAAGATCTTCCACGTATTGCAGTGGGATCACATTGCGATTCGGTAGTACAAGGTGGAAACTATGATGGTATTTTAGGTGTAATAAGTGCAATGGAAGTAGCTGAAACGATTGTTACAAAGAAGATTCCACACCGTCATCCAATTACGGTTATGATTTGGACCAATGAAGAAGGGGCTCGTTTTGACCCTGCTATGATGTCATCAGGTGTTATTACTGGTAAATTTGATAAGAACAAGATGCTGGCCTCAAAGGATAAGGATGGAATAACATTTGGTGAAGCTTTGGATGCAAGCGGATACAAGGGTGACGAGAAAAATAGAATGAATCCTAAGGAATATATGGCTTTTGTGGAACTGCACATTGAGCAAGGCCCAGTGCTTGAAGCTGCAAAAATGGATATTGGCGTTGTTGAAGGTGTCGTTGGAATGGTCAATTATGAGTTTGAATTTATCGGCCAGGCTGGTCATGCAGGAACTGTTCCGCAGAGAATGAGAAAAGATGCTCTCTATGCAGCTTCTGAGGCTATTCAGTATCTACATAAAGAGCTTGATAAGCTTGACAGTAAGTTGGTTTATACCACGGGTAGAATTATTTGCTCACCAAATGTACATACAATTATACCGGATGATGTTAAGTTTACTTTGGATGCAAGACATCAAGATCCGAAAATAGTACAGCAGGTTGTCGATGTTATTGAAAACATTCCTAAAGAACTTGCAAAGTGCAAGGTTAGCTACCGGAAATTGTGGTCACGTAAGACTGTTGCCTTTAATACAGAGTTGGTCGATTTAGTTGAGAAAAATGCAAAAGAATATGGCTATCCATGTATGAGAATGTACAGTGGCCCTGGACATGATGCCCAGTTTGTTGCTGATATCCTGCCTACGACTATGATATTTGTTCCAAGTATTGGCGGACACAGCCATTGCGAAATAGAAAAAACATCTCTCGACGATTGCTGGAAGGGCGCTAATGTATTACTACAAACGATATTGGATATTGATAAAAAATAGAAAGTAATATATCGAGTTTTGCAAACGCCGTACATCGGTAATATTGCCACAACAAAGAATGTCAAGTAAAGAACACATTGCACAGCATAATTCCTTCAGTTTTTTGTTTTTAGAAAAAATTATCAAAAAACAACTAATATTGCAAAACAAATGTATATGATAAAAATTAGGCATGATGGGGAAAAACTATCGTGCCTTTTTCTACTATATAAAAAAATAAAAAGCAATTAATCTGATATTATAATATTAAAGTATTAAAACTTGATTTGGGAGTATTGATGATATATAGACTTTATGCTACTATTGTAGTAGTCTTTTTCTAATTGTGTAGTAGTTTCATTATAGTCTATCATAATATGTAGGGAGGCTTGTTTAATGAAAAAAATACATGTACGAGAACTGGTTTTTCTAGCATTGTTGATTAGCCTAAACATAGTTTTAAGTAGAATAGCTAGCATAAAAATAGCTATTGGCGGCATTGAAAGTGTAAGAATTGGCTTTGGCGCATTGCCTGTGATTCTTGCAGGTATAATGTTTGGACCTACAGCGGGGGGGATAGTAGGTGCTGTAGGTGATATAGTTGGGTATTACATTAATCCTTTAGGACCATACATGCCACATTTCACATTGACAGCAGCTCTCACAGGTATTATTCCGCCTTTAATTTTAAAGCCGGTAAAAGCTCCAATTCCTTCTCTATGGCAATTAATGATAGCGATTGGGGTAGGTCAGTTCATTTCATCAGTAGTACTCGTGCCTTATTTTCTTCAATTGTTATTTAAAATACCAATAGTAACTACTTTACCTCCAAAAGTTATAGGAGAACTTATCAATGTGCCAATATATGCTTTATTTACGCAAATACTGCTAAAAAGAATAAATATGGTTTATTTTAAAGCCCACTAATAAAATCAAATTTAATTTTTTGATTATTTTAAATAAAGGCGGTATTTTAGAGGTTAATAGGTGGTGAATATGGTTCACAGCCTTTTGAGCATAGATTGGGATTATTTCATCCCTCTGAAAAGAGAGTGGCTAGGTTCTTATGTTGAAAACCAAAAAAACATAGAGGCGGTGTGGTATAAGAGGTACATAAAAAGTGTTTTAGAAGGTGAGGATCTGGAAAAGTCAGTAGATACAACTCCGATATTGGAAAATTTTTGGGTCAAAATAAGAGAACACTTTGATTTTATAAGAAATATCAAAGTATTTGTGTCTGAATCTCATATGCTATCATATCACATCGCCAGAGCTAATGAATGTGAAGAAGTATATTCTTTTGATACACACGCTGATTTGGGCTATGCAGGAATGAGCTCGGTTAATTTTGAGTTAAACTGTGCTAACTGGCTGGGGAAGCTGTTAAATGAAGGTAAGATAAAAAAGGCTCACATAATATATAGTCCTCATACTTTTGAAAAGCCTGAGGACTTTAAAGATTTTAATAAACTTTTTTCAATTCGATATTACAGGGATATAGATGTATTACCTGAAGGTATATACACGGTAGCTGTACATATTTGTAGATCGGGGGCATGGACACCACCGTGGCTTGACAACAAGTTTGAGAAATTCATAAAAAATCTCAATTTGCCTTATAAGGTGATTAAACTTTATAGGAGAGACTGGGATATTAAGAAACTTTCACTTTCAGATCAAATTTTTTATCTTAATTTTGCATAAAAAAGTAGCCAAGTGAATACCTAGAAAAAAGCTTGAGCTTTAACGCTTGTAGTAGAAAGAGGAGAGATAAAATGGAGAAAGGGTTGTTAGTCATAGCTCATGGGAGCCGCGTTAAGGAGACAAAAAAAGTTGTAATCAAGGTGGTAGATAGAATAAAGAGCTTAGATAAATATAAGGATGTGAAGGCAGGATTTATGGAATTTGACACTCCTGACATCCCTACTTCTATTAAAGAGTTTGTAAAAGAAGGTATTTATGATATCGTTGCTGTGCCACTATTTTTATTCGAAGGAATACATATAAAAGAGGATATACCGGTGGTTTTTGAAGAGGAGAGGAAGAAGTATCCCGGTCTTTCTATAAAATTTGGAAGGCCAATTGGCTATGACGACAGAATCGTGGATATAATTTTGGAAAGGACAGAGGAAGTAAAATAAAGTTTATTGGAGAGATAATTTATGAATTACATAAAAGATCCGTGGGAAATTGAAAAAAAGAGTTTTGAAATAATAGGCAAAAACATAGATGAGTCTAAATTCGATAAAAAGGAGCTTTTAATAGTAAAAAGGGTGATTCACGCAACAGCAGATTTTGAATTTGCCAATATACTTAAAATCTCAAAAGGAGCGATAGAAGACGGTTTAAAGGTACTAAAGGAAGGATTTAATATTGTTAGTGATACAAAGATGGCGGAAGCAGGAATAAATAAAAAGGTATTAGAGAAGATAGGTTCAAAAGTAAAAAGTTACATTAATCTTCCTGAAGCTAAAGAAATTTCAAAGAAGTGTGGCATTACAAGATCAATGGCAGCTATGGAAATAGCGGCAAAAGACGAAAGCAATAAAATCTTTGCTATTGGAAATGCCCCCACAGCTTTATTTAGACTCATAGAGCTTGTGAGAGAAGGAAAAGCAAAGCCTTCCCTTATAATAGGTGTTCCTGTTGGCTTTGTTGGAGCTGAAGAGGCGAAGGAAGAGGTAAAAAAGCTTGATATTCCTTACATCATAACAGAAGGGAAAAAAGGAGGAAGCACAGTAGCAGTAGCGATAGTTAATGCCCTCCTTTACATGATTGAAAGATAGAGTGGTGTTTATGGAGAACTACGTTGTAAAGAGAGGAAAAAAATTAAGGTATGGTTACACTACAGGGTCTTGTGCAGCCGCTGCATCGAAGGCTTCTACTTACATGCTTTTTACAGGTGGGAGACTAGATACTGTAGAGATAGATACTCCAAAGGGATGGCGGCTTAAGCTGGAGGTTTTGGATATAACTTCAGGAGAAGGCTGGGTAAAGTGCGGTATAAGAAAAGACGGAGGGGATGACCCGGATGCTACTCACGGCCTTATAATTTATTCGAAGGCTGAGGTAAAAGAAGGAGAAGGGATAGATGTCTATGGAGGCGAAGGAGTTGGAGTAGTTACAAAACCGGGACTTCCTGTAAGCCCTGGGAAATCCGCTATTAATCCTGTTCCAATGTCAATGATTTTAAATGAAGTCAAAAAAGTACTGCCAGAAGGGAAAGGTGTAAAAATTACCATAAGTGTACCAGGTGGTGAAAGGGTGGCTTTAAAGACCTTCAACCCGAGGCTTGGAATTGTAGGCGGTATATCAATACTTGGTACTACAGGGATTGTAGAGCCTATGTCGGAGGAAGCTTTAAAATCTTCTCTTGAGTTAGAACTTTCTATCCTTTCTGCTGAAGGATACAAAAAGGTAGTTTTTGCTCCAGGAAATTATGGCAAAGAATATGCTTTAAAAGAAGGCGTGGGAGAAAGACTCATCATATCTTATGGTAATTTTTTGGGGTTTATGCTGGAGAAGGCAGTAGAGTACGGTTTTACACATGTGGTATTGGCAGGGCACATAGGGAAACTTGTAAAAGTAGCAGCAGGAATATTTAATACCCACAGCCATGTTGCAGATGCGAGAGCAGAAATAATGGCGGCCTATGTAGCCCATTTTGGTGCAGATAAAGAGACTGTTGATAAAGTTCTGGATTCAAATACAACGGAGGAAGCCCTTGATATAATTGAAAGGGCGGGAGTCGATATAAAAGACTTCAGTCAGTTTATAGCAGACAGGGTCTACATGAAATGTAAGCAGTATGTTTACGATAAATTAAATATCGAAGTTCATCTCATTTCATTGAAAAGAGGCATTATTGCAAAAGCAGGTGATAAAGTAGAATGGTGACAATTGTAGGGATAGGTCCGGGAAACAAAAAATTCATTACCACTTATGCACTTGAAAGAATAAAAGAGGCAGATGTACTGGTGGGAGGCAGACGCCATCTTGAAGAATTTGAAGACATTGATTGCGAAAAGATTATGATAAACGCTTCAACAGATTATCGTAGTATACTCAACAAAGAAGGCAATATTGTCATTTTAGCATCAGGAGAACCTTCTTTGTATGGCATATCGGAAGTGATTTTAAAATATGTGGACAAAAAGCAATTAGAAATAATTCCGGGCATAAGCTCAATACAGTATATGTGTGCAAAACTTAAAATAACAATGAATGACTTGGCGGTTGTAAGCTTACATGGTCGTACTGAAGATTTAGTAAAAAAAGTAAAAGAGAATAAAAAAGTCGCTATTTTTACTGATGATACGCATACGCCGCAATTTGTTGCAGCTATGTTGAAAGAAGAAAATTTGCAAGACAGGAAAATACACGTTGGTGAAAATCTGTCTTATGATACGGAGAGGATTTACTCTTTTACAGTAGAAGAACTTTTAAACTGCAATAAAAAATTTGATTTAAATGTAGTGGTGATAACATGTGGCAATATATGACACCTGGAATTCCTGATGAATATTTTGTAAGAGGCAATGTTCCAATGACAAAGGAAGAAATACGAGTTTTGTCAATATCTAAACTGAGGCTTAAAGAAGACAGTGTAGTATGGGATATTGGCGCTGGTACAGGCTCTGTGTCCGTTGAGGCTGCATTAATATCGAAAAAAGGCGTTGTTTATTCTATTGAAAAAGAGGAAGAAGGTGTAAGACTTATAAACGAAAACATTAAGAAATTTAACGTAGAAAATGTTGTTGTTGTGGGCGGTTTAGCTCCTGATGCCCTTTTAGATTTGCCTTCACCTGACAGGGTATTCATTGGGGGAACAGGGGATAAAATGTATCAAATATTTGACATTGTCACAACTAAATTAAAGGAGGATGGGGTAGTTGTAGTAAACGGGATTACACTTGATACCGCGTATTCTGCTCATCATTATTTTAAACAAAGATTGTTTACGGTCCAAACAATATGTGTCAATGTTTCGGTGTCAAAAGAAGCGGGAAATAAGACGATGATGATATCGCAAAATCCTGTCTACATTATAACAGTGAAAAGAGAGGGATAGAATGGCGAAATTATACGGTATAGGAGTGGGACCGGGGGAAGAAAGCTTCATTACTTTGAAAGCTGTAAAAATACTCCAAAAAATAGATGTGGTGGTAGCTCCTTCAAGCAAAGGAGAAGGAAGTATTGCTTATGAAATTGCAAAGCCTTATATAAAATGTGATGTAGTATTTATAGAATTTCCAATGACATACTCAAAAGAAGATCTTAAAGCAAAATGGGAGGAAAATGTTAAAAAAATCAAAACATTTCTTGATGATGGGAAAGATGTAGCTTTTATAACAATAGGAGACCCCATGATTTATAGCACTTACATATACATTCTAAAGAGAATTGAAGGTTATGAGGCAGAGACCATCCCTGGAATTAGCTCATATAGCGCAGCTGCTTCAAGATTAAATATTCCAATTGCAGAGGGAAATGAAACTTTTGCAGTTGTTCCATCAGGAGATATATTAGAAATTTCAAAAGCACTTGATATGTTTGATAACGTGGTATTGATGAAAATTTCGAGAAGATACGAGGAAATAGTAAATCTTCTAAAAGAAAAAAACTTCAAAGGATATCTTGTAATAAAGTGCGGCCATCAAGATGAAGAAATATCTTACGATCTTGATAAATACATAGGAAAAAAGATAGACTATTTGTCTTTGATTATTGCAAAGAAGGTGAAGTAGCTGTGGTTTATTTTATTGGTGCAGGACCAGGAGATCCTGAACTTATAACATTAAAAGGTATGAAAATAATACAGGCTTGTGATGTTGTCATATACGCAGGGTCACTTGTCAATAAAGAGATATTGAAATACGCAAAGCCAAAGGCCGAAGTTTACGATAGTGCTACAATGAATCTTGATGAAATAATTGGGCTTATCGTAAAATCTCATAAGGATGGAAAAGATGTAGCAAGAATACATACAGGAGATCCTGCTATTTACGGTGCCATACATGAACAAATTGTAAGGCTAGAAAAAGAAAATATAGATTATGAAATAATTCCCGGTGTTAGTTCTTTTTTGGCAGCAGCATCAGTCTTGAAAAAAGAATTGACAATTCCTGAAATAACCCAGACAGTGATTATAACACGAATAGGTGGAAGGACAGTAGTGCCTAAAGAGCAGGAACTAAAAGATTTATCGCGTCATGGAGCTACTATGGCGATATTTCTGAGTGTTCAGGAAATTGACAGAGTTGTCTCAGAATTGAAAAAAGGTTACCAAGAGAATACACCTGTTGCAGTTGTCTATAAAGCTACTTGGGAAGATCAACTGATTGTTAAAGGTACCCTTAACGACATTTCACAAAAGGTCAAATCAAAGGGAATAAATAAAACTGCTATGATACTTGTAGGAGATTTTTTAAAAGATATAAAAACCTATTCAAAGCTTTATGATAAAGAATTTTCTCATAGCTTCAGGAAGAAGGAAGATTTATGAGAATAGCGATAATTGCTCTCACAAAAAATGCATCGAGGTTGGCAAATGAGATTGGCCAAAAGTTAAAAGGAGATGTGTATGTAAAAGAAAAATTCGCAACCCCTGAAGATTATGCAATAAAAGGAAATTTTATAGACTTTGTTCATGAAATATTTAACAAATACCAAGGATTGGTCTTTGTGATGGCTACAGGGATTGTGGTAAGAACAATTGCAGGAGTGATAAAGGACAAATTTACTGACCCTGCTGTTGTGGCAGTAGACGAAAAGGGGAAATTTGCCATAAGCCTTTTATCAGGTCATGTAGGTGGCGCAAATGAACTTACTTTAAAGGTGGCTTCTGCAATTGGAGCACAGCCTGTTATAACAACTGCAACAGATGTAGAGGGCGTCATATCTTTAGATGTGATTGCGAAAGATTATGGTTACTATCTTGAAAATATAGAGGATTTAAAAAAAGTCAGTGCAGCCTTTGTAAATGGAGAAAATGTACGTTTTATTCTTGATGAAGATGTAGAAAAAATACCCTTATTAAAAGATTACATAAAAAACGATGTTCACAGTAAAGTTGATGCCTTTGTTTACATAACTGACAAGGAAATAAAAAAACCGACAGAAAAACCTTATGTCATATTAAGACCTAAAAATGTAGTTATTGGCTTAGGATGCAAAAGAGGAATAGCTTTTGAGGATTTGCTTACTTTTATAAGGGAAACTTTTGATAATCTAAATTTGAGATTAAAAAGCATCGAGTCAATTGCTACCATAGATATAAAAAAGGAAGAAAAAGGGATGCTTCAGTTGGCAGAATTTTTGAAAATTCCTCTTGTTTTTTATACAAAAGAAGAGCTGAGAAAAATAGAAAACAAATTTCCTATTTCTGATTTTGTATTTCATACAGTAGGGGTTGGAAGTGTTGCAAGACCCTCTGCTTATTTGGCTAGTAACGCTGGAGAAGAGATAGCATATCTTAAAAAGAATGGAATAACGTTAGCTGTGTATAAATTTAGAAAGAAGGATTGGCATGGGATGGATTAAAGTCGTAGGAGTAGGCCCTGGGGATATAAATGACATGACTTTTAAAGCATACACTTCCTTAAAAGAATGTGATGTAGTCGTAGGATATACTACTTATATAAACCTTATTAAACCTTTAATTGAGGGCAAAGAGGTAATTTCATTAGGGATGAGAAAAGAAATTGACAGGGCTAAAAAAGCTGTTGAATTAGCTTTGCAAGGCAAAAATGTGTGCATTGTGTCAAGTGGTGATGCAGGGATATATGGTATGGCAGGGCTTATGTATGAGGTTGTCCACAAAGATAACATAGATTTAAAAATAGAAGTAATACCAGGAGTAACTGCTCTAAATGCTGCGGCTGCTATACTAGGGGCACCTGTAATGCAGGATTTTGTAGTTATAAGCCTTTCAGATCATTTGATATCTTGGCAGGTGATAGAAAAAAGGCTGGAACTTTCTTCACAGGCTGACTTTGTAATTGTCATATACAACCCTAAAAGCAAAGAAAGACCGGAAAATCTTATAAAAGCTCAGAAAATTATTATGAAATACAAAAGAGAGGATATCCCTGTTGGAATAGTAAAAAATGCTTCAAGAGAGGGACAACAAGTGATAATCACCACTTTAAAAGAAATGGCAAATTATGAAATTGATATGAGGACAATTGTAATAATAGGTAACGAAAGCACTTTTGTAGAAAAGGGCAAAATGATAACGCCGAGGGGATATATTTTATGATACTGGTCTTGTCAGGTACAAAAGATGGAAGGGAGATTGCAGAACGATTAAAACTTAAAGGTATTGAGGTTATAGCAAGTACAGTGACAGATTATGGTGCAAGCCTTTTTAGTGATGGAGTAAAAGTCCACAAAGGCCCACTGGATGAATTGAATCTCATTGAATTTATTTATAGAAATAACATAGATATTATAATTGATGCGACTCATCCTTTTGCAAAAGATGTAAGCGTAAATGCTATAAATGCCTGCAACAAAACTGGTATAAAGTATATAAGATATGAAAGGAAAAGCATTTATTATGACAATGCCGTCATAGCTGAAAGTTTTGAGGAAGCAGCTGAGAAATGTAAAGAATATCACAATATTTTTTTGACTGTAGGCAGTAAAAACCTCGAAAAATTTAAGTTCCTCTGGGTAATGGGGAAAAAGGTAACGGCAAGAGTACTTCCTTTAAGTAATGTCCTAAAAAAATGTGAAGATTTAGGGCTAACACCAAAAGACATAATAGCAATGGAAGGTCCTTTCAGCAGCGAACTAAATTATCAAATGTTTAAAGAGAGAGAGGCAGAAGTGATCGTGACAAAAGAAAGTGGCGTTGTGGGAGGGATATTAGAAAAATTTGAAGCTGCTGAAATGCTAGATATTCCTGTAATTTTAATAAAAAGGCCTGATGTAAATTATCCTGTTGTGATAACAGATGTTGACAGTCTTATGAAAGATGTGACGAAAATTACAAGTCAGCAATTAGGATAAAAGCGTATCAGTCTATACGATGTCAACTGAATGAACTCATAAAATTTTGGAACTGAAAGCATTTTCAATTTTTATTGATAACATATTTATAAAATGATATACTTTATTTAAGAATAAAATTTGATAACAGGCGAATACAGGTGCCCAATTTGTAATCAAATTGGGTTAAAAGGGAAGCAGGTGAAAATCCTGCACGGTCCCGCCACTGTGATGGTGAGCTCTTTACATTGTGCCACTGCTTAGTCTCTCAGCGGAAGTTGATGAGTGCCGGGTGGGAAGGCGTAAAGAGGGATGAACCTAAGTCAGGAGACCTGCCTGTATTTGTGTCAAACTTACTCTACGGTCGATAGAGGAGGTGTTATAACAGGATATTTATGTGTTTTTTAACCTCTTAATGCCATTGGTAAGTTAAGAGGTTTTATTTTTGCTTAAATTTTATAAAAAGAGGTGTTTAATGTGAAAAAATGGATGTTGTTAACGGTATTTGCTTTGCTTTTGATGGCACCGCAAATTGCATATTCAATGCACATAATGGAAGGTTTTCTTCCTCTTAAATGGTGCATAATATGGGATATAGCTTCTTTGCCTTTTGTAATTGTGGGATTTATGACGATAAACAAAAGTGTAAAGAAAAATCCAAAACTTAAAATGCTTTTGGGTTTTGCAGGTGCTTTTGCTTTTGTGCTTTCAGCACTTAAAATTCCTTCTGTTACAGGAAGTTGTTCGCATCCAACTGGTGTAGGACTTGGAGCTATACTCTTTGGACCTTTTGCTATGAGCGTTTTAGGACTTATAGTGCTTTTGTTTCAGGCGTTACTTTTGGCTCATGGTGGCATAACAACTTTGGGTGCTAATACATTTTCTATGGCAATAGTAGGACCAATTGTCTCCTATTATATATTTAAAGGAGTAAAAAAGGTAGGTGGTCCAAATTGGCTTGCAGTATTTTTAGCTGCCTCAATTGGGGATTTGCTTACATATGTGACGACTTCCTTCCAACTTGCTATTGCTTTTCCGGCTGAAATAGGAGGATTTACAGTCTCCTTCTTAAAATTTATGGGGATCTTTGCAGTGACTCAAGTACCTTTGGCGGTAAGTGAGGGGCTTTTAACTGTACTCGTAATCAATTTGCTAATTGCCTACAGTAAAGAAGAACTCATTGAGCTTAATGTTTTAGAGAAAGAAGGTAAGCTAGTATGAGGGGCAAAAAGTTTTTAATGATAAATTTGATATTAGGGTTGTTGGTTATTTCGCTAATAGTGTTTCCTCTTGTTACAATTAAAAATGCTGAGTTTGCTGGGGCAGATAACAGGGCAACAGAGGCTATCACTCAGGTAGACAAAAATTACAAACCATGGTTGAAACCGGTTTGGGAGCCACCAAGTGGAGAAATTGAGAGCCTTCTGTTTGCGTGTCAAGCGGCAATAGGCGCAGGATTTTTAGGATATTATATAGGTCTTGCGAAGGGGAGAAAAAATGCTAATAGATAATTATTCTTATACAAACAGGATGTACAACGTACATCCTGTTGAAAAACTTTTATTTGCCTTTTTAACAATGATTTTGTGCTTTGTATTTGATATATATACAAACATTGCAGTAATTATTTTGATGTTTATGATAACTGTGTTAAAAGCAAAAATTCCAGGAAAAGTGTACATAAAACTTATGTTAATTCCATTTTCTTTTTTGATGATAAGTGTACTAACAATTATCATCAATGTTATAGGTGATAAAAGTGCTGCATTAATAAGTCTTGATATTTTTGAGGTAACTTTAGGAATTACTCCGAAAGGCATTAGTACTGCTGTTATTTTGTTTTTTAGAACTTTGGCAGTAATATCTTGTTTATATTTTCTCGTACTCACTACTCCTGTAGTTGACATTATAGATATCTTAAAGAAATTGAAAATTCCTTTATTATTTTTGGAGTTACTACAGCTAACCTACAGACTGATATTTGTTTTATTTGATACCGCTGGGGAAGTTTATACATCTCAGAATTCAAGATTAGGATATGCTACATTAGAAAATAGCTACAGGTCTTTAGGACTTTTAATATCTTTTCTTTTTATTAAGTCTTACAAAGATTCTCAGGATTTATATGTGGCTTTAGAAGCAAGGTGTTATAATGGGGAATTAAAAGTTATCAGTAAAGATTACAGATTTTGCTATAGAAATTTAATATATATTGTTTTGATAGAACTTGTTTTAATAAGCACATCAATACTTTTAAGAAGGTGAACTATGAAAGATCAATTTATATTAGAAGCGTTAGAAGTTACTTTTGAATATAGCGATGGTACAAAAGCTTTAGATGGCGTAAATATGTTGATAGAAAAGGGTAAAAAGACAGCAGTTTTGGGACCAAACGGTGCAGGTAAAACGACATTGTTTTTGCACTTCAATGGAATTTTAAAACCTAAATCAGGGAAAATATTGTATAACAGGGAAGAAATAAAATACAATCGTTCTGAACTCACAAAACTCAGGAAGAATGTGGGTATTGTTTTTCAAAATCCTGATATACAGCTTTTTTCTGCCAGTGTGTACCAAGAGATTTCTTTCGGTCCCATGAATTTAGATATTCCAGAAAACATAGTGAAAGAAAAAGTGGAAAAAGTAATGAAAAAAATGAAAATTATCGATGTGAAAGACAAGCCCACCCATTTTTTAAGCTATGGGCAGAAAAAAAGTGTCTCAATAGCTGATATCATAGTTATGGAACCTGAAGTTATAATACTGGATGAGCCAACGGTTTATTTAGACCCTAATCATGTACAGGAGATTATGAGTGTGTTTGACAAATTGATTGAAGAGGGGAAGACGATCATTTTATCAACTCATGATGTGGATTTTGCTTATTCATGGGCTGACTATATATATGTCATGAAGAATGGAAAAGTTGTTGCAAAAGGTGAACCTGAAGTTATTTTTACTAACGTAGAAGAACTTGATTGGAGTGATTTAAGAAAGCCTATACTTCTGGAAATATATGAAATTTTAAAAGAAAAGGGAATCATAGATGAAAATAGTATACCAAAAAATATAGAAGAATTAAAGAAATATATAAAATAGCTGCTGAAGTTTTGATAACTTTTGCCAAGTGCAAAAAGGAAACTTCGCTTATTTAACAAATACAAAAAGGCTTTTTTCCTTATTTTTATGAGGTAAAACATTTTTAAATTTCATGATACCAATAATTAATATAATTTAAACAACTTAATCATCAAAATATGCAAGTTATAATTTAGGTATTGCATAAAATTAACTAAAAATTAGTTATTGTAAGTTTGCTATTAAAAATATAAAATAAATGATGTGATGTGCTATATATTTGACTTTATTATAATTTATAATTTCTACTAAGGTGATATCATGAAAAGAATTGATAAAATAGAAAAATATTTAAAAGAAATGAAATGGACAATTGATGAATTAAGAGACCGACAGGGTTTGAGTACAGATGAAATAGCCCGAAATTTACATCTAGTTCGAACAAATGTTAGTAAAGAATTAAATGAACTTGTTAGAAGGAACAAGGTTATAAAAATAAAAAAAAGACCTGTTCTTTATATTCATAGAGACATGATAGAGAAATTATTAAAAGATAAGATATCCGAAGAAATAATTGAAGTAGATGACATTAAGCAGCTTATAAAAGAAGAAAAAGAACAAAAGATTGAGATGTCGCCGTTTGATTGTCTAATTGGCAGTGAAACCAGTTTAAAAAACCAAATAGAACAAGCAAAGGCTGCTATTTTATACCCACCTAATGGACTTCATTCTTTAATTATAGGTCAGACAGGCGTAGGAAAAACATTATTTGCAAATATTATGTTTGAATACGGTAAAAAAATTAAGAGATTTGATGATAATGCACCATTTGTAGCATTTAATTGTGCTGATTATTATAATAATCCACAGTTACTTATATCTCAGATATTTGGACATGTCAAAGGAGCCTTTACTGGAGCAGATACTGACAAAGATGGGCTTGTAGAAAAAGCAAATGGAGGAATTTTATTTCTTGATGAAATACATAGATTGCCACCAGAAGGGCAAGAAATGATATTTTATTTTATGGATACAGGAACATATAATAAGTTGGGAGAGACGGAAAGAAAAAGAAAGGCAAATGTATTAATAATAGGTGCTACAAATGAAGACATAAATTCACATTTACTTAAAACATTTATGAGGAGAATTCCAATTATAATTAATATACCATCTTTTGAAGATAGGCCATGCAGTGATAAAGTTGAAATGGTTAGATATCTTCTTTCTAAAGAAGCTCGCAGGGTGAATAAAAAAATAAGTATTACTGAAGATGTTGTGAAAGCACTTATCGGCAGTGTAACTTATGGTAATATAGGACAGCTTAAATCAAACATACAGCTTATATGTGCAAGAGGATTTTTAAATTTTATGGATAAAGAGAGCATAGACATTGACTTTAAAATGCTTCCATCTAGTATTAAAGAAGGTCTTCTAAACTTTAGAAATAAAAGAAAAGATATAGAAGAAATAAGTGATTTGGTAAACGGAAAATTGATTGTCACACCACATGATGACCGTATATTAATTAGTTTAAATCAGGATTTATCAGAACCACCGTTTAATTTATATAAAATTATTGAAGATAAGATAAGTATTTTAAAAAGTGAAGGTATGGATGAACAAAGCATAAAAGAATTTATTGCTACTGACATAAAAATTCATTTAAAGGGATTTTATAAAAAATTTGAGGATACTAAAAATAAAAAAGAAAAATTGTTATCAGTGGTTGATGAAAATATTTTGGATTTTGCTAGTGAAATAAAAAAATTTGCTGAAAATAAATTAAAGAGAAAATACAGTGATAGATTTATATACGCATTAGGTCTTCATTTAAGTGCTTTGTTTAAAAGAATAAAAAATAATATGGTTATACAGTCATTTGATGTAAAAGATTTTCTTAAGTATAAACAGGAAGAAATTGAGACTGCCTTTGAGATAAAAAGTTTAATCGAGAAAAAGTACAATATAATTGTTCCTGATGCAGAAGTTGAGTATATTACCATTTTATTGGTAAATATCGAAGAAGAGAAAGATGCACATGTTGGAATAATAGTTGCTGCTCATGGGGATAGTACAGCAAGTAGTATGGTAAATGTTGCAACAAGTTTGTTGGGGGATCTAATGGGAGAAAAAAAGGTAGAAGCAGTTGATATGCCACTTAATATTAGCCCTAATGAAATATTAAAAACTATTATTGAAAAAGTAAAAAAAATAAATTCTGGTAAGGGAGTTTTGTTGCTTGTTGATATGGGTTCTCTTTGCAATTTTGATACAGTTATAACTGAACAAACAGGCATAAAAGTAAAAATTTTAGATATGGTATCAACACCTACATTAATTGAGGCAATAAGAAAGTCATATGCATACGATTTAGATTTAGATAGTATTTACGAATCTCTAAAAGATTTTAGAGGATATGCAACAGAAGTTAAAAACAACAATAGCAATAAGGAAAAAGCTATAATAACGATTTGTTCTAGTGGTCAAGGAACAGCTATTAAATTAAAAGAACTTGTAAATGATATAGTTACTAATATAACCGACGAAAAAATTAATATTATTCCTGTTGGTATTAAAAATATGAAAAATGATTTATCAGAGATTAAAGATAAATATAATATAATTGCTTCCATAGGAATGAAAGATCCAAATCTGCCAGTACCATTTATATCTTTAGAAAGACTAATTGAAGATGATGGTGAAGAATTATTAAGAAAAATTGTATCTAATCATAGCATCAAAATTGTAAAGAAAGATCAAGACATAGCAGTTAGAAATCTTTGCATGGATAGTTTAAATCAATTTTTAACATTTTTAAATCCAGAGAAGATTATAAATTTGTTAATAAGATTTTGTAATAGATTGGAAATAGAGTTAAATAAACAATTTAGCAATACAATGAAGATAAAACTAATTATTCATACTGGCTGTGCTTTAGAACGAATAATTATAAATGATAGTATTAAATATAAAGATAGTGTATTGAATTTAAATAAAGATATAATAGAAAAAGTTAGAAATTGCAGTAAAATATTCTCAGACGCACTGAATATAAATTTAATAGATGATGAAATTTATTTAATTGCTGAAATGTTGTGTGAGCAACAGTATTAATATAATGTATCAAAAAAGTGTATCAAAAAATCAAACAGTGTATCAATATATTTGATGATTTTATTTAAAGTAAAAGTTCTACCTTATAAATCACGGCTTATAAGGTAGAACTTTTTTAATACACTTTTTTGGCATGATTTTTGCAATTAAAAATATACGAAAATATAAATACAGGAGGGTATATATATTGATAGCACTAATAATCGGAACACATGGGAAATTTTCAGAAGAATTAATTAAATCATCAGAGCTTATTTATGGCAAACAAACGAATGTTGCAAGCATAACTTTTGAGGCAGGTGAAAGTATTGAAAATTTGATATCTAAATATAAAAAAGTATTAAAAGAATTGAATACAACAGATGGTGCATTGTTTTTAGTTGACTTGTTTGGAGGAAGTCCATATAATGCTGCTATTGTTTTAGCAAATGAAAACGAAAAGATGGATGTAATTACAGGAGTTAATTTACCTATGTTGATTGAGGCATATGCTAGGAGATCGTCAGAGACTTTAGATGACTTGGTGGAACACCTGAAAGAAGCTTCAAAGCTTGGAATTAGAAATTTTAAAGAAAGTAAAAATTATTGTGAGGAGGAATTATGATGGAAATAGTTCTAGCAAGAATAGATGATAGATTAATACATGGGCAAGTAGCAACATTATGGGCTAAGGAAACAAAATGTAATAGAATTATAGTTTGTAATGATGAAGTTGCAAATGACCAGTTAAGGAAAACACTATTAATTCAAGTTGCACCACCTGGAGTTAAAGCAAATGTTTTAACGATTGAGAAAGCTATTGAAGTATATAAAAATCCTAAATACAATAGCTTTAAAGCTCTCCTTTTGTTTACAAACCCGACAGATGTATTAAAAATGGTAGAAGGGGGTGTAGATATAAAATCTGTAAACATAGGAGGTATGTCATTTAAGGATGGCAAGAAAATGATTACTAATGCGGTATCTGTTGATGAAAAAGATATTGAGGCTTTTAAAAAGTTACATGAAATGGGGATAGAACTTGAAATAAGAAAAGTTTCATCAGATCCCAAAATTGACTTAATGTCAAAAATATAAATATTGGAGGAGGAAAATAGATGAGTACGATACAATTAATACTGGTGATTTTGGTTGCTGCAATTGCTGGAATTGGTAGTGTACTTGATGAATTTCAGACTCATCGCCCACTTGTTGCATCAACACTTATAGGTATTATCTTGGGTGATGTTAAAACGGGAATCATTCTTGGAGGTACACTTGAAATGATTGCGCTTGGATGGATGAATATAGGTGCTGCGATGGCTCCTGATGCAGCGCTTGCAAGTGCTATCTCAACTATCTTAGTAATTGCAGGACATCAATCAATTGGAGCTGGTATTGCGATAGCAGTTCCAATTGCGGCGGCTGGACAAGTTTTAACAATATTAGCAAGAACAATAACTGTATTTTTCCAACATAGGGCTGACATATATGCAGAAAAAGGAGATCTAAGTGGAATAGACAGAAACCATCTTATTAGTTTATTGATACAGGCGGCTCGCGTGGCAATACCTGTAGCATTAGTAGCTTCGGTTGCTGGTACCAGTGGAGTTAATGCAATGTTAAATTCTATACCAGAAGTAGTAACGAGGGGATTACAGATTGCAGGAGGATTTATCGTTGTAGTAGGTTATGCAATGGTTATAAATATGATGGAAGCTAGATATCTGATGCCATTCTTTTTCTTAGGTTTTGTTATAGCAGCATTTACAAGCTTTAACTTGGTAGCATTGGGAATAATTGGTCTAGTAGCAGCAATTGTATATGTACAATTAAATCCAAAATATCAACAAATTGCAAGTGATGATTTAGATGAACTATAAAAAGAAATTAGAAAGGAATGATTGTCATTATGGAAGAAGCCAAAAAGAAATTAACTAAAAAAGACCTAATAAGTATGTTTATACGTTCTAATTTTCATCAAGGCTCCTGGAACTTTGAGAGAATGCAAGCATTAGGATTTTGTTTTGAGATGGTACCTATCATAAGAAGACTTTATAGTGGTGAAGAAAGAAAACAAGCAATTAAAAGGCATCTCGAATTTTTTAATACACATCCATATGTTACTGCACCTATATTAGGTGTAACAGCCGCAATGGAAGAAGAAAAAGCTAATGGTGCACCAATAGAAGATTCTACGATAAATGGTTTAAAAGTTGGTCTTATGGGTCCATTAGCTGGTGTAGGTGATCCTATATTTTGGGGAACAATAAGACCTGTATTTGCAGCACTAGGTGCTACTATAGCTATGACAGGTAATATACTTGGACCTATACTTTTCTTTGTCTTATTTAATGCTGTTAGACTTGCAGTAAGATGGTATGGTATAATGTATGGATATAAGCAAGGTGCTAATATAATAGCAGATATGCGTGGCAATAGATTACAGAAATTAACAGAAGGTGCAGCAATACTTGGATTATTTGTAATGGGTGCATTAGTTTCAAAATGGACCACGATAAATGTACCTGTAGTGGTTTCAAAAGTAGTTACTAACGGAAAGACTGTTACAACAACTGTACAAGACATATTAGATCAATTATTACCAGGACTTTTACCATTGTTGCTAACGTTTGCGACAATGTCACTATTAAAAAAGAAAGTCAATGCCATATGGATTATATTTGGATTTTTTGCAATAGGAATTTTAGGCTATGCTTTAGGGATACTTAAATAGTTATAAATTATACAATCATAACTACACGCTAGATGTGTGGTTATGATTGTATATTAGCTAAAATTAAGCAAGTACAAGTTAATTAAGCATCGCCTGCTCCTGTTGTGTCTACCACATTGACACGATATGCAGGTATGTGTCCAGAACCTGATGAATGTTTGTAATAGCAACCGTCTTGACCTAATGTCACCAATACAAGCTTGATTCCCATATTGTATAATATATCGCTAGCTATTTGAATATTCGATTCACCAATTAAGAAATGCAATTCTTCTAAAGACAGCTTTGCTATATCTACATACTTTAATGGGAAAAACATTTCTTTTTTGGCTATTGTTTCGTCTTTTCACAGTGGCGGCCTCCAATTTGGATCGTAAGATATTATTTTATTTGTTTTGCTTGGCATATTTTAAAGCAGTTATGGTCGCACTTCTTGAAGGCTCATCTGTAAGAGATAGAGATCTAAATTCAGTTTTCTAATTCACCAGTAGGCGCAAAATTTATTGACAATTCGCCCAAAGCTATAACGTCATACATATGAATATTTCCATAAATTATTTTTAAAAATTATAGTAAGCTTCTTTGGACATGTAAAATTTAGGTTTTATATCATAACAAAGTTTTTAAGACAAGCAAAACTAAAATAAAAGTTTTGTACTGTAACTTTTCCTAAATTTGTTAGACTAAATTTCCTAATTATATTGACTCATGTAAATTTTATGTATATAATATGTTATATATTTAACAAATTTTATATAACATATTTAAATTTAAGGAGTTGTTAACGATGACAAAAGCTATAATAGGCCCTGCGAAATATATACAAGGCAATGGAGAACTTAGAAGAATTAGCGAACATACAAAATCTTTAGGGAAAAATTTTCTTGTTATTGCTAGTAGTAATGGTATTATCAGAACAAAATCTATAATTGAAGAAAGCTTCTCAAACACAGAGATTTCCCTTTGTTTTGAATCATTTGGCGGAGAATGTTCTGAAGAAGAAATCGAAAGACTTAGAAATTTTGTTAAGAAAACAAACTCTGATGTCATAGTTGGCATTGGCGGTGGAAAAATATTTGATACTGTAAAAGCAGTTGCTTATTACGAAAATATTCCGGTAGTTATAGTTCCTACTATAGCTTCAACAGATGCCCCTTGCAGTGCATTATCTGTAATTTACACAAGTGAGGGAATCTTTAGTAAGTATCTTTTGCTTCCTAAAAATCCTGATTTAGTGCTTGTAGATACTAAAATTATAGCTAGTGCCCCTGCAAGACTTCTTGTTGCTGGAATGGGTGACGCTCTAGCTACTTATTTTGAAGCAAGAGCATGTCTACGTTCTAATGCATCTACGATGGCTGGAGCAAAATCTACAAAAGCTGCAATGGCACTGGCCAAACTTTGCTATGATACTTTACTTGAAGATGGATTAAAAGCAAAACTTGCTGTTGAAAATAAAACTGTCACAAAAGCTGTTGAAAACATAGTAGAAGCTAATACATATTTAAGTGGAATAGGTTTTGAAAGTGGTGGACTTGCTGCTGCTCATGCCATACACAATGGATTTACTGTTATTGAAGAGTGTCACCAATTATATCACGGTGAAAAAGTAGCTTTTGGAACATTGGTACAGTTGGTACTTGAAAATAGTCCTTTAGAGGAGATTGAGGAAGTAGTAGAGTTTTGCATGAGTGTTGGACTCCCTGTTACGTTAGAAGATATTGGAATTAAAGAAATAAATTATGAAAAGATTAAAAAAGTTGCAGAAGCTTCCTGTGGGCCTGATGAAACTATTCACAATATGCCATTTAAAGTTGTTGCCGCAGATGTTTATGCTGCTATACTTTCTGCTGATGCAATAGGAAAAATGTACAAAAATAAAAAATAAGAGATCTAGATAAAGATCTATATGTGCTAATAATTGGATCAGTTATTAATCACATTATGATTTTTTAACGAAGGCTTGAAAGAAGTCTCCCATCCTCTATAGGTGGGAGATGAATTTCTATTGTCTGCCATAGAATAATATGTCATAATAGATACAGAAAATTTTATCGTAGAAAGCCAAGGTGAGAAAAAATGATGATATGTCAGCATTTTCTCATAGAACCAACAAAAGAGCAAGAAGAAAAACTCTTTTATACATTGTATCTTTGCCGCAAATTATATAATTACTCACTAGACCAAAGAATAAAACATTATAAAGAATATGGCAAAGGACTTACATACGAAGAACAGCAAAATATGCTTCCAAAATACAAAAAGAACATCCAGAATACAAATTAGTACAATCGCAGATATTACAGGATGTGTTGAGAAGATTAGATAGAGCATATAAAAACTTCTTTGACAAAAGAGCAAAATATCCTAAATTCAAAGACAAATACCACTACACATCTATAACACTTCCACAATGCGAATCAAAAAGAAACTTTGGGAAAGAAGGATATGTATATATAAAAAATATAGGGCATATAAAAATCAAAGCACACAGAAATTTTGATTCAACAAAAGTCAAAACAATAAACATAAAATACCATGCTGGAAAGTGGTATATCAACCTGTCAATTGAAGTAGAAGAAGAAAAAGAAAAACCAGTTATAAGAGAAAAAGCAATAGGAATAGACAAAGGAATAAACTCAATAGCTGCAACATCAGACGGAGAATTATACTCAAATCCTAGATGGCTACAAAAATCAGAGAAGAAACTAAAAAAAGCACAAAGGCAATTATCAAGAAAAAAGAAAGGAAGCAAAAACAGAGAAAAGCAAAAGAAAAGATTAGCGAAACTTCATGAAAAAGTAGCAAATCAGAGAAGGGACTATCTGCATAAGATAAGCTATAACATAGTAAAACATAATGACATTATATGTGTTGAAGATTTGCAAGTAAAAAATATGATGAAAAATCATAAACTTGCAAAATCAATAGCAAATGCAGGATGGGGAATGTTAGATGCATTTTTAGAATATAAAGCGGAAAAAGAAGGAAAAATATTCATAAAAGTAAATCCAGCATATACATCTCAAAGATGCTCAGGATGTGGAAGAATAGTAGAAAAAGACTTATCAGTAAGAGTACACAAATGTGAGTGTGGATTAGAGATAGATAGAGATGTAAATGCAGCGATAAATGTGTTGTATGAAGGATTAAGACAATTAGGCATAACAGCCTAAGAGTAATATTTTTGGTAGGGAAGGTTCCTCCCGAAATTACGCCTATGGAGATTGTGTAAGACCTGATACGAATAACAGCAGGCAACGATCTATGAAGTGGGAAGCTCCATCCTCTATAGGATGGAGTAGGTTCACGATGCCATTCATTTAAGATATATTTTGGAATTTGCTTTTTCTAAGGCCCGATTAAATACAAAAATTTTATATTGACATATCTAAAAATCATAGTATAATATAATTTAAATAAATATTGTTGCTTTAAAACGACAGAGCAAAGGCGCTCTAATTCATAGGGATACCTATGTATTAGAGCGCCTTCTTTTGTTATTATTTTAAGGAGGAGACTATATGACAAAAAAAATACTTATTCCAACAATTATTGTACTATCAATGTTGATACCAAATATAGCTTTTGCTGCTACAGGAAAGATTGATACAGGTGATACGGCATTTATATTGTTTTCTGCAGCTTTAGTCATGATTATGACACCAGGGTTGGCGTTTTTCTATGGTGGTATGGTTAATGGAAAAAACGTGATAAGCATAATGATGCAAAGTTTTACTATTATTGCACTTATTTCTGTACAATGGGTATTATTTGGATTTTCATTATCATTCAGTGGTGATACATACCACTTGATAGGCAATTTACATTGGGCAGGACTAAATAACATCGGTCTTGGACCTGATGGCACTTATTCATCTACGATACCACTTCTGGCGTTTATGGTGTATCAGTTGATGTTTGCCATAATAACACCTGCTTTGATAACTGGTGCGTTTGCTGAAAGAATGAAATTTTCAGCATTTATAGTATTTACACTCCTTTGGACAACGTTAGTATATGATCCACTTGCACATTGGGTATGGGGAAATGGCGGATGGCTTAAAAACTTAGGTGCATTGGACTTTGCAGGCGGTACAGTTGTTCACATAAGTTCTGGCGTATCAGGTCTTGTAGCAGCTTTAATTCTTGGTAAGAGAAAGAATGCAAAGATGGTACCGCATCACATGCCGATGGTTTTGATGGGAGCAGCATTCTTGTGGTTTGGTTGGTTTGGATTTAATGCAGGAAGTGCTTTATCTGTAAATGGCATTGCAGTTAATGCATTTGTTGTGACAAATACGGCTGCCGCTGCTGCATCCATAGGATGGGTATTAACTGAATGGAAAGTAAGCGGTAAGCCGACACTACTAGGTGCTGTAAGTGGCGCTGTAGCAGGACTTGTTGCAATTACACCAGCGTCAGGATATGTTACACCTGTTTCAGCGATTGTAATAGGTGTTATATCAGGTATAATATGCTTCATATCTGTCAATTACATTAAGCACAAGTTTGGATATGATGATTCACTTGACGCATTTGGAATACACGGCGTTGGAGGTACATGGGGTGCACTGGCGACAGGACTATTTGCAACTAAGGCTATAAATCCTGCAGGTGCAAATGGCTTATTTTACGGCAATCCAAATCAATTGCTGATTCAATTTTTAAGTGTTGCTGCAACGTATATTTTTGCAGGATTGATGTCATTCATCATACTTAAAGCAATAAGCTTATTTATGGAGCTTAGAGTAACTAAAGAAGAAGAGGAATTAGGACTTGATATAGTTGAACACGGCGAAGAAGCGTATAACATAGGCTTTAAAGCTATTGACTTTAATCAATAAGTTAAGAGCTTTAAAATAAATAATAAATGCTGCCAGATAAATATAATTATTTAAAAGTGAATAATTTATTTGGCAAATAAAAAGCAAAGGTGCTTAATCTTTATCTATTAAGATATAAGCACCTTCATTTTTTAGAAGGAGGTGATGATATAAGTGAAAAAAATGTCTATCATCATGTTATACACAATAAATACAATAATTTTAATTTTAAGTTTGGCGTTTATATTATACAGTATTACAATGCATAATACAATATTAATTTTTTCAAATCACGTACCAGCATTCATAATGGGATTGCCCATCATCTACCTTGTAATAATATATTTTGTGAGAATTCACAATCTTTCAAAAAGTATAAAAGACAAAAAGTTTTCAATCAACAATTTTAAAAGAATATGAAAAATAAATAATCGAGGTGCTTTTTATGAAAAAGAAAGTGATAATAGGTCTCGTATTGGCAATACTTTTGGCAACAGCAGTTTGCTTTGCATATGCTGCTGGTGGTGATCCAACAGGAGCAAATCTTGGCACTGTAAAAGACATTACAAGTGCAGTAGCAGGTAAGCCTACATTAGATGAAGTAGCGACACAAGTTGCAAAAAATAAGCTTGGAGTTAATTTTGTATGGGTTATGCTAACTGCCTTTTTGATATTCTTCTTTCAAGCTGGATTTGCACTTGTTGAAACAGGCTTTACACAAGCTAAAAATGCAATGCACACTATGGCGATGAACCTCATGGTATTTTTAGTAGGTACTGTTGGATTCTTCTTAACCGGTTTTGCATTTATGATGGGAGGAGCAGGAAGTTTTTCAAGCCTTGGAGGTACAGCACCTTTAAACCACGCACTAAGCATAGGAGGATGGAATTTACTAGGACTTAACGGATTTTTCTTATCAAGCGGTGGGACGTATGACGTTGGTGTGTACGCATTGTTTTTCTTTGAGATGGTATTTATGGATACAACTGTAACAATTCCTACAGGGGCAATGGCAGAAAGAGTCAAATTTTCAGCAATTGTTATCGGATCGTTTTTTGTTTCAATGATTTATTATCCGATTTATGGCGGCTGGGTCTGGGGAGGAGGATGGCTATCACAGCTTGGAGCCAAACTTGGACTCGGAAATGGTGTAATTGATTTTGCAGGTTCTGGTGTCGTTCATGCAATGGGGGGTATGATGGCACTTGCAGGTGCAATGGTAATAGGGCCGAGGATAGGAAAATTCAAGAAAGATGGCACACCGGTGCCAATACCAGGTCATGACATACCAATGGCTATTCTCGGTACCATCATACTATTCTTTGGATGGTTTGCATTTAATGCAGGTTCCACGCTTAATGGAACGGATTTAAGGCTTGCAGTTGTTGCAACAAATACCATGATCGCCGGTGCTGTAGGAGGACTTGTTGCAATGCTTTATATGTGGTTTAAATATGGAAAGCCTGATCCGTCTATGATGTGCAACGGCGCTTTAGCCGGTCTCGTGGCGATAACAGCTCCATGTGCGTTTGTAAATGGTATATCGGCTTTTATAATCGGTGCTGTAGCTGGTATCTTGGTCTGCGTATCTGTTGCCTTTGTTGAAAATAAACTGAAGGTAGATGATCCTGTAGGAGCTTTTTCTGTACACGGTGTAAATGGCTTGTGGGGTATTTTAAGCGTCGGTATATTTGCTGACGGCACATATGGTGCTGGACTTAATGGAGTACAGGGTGCTGTAACAGGAATACTTTACGGCAGCACAGGCCAGCTTTGGGCACAGCTTATAGATATAGCTGTTATAATCATATACGGGTTTGGTTTAAGCTACTTGTTCTACAAAGCACTTGATGCTATAATGGGTATAAGAGTCAAACCGGAAGACGAGATTGCAGGGCTTGATTTGCCAGAGATGGGCGTTTTAGCGTATCCTGATTTCCAATTGACACCTGTTGTATACTCAGATGGAGTTCTAGAGAAGAATATGAAAAGTCCGGAAGTTATTGATGATACCGGGATAAGCAAGGGGGTAAAATAATGAAAAAAGTCGATTGTATTGTAAGACCAGATGTTTTAGAAGAAGTTAAGACAGAATTGAATAAAATAAAAATACATGGGATGACAGTATCACAGGTTTTTGGATGTGGTCTGCAGAAAGGGAAAAAAGAGATCTACAGAGGAGAAGAAATAGAAATAAGCCTCCTTCCAAAAGTTAAGATAGAGATAGTGACAGATGATTCAAATGTTGAAAACATCGTAGATGCAGTTACAAAAGTGGCAAGGACAGGCAATGTAGGCGATGGAAAGATATTCATATACGACATACAAGACGCTATAAGGATAAGAACTGGTGAGCGTGGAGAAAAAGCGATATAAAGGTTTAGTGAAATAGCTAAGGCTTCTACACGAGAGAAAGTGTAGGAGCCTTTTTCACATTTTACATGATTCTACATATACTAAATCAGATGAAATTCAATATCAATCAATATAGTTACTTTTATTATTTATATTGGAAGGGGCTGGTAAGATGTGTGGAATAGCAGGATGGGTTAGCTTTGGTGAGGATTTGACACATAGAAGCAGCGTAATTGCATCAATGGGTGAAAAGCTTAAGAATCGAGGCCCTGACAGTTGGGGAATATGGCTTTCATCACATTGTGCATTTGCACAGACGAGGCTTATTGTAATTGACCCAGAAGGTGGAGTGCAGCCGATGATTAAAGAATATGAAGATAAAAAATACGTCATCATATATAATGGGGAATTATACAATACAGAGGAAATAAGGCATGAACTTGCATTATTAGGATATACATTTAAAGGTCATTCAGATACAGAAGTCTTGTTGACATCATATATCGAATGGGGCACTGAATGTGTATATAAATTAAATGGCATATATGCTTTTGCAGTGTGGGATGACCATGAAAACAGGCTTTTTCTTTCGAGAGATCGCTTAGGTGTTAAACCTCTTTTTTATACTTATAAAGATGGGTCACTTATTTTTGGCTCTGAGATAAAAGCGATTTTAGCACATCCATATATTGATGCTGAAGTAGATGCAGAAGGTCTTGCAGAGATTTTTGTTATGGGACCTACCAGAACCCCGGGTGTTGGCATTTTTCGTGATATACATGAGTTAAAACCTGGCCATTCTCTGATATTTAGCAAAAGCGGGATTAAAATTGAAAAATATTGGTCACTAATAAGTAGAGAACATGAGGATGATCTTGATACTACGATGGAAAAGATTCGGTATCTTTTAGACGATGCTTCAAAACGCCAACTGGTGTCTGATGTTCCGCTGTGTTCGCTGCTTTCTGGTGGATTAGACTCAACTGCAGTTTCCGTCTTTGCCAACGAGAAATTAAAAAGAATAGGCAGTAAGCTTATAACATACTCAGTTGATTATATCGGAAATGATAAGTATTTTAAGCCAAATCAATTTCAGCCAAATAGCGATTCAGATTTAGTTGAAGCTGTTTCAAAAGAAATAGATACGAGTCACAATTATGTCTATGTAGACAATGAAGAGTTGGCGGATGCATTAATACCGGCTTTATATGCTCGCGATTTACCAGGCATGGCTGATGTTGATTCTTCATTGTACTTATTTTTAAGAGAAGTCAAAAAAGGCGTAAAAGTCGCACTATCAGGTGAAGGTGCTGATGAAGTGTTTGGAGGATATCCATGGTTTAGAAACAAAACTGCTATTGAATCAAATACTTTCCCTTGGATCAGAATGGTTGAAAAAAGAATGAACCTATTGTCTGAAGATGTGGTAAGAAAGATCTGTCCAATTGAGTACTTAAATGATCGATACAGAGAAGCTTTAAATGAAGTTCCAAAACTTCCTGGTGAAGACAAAGAATCTGCCCGCATGAGAGAGATATTTTATTTGAACCAAACCAGATTCCTTGCAATGCTTCTTGATAGAATGGACCGAATGAGCATGGCATCAGGTTTGGAAGTTCGAGTTCCATTTCTTGATCACAGGCTTGTAGAATATGTATGGAATATCCCATGGGAGATGAAAAATTTGCATAATAGAGAAAAAGGGCTTTTGAGAGAATCATTAAAGGGGCATATACCAGATATGGTTGTAGAGAGAAAGAAGAGCCCATATCCTAAGACACATAACCCAGTCTTTAAAGAGAAAGTAAAAAGCTGGCTTCAAGAGATAATAGACAATCCTTCGTCACCGATTTTGCAGTTAATAAATAGAACTGAGGTTCAAAACTTGATAGATACTGATGCAAGAGATTATGACCCAGCATGGTTTTCTCAACTTATGGGAGGACCGCAGCTATTTGCATACCTCATACAGATAAATGAATGGCTTTTAAAATACAATATAAAAATAGTATGAAATAATTATTTTCACATCACGATGGTTTCCTATATTAAGATAAAAAATTCTTGACAAATCAACTTTACTAAATGTATAATGTAAACAGTCCTATTACCATAGGGGGGTATAAATATATACCGCAGATAAAAAGTAAAAAGGAGGAACAGTTATGAGGTATGCATATGTTGATCAGAATATTTGTGATAGATCACCATTTTGCCCGGCAAGTCGCAGCTGCAAGTTTGGCGCTTTTAAATTAGAAAGAAAAGGCTTATTTCAGGTAGAAATAAATGTTGATAAAGATAAATGTACTGGGTGTGGGGTATGTACCAGATACTGCCCACATGGTGCAATAAAACTTGTTAATGCATAGATGAAGTGTCTAGTTATATTATAGGATAAAAAAGCAGAAGGGTATGTACGTAATTGTATATACCTATATTTTTTTGTTTATTTTCTTTTATTGAGAGTAAATATATGGTATAATTGTAATCAGATAATTTATGGGAGGGTTTGAAATGTCGGACTTTGACAAGGACTTTTTGTTTGGAGTAGCAACAGCTTCATATCAAGTTGAAGGTGCTTACAATGAGGATGGCAGGAGTATGTCAATCTGGGATACGTTTTGCAGGCAGGATGGAAAGGTATACAAAGACCATAATGGCGATGTGGCTTGTGATCACTATCATCTTTACAAAGATGATGTAAAGATGATGAAAGACTTAGGCATTGAAGCTTATAGATTCTCTATTGCATGGCCTAGAATTTTTCCAGAGAAAGGTCATTACAATCCAAAAGGCATTGATTTTTATAAGAGGCTGACAGATGAGCTCCTTAAAAATGATATAAAACCTTTTGTCACAATCTATCACTGGGATTTGCCTCAATGGGCTGATGATTTAGGTGGATGGCTTAATAGAGAAGTTGTAGATTGGTTTGGCGAATATGCATCAAAGCTTTTTAACGAGCTTGGCGGGTACATAAAAAATTGGATAACTTTGAATGAGCCTTGGTGTTCGTCATTTTTGTCATACTTTATTGGTGAGCACGCTCCTGGACACAAAGACTTGGGAGAAGCAGTTTTAGTTTCACACAACCTTTTGCTTGCACATGGCAAGGCTGTAGAAATATTCAGAGACATAAATTCAAGTGATTCTAAAATAGGTATAACACTAAATTTAAATGAAGTATCTCCAGCTACAGATAGTCCTGAGGATAAAGCTGCCGCTCGAATAGCTGATGGATTCCAAAACAGATGGTTTTTAGATCCGATATTTAAAGGTGAATATCCAAAGGATATGCTGGAGCTGTTTGGTAAATATGCAAAGACTGATTTTATAACAGATGGCGATTTAAAACGGATTTCACAGAAATTAGATTTTCTTGGCGTCAATTATTATACTAGAGGTGTTATTAAGAAAGGCAATGACGGTATTTTAAATGCTGAGCAAATAGATGTTGACAATGAAAAAACTGAGATGGGATGGGAGGTTTATCCTGAATCACTTTACAATATATTGATGAGATTGAAAAATGAATATACCTTTGATTTGCCATTGTATATTACAGAAAATGGTGCTGCATATAAAGATGTGATATCAGATGATGGATATGTCCATGATGAAAAGAGGATTGAGTTTTTGAAGAAACATTTTAAACAGGCTAAGCGTTTCATAGACGATGGAGGGAATTTGAAAGGATATTTTGTGTGGTCATTGATGGACAATTTTGAATGGGCCCATGGTTATTCAAAGAGATTTGGAATAGTATACGTAGATTATGAAACAGAGAAAAGGATATTGAAAGATAGCGCATTGTGGTACAAGAATCTTATTTCAACCAGGACCATTTAACAAAAAAATTAATATTATAAAATATAATAAAATGGCAGAGTATAAAATCTGCCATTTTATTATATTTTATTGACTATTGCTGCTTTCAATATTATAATTTATTAGTGATGTAATATATTGGTTATTATTTTTTTAATTTACATTTGGTGCGAATCATTCTTACAAAACGGAAATATAATATATGGGTGAAAAAAATTTTGGGGGAAGTAATGTGAATGAAAAAAGTATACTGATCGTAGATGATGATAAGTTTAGCAGAACCATTCTAAAAAACATTCTCAGCGGTGCCGGATATAAAATTTACGAGTCGCAAGATGGTGATGAGGCTTTAAAGCTATATAGGCTGATATTGCCGGATATGATTATATTAGATGTTGTAATGCCAAGGTTAAGTGGGTTTGACTTATTGAGGATTTTGAGGGATGAAGAGGAAAACCAATTGGTACCAGTGATTCTTTTGACTTCAAGTGATGATTTTGAAGAAAAGATACATGGGTTGGAGCTTGGTGCTGATGCCTATATAACAAAGCCTTTCAATGAGAAAGAACTTCTTGCGCAAGTCAAAAACCTCTTTCAAAGAATCGAACACAACAGAATGGCTAATCCTCTAACAGGTTTAAGAGGGAATATTGATATTAAATATGAAATTAGAAGGCGTATAAAAAGCGGATCTCTATATGCAGTTCTCTACATTGATTTAGACAATTTTAAGTCTTACAACGACTATTACGGCTTTTCCCGTGGAGATAAGATTATAAAGCAGACATCAAGGATATTGAAAGATGCTCTTTTTAAATTTGGAAATACAAATGATTTTTTAGGACATATTGGCGGTGACGACTTCATCATTATCACTACACCTGACAAAGTCGAATCTATATGCAATTATATAATAAATAATTTTGATGAAGACATAAAAAGGTATTATGACAATGAAGATGTGGCCAATGGCTATATAGAAGTTATAAATAGGCGTGGTGAGATACAGAGATTTCCATTTGTTTCTATATCAATAGCGGTTGTTACTAATGAAAATAGAAAATTTGAAAATGAGCTTCAGATAAGTGCTGTAGCTGCAGAGATAAAAAGAAAATTGAAGACTATGGAAGGAAGCAAATATTTAAAAGATAGAAGGAAAAGTTAAGCATACGGTTTGTATGCTAATTTTTTGTGCTTAGGTAGGAGGCTGTAAATTGTTTTTGAAATACCCTTATGTGCCTGACAAAAAAGTACAAGCTGTTGTGGTGGATGGAAGGCAAATGGAGATAGCATATACATTAAATGGTTTAGGTATAAAGGTTATAATGACAAAAAAACACAATTCACTTTATGAAGCTATATCTTTCCATCCTGATATAATATTGCATAATGCAGGTGATGGTCATATAATCATCGCTCCTGGTGTAAATAAACATTTTGTAGATAGATTGAAAGATTTAAATTTAGACGTTAAATTTGGACAAACTATGTTAAGTAGAAACTATCCCGGCAATATAGCATATAATGTAGCAAGATTAGGTGATTATGCATTCCACAACTTAAAATACACTGATCCAATATTAAGAAGAATGCTGGAAGAAAAAGGTGTAAAGTTTATCCATGTAAATCAAGGATATACTAAATGCAATATTGCTATTGTTGATGAATACAGCTTTATTACATCGGATGCAGGAATTTTTAAAACGGCGGTTAAGAAAGGATTTGATTGCCTTTTGATAGAACAAGGTGATATAAAATTATATGGATTTGAATACGGCTTTATTGGAGGAGCATCTGGTTTGATTGATAAAGATGTTTTTTGTGTTGCTGGCGATTTAAGATTTCACAGGAACTATTTGAAAATAATTGATTTTTTGAAATATAAAAACAAGGAAGTGCTTTTTTTAACATCTGGTGAAGTAAAAGACATTGGTTCCATTATTCCACTCTACTAATGATGCAAAGAAAAAACATTTAGGCACATACTACTAACGAAGGGAGTGAGAAAAATGCAGCTTTTGTCTATCGGTATCCCAAATGAATTAAAGAATGGTAGTGACTTTTTAGAGCATGGCTTAAAAGACATGAAAACAGAAGGTATAGACGTTAACGTAAATTTAGATAATCGTGGCAATATAACGTTTTTCAATATTGATGTAGAAGATAAAGCCTCATATAAAAATATAACTAAAATAAGGCAACATATATCAGATATTATTTCAGATATAATAGTAAATCAAATTGACAAAAAACTGATAAAAAAGATCATAGATAAATATTATAACTATTTTAATTCTGATGAGAAACAAAGGATTGCCAACATAGCAAACGGTATTTTAGATAACGATGTAAATAGAGAAACATTTAAATTGGTGAAGAAAGAAAAAATATTTATAGAAATAGAGGACTTTCTAAAGGATAATGAAACCATAGACATAGAGGGATTTGTTAATTTTAGGCTTCGGGATTTTATTGGAGAGCTTAGTGAAGTTGTCGATAGAGCAGTTGATGAGTACTTGATGCAGAAGGAATACGATGAATTTATAGGACTTTTAAAGTATTTTGTTGAACTGCAGGATTCTAAAATAGATGTTTTGAATATTCTTGTTGATAAATGCGGTAAGTTTAGGTTTTTCGATAAGGATAATAACCCGATAACAGGTGAATTCTTAAGCGATATAACTGTTGAGTTTAGTGGTGGCGAATTAAGCGATGATGATATGCTAATAAGCACTTTAATAGCGATGGCACCAGCTAAAATCTATATCCATTCAGCAAATAATTTAAAAAGCAAAGAAGCACTTGATACTGTAAAAAAAATTTTTTCAGACAGGGTATTTATATGTAATGGCTGCAGTTTATGTGCTGCACATGAAGCAAGAAAATAATGCCCAGCTTAAGCTGGGTTTTATTCGATTGGGCTTTAGCCTGTTGAGCTCGCAAAGCGAGCGAAACAAAAAACCACCCGCTATGCGGGTGCGCGACAGAAGTTATACAAAAAATCACCTTTCCGTTATAATAGAGTTGTTCAAGCTACTATATATAACAAAAGGAAAGGTGATTTAATGGCTAATAAACGAGATGAAATGGCACGCACAAAATGGATGTGCAAATACCACATTGTGTTCACTCCTAAGTATAGACGAAAAATAATATATAATCAATACAAAGAAAGTATAAGGGATATATTAAAAGAACTATGTAAATACAAAGGAGTGGAAATAATAGAAGGACATCTAATGCCGGATCATGTACACATGTTAGTGAGTATACCACCAAAAATTAGTGTATCTAGTTTTATGGGATACTTAAAAGGGAAGAGTGCATTGATGATATTTGACAGGCATGCAAATCTAAAGTATAAATTTGGCAATAGACATTTTTGGGCGGAAGGATATTATGTAAGCACTGTAGGACTAAATGAGGCAACAATAAAGAAATACATTCAGGAACAAGAAAAGCGAGATATTATGTTGGACAAATTAAGTGTAAAAGAATATGAGGACCCCTTTAAGGGGTAGCCCGTAGTACATTTGTCCCTTTAGGGACGAGCAAAAGTGACAAATGCATGGTGGCTTGAACAAAGTGAAAGCCAGCGCCTTTAGACGCTGGCTAGTAATAGAGGCTTATAGCCTCAGAGCAAACCACCCGTTTTACGGGTGGTTATGATTAGTGAGTAAAATTTGTTATTATATATGTAGATTATTTGTTGAGGTGATTTAATGCATTTTTTTATACAAACGATGTTTTTAGGGCTTGTTGGGGCAGCTATTGGATGGATAACAAATTATATAGCTGTCATCATGCTTTTTAGGCCTACTGAGCCAGTAAAAATATTTGGGATTTCTATTCAAGGGCTTATACCAAGGAGGAGAAATGAGATTGCAGCATCTATAGGCAAAGTTGTGGAAAATGAGCTTGTATCAATAGACGATATATGGGATAAGCTTTTAAACGAAGAGAATAAGCGATACATTTTAGATAGAGTAATAAGTAGTATAGGCAATGCTGTAGAAAACAATATGCCATCATTTATACCGAAGTCATTAAAAGGAATGATTGTCAATTATGTAGGTGGTATTGTAAACAAAGAAGCCGAGAAATTTATAGATGAATCTGCCGCAACTATGCTAAACGACATGTCTGAAAAAGTTAATATAGCAGAAATAGTCGAGGAGAAAATAAAGCTTTTTGAGCTTAAAAAGCTTGAAAAGATCATATTAAATGTTTCTAATAAAGAATTAAAGATGATTGTAATGTTAGGCGGGGTTTTAGGCTTTATAATAGGTATTTTACAGGCGTATATAGTAAGATTGATGTAGATTATTGACAAGTTTCATTATCAATTATATAATAGAGAAAAATCAATATTTGGGCAATGAGAAGGAAAGTAGATATCTAAAAATATCAAAGAGATTGAATGACTTAGGCTGAAATCATTCAAATATTTTTGATATCGAAGACCACCTTTGAGCTGCGGGTGATGAATCCGATCGGTAATACCGTTATAATTTTGAGTATAAATGAGAGTGGAACCGCAGAACCTCTGCCTCTTTTGGCGTGAGGTTTTTTTAGTTTAAAAAATTATAAAGGAGGACAAGGTATGAAGATAATTTTAAAAGATGGTACAGAGAAAGAATTTGAAAATGGTAAGAATGTGTACGAAATAGCCAAGAGTTTGAGCCAAAGGCTTGCAAAGGAAGCTGTTGGAGGCAAGTTTAATGGGAAGATTGTGGAGCTTTTTACGCCTATAAATGAAGACGGCAAATTAGAAATATTGACATTTAATGATGAAGATGGAAAGAAGATATATTGGCATACTTCATCACACATAATGGCGCAGGCAATTAAGAGACTTTATAAAGATGTGAAGCTTACAATAGGTCCTGCCATTGACAATGGGTTTTACTATGATTTTGATGTTGATGAGCCATTTACAGTTGATGATTTTTCTAAAATAGAAGAAGAGATGAATAAAATAATAAAAGAAGATTTAAAAATGGAGAGGTTTGTTCTACCTAGAGAAGAAGCTATAAAATTCATGGAAGAAAAAGGTGAACCATACAAGGTAGAGCTTATAAAAGATTTGCCTGAAGATGCAGTCATATCTTTTTACAGGCAAGGTGAATTTACAGATCTTTGTGCAGGTCCCCACCTTCCTAGTACAGGGATGGTAAAATCAATAAAGCTTCTTTCTGTAGCAGGTGCTTATTGGAGAGGAGATGAGCACAATAAGATGCTGCAGAGGATATACGGCATAAGCTTCCCTAAAAAAAGCATGCTGGATGAATACTTAAATATGCTGGAAGAAGCAAAAAAGAGAGATCACAGGAAATTAGGAAAAGAACTAGACCTTTTCAGTATTCACAATGAAGGACCTGGTTTTCCATTTTTCCACCCAAAAGGAATGGTTATAAGAAACATATTGGAAGATTTCTGGAGAAAAGAACATGCCAAAAGAGGTTACCTTGAGATAAAGACACCTATCATATTGAATGAAGAACTGTGGCACAGATCAGGACATTGGGACCACTACAAAGAAAACATGTATTTTACAAAAATCGATGATGAAGATTACGCTATAAAGCCGATGAATTGTCCAGGTGCTTTGCTTGTGTACAATTCGACTATGCACAGCTACAGGGATCTTCCACTTAGGCTTTGCGAGCTAGGACTTGTCCACAGACATGAACTTTCCGGTGCGCTTCACGGTCTTATGAGGGTTAGAAGCTTTACACAAGATGATGCCCATTTATTCATGACGCCTGATCAGGTAGAGTCTGAAATTCTTGGTGTTATTAAGCTTATTGACTACTTTTACAAAATATTTGGATTTGAGTATTTTGTAGAGCTTTCTACAAGACCAGAAAATTCCATAGGCTCTGATGAAGACTGGGAACTTGCCACTAACGCATTGATTAAGGCGATGGAGCATATAGGCCTTAATTATAAAGTAAATGAAGGCGATGGAGCATTTTACGGTCCTAAAATAGATTTTCATTTGAAAGATAGTATAGGGCGTACATGGCAGTGCGGAACGATACAGTTAGATTTTCAGATGCCAGAAAGATTTAACTGCGAATACGTAGGTCAAGATGGAGAGAAGCACAGACCTGTCATGCTTCATAGAGTTGTTTTTGGCAGCATAGAAAGGTTTATAGCTATTCTTACAGAGAATTTTGCAGGAGCATTTCCTACGTGGCTTGCACCTGTGCAGGTAAAGATTCTTCCTATTTCTGATAAACACCTAGCATATGCCCAGAATATACAGCAGAGACTTTTGGAAAATGATATTAGAGTTGAATTAGATGATAGAAACGAAAAGATAGGCTACAAGATAAGAGAAGCACAAATGCAGAAAATACCTTATATGCTTATACTAGGCGATAAAGAAGTAGAATCAGGTAATGTTTCTGTAAGGTCTGGAAAAGAAGGAGATCTTGGGTCTAAATCAATTCAAGAATTTTTATCATCTATATTGGAAGAAATTAAGAATAAATCCCTTTAAAAAAATATCCACCGGCTTGTCTGGTGGATATTTTGCTTCTTGATTGCCGTATAAAAACATGATAATCTAGTTATGTAATGATATTAATGGGGGGTTATCATGATAACTAAAAATAGGGAGGTCTATAAATATCTTAACTACAACATAAAGATGAATTTGTTAAACGGCATAACTTTTTCAATAGGGTACAACATGATAATGCCGTTTATCGGAATATTTGCGATTAAATTAGGTGCTAATAATTATGAAGTCTCCCTTATAAATTCCCTGCCGGCTCTTATGGCTTTAATTGGGATACTGCCTGCGACAATTTTTATCAACAAGTCTAAAAACGTTTTTAAATTTGCATATATTTTGGAATACATAACAAGGGCATTTTACCTTTTAGTAGCATTGGTTCCATTTATGAGCAAGTTTAGACCGGAAGCAGTTGTGTTGCTTGTAGGGTTACTTAATTTACCTGCCATCATTACAGGCATGTGCTGGCAGTCGTTTATGAGCGACTTGATTCCTGAAGAGTTTCGCGGAAAAGTGTTTGCAGACAGGAATATTTGGACGGGTGTACTAGGTACTGCATCAGTTTTTATAACAGGTTTGCTGCTGGACAGAATCAAGTTTCCATATGGATATCAAATAATGTTCTTCATAGCTTTCATATTTGGAATCCTTGATGCATACTATTATTCAAAGTTTCACTATGTGGCGAATAAAAAGGAAAAGTCTATATTATTTATAGATTCTCTAAAATCTATGAAGCAATCGAAGAAGTTTATTTATTTTTGCCTTGCCTCATTTATATTTACTTTTACGTGGATGATGGCATGGCCGATATTTACCATATATAAAGTTGATAATCTTCATGCAAATAATATGTGGATGAGCATATTCACTATTGTAGGATCTGTCGGGTCTATAATTACATACAGATGGTGGGCAAGACTTGCTGACAGACGTGGAAATGGCGTAGCTTTAAGCATAAGTGCGTTGCTTATGGCAACAGTTCCAGTACTTTGGGCTAAAGTTGCAAGACTGTTTGTTGGTGCTGTTATTGATTTTTACGGTGGTATGGTAACAGCAGGATATACTATGCTATCATTAAATTGGCTTTTGGAACTGCTGCCTGATCACAAGGAAAAGATGAATTATATAGCAATATACACAATTGTAACGCAGTTTGCAGCATTTTTGTCACCTATTGCAGGAACATGGTTTTATGAAATTATAGGATATGAGAAATTTATGTATGTGACAGCGATTTTAAGAGTATTATCAAGTGTGCTGTTTTTTGCTGTTGCTTTGTACAAAAGCAAAAATGCTTTATTAAGTAAAGGAGGAGTCTAGTTTGAGATACTTAACATCTGGAGAGACACATGGGGAAGCACTTACAGCCATTATTGACGGATTGCCATCAAATCTTTTTATTGACGTAGATTTTATCAATAATGAGCTTAAAAGAAGGCAATCTGGCTATGGCAGAGGTGGAAGGATGGAAATTGAAAAAGATACTGTTCACATATTAGGCGGTATTAGAAATAATTTAACGATCGGTGCCCCTCTTTGCATGGTCATAAAAAATCGCGATTACGAAAACTGGAAAGATAGAGACATACCTGTAATAACAAGGCCAAGACCTGGGCATGCTGATTTGTCTGGCGCAATCAAGTATAATCAGAGAGACATGAGAAATATTTTAGAAAGGGCCAGCGCTAGAGAGACTGCCGCAAGAGTTGCTGTTGGAGCTGTTGCTAAACTTCTTTTGAAGAACTTTGGGATAGAGGTTAAAAGCAATATTCTTGAGATAGGTGGAGAGAAAAACAAAGATGAATGGCATAATATTATAGATGAAGCAAAAAATGATGGGGATACACTAGGAGGGATAATTGAAGTTACTGTAGAAGGTGTACCAATAGGGCTTGGCAGCCATACTCAGTGGGATCGAAAGCTTGATGCACTGTTGGCTTATAGCGCAATGAGCGTTCAGGCTATAAAAGGCGTGGAATTTGGCATGGGATTCATGGCTGCAAGAAGCAAAGGATCTTCTGTCCATGATGAAATATATTACGACGGAAAATTTTTAAGAAAGACAAACAATGCAGGAGGTATAGAAGGAGGTATTTCCAATGGGATGCCTATAGTTATAAGAGCTGCTATGAAGCCTATACCTACATTGAGAAAGCCGCTTAATTCGGTTGATATAAACACAAAAGAAGAGATAAAAGCGGTATATGAGCGCTCAGACGTGACAGCGGTAGAAGCAGCATCCGTTGTTCTTGAAGCTGTTTGCGCATGGACTATAGCCGATGAAATGACAAAAAAATTTGGCGGCGATTCTCTGTCTGAGATGATGGACAATTTTAATATGTACAAGAAAAAAGTGGAAGAATACTGATCTTTATAAAATGGTATTGACGAGTACGATAAGTTATGTTATAATTTAACATGTATTTAAAGTAGAAGCACCCGCTTCTCACCTTTCACCACAGGTGTCAGGTTTCTAAAGGAACGTTAGTTAACAGTGTACAGAAGCGGGTTTATACCCGCTTTATTTTTTGTAAAATTTTAGGAGGTGCGTATTTATTAACAAGGAGCTGCAGGTTAATGAGGAAATTAGGGATAAGGAAGTGCGCCTCATTGATCAAGATGGTAATCAATTAGGCATAATGTCTGCAAAAGAAGCATATAAGATAGCATTAGAAAGGCACATCGATCTGGTTAAGATTGCGCCACAGGCAAATCCACCAGTATGCAAATTAATGGACTTCGGAAAGTACAGGTATGAGCAAAGCAAGAAGGAAAAAGAATCAAAAAAGAAGCAAAAAGTCATAAATATCAAGGAAATCAGGATGACTCCAGCTATAGAAGAGCATGACTTTGGTGTCAAAGTTAAGAATGCTATTAAATTCTTAAAAGATGGAGACAAAGTTAAAGTGACTATTAGATTCAGAGGCAGAGAAGCTGCACATACAAATCTCGCCGAAGAATTATTAAATAGATTCGCAAAAAGTGTAGAAGAATATGGCAATGTTGAAAAAGCCCCAAATATGGAGGGCAGAAATATGATGATGATATTAGCACCTAAAAACGTTTAATTGAGGAGGATACGAACATGCCTAAAATGAAAACACATAGAGGAGCAGCAAAAAGGTTTGCTCTTACTAAAAGTGGTAAAGTAAAGAGATCTAAAGCTTTTAAAAGACATATACTTACAAAGAAGTCTAGAAAGACTAAGAGAAATCTAAGAAAAATTGCATATCTCTACAAAACTGATGCAAAGAATATAAAGCGTTTGATTCCTTATGCGTAAATAATTAGGAGGTTATAGAAATGTCGAGAGTAAAGTCAGGAAAAGTCACGAGAAGAAGACATAAAAAGATATTAAAACTTGCAAAAGGTTACTATGGTGCAAAAAGCAAACTTTTTAGAGTAGCTAACCAAGCTGTAATGAAGTCACTTAATTATGCATACATTGGTAGAAAATTAAGGAAAAGAGATTTTAGGAAATTATGGATTGCCAGAATTAACGCTGCAGCAAGAGCAAATGGTATATCATACAGCAGATTTATAAATGGCCTTAAGAAGGCTAACATAGAGATAAACAGAAAGATGCTGTCTGAGATGGCTATACACGACAACAAAGCTTTCGCAGATTTAGTAAACATTGCTAAGCAACAACTAAATGCGTAATTTTTATACCCGGTTATTTGCCGGGTTTTAACCTATATACGGGATAGTGGAGTTTATATGTTAATAACGAGTGAAAAAAATAATCTTATAAAAGACATTAAAAAGTTATCAGAGAAGAAATATAGATATGAAAAGAAGCTCTTCTTTGTAGAAGGCAAAAACAGCGTCTTTGAAGCTTTAAAAAGTAGTTTTGAAATTAAGTACGTGTTGGCTTCAGAAGATTGTGACTTCGACTTGGATGTTGAAAAAGACAGACTTGTATTTGTAGATAAAAGTATATTTAAAAAGATATCTGACACTGTCACACCACAGATGATAATGGCTGTTGTAAAAATGCCTGATTATAATGTGAATGATTTGATAAAAAAAGATGGCTTGTACATAATATTAGATGAAGTTCAGGATCCCGGAAATTTAGGTACAATAATAAGGTCTGCAGATGCATTTAATGTAGATGCTGTCTTTACCATAAATAATACAGTTGATGTCTACAATCCAAAGGTTTTACGGTCTACTATGGGATCTATATTTCATCTACCTGTTGTAAATGATGTACCAGTTGATAAACTTTTTAAAGCGTTAAAAGGAAGCGGTGTAAGGTCTTTGTCCACAAATTTAAAAGCTGATAAGTACATTTATGATTTTGATATTTCAAAAAACACTGCTTTGATTTTTGGAAATGAATCAAGAGGTGTTAATAAATCACTAGATATGTATGTGGATGGCTCATTTAAAATACCAATGGATGGCATGGCAGAATCTTTAAATGTATCAGTAGCAGCGTCCATATGCCTGTATGAGTCCCAAAGGCAAAGATTGATTAAATAGAATAAAAATGATATAATATCCCAAAAATATATTGAAAATGCTATGAAGGAGTAAAGTACATTACATCCAATACGACAGGGAGGCGGTGCCATAGATTGAGAGCACTGCTGGTATTGCGTAATGGAAAGTTCCCTCTGGAGCAGTGTGCTGAACTGATAGTAGGCATTACCGGTTTTATCCGTTATATCAAAATGAGTGGGCTTTTTGGCCAAATTAGGTGGTACCACGGTTATATCTCCGTCCTTTTAAAGATGGAGTTTTTTTATTATTAACACCTTAGAAAATAAAGAAAGGAGAGTATTTCTTTGGAAGAGACATTAAGAAATTTATTAGAAGAAGCCAAGAGAGAACTAGAAACCGTCGATAGCATAAAATCATTAGAAGAGCTTAGGGTAAAGTACTTAGGCAAAAAAGGTGAGCTTACAAAGATATTGCGGGGCATGGGAAATTTGTCCCCTGAGGAAAGACCGGTAGTTGGGAAGATATCAAATGAAGTAAGAGCTGAGATTGAAAGCCTTTTGGCAGCAAAAAGAGATGAAGTATTAAAAGTAGAGAAGGAAAAAAAGATAAGAAGTGAATATATAGACATAACATTGCCCGGGAAAGCTCATGAAATAGGACATAAACATCCTATGACGAAAGTTTTAGACGAAATAAAGGATATATTTTTAGGGCTTGGGTTTTCTATTGCTGAAGGCCCTGAGATAGAGCTTGATTATTACAATTTTGAAGCGTTAAATACTCCACCAGATCATCCAGCAAGAGATTTGCAAGATACTTTTTATATAACTAAAAATATTTTGCTAAGAACACAGACGTCACCGGTACAAGTAAGGACTATGGAAAAAAATAAACCACCTATAAAAGTTATCTCACCTGGTAGAGTCTATAGATCTGATGAAATAGATGCAACTCATTCACCTGTATTTAATCAGATAGAAGGACTTGCAGTCGATGAAGGCATAACAATGGGTGATTTAAAGGGTGTTTTAAACTTGTTTGCAAAAAGACTTTTCGGTTCAAATACTAAGACGAAATTTAGGCCCCATTATTTTCCGTTTACGGAGCCCAGTGCAGAAATGGATGTATCATGTTTTGCATGTGGTGGCAAAGGTTGCAGAGTCTGTGGTTATTCAGGTTGGATTGAAATATTAGGATCTGGCATGGTGCATCCAAATGTTCTCAGGATGTCCGGGATAGATCCAGAGAAGTATTCTGGATTTGCTTTTGGAATGGGACTTGACAGGATAACTATGCTAAGCTATGGAATTGATGATTTAAGGCTTTTATATGAAAATGATCTGCGCTTTATTAAACAGTTTTAAGGAGGAAGGCAAATGTTAGTATCGTATTCATGGCTAAAGGACTATGTAGACGTATCGGTGGATGCAAAAAAATTGGCTGATGATCTTACTATGTCAGGTTCAAAAGTTGAAACAATTAAAAGCTACGGCAACGAAATAAACAATGTTGTAATAGGAAAGATCATTTCTATTGAGAAACACCCGGATGCTGATAAACTTCAGGTAGGAATTGTTGATGTAGGAGAAGAGAAACTGCAGATAATAACTGGTGCTCAAAACATAAAGGTTGGCGATTATATACCTGTTGCACTTCATGGTTCTACGCTGCCAGGTGGTGTGAAAATAAAAAGAGGAAAGCTGAGGGGCCTTGAATCAAATGGCATGATGTGCTCTGCAAAGGAATTGGGATTAGATGAAAGTTTGCTTCCTGACTATCAGAGAAACGGCATATTTATACTTCCAGAACTTCCTATTGGCGAAGATGTAAAAAAAGCCCTTGAACTTGATGATGTTATAGAGTTTGAGATAACTCCAAATAGGCCTGATTGTCTATCTGTAGTTGGAATCGCCAGGGAGACTGCAGCAACATACAGAAAAAGCTATAGAATGCCTGAAATAAAGCTAAGCGAAGTTGCTGACAAGAATCCTGCAAATGTTACGATAGATGCTGATGATTTGTGCTATAGGTACGTTGCAAGAGTGATAAGAAATGCAAAGATAGGGCCATCACCTATTTGGATGCAGATGAGATTATTAAAAGCTGGAATAAGACCAATAAACAATATAGTAGATGTTACCAACTACGTAATGATGGAGCTAGGTCAGCCGTTGCATGCTTTTGATTTGGACAAAGTTAAAAATAGACATATAATCGTAAGAAGGGCTAAAAACGGTGAAAAGCTTGTGACTCTCGATGATAAAGAAAGGATACTTGATAGTGAGATGCTGGTAATAGCCGATGAAGAAAAGGCAATAGGTTTGGCTGGCGTTATGGGTGGTCAAAATACTGAAATAACAGATGATACTGTAAATATATTGATAGAAAGTGCCAATTTCAAAGGCAGTAACATAAGGTATACATCTAAAAAACTTGGTCTAAGGAGTGAAGCATCATCAAGATTTGAGAAAGGACTCGATCCTGAGATTACAGTAATGGCGTGCAATAGAGCAGCACAGCTTATGGCTGAATTAAGCGGCGGTGAGATATTAAACGGCATTGTTGATGTATATCCTAAACCTATAGAAGAAAAAGTTTTAAGCGTAAGGCATAAAAAGATAAATAAACTTCTAGGTACAAATCTAACTATTGAAGAGATGAAAAATATACTTACATTTTTAGACTTTGGGGTTATTTGCGATGGTGAAAACTTGGTCGTGAAGGTTCCAGCTTTTAGAAGTGATATTGAAGGTGAAGCTGATATTGCAGAAGAAATTGGTAGGATGTATGGATACAACAACATAGAAGATACACTCTTAAAATGCACACAGATTACAGCAGGAGTAAAGACAAGAGAGCAAAAACTAGAAGATCTAGTAAAAGAAGTATTTCTATCATGCGGCTTAAATGAAATTATAACTACTTCTTTTATGGGTATGAAAGACCTTGATAAGATAAACTTACCTGATGATAGCCCTCTAAGAAAAGCAGTGAAGATTATGAATCCTCTTGGAGAAGATCAGGGGTATATGAGGACGACTCTCTTACCGTCCATGTTAAATGTAGTGTATACCAACTACAGCCGTAAAGTTTCTGACTTTAAAGCTTTTGAAATATCTAGAGTATTTATTCCAAAATCACTGCCTTTAGAAGAACTTCCTGTAGAGGTGAAGACAGCGGTAATTGGCATGTATGGCCATGATGTTGATTTTCTGACTTTAAAAGGTGTAATTGAAGTGCTTTTGGATGTGCTTAATGTAAGCAACGTTAAATATGTAAGAAGTGAAAATACGCTTTATCATCCAGGCAGGTCTGCAGATATCATTGTTGATGGTGAAAGAATAGGTGTTTTTGGAGAAATCAATCCTGACATAGAGGAAAATTACGATATCAATAGAGAAGTATATGTTGCAGAATTAAATCTTGAGCTTCTTTTTAAATATGCAAAAGATGATGAGAGAAAGTACAAGCCCCTTCCAAAATATCCTGCTGTAGAAAGAGATATTGCTGTATTAGTAGATAAAAATACATTTGTTGCCGATATAGAGAGCGTTATAAGGGAAACAGGCGGAAAACTTGTAGATGATGTAAAACTGTTTGATGTGTATACTGGAGAAAACATTCCTGAAGATAAAAAGAGCGTTGCATATTCAATATGGTACAGATCATACGAGAGAACTTTGACAGATGAAGAAGTCAATAAAGTGCACGACAAAATAATCAGGAAGTTAAATGAGAAACTTGGAGCACAACTTAGATAAAAAGACCGGAAAGGTCTTTTTTTCTTAATAAAGGAGGAAATCGCAAAGATTTGTAGAAATAAATAAAGTAATGTTTGGTTTTGAGGGGATGTTCTAATGGAGATAAAAAAGATTACGGTAAATATAAACGGAAATGAATATATTTTGAAGACAGATTATCCTGAAGATTATATATTGAAGCTGACAGACCACTTAAATAGTGTAATATCAGGGATTTCTGAAAACTATAGTAAACTGTCAACTCAAATGATTTTGGTTTTGTCAGCTCTTAACATAGCAGATGAACTTTTTATTTCAAAAGAAGAAAATAGTGCTTTAAAAAAAGAGATTGTATCGTTAAAATCAAAGCTTAATGCCAGTGATGAAAAGATAATGGAATTAACGGAAGAAGTTGAGAGGCTTAAAGAAGAACTGAAGGCATCTAGAGAAGAACTAGAAGAGTATATAAATACTTTTGACGATGTTGGTTAAAATCTATTAAAAGAATAAGACTATATATAAAAACAGTGATAAGGTGGTTTGATGAAAAAAGTAGAATTATTGGCTCCAGCAGGTAGCCTGGAGACACTTAAAGTTGCTGTAAATTGCGGAGCAGATGCTGTGTATATTGGAGGAAAGTTATTTGGAGCCAGAGCATATGCAGTAAATTTTGGAGAAGAAGAGTTAAAAGAAGCAGTGGAGTACTGCCATCTCAGGGATAAAAAGATATACATTACAGTGAATACTCTTATTTTTAACAAAGAGATTGGCATACTTGCTGATTATATTGATTATCTATACAAGCTAAATGTGGATGCGATTATCGTACAGGATTTTGGAATTGTTAAATTATTGAGAGAGTACTATCCAGAGATAAATATACATGCCAGCACCCAAATGACTTTAAGTAATTTAGAAAGCATTAAGGCTGCAAAAGATGCGGGAATAAAAAGAGTAGTGCTGCCACGGGAATTGACATTGAAGGAGATAAAAAATATTAAAACAAATACAGGTATTGAGGTAGAAACCTTTGTACATGGCGCTTTATGCGTTTCTTACTCTGGACAATGTTTATTTAGCAGTATAATTGGCGGAAGGAGCGGCAATAGAGGCAGATGTGCAGGTCCGTGCCGTTTAAAATATGATTTTGTAGATGAGAAAGGAAATATAATCGAGGGTAATAAGCATTTGCTTAGCATGGCTGATTTATGTACAATTGATTATGTTGGAGATATGATACAATCTGGTGTAGATTCTTTTAAGATTGAGGGCCGCATGAAGGAAAAAGAATATGTGGCATCAGTTGTGCTATCATATAGAAAGGCGATTGATGCATACTACGATTCAGAAGAATTTGATGTATCAAAAAGTATAGAAATGATGTCTGGGATTTTCAACAGAGGTTTTTCAAATGGATACCTTTATGAAAGAAAGCCTTCTATGATGAGCTATATAAACCCTAAAAATAGAGGGATTCCTTTAGGTAAAGTTTTGTCAAAAAGGAATGGAAGATTAAAATTAAAGCTATATAGTTCACTTTCTGTAGGCGATGGTATTTCTACTGAGACTGGTGAGCATGGATTTAAAGTTGACAAAATCGTAGCAGACGGTATGAAAGTAGATGATGCCGATGAAGGACAGACGGTAGAGCTTAGAGATATGCCAGTAAAAGTAGGTGACATTATCTTTAAAACATACGATGTAAAGTTAAACAGGCAATTTTCAAATATAAAAGAGTATAAATCACCTATTGATGTGTTTGTGAAAATGAAAGAGAATATACCGTTATTTGTAAAACTTAAAAATGGTGGCATAAAAGTTGTAAATAGCGGTAAAGTCGATGCCGTAAAGGCAGTTAAGAAGGCTATTGATAGAGACACATTGATTGAAAAGGTGTCTTCAATAAATGATACGCCGTTTGCCGTTAGAAACATTGAAATAGATATGGATGAAGGACTTTTTTTGCCTTTAAGCGAAATAAAGGAAACTAGAAGAACAGCAGTTGAAAAGCTAATAAAGACCAAATTACACTACAATGAACCTAAAAATATACATGTCAAATTGACTGATGACATTTATGTCAAAAGTGAAGATTTAAAGATATCATTTTATACGGAGAATGTAGAGCATGTTAAGATTGCTTCGCAGGTTGGAGTTGATAGGATTTATTTCAATTACAGATTAAAAGATGAAGATTTGAAAGAAGTAAGGCAGTATAACGGAAAATGTGAGATAATACCTGCATTTCCACAGATCATGAGAGATGAGATAAAAAACCCAGAGGATGAACTTAAAAAAATAAAGGACATGGGGTTTAAAAAAGTTCTTGTTACTAATTTAGGACTTTATAATTTGCCATTGAAGCTTGGACTTGACGTATGCATTGATTTTAATTTGAATGTTGTAAACAGTTTTTCTGTAGACTTTTTTAAAGGAGCTGATACAATAACGCTGTCAACAGAGCTTAATCTTCACCAGATAGAAGATATAACAAAGAGAGAAAATGTGAGATTTGAATCTATAGCTTATGGCAGGTTACCTCTTATGATAATGGAATACTGTCCGATAAAAAACCTCATAAATTGCGATAAAAATGCATGTGAAAGTGGAAAATATTCATTAAGGGACAGAAAGGGCAATTTCATAAAAGTGGTCAGTGATGGATTTTGCAGAATTAAATTATTAAATTCATCTATACTTACGATGGGAGATAAGATAGATGATTTAAGGAAAGCTGGTCTTTCTTATATTAGGATAAATGATACAGTAGAAAGCGATGATGAAATAGAAAATGTGCTAAAAGCGTACAAAAATTCATTGGATTTTGGTACTTATGATCTTCATATTGAAAATTACACAAGAGGACATTTTTACAGGGGAGTATTATAATGGAAGAGAGATATTTTAGAAATTTGGAATTTGACAAAATCGTTAATCATATTGTGAATTTATGCGATTCAGAGCCAGGCAAGGAAACGGCTTTAGATATTAAACCATATGATAATCTTGATGAAGCCGCAAAAGAGATTGACAAAGTAAATGAAGCCGTATCGTTTATAAGTTCATACGGCAATATGTCATTTGCATTTAAAAAAATAGATGACATTTTGAATAAAGCTAAGATAAAGTCAACGCTTAACATCGGACAGCTAATGACAATTTCAAGGTTTTTGTCATTGGCAGGGAGAGTAAAATCATATTTGAGGAGTGAAAAAGAAGAAAGCAATTATCCGCTTTTAAGAGAATACAATATTAGGCTCACAAATCTTAGAGATTTGTACGAGAGAATAGACAGAATTGTTATTTCAGAAGATGAGCTGTCAGATGATGCATCGCCTGTGCTTAAAGATATACGAAGACAAAAAGCGCATATAAATAACAAGATAAAAGATACTTTAAATTCTATAATTGCGTCTTCATCAAAAGAACTTCAAGACCCTATAATAACAATAAGAAATGGAAGATATGTTGTACCAGTAAAGCAGGAGTACAGAGGCACGTTTAAAGGGCTTGTTCACGACCAGTCTTCCAGCGGTGCAACGCTTTTTATAGAGCCTATGACTGTTGTTGAGTTAAACAATGACTTAAGACAGCTTGAAATAAAAGAACAGCAAGAAATTGAAAAGATTTTGTCAGAACTTACTGATGAGATAAGTCAGCATATATCTGAGATACACGAAAATATGGTAGCGTTGACTGAGCTTGACGTTATCTTTGCAAAGGCGAAGTATTCTATAAACACAAATTCATCTAAGCCTGTGTTTAATACAGATAGATATGTAAATTTAAAGAATGCCAGACACCCTTTGCTTCCAAAAGATGCAGTTGTGCCAATAAGCGTATATTTAGGTGACTCATTTGATACACTTGTTATAACAGGACCAAATACAGGTGGCAAGACCGTTACCCTTAAAACAGTTGGACTTCTTACTTTGATGGCTATGTCAGGATTAAATATTCCTGCTGACGAAGGTTCAAGTGTAGCTTTTTTTGACAACATATTTGTTGATATAGGCGATGAGCAGAGTATTGAGCAGAGTTTAAGTACATTTTCAGCCCACATGACAAATATTGTGACAATACTGAATAATGTTACAAGCAATAGCTTGGTTTTGCTGGATGAACTGGGAGCTGGTACAGATCCTACAGAAGGCGCTGCCCTTGCAATGAGCATTCTTGACTTTCTTCACAGGATAAATTGCCGTACCATTGCTACAACCCACTACAGTGAGCTTAAACAATATGCATTGAAAAATGATGGTGTGGAAAACGCCTCTGTTGAATTCGATGTAGAGACTTTAAGACCCACATACAGGCTTACGATAGGAATACCCGGTAAAAGCAATGCCTTTGAAATAAGCAGGCGCCTTGGACTTAGTGAAGAAATCATAGATAATGCTAGAAATTATATAACTAACGAAGAGCTGAAATTCGAAGATATAATAAAAGATCTTGAAAATAAGAGGATTGAAGCAGAAAAGGCAAAAGAAGAGATTGAGGCTTTAAAGAGGCAGGTAAACAGCGTAAAAGAGGAGTACGAAAGAAAAAGAAGGCAGATTGAAGCAGAAAGAGACAAAATCATAGAAAAAGCGAGGGAAAAAGCAAGAAAGATATTAGAGAATACGAAATCTACCGCAGACGAGATTATTGCAAAGCTAAGAGAGGCTGAGAAATCCGATAGGAAAAATAAGCTTATAGAAGAAGCGAGATTGAAGCTTAAGGAAAACATAAGCGAAGTGGAGGAAAGCCTTAAAAAGTCTGAAGTTCCTGTGTATAAAAAAATACCTAAAAAAGTTATGCCTGGACAGACGTTTTATATTGTACCGCTTGATCAAACTGGGACAGCATTATCTGAGCCAGATAAAGATGGAAATGTAAAAATACAGGCAGGAATACTAAAGATGAATGTCCATATAAGCAACTTAAGAGAAGCTGAATCAGATGAAGAAAAAAAGCAGGAAAAAGGATTTGCCGCATATATTAATGAAAAATCTTCCAACATATCAACATCAATAGATATCCGTGGTAAAACGCTGGAAGAAGCTGAGATAGAAGTGGAAAAATACTTGGACGATGCTTATCTGGCTGGTCTTAAGCAGGTTACAGTAATACACGGAAAGGGAACAGGCATATTACGAAGCGGTATCGCTAGACTTCTTAAAATGAATAAGCACGTCAAATCTTTTAGACTGGGAAGATACGGCGAAGGAGAAGATGGTGTAACAATCGTAGAATTAAAAGAAAAATGAGTAACCAAAACACCTCATTTATCATAAAATGTAGAGGAGGTGTTTTTTATATGAGGAGAAGAAAATGGGGAAGAAAAAGACTTAAATTATATGAAATAAATAAAAATCACATATACATTTTTCTGATATTATTTTTAATATCCATTATATATTCATTTGTAGCCTATAGACTAGGACCTGCGCTTCTTAAAGCTAGCGAAACTGTAGCACAGGAAGTTGCAGTAAAATCAATTAATAAATCCATCAACGAGAAAGTCTTGAAAGGAATTCAGTATAATGATCTTATCAATGTGAGAACGGACAAAAACGGCAAAGTCTCTATGCTTCAAGCAAATACAATAGAGATGAACATATTGTCTACAAGGATTACTCAGACTGTTCAAGACAACCTAAACAGCATAGGCTCAGTATATGTGAAGCTGCCTCTTGGAAGTCTAATATCAAAAGATATATTTGCCAATACAGGGCCTAGAATAAAGGTCGGACTGCTACCTATAGGATCTGTATACGTAGATTTTCAATCAAGTTTTGAGCCTGCTGGAATAAATCAGACAAGACACATAATATATCTTTACATAAAGACAAATATTCAAATCATTGCACCTCTTGCATCAAAACAAATACAAGTTTCAACCCACATGCCTATTGCTGATAGCATTATTGTAGGCGATGTACCAGAGAGTTTCGTAGATGTAAATGGCAATAAATATACTGTGCCTGTTCCAAATGGTGATTCAAAAATTAACATAGAAAGTAATTGACAACATTATAATATATGGTATAATAATAATTGTTTGACGGGGGTGTAGCTCAGTTGGGAGAGCACCTGCCTTGCAAGCAGGGGTCAGGAGTTCGAATCTCCTCATCTCCACCATGGGCTTGTAGCTCAGGCGGTAAGAGCGCACGCCTGATAAGCGTGAGGTCGATGGTTCAAGTCCATCTAAGCCCATTTATGTACCCTAGCGGGTCTTTTTTTTTTTTATGTTTTAATATAAAAATGAAGGAATTAGGAATTTTTTGTCGAATAAGATAAATAAAATTTGCCTTTGAGGTGTAAACATGGCTTCTAAGTTTGAATATGATAAAAAGCTGGACAACATAGTTGAGAAAACCATAGAAGTTATAGGTAGCAGCAAAGAACAGATTTCGGAAATATTGGACAAAACAAGAAACGAGTATCATGAATTGGAAGAGCAAATAAACGAATTAAAAGTAAAAGTGAGATCAGTCATAAAGGAAGTGGAGCTTTTGGAAAGAAAAGAAAAAAGCTCTAAGTTAAAGTTGGCTTATGTAAGTCAAAGATTTGGAAACATAAGTGAAGACGCCATCAAAGAAGCATATGAAGAAGCGAAGGAAATTCAAGTTGAGCTTATTTTAAAAAGGCGGGAAGAGGAAGATTTAATAGCGAGAAGAAATGAATTGGAGAGAAAGCTTATAGAATACAGAGGAATAGTGGAAAAGGCAGAGAAGCTTTCTACTCAGATTGGCGTCGCACTGGATTATTTAACTGGAGATTTAACAAGGCTTCACAACCAATATGAAAAGTTAAAAGACAGGCAGCTTTTGAATATCCGCATAATTGAAGCGCAGGAGGAGGAAAGGAAAAGGATAGCTAGGGAGATACACGATGGTCCAGCACAATCTATGGCAAATGTAATACTGAAAGCAGAATTATGCGAAAAACTTATCAGCAAAGATACTGAAAAAGCCAAGGGAGAACTTAAAAACCTAAAAGATATTGTTCACTATTCATTGAAAGAAGTAAGAAAGATCATATACGATTTAAGACCATCTATTCTTGATGACCTTGGATTAATACCTGCCGTTTCAAAGTACATAAACAATTTTATAAGTGAGACAGGGATAAATGTTGATTTTGTCGCTCTGTCAGAACATAAGAGATTAAAACCCGAAATTGAAATAACTTGCTTTAGAGTTATTCAGGAAGCCTTGACAAATATTCAAAAACATTCAAAGGCAAAAAATGCTATTATAAAATTGGAGTTTGGGGATCGATTTATAAGTATAATCATCAGAGATGATGGCATAGGTTTTGAAAAGCCATCAACAGACAATAAATTTGGACTATTAGGGATGAGGGAGAGGGTTCAAATATTGGACGGGCAATTTGAGATAAACAGCTCGCCAAACGAAGGAACCCAAATTTATATTTCTATTCCGCTAGGTGGTGATGAAAATAATGATTAATATTTTAATTGCTGACGATCATGTGCTTTTACGCCAAGGATTGAAACAGATAATAGAATTAGAAGAAGATATGAAAGTCATATATCAGGCATCTGATGGTGAAGAAGCATATGAAATCGCTAAAAAAATTTCTCCAGACATAATATTGATGGATATAAACATGCCAAATGTAAATGGAATTAAAGCTGCAAAGATGTTGAAAAACGACAATCCAAAGAACAAAATAATGTTTTTGACAATTTACAATGATAAGGAATATTTAATGGAAGCATTAAAAATTGGAGTTGAGGGCTACATCTTAAAAGATGCTGATTCAGATGAGTTAATTAAGGCGATTAGAACAATATCAAACGGAGGTGTTTACATACATCCTTCATTGGTAAATGAGATAGAAAATTTAGATACAGATGAATGCAAAAAAGAGCTTACTGATAGAGAAATGCAGATTTTGAATCTGATAGCGGAAGGCTATAGCAATAAGGAGATAGCGGATAAATTATTTTTAAGCGAAAAAACAGTTAAAAATCATGTGTATAATATATTTAGAAAGCTAGATGTTAAAGATAGGACACAGGCGGCTATTTACTTATTAAAAAACAATAACATGTATAATATGCATACATAAAATTTGCTTTTAATCTAAAAATATTTTATAGTTAATATGTGATTTAAAATTTTAGGAGGCGTGTGAAATGGAGAGTGGCGATTTAAAAGAGATTGAGAAGAAATTAGGATATAAAAGCAAAAATGGTTGGCTTAAGGTAAATGATGAAGAAAGGGAAAAGATATTTGAATTTGCAGAAGATTATAAAACATTTGTAGGAGAATGCAAGACAGAAAGAGAAGTTGCTGACAGAATAATAAAGATTGCTGAAGAGAATGGTTTTATAAATATTGAAACTGCGACTAATTTAAAACCTGGCAGCAGAGTTTACTATAACAATAAAGGCAAATCAGTCGTAATGGCTGTTATCGGAAAGGATTCTGTCCACAACGGTTTTAAAGCTACAGCCGCTCATATAGATTCACCTCGGATTGACTTAAAACCAAATCCATTGTACGAAGATAGTGGTTTGGCTTTATTTAAAACACATTACTATGGTGGAATCAAAAAATATCAATGGGTAACGATACCTTTAGCACTTCATGGCGTTGTGATAAAAGAGAATGGTGAAAAAGTCACTTTCCAGTTAGGGGAAAATGATGATGATCCTGTATTATACATAACAGATTTACTTCCTCATCTTGGGAAAGATCAAATGGAGAAAAAAGCTTCTGATGTGATTACAGGAGAAGCATTAAATCCAGTTGTTGGCAATATGCCGTTATCTGAAGACGTTTCTGTAAAACCATATTTATTGAAGATTTTAAATGAAAAATACGGAATAGTTGAAGAAGATTTTATAAGTGCAGAGCTGGAACTGGTGCCTGCGTATAAACCGAGGGATATAGGTTTTGACAGAAGTATGATAGGTGCCTATGGACAAGACGACAGAATATGTGCATACGATGTGTTAAGAGCAATTTTAGACGTAAATAATCCTGAGAAGACTGCTGTAGCTATCTTTGCTGACAAAGAAGAGATTGGAAGTATGGGCAATACTGGATTGCAGTCGAGATTCTTTGAAAATGCGATAGCCGAAATCTTGGAGAAGCAAGAGGGAAGCACAGACATGAAGCTTAGGACGGCTATGAGGAATGCAGAGTTGCTTTCAGCAGATGTCAATTCAGGATTTGATCCATTGTATCCGGATGTAAGTGAGAAGCTTAATACTTCTTACATAGGAAATGGCATATGTGTAACGAAATACACAGGTTCTCGCGGGAAAAGTGGTTCAAATGATGCAAATGCCGAATTTGTTGCTAAAGTAAGGAAGATTTTCAATGAGAACAATGTAGTATGGCAGACAGGAGAACTTGGAAAAGTTGATATAGGTGGCGGCGGGACTGTTGCACTTTACGCTGCAAATTATGGAATGGAAGTTGTAGACTGCGGTGTGGCACTTTTAAGCATGCATTCGCCATATGAATTATCATCGAAGCTTGACCTCTATATGGGATATAAAGCATATAAATCATTCCTTTTAAGCAAATAAGTATCCACCGGCATAGCCGGTAGATTAATTATTTTAAGACTCGTACCGAAGCCCTGATTTAACCAGAAGCATTCATATAAAAATAAAACCGAGATTAATCTCGGTTTTATTTTTAGTCTTTTATAAACATTTCAACTACTATTACTCCGTTACCATTATTATTTGAGACAACACCTACACCAACTTTGTTGAAATAAGGATTTAAAATGTTGTCTCTGTGCCCGCTTGAATTCATTAAGGCATAATGAGCACTTACAATATCGCTATTTTCAGCTATATTTTCCGCAGCAGCATTATAACTTATGCCAAACTGTTTCATCATATCGAATGGCGAACCATATGTTGGCGATGTATGAGAAAAATAATTGTTGCCTTTCATGTCTTCTGCTTTAATGTGAGCTACTTTTGATAAGTTTTCATCGATTGTGAGGGGACTTAGACCTCTTGATGTTCTTTCTTTATTTATGAGATCTACTAATTGTTTTTCTTGTGCTGATAAACCTTGATAGTTCTGCTTATCTATATTTGATACTTGTCCATTACCTATCTGTGTGCCATTTAGTGATGTTGTCGCAGTACTTTTTGACGTACCATTGACAACAGCTTGATTGATTTTAGATGTAGCGATAGTTGCTCTGGTCCATCGAAAATTATTGCTATACCAGATATTGGTACTGTTTAAGTAATTTATTTTTATTGGTGAAGTATTAAATCCAGAATATTTTATCGCATTTACATTGGAACTAGTAGTATCATATACCGTATTGTATATGACATTGTTTTTTGTATATGTTCCAAATGAATATGATGCTTTTACCGTTGCGAAAGGAGTCATCACTGATAATGAAATAGCTGCAAATGCTACATAATATTTTAAGTTTTTCTTCACTAAAATCACTCTCCCTAATTTAATATTCGACAGACATAAAAAAAAACCTTTAAGTAATTATTGGACATGCAGGAAATGCTTATCATTAATAGTTTTTTGTGAATATATTAAAATAGGGGGGTGCTGAGATGAGATGTGCAATATTAGTATTTTATTCATATCAACATGCAGTTTTGTGCGATAAGGTGTTAAGGCAGAATAATATACCTGTTGAATTTGTTCCAACTCCACGGTCAATAATGAATAGCTGCAGTCATTCTTTGAAATTTGGATTGGAATACGTAAATGTTGTAAAATCGATTATCCAAAGAATAAATATCCCTTATAAAGGGATATATGAGGTAGAAAAGAGTTATAGCGGATACACGGTCATAGGTGTTCGTTAGATTTTCCGAAGAATATAGTTTTTATTTTGTCAATAGTACCATTTTCCACTTTTTCATTTAACTTTGAATTTAATATTAAAATTTTATTCTGCAGATCTTTTATCTGCTTTTTTAATTTTTCATTTTCGGATAAGACATTGTTGTAGACAGAGTTTAGATTATCAATTTTAGATGTGTATTTCGTCCTGTCCTCATAGATTTTTTTTATATTTTCTTTAAGTTCTTCTATATTTCTATTTTTCAGTGCAATCTCATAGCTTTTTTGATTTAGGTTTCTCTCTAAGTGTATTTTTTCTTTTTGGAGATTTTCTATTTTCTTTGAAAGTGTGCTTAAATATTCTTGGACTTCTTTTATATAAAAAGTAAAGTAACTATCTTTGTCATATGATATGTCATTTTTATCTGAATCGAAAGGTAATTCATCTCCATCTTGATTTGCATATATAATTTTTTCAGAGGAAGGCTCAATTTTTTTTACTAGTTCGTATGAAGAAGGTTTTTCAGCTAATTTAAATGGTCTGCTGAAGCTATTTCCTCCGTCTGATGATATGGCACTATAAAAAGTATTTTGTTGAATCCATGTACACCAAATATTGCTGTCGATTATGTTTATACAAGGTCCAAGAATGGTGTCAGAGAATGACAATGTAATTTTTTTGTCCCATGATCCTTTTGGCCATCCACCATCGATTTTTTTTCTGTACTTTAACTCTTTTATTATGTTTTCTTCTACCCAACATATATGGATGTTTCTTTTGTCGTCAATTTTTATATTTGGGCATTCTATAGAGACTGCCTCTGATACTGTAGTTTTCAGTGTCCACATATTGTTTATAAATGTCGTATAGTATATTTTTTGTGTATTTTCAGTGGTTACGTAGACTAAATGAAGTATACCAAATTTATCAAATGCGACGCTATAAAAAGGCTTTATTTGTATATTGTTTATCGCTGCTACTTCCTTAACTTTTAGCGCTCCGTTGAAGATGTAGTGTTTTAGAAGTATCTTTTTTGGATTTGACAAATTGTGTTCCATAAAAAATACATGTACATCATCATTGCATATTATAAGCCTAAAATTGTCTATATAAATTGTCTTATCGTTGTAATGATATAAAATCTTTTTGGCAATCTTATTATCACTGGTTAAAGTAGCTAGAACTATATTCTGTTCTTTGCTGTAGTAAGTTATTACAATATTTTTATCCATATTAAAAGCTGCGTCAAAATCGCTTAGTGCATTGTCAATTAGACTTATTTCACTGGGATTTTCACTAGATTCAAATAATGTAATAACATTTTGTTTTAGCGACAATTGATACTTTCTACCTTTATAATCAAATAGCACCTTGTCCATAAAATACCTCCTTTCAATTAAAATTATATTCATAGTTTGTAACAAATATTATAGGTCCTACGTATATTGTTACTAGAAATATGCAAAATCAAATAAATTATAAAAAATTAATCGTAAGGGGGAAATAAAATGGCATTTGCTAAAAAGCTGATTGGAGAACAAGAAGTAGGACCAGGTCCTGTAGAACCAGGTCAACTTCCAGAACCGACTGAGATAACTTGTATAGAAGTTACAAAAATTTACGATTCTTGCTCACAAAGATTGTGCCTTGACAGCATACCGCCTGTCACATTCGTTCCGACCATCACAAATCCCACTTTTGGACGTTGCGAGAATGTTACTGTAACGCTTGTATCGCCTCCTGGATTTACACTGACACCTATTCCTGAAAGACCAGGCTTTGCAAGAGTGCAGGCTACATTCCAAGTAACATATGATGTTGTAATAACAAATACATCAGGAGACATTCAGACATTAACAGGGTTAACAACAACATTTAATAAAGATATAGTCTTATATATACCAGAACCGACAACTGCTATCATGAAATATGAAGCGATAGCTGAATGCTTGTTTGGAAGGGTTAATGTTGGAACACCAACAACATTAGAGATAATTATAGGTGTATGGATCATTATAAAATCTGCTATGGATGTGCAGCTTTTGATTCCTTCGTATGGATTCTGCCCTGTACCACCTGAGTGCGTACCATGAGAGAAAAAATGGATAACCACCAAAGCTAATAAGGCTTATTTTTTTTAAGGAGATGAAAATTTTGAATACTTTTTATTTTTGTTTGGAAGGAAGAAACCAAAAATGAGATTAATCATAATTATAAGTTTAATAATTTTCATTTTTGTTACAATTTTTCCTTCAAAGATGTTGAAAAAGAAGGCTATTTAAGTTATGCAACGTATAAAAAAATAGAAAATGAAATAGTTCAAACAGTAAGCTACAAGGGTATTACATCTTATTGTTTTATTACAGGTACAGTTGAAAGAAAAACAAAAGGCGAAAAAGTCTTTATAGAAATTGATTATGGAGCTTTTTCACTATTTTATAATGTAAGTACAAAGTCATTAGATCTGGTATAAGTTATTTTGAGGATAAATAATAATTTTACCTTAAAAATTTTTTTGAATATTCTATTCGAGGAAATTGCACAATTAAGCTTTTAATTTTTGAACCAAAAAAGGCAATAGCAAAGCTAAGCATATTAATGCCTGTGGATAACTTATGAACTTTGAAAATTTAACAAAAATAGTTTATAAAATAATTTTCATCCCATGGTTATACAGCTGGTTAAACACAGGTAGTTAATTAAGCTACTTTTGGCAATGATTTAGTAACATTAACAGCAATAGTACCTGCAACAAGTGTAATACAGTTTAATAAAGCAAAGGTTTTAGCTTTCTTAATACCCGCTGAGCGCAGATTGTCAGTATTTAAATAGTCTTTTAATCGGCTGTTACATCTTTCAATAGAAGTTCTAAGGTTATATATCTCTTGCCACTCATCAGAACTCCTTATTGGAAAGCTAAAATATCTGTTATTTTTCTTGTAATTGATTTTAAGGCAATACCCATAGTTTGAATTGCTGCACCAAGAAGAACCATGAGGACAATCTATCTTTCCTAATACATGTGGACATCTGAATTTTAAATAATCACCGTCCTTACCCCAATATACAAGTTCATATCCCATAGAACAAATTGGGTGAAGCCTTTCATTTAATCCTTCTGGTGGAGCAAAACTTCCTCTTTTGTTGTAGGTTATGATTGGTTGTGCATGAAATTCGTTCATAATATAATCGTAATTTTCTTTTATATCATAGCCTGAATCCATAATACAGTGTTTTACATCAAATGTATTGCCGTAGAACTCTTTTAGCTTCTTTAATAAGGGTATTGCTAAAATACTATCATTTACGCTTGCAGGAGTAATTTCTATGGCAAGTGGAAGTTCACTTTTGCAGTCGGCTATTATATGTAGCTTCCATCCAAACCATTTTATATCATTGCCATCAGTATCTTTTTTCTTTCCCCAGTTAGGAGATTTACCATCATCCTTTAGTTTGGATTTAGGTTTTGGTTTTTCAAAAGCGTTCAATTTAGTTGAATCAATAGCTATATTAGTGCTATCAATTATGTTGAGGTCTTTAGCTTTAAGTATTAATTGCTTAAAGTCTTCCTCAAGAGCTTCCGACTTTGATATTAGGTTTAAAAATCTGCTAAAGGTTGATGCAGATGGAGTAGGACCAAATACACTAAAGCCACAGTTATATCTAAATACAGGGTCTGATTTTAATCTATCTACAAGCTTTGCTATATTGGGAATTTTCTCAAGTTGCATAGCAACTAAGGCATAAAGCAAAGGCAGTGGATCATATCCTTTAGGTCCTCTTTTATATTCAGATCTTGATAGTGAAAGCACAACATTTGAGAAATCAAGTTGTGAAAAAACCATTTCAAGTTTTGTCTCTGGTTGAAATTTTATTAATTCGTCGAAGGAAAATAAGCATTCTTGTCGAATATACATAAGTAGGTTCACCTCTTTTGTTAAAATTGGGTTGCTACTTATATATTCGACATTTGGGGTGAACTTCCTTTTTTTATCTTTTAAAAAGTTAAGAATATCAAGCTATTTAAAATATGAAATTCGCTCATTCGATAATTATACATTTCGACGGGTAAAAAGTTATAAAATGTAAAGGAGAGATGGCTTTGATAGAAAGAAAGGATATTTTAATAGGGGAGTTATTAGAATTCATAATAATTTGCATTCTCCCTCTTTTTACTGGATTTATGTTTGCATATACTTTTAATTTTTTATTTACCCCTTTACCAAGTTATTTTTATTTAAATTCTAACGTTTCTGAAATTGGGATTATACCTAATAATGATAATAAAGATTATATATTAGGCAATTATAGGAAAAGAATATTTATGGAAGAAGCGCCATTTACAAGCAATGGAAGCATTTTTCTTCCTGTCAAGTTTGTAGCTATTGCGAATGGAATTGATAAAAAATATATTACTTATGAGAATGGGATTTTATCTATAGATAATGGAACTAAAAAAATAGTATTAGATTGTAACAAAAAAACAATAAGTATAAATGGAAATATACTTACTGCCCATGGAATTTTGTTGGTAAAAAATAATGAGATATTTTTATCGACTGACTATTTAGAGAAGCTTTTTGATATTAAAATGGAAATAAAAGGAGAAAAAATAATTTTAAGAAACAATTTATTTCTCAATTTTTTTAATTAATCTCTGTGTATAGGAAATTTGATAATCATATAATTCTATTAAGTATAACTTAGAAGTCTTTATAAGGTCTGAGAAGAAATATAAATACGTGATAAAAAGGAAAATTGCGATAAAAAAAGAAGAAGAAAAAATAATATTAGTTGTATTTTTTGTGAAAAAACCTATTATAAAACCTAATAAAGTACTAATAAAGCTTGATAAAGAAGAAATATTTATTTCTGATTCTATTATTTTTCTTTGTATACTACTTTCTTCTGCTATGTCAGTTAAAATTTCTATTTTGATTGTTTTATTTTTCTCGGCGATTTTTCTATTTATATTAAATCTGATGTCACATTTATCCAATTCTTTTAAGTTTATTAAAAGTTTTTCAAGCTTCATAAGATACAGAAGTAAGATGACTGAACAAAGCAATGATATTATTATCATAAACGGAAATGGAGGATTTAAAAAAATATAAAGATTACCTGAAACGATTAAAAAAAATATTAATTCAATTAGAAGATAAACATTTCTTCTATGGTATGAAAAGTAAGTATTTTTATTTTTCATTTTATATGATGGATTAATAAAATTCAGAATAAATTTTTTCAAACTGTCATTGTTTTCTTTGTTATTTTTCATGTACATTTTCCTTTCTGATTGTTACTTTAAATATAATATCGTCTATAGAGGAATAATATTAATTTTTTACTAGAGCAAAAATGAATTAAATTTAAATTGCATTTTTTGCAATACTTTGAACAGAAGGAGATGAAAATTTTGAATGCTCTTTATACTACCGGCTTAGCAGCCGGTCTTTTCTTTGGAATAATTTTAGGATTTTTAATTAGTCTTTGCTTAATAAAAGAAGGAAGAGATTAGAGAGGAGGTTAAACATGGAAAGGAGAAATAGGTCTGCTGCTTTATCAAGCAGAATAATACCATATCATCCAGAATACAGGAAGATCACAGGTTCTGTTACGGCTGCGATCCTTTTTGAACAATTGGAATACTGGTTTGATAAATATGACTACAATTGCTTTTATAAGTTTTTAGAGCCAGCACCAAATCATTTTTCATATAAAGAAGGTGATAGCTGGATAGAAGAGCTTGGGTTTTCTATTGATGAATTTAGGTCTGCGTTTGACAAAATAGGAGTAAGATATGGCTCCAGAAACGAATTTTTAAAAGCTAAAGAGGAAGGTAGGTTATTTATTAAAAATGGTAAGGAAAAACTTTACTGCAGCTTTATAGATAAACAGAAGAATGTTACATATTATGTTCGAAACAATGAGCTTGTAGATATGCTATTGGACGAAATTAATCACAAGGAAGTAGAAAATGACGGAGAATTTATTAAACCAAAAGTAGAAAATGAAAAAGCCTTATACCCTGACATACCCATCTCCCGAGATGGGAAAAGTCCATCTCCTGGAGATGGAGAAAGTCAATCTCTAGGAGATAGGAAAAGTCCATCTCTAGAGGTGGGAAAATCCCATCTCCCTTATATCAATAGATTACATCAGGATATTACTCATAAGAATACATCAATCAATCAATCAGAGGAGATGGATGGACGGATTTTAAAAAATCGGTCAAAAAGTTTAGACGATGATGTGATAGATGAGCTTAAAAACAAATATATGCTTAGTGATGATGACATTAAGACATGTATAGAACGGATGAAAGGACGAGATATCAGAAGTCCTATTAATTTTCTTGAAAAAACAATAGAAAACTATATCAAAGAAAAATCCATAAGGATGGCTGTAGACAATGTAAAATCAAGCAATTGCGCAAATTATGCCGTACCCAGAAATTATTTTAACGGGTATTCTCAGAGAAAGTACAGCAGTGAAGATATTGATGAGCTTGAAAAAATGCTTTTAAAAAAATCAAGGTTAAAGAGTGAAGAAAAATTTGGAGGTGATGAGATTGCCAAAGAAAATGATAGCTTTTTGGAGCGCAAATGGAAGCACAGGGAAAACGACATTGGCAATAGCTTTTGCAACAGCGGTGAAGAAATACAAGACAAATATAGTTCTAGCTGACTTTAAAGAGGTTATGCCCCATATTCACAAATATTTTGGAATTGAGCTTAGCGATAAATCTGATATTTACGAGGCAGTTGAGGACAAACGGGATGTGTTTGCCATAATAAAGCACCACTTGAATAAAAAGCAGAATACATGGATTCTTTCTGGCATTTCTATAAACGATTTTTCAAAGTTTCAAGAGAAACATTTTTCAATAATGCTTGAGACACTGAAGAAGGAGTTTGATTATGTTTTACTTGATACAAATGCAGGAGTGTTTTTTTCGTCAACTTATACAGCTTTAAAAAATAGTGATGTAATTTTATGTGTGACAGCACCGACTATTTGGAGCATTGAGGATACTGCAGAAATGATCGAATTCGTCTGTGAGAGATGGGGAATAGACAAAAACAAGTTTAAAATTATTCTAAATGCGTCAGTAAAAAGCGAAGTTGATATCAACACTGCTGAGAAAATTATAGGTGTAGAAACTTTTAACGTAAGATATGGGGAGAAAAATGTATTTCGCGATGTTGGTAGAATTGTTAAGGTTTTGATTGGCAAAGACATTGAAGATATAGGACATATCAAAGCGGTCGGGGAGGTGAAAAGCATTGGCGCTGATTGATCCTTTTGTACCTGATGATACTATGAAGTATGATGCAAATGCAAATTTTTCTGTTGAAGACACATGTGATGAAGTTACTGCAGAAATTGTTGAAAGATACCCTAAAATAGTTGCTGAGATTGAAGCTGGAACGTCTTCTCGTAAGATTTTGGAAAATAAAATAAGAGAAATAGTTGTTGACAAAAAGATATATCATGGCAGTATTGAGTCATTTATGCAGAAAATATTTGATGTTCTTTTTGGATATGGACCACTTCAACCGTACATTGATGATCCTGAGGTATCTGATATCCTTGTCAATTCATTCAATACTGTTTATATTAAAAAATTTGGCGAGAAATTTTTAATACCCGTAAATTTTGGAAGTGAGGAGAAACTTACAAGATACTGCTATAAAATAGCTGCTATGTGCGGTGGAAAGCTGGATGAAAACTCAAATGTAGAGGCAGTTCTTACAGACAGAAAAAGAAATTTAAGAATTGTTATATCTCTTAAGCCTATTAATGTTATTTCACCGTCTATTTCGATAAGAAAGCCTACAACCGGCTTTACTATTGATGAGCTTGTAGAAAAAGGAATGTTTTTGGATGAGGAGAAGGAGCTTTTTGAAAGTGCAGTAAGAGATAGAAAAACTATTGTAATTGCCGGAAAAGGCGGCAGTGGAAAGACAACTCTATTAGGTGCGTTGATTAATGAAGTTCCTTATGAGGAAAGAGGGCTTTTAATTCAGGAGACATTTGAAATCAAGCCAAAACATCCGGATGTTATCTGCAAGCTTGTAAGAATTTCAGATAACCCGGAAATAAAAAGCTATACTTTGTTTGAGCTTACAAAATTAGGGCTACTTATGAGCATGGACAGGATTTTTATAGGTGAAATAAAGGATAGAGAGGCTATGGACTTTTTTAATGCTGTTTTCACAGGTCATCGTGGCAGTATGGCTACTGTTCATGCTAATTCTGCAAAAGAGGTAATTGATAGATTGGTACTTTTGATGAAGAGGTCAGGAACAGATGTACCTATAGAGGATTTAAGGCAGATGCTTTTCTCCTGTATAGATATGATAATTTTTATGGAAGATTACAGAGTTAAAGAAATATTGGATATGAAAGGAGGTGGCACTGCTTGATTTACTTGAGCTTTATTCAGTTTGTACTGCTGTCTTTAATCATATATACTGCGGCGGTTTATGTAGAACGTATCAAATTTAAAAAAAGATTGATTGAGTGGCATTTCAGTGAAAGAGGTTTTATAGCAGGAAAAGGAAGTAAAATCTTAAAAAGTATAGATGTACTTCTCGCACAGTCAGGCCTTAAGAGAAGATTGCCTTTTCTCAATGCAAAAAATATAGCTGCAATAAATTTAGTAATTCTAGCTTTGGCTGTTTATTTTTTTCGCAGGCTTGGATTTGCAGCGTTGTTTTACGCTTTTGCAGCTCTGTATTTGCCATTTGCATTTATGATGCTTCTTTCGTCCATAAATGTTAAAAAAGTTAAAGAAGCGTATCTTGCCTTCTTGACGACCTTTATGGGGTTTTATAATATTGAAGACAATATAATTAATGCTTTAAAATCTACTGCACCTTATATCTCAAATCCTTTAAAGTCAATCATTGAAAAAAATGTTTTTCAATTTGAAAAAACTCAGATAAGCGTATTAGAGTGTTTGGATAACATGGCATCTGAGGCAGGAAACAATGAATTCAGGAAGTTTATAAATTTTGCTAAAATGAGCGTTAAATACGGCGGCAATTTTAATAAGGCGATAACTAAGCTTAAAGATCAGGCGGAAAAACTTTATTCACTTGAAGCTATTAAGTCTGCTAATGCCTATGTAGGAAGTATTGTAATACTTGTCATGATAGTTATGAATCTAATGCTTATGGTGAATATTTCAAGTGATCCTGATATTGTATATATTGTTAAAAATACAGTTACAGGACAGGTTATAGCGGTGTCTAATGCTGTTTCCATTATTTTCGGATTATACATGATTAAGAATATTAATTCTTCTGTTTGAAAGGGGATGTTAAAGATTATTTACAGCCTTTTTTTAATGCTTTTACTGGCTTTTTTAATTTATACAGTTATTAAGGAGTATGAAATTTATAGGCTTAGAAAAAGAATCTACCGTATAAAGCCTATAGATGAAATTTCAAAGCTTTTGGGAAAGACAGTAAAGAAAAGTGCGCTTGATAAAATAAATGAAATGCTTAAAGCAGCGGGAAACCCCTTAAAGCTTACAGCAGAGACGTATATTCTTGCCCACATAGGGCTTCTTTTATTTGCAGTTATATACATTTATTTAACTAAAATGAGTGGATTGCAGGCTGCTTTACTATTTTTGCTTAGCATATTTGGATTGGATTTATATATTCAGTCTGCAAGAAAGGACCGCATAGAGAAATTTAAAAGAGAAATGCCTGAAATAGTGGACTTATTTGAGCTGGGAGCGGCGGCTGACGTGCCGCTTGAAGATATATTTTTGATTACAGCTAAGTCAGCGAAGTCAAAGGAGGTGAGAAGTGCAATAACGAAGCTTGCTGCAGAGTACATTATGACAAGAGAAAAGGAGGTGGCACTAAGAAAGTTTACTAGTGAAGTCAATCTGCCAGAGGCTAATGTCTTAGCAATGGCTTTGCTGCAAGGGGACAGGACAGGGAGAACTGTGGAAATTTTATCGACTCTTTCATCTTCGCTTTTTAATACTGCAGCATCTAAGATAGCACGTGAGGACAAATCCATGGAATATAAGGTCCTTATTGCTATTTTCTTTTTAATGGCTTCCATAGTTACGCTGTACATTTATTCATATTTTACAAACATTCAAAGTGGATTAAAAATGATTTTTTAAGGAGGCAGATTCTGTGTTGAAGAAATTTAAGGATTCAATTAAAAAATCTTTACTAAACTCAAAAGGTCTTAGTGAACTTGTTTCAATAGCTTTAATAATTTTGTTTGTGGTTCTTGTTGCAGCAAACCCTATTAGAAATCTTGGACAGACGACGAGTTCAGGTATTTCAAACCTTAATAGCCAAATGCAGCAGGTTCTAAATGGACAGTAAGGAGGTGATAGCGGGGAGATTAAATTCTCCCTGCTTAACTATGAAAATTAGGAAATCTTGGAGAAAGGGGAATGTAGAGTTAATAGCCTTTGTGCTTGTGCTTCCCTTTCTTATAATGCCAATTGCTAATACAGTAAATATGCTTATGGATTTGACAAGATACGATACTTTACGCCAGGCTGCAAGAGAAGCAGTCTTAAGAATGGAGATTGAAGGCGGAATGACAGATGATGAGCTTTATAATCTTGAAGCTTTTCTTAAGTCTAAAGGAATTGATACTGATAAAGTTCATATAGATTACACTCCATATCCTGTACCTTACGGTGAAGATGTAAAAGTAAAGATATCAATGGAAACTGTAATTAGAAGGTACAGTATTACATTTGGAGGAGTAAAAAGGATTGATAATAATGTTGAGATGGTTTATGGACCTATCACATCTGTTAGCAAAAAGTATGAAAGATAAAAAAGGCAGTGGGGTAATATTATTGACACTACTTTTTCTCATTCCGCTTTTTGTCTTCAGCATATTTTTGATAGAAAGCAGATACCTATACAATATTAAAAATGTTGCAGATGATGCTGTTGTATCATCAGCTCTTGCTTCACTTAAAAGTGCAGATCCTGTTGATGTAGCTTATGGAGAGTATGTTTTGGATAAAGATGCTGCAAAGGATACTTTTTATGAATACCTTAAAAAGAATATGAAGCTTGATGATAATATGAATCCCATGCCTGGAAGTGTGGCAGCAAGTTCAGTGCATGTTGACGAATTTATAGTTTACAATCCAGGTGATTATCCTACGTATTGCCCTAAAGGGACATTGATAAGAAACACGTCTATTCATGTTGTTATAAGTTTTAAAGCCCGAAGACCTGGACTAATTGGTCTATTAGGGAAATATGTTGATATTGTTGTACATAGAGATGTTGACAATTTTTACAATTTAGAGGAGGAATGATAGATGGTTTTGTTTAAAAAGAGAATATTTTTGATATCAATAAGTTTGATTTTGGCGGCTATATTGTCGTATTTTCAATATCAGTACTTTTACAAGATGACGGAAAGTGATAAGAAAGTTCAAGTTATAGCAGCATTTTCTGATATTAAGGCAGGAGAAAAAATAGATTCGAAGCTTGGTATAAAGCTTATACCACAGTCTGCGTATGTTAAAGATATGTATTTGCTAAGTGAAAAGCCCTCGGGATATGCTAAAGTGGATATAGCAGAGGGTTCATACGTGATGAAGAGTATGGTTTCTAAAGACGATGTTCCAGTTTTAAAAGAAGGTATGAGAAGGTTGTCGATAAGCGTAAATTTAGAGTCTTCTTTGGCAGGAAAAATTAAGCCAGGTGACTTTGTTGATGTAGGATGGGCTCCAAAAAGTTATGAGAAAGGCGAAAATGGAGCTGTAATAGCTAATAAAGTTGAAATATATGATATTGTCAATAAGTCAGGAGTGGATATTAAAAAAGCTGATAAAAACAATCAGTATGATACGGATTCTTTACTTCCCGCAGCAGTAACACTAATTGTCACACCAGAACAGGCTATTGCTATAAAAGAGTATGAAGCTAAAGGAAGTTTGTTTTTGATGGGATATTAAATAATTTGGAGGTGAGAGAGATAAAATATATACCGGTTATATTTATTCTTGCATATTTAAGTTATGTTGATTTAAAAAAAAGAGAAGTGCCTGATTTTGCGGTCATTGTCCTTTTTATTTATTCTCTTTTTTTCATTAGCAATTTAAAGGAAAGCCTTTTAATGGCTGGAATAGTTTTTATTCTTCTTATGATTACATCACTTATTTCGTCAAGAAGTATTGGCGGTGGGGATATTAAACTTCTGACTGTTTTGGCTTTTTTTATGGGTAAAGATTTCTCTATGCTGGCATTGCCTATGTTTGTACTTCTTATATTTTCTTTGATTTACGGCATATTGAAAGGAAAGGGTTTAAGGCATTCTGTGCCACTTGTGCCGTATGTGTTTTTGTCTTACATTTTTTATTTGATTTTGGAGGTGTTTTCTTGGAATTTACACTTCTTATATTAGATGGTGATGGATACTATAAACTTTATAGGCAAATAGTAGATATTAATAATTCATCAAAATTTTCATGATTTTTTGATTGAAAATTTCAAACAAGAAATGTATACTTAAGTTAAGTAATGAATAGAATAGGAAGGAGGAATAGATATTGTTTAAGGTGGATGATACGAGTATGAAAAAGAGAAGATTTTCTAATCTTAAAAATTTGGTTTCATGTATGATTTCTGTGAGTGATTTAGGAAGAGGAAAAGCGTCGAAAATCATAGAGGAAGTTTCTAAAAAAAAGGAGCATTTTATAGTGATTAAAAATAATAAGCCACAAGCAGTGATTATACCTATCGAACAGTATGATGAACTTATGGAAGCACAGGAAGATCTTGAACTTTTACAGCTTGCAATTGAAAGAACGAAAAATTTGAAAGAGGAAGAATGTATACCTTTTGAAGAGATTCTTAAAGAGGAGGGCTTAACGAGAGAAGAATTAGAAAAATACATTGATCTGGTGGAGATTGAATAACGTGTGGAATATTTCTTTTATACCAGAAGCAAAGAAAGATTTGTTTAAGTTGGATAAGAGTATCAGGATGGTTATATATTCAGGTATTGAGAAGGTAAGCTCTAATCCTCTACCTCAAAGCGAAGGTGGTTATGGAAAGCCTCTTGGCAATAAGCATGGAAATAATCTGACAGGTTTTTTTAAGATAAAATATAGAAATATAGGAATACGGGTAGTTTACACACTTGTTAGAGATAAAAAAATTATGAATATAGTAGTTGTTTCTGTAAGAGATGATGATTATTGTTATTCACTGGCAGAGAAAAGAAAAAGAAAATATGGGAGTAAGTTGTTTGAGAAGGGTTTTGAAAATGATATGCGCGCCGATTAAGGCGTTTTTTTATTTTGCATAAAATTAGAAGGAGGATTTGAAATGTTTAAGATGGGATTGGATTTAGGATATGGATATACGAAGGGTATTAGTGAAACTGGTAAAACAGTTGTTTTTCCATCTATTGTTGGGAATGCTTATGAGAGAAATCTTAAAGGCCTTTTTGAAAGTAGTTTTGAGAAAAGAATTGATAATATGCACATTGTAATCATGAACGGGGAAAGGCACGAATTTTTTGTTGGGGAGTTAGCCAGAAGAGAAGGAAGGAATGTATCTTATGTATTTGATGAAAATAAGATAAATCATCCTAATACTAAAGTGTTAATTGCCGCATCGTGCCTTTTGCTTTTCCCTGAAGACGGAGGTCCAGTGCATTTGGTGACTGGTTTACCTCTTGAACAGTATATCCACAAAAAAGAGGAATTTTTAGAAATGCTTAAGGGATATAGAAATTTGGCTTGTTTTAAAGGGGATGAAAAGGTAAGGACGATTAAGTTTGATAAAGTAACAATTTTCCCTCAGGCAGCGGGTGCGGTTTATTCAGCAATTATGGAGGACTTACATAAATATTTAGTAAGAGGCAGCTATTTAGGACTTGTTGATATAGGTTTTAAGACAACAGATTTTATAGTTTTTTTAGTGGAGGACCGCTTGGTTTTGAGAGAGGATTTATCAGGTACTATAGATGTAGGTATATCTTCTATTTACAATTCACTTGACAAGTTATTTACACAGAAGACAGGTAGTAAGTTAGATGTACCTGAACTTATGAGAATTGCAAAAGACGAACGAATATTTTTTAGAGGAAGGCAGATTGATTTTGGAGATGAAATTAAAGGTATTAAAGTTGAAATTGCAAGGGTGATAAAGGATAGGCTTAAAGCTGTTTGGAGTAATAAATTAGACTTCTTTAACACTATTTTTCTTGCTGGAGGAGGTGCTAAAAATCTGCAAGAGTTTTTGATAGATATCTATGATAATACAGTTATTGTGAAAGATCCTCAGATGGCCAATGCGAGAGGTTTTTTGAAAGTAGCGGAATTAGAAGAGAAGAAAAACGGCTAGATATGTTGGAGGTGGGGTGATGGACAAAAGATTAAAAAACATAGAAAAACTTAATTATGAAAATGTGTGGGAACTTATGAAACAGATGGTTGATTACTATATGGAAGAGAAAAACTATATAACTAAGAGAGATATAAAATACATTATCAGGTTTTGTGAGAATACAAATCTTAAGGCAATATCTATTAATGATGATGAACGAATAATGTAAACAGCTTTATGATGCTTTATATCAATAAATATGGTGCATTAGCTATTAAAATGTAAACAAAAGTTATTTTGCAAGATACCTTGGTTGTTTACATTTTTTTATTTTTGTATGACTTAAGTCTTTATTTTGCCAGATTTTGTGTTGTTTACAATGTATGTATACATATAAAAGCCTTGATACCAAAGAAATAAGAAATAGAAAAACAGCAAAGTGTAAACAAACTTAATAAAAATTGATTGTTGTCTGTTTACACTTTATATATTTTATAGCCCTATGATATCATTATTACTTCAAGTTAACCTGTAAACAGGTGGTGATCTTTTTGTCTTCAAAGGTGTACAGTTTTAGAGTGGATGAAAGCGACTTAAATGAGGTTTTGTCAAAGTTTAATGGAAAAGATAGGACAGCATTTATAAAAAGTGCCTTAAGGTTCTATATTGATTTTTATTTAAGTGAAAATAAAAAGGATCCATTTAAAGAGATAAATGAGAAGCTTAATAGGATCGAAGTTGCTATTTTAGGATTTGATTTAAAAGTGCCTTTTAAAAGGGCAGAACTTCAAGCCCAAACGTTGGATGAACCTAAGGACACAACAGATCAATTCTTGATAGAAAGCTTGCAAGATATTCTTTCGCTTTAGTTAAAAAGCGTGTAGTAATTATGCTTGGTTTTTATAATGCAGGATAAGGGGAGGTGCACTTTGTGCATCACACACGCCGGGCAGTGCCCGGCGGAACTGGTTTTGTAAGAGGTGTATTTTAAGGTGCTTTTCTTATGGTAAAGGTGCATTTTTGTGCTTTAAATAGCTATTAGCCATTGATAATTCTGAATTTTTTAGTGATGCTTATATGATGTACGTGAAATTTTATGTTTTTAAAGTTGCTTTTTTATGACAATTTGATAAAAAGTTCTGTTTAATACTGCTGTAAGATTAGAGGTATTTTTATTTCTTAGAAAAAACTTTTTTACAAAAATTATAAAATAAATTGTAAGAGTTAGGGTTAGTTTTTCCCAGCAGGTAGGGCTATATTCATGATAATCAACTGTACAAGGAACTGTAGTAAGTTTTTTTATAAACTTCTGTTTATTAGTAAATAGGTGAGTTTTTATAATGAAAGAGTCTTTATCTTTCATTTTTTTAATGATATTTGGCAATGCAACAGTACTAAAATCTTTGTAAAGTTTTAGGATAGAATCATCTGGTTTATAAAAAATAAATAGCAGTAGAGAATTTGGATGTTTTTGGAGGTGCCATTCATGTTTAAAATAAGCAACTACAAAAAATTTGCTGATCCTGATAAAAGCAAGTCTAAATGTAATCAAAAGGATCAATGGAAGAATGATATAAGGGCTGATGGGGAGCAAGAGCAAAAAGAAGTCGATAATAAAAGCGATAGAAATCCTGAAATAAAAATTTTGCATAGTATTCCTCCATTCTTGTATGATGAAGAAGAATTTAAAAGAGTTACATCTAACTTATATGGTTTAAAAGACATAATTATAGGTATAACACACATTTTAGGTACTTTCTTTGCAGTATATATACTCTATTCTATCTCTTTTCAAGATTTCCTTTTTTCTTTTTTAAATCCAGCTAAAATATCTAAAATAACAGGAGAGAAAATTCACGTGTATTTATTTCTTATATGGACTGGATGGTCATTTGTGATATACGGTATTTCAAATTTAATTAAAGTTTTGCTTAATCTAAATATGGAAAAGGTAATACTTATTGATTACATTAGTTTGTTAATATATTTTGTACCTGTTACTGCAAGTTTATGGTTTATGCCTCATAAAGATTTTAAGCTTTGGTACGATATAATTTTTTATTTGATTATGTGGTACGAAATCTTTGCACGTAGAATTTTTAAAATTTTTATTATCTTTTAAGGAGGAATGTATTTGAAGAGGGTAAATGTTCAACTGCCAGAGGATGTTTATCAAGCTTTGGTGAATTTAGCATCAAGACGAGATGAATCTATTTCTGCTGTTGCAAGAAAAATGCTTTCAGAAGCAGTTTTGATTGAAGCAGCAAATGATGGTATTGACAAAGTTACAGAAGCCGTCCGAAAGGCAATGCGAGATGTATTAAAACCTACAGAAGATAGATTGGCAAAGCTTATGGCTAAATCAGCCGTTGCAGCAGCTACAGCAATGTATATGAATGTACAGACCATAGCAGATTTAGGGAAGCACAATGCTATTGAGCTTTACAATGAGGCAAGAGTTAAGGCAGTTGCTTATCTTAAAGAAAGAGATGATAATGAATGAGCTCTCCTTTTGTGATGATAGCAAAATTTTATCTACCTACTCTTGAAAATCGGGCTAAAAATGTTGCGCATCTTTTGTATATAGGAACCAGATCTGGTGTTGACAAAGGTGAATTAAATGAATTAGAGGAACTGGATGAGGGAAATAAATATGCAGAAAAGATACTTTCAGAATATGACAACTTCGATGATTTTATTGATAATTTTGAGATAGATATTGCTGGTACTCCTGCAGGACATGTAAAGTATATGGATGAAAGACCGGGAAGCCATGGGCTTTTCAGCTCTGATGGAAATGTTAGTTTGAAAGAAACAATGAAAGAACTGAGTAATCATTTAGGTATTGCTTGGCGTTTTATCCTTTCATTGAAGGAAGAAGATGCTGTAAAGCTTGGATATACTACAAGAGAATCATGGGAGAAGGCTCTTAGAGCTACAATATCAGATGCAGCAGCAAAAATGGGCATTCCAGAGTCAAATCTGAAGTGGGTTGCTGCTTTCCATCAAAAAAAAGGTCATCCTCATGTGCATATTGTAATGTGGGAGAAAACACCTCAGAGGCATCAGGGAAAACTTTCAGAAGGTGAGAGAAAAGACATAAGAAAAGTATTTTTAAATGAAATATATGCAAAAGAAAGACTTGCGCTTACAGCAGAAAAATCAGCAGTACGGGACCTTATAAGGGATACGGCTAAAAGAGATATTTCAGAGTTGCTAAATGAGGTAAAAAAAGCAAGGATAGAAATAAAAGCATTAAATGGCGAAAAGCCTGGTCTTCCGCCTACTCTTGACCAAACTACGAGAGAAGAGCTTTTTGAAAAGCTAAAAGAGCTTTCGAAGATTATGCCATCTCATGGACGCATCGCTTATGCTTACATGCCTTCCGAAGTAAAAGAAAAGGCAAAGGAGATTACAGACTGGCTTTTAAAGCAACCAAGTTTTCATGAATCTGTTGAAAGGTACAAAGACCTTGCTAAAGAGCTGACCAGCCATTACACGTCAAATCCTGAAATTTTAGAAAGCGCAGCAGAAAAAGCTTATGAAGACATACAAAAGAGAGTATCTCAGATTGTATTAAAAGGTGCAGCAGCACTTAGAGAAGAGAATTTAATGGATACAACAAGACTTACTAATACAGTATGGCGATCTGCGTGGAGAGCATTGGAAAGAGAAAGGTTGAGAGCTGAAGCACAGAGCAATATTGCAGCTCAAAAGGAAATGGAAAAGAAGAGAAAGGCTATCGAAAGAAGGAGTGAGAGTCGTGAAGTTTAAAGTTGCTTTAGCCATTCTAATACTTATTGCTGACTTCTTACTTGGACCTTTTCTTTGTATTTTACCACTTTATGCAAAAGATTATGGCTTTAAGAATGGTTTTAATATGTGGATATCATCTATAGGAAAAGAGCCTTTGTCTGGAATAACACTATTAGAAAAAGAGGATGTGCGAATTCCGTGGATGTGGTTACAGCCTACTATTTTTGCAGCATTGGTTTCAGTCTTTTATCCTATCTATGGCAGAAAAAAGAGAAGAAACGATGTAATGAATTTACCAGAAGCATTTGGGCAAGGACAGCATGGTACTGCAAGATGGAGGACAGAAAAGGAGATTTCACAGACATTTACAGTATGGAATACGAGAAGTAATTTGGCAAAGGGCGGGTTTGTAGTAGGTTTTGACGGAGAAGAAGCATGGCTGGATTCAGGAGATGGGCATTGCTTAGTTATAGGTTCAACAAGGAGTGGAAAATCCAGAAGAGTTATACTTCCTACAATCTGGAATTTAGCAAAAGCAGGAGAGAGCATTGTTATATCTGATCCGAAAGGTGAGATCTATAGCCATTCGTCAGAGTACTTAAAAAGCGAAGGATATAAAGTAATCCTTATAGATCTTAGAGATCCATACAGGGGGAATCAGTGGAATCCACTTTTGCGCGTTTCATCTGCACTGGACTCCAATGATTATTCTTCAGCAAGTCAAGTAGCATGGGATGTTGCAAATATTATAAGCAATCAACAGCAGTACACAGGAGATCCTATATGGCCACAGTCGCAAGAAAGTTTGACTGCTGCTTTGATTTTGGCTGTTGCTTCTTTTGCTCCTTATGAGGCAAGGCATTTAGGAAGTGTGTATGAAATGCTGCATCAAATGGGAGCAGGCGGTGGAGAATTATTAGATGAATATTTTCGTTCTCTTCCTAAAGACCATCCTGCATCATCAGCTTATGGTGTTGCAGCACTTTCAGAAGACAGATTAAGAAGCTCGATTTTTACAGGAACTGCAGCACAGCTTAGACTTTGGTCAGATCCTGCGGTTATTTGGCTTACATCAAATCAGGATCACAATTTAGATGACTTAGGAAAAGAAAAAGTAGCTGTTTTTATCGTTATACCAGATGAGAGAGGCACGAGGAATATATTGGCTACTTTGTATATACAACAGACATATCAAGCTTTAGTCGATTTAGCAAATAAAAATGGAGGTCGGCTTTTAAGAAGAGTAAATTTTATACTTGATGAGTTTGGAAATCTTCCTACAATACCTGAATTTGATAGAAAAGTTACTGTTGCAGCAGGAAGAGGTATGAGGTTTTTATTGGCTGTTCAGGATATATCTCAGATTAAGGCTAAGTACAGAGAGCTTTCTCAGACAATCACAGGAAACTGTGCTACATGGTTATACATTCTTACTACAGATTTAGAAACAGCAAGGATAATAAGTGGGAAGACAGGTCAATATACGGTTAGGACAGAAAGCTATTCTTCACAGGTTAGAAACACAGATTTTAGTCATGGTACAACAGAAGGCCTTACAGGAAGGCCTCTTTTACTTCCAGACGAAGTGTTAAGATGGCCAAAGGATAAATCACTTATCCTTCAAGCCAGATACAATCCTGCCTTTCTTCCACTTCCTGATATTTCTGAATGGCCTGCAAGCAAAGATTTAGTGCCTTCTATAGAATATAACATTAAAAAGGAGGTGATAACTGTTCCTGTTTGGGTGCCAACTATAGCAGAAAAAGACAAGACAGATAAAGACAGAACAGATCAAAATTTATTATCAAAATTAAGATGAAGGAGGAGAATTTATGCCAACGATTATTTCTGGTGCTTTTAATCTTTTAAATGATGCTTTAACATGGATTCTTTACCTAATTCCTGCAGCATCGGGAGCAGCTATAGGATATCATGCACTTATGAAACAGATGGGTGATGGTGATCCATCAGTCACTGCTGCTCACAACAGATCTATAAAAAATGTATTGATTGGTGGAGCAATTGGAATGAGTGCTGCATCGCTTGTTAAAGTCTTTTTATCGTATTTTAAATAAATTAAAAGGGCCAGATTTAAGGCCCTTTTAGGAGGTGTTTTTTTGTTGACAACAATAGAGAACATGATTATGAATGCAGTGACAACCTTTATTTCAAATACATTCGACAGTATTTTAGGGCTTTTCATTTCATTTTTGGGGGATGAAATGGCTGTGGCTATAAAAATTCTCAATACACCTTACATAACTAATGCAATTTATTTTACTAAGCTTATAGCAGGAACTCTTTTAGGAGTAAAGGTTGCTGCTGAAGCATTTAAGACGTATATTTTATATTCTTCTGGTGATTCATCTGCTCGACCATTTGAACTTGTTAAAAGAACTGCTTTTGCTGCATTGATGGTTTCAGCAGGTCCTTGGGCAGTCAATACAATTTATGAATGGGGCTCGGAATTTGCAAAGGCTATAGCGTCACTTCCATCAACACAAGCTGGCAATCCTGTTATATGGACTCAAAACATACTTTCATTATCTTTATCTTCTACTATAGCCATGATTTTAATAGCTTTTACAGTGTTAATAGTTTGGATATTGATTTTGATTCAGACAGGGATAAGAGCAGTAGAGATAGCTTTTCTTGCAGTTTCAGCACCAATAATGGCTGTAGGACTTACAAGACCAGATGAAGGTGTATGGACGGTGTGGTGGAGAGAGCTTATTGTATTATCTCTTTCTCAAGCTGTTCAAACTTTTATGATAAGAGGATTTCTTTCTACAGAGGTAAATATGCAATTTAATTCGTCTGTTTTGAGCCTTTTAATGCTTATAGGCTGGCTATGGGTAGCATTTAAGACTCCTTCTGTCTTAAGACAATTTGCATATCATACTGGAATGGGATCTGCAGTAGGTCAAGCTGGACAGTCAGCAGGAAGCATGTATATATTAAGAAAAGCTATATTGAAAGGGTGATCTAATTTGTATCAAGTGCCTAAGAATATTTCGGGAAAATTTGAATTGATACCTGGTTTTGGATGGAATGAGCTTTTTTTCGTCCTTTCAGGTTTTTTGGTAGGTATTTTTGTCTATCTAATTTTATCTATTTTTACTCAATCTTTAATAAGATATTTGGTTGTGTTTATATTTACTGGACTTGCGTACTTTTTAGTTATTCCAGGACCAGATGGAAGCAGTGTGTTAAGTTTAATAAAAAGCTACATTAAATGGAGTAAGAAACAAAGAAGATATCTTAATGTAATTGGGAGGGAGTAGATGTTGATAGGTTTATTGAAAAGGGAGAAGATTTTAAAAAATGGCAAAGAGAAGAAAGATGAGATAAGGAAAAAGGCTGTACAAGATTGGTTTCCTGTCAAAGACATTGGAGATGATACGATTTTATTGAAGGATGGGCGATATGTTTGTGCTTTAAGAGTTTGGCCATTAAATATAGGATTAAAAAGCGAGAGTGAGAAAAAGAAAATTATTCAGTCTATGTATGAAACTTTAAATGGGTTAAAGGATACTATGCAGATATTTTCCATAGGGCGACCTGTCGATCTTGATTCATATATTGGTTTTCTTCAGTCGAAATCGAAAGAAGAAGTAAACATGACAAAGAGAAAATTGCTTCAAGAGTATTTGAAATACGTCGCTTCTATTGTTACAAGTGGTGAGGCAATAGAAAGGCGATTTTTTATTATGATTTCAGGCAAGGAAAAAGAGGAACTTAAGGTTAAGATTTATGAACTTGCTTCTAATCTTGAGAAGTCCGGACTTAAATCGGATATAACTACTGATCAGGAGTTAATAGACGTGCTTTTTAGTTTTACGCATCCGGCACAGGCAGCTTTTGAGAAAGCACCGGCATTTAACGGACCATATTTGCCGCCTGTCTTTGAAAGTTATATTAAAAAAGAGGAGGAGTGAGAATTGTGAAGAGAAAAACAGATGTACTTACGGGTTTGATTGACATGATATCACCTCAAGCACTTGAGTTTAGTGGAAAGCAAGTTGTTTTTAATGATCAGTTTGCGAGGATAATGGTTATTGCAGGTTATCCTCCTAAAGTAAATGCTGCATGGCTTTCTAAGATTGCAGCAATGCCTGGTGTTATTTGTTCTATTCACGTTGAGCCTACTGATCCGACAAATCTCATTTTAAGTTTAAATAAGGCTATAGGCGAGTATGCAGGCAGACTTGAAATGGGTGGCAATGCCCTTACAATGCAACGAACTGAGCAATCTTTGAAAGATGCTGAGGAGCTTATGAGAAAAATAGACCAGGAACAACAGCAAGTTTTTTACGTTACAGTTGTTTTGATGGTTCTTGCCAGTGACCAGCAAAGCCTTGATAGGAAAGTACGGCAAGTCGAATCAACTTTAGCAGCTTCTGGAATGAGAGGGAGAATTCTTGTTTTTAGGCAGGAGGAAGGTCTTAAGGCTGTAGGACCTTGGTGTGTGTTGCACGATGATGTAAGGGATGCAGGAGGAAGAAATATGCCTGCGGAAACTGTTGCAGCTTCTTTTCCTTTTACTGCGTCAGGCATAAATGATGGAAGCGGTGTTGTATTGGGTAAGGATAGAGATGGAGGACTTGTCTTAACTGATATCTGGAAGCGGGGTGGTGATAGAACTAATTCTAACTGGACTATCTTAGCAAAGCCTGGAGCAGGAAAGAGCTTTACTGCTAAAATGCTTCTTTTAAGGGAATACATGAAAGGCAGCAGAGTGATTATTATAGATCCAGAGAGGGAATACAAAGATATGTGCAAAAAGCTTAATGGTGTGTGGATCAATTGTACAGGCGGTGAAGGTAGAATAAATCCTTTGCAAGTAAGGTTAAGACCTACTGAGGAAGGAGAGACAGATGAATCTAATTCTTTTCAAAGTCCTTTAGCATTGCATATTCAAACTTTGAGGACTTTCTTTAGCTTATATCTTAGAGATTTGACGGATGTTGAAAAGGCAGCATTGGAAGACGCTTTAGTAGAAGTGTATAAAAAGGTGGGTATAATATGGGATACGAATCCTGAGGACATTTCAAATGATACGTGGCCAAATGTTAGAGAGCTTTATGAGTATTGCGTTAAAGCATCTGAAAGCAATCCTGATGCATATGGAAGACTTTCAGTACTTCTTAAAAGAGCTGCTGAAGGAGCGGATTCATACCTTTGGGCTGGACCAAGCACAGTTGAAGCTGATTCTGATTTTATTGTGTTTGATGTGCATGAACTACAAAATGCAGAGGATCAGGTTAAAAGAGCACAGTACTTTAACGTCCTTTCTTTTGCATGGAATATCATTGAAAGGGATAGAAAAGAGAGGACCATCTTAGTTGTAGATGAGGCATGGATGCTTGTAGATCCTCAGACGCCTCAAGCAATAGCATTTTTAAGGGATACTTCAAAAAGGATAAGAAAATACAATGGGAGTCTTGTTGTGATAAGCCAAAATATTATTGATTTTCTTGCACCAGAGGTTCAAAGATATGGTCAAGCACTTTTGGATAATCCTACTTTTAAGCTTCTTCTTGCACAAGGTGAAAAGGATCTTGAAGCTATATCAGGGCTTATGAATTTATCTGAAGCCGAGCATGATCTTTTAGCAAATGCAAAAAGAGGCGAAGGACTTTTTGTGGCAGGTACTCAGAAGATTCATATTAAGATTGAGGCGGCACCTTATGAGCTTCAGTATCTTACTGGGGGAGGTAATTGATGCAAGTTTTAGGGAAGGTGTTAATAGCTTTTTTGCCTGATGATTTGGGAAGTGCTTTAAAGTTTGCACTTCTTTTTATTTTTATTCCAATTGTATTTCTTATGTTGGTTTTTGCAGGACCTATTACTGCTTATGAGAAGATACCTCTTGTAAGCTATGAGCAAGTTCAGATGTATATAAGTACGGCAGAAAAGGTAAGTGAAAACACAAAGAATCATTATAGTGAAGGCGTAGAAGTTGATTGGAAAGAGCTTGTTGCCATAGATGCTGTAAGATTTAAGCAGGATTTTGGCAAGGCAAACCTTCATGAAATTGAAGAACTGGCAAAGATGTTTATAGAGATTACAGGATATGTAGAAGTTAAAGAAGGGGATGATGTTGCAAGATATCCTATTTACCGTCTTAGAAGTGTTGATGAAGTTATGAATATGCTGAATTTTACTAAAGAACAAAAAGATAAGGTTAAGGAATTTTTAAGTATTGATTTTTCTGTGTTTTTGGATTCGCCTGCTACTGATATTTCTAGTGGGTGGACGCCTGTTGAAAATGAACTTAAGTGGCCATTGTCTGGTGGGTACACAATAACTTCAGGTTTTGGTACGCGGATTGACCCTGTTTATGGTGGGGAAAGGTATCATTCTGGTATTGACATTGCTGTACCGTTGGGTACGCCAGTTAAAGCTGCAGCAGATGGCGAAGTTGTATATGCAGGATGGAATGACGGCTATGGATTAGTTGTTTTTATATGGCACAACAACAATTTGGAGACGAGATATGCACATTTATCTAAAATAGCAGTGAATAAAGGTCAAATTGTAAGAGCCGGTGATGTTATTGGTTATGTTGGCTCTACAGGGAAAAGCACAGGTCCTCACCTTCACTTTGAAGTGAGAAACGGAGGAAAGGCTGTAAATCCGTTAGACTTTTTCAAATGATTTTTATATTGGAGGCTAAGAGATGGAAAAGCTTTATTCTATTTTAGATCCTTATGACAATTGGTGGAATGATGAAGGAGAAGAGAAAAATTTAGAAGCAAGAAATGCTTTAAAGGAGTTTTACATGGAGTTGAAGAAATTAAAGCCTTCTGAGAAGTATGAAAGAAGAGATATACTTCATATGTCATACATTTTTCACCTTATTAAAATAAAGAAGGCTCTTGACGAAAGAAAATACATGAGAGCGTGTAATGAGCTGATTTCTTTGATGCACTATGAACCTTTCATGCAGGGAAGAATTTACTACAACGTCCTTAAATTATTAGAAGACGAGGTGATACAAAATTCTACTTAAAAATCTTTTTAGAAAGAAGAAAAGAAGTTTTTTAGAGAGATTAGATCCGGCTCATGAGTTTAAGTATGCTCTTGAATTTGTTCAAGAAGTTTGCGAAGAAGAAAAAACAAAAGAAGACAGGATTTTAATATTAGATTATATGCTTGATGCTATTCGAGAGGATTTGAAGTATGACGTACTAACAAATATTTTTTATAAGGAAAAATGGTTTGACAAAGATTTAAGAATTCTGCTTCCTTTTCCTTACTATTATTACAATGAAGAAGGAATTAGATTTTCAATATATGAAACAGATGCTGAAAGAAGAGCAATTGATTTATCAAATGAATGTGTTTTGGTTTTTCCATGGCATAGAGAGAAGATGAGAGAAAGTATTAAAAATATAGGGGAAAATGAATTTGTATACCAAAAAAACAATCATAAGGCCTATTATTTTTCATCTGTAAATATCTGTTTTGTATATAACGGGATGCATTCTATAGCTGCAGGTGTTGGATTTAAAAAAGGACGTATTAAAGCCACCGAATATGACGTTAGTAAACTTTACGACCATGTATATACAGATGGAGTATGGTGGTATAACAGACATAGTAACCAAAGATTAGAGGATTTGCTTGATTTTCGTATTGGAATTATTTACGAGACATCAAAGATGAAATATCAAATTTAATATGGTACGGATTTTTTATTTTTGCTTTGCTCAAAACAAAAATCTGAATTTACAACGCACCTCTGTATATATTTGCAGAAGTGCGTTTATTTTTATGGAGGTGATAATTTATTTCTATCAAATCATTGTTACTAAACAAAAGTCGGAGAGGATAAGTTTTTAGCCTATCTATAAGTGATTGAAATCATTAAAAAATAAGGATGCTGAATATTTTGTGATTTATTCAAAAGAAATAATAAAATAAGGTAGATGGTGGTTTAGATGTCTATGGGGAAATTAGAAAGTATGTGAAACTAACGAATTTGAGATATAAGGTTGTAAGAAGCTTTAATAAAGAAATTGAAGTAATAAGTTATTTTATTTTTTCTTAAATTTGATGCAATTTAACAAAAGACTTGAGAGAAGTCTCCTATAGGATGGAGAGTGGGTCACCTTTTGAAGTTATAAAAATTATAGGAGAAGCAGAAATATTAGTGCTTATTGAAGATACGCTTTATTCGGTATGGGAAAAAACAAAAGATTATGCTGGAATTGACAAAAAGTTTTTCGATGAATATTACAAAAATAAAAAAAGCTATTGCGTATTGATTAGGAAATGTATAAAATATGATATTCCTAATTGGCCTCTAGCCTGTAGGCTTGTTTTCTCTTAACTATCAGAATGAAAAAGTTTGAGAAGGAGGGGAAGGAAGTCAAAAGCATAAATAAAAATGTGATGGAGTATTTTTTTACTTTGACAAATAAAATTAAATTAAAAAAGAAAAAAAAACAAAGAATTAGGTAAAAAAAATCTATTTTACTAAAAATTGTTTATGTTATACTTGTATTAAATCAGATGTAGTCATTTACAGTTAACGGTTTATTAAAAAATTTTTGTAGCTACTTAATGTATTGATCTTTAAATGACGGTATTTATAACGATGGTTTATTTGATAAAACCGTAAAAAGGCAATATCAAAGTCGTGGAGGTGAGCGATAATAAGATTATCAGAAAAAATTTAGATTAGTGTTCATACTGAGTTTCTTATTCTACATAATAATGATTGTTCTACAGAAGATATGACGAGAATGACTCCTATAATCATATTTTAAACGCAAACATTCCAGAAATGAAGAAAAATTAAACTGACTAAATTAGAGAGTTTAAAAATCAATTTCAAGTTTGATAAATTAAAATGTCAATAATGTTCAAAACTTCTTAAAGCTGGTACATCTAAGATTTCCTCCATTAATGTTTAATAATGCTATTAATATAATAAATTTACACAAGAATCGTGAAATTCTACATATCAGGTAAAAAAATTTTATAGTGGTAAGAAAAAGGCATATCTTAGAAATTATTTAAATCGATACTTTCAAAATATGTACAAGCCTAATTCTTCCGAATAAGGGAAAAATCCAAATTGGCTTTTAAAAAATTGTCTTGACAAATAAGGACATTATAAAGTAAAGGATTCGAGTAAAAAGATCTTTTGATTTATTATCTACTTACTATCTGCAAAAGGATAATATTCAAGTAGTATGTAGTAAGCAGCAGAGAGGAGGTAAATTAATGTTAAACTTTAAGAAAATTTTCATGTTAATTTGCACTTTTTTGATTAGTTTTAGTTTGCTTACGGTGACTGCATTTGCAGATACAACAAACTACTGGCAAAATTGGAGTGATGGTGTAGGAACAGTAAATGCTTCTAATTTAGCTGGTGGTCAATACAGCGTTTCATGGTCAAATTGTGGAAATTTTGTTGTTGGTAAAGGTTGGAGTACTGGATCGCCTTCTAGAGTAGTAAACTATAATGCTGGAGCTTTTTCACCGAACGGTAATGGATATTTGTCTTTTTATGGGTGGACAAGAGGTCCATTAATAGAATACTACGTTGTTGACGATTGGGGTAGCTATAGACCTACTGGAACGTATATGGGTACTGTGACTAGTGACGGAGGAACATATGATATATATACGGCTACAAGAGTCAATGCACCCTCCATTGATGGAACTCAAACATTTACTCAATTTTGGAGTGTCAGACAGTCTAAGAGATCGATCGGAACCAACAACACTATCACTTTTTCCAATCACGTTAATGCCTGGAAAAGTCATGGAATGAATTTGGGTAGCAGTTGGGCTTACCAGATAATAGCAGTAGAGGGATATCAAAGCAGTGGTTATGCTAATGTAACAGTGTGGTGATAAAACATTTAATGATTTTCGCTTAAGAATGTTTGTTAATTTAAGGTAAAGTAGACTTTTTTACATCCGATAACCTTGTATATCTTTAAATTTTAAAAATGCTGCTTATTCACATACTACTTAAATATTAGTCTTTTAAAGAATAAAAAGTAAGAGTGACAACTTATTAATGTAAATAGGTTTTAAGATTGTTTAATGTTGTATAATTCAAAAATTTAGTTTCAAATAGTAATTAATACAATTTAACGGAAAAATACTGCATTTCAGAGAGTACATTTTAATTATGTAAGCTCAGAATTTTATTGATGGATTTACAGCGTTCATTATATTTATTCTTATTTTTGGTTATATTTAGGATATTTGATATAATATGCATTTTGGTAAGAGCGTAAGAAAACAGTGATGATTTAACAGAAGAAAAATCTTTAAAAGTAATAATTTTGGGATTTTGAATAAGCTGGAAGAGAAGAGGAGGATATCGGTGAGAAAATTATTAATGCTTATTTTAATGATGATAATGGTTGTTAGCAATGGCTGTTCGACAAAAAAAACTAATAATTATGTGGAACGTCCACAAGAAAAATATGATAACTTAATATTTGTCAAAGGAGGAACTTTTAAAAATGTAAAGTCTAACTTTTATGGGAAAGACATAACAGTATCAAGCTTTTATATTGGTAAATATGAAGTAACTCAGAAAGAGTGGATTGAGATAATGGGAAATAATCCTTCACAATTCAAAGGTGATAATTTGCCTGTAGAAATGGTAAGTTGGTATGATTGTATTGAGTACTGTAATAAAAGGAGCATAAAGGAGGGATTAAAGCCGTATTATAATATCGACAAGAATAAAAAGGAGCCGAATAATAAGAATGCTTATGATAATATAAAATGGACAGTGACAATTAATGCTGAAGCTAATGGTTATCGATTACCGACAGAAGAAGAATGGGAATACGCCGCAAGTGGAGGGCAAATAAGTAAAAATTACACATATAGTGGAAGCAATAATGCGGATGAAGTAGCATGGTATTGGAAAAATTCTGGCGATAAATACTTACCAGGAGCATGGAATTGGCCCATGATAAAAAATAACAATGATAAAACAAAATCTGTTGGTCTTAAAAAAACGAACGAGTTAGGAATTTATGATATGTCGGGTAATGTAAGAGAATGGTGCTGGAATTGGTATGGCAATTTTGGTGCAAATAGTGGAACTCAACGGGTCTGGAAAGGTGGAGGTTGGCTTGGCGATGTAAGTTGCTGTGAAGTATCTTTCCGGGGTGGATACGAACCATATTGTAAAGGGCCTGATCAAGGTTTTCGTGTGTGCCGCAATAAATAAACGCAAATGAATTCATTTTTTTGATATAGTGTCTTTAGTTAATAATAATATCCAAATTTATGATTCAACTGGAATGCTTGATGCGTCCTTAATTCAAATAATTTTGATGCCATCTGGTCAGTTTATAAACTTGTTAATTTAATAATAGGCTTAAGAATCTCTCATCTTTTATAGGTGGGAGATTAATTTTTCCTATTTGCTTTTCTCAAAACAAGAATCCGAATTTTTAACGCACCTCTGCTTATATTTGCAGAAGTGCTTTTATTTTTATGGAGGTGAAAATTTGCTTCTATCAATCATTGTTACTAAACAAATGTCGGAGAAGATAAAAGATATTTTGGAAAGTGGAGAAGATATTGTTTTTAAGCATGTTGGTAAACTGGATTCTGAAAGCGTGAAAGATGTATTTTATTCAGCTTCAAGAATTTCTTCTGATGTTATGATAGTAGATATAGACGTTTTTTCAGAGAAAGGAATAGTTTCAGCACTTCAAAGTTTTAGAATATCAAGGCCAAATACAAGAGTGATTATTATTGCTCCTGAAAGAAAACCGGGTGATGAGCTAATTTCTTCTATAGTTGGTCTTGGTATATACGATATAGCTGCTGAAGAAAAAGATGCAGATTGGAATAGGGTAATTAATGATATTTTGCTGTCTACGCCCGCAACATATTCACAAGCTGCAAGATGGCACACGGGGCAGTTTATAAATGATGGCAAGCGAAATAAAGAAAGAGTAGTAATAGAGGAGAGACATTCTGGTATAATTGTCATAGCAGTTGCTGGTACTGCACATGGTTTGGGATGTACTCATACAGCTTTTTCTTTAGCTTCTTTTCTCTCACGTTCAGGTTATTCTGTAGCAGTTATAGAGGATAGCCAAAGACCTGTGTTCTCATATTTCACAAATATTTTAAGAGTAAAAGAAGGGAAAGTTAAAGGATCGTACGTTGCTCATGGAATAGATATTTTTGCATTAGATGAAAGTAAAGGCAGAGATGAGTGGAATTTTGATACGTTGTTTAAAGAAATTAAGGCGGGACAATATGAATATGTGATTAGAGATCTTGGAGTTTTAGATTCATCAAGGATGAGAGAGATTTATATGGCAGATGAGGCTTTTATTGTAGCGTCGGCTGCTAAATGGAGATGGCACGAATGTATTGATAAGTTTGACAATGAATATAGTATCATCTTTCCTTTAGCATCAAAGAGCGATGTGGATGAGTTTTCTTTTTATACATGTATTAAAGGAACACCTTTTCCTCACTGTCCCAATCCCTTCAGTAAAGACAATGATTCGGTTATTTTAAAGCTACTTGAGCCGGTATTGCCAAATAGACGGAGAAAGAGAGCTTTATTTGGAAAGTTACTGGTTTAGAAACAGATTATATATTTTATATTGTAGACATTTATGTTGTGGTATTATATGGATAGAGTAATCGGGATATAGCAGGGTGTGGTTGTCACTTTCCCGCTAAGGGAGGTGGTTGCTTATGATGAATATGTATGAAACATTATCTTTAATGATAATGTTTGAAATGTTCGTCATAGCAATTATTAGTTTTAACAGAAAAAATAACCGCCCTGCTCCCAACAGCGCGGTTATAAATTTATAATTGTCGCTTATGGGCGACCGCACTTTGCGGTGCCGATTACTTTTTCTTATATTATAACACGATGAGCATAAAAGTAAACAATATTTTAGAAACCAAAGTACAAGGACAAAAGCCTGCGCGCATTCTTTAAAGAGATGCCCCTCAATTCATTGAGGGGAGGATGTCACGGATCATAGATCTAAGGAAATCCAATAATCATTGAAGAGTGTCCTAATAGTAAATTGATACAAAGATAGCTTTCATTAATAGATCATAGCAAAAATGATACAATATAAAATTTATAATTAATAGTGCGGATTTTTCATTTTCGCTTTGCTCAAAACAAAAATCCGAATTTATAACGCACCTCTGCTTATATTTACAGAAGTGCTTTTATTTTTTTTTCCGTATATTTTTATGGTCTTTATATGGAAAGTACTCTTACGAGTACTTTTTTAAAATTTGCCTCCCGCTTTTTGGATTATACGCCTGCTCGGTTTACGGTCAAGAGGTTCGCTCTTGCCGTGTGAGCATATCCTCCTTCAGCTTCGCTTCAGTCCGGTATCCCTCCCACGCCTCTTGACCTCCAATTCGCAGGCTCTGTTTTTATTCCCTGCCGGGAGGCAAATTTGATTTTTAATTTTAGCATAACTTTTGGGTATTAGTAATAGGCTTGTATCAATATTATGATTTCGAGAAGGAGGATATGGATTATGGAAGTGATTAACGGTTTTGTTAAATGGAATTATGAGACGGACAGGTATAACATAGGAGGGTATGATCTACATTCTGGTGATTTCGTGGATTTATGGGACATTTGGAGTCTTAGATGGATATGTGGCAGAGTTGAGTTTAAAGACGGTAGGTATGTATTATTGACAATAGATAAGGAAATTAAAGAGATTTCTTTAAACCAAAAAGCAAGATTTTATAATATTTAGAAAAAATAACATTAAGATGGATAGTTATGATATAATATAAGTGTGATGTTTTAAGAAAATTCGGATATATTAATGTTTTAAAAATAAGGAATGATATTAAAATGCCAGAAATAACGAGGTTCTATGGGATAGTGATAAAAATGTATTTTGGAGATCATTTACCACCACATTTTCATGCTATATATGGTGAATATGTAGGTATGTTTAACATAAATACTTTAGAAATGATTGAGGGAGATCTTCCTAAAAGGGCAAGAGAAATGATTATTGAGTGGGCAAGTAAATATCAAAACGAGTTATTAGATATTTGGGAAAGTCAAAAATTTATAAGGTTACCAGGATTGGAGTGATGAAGTATGTATAAAATTATTGATGTAAAGGCTGCAGATGATTACAAATTGATTATTACTTTTGAAAATGGAGTAATAAAAGAATATGATATGAAACAAAAACTTGATGAATGGCCATTTGAAATGTTGAAAAATAAAGCGTATTTTAAAACAGTAAAAGTTGACGTTGGAGGGTATGGTATAAGTTGGAACAGTGATATAGATTTAAGTGAATACGAACTTTGGGTTAATGGAAAGAGCATAAGTTTGGCTTGATTATAAATGCCAGATAAAAAGTTTTATACAAGGAAGGTATGCAATTGCCAAAAGAAAATAAGAAATATACGTATGCTGATTATTTGACGTGGCCAGAAGGAGAAGGTATGAAATAATTGATGGAGTACCATATAATATGAGTTCATAAAGCAAAAATATATGGATATTTTGTAACGAATATGTTACAATAAGAGTAGAATAAATATATAGATTTAACAAAAAAGGAGGGAATGAGATGTCAGTATATAAGGCAATTGGAGAAAAATTAAAAGAAGTTCGGGAAAAGAATGGTTATACTCAAACTGAAGTGGAAAAGGCTATAGGGATTAAAAGAGAACTGCTCTCATATTATGAGAACGGTAGGAGAGAAATAGATATTGCTACACTTGAGAAGCTTGCATCCTTTTATGGGTATTCCATAGAGTATTTTATAAAAAACATTGAAGAACATGATATTGTTTTAGCTTTCAGAACTGATGGATTGACGGAGGAGGATATAGAAGTTGTAGGGTGGGCTAAAAATTTTGTAAATAATCTGTATCAGATGGAAAAGCTGTTGGAAAAGAGGTATGGTCGTGTTAATGCTTGAGATTGAAGGGAAAAGGGATGCTCGCAAAATCAGAGGAGAAATGGGACTTGGAGATGGACCTATTGATGTGTTTATGATTTTTAAAGAAAAAAATATTTTTTATGCTAAAAAAACTTTAAAAAGCAATATTTCAGGGATGTTTTTAAGGAAGGGAAATGTTAATTTTGTGTTGATAAATTCATCAAAAACAAAAGGGCATCAAAATTTTACTGCTGCTCATGAGTTATACCACATTTTATTTGAAGAAGGTCAAACAGGAAGTGTGTGTGTAGCCGGCATTTTTGAGCAGAAGTCGTTAAGTGAAAAGAAAGCAGATTATTTTGCTGCAAATTTTTTGGTGCCTGCTGAAACACTGGAGCTGGAGTTGTTTAAAAGAATGGGTTCATCCAAGAAAAAACTGGATTTTCCTGACCTGCTCTATTTGGAGGCTTTGTTTGGAGTCAGCCACTCTGTAATGCTTATTAGGCTGCAGCAAATTGGGGTTTTAGATGAGGAGGATATATTGCGTTTTAAAAAGGGAATTATTAACGAGGCAGTAAAGTATGGTTATGATACTTCTCTTTATTTACCCACTAAAGAAGATTTAATTGTTTCAGATTACGTAGAAAAAGCAAGAATACTTTTAGATGATGGCATTATTTCTGAAGGGAAATATGAGGAACTTTTAATTGAAGCAGGGTTTGAAGATGTGTTATTTGGGGAAGAGGTGCAGGAGTATGAAGACTGTTAAATATCCTATAGTGTTTGATACTGACTGTATCTCTTCCTTTTCTTGGGTAAATAGAATGGACATTCTCTTTTCAGTTTTTGATGGAGAGTTAATAATACCGGCTCAGGTCAATGAAGAGCTTTCTAGAATGAGATTTTTTAAGAACAGTAATTTCGTATTTTTCAATATAGAGAAAGAAATTCAAAAGAATAAGATCAGCATAGAGACATTTAATATTGATAGTCTTGAAGCGAGTTTGTATTTGGCATTTATAGAAGGCAAGGTTAATGGTAAAGTGATAGGTAAAGGAGAAGCTTCTGCCATTTCTATAGCTCAATTTAGGCAAGGTACTGTGGCAAGCAATAATTTTGTAGATATTGCTGCTTATTGTAGCAGAATCAATATTCCCTTTACATGTACAGATGAAATTTTGTATATGTGTTACGTTAAAGGATACATAAGTGTTGAGGAAGCAGAAAATATAAGAAACGAAATGAAGAAAAAAAGAAGAAAGTTGAGTGAAGAGTCTTTTATAGATGTAGTAAAAAAATACAGTCAACACTTCCAATGAAGGTTATTTAAAAAATCCAAATAGAAAGGAGTTTTTATAAATGAGAAAAACTATTTCTATGGTTATTGCATTTTTATTAATCTTTTTATCCATTCCTGCTTTTGCTTTAGCTTTAAGTCAGAGTGATGAACTTCCTTATCAGGACTGGATAGACAAAGGCTGGATAAAAGCAGTTTCTCCTGATGAAAATGGTCATGACAAATTGGGATGGTATTATATAATGCCGGGTAAAGAACATGAAATAGCATATAGCGATAAGCTTAAAAATACGGACAGACTGATTCTTGTAGATGGCTCATTTTATAAAAATGATTTAGATTATTACTATAAAGAAGGTCGAAGTGCTGCTGCTTTAAGAGATATTACTACATTAAGGGAAAACTACAAAGAATTATATGGAGAAATCCAGTATAATAATCCTGATACGTTAAAATACGATTTTTGGAAAGGACTTGTTACAATAAATCTTGTTAGCATTAACGGCACTCCATGGCAGGAGACAAAATACAAAGATGTATTGCTTCAAAATTTTTATGATAGATGGGAAGGATTAAAAGATCCTGCATATACCAAGTATTTGGTTGACCCAAAATGGAATGGATATACTGATGAATGTATATACAATTGGGATGGAGTAGATGTTTGGATTGGAAAGAATGACATTACTGTAAGATATGAGCTTAAAGAAAATAAAGGGAAACTGCCAACGGAGGTCATATCTGATAATGGCGTATCAATGATACCGCTTAGAGGTGTAATGGAAGAATTAGGCGCAACAGTTGATTACGACTCTAAGGAACAAGAAATAACCATAAAAGATAAAGGAAAAACAGTGGTATTAAAAGTTGGTTCTGATAGTGCAGTAGTAGATGGAAGCACTGTTAAAATGCCAAGAAAAGTGTATATTAAAAATGGTTATACAATGCTTCCTTTAAGGTTTGTGGCGGAAAATTTAGACCATGCAGTACAGTATTTAAACGATGGTACAATAATGATATGGAGGGCTAAATATACTACACCTCCAAGTATATAAATATTTTGCTTGATTTATAGAAGCTTCAGATAAAACTGAGGCTTCTTTATTTTAATGATTTAAAGGAGTTGATGCTTTTGTCAAAGCGATTTAAAAGAATTCTATCTATTATTACTTTAATTACATTTCTGGTAGGTTTAATTTACATACCAAAGCCTCAAAATGCTTATGCCGCAGTAATCGATGATTCAGGGGATTTGAATTTAAGTGTTGATAGCCAAGTGACAATCAACGATCGTTCACCAGTTCCTAATCCTATAAAGCCCATGCCTAACGAGAAAAAACTTTACTCAGGTAAGTGGAATGTGATGGTAGATGGCACACTTTCAGGATATGACAAGGTGGTAAGACACATCTATGCAGGTGGTAGTGCAGAACAGTACAATTTTATAAAATACAGCACTATACCGCAGTGGATAACAGCATTTGGTGGAAATCCATCTTTCGTCAATACATATTTAAGTCAAATCAAGCTTAATATATCAGGTTCTGATCGTGTATATATTAGATACATTACTGAGCTATGTGGTGCTCATGTAACAGGATATAAGGTATTAGATGAGAAGGGAGGCAAAGGAGAAGTATATGTTGCTACAACGAGGCCTCCTTCTGCAAACATATCTATTTCACCAACAAATCCTAAGGAAAATGATAATGTAAAGATTATGGTTTCTGGAATATCGTTTTTTAACTTTTGGAATAGTGATTTGAAAAGCACGTTAGGACTTCAAGATAAAGTCGTATATACAGTTGACATAGATGGACAAAGAGTTATTAGTGCTAAAACGTTGTTAAATCAACAAAATTTTACTGATACAATTACAAAGACTTTTTCTGCAGGTCAACATACCGTAACTTTATATACACAAGATGCGGTAGGCAGGATTACGAGAAAGGATTACACCTTCTCTGTAACTGCTGCTACAAAACCTCCTCTTCCTCCAGGAAATATACAGGCGGGAATAAACCTTACATTAGATCCATCATCTCTTAAAGCAGGAACGTCAGGAAATGTAAATGCAACCATTGATGCCAGTTCTTCAGTGTCAAGTGGTACAGGACCTTTTGGTGTAAGATTTTGGCTTCAAGTGAATGGAGTTGATTTGCTTGGTTCAGATGGTACTGTGCTGCAGGATTTAACATCTCTTTCAAAGGCAAAATATACAAAATTAATAGTTAATGCAAAACCGGGAGATAAAGTTTGGGCAAAAGTACGCGTTTATGACCAAAGTATAAATAAATCTTCGGAAGCAGAAACGACAAAAATAATTGGTCAATATGAAGATGTGCCAACACCGGAACCTACACCTCCACCAGCTCCGACACCTGTACCGCCAGTTGCTGGGATAAATGCGCCATCAGAAGTTATACAGGGTGATGATGTTAGAATAAGTTCTTCAAGTTATGATACTGATGGGGTTATAACAAATTATAACTGGACATTTAATCCTTCAATCGGTATTGAAGGCTCTATTTCGGGTGACAGCGGTACACTATCATTTAGTAATGTTGGAACATATACTATTAAGCTTACTGTAACAGACAATGATGGATTAAAAGACACTGCAGAGAAGACGATAGAAGTGAAACCTGCTGTTCCTGAAGCGTTTTTTGATTATGCAGGTGCTTTGAAAGAAAACAGGAAGGTAGTGTTAGATGCGTCAGGCAGCTATACATCACCCAAATATCCAATGGTATGGGATGCGACAGAATGGGATATAACATCTGTAAGCAGTGGATTAACGCAGGATGATATAAAGATAGTGTCATCAACGGATATGAAGACAAGAACGGTTCTTTTTAAGAAAGCGGGAGACTACAAAGTAAGAGTAAAGGTAAAGAATAGTGCAGGAAATTACTCTGACTGGTATGAAAAAATTTTATCGATTGGCTCGGATTTGCCGCCGGTTGCGGATTTTTTTGTGATGACGACGGTACTGAGAGACCCCCAAAATGGGAATAAGGCGAAAATAGAGCTTATAGATTCATCCTATTCTTCCGACGGTGACTATATATCGCAGAGGATATGGAGGTATAAATACGATTCTAACAATAACGGCAGCTTCGACGATGAAAGTTGGGCCACCTTGGACAGCGGCAATAATATAAACCCTGTCCTTTATACGACGCATGTGGGAAAATATTTATTTGAGCTTTCCATAAAAGAGAGCTTTGGAGAAGACACAATAGGTGAATTTATTTCCCCTTCGGACTACAGGACGGACGATACTTCGGATAAGTCAATAAACGACAAAATATGCGAGGTTATAAACTTACAGCCTGTTGTAGATTTTGAAGTGCTGAAAAAGCCTAAGATAGATGTAGTATTTACAGTAGGGAAAACAAATTCGAGTAAGACTCAAAACTTAAACAGTAAGATAAACAGCATCATTCAGACTAAACTTGCCGCAAAAAATATAGATGCGCGCATAGAGGCGATAGAAACGGCAACGACTTCTACCCAGACTCAAGACCCTTCCGCTATTTTTTCAAATTGGGTAAGTTTCTACGTCGGCAATTCTGGGACGCCGCCTTCAAACGCATGGAGTTACGACAGCAGCTTAAATGCCGTTGTCTGCAATGTCGGCAGCAGGCCCGCGGTCGGCTGGTATAAACCAAACGCGTTTTCTACGAAAGACTTAACGGTGAACTATAAGCTTGGGATACGCAATGATGCTACAGAATTTGAACACGGCGAAATGGGATTCATGTTTCGGATGAAAGACGTGAATAATTACTATGTATACATTATAGATAACCATTCCGCCTGCGGAAATGTGCGTTATGATCAGAGAAGCGTGCTTGCAAAAGTGGTAAATGGCGGTTTCCAGGTGGTAAAAACCGGCGGGTCTTTTCCATACTTCTATCGTGGGCAGACTTGGAATGTGAGGATAGAGGTTAAGGGCAACAATATCAAGATATACAGGGATGGTAGCCTCGATATTGAATGGACTGACACGGACTCAAATTACTACAGTCAAGGAAGCTATGGATTTTACGTCTGGGACCAGCCCAGTGCGTATTATAAGGACATACAGATTACTACCGAAAGTATAAAAACATTAGACGAAGCCTTAAAGACCACCACATGGCGGGACAACTCAGTTCGTTTTCTGGTAAATATAAGCGACGTAGAGCTTCCTGAATTAAATGATCCGCTCAAATTGGGTGACATCCTATCGAGAATACTTTCGGCCAATGCTTATTTCATAGGCCTCGGCATGGATACCAATAAAAGCCAATATCAGACCTTTATATCAAAGAATGACGGTAAAGGCACATTTTTCTACAATACAAATATGGACACGGCGCTCAACCAGGCTGTTGACTACATTATAAGCATTGTTGAGTCCATGCCGAAGCTTCTTGAGCAGTATGTACTGCTTGGCGAGGAAGTTAGCTACAACACTTACTACAATGACCCGGAAAATGATACAAAATATCAGGAGCGATGGATGTACCTGCATGACCCAAATTACTTTGAAAATAGCCTCGGCCTTGCGACATTCAGTGGACAGTATCTTTCCAGTCCTGTAACTGTATTTGATAAAGTTGGTAAATATGAGGTTCAGTATCAGGCGAGAGATAATCCTAAAGATGACAATAGATTTGATAACTACAGATTGTGGAGCTATAAGCCTCTAAGCAGCATGTATATATATGTTCATAGAAGACCCATTGCACAGTTTGCTGTATCTATGACGCCCAGCGGTTCTAATTATGTTGTTTCAATTGCTGATCAAAGCTATGATCTTGATCATATGTCACTGTCAAACAAAGGTATTCACGCATGGGAATGGAAATGGAAAGAAGTAAATGAAGCATCGTGGCACGATGGTAAAATGTCAGGCATTTTTCCTGTAGGATATACTTATTTGGTATACCTTAGAGTACAAGATTTAGAAGGAGCATGGAGTGAACCTAAAGTGCAGACAATAACGACGCAGAATATAAATTTACCGCCTGTTGCACAGTTTACTGTTAATCCTATTACACAGGTTATTAATAAGACAATTAACATAACTGATCAAAGCTATGATCCAAATGGCGATCCTATTGCAGAGTGGCAATGGAGAGTACAAAAGACTGACGGGACATGGATAAATTATGGCGGTACGATGCCAAATAATATCTCTTCACTGGGTATTGGGACATATACGATAGAGCTTAAAGTCAGAGATAATCCTCGCATTGGTACACCATTATGGTCAGAGCCATACACACAGACTGTAACTATTATACCGGAGAACAATAAGCCTGTGGCCAGATTTACAATAAATCCAAATCCAGTAGTAGCTGATGAATTATATTCAATAGACGACACAAGCTATGATCCAGACGGAGATCCAATTGTGGCTAGAGAGTGGAAGGTTCAAAAGCCTGACGGGACATGGGTAACAATAAGCGAGTGGAAGCCCACTTTTGAGGAAATGGGATTTGGAGATGACGGGACGTATAAGATACAACTAAGAGTATTAGATGACTCAACAAGTAGAAATCCAAATCTTACACCGATGTGGTCGGATCCATATACAGTTACAGTACAAGTTCAAGGAAAGCTTATTGTTATCGGAAGTTCGAACAAGACCACATACAAAGCTGGCGAAGCAATGATTTTATATGCACATACAGAAGGGAAAGCTTACCGGGTAGAAGCAAAGATGTGGTATTCTAAAAATGAGTTTACTACTTCTAATGTTACGACTTTGACATCAGATATTACTTTAACTAATCCACCACAAGATGTGATGACATGGCATACAAAACATACAAAGGCAGAAGGAAGGGATATTGTAGTAATAATTCCTAAAGATATGGCTGATGGAACTTACCAGATAGTATTTACTGCGTATAAACAAGTTCTAAGTGGTGGAATAAAGACTGTGACGGATACCATTACTGTAAGAGTTAAAGGTTCAATATATGACCATTCAAAATCAGAAATAATTGGACCAAAGATTTAATATTAAAGCCCTGTATGGAGTAACTGCTCTATACAGGGCATAATTTTTTGTAATCCATTGATTTTTTGTAGTATTTACATTCATATTATTCTTTTATATATTTCTTCATCTGTATTATTATTTATAATTATATTTTTTAAATCATCTTTTCTGAAATATAAGCTATATACTAATAAGTTATATTCTCCGCTGTCAATTAGTGCTTTTGTTAAATTTTTTCTAAATTTTACAAGCTCTAATGTTACTCCGAAATCCTGCGACAGTTCATAATCATTTTCTTCTAATTCAAGATGCTTTTCAAAAATGCCGATTGGCATTAAAAAATATGCTGCAAAGGCTTGAGCCTCCATTTCATATTTATTTTTATTTGGCAGATATTCAATATTTCCACATTGATAAGTAAAATGTCCATATTCGTGCACAATAAAAGAACGATAATCGCGCATGTTATCAGGTTTATTCATATAAATTGCATTATCTATTATTACTGCATTTTTAATAGAATCTGTAAATTCAATTTCAAGGCCTTCATTTTCAATTATGTATTCAATTATTTCAGTATTAATAGGGAAGTTGATAATATTATATTTTAATAGCAATTTGTTAGCTTTTTGTGCCATAGTGTAGTACATAGCTTGTCCTCCTTTTAATGCAAACTTACGTTTGTATATGAATAGTTTATCATGAGTATTAAAAATATTCAATAATTTTTTTACGAAGACAGATGAAATGAAAATAATATTATTCACATACTTCCTAGATACTATAATTGTAAACTGACAATCCTAAATAGTGTAAAGAAAAGTAAAATAAAAAAATACTTCTATAATAAGAAGAATTAATTGATATCATAGCATGAAAAGAGTATAATATGATTAGAATATTACTATAAGGAGTTGATATCATGCAGATTAAACCGTCCGCAAGCATCAGGCAGAATTACAATGAAATTGCGGCTTTATGCAAGTCTACCGGAGAACCTGTTTTTCTTACTAAAAACGGGGAAGGTGATCTTGTTGTCATGGATATAGAGGCATTTACCCGCCGTGAAAAAATGCTGAAGTTGCGCGAAGAATTGCTGGCTGTCGCGGAAGACCGTTTGGCAGGACGTACCGGGGTTACACCGGATGAACTGGACAGCTATCTGGACAGCATTATTGATGAGGTGGAGCATGGAAAAGAAGGTTCAGTATAATGTGATTGTTTCCGATCGTGCCCGCCAAATGTTGGCGGGCCATGTCCGCTTTCTGGCACAGAAAAGTCCTACTGCCGCCCGTAAGGTAAAAAATGGCTTAATGAATGCTATCCGTTCTCTGCATGAAATGCCGGAGCGTTTTCCATTTCTGGAGGTAGAATTTATCCCTTCGAATAAATATCACAAGATGTTCGTAGAGAAACGGTATTTGATTTTGTATCAGATTAAGGACCAGACAGTGTACGTTGATTATATAGTTGATTGCAGGCAGGATTATGGGTGGCTGATACGGTAATAAGGAATTTTGAGGGTTATATAAATCTTTTACTTTAGCAAAAGAAAATGAATTTTATATCTAAACTTTTTTATTTTGCCACTAAATAAATCTATTAATTATAGTTAATATAAGAGGATAAAACTTTTGTTGATTATTAACAAATGGCTTTATTTGTATCACTTCCTTTTAAAAAATAATGCCAAATTTTTATCCTTTTTTCTTTTGCTTTTCTCTTTTTGCTTTTATGACTTCAAGCAGAGTAATAACATTTTCTTTTTCTTCATCAGTCATATTAGGAAGATCATAAAATGCCAAAAGAACATCGGGACCTAATTCCTGCATGACTTTGTGAAGCCTTTCATCGACGTCATTTGATACATCTATGTTTCTCTTATCTGTTCTACCCAATAAATAATCCACCGATACGTCAAAGAAATCGGCTATTTTTTGTAAGGTTTCGGGGTCTGGTTGTCTTTTGTTTATTTCATACATAGATAATGTAGAACGACTAATATTTATTAATTGAGATAATTCTTCTTGACTTAATTTTTTTTCTTCTCGTAAAGATTTAAGTCTATTTGCAAAATTCATATAACCACCTATCTAAATTTACTAATTTTATTTTACTACAATTCGCGGCAATTGATTGCCACGTTATAGGGCGTTATATTAAGATAATTGAAGAAAAAGGCACATAAATATTAAATATTGACACATATTGAGGCAAAAACTGTTTTTTAAAACTTGAATATGCCCTAATTTGTGGTAAAATAAAAACATGGAGGTAATCTGATGAATAAAATTAGAAAATTTAGAAAACAAAATAATATGACCGCTAAAGAATTATCAAATATCTTAGGTATATCAAGATCATATTTATCTATGATAGAAATAGGCAAAAGAAAGCCTAATTTAGATTTAGCCTTTAAAATGGCAAAGCTCATTGGTTGTCATGTAGAAGATTTATTTTTTTAATAAATAATGCCACGTAAAAGGGCAAAATAATCTTTTGATCATTAATTCGACACAAAGTCTGAATATCCTTCTATAAACAAGAAAAATAAAAGGAAATTTTATGATGGGAGAGATGCCTTTATGAAAGTAGCGATTGTAAGAGCCACAATAGCACGTGAAAAGCTCATGGCAAATAATTTTATTCCTGACAGCGAAGAAATAATTGGTTATGAAGAAGTAGATGAAGAAAAATTTTATAGACCATTAGCTGAGCTATTATACACGAGAATCAAAGAAATGCGTGAAAAAGGACAGGTGAAAGATAAAGTGGGTGGAATTCAGGCCAATCAAGAATAAAGATCTGCTGATAAAGATAGCAGATAGGCTAATGAGAATAACGTCAACAAGGATAGAAAAAGTAGGCGAAGGCTGGAAACTGATGATAAAGACATAATATATAGCCGCAGTGTGTCTAAAAACTGTTAGCAAAAAGTCAACTAAAAAAGGGGGCCATGATATGTGCGATAAAGATAAAGTTTATGCATTGTACTTTTTAGAGAAAATGAAATGCACAGAAATAGCAAGAGAAATAGGCGTAACAAAGCAAGCAGTATCAAAGATATTGAAACAGTTTCCTGAATATGCAGAAGAAAAAGAGCGAAAGAAGCAGGAGAATAAAGTTAGACATAATAAGGAGACGGGTGAATATGTGAAGCGAAAGAGGATGAAAGAAAGAGAAGAAGAGGAAGGCCTTATTGCAGGTATGATGGAGTTACAGAGGCAAAACGCAATGTCGATGTCAAAGAAAAGTACGCTAAGCGATGACGCACTGGTAAGAAGCTGTATAAATCATTACAGATATGAACCAAAGAATGAAAGAATAGTATTTGTAGAAGACTTTGGACGAAAGCCGGCTGATTTGCCAAAAGCAATAAAAGTACATAAAAAGGTCTTAAATGGATCTTATGAATATATGCAAGACATAGAGGATGAGAAATGGATGAGCATGACAGAAAAGAGAGCTTTAAGATAGACTAAAAATAGATCCAAAATTCTATTGAATTTTTACATTTAATACATTAAAATAAATCTAAGATGGGTAGTCTCCGAATGAAAAGCGAGGTATTTTTTAATGGATGAAGAAAAAATTCTTTTTTTATTAGAAAAAATTAATGACAAAATAGAAAATTTAAATGAAACAGTAAATGATTTAAAACTGGAAATGCATACTGCAAAAGAAGAAATAAGAAAGCTTGGTACCAAAATTGACAGTGAGATAACCGACAAAATAAGAGCTTTACTTAATGACAGGCAGGTTATGCATGAAAAAATTGATGAAATAAACGAAAAGATTGACAGGATTCAAATAGATGTGAATAACATGACAATTAAAACATTGTATCATGATAATAAAATAGTAGAATTAAGCAAAAAGCTGGGAAATAGATAGTCTCAGCTTTTTCAATGTTTTTTATGAATAGCGAAGGCTTCTCATCGTATAGATGAGGCTTCCTTTTAATTATCATTGATGTTTCTTGCTATTATGCAACTTTTAATTCTGTTTTAATATAAAAATCGTTTCTTAATAAAATAATATCTAGTTTATAGGCTCACCGTGAATTATACGTCCCCACAATGATATATCAACTTGTCTGCATGATATATTTGTTATATAATCGAAATAATCAGAGAGTTTTTTCACAACTTTTTCATCTTTTATAGTTATACATGATTCATAATTATCAAAAAGTCCTTTTCTTGTAAAATTTAAGGAGCCTAAAAAAGCATATGAATTGTCGATTATATAAAGTTTATAATGCAAAAAAAGTTCATCATCATTTATAAATTTTATAAAAAAAGGAGTAGTATAACTATAGGTATAGGTTCTAATAGATAATATTTTTTTTCTTAGAAATAATATTAAGATCACAGAAATCATATAAACATATGGTGTTAAAGTAAAAAGATTAATATTTTTGTTGCTAAAAGCACAATAGAAATCAAAGTATAAATAATAAGTATTAAGGTTAAATAAACAGTAAAATTATATAAGCTTTTGCGTTTGTTTATGGCATCTTCATCAGTATTACGATTTTGCAAAATTAATTTTCTTAATAAAATGGAGTTTTTGGGATACCGAAAATCGTCAATTTTAGCAGAGGAAATTAATTTTATATCTTTCACAGTTTCTTTTTTTTCTAATAACAAATCAATAAGTGATGGACTAACATAAGGCGATAAAATTTTTATTGACTTTTCTGATTTTTTAATGCGATTTTCAATTATTTTACCTGCATTTTTACCAATATATATCGAACAATTAACTTGATTGTCGACAAAAGGACTTATATATTTTATATTCATGATTATCTTAATTTTCCCCCTTTATTATTCTTTTTTCTTTTTCTTCTCTCTTTTTGCTTTTATGCCTTCAAGCAAAGTAATAACATTTTCTTTTTCTTCATTGGTCATATTTGGAAGATCATAAAATGCCAAAAGAACATCGGGACCTAATTCCTGCATGACTTTGTGAAGCCTTTCATCGACATCATTTGATGTATCTATGTTTCTCTTATCTGTTCTACCTAATAAATAATCTACCGATACGTCAAAGAAATCGGCTATTTTTTGTAGGGTTTCATAATCAGGTTCACGCTTATCAGATTCATAGAATGAAATTGTTGATTCTCCAATCGAAAGTATCTTTGCTAATTCTGCTTGTGTTAAGTTTTTCTCTAATCGGAGTGTCTTAAATCTTTTACCAAAGCTCATCCAATTACACCACCTAAATATTATTATAACTTTACAAATAGCAAAGTCAAATAAACTTTGCAAAATAAAAAAATTATAATTTATAACTTGACAAAACGCAAAGTTAAATCTATAATAATATCAAGATGACAAATTGCAAAGTTAGGAGAGTATATATGTACAAACTAAAAGAAATACGAAAAAGTATGGGGTATACGCAATTATATATGGCAAAAAAACTTGATATATCAGAAAGCTACTATTCACAATTAGAAAATGGCAATAGAAGAATGCCGTTATCAATAGCGCTTAAAATTGCTAAAGTACTGAATAGGTCTTTTGAAGATATTTTTTTGCCATAAAACTTTGCATTTTGCAGATATAATAATATATTAAATTTAAATCATTAATTCGCCACAGAATTAAAATTTCCTTCTAAAAGTAAATGAAATTTGTTAGTTTTAGAAGAAATAGATTAAACTGAACTATTGTATAGAAGAATCAAAGAAATGCGTGAAAAAGGGCAGGTGAAAGATAATGTGGGTAGAATTTAGGCCAATCAAGAATAAAGATCTGCTGATAAAGATAGCAGATAGACTAATGAGAATAACACCAATAAAGATAGAAAAAGTAGGCGAAGGCTGGAAACTGATGATAAAGACATAATATATAGCCGCAGTATGTCTAAAAGTTGTTAGCAAAAAGTCAACTAAACATAAGTGAAATTGTGTATAACTCATTTTTGAAAGGGGTGATTTTTAATGAAAAAATTTAAAGGTTTTGAACCTGGAACTATCATATTAATTATAATTACTTTATTTGCTTTTCTAATACTGAATATAATTTTTTATGTGGCTATTCAAGGAATTCCGGGTATAAAAATATTACCGTCAATTATTGCATTTTTAGTAATGCAGATAAATTTTGTTGTTTTTTTATTCATCGGTAGAAATTTTTTTATACCACCATCTTATATTTTACTATCATTTCTATCTTCTATTTTATTAGCTGTGATTACATATAGTTTATTGATATAAATAATTCATTATGTATTTTTTTGTCTTTTAAAATGGGTGATATAGATAATATTTCTTGCTTTTTTATTTTTTTTCTCAATTAATTTGGTTTTTGTATACTGAACATATTTAATTTGATAGTCAAACATATGAATATAATATAAATTATATGATTTGAATATTTCTGCTAAAAGATAGAGAGTAAACAATATAATAACATAAACCGCACTGAAAATAAAAATACTTTCGTAAAACGTGTTTAAATTTGGGAAAACTGTACCTATATTCTGATTAATTGAAATTCTAAATATTTCAGAAAGTGTATTAGCAAAAAAACCAACTAAAAAACTTATAATCTGCATTGTTCCATTTATTATATTTGGCATATTAGAAGCGCCAATTTCTTTTTCTAAGACGTCCTTATTAGTGCTACTTTCAAAAATTATTCTAGATAAATGGTCTATTGCTAAATCCAGTGATGAGTACTCAGCAAGGATTTTACCAATTTTATTTTGGATTATAACTTTGTTTAGATTTTTCGAGCAAGTTTCAATTAATACTGACATTAGTAAAAAAGCGATGAACAAAAATAATGATAATAGAAGATTTGTTGTTTGAAACTGATTAGTTATCATGTAAATAATTAAAGTTTTAAGAAAAGCTAGAACAACTATTAGGACGGCTACATATCTCATTATACACAAGCATAGTGGATGACATTTTGAAAAGAGAATAAATTTAGATTGCATTTTATTAGCTTCTATATATTTGCTAAAAAAATTTTTTACTTTGTTTATCATTTAAAAACACCTCTTATACTTAAAATCATGCCAAGATCAAATTTTATATTTCTCAAACTCCTGACTTATTTTACTACCATATATTATCGAAAAATTTTTTTGAAACTAAAATAAAAAGGGGGCCATGAGATGTGCAATAAAGATAAAGTTTATGCGTTGTACTTTTTAGAGAAAATGACATGCACAGAAATAGCAAAAGAAGTTGGCGTAACAAAGCAAGCAGTATCAAAGATATTGAAGCAGTTTCCTGAATATGCAGAAGAGAAAGAACGAAAGAAGCAGGAGAATAAAGTTAGACATAATAAGGAGACGGGTGAATATGTGAAGCAAAAGAGAAGGAAAGAAAGAGAAGAAGAGGAAGGCCTTATTGCAGGTATGATGGAGTTACAGAGGCAAAACGCAATGTCGATGTCAAAGAAAAGTACGCTAAGCGATAATGCTCTTATTGAAAGTTGTATAAATCATTATAAATATGATCCAAAAAATCAAAAAATTATTTTCGTAGAGGATTTTGGCAGAAAACCTGTTGATTTACCAAAATCTGTAAGTGCGCATAAGACAGTTTTAAATGAATTCAGGCTTTATTCGCAGAAAATAGAGAATGAGAAATGGATGAGTGAAACGGAGGAGAAGGCATTAAGTAAATAACACTTTATTTTTTACCTTTAAAAAAGGAGATAAAAACTTAATTACTTAATTATACAGTTTTTGCAGGAAGGTTATATTATAATATCTAAAAAATAATATTTATTTTACACAAGATAAAACCTAGTGTCCCCCGCTGAGCTAGAGCTTTTTACAAAAAAAGAAGGAATTTGAAAACAAATGTAGAATATTATCAAAAAAAAGGGGGACAAAAAGATGGACAATGTTGAGTTATATGTATAACGATATTTTCTGGTTAAGACTGAGCAGATGTCTTTTTTTCAAAAAAAAGAGGAAGAAAAATTTGAAATAATTTACAATTTTTTCAACGAATTAGAAAATACAAAAAAGCATGAAAAAATTACAAATAGAGGGAAGTGTATTTTATTTTTGACAAAAAAATATAGAGATAATTTATATCTTTGTAAACTTGCATCTGAAAGGGTTAGAGAAAAATTTGAACCTACAGAAGATGATATTAAGAGTTCACTAGAAGCTAATTATCCTTATATATATGTTGTTTTTGATTTAAAGAGACAATTAATTTTAGTTCAACATAAATCTTCAGTTTTCCGTGAGGTAAAAACAGCAGTAGATAAAATTAAAGGAATATTTATACCAATAGCAAAAGATTCTGGTTATAATTTTACAATTGATCCTGTTAGCTTTGAGAGTTCTTTTTGGGATTATGTTAGAAATGTTCAAAAAATTTATGAGGTTGTGTTGAGTTTAAAAGCGCCTAATTTATTTGGTGGAATATTTAGTACTAATAGTTTTTTAAAAGAGATAAAGAAAAGGTATAATTCAACAGAAACAGAAATAAAATATAAAAATGAAGATGGTAATTTAAATATTGAAAGAGAGGAATTTGAGGATCCAATAAGATATGCTTCTGCCGGTGGAGGACAATGGAGAATAAAAATCCAGAGTGGAAAAACTTTCAAAAGGGTAACAATTAAAAGTAATGATAACATCAAAAAAATTGAAATATCTGAAATATCTATGGAAACAGAAGAAGCTTTATTTCAATTAGAGCAAAAAATAAAAGAAAACGATCCGCTAAAAGGTGAATAAAAATGAAAATAAATGAATTTTTAAGGAAAACAAGAAAATATTTTAATAAGGCAGGGATAGTTGTAAAATTAATTCCTTTTTTTATTTCATTGGGAATAAGTTATTTGATAGTAAAAAATACAAAAAGTATTGGGAATGGAACAGCAGTTTTTATTAAGGATGATTTTGTGTTAAATTTTTTTACAGTTATTCTTAGTTTAGCTATAGCAGTTATTGCTTTATTATATTCGAATGTAGAAAATATAAGAGAATCTCTATATAAAGTATTTAAAGATAAGGAAGATCACATTGTTGAGTTAGAAAAAAAGATAGTCAATATTTTTAAAGAGTTAAAGGATGACACGTTATTTATATTTTTCTCATTAGTTGGAAGTTGGATAATAATTGTTATAAGAGAAATTCCGGAAATAAACATTATAATATTTAAAATGAATAAGAAAGAAGTTTGTTATATGGTAGAAATGAGCCTTGTAATGTTATCTCTTTATGCTCTTTTGGATATAATTTTTACTCTTTTTAAATTGTCAGATGTTTCACATGAATTTTCTCAGCGCTTTTTAAATAATAAGGACAAATAGAAAGTTACTTATTGGGAAATCTAAGAGTGAAAAGGGTAAGGTTAGTAATAATATTATTGTTGTAATATATACGGATGTACGAATATTTGTAATTATAGCTTTTTATTTTAAAAAAATAAAAACAATTAAAGGGAAAATAAAGCCTTGAAGGCTTTATTTTTTTATCTAAAATGTAAGGAAATGAAAATTTGATTATTCATATGCAGCCGACATAGGAATTGGTCTCTTTTGTTTTTCATAAACTTACATTATTTTATTAATGATATCAGCAATAAAGTAATAATTTTAAATATTTGCAAGTGTACAATCTATAAACTCATATATTTATAACAAATGAAATGCAAGGGGGTTATAAAAATGGATAAAAAGAAGGATAAAGATGAAAAGTCCGATGATAAAATACTTATTATGCGTGAGTTTAATGATAAGGGTAAAAAACTTGATGATTTAATAAAACAAATTATTAAACAAGCTGTAAATTCGTGATAAAATATATTATGGTGGTTATCCATGAAGGAGGTTACAGATGCTCAAGGATAACGTACTGAATAAAACCTGGAACTGTGCAGTGTACTGCAGGCTTTCAAAAGAAGATTTAAATAAAGGTTACAGTGAAAGTATTCAAACACAGGAGAAAGAACTAACAAGATTTGTATACGAAAATAATTGGCATCTTGTCGATGTTTATATTGATGATGGTGTAAGTGGAACTACTTTCGAACGGGATGATTTTAAAAGGATGATTGATGACGTTGAGAATGGCTTAATAAATTGCATTATAACAAAAGATTTATCTCGTCTTGGAAGAGATTATATCGAGATGGGAAGATATTTAGAGAAGGTATTTCCTGAGTATGGTATAAGATATATTGCTTTAAATGATGGTGTTGATACTTTAAAAGGTGATGATGACAGCATACCCTTTAGAAATGTTGTTAATGACATGTACGCTAAAGATATATCAAAAAAAATAAGGTTTAACCTTATCAGTAAAATGAAAGAAGGTCTATACATAGGGGCATTAGCGCCTTATGGGTATAAAAAGGATCCTAATAATAAAAACAAATTAATACCAGCCAACGATATTACAACTCAGGCAGTAAAGAGAATTTTTTCATTATATATGGAAGGATTTGGCAAACAAAAGATTGCTAAAATATTATCTGATGAAGGTTATCCTACACCAGCAGGTTCAAAAGAAAATTATATGAATCCAAACCAGAAGATTAAAATGTGGAATAGCAACGCTGTTCACAGAATACTGACGAATGAAGTGTACATTGGGACAGTTGTCCAGCATAAGAGAAAAAAGGTATCGTACAAAGTAAAAAAAGTCAGAGAAGTGCCTGAGGAAGAGTGGATCAAAAAAACACACATGCATGAGCCTATAATAGATGAAGATATTTTCTGGCAGGTGCAGGATATAATACAAGGAAGATCCGAGCTTAAATTCAGACCGGGGCATATTACACATCTTTTTTCTGGTAAAGCAAGATGCGGCGATTGTGGATCGTATATGGGGTATTTTTATGACAAGGATAGAAAGGAGCCTTGCTGGAAACTTATATGCGGTGCTTTTAGAAAATACGGTTCAAAAGCTTGTACAATGCATTCTATACCGGAAGATAAGTTAAAACAAATAATTTTAGATGACCTTAGGACTATAGCTAAAGAAATCGTCGATTATCGTGAATTAGCAAGAATTGCCGAGGATTCGATTGAAGAAAAATATATGGAGCAGAAAAATATGTATGAAGGATATAAAAAGAAATTTTCCGAGCTGCAAAATACTTTTAAGCAGATGTATTACGACAAGATAAAAGGTTTAATTAATGATGAGCAGTTTAAAATACTTTCTGATGAGATTCAGAATGAAATGAATACTTATCAAAATAAATTAAATGAGATTGAAAAACAAATAAATTCTAAGGACATAAAGATGATACTTATACAACAGGCGTATGAAAAAATTAAAGCAATAATTGATATGCAGGATTTAAATAGGCAAATGGTTGAAAACCTTATTGACTTTATAGAAATATTTAATAATAATAAAGTTAAGATACACTATAAATTTTCAAATCCTCAAAATTATATCTCATAGTACGCAACCACCTGAGTGCGAAGAGTTTCCGACAAACGTTTGTGACGAATTCATGCAAAGACCGTTTCCGCCTATATTCCCTCCACAGAAGGCCCCATATTCGCCATATTAATAGGATGAAAAGCCAGCATATGCTGGCTTTTCACATAAAGAGATTAGGAGGGATCATATGAAGATATTGTTTATTACTTTTATCGATATTTTAAACTCACTTCCACAGAGAAGCCATCATTTGATAGAATATTTAAAGGAAAGATACGATTTAACTGTAGTATTTTGCAGATACGACGATCTGGGAGTACTGAAAAGGCAAGAAGGTACTACTAAATATATAGGGATACCTGTGAAATTTGCAAGCCTTTTTAGTCCTATGACATTGTATAAAAGGTATTTGGAAATTGATTCTGAAAAATATGATATTTGCATTGCCCAAGGACCATGGGCAGGTGTTACAGCAGTAGAACTTTTGAAGGTTGGGAGAGTAAATTTTTTGGCATATGAGGATATAGATTATTTTCCTGCATTTTTTGAATATGAAGATATTTACAATAGAACGAAGTATATGGAAAAATATTGTATAGAAAGTTCAGACATTACATTTTCTGTTAACAAGCAATTGATAGAATTCAGAAAAAATGTGACAGGTATTACACCATATTACATACCAAATGGTGTTAATTATGAGTTGTTTAAAGGTGATAAAGTAAAACACAATGGAACTATACTTGTATTTAGCGGTTCATTAGAACATTGGTCAGGAATTGAAATGCCTATTAAGGCACTTCCAATATTAAGACGGGAATTAGATGTCTCCATGATGATACTAGGCAGGGGAAGATACGAGCCTGACTTAAGAAAATTGTCGAAGGATTACAAAGTTGATGATTTTGTTCATTTTCTTGGAAAGGTTAAATATAAAGACTTGCCGTTGTACTTTAAAAAAGCTGATATAGGCTTGTGTACGCTTTTTCCAACAGAGCTTATAAAATATTCTTTTCCACTTAAAGCCGTAGAATATATGGCTGCTGGCCTTCCAGTTATAGCAACAGACATTGGTGACTTAGGCAAATTGATTAAAGAAAATGAATGTGGTATAACAATAAAGTACAGTATTGCAGACTTTGTAGAAAAAACTATAGATTTGATAGAAAATCATGATAAAATGAGTATATACGGACAAAATGGAAAAAAATTTGCAAAATCATTTGACTGGAAAGAGCTGTTTAAAAAAGAGATGAGCATAATCTTTGAAAAACTGGATAAAAGAATAAAATGTAATTGAAAGGTGATTATTATGAGCAAAAGTATTAAAGATGATGTACTTTTAAGGTTAAAAACTATAAAAGGCCATATAGCTGGAATTGAGAAAATGGTTGAAGAGGATAAAGGATGTTCAAACATTTTGCTACAAATAGCAGCAGTAAGAGCTTCCTTAGAAAAAGTTGGATTATCTATAATAAATGAACATGCAGAACAGTGTTTTCTTTCAAATGAAGACGGAAAGATAACGTATGAGGAGCTGCAGAGCGTAGTTGACTTATTAGTAAAATTTTTAAAATAAAGATCATATTAATACAATGAAAGTTATAAAAGGGTTTGGCAGGCAGACCCTTTTATAAAATTTATAAAATATGTCTTAGTATTGATAAAGAAAATTAAAAGATGTATAATAATTAAAAAGAAGGTGTATTAGATGAGAATACATGGTATTGTTGATAAAATAGAAGATGATGTGGCAATAGTCATTCTTGATGATGACAGAAAGATAAATATTCCGATAAAATATCTTCCTAGTAATATAGCTGAAGAGGATGTTATTGATATCAGTTTAGATGTTGATAAAGAAAAGACTGGTGAGAGAGCGCATAAGTTAAAAAAGATGATAGAAGAATCCAGAAAAGAGGATTAATTATTTTAGTTTGATTTGTTAATAAATTAACTATTATTTACTTAAATTCTTTTGTGTAGTAAAATAATTGTATACAGTATACGGGTGATTTTTTATGGTTATTACTGTTTGTGTAGGTAGTTCATGTCATCTTAAAGGCTCCTACAATGTTATAAATGAATTAAAAAAATTTATTAAAGATTATAATCTTGAGGACAAGGTGGAATTAAAAGCGGATTTTTGCATGGGCAATTGTTTAAGAGCAGTTTCTGTAAAAATTGACGACGGAAAGTGTTTGTCAATTAAACCAAATAGCGTTGAAAAATTTTTTAAAGAATATGTGCTAGGCAATTTACAATGAGTGTCATAAATTTTAAAAAAGCAAATTGCAGAAACTGCTATAAGTGCATTAGATATTGCCCTGTAAAAGCTATAAAAGTTAATAATGAACAAGCTGAAATAGTTGATTACCTGTGTATTGCTTGTGGAAGATGTTTAAATGTGTGTCCACAAAATGCCAAAACCGTAAGGTCAGATGTAGAAAAAGTTAAAGCTTTTGTAAAAAAAGGTGATAAAGTTGTTTTTACAATAGCACCATCTTATCCTGCACTTGTAGGAAATGGCAGAGCCTTTAAATTTCTTAATGCTTTAAAAAGTTTGGGGGCTGAAATGATAATAGAAACTTCAGTAGGAGCTATGTTTATATCTAAAGAGTATGAAAGGTATTATAATGATTTAAAATATGACAATCTTATTACTACTTCATGTCCATCTATAAATTATTTGATTGAGAAGTACTATCCTGATCTAATAAATTGCCTTGTACCAGTTGTATCACCTATGATTGCTGTTGGTAGGGCTGTTAAAAAAGTTTATGGCAATGAAATAAAGGTAGTGTTTATAGGACCTTGCTTAGCAAAGAAAGTGGAGATGAATGATTTCAGCTGTGAAGGTGCAATAGATGCTGTTTTGACATTTGAAGAGATTATAGAATGGTTAGATGAAGCTGGAATCAATATTGATTCCATGGAGGAATTTACAGATTGTGTTGATACAATGTTGCCATTTAAATTATATCCTATTGAAGGTAAAACTATTGACTGCATGGATATCGATTTAAATTTGAGAAAAGTTGTATCTGTGTCTTCGATTGACAATGTTAAGGAGCTTTTGGACGATATAAGGTCAGGCAACTTGCACGGATATTGGATAGAAGCAAATGCTTGTGATGGAGGGTGTATTAATGGACCAGCCTTCGGAAAGTTAAATAATAGTGTTGTTAAAAGAAAAGAAGAAGTGATTAATTATTCAAATACAAAGGCGAACTTTGTTAATGATATTAACAATATGATTGATTGTTCAGTAGATTTTAGCAGGAAATTTATAAATTTAAGTGATAAATGGAAGATTCCTAGTGAGGAAGAAATAAAAGATATTTTATCAAAAATCGGAAAGCTTACTAAGGAAGATGAACTAAATTGTGGTGCATGTGGTTATGATACATGTAGAGAGAAGGCTATAGCTGTTTTTAATGGAATGGCGGAACCATATATGTGTTTGCCATATATGAGAGGGAGAGCTGAAACTTTATCTAACATTATAATCAGTTCTACACCTAACGCTATAATTGCTGTTAATAACGAGTATGAGATACAAGAAATGAATAGAGCTTTTGAGAAGATGTTTTTAGTAAATTCATCAATGGTTAAAAACGAGAATCTATCCTTGATATTTGATATATCGGATTTTAAAGATGTGATTGAAAACAAAAAAAGTATTTTCAATAAAAAGGTATCATTTAAAAATTATGGAATTATTGCGTTAGAGAGTATTTATTATTTAGAAGAATATAAAATTGCAATTGGTATTTTTACAGATATTACAAAGATAGAAAAGCAGAAAGAGGCTTTTTCAAAGGTTAAAAGGGAAAACTACCAGTTGGCACAGCAAGTAATAGATAGGCAGATGAAAGTGGCGCAGGAGATTGCAAGTCTTTTAGGAGAGACAACTGCGGAGACAAAAGTTATATTGACTAGAATGAAGGATATGCTATTAAATCAAGGTGATGATGAATGAGCCATTACATTGATATTGCACATGCATCATTAAACAAATACGGTGAAGAACTGTGCGGTGATAGTGTTCAGATAATAAGAAAAAAAGACTATTTAATGGCGGTAATGGCAGATGGATTAGGCAGCGGTGTAAAAGCAAATATTTTATCAACTTTGACAACGCGAATTGTCTCAAAAATGCTTGATATGGGTTCTGAATTATCTGATGTTGTAGATACGATAGCGCAAACGCTGCCTATATGCAAAGAAAGAAATATTGCATATTCTACATTTACGGTTGTTTCGATAAATTCTGACAATGTTCATGTGGTAGAGTATGATAACCCATCTATATTTTATTTTAAAAATGGAGTTTATAAAAAAATAGATAGAAAATGTGTAGAAATAGGCGATAAAAGAATTTATGAAAGCAACTTCAAGTTGGACCTCAATGATGCTCTTGTAATTGTATCTGATGGGGTTATACATGCAGGTGTAGGCGGTATATTGAATCTTGGATGGCAGTGGGAGAATGTGCAGCAATATCTTGAAAAGACATTAGGAGTTTATAGTGATGCATCTGATATTTGCTATCAGCTTATAACGACTTGCAACAATTTATATAAGAATAAACCTGGTGATGATACGACAGCGATAGTTATAAAGGTGAACGAGTCAAAGAAAGTGACTGTAATGGTGGGGCCACCTATCTTAAAGAATATGGATGAATGGGTTGTAAGAAAACTCATGAAAAATGAAGGATTAAAGGTAGTATGTGGTGGTACGGCTGCGAAAATTGTAGGAAGAGTTTTAAATAAAAAGGTTATTACATCGACTGATTATATCGATCCTGATATACCACCACCTGCTTTTATAGATGGAATAGATTTGGTGACAGAAGGAGTTTTGACATTAAGAAAGACAGTTGAGATTTTTAAAGAATACATCGAAGATGGCAATTCAAACATACTAAGGTATTCAAAGAAGGATGCTGCAACTCGCCTATTTAAAATTTTAAATTATGCAACTGATGTAAATTTTTTAGTGGGTCAGGCCGTGAATAGTGCTCATCAAAATCCAGATTTTCCTGCGGATCTTAGAATAAAGGTTAAGATTGTTGAAGAACTTATTAACTTATTAGAGAAATTAAACAAAAATGTTGAAGTAAATTATTTTTAGAAAGGATAGATTGCCTTGTTTAAGTTTAACACTGATGTTCAAATGTTAAAATATGAAGTACTTTATAATGTTGCTAAATTGACATTGGAAGACAGATTAGAAGACGAATACGATGAAATACCTCATGAGATAATTCCGGGGACAAAACCTAGATTTAGATGCTGCGTATATAAAGAAAGGGCTATAATAGAGCAAAGAACAAAAGTAGCAATGGGGAAAAATTTAAAGCGGACAATGAGACATGCAGTAGATGGTGAGGAACCTGTAATTCAAGTTTTGGATATTGCTTGCGAAGAGTGCCCTATAAAAAGGTATCGTGTTACAGAAGCGTGCCGAGGATGTATCACTCATAGATGTACTGAAGTATGTCCCAAAGGCGCAATATCGATAATCAATAAAAAAAGCCATATTGACTATGATAAGTGCATAGAATGCGGCAGATGCAAAGATGCTTGCCCATACAATGCCATATCTGATAATTTAAGGCCATGTATCAGGTCTTGTGCAGCAAAAGCTATAACAATGGATGAGGAATTAAAAGCTGCTATAAATTATGAGAAATGTACTTCTTGTGGTGCTTGTACTTTGGCTTGCCCATTTGGTGCAATAACAGACAAATCATACATTGTGGATATAATAAGAGCGATAAAAAGCGGTAAAAAAGTTTATGCTTTAGTAGCACCTGCAATAGCGTCTCAATTTAAAGATGCAACAGTAGGTCAAATAAAATCTGCTTTGAGGGAATTTGGCTTTGCGGATGTAATAGAAGTTGCACTTGGAGCAGACTTTGTTGCAGTAGAAGAAGCCAAGGAGTTTGAAGAAAGGATAAAAGACTTAAAAGTAATGACAAGTTCCTGCTGTCCAGCATTTGTAGCCCATATAAAAAAGAGCTATCCAGAATTGGTTCATAATATATCTACAACAGTATCGCCAATGACAGCAATATCAAAATACATTAAAAAGCATGATCCTATGGCAATGACAGTATTTATAGGACCGTGTACTGCAAAGAAATCTGAAGTGATGAGAGAAGATATAAAAGGTATAACAGATTTTGCTATGACATTTGAGGAGATGGCTGCTATTCTGGATGCAGCAAAGATAGACATAAAAGAACAACAAGATGTTGAAGTGGATGATGCTACACTATTTGGGAGAAAATTTGCAAGATCTGGCGGTGTTTTAGAAGCGGTAATTGAAGCGATAAAAGAGATAGATGCAGATACTGAAATCAATCCGATAATTTGTAATGGACTTGAAGAGTGCAATAAGACGTTGAAAATAATGAAGGCAGGTAAATTGCCAAATAATTTTGTAGAAGGTATGGCTTGTGTTGGCGGTTGCATCGGTGGTGCTGGTGTCATCAACAACAACGTAAATCAAGCAAAATTAGCTGTAAATAAATTTGGTGATGCATCTTTGTATAAGAACATAAAAGAGAGAGTCAACCAGTTAGATGCGGATGAAGTTGATTTTCATATTGGTCACAGTTCGGATGAGTCCAATAAGACTTCATGCAAAGAAGCATGATATTAATTTTAAAGAGGGGGTCCACTTTTAGGACCCTATTATTATTTACTTGAAATATCTGATGATATTAACATATAATATATTTATTAGTACAAAGACATGTGAGGATTGGTAAAAATGGAGGTATATCTTGATAACAGTGCAACAACAAAAGTTCGCAAAGAAGTAATTGACAAGATGGTTGATGTTATGGAAAATGAGTATGGCAATCCTTCATCAGTCCATCTTAAAGGATATAAAGCTGAGAAGATATTATTAGAATCGAGAAGAAATGTTGCAAAATTATTAGGGTGTGAAGCAGATGAGATAATTTATACTTCTGGTGGCACAGAATCTAATAATTTTGCTATACGTGGAATAGCATACGGCATGAAGAGACTGGGAAACCATATAATTACTTCAAAGATTGAACATCCATCTGTTTTAAATGTGATGAAACAGCTTGAGGAAGAGGGGTATGATATTACATATCTTGATGTAGACAATCGAGGGAATATAGATTTGGATGAACTTGAAGGTGCTATAAATGATAAAACAATTTTAATATCTATTATGGCAGTGAACAATGAAATAGGGACCATTGAACCTATTGAAGACATTGCGAAATTAAAAGAAAAGGCCAAGAATGCATATTTTCATGTAGATGGGATACAGGCAGTGGGCAAGATTGAGTTGGACGTGAAGAGTCAAAAGATAGATCTTTTATCTTTAAGTGGCCATAAAATGCATGGCCCAAAAGGTATAGGTGCTATCTATATAAAAAGAGGTGTTAAAATAAAGCCTATATTATATGGCGGTGGTCAGGAAGGAAATTTAAGGTCAGGTACTGAAAATCTGCCTGGTATTGTAGGCCTTGGAGAAGCTTGTAGGCTGATAAAGGAAAATATTCATGAATACGAGTCGAAGCTTATACATTTGAAAAAGAGGCTGTACGACGGAATCAAAAGTGAAATATCTGATATTCACTTAAATGGTCCTGATATAGATAAAGGTGCACCACAGATATTAAATGTTTCATTTTTGGGTGTAAGAGGAGAAGTACTGCTTCACGCACTAGAAGAAAAGGGTATATATGTATCTACAGGTTCTGCTTGCTCGTCTCACAAAAATACAGAAAGCCATGTATTAAAGGCTATAGGATTAAGTCATGAATATATTGAAGGAGCGATTAGATTTTCTTTTAGCATTTTTAATACAGATGAAGAGATAGATTACACAATAGATGCTTTGAAAGATAAAGTGAATTTCTTAAGAAAATACAAAAGGAGGTAAAAATGGATATAATTCTTATAAAGTATGGAGAATTAGCATTAAAAGGCGATAATAGAGCATTTTTTGAGAATAAACTTGTTAAAAATATCAAAGAAGCATTAAAAGGTTATGATGGAATAAAAGTAGAGAAGACCCATGGTAGAATATACGTAGAATGTGACGGAAATGTAAATGAGGTTATAGATAAACTTAAAAAAGTTTTTGGCATAGTAGGTATGACTGTAGCGAAAAAGGTTGATTTAGATCTTGATGCAATATACAATGCAGCGATTGAGCTTATGAGAAGCTATTTAGGTAAGAGTTTTAAAGTAGAGACTAGGAGGCCAAATAAATCATTTCCTTATGAGAGTATGGAAATAAGCAGGATGGTTGGAGGCAAAATTTTGCAAAACATAAAGAATGTTCATGTTGATGTGCATAATCCAGACATCGTCTTAAATATAGAAATACGGGAGAAGGCTTATTTGTATTCTGGTATAACAGATGGAATAGGTGGCATGCCGCTTGGGACAAATGGTAGGGCAGTTGTTCTTTTGTCAGGTGGAATAGACAGCCCTGTTGCTGCATGGATGATGATGAAAAGAGGAGTAGAAGTAGAAGCTGTGTATTTTCATAGCCCGCCATATACACAGGAGAGGGCAAAAGACAAGGTTATAGATTTGTGCAAAAAACTTTCAGAATATGGACAAGATATATACTTGCATGTAGTTAGTTTTACGGATTTTCAGCTTGCCATATATGATAAATGCCCTCCAAAGATGACGACCATAATAATGAGAAGGATGATGATGAGGGTTGCTGAAAATATTGCCAATAAGTACGGAGCAAAAGCACTTATAACAGGTGAAAGCCTAGGACAAGTAGCAAGCCAGACCATAGAAAGCTTATACTGTACAAATGCGGTAACACATATGCCTGTGTTTAGACCATTAATTGGAATGGATAAAAGTGAGATAGTGGAAATATCACAAAAAATTGGGACATACGACATATCAATAAGACCTTATGAAGACTGCTGTACAATTTTTGTTCCTAAGCATCCTATAATAAAACCGGATTTAGAAGAAGTCATAGAAGGCGAAAAAAATATTGACTATGAAAAATTTATAGACAGTTTAGTGATAGACCAAATCAAGATAAAACAAGATAGTTAAAATAAATCCCATAGATTACCATCTATGGGATTTTCTCATACATTAAATCTAAATACTACTATGTCGCCGTCTTCTACGACGTAATCTTTTCCCTCAAGTCGCATTAGACCTTTTTCTTTTGCAGCTACCTCTCCGCCAGATTCTATATAATCTTTGTAAGATATTACTTCAGCTCGTATAAAACCTTTTTCAAAATCTGTGTGTATTTTTCCGGCAGCTTGAGGTGCTTTTGTTCCTTTTTTTATAGTCCATGCTCTTACTTCTTTTGGACCAGCAGTAAAAAATGTAATAAGTCCTAAAAGTGAGTATCCATGGCGTATTATGTTATTAAGTCCCGGTTCTTTTAATCCGTATTCAGACAGTAATTCGTATTTTTCCTCATCAGGAAGTGATGAAAGTTCTTCTTCAATCTTTGCTGATATGACTATTACTTCTGATTTTTCTTTTTCAGCATATTCTTTAAGCTTTTTAACATAGTCATTTTCTTTGCCAGATATAAGGTCGTCCTCAGAAATATTTGCAGCATACATAACTGGCTTTGACGTTAAAAGCATAAGCTGATTCACAAATGGAAGCTCATCTTCATCGAAATTCATCGTGCGTACAGGCTTTCCATCATCTAGAGTACTTTTGATTTTTTCTAGTATATTTAATTCAAGTGCTGCAGATTTATCATTTTTTGCGTATTTAGAAGTTTTTGCAATTCGTTTTTCTATAACTTCTAGATCAGCAAGCACCAATTCTAATGTTATGATTTCAATGTCTCTAATTGGGTCAATATTACCTTCAACATGAGTAATATTGCTATCTTCGAAACACCTTACCACATTTAAAATTGCATCAACTTCCCTAATATGCGATAAAAATTTATTTCCTAAACCTTCGCCTTTGCTGGCGCCTTTGACAAGTCCAGCTATGTCTACAAATTTTATTGTGGCTGGAATTATCTTTTGAGGATTTACTATTTTTGCAAGTTCATAAAGCCTATTGTCTGGCACAGAAACAATACCAACATTAGGTTCTATTGTGCAGAAAGGGTAATTTGCACATTCAGCACCTGCTTGTGTTATTGCATTAAAGATTGTACTTTTACCAACATTAGGTAGACCAACTATGCCTATTTCCATTTATATTCCTCCGAATTGTTTTTTATTTTATGAAAAAATTTTTCTATTTTGCATCAAATAGAATTATATATGAAAAGCGTTAAAAGTTCAAATTTAATTGTGGCTGACAATTATTAACATATTACATTATAATAAATTGTTTTTATGTGAGCAAAATATTGATTGGAGGTGTTTAAATTGAAAAAGGCAAGAAACATTTTATTAATACTTTTGACTTTGATAATGGCTTTGTCTATATCTTTGACAGGATGTAAGGCTACTAAGAAGCCGTCTCCTACTAGATATACTCCTACAACACCTACACCTACTACACCAGCTCCTGTAAAAAGACCGGTACTGCAAAGTACAAGAGCAGCAAAGATAGCAACAAATGTAGCAAAATTGCCTGAGGTAAATAAAGCTACAGTCGTAATTTCTGGAAATACTGCTATAGTAGGTATTGATATGAAAGCAAGTGTACAAGGAACTCACGAAACTCAAGTTAAGAAAAAGGTTGAAAAAACTGTTAGGGATACAGATAAGGGTATAAAAAATGTATCGGTGACATCGGATCCTGATTTATATAAGAGAATAGACAATATAGCAAAAGGAATTGCGGCTGGAAAACCATTATCAGAATTTACTAAGCAGATTACTGAGATATTAAAGAGAATTACACCAAGTGCATAAAATAAACCTGGGGAAACCCGGGTTTATGTTTTATTGACATGACAAAACATTTGAAATATAATTAAGGTCAATTGGATTATTATAGAAGGAGTGATAAAATATGTCCATTTTGAAAGCGAATATTGGAAAGGGCATTAATCTGTATGTTAGCCAGATGGATAAATTTAAGACGCTTACGATTAATATTTACATAAATAACAGATTAAGCAATGAAACAGCAAAATTTGCATTGTTGCCTTCAGTATTAAAGAGAGGAAGTCTCAATTATAAAACATATAAAGAAATAACGAGACATCTTGAGGAGCTTTATGGAGCTACATTTTCTTTTTCAATTTATAAAAAAGGTGAGAGGCAAATTGCACAATTTAGGTTAGAGATTGCAGACAGCAACTATATAAAAGATGACATAACGGAAGATGGAGTTAAGTTTATTTCAGATGTACTTTTAAATCCATTAGTAGTAAACAATGGATTTGATTCAAAGTATGTTCAGCAGGAAAAAGAAAAACAGAAGAATTTGATTAATTCCCGAATAAATGAAAAGACAAAGTATGCTGTTGACAGATGCATTGAAGAGATGTGTAAAGATGAAGATTTTTCAATATATGAACTTGGCAGTATAGATGATGTTGATAAGATAGATGAAATAAATCTTTACGAATACTATAAGAAGGTTATAAAAACATTGCCTATAGATATATATGTTATTGGCAATGTGAGTGTAGATAAAATAAAAAGTTTGTTTGATAAGTATTTTAAAATAGACAGTAGAGATGTTGTTTATATACCTGATACACCAATATATAAAAAGGTGGATCAAGTTAAATACGTCCAAGATAAACTAGATGTCACTCAAGGGAAACTTACTTTGGGATTTAGGACAAATGTAAAACCGGGCGACGATGAGTATTTTCCGCTTTTGGTATTGAGCGGTGTGCTGGGTGGAGGTCCTTTTTCAAAATTATTCATGAATGTGAGGGAAAAAGCAAGTCTTGCATATTATGCACAAACAAGGCTTGAGAGATTTAAAGGATTAATGCTTATAATGTCAGGTATAGAGATTGAAAATTATCAAAAAGCATTGGATATAATACTTAAAGAAGTTGAGGAAATAAAGGACGGAAACATTTCTGACTATGAATTTGATTCAACGCTCAAAGCTTTAAATACGTCTATGAATTCAATAAAAGATAGTGCAACGCAAGTTTCGGATTTTTATTTATCGCAAAATCTTTCACACACCGATTACAGCATAGACGATTTTATAAATAAGATAAATGAAGTAACAAAAGAAGATATTATTGATGTTTCTAAAAAGATACAATTAGATACGGTTTATTTTATGACTAAAAAATGAGGAGGGATAAAACATGAGAGAGATTTTTAATGAGACGATAAAAGAAAAGATGTATCATTATGAACATGAAACTGGATTAAATGTCTATGTCATGCCAAAGAAAGGCTTTATTAAGCAATATGCTATGTTTGCAACACATTATGGGTCAAACGACAGCCAGTTTATTGTTCCCGGTGAAACGGAAATAACATATGTACCTGATGGAATAGCGCACTTTTTGGAGCACAAGATGTTTGAAGAAGAAGAGGGCAGTGTATTTGAAGAGTTCTCTAAAAATGGTGCTTCTGCTAATGCTTACACGAATTTTACAACTACAGCATATTTATTTTCCAGCACATATAATTTTTACGACAATTTAAAACTTCTTCTAGACTTTGTGCAGAGGCCTTATTTTACAGACGAAAATGTAGAAAAGGAAAAGGGCATTATAGCACAGGAGATACGAATGTATGATGATGATCCATCTTGGAGGCTTTTTTTTAATATGTTAGGTGGATTGTATCACCTGCACCCTGTTAAAGTAGATATAGCGGGTACGATTGAATCTATATCAAAAATTGATAAAGATATATTGTATAAATGCTACAGAACATTTTACCATCCATCTAACATGGTGTTGTTTGCAGCCGGCGATATAGATATCAATAAAGTTTTAGATATCGTAAATAATTCCGTAAAAACTGATAAAAGACAAGGAGAAATAAAAAGGATATATCCAAATGAACCTGAAAGTATAAATAAAAACTATGTCGAGCAAAAAATGGCAGTTTCAATGCCACTCTTTAATATAGGTTTTAAAGATAATGATGTCGGATATGGTGGTAAAAAGCTGCTTAAAAAAGACATTGTGACACAGATTTGCTTAGAGATTTTAGCAGGAAGAAGTTCTGATCTATATGAAGAGCTTTATGATGATGGGCTTATTGATTCAACATTTGATACAGAATACGTCGGCGAAATAGATCACGGATATTCTATTATAGGTGGTCAATCAAAAGACCCTGAAGCAGTAAAACAAGCCGTTTTAGATAAGATATCAAAAGTTGATTCTATAGATGACGGTGACTTAAATAGAATAAAAAGAAAAATAACTGGACGTTTTTTAAAATCATTTAACTCTGTAGAAAGTATATCACACAATTTTATAACTTATTACATGAGAGGCATAAATATACTTGATTATACTAAAACAATTGAAGAAATAACTCATGATGATGTAATAAATAGATTTAAGACATTTTTTGATGAAAAAAATTGTGTTCTATCAGTCATAAAACCATAGAAAATTAAGTTTGTTATAACGAGTTTAACTCGTTATTTTTTTATTTGTGAAAAAAATTTTTTTATTTGTTGAAGGATTTTTGGATTTTGCATAGAATAAACATAATAAGTGGTTTAAAGTGGTGCGAAGTGGTTAAAAGTGTAATGGAAATGGGTGTTCGATATGCTTATGGGTCAGTATGAACATACAGTAGATTCAAAAGGGAGAATCATAATACCAGCCAAATTCAGGGATGAACTTGGTGATAAGTTCGTACTGACAAGAGGGCTTGATAATTGTCTTTTTGTATACTCATTAACAGAGTGGTCAAATATCGAGGCAAAGTTAAAAACACTACCACTTAATAGAAAGGATGCTAGGGCTTTTACAAGATTTTTTCTAGCAGGCGCCACTGAATGTGAAATAGACAAACAGGGAAGAGTATTAATACCAAACATTTTAAGGGAACACGCCAAAATCGACAAAGAAGTTGTAATAATAGGTGTTTCGTCTAGAGTAGAAATCTGGAGCAAAGAAGTTTGGCTAGAGTATTCGAACAATGTTGATGTGTCATTTGAGGATGTTGCTGAACATTTGGATGACTTAAATATTTAAGGTGATTTTATGGAATTTAAACATGAAAGCGTACTATTAAATGAGACAATTGAATATTTAAAAGTAAAACCTGACGGAGTTTATGTTGATGGGACTTTGGGTGGGGGAGGCCATTCTTACGAAATATTGAGACGTCTTTCAACAGGAAGGTTAATTGCTATAGACAGGGATATGGATGCAATAAATGCTGCTTCTGTAAGGCTTAAGGACTTCAACAATGTTACCTATGTTCATGACAATTATAAAAATATAAAAAATATTTTAAAAAATATTGATATAGGACGCATTGATGGTGCTATTTTAGACCTTGGTGTATCATCGTATCAGTTAGATGAGGTAAAAAGAGGCTTTTCTTATATGCATGATGCACCACTTGACATGAGAATGGATAAGGAAAGTGCTCTTACTGCTGAGTATGTTGTCAACAACTATTCTGAAGATGATATTGCAAAAATATTGTATGATTATGGAGAGGAAAAATGGGCTAAAAGAATTGCAAAGTTTATTGTTGAAGAAAGAAAGAAAAGGTCTATTAAGACAACATTTCAACTGGTAGATATAATAAAAAAGGCTGTTCCAGCATCAAAAAGAAGGACAGGACACCATCCTGCAAAAAGAACTTTTCAGGCCGTAAGAATAGAAGTAAATGATGAGCTAAAGGGACTTGATAATGCAATAGATGATTTCATAGATGCCATGAATCCCAATGGTAGAATTGCTATTATAACTTTCCATTCATTGGAGGACAGGATTGTAAAAAATACGTACAAAAAGTTAGAAAATCCCTGTACATGTCCTAAAAACTTGCCATGTACCTGTGGTAAGAAACCAGTTATAAAGATTATTACAAAAAAACCTGTAACACCAAATGAAGAAGAACTTGAAACTAATCCCAGATCACGCAGTGCAAAGTTAAGAGTTGCCGAAAAACTGCTGTTCTAAAGTATAAGGGGGAAGAATAAATTGGTATTAGAAAAACGCAATTATGACTATGACCTAAAGCCGTATTATGAAGAAAATAAATCAAAAAAACCAAGGAAAAATAAAAAATTAAAAAACCTCATGTTAATAGTTTTTATAGGTTTTTTAAGCCTTACCGTATTGTTTAGATATGCTTTAATTTATCAAAAGTCTGTCGCTCTTAGCAAAATGGAGGCGAAGGTCAGCGAAATAGAAAATTTAAACCAGCAGTTAGAAGTCAAAATTGCATCAATGAAGGATTTACAGAGGATAGAAGATATTGCAAAAAATCAGCTGGGAATGGTAGTACCTGAAAAGGGGCAAATAGTCTACATGAGTATCGGTAAAACAAATGAAGTTGCTCAGAAAAAAACAGATGATAATAATAAAAATAAAACTTTCTTTGGGAGGATTTTGGGACTGCTGGTGAGATAGGAGGGATTCACATATCACCAAGCATTTCGACTAAAAAGAGAATTTTATTTTTGCTGTTTTTTTCTATCTTTATTATCATTGTTCTTATTATCAGGCTATTTTGGATACAAATAGTTAAGAGTGAAGAATTTCAAAAATTAGCTGTGCCCCAGTGGACATTGGATGTTGCTGTGTCGCCTAAGCGAGGTTTAATATTAGACAGAAATAGTAAAGCACTTGCTGAGAGTGCTAGCTCAAATAAAGTCAGCATTATACCAAAAGAATTAAAAGATAGTCAAAAAGATGAAGTTGTCAGAAAACTGGCAGAAATTTTAAAAATCAATAAAGAAGATATATTAAAGAAGATAAATAATAAAAATGTACAAGAGGTATTGATTGCAAGAAGAATTGACGATGATACGGCAAATAAAATCAGAAAATTGAATTTATCGTGTGTGATAATATCTGGTGATACAAAGAGATATTATCCAGAAAAAAATTTAGCTTCCCATATACTTGGGTTTACAGGTGTAGATAATCAAGGTCTGGATGGAATCGAGTCTGTATATGATAGTTATTTAAGAGGGATACCCGGCAGGATTTCATCTCCAGTGGATGCACTAGGGCAGAAAATGGGGAATGGAGAAGAAGAATATATTCCACCGATAGATGGCTACAATGTAGTTTTAACGATTGATTCAAATATACAGCATTTTACAGAAAAAGCACTTGATGAAGCGTACGCACATACAAAACCGACAAAAGGTGCTGTGGCAGTTGTGATGAATCCAAAGACTGGTGAGATATTAGCAATGGCGTCAAGACCTGATTACGATCCAAATAATCCTTTTGCTGGATCTCAAGAAGAATGGTTTAAAAATTGGAGAAATAAAGCAATATCTGATGCATATGAACCTGGATCTGTTTTTAAGACAGTTACGGCGTCTGCAGCATTGGAAGAAGGAGTTGTTGGATTAAATGAGCAATTTTACGATCCCGGATATATCATGGTGGCCGGACAAAGGATTAATTGTTGGGCAACTCATTACAGTGAAACATTTGTACAAGGTGTTCAAAACTCCTGCAACGTAGTCTTTGCCACGATAGCTCAAAGGCTTGGAGTTGATAAATTATACAAATACATACATGCGTTTGGATTTGGCGAAACCACAGGTTTAACATTGCCTGGTGAAGCACCGGGACTTGTTATGAAAGAGAAAGATGTAGGCCCTGTAGAGCTTGCCACAAACTCATTTGGGCAGGGAATTGCAGTTACGCCACTTCAGATGATAAGAGCTGTTTCTGCAATAGTAAATGGTGGAAAGCTAATGGAGCCACATATTGTTAAAGCAATAGTGGATTCTGATGGCAAGACTATAAAAGAATTTAAGCCTACAGTAGTAAGGCAAGTAATATCTGAAAAGACTTCAGCTACAATGAGAGAAATACTTAAAAGCGTTGTATCTGAAGGGACAGGAAAGGCAGGATATATAGAGGGGTATGATGTAGGAGGAAAAACAGGAACAACAGAAAAATACACGCCAGGTAAATATGTAGCATCATACATAGGATTTGCTCCTGCTGAAGATCCAAAGGTTATAGCATTAGTCGTAATTGACGAGCCTAACGCCGAAACTCACTTTGGAAGTGCATTGGCAGGACCTGTAGTAAAAAGTATATTGTACGACACTTTGACGTATTTAAATGTAAAACCAAAAGGGATTGAAGTAAAACCTCTTGTTAAAGTGCCAGATGTAAGAAATTTAAGTTTGTATGAGGCGCAAAATTCATTATTAAAAGAGAAACTGCAGTTTTCCATTGACGGAACAGGCAACACTGTGATCGATCAGATGCCAAAGCCTGGTGCGATGGTAGAAGAAGATTCCACAGTTGTCCTGCTTCTAAATGAATACAATAATACTGGAAAAGTAGAAGTGCCTGATTTAAAGGGGAAGACTATCACAGAAGCCAGCACAATTTTAAGCTCCCTAGGTCTTAAGATAAAAATCAATGGTACCGGCATTGCTGTAAATCAAAAACCAGAAAAAGGCGAGAAAGTTGATAAAGGAACAACAGTTGAAGTTGACTTTAGGCCACTGGAAAATTAATTCAAGCACAATATGCAGTTTTTAATATATGCAAACTGCATAATTGTGCTATACTATTAATGTATATAATGGAATAGGAGGCCTATTATGAGACTTGCAGATATATTGAAAGATATTGAATATACAATTGTAAAAGGCAACGTCGATGTGGACATAAGGGGTATATGTTACGATTCAAGAAATTCAAAAGATGGTTCAATGTTTGTAGCAATCAAAGGATTTAAATCTGATGGCGCAGATTACATAGGTGATGCTATTGAAAGAGGGGCAGTAGCTGTCCTGGTAGATGGCGAAATCAGCATTGATAAAGATATTACGCTGATAAAAGTTGAAAATACTAGGAAGTCATTAGCAAAGATTGCATCTAATTATTATGGTGATCCATCAAAGCAGCTTTTTTTGATAGGTGTAACAGGTACAAATGGTAAGACTTCTGTTACATACATGATAAAATCTATACTAGAAAGCCAAAACAACAAGGTAGGCTTAATAGGTACAATACAAAATATGATAGGCGATAAAGTTTATCCAACAGAGCGAACAACCCCCGAATCTTTAGATTTGCAAAGGTATCTCAGACTGATGGTAGATGAAGGTGTTAAGTATGTAGTGATGGAAGTTTCATCACATTCATTGGCATTAAACAGGGTAGATGAGTGCGATTTTGACATTGCTGTTTTTACAAACTTGACACAAGACCATTTAGACTTTCATAAGACAATGGACGACTATGCCAATGCAAAAGCAAAACTTTTTAGAATGGCAAAGATAGCGTGTGTAATCAATATTGATGATGATTATTCTTCACTAATAATAGAAAACTCTAATGCTAAAGTTGTAACATATGGTATAAAAGATTATGCTTACATAATGGCAAAAGACATAAAAAATGACATTAAAGGTGCTAAATATACTGTTCAAATAGAAGATATAAAAAGCGATATAGCTTTAAAAATTCCCGGTTTATTTAGCGTGTACAATTCGCTGGCGGCCATTTCTGTGGCATTTATTCTTGGCATACCACTTCAGTCTGTAAAAATGGCGTTGAAAGATGTTAAAATAAAAGGCAGATTTGAGGTTCTTGACATAGATGCACCCTACAATGTAGTAATTGATTATGCTCATACACCTGATGGTTTGGAAAATTTGATGAAAGCATTTGGTGAGTACGATACAGGAAGAAAGATATTATTATTTGGCTGTGGTGGCGACAGAGATAAAGGTAAAAGACCAAAAATGGGTGAAGTCGCAGGGAGATATGCAGATTTTGTCATCATAACATCAGATAATCCAAGATCAGAAGACCCTATGAAGATAATAAGTGAAATTGAAGCAGGGATAAAAAATACAAAATGTCCTTACAAGATTATTGAAAATAGAAAAGAAGCAATAAAATATGCTCTGTCTATAGCAAAAGATAATGACATTGTTATTCTGGCAGGTAAAGGGCATGAAACGTATCAAGTTTTAAAAGATGGTGTTATAGATTTTGATGAAAGAGAGATAGTAAAAGAGATATTAGACGGAGATGAAAAAAGTTGATTTTAAGTTTAAAAGAAATAATTGATGCTACAGGCGGGAAATTACTATCAGGAGACATAAATTCGACTATAAGTGGTATAAGTACAGACTCTAGGACAATAAAAGAAGGCGAGCTTTTTATACCCCTTAAAGGTGAAAATTTTGATGGTGAAATGTTTGTTGAAGATGCCCTTAAAATAGGTTCTGCTTCACTTACAGAATCAGTAAATAATGTTGGTAGGTACAATAAGCCAATAATATTTGTTGATAATACAAAAGAGGCTTTACACAAGATTGCAAAATATTATCGTGAAAAATTTCAAATACCTTTTATAGCTGTTACAGGAAGCAGCGGAAAAACTACTACAAAAGACATGATATACGATGTTTTATCTATGAAATACAATGTTTTAAAGACGAAGGGGAACTTTAATAATGAGATAGGATTGCCTCTGACTATATTCAGGTTAAATAAAGACCATGACATGGCTGTCGTTGAAATGGGAATGAGCGGTTTTGGAGAAATTAGGCGACTTAAAGACATAGCCGAGCCTAATATTGCAGTGTACACAAATATCGGTGTTGCCCATATTGAAAAATTGGGTTCTCGTGAAAATATATTAAAAGCAAAGTCTGAGCTGGTGGAAGATTTTAAAGAGGGCTATACAGTTATACTTAATGCAGATGACGATATGCTTGCAAAATTAACAAATAAAAAAGGTCCTCAATACATTACGTATGGTATAGATAATGGAGATGTAAAAGCTTTTGACATAGAATATAAAGAAGAATCTGTGAAGTATAAAGTCATAATTGACGGATATATGATGGATATTGAACTGAATGCGCCCGGAAAGCACAATGTATACAATTCTTTAGCGGCAATTTGTATAGGAATTAAATTTGGTGTCAATAAAGAAGATATGAGAAAAGCACTAGCTGAGTTTCAACCAAGTGCCATGAGGTTAAATATCCTAGATGTATCAGGAATAAAAGTAATAAATGATGCATACAATGCAAATCCAGCATCTATGAAGGCTGCTTTATCAGTTTTGAAAGGGTACAAAGACAGAAGGAAAATAGCTGTTCTTGGTAACATGTTAGAGCTTGGAGATTACTCTGATTTAGCACATGAAGAAGTAGGAAAACATGTAAAAGATGAAGGTATAGATGTACTTATAACGGTTGGAGATTTTGCAGCTAAAATAGCTGAAGGAGCAATAAAAAACGGAATGGATGCAAAAAATGTAATGATTTGCAAAAACAACGTTGAAGCTTACGAGAAGATAAAAAAAATTAAGAGAAATAATGATGTTTTTTTAATAAAGGGATCTAGAGGAATGAAAATGGAGGAGATCGTGAAATTTCTACAGGAGAGTGCTAATAAATGATTCAAAAGATGGTATTTGCAACAGTAATATCTTTTTTAATTTGTGTCTTGTTGGGACCTATAGTAATACCTTGGCTTTCGAAGCTTAAATTTGGACAGAGTGTAAGAAGTGATGGCCCTAAGACACATCTTAAAAAAGCCGGGACACCTACAATGGGCGGAATAATTATAATCATTTCCCTATTGATTGCGAATTTGATATTTTCAAAATGGGATAAGTATATGGCGTTGGCAATTCTAATTACTCTTGGATATGGTGTGATTGGATTTTTGGATGACTATATTAAAGTCCGCTATAAAAGATCATTGGGTCTTACTGCTCGCCAGAAACTTTTAGGTCAATTTGCTCTGGCAATAATACTTGCCTACTTTTCTAAAGATTTAGTAGGCACAGATGTAATAGTTCCATTCCTAAAGAAAGAAATTAATTTAGGATATTATTACATACCGTTTATAATGTTTGTGGCTGTAGGTACTGTCAACAGTGTGAATTTGACTGATGGATTAGATGGCCTTGCAACTGGTGTTTCATTTATGGTTACTGCTTTTTTTACATTGATAGGATTTTTTATGAACAATACATCATTAACTGTGTTTGGTGCTGCCATAACAGGTGCACTTTTAGGCTTTTTGAAATTTAATAGATATCCTGCAGAAGTATTCATGGGGGATACGGGTTCACTTGCCATTGGTGGAGCTGTAGCTACACTTGCAACACTGACAAAGTTGCCAGTGATTTTGATACTTGTTGGAATTATATATGTTGTTGAGGCTCTGTCTGTAATAATTCAAGTTATATATTTTAGACTTACAGGGAAAAGAGTGTTCAAGATGAGCCCACTTCATCATCATTTTGAGCTTTCTGGGTGGTCTGAGACGAAGGTTGTATTTGTATTTTGGATTGTGACTTTAGTTGCTGTTTTTCTAGCATTTTATGGCATCAGTTGATTTTTATGATAAAAGAAATTTTTGAGAAAATATAAGTGATTTAGGAGGAAAAAATGGATCTTAGAGGTAAAAAAGTAATTGTAGCAGGGTTTGGGCTAAGTGGAAAATCATTGTGCAAAGTTTTATCAATGTTTGGGGCAAAGATATTTGTATATGATTCGAAATCAAAAGAAGAGCTTAAAGACGATATAAGCGAATTTAAAGATAGTGGTATAACATTTTGTTTTAAAGATGTTACAGATGAACTTTTAGATGGTGCAGAAATAGTGATTGTAAGCCCTGGAATTCCAATTGATTCAGAGATAGTTGCACTAGCAAAATCAAAAGGTATTGAAGTAATAGGTGAAGTGGAGTTTGCATATAGATTATCAAAAGCTCCTATATATGCTATTACGGGAACAAATGGAAAAACAACTACCACATCGCTGCTGGGGGAAATTTTTAAGAATTCTGGGGTTAGGACATATGTGGCTGGAAATATAGGTTATCCACTTGTCGAAGCAGCAGTAAATGCTAACAGAGAAGATGTCATCGTTGCTGAGATAAGCAGTTTCCAATTGGAGACTATAAAAGAGTTTAAACCTGTAATCAGTGCTATTATAAATATTACCCCAGATCATCTTAATAGACATAAAACACTTGAAAATTATGTAAACATAAAAGGTCGTATTTTTGAAAATCAAAGTTTCAATGAATATACTGTTTTAAATTGTGATGACAAAAACATGTCTTCATTGTTTAAGAAGGCAAAGTGCAAGGTGTTTCCATTTAGCAGTGTTAAAGTTTTAAATCAAGGGACTTACATTGAAGATGGAAAGATTGTCATATCTATAAATGATGTGAAGAATACCATCATAGATATTGATGACATATATATTCCTGGAAATCACAATGTGGAGAATGCAATGGTTGCATCAACGATGGCATTTTTAGCAGGCATTGATGTGAATATCATAAACACAACATTAAAAACATTCAAAGGTGTTGAGCACAGAATAGAATTTGTAAGAAGCATAAATGGTGTCAAATACTACAATGATTCCAAGGGTACTAATCCAGACGCAGCTATAAAAGCTATAGAAGCCATGAAAGGACCTATCATTCTTATAGCTGGTGGATACGACAAAGGTGTAAGCTTTGATGAGTTTACCAAATCTTTTAATGGGTGTGTGCGCAAGTTAATATTGCTTGGCGAAACGAAAGATTTAATATATCAGTCTGCTGTTAAAAATGGTTTTTCTAGAGAAGATATAACTATCGTCAATAGTCTAGATGATGCCGTTTATGCTGCTTATAATATGTCTATGCCTGGTGATAATGTGCTCTTGTCGCCTGCATGTGCCAGTTGGGATATGTTCAAAAGCTTTGAGGAGAGAGGTAAACTCTTTAAGGATACTGTAAATTCTTTGAGGGGGTAGTACTATAGTGAATATGAAGTATCCCGTTGATTACAACATATTGATATCTGTTTTAGTCCTTGTTTCTATAGGAGTTGTAATGGTGTTTAGCGCAAGTTCTGCCAATGCTTACTATCAGTATCATGATTCTTTCTATTTTTTAAAAAGACAACTTCTATGGGCCATAATAGGTTTTTTTGCCATGACTTTTATGATGAATTTTGATTATCATAATTTGAAGAAATTGTCTGGCGTTTTATTAATATTGTCGATAATTTTGTTGATAGTTATATTACTGCCTGGTGTAGGAAGCACAAGGTACAACTCAACAAGATGGATTGAAATAGGTGGATTTACACTTCAACCATCAGAAATCGCGAAATATGCGATAATATTATTTTTCGCAAAATATTTTGATAAAAACCCAAGTTATGCAAAAAGTTTTAAAAAGGGAGTGCTGCCGGTACTTTTCATCGCTGGAATTTTCTTTTTGCTAATAATGAAACAACCTAATTTTAGCACGGCAGGAACGATATTTATTATATCGTTAATTATTTTGTTTGTAGCTGGTGCAAAATTATCTTTTATGGTGACACTGTTTGGGCTTGGAGGTTCTGCGGCATTAATTGTGGTGACTACTGTAAAATATATTAGGCAGAGGGTATTTACATTTTTAAATCCGTGGCAAGACATAAAAGAGCATGGATATCAGATTGTGCAGTCGTTGTATGCGTTAGGTTCTGGAGGACTTTTTGGAGTTGGTTTAGGTCGAAGCCGTCAGAAATTTATGTATTTACCTATGCCACAAAATGATTTTATTTTTTCAATAATAGGAGAAGAACTTGGGCTTATAGGAACAGCTTCTATATTGCTTTTGTTTTTGTATCTCATAATAAGGGGGCTTAGGGTTGCAGCAAAAGCGCCAGATGTCTTTGGGTGTCTAACTGCTACTGGGATAATAAGTGTAATTGGAGTTCAAACTTTAATAAATGTTGCAGTTGTCACTTCATCAATGCCTGCTACAGGTGTGTCCCTGCCGTTTATAAGCTATGGTGGAACATCGACAGTATTTATGATGGCAGCAATGGGCATATTGCTTAATATTTCACGTTATGCAAACATGGATAGGAGCTGATAAAATGAGATATTTGCTGACAGGCGGAGGCACCGGTGGACATATTTATCCAGCAGTAGCAATTGCAGATGAAATTAAAAGAAATGAAAAGGACGCAGAAATATTATTTGTTGGCACGGAGAAAGGACTTGAAAAAGAGTTAGTGCCGAAATCAGGATATGAGCTTAAAACTATAAGAGTGAAAGGCTTTAAACGGAAATTATCACTAGACACTTTAAGGACGATTAAAATTGCTTTTGATGGCTTAATAGATGCAAAGAAGATAATCAATGAATATAAGCCAGATATTGTAATTGGAACAGGAGGATATGTTTGTGGACCTGTGGTAATGATTGCAGCCCTTAAGCATATACCAACATTAATACACGAACAAAATGCCTTTCCTGGGCTTACAAACAGGGTACTTTCAAGGTTTGTAGACATTATTGCAACTGCTTTTGATGATTCAAAAAAATATTTTCGAGATAGAGACAATGTTTATGTAACTGGAAATCCTATAAGGATGGAGATATTAAATGCTAATAAAGTGCAAGCCCTTAAGAAATTTGAGTTAGAGCAGGGTAAAAAAGTGGTAGTTTCAGTTGGAGGTAGTAGAGGTGCTGCTAAAATAAACCAATATATGGTTGAATTAATAAAGCGTGCAGATGATGATTTTCAAATACTTATGATAACGGGAAAAAATCAATATGATACTGTAACAAAAATGATTAAAGATTACGATATAAAAATAGGAAAGAATATTAAGATAATTCCATATTGTTATGATATGGGTGATGTGTATGCAGTTGCGGATATAATGGTATGCAGAGCCGGTGCTATAACACTTGCTGAGCTATTGGCAACATCAACAGCATCAATTTTGATACCTTCCCCAAATGTTACACATAACCATCAAGAATATAATGCAAGAGTCCTTGAAAAGAATGGTGCTGCATTAGTTATTCTTGAGAGAGAATTAAATGGAGATATTTTATATGATAAAATATCATCAATCTTAAAAGATTCAGTTGTGCTAGAAAGGATGAAATCAAATGCAAAAAAACTTTCAAAAGTTGATGCTACAAAAGAAATATACAGGCTAATTAACGATTTAAAATAAGCTATTGTAACCTCCTGTAGCTAGGATGCATATTATGAAGTGTGCAGCTTAACAGGAGGTGATAGAATGGGATGAAGTATGTAATTGAAGGAGGAAATAGATTAAAAGGTGAATTACGGATAAACGGTGCAAAGAATTCTGTATTGCCGATACTTGCTGCAACATTATTGAATAAAGGTGTAAGTGTTTTACATTCATGTCCCAAATTGAAAGATGTGTATTCTATGATAGAAATATTGAGGCATTTAGGCTGTACTGTGGAATTTAATAACTCAGATATTATCGTTGATTCCAGCGGTGTTATAGATTATCACATCCCTGATAAGCTTATGAGAGCTATGAGGTCATCAATTTTTTTGATGGGAGCTTTAGTAGCAAGAAATAATATTGCCCAGATAAGTTTTCCTGGTGGATGTGATATCGGACATAGACCGATTGATTTGCATTTAAAAAGCTTAAGAAAGCTAGGCATATCTATAGGTGAATCATATGGTTATATTAACTGTAAATGCTCTTCAATAAGTGGCAGTGAGATACATTTGGATTTGCCCAGCGTTGGTGCTACAGAGAACATTATGCTGGCAGCGTCTATGGCAGATGGGACGACTGTTATAGGAAATGCGGCAAAAGAGCCAGAAATAGAGGATCTTCAAAACTTTTTAAATTCTATGGGTGCTAAGATTACTGGTGCAGGTACAAATACAATTGTTATACATGGTGTTAAAGAATTACATGACACCGAATATACGATAATACCCGATAGAATAGTAGCTGGAACGTATCTTATTGCATCTGCTATCACAAAAGGAGAACTAGTTCTCACAAATGTTGTAAAAAGACATATAGACTCACTTTTGTCTAAGCTTAATGAATGCGGATTTAAGATAATATCCGGCAATGACTTTATAAAGTTAGAACCGTGTGAAAGAGCAAAAGCTGTTGACATGATAATCACTCTTCCATATCCTGGATTTCCAACTGATTTACAGGCACAAATGGTTTCTCTTTTGTCGACGGCAGATGGGACATCAATAATTACAGAGACTATATTTGACAATAGGTTTAAGTACACAGAGGAACTGGTAAGAATGGGAGCAGATATAAAAGTGGATGGTCGTATTGCAGTAGTAAAAGGTGTCGAAAAGTTGACGGGGACAAATGTTTTAGCAAAGGATTTAAGAGGTGGAGCAGCGTTAGTCTTAGCAGGATTGGGTGCAGTTGGAACTACAATTGTAGAAGACATAGAACATATTGATAGGGGATATGAGGATTTTAGTGAGAACTTAAAAAATCTTGGTGCTAGCATAGAGAGAACTATGTAAAACAGCAGTGGCTGTTTTACATCACCTTAAAATTTGTACAAGCATATGATAGAGGCGATGTGTATGATGGAAAAAAGACAGTCCAGAATAAAAAAGAGATTTGGGATTTTGGTTTTTATTTTACTCATAATTGCAATTATATTATATATTATAGCTTTTAAATCATCTTTATTTGATGTAAAAAAAATAGATGTCTACGGGACAAAAACGATAGATAAAGATAACATAATTAAAATGTCAGGTATTGAGACAGGCAGCAATATTTTTAAAATTAATAAATCAATTGTCATTAAATCTATTATGAAAGACCCTTATGTAAAAGATGTATCGGTTAATATATTGTATCCATCAAAAGTGGAAATAAAAATTGATGAACGAAAGGTAGTTGCACAGTTAAACTACAAAAACAAGTATTTGTATATTGATACAGATTGTGTGGCAGTAGATCTGGGAGATTATAATGATAAACTTCCTTTGATAAAAGGTATTGATATAGAAAAATTTGAAATAGGTAGTAATATTAGCAAGATAAGTAATAATAAGGATATAGCAAAACTTTTGCCGTTAATATATAATAAAAATATATACAAGGCTATCACTGTCAATGGCTCAAAGATAACATTGGAGACGAAATCAGGAATAAATATAGTATTAGAAAATGTCGACGATCTCAGCTATTATATAAAGTTTTCTGAAAAAATACTAGATGACTTGGGAAAAAAAGGCTATTACAGTGGAAATGTTCTTATAGTTAGCGATGGAAACCCAGTTTATATGCCATAGGAAATGGAGGAAATGCTGTGAAAAAGAACTTTTTTATTTCTATTGCTTTTGTATGTATTGTTCTTGGAATAATGATATCAACACAATTTAAAAATGTAAAAAATAGTGATAATCTCACTGTACAGAGAGCCGAGGAACTTACGAATAAATTAAAGCAGGTCCAAAAGGAAAGGGATGAATTAAAAAACCAGATAAATGATTTAGAATCTAAGATATCAAGTTATGAAAATTCTGCGGCAAAAACTAGCACAGTTACAAAATCACTTAAGGATGACCTTGACAAATATAAAGAACTAGCCGGATTATCTGATGTTGAAGGTCCAGGAGTTATAGTTACTATAAATGATAGTGATAAACAGCTGCAGCCAGGCGATGATCAAAATTCTTTTCTAGTTCATGATGAAGATTTGCTGAATATAGTAAATGAACTGAGGGCTGCAGGAGCTGAAGCTATATCTATTAATGATCAGAGGTTAGTCGCAACGTCAGAAATTAGGATGATTGGAACTACTATGAATATAAATTCAGCCAGATTTACTGCTCCATATGTTGTAAAAGCTATTGGAAATCCAGATACACTTGAGGCTGCATTGAAACTAAAAGGTGGTATTGTTGATACATTGTTGAACTGGGGAATTCAAGTTAGCATAAAAAGGTCTGATAAATTGTTAGTGAAAAAGTATGATGGGGTTTTGACGTATAAATATGCGAAACCTTACGAAGGAGGGAATAATTAATGGCACTCATCATAGTTTTAAGTTTAGCTTTAGGACTTGCTATTGGATTTTTCCTGCCCATCAACTTACCTCCTGCTTATACATCGTATCTTTCTGTTGCTATATTAGCTGCGCTGGATTCTGTGTTTGGAGGAATTCGAGCCAGCCTTGAAAATAAATTTGATAACGCAATTTTTATATCAGGTTTTTTTGGAAATGCGATATTAGCAGCAGTTTTGGCATATATAGGCGATGTATTAGGTGTACCAATTTATTTAGCTGCTATATTTGCTTTTGGTAGCAGGTTATTTACCAATTTTGCGTACATAAGGAGATATATTTTGAATAACATTTCAAAAAAATAAGCTCCGAGGGGAGGAGAATTAATTGAATGAAATCATAACAGGGATTGATATCGGGACATCAAAGGTATGTACTATCATTGGACAATGTGATAAAAATGGTGAGCTTAGGATAATCGGCATTGGCATGTATCCATGTAATGGGATGAAAAAAGGAGTTGTTGTTGATATTGAGACAACTGCATTTTCCATCAAAAAATCGATCGAGCAGGCTGAAAGAATGGCTAATCAAAAAGTTACATCTGTGTATATAAAAATACCTGGTGGACTTACTGAAATATACAGAAACAAGGGTCTTGTTGCCGTAACTAGAGATGACAAAGAGATAACAAATCAAGATGTGGAAAGAGTTTTACAAGCAGCTAAGATAATGGCTTTACCATCTGATAAGCAGATAATAGAGCTTATTCCTATTGAGTACATAGTAGATGGTTATGGTGAAATAAAAGATCCTGTAGGTATGGCGGGAATTAGACTGGAAGTCGATGCAGCCATTGTAACAGGAAGCTTGACTGCTGTTCAGAATATGGAAAAGTGTGTTAAAAAAGCAGGATACAATATGTCTGGCATAATTGTAGAGCCACTGGCAACTGCAGAGGCCATAATGACGAAAGACGAAAAAGAGCTTGGTGCTGCATTGATTGATATAGGCGCAGGAGTAACTGATATAGCTGTATTTAAATCAGGTAATTTGGTATATACTGGTATGATACCTGTTGGAGGAAATCATATAACAAATGACTTGTCAATAGGGTTAAAGATTTCTTTTGAAGAAGCCGAAATTATAAAGAAGAAATACGGCTCTGTCGTGAAATTAGAAAACAATGATGAAACAGTAAAAATAGCAAATATTGCAAATCACAGTTCTCAAGATACTAGATTAAATGATATAATAGATATTATAGAAGCAAGGGTAAGCGAAATATTGACTATGGTATATGAGGAAATGAAAAGTTCTAACGTTATTGACCTTGTGTCGACAAATATTGTAATAACAGGAGGGGGAATAACTTTTATAAAAGGTAGTTTAGATTTAGCAGAAAGTATTTTAGGGAAAAATGTAAGATTAGGTTTGCCAAATGCAATCGGAGTATCTACACCAATTTATTCTGCATCAGTTGGAATTGTAAAATATGTCTATGCAAATCGGAAGTATTTATATAAAAAACAAGGTGAGACGCCAAAAGAAAAAAACAAAAAGAAAAATGGAGTATTCCTAAGAATAAAAGAATGGTTTAATGATTTTTGGATATGAGGAGGGTCTAATATGATAGGCATTGAAACAGATATGGAGCAATTTGCAAATATCAAAGTAATTGGCGTTGGTGGCGGTGGTGGAAATGCTGTAAACAGGATGATTGAGGCAGGGCTTAAAGGTGTCGAATTTATAGCAATCAATACGGATAAACAGGCACTTTACATGTCAAAAGCAGAGACAAAGATTCAGATAGGTGATAAACTGACTAAAGGACTTGGCGCAGGTGCAAACCCTGAAATTGGTAAAAAAGCAGCAGAAGAGACAAAAGACGAGATAGAAAAGATTATAAGTGGTGCAGATATGGTTTTTATAACCGCCGGCATGGGTGGTGGGACAGGGACAGGTGCTGCCCCTGTAGTTGCTGAAATAACGAAAGAATTGGGGATACTGACTGTTGGGGTAGTTACAAAACCATTTACATTTGAAGGCAGAAAAAGAATGGCACATGCGGAAATGGGAATCGGCGAGCTTAAAAAACATGTAGATGCACTTGTTACGATACCAAATGACAGGCTTTTGCAAGTAGCCGAGAAAAAGACTTCTATGTTAGATGCATTTAAAATAGCGGACGATGTGTTAAGACAAGGTGTCCAAGGCATTTCAGATTTGATTGCTGTACCTGGACTTGTAAATGTGGATTTTGCAGATGTTAAAACAATAATGATGGAGACGGGCCTTGCCCATATGGGAATTGGCATAGCGTCTGGTGAAAATAAAGCTACCGAAGCTGCAAAGCAAGCAGTTCAAAGCCCTCTCTTAGAGACGTCTATTGAAGGTGCAAGGGGAATATTATTAAATATTGCAGGTGGATCTAATCTTAGCATATTTGAAGTAAATGAAGCTGCAAACTACATATACGAAACTGCTGATCCTGATGCAAACATAATATTTGGTGCAGTAATCGATGAGAGTTTAGAAGATCAGATTAGAATTACTGTAATTGCAACAGGATTTGAAAAGAAATTTGAAGCAGAAAAGAAGCCTAAAATCGAAAAAGAAATTAAACAGCAAAATGAGGTAAAAGAGATAAATGAGGCTATTAAGTTTGACAATGATGACCTTGATATACCTACATTTTTAAGAAGAGGGAAAAAATAAAAAGATATACACCTTAATTGACTACAGATTAAGGTGTTTTTTTATGTCTAGACAATTACAATATATAACATTAAATGTTAAAATTCAATAAAAAAATATACATCAACGTAGATAACAGATGCCAAATTGTAACATTTTTATCGATAATTTTTTATTATAATAAGAATAAAGGGTTATTATTTGAATATATATAATTTAGATGGTTTATAATGTCAATTGGAGCTGGTCTACATGTACGTTGATGTTGTTTTTCTTGAAAACTTAATTATAAATTACATTATTTTATATCTTACAAAGAGATTTTCAAAATCGGAAGTCAGAAATATTCATTTATTTTTTTCATCTTTGTTAGGGGCATTATACGTTATTTTGATATTTTTTTCTTTACCTAATATAATTTATTCACTTCCTTTTAAAATAATAATATCGATTTTAATGATTATAATCACTTTTGGTTATAAAAAGTTGTACGAGTTCATAAAGATTATGAGTATTTTTTATCTGATTTCATTTATTGTTGGAGGAGCAGCATTTGCACTAATATATCTTGTCAATTTTGACTTAAAGCAAATCATAATTGGAGCACTATTCATATCCATTTTGTTAATTTATATTGGATGGGGGCATATCTCAAAAAAGAATTTAGAAAGCGATATTATTCATGTTATTCAAATTAACATAAACAATATAAAAAAGGATGTAAAAGCAATTTTAGATACTGGCAACACATTGCACGATCCTCTGTCAAATTATCCAGTTGTGATAGTTGAGTACAACGCATTAAAAGATTTACTACCAGAGGGAGTAAAAAACTTATTTGATAGAGGAAATATAAACGATATTTTTGAAATACCAAAAGTTGTAGATGACGACAGATGGCTTAAAAGATTTAGATTAGTGCCATACAATTCAATTGGAACTGATAGTGGCATGATGGTAGGATTTATACCTGATAATCTGATAATTGATGATAACAAAAAATCTTTTAAAAATGTGATTATAGGAATTTATTTAAAAAGGCTAAATACGACAGGTGATTATGAAGCACTTATTGGTTCTGAATTACTAATTTAATGGAGGGATATTAAGTGAAACTTAGAACTAAGATAAAAATAACTGTACAGCTAGCTGTAATAAAAATATTGACAAAGCTAAAAATAAGAGAATCAATTTTTTATGTTGGTGGCAGTGAGGCGTTGCCTCCACCGCTTTCGACAGAAGAAGAAATGTTTTTAATAGAAAAAATGGAATCGGGAGATAATGCTGCAAAAACAATGCTTATTGAAAGAAATTTGAGATTGGTTGTATACATTGCTAAAAAGTTTGAAAATACTGGTGTAGGCATAGAAGATTTGATATCAATTGGGACAATTGGACTTATTAAAGCAATAAATACTTTTAATCCTCATAAAAAGATAAAACTTGCCACTTACGCATCTAGGTGTATTGAAAATGAAATACTAATGTATCTTAGGAGGAATAGCAAGACGAGAATGGAAGTTTCATTTGATGAGCCATTAAATATCGATTGGGATGGCAATGAACTTCTTCTTTCAGATATACTAGGAACAGATAATGAAGTAGTATATAAAATGATAGAAGATGAAGTGGATAAACAATTGTTGAAGGCAGCACTAAAGAAGCTTTCAGAAAGGGAAAAAAAGATAATAGGTTTAAGATTTGGCCTTGGTGGTGGAGTAGAAATGACGCAGAAAGAAGTTGCCGATATGCTCGGTATATCTCAATCGTATATCTCACGTCTTGAAAAAAGGATTTTAAAAAGGTTAAAAAAAGAAATCAACAGACTTGTTTAATATTGAATAAAATTTGCTCTGCAGGTAATACTTAAAATTAACCAATACATTTGGAGGATGGGCATATGAACAACAAAGTAGAAATCTGCGGAGTAAATACTTCGAAATTACCTGTATTAAAAGGTGCAAAGCAAAAAGAACTGTTAATAAGAATGAAAAATGGCGATAAAAATGCTAGAGAAGAATTTATAAATGGGAATTTAAGACTTGTATTAAGCGTTATTCAAAGATTTAATAATCGTGGAGAATATGTAGATGACTTGTTTCAAGTTGGTTGTATAGGTTTGATTAAGGCTATTGATAATTTTGACCTTAATCAAAATGTAAAATTCTCAACATATGCAGTACCAATGATTATTGGTGAAATAAGGCGATATTTAAGAGACAATAATTCAATAAGGGTTAGCAGATCATTAAGGGATGTAGCATATAAAGCATTACAGATTAGAGATAAGCTGGTTAACGAAAATTCTAAAGAACCAACAGTAGGTGATATAGCGAAAGAACTTAATATACCTAGAGAAGAAGTTGTATTTGCTCTTGATGCAATACAGGATCCTGTTTCACTATTTGAGCCAATATATCACGATGGTGGTGACGCAATATACGTAATGGACCAAATCGGCGATGATAAAAATGTAGACGAAGTGTGGCTAGAACAAATAGCACTGAAGGAAGCAATAAAGAAATTAAATGACCGTGAAAAAATGATTTTAACAATGCGATTTTTTGAAGGAAAAACTCAGATGGAAGTCGCAAAAGAAATCGGTATTTCACAAGCACAAGTATCAAGACTTGAAAAATCAGCATTGACACATATGAGAAAATATATATGACTTGCCTTATGGCAAGTTTTTTCCATTGTAATTTAATAAAAATAAACACATATATATTATAATAATGCAAAATAAATTGAGGGGGGATCTATATGTTTAAGACATCAGATTTAAGAGATAAGGATGTAATTGATATTAATACTGGTAAAAGACTTGGCAATATCATTGACGTAGAAGTTAACTTGGAAGAGGGAAAAGTTGAAGGATTTATACTGCCTGGCGAAAGCAAAGGATTTAGACTGTTCGTAAAAGACATTGACATATACATACCATGGAAATCTGTAAAAAAAATTGGAGAAGATGTGATATTAGTTAGTATTGATGAAAATGTAACACAAGTTTGACTATTTACATCAATTTTATTATAATTTTATTAGCAAATGTCGATATAAAAAGTTTTTTGAACGGTTATGACGAAAGGAATGATTATATTTGAAATGTCCTTTTTGCGGTTATTTGGATTCAAAAGTTATTGATTCTCGCCCTACAGATGATTCTGCATCTATAAGGAGAAGAAGAGAATGCATAAAGTGCGGTAAAAGATTTACAACCTATGAGAAAGTTGAGCAAGTTCCGATTTTAGTTATAAAAAAAGATTTAAGCAGAGAAGCTTATGATAGAGATAAAATTTTAAAAGGTATGATAAAGGCATGTGAAAAAAGACCTGTTCCAATCAAAAAATTAGAAGATTTGGCGGATGAAATTGAAAGAGATATTTATAATTCTTATGAAAAGGAAATCACTTCGGCTCAAATTGGGGAGATGGTAATGGAAAAGCTAAAGAATGTTGATGAAGTGGCATATGTCAGGTTTGCATCAGTCTATAGACAATTTAAAGATATTAATACATTCATGGATGAGCTGAAAAAATTGCTAAATGATAACGAAGAGAGGAAATAGCCTTTTATTATTGTACATGTTTTGTACTTAGGAGGTGCAATTTTGGCACATACAATTCTTGTAATCGAAGATGAAGCACATATTCTAGAACTTTTAAGGTACAATCTAGAGGCACAAGGATATAATGTAATACTTACTGATAACGGCAAAGAAGGACTTGAAAAATGCAGAGAACTAAGTCCTGATCTGGTTCTTTTAGATTTAATGCTTCCGGATATAGATGGCATCGATATCTGTAAAAAGATAAAATCTGATGAACATCTTAAAAATATTCCGATTATAATGTTAACCGCAAAAAGTGAAGAATTTGATAAAATACTGGGCTTAGAGCTGGGAGCAGATGATTACATTACAAAACCATTTAGCATAAGAGAATTGCTGGCTAGGATAAAAGTTGTTTTAAGAAGATCAAAAAGTGAAACAGAAGATAATGAGATAATTAAATTCGGAGACATTACTATAGACACAGAAAAACACATAGTATATAAAGGTAACGAAATTCTTGACCTTACTTTGAAGGAGTTTGAACTGCTTAAACTTTTATCGAAAAATAGAGGGAAAGTTTTAACGCGTGATTATTTATTGGACAAGGTTTGGGGATATGAATATGCTGGTGAAACAAGAACGGTGGATGTCCATATAAGACATTTAAGAAAGAAAATAGAAGATGATGATAAGTTGCCTGTGTACATCGAAACTGTTAGAGGTATAGGCTACAAATTAAAAGATACAGGTGAAGGCAATGCTTAAAAAACTTTATTATAGCTATTTCATAATAAGTTTTCTTGGTATTTTGGTTACATCGTTTTTTTTTATTGAAAAAATAACAACCTTAAGGTTTTGGTGTGGAATAATTTTAGGACTTATTGTCAGCAATTTTTTTGGATATAGGTTTATAAAGGGCATTGTACAGCCTATAAATGAGATAACAGATGTTGCTAAAGAGATAACAAAGGGCAACTATGAGCACAGGATGGAAATCAAGTCAATCGATGAGATTGGTCAGTTATCTTCAGCAATAAACATTATGTCGGACAAGCTTCAAGAGACCATCGATGAGCTGTACGATAGGAATGCAAAACTTGAAGCTATTTTGAAAAGCCTTATAAATGGTGTTATAGCCTTTGATGAAAATGAAAAAATTTTATTAATAAATGATTCAGCAAGAGCAATATTGAATATAAAGGAAAGTTCTGTTGTTGGAAAGCACATATTAGACGTTGTAAGAAATACAAAATTTCATGATATTTTGGAAAAAATCATAAAGGATAAAGGATACAACATAGATAATTTAGAGATTAACACATTTAATAAATATCTCAAAATATATTCTAGTCCTATCGTTCACCAAGTCACACATAAAAAGTTAGGATTTGTTGTAATAATAAATGACATAACAGAGGTTAGAAAACTTGAAAAAATCAGAAGTGATTTTGTCGCAAATGTCTCACATGAGCTTAGGACACCTCTTACATCTATAAGAGGATTTATAGAAACTTTAAGAGAAGGAGCCATCGACAACGTAGAAGAGAGGGATAGGTTTCTTGAAATTATTGAGTTTGAAGCTGAGAGACTGACGAGACTTATAAATGATATATTGACATTGTCAGAAATAGAAAATTTAAAAGATGGATTTGTAAAAGAAGACATTGCCATTGATGACGAAGTGAATGAAATTTTTTACATTATGGAAAAAACTGCAAATGATAAAAGCATAAAGCTTGTAAAAGATTTAAACTGCAAAGGTGTGGTCATAAAAACGAGTAAAGACAGGCTAAGGCAGATGATAATTAATCTCGTCGATAATGGGATAAAATATACTCCAGAAGGCGGATACGTAAAAGTTACGACAATTGACAGAAAAGACAATGTGTTAATAGAAGTTAAAGACAGCGGAATAGGCATCTCAAAGGAGAATATTCCTAGACTGTTTGAGAGGTTTTACCGTGTTGATAAAGGAAGGTCAAGAAAATTAGGTGGTACTGGTCTTGGACTTGCAATAGTAAAGCATATAGTTGAATCAATGAAAGGATCTATTTCAGTGGAAAGCGAGATTGGAAAAGGTACAAAATTCACTATTGTTTTACCAAAGGAGCAAAAATAGTTTACAATTTAACATGATTTTAACATAGACTTAATAATGACTTTACAATGGGTTGTTACAATATACCTGAAAGAAAAATTTTGGAGGTGCTTTTATGTTAAAAAGTAAAGCGGTCAAAGTTTTGTTAGCTGTATTGATGATTGTCAGTGTGTTTGTTTTTTCTGCGTGCGGTTCAAATTCTAACAATGCAGGAAATAATACAGCAAATCAATCAAATGGTAGTCAGGATATTTCTGGTTCTGCAACAGCGGTTGGTTCTACGGCTTTACAGCCTTTGGTAGAACAAGCAGCAACATTATTTCACCAAAAATATCCTAATGCCACTATCAATGTCCAAGGCGGCGGTAGTGGTACAGGTTTAACACAAGTATCACAAGGTGCAGCAGATATAGGTAATTCAGATATATTTGCAGAAGAAAAATCAGGTATCGATGCTAAGTCATTAGTTGATCACAAGGTGGCAGTCGTTGGTTTTGCTGTCGTAGTCAATAAAGATGTGACTGTAGATAATCTGACACAGCAGCAATTAGTTGATATATTCACAGGAAAAATAAAAAATTGGAAAGATGTAGGCGGACAAGACGAACCGATAGTAGTAATTAATAGGCCTACAAGTTCTGGAACGAGGGCAACTTTTAAGAAAATCGTATTAGGCGGTCAAGATGAGGTACAAGGATTAGCATTGACAGAAGATGCATCAGGTACTGTTAGAAAGACGGTTGCTGAAAAGAAAGGTGCAATAAGTTATCTTGCATTCTCATATGTTGATGATTCTGTAAAAGCATTAAAATACAATGGTGTCGAGCCCACAAAGGAAAATGTCATAAATGGCAAATATCCAATAGCATCGTATGAGCACATGTATACTAAAGGTGAGCCCACTGGTGTTGTTAAAGCATTCTTAGACTTTATGATGTCTGACGAAGTCCAAAAAGGACCTGCAGAGAAACTTGGATTTATAAACATAAATGACATGAAAGTAACTTTAAAATAAAATACAAAAGAATAAGAATATTTGATAAGAGCTGGTATTTATACTAGCTCTTATATTTAGGAGAGAAACACATGAAAAAGATAAGTATATCTAATCTTAGAATAAAAACAAAAATGATACTCCTTTTTTCTGTCCTCATATTAATATCAATAACGATTGTCGGATGTACTACATATACAATTACTAAAAATTACATAGTCAATGATATAGAGCACAGCTTGTCAAGTTCTACTAAAACAATGATAAATCAGATTTCACTTCTCGAAGGAGCATATAATTCAAGTGAATTTGGAGCTAAACTTCAGTATGTAATTGAAAGCGAAAAAGCTGATTATGATATTAGAGGCCTTAAACCGCAGATTTTTATTTTTGATAAGCAATTTAATTCCATAAGATGGCAAGATGGGAGTTTAAAAAAAGAAAAAAGCAGTATAATTGATAAGTCTGAAATTACAAAAATGTTTAAAAACAATAATGGTTTAATCCACACTAAATTGAACAATAATAGTGTATTAATCAGCTATAGATATATCATTGAAAAAGACTGGCTTTACGTTATTATAGTCAGTGAAAATGCTTATTTAAAACCTGTAGCCGAAATCAAATATGTAACAATTTTAATAGGTATCTTATCTTTAATTCTTGCATTTTTATTGTCAATGATAGGTACTAAAGGTATTACAGAACCTCTGATAAGATTGCAAAGAGTTTTCAGCAAAATCTCAACAGGTGATCTGAGAACAGTATCTGATATTAAGTCAGGTAGTCTTGAAATAATTGATATTTCAAATAGCGTGAATCATATGGTTTCAAATTTAAGAGATACAGTTATAAAGATCTATAAGATAATTGAAGGGTTGAATACACATGCTGAGGATTTTAAAGATGTTTCTGAAATTTCTATAGATAAGACGAAAGAGATATTTGAGAGCATAAAAGAGATATCATCAGGTTCTGAAAAGCAAAAAGCCGCAATTGAAAATACGACAAATAATATCCTTGAGATAGAATCTGTGGCTAATTCGATGATAACAAATGTGGATAAGACAGTAGATTCTGCAAAAGCGATGAATGAAACTGCTTTGATGGGTCTAAATGCAATTGAGGATGTTGCTGAAAATATGAAAGCAATTAGCCTAAGCGTTGAGGATACATATGAATTGTTTAAAAGATTGGTAGCTAATTCAAAAAAAATAAACGACATTGTAGATATTATTAGGAACATATCAAAGCAGACACATCTTCTTTCTTTAAATGCAGCGATTGAGGCTGCAAAAGCTAAAGAATATGGAAGAGGTTTTAGCGTAGTAGCCACTGAAATAAGGAAACTGTCTGAGGATTCTGAAAATGCAATCACAGAAGCATCAGGTATTTTGTCTGAAATACTAAATGAAATAAATGGTGCTAATTTACGTATAGAGAGAGAAAGGGATGCGATTACCAAGGGATTATTGATAAGTGAAAAAGCTGAAGGCAATTTTAAAGATATTTATCGAAATATAGAAACGACTAGAGAAAATATATTTGGATTGGAAGGGCAAATCAAAAAAGTCATGGAATATATTGACAAAATAATGTCGGAGGCATTAATAGTAAAAGAAATATCGGCAGGTTTTAACCAAAGCACTAGCGATGTTGAAAAAAACATCGATGAGGAGTATGGCATGATGGTTAAACTTGAAAAAGCTACAAAAGATTTAATAGGCTATGCCGAAATGCTAAATAGTGCAGTCAAAGATTTTAAAATTTGAGTTTTAAAAATTTAACATAAAATTAACATAAATTTTACATTACCTTAATGAATATTTTTTTTTATTTTGCTACTATAATTAGAGTATTGTCGAAAATTTATAGTAGGAGGTAAAAAATGTCTGAAAACTATGACAAAAGACGAAAAGTATTTGACATGATTGGTAGAACGTATGCTTTTATTTGTGCTTTTTTATTGATAGTTATAACTGTATCGATTTTTTACTTTGTTGCTACGAAAGGCTTGTCTACGTTTATAATAGATAAGCGTTCGATTAAAGAATTTTTGTTTGGTACACTTTGGAAGCCTGATAGACCAAATGATCAAGGAGGTCCAGCTATAGGTTCTTTGCAATTTATACTGGGATCTGTTTTTGTCTCTGTTTTCGCAATATTGATAAGTACACCTCTCAGTATATCTGCTGCAATTTTTATGGTAGAAATAGCGAAAAAATTTGGGAGAAATTTATTACAGCCAGCGATGGAGATATTTGTAGGCATTCCATCCGTCGTCTACGGGTGGATAGGACTTACTGTTTTAGTTCCTTTTATAAGCAAATACTTTGGCGGGTTAGGGTTCAGCATGTTAGCCGGCATATTAGTGCTTACGATAATGGTACTGCCAACAATAACAAGTGTTAGCACTGATGCCATAAAATCATTGCCATGGGAAATTAGAGAAGCTTCATATGCACTTGGTGCAACTAGGTGGCAGACAATACGAAAAGTTGTATTACCTGCTGCTAAACCTGGCATACTAACAGCAGTAGTATTAGGACTAGCTCGCGCTTTTGGTGAGGCTTTAGCAGTTCAGATGGTTATTGGAAATAGCCCTTCACTTCCTTTTTCGTTCCTGCAGCCTATGTCGACGATTACATCTATTATCACAATGGATATGGCTAACACAGTTACTGGTTCAACGTGGAACAATGCACTGTGGTCATTAGCTTTGCTGTTACTCCTTATATCTTTTGGATTTATTTTAATAATAAGGCTTGTTGGTAGGAGGAGTATGTATAAATGAAATCAAAATTTTATGATAAATTAGCGACGATTTATTTTTACTTAGTTGCTGTATTAATTGTATTGTTTTTGGTAGCTCTAATAGGTTATATTTTGTATCAAGGCAGAAGCGAACTAAACTTGCATTTTATATTGACACCTCCAAAATTCATGGAAAAAGGTGGAGGTATAGCACCGCAGATATTTAATTCACTGCTGCTTTTAGTTATTACATTGATTATTTCAGTTCCAATAGGTATTGGAGCTGGACTGTATATGGCAGAGTATGCCAGGCCTGGCAAGATAACAGAGCTAATAAGATTGTCAACGGAAACTTTATCGTCACTGCCATCAATTGTAGTAGGTCTTTTTGGACTTTTAATTTTTGTAAATATGCTTCATTGGGGATATTCATTGATATCTGGTGCTTTAGCATTGACAGTTTTGAATTTACCTGTAATGGCCCGTGTCAGCGAAGATTCAATAAGGAGTGTTTCATCATCATTGAAAGAAGCCAGCTTTGCATTAGGCTCTACTAAATGGCAGACGATAGTGCGAGTATTAATTCCATCTGCTTTGCCAGGGCTTATAACAGGCATAATACTAACTTCTGGCAGAATTTTTGGCGAAGCTGCAGCCCTTTTGTACACAGCAGGCATGAGTACTCCGCCGCTTAATTTTAATGTTTTAAACCCTGCAAATCCTGCATCTCCGTTTTATCCTTTCAGAGCAGCTGAAACTTTGGCTGTGTACATTTGGAAGGTAAATAGTGAAGGGCTTGCACCAGATGCTAGACAGATTGCCGATGGCTCTGCAGCCGTTCTTCTTATAATAGTTCTTCTTTTTAATATTTTAGCACGTTGGCTTGGAAATACTTTATATAGAAAAATGACAGGCGGAAAATAATGTGATATAATTCATAAAAAGAAAGGGGAAACCTTATTCATGAAAAAGATTGAAGTAAGGGATCTTGATTTATATTATGGGCAAATGCAAGCTCTTAAGAAGGTAAATATAGATGTTGAAGAAAACAGCGTAATGGCGCTTATTGGTCCATCAGGTTGTGGAAAATCTACGTTTTTAAGGACTTTAAACAGGATGAATGACCTTATAGATGGTGTTACAATAAAAGGAACTGTTATGATTGACAATCAAAACATATATAAGGATGTAGATGCTATAGAGCTTAGGAAGCGTGTAGGAATGGTGTTTCAGAAGCCTAATCCATTTCCTATGACGATATATGATAATATTGCATATGGTCCACGAATACACGGTCAAAAAAATAAAAAAATATTAAACGAAATAGTTGAAAAAAGTTTAAAAGATGCAGCACTTTGGGATGAAGTAAAAGATAGATTAAATGATTCTGCATTAGGATTATCAGGCGGACAGCAGCAGAGATTGTGTATTGCAAGGACACTAGCGATTGAGCCTGAGATTATATTGATGGATGAGCCGACGTCAGCACTTGATCCTATTTCAACTATGAAAATAGAAGAATTGATTGATCAATTAAAGAATAAATATACTATTGTCATAGTAACACACAACATGCAACAGGCAGGAAGAATATCTGACTCAACATCATTTTTCTTAAACGGTGAAATAATAGAAACAGGAAAAACAGAAGATATCTTCTATAATCCACGTGATAAGAGAACAGAGGATTATATAACAGGAAGATTTGGTTAAAAGGAGGTGTTACTGTGAACAGAACTCATTTTGAAAAAGAGTTAGAGGATTTACATTATGATATCCTTAAAATGGGGGCTCTTGTGGAAGAAGCTATTGGCAATTCTATTTTATCATTGATAAACCATGATGCTGAATTAGCGAGAAAGGTTATTGAGCAAGATGATAGAATAGATAAAAAAGAGGTTGAAATTGATGACAGATGTTCAAGGATTATTTTAACACAGCAGCCATTAGCAAAGGACTTGAGAATTGTTTTAACAGGGTTAAAAATAAATACTGATTTAGAAAGAATGGCGGATCATGCAGTAGATATTGCTAAAACAACAATTAGAATAGCAGATCAGACATATATAAAGCCTCTTATTGATATTCCGAGAATGAGTGATGTTGTCAGAGAAATGGTTAAACTATCGCTTGATTCGTATGTAAATCAAGATACGGAGCTAGCTAGGACTATTAATCAAAAAGATGATATTGTAGATGGTCTGTACAAGCAAATTTTTAGGGAGCTCCTTACGTACATGATAGAAGACCACAAAAATATAGATCAAGCGACTCAATTTTTGTTCGTAGCCCGCTACTTAGAGAGGATAGCAGATCATGCTACAAACATATGCGAATGGGTAATCTATTTAGAAAGCGGTCAGCATATAGATTTAAATGAATAAAAATCTAAAGCACTTTTATAACACCTTTTTAGGTGTTTTTTTTGTATACTTTTTTTAAAAATGCAAAAGATATTATAAAAAGAGGTGATTTAAATGCCACTTGCTTATATAATATTATCAATTACGGGTTTATTTGTATTGTTTGGCTTTGCACACAGAGTCCTTGACAGAATGAAGATGACTGATACATGGGCATTAATCATAATAATCGGTATGATCATTGGTACTTTTTTACCAGCGATACCACTTGGCAAAAAGATGTCTATAAATATTGGCGGTGCTATCATACCTGCAGCTGTAGCAGTTTATCTATTCATAAAAGCAGAAAGAGGTGCTGAGAGAACAAATGCCTTAGTATCGTCAATATTGGCGGGAACAGCAGTGTTTTTAGCAGGAAGATTATTGCCGAGCGAGCCTGAAGCTATGTTCATTGAGCCAAATTATGTTTATGGTATTGTCAGTGGCCTGATTGCATATTTGTTTGGCAGGTCAAGAAGATGTGCATTTATTGCTGGTGTCATGGGAGTTATTTTAAGCGATGTTGCGCAAGGCTTGATAAATATTATTTTGGCAAGACCGGGAACTATTTCTGTTGGAGGTGCAGGTGCTTTTGATACAGTTGTCATATCCATGATAGTTGCTGTTTTCTTCTCAGAGATATTAGGCGAAACGAGGGAGAAGATACAAGGAGGAACTGCAAAAAAGAACACAGAGCCCCATTTGACAAGTAGCCTATTAAGTGAAAATGAAATAAAGGCGATAAAAGAAAAATATCGCAAAAAGGACAGTGATGATGATGAGAAATAAAAAAGCAATCGCATTGTTAATAATGTTTGCTTTAATGTCTTTACCATTTATAAAAATAAATGCAGATGATTGGAGTGGCAAAGAAGGTGGTTATTATACAGTCTATCTAGACAATTCAAACAAGGTGCTTTTCAGGATTTCATGGGACTTAAATGTAAATGATCAATATTTGTCACACGATAATAAGATGTACAAAATAATTAAAGTTGATAAGAAAAATGATAAAGCATATGCAAAATATATTGAAACAGTAAAGTTGCCTAATATAGATATAGAAAAAGTATCGCAAGTGATGGCTCAAAAAACAGGTGAAAGAAAAATAGCTATGTATTCAACTCACAGTGATGAATCATATATACCAACAGATGGTGCATCTAGTATTTATGGACATGGCGGCATATACAAAGTCGATGCTTCATTAAGCAATGCCTTATCAAATAAAGGCATCAAGACATTTGTTGATCAAACATTGTATTTGCCGCATGATGCTATGGCATACAGAAGGTCTAGAGTGGGGGCATTAAAGCTCTTAAAAAACGACAAACCAGATTTGCTCCTTGATATTCATAGAGATGCTGCGCCATATCAAGATTATATAAGAAAAATAGGTGGTACAAATGCCACAGGCGTGAGGCTAGTCCTTGGCAGGACAAATGCAAATCTGAAGGCTAATCAAGATTTGGCATTTAGAATAAAAGCTATCGCTGATAAAGAATACCCGAATCTAGTGAAAGATATTTTTTATGGAAGCGGTGATTACAATCAGGACTTAACTCCTAATTCATTGCTTTTGGAATTTGGAACAGATACACATACGAGGCAAAGAGCAGAAGAGTCAGCAAAATTTATGGCAGATGTATTGACAAAAGCAGTATATGGCACTGACGAAAAAAAGCAGGTTGGAGCTCTTACCAATACACAAAAAGGTACACCATCACAGAACAATTCTGCGGGATGGGGAATATGGATTCTAATTGGGGTTGCTGTTTTTTCAATCGTCGGATTCATGTTTTTAAGTACAGGTGGACGAGAAATGATTGCAAAATTGAAAGATGCAACAAAGAAGGAGTTTAGCAGTTTTTTAGGAAAGTTTAATAAAGATAAAAAGTGATATCAATTGGTGCATATGCACCAATTTTAAATATTTAAGATTATGTGGTGGTTAAGTTGAAAGTAATATATTACAGCTATTATGGATGCTATTCGTCAGTTATTGCAGCATACATTCATATAAAAATTATAAAAGATAAAGTTGATAAAGATGTATTTTTTAGTATTCCAGAGATTTTAAAAACAGACTACGGGGAATTAAAATATATCGGAATTGATGAAAACTACCATGAAATATATACAATTGGAATGAAAAATTTTAGCGATAACATAAAGAAAACCCTTGAGGGGCTTAGGAAAATATTTAATATGGAATATGATAAGCTGATATTTGTAGATACAAGTAAATTTGAACCTAAATGTATGAAACTATTTTTATATCTCAGGAAAACATCAATTTTCAGAACTCCTGCAGAGTGTATTTTGTACTATTTATTTATTAAAAAATTAGATGAAATAAAGAACTTTGTCTTAGATTTAAAACTTAATTATATGTGAGGGTAAATATGATTATAGCGTATATTTGTTATGGAAGTGCCCATTCATCTATTGTTGCTGCGTCTATCCATGTTGGTTTGCTTCCAAGTGACAGAATTCCAACTTTTGATGAAATTTTATCTATGCCTCATTATGATTTAACAGATGGCAATCAAATAGGAATTCCATTTTACATGGGAATCGACGAGTACGACAATGACGTCTATGCAATAGGTGCTAAAAGCGGAAGAAAAATAATGATGAAAGCTGTAAGAAGTTTTTTAAAAGAATCTGGAATTGGTGAAAATGAAATAATGCTGATAGATACACTACCTGCCATTGGATTGTTGACAAAACTGGGTGGCATGACATCTAGAAGATTTAAAATCATATCTGTGGGACGGCCGTTTACTGTATATGGAATAATTAAAAAGTACAATAACTTTTTGGACATAGTAAATAAAGTAAAATCAAGACTAAAAGAGCTTGACTAAGTTCTCCTATTAATTCATAATATTATTGGATATTTTATAGGAGGAAAGTAAATGGCATATCATAAAATAAAAGATGTAGTTAAAGATAGCATTGCGGATGAATTGGGCATAAAAAGTGGTGATACATTAGTATCGATAAATGGAAGCGAAATAATTGACTTAATTGATTATAAATTTCAAATAGCAAATGAGCATATAGATCTTTTGATAAAAAAAGAAAATGGTGAGGAATATATTTATGACATAGAGAAAGATTATGATGAGGATTTAGGATTAGTATTTGAGACAGGAATTATAGATAAGCTAAAGCACTGTAGGAATAAATGCGTTTTTTGTTTTGTTGATCAGTTGCCTAAAAATGTTAGAAAAACTTTGGCTTTTAAAGACGATGATTATCGATTATCTTTTTTACAAGGTAACTTTGTAACACTTACAAATGTAAGTGATTCTGAGTTTTCAAGAATAATTAAATATAGAATGTCTCCAATATATTTATCTGTCCATGCAACAGATGACAATGTTCGAAAAGAATTAATGCGAAATCCCCATGCTGATGGGATTTTAAATAAAATAAAAGAATTAACTGAAAACAAAATAGAAGTACACTGCCAGATAGTCTTATGCCCAGGGCTTAATGATGGAAGTATTCTCGATAAAACAATCGATGATTTATCAAAACTGTATCCTGGAGTAAAATCGGCAGCAGCAGTTCCCGTTGGGCTTACAGATCACAGGGAAGGACTTTTTAAACTCGATTCGTACGATAAAGAAGGGGCAGAAAAAGTACTATCTCAAATATCAATGTGGCAGAAAAAATTAAAAAAAGAGAAAGGAACATCCTTTATATTTGCTGCTGATGAGTTTTATGTGTTGGCAAATAAGGATATACCTGACTACAATAGCTATGAAGGTTTTCCGCAAATTGAAAATGGTGTTGGACTTATGGCAATGTTTAAGAAACAGTTTGAAGATTATTATAAAAAAATCGGCAATATAAAGCCATCGAAGAAAACTTATTGTGTTATAACGGGTGTGTCTGCGTATAAATTTATTAAGGACCATGTTGATATGTTAGTGAAGAAAGGTATAAACATTAAAGTTGTTCCAATTATAAATAATTTTTTTGGACATAAGATAACTGTAGCAGGTCTTATAACAGGTAGAGATATAATCACTCAATTAAAGGGAAAATTAAACGGTGAAATATTAGTGATACCGGATAGTATGATAAAAGAAGGTACAGATTCTTTTTTGGATGATGTAACTATTGATGATATAGAAAAAGAATTAAACACGAAAGTTTTGGTATCTGAAGTTAACGGTAAAAATTTCATACAAAAGATAACTGGAAGGTGATATTATGGCATATCCTATGGTTGGCATAGTAGGTAGACCAAATGTAGGTAAATCTACTTTGTTTAACAAAATAACAGGTCAGAGAATTTCTATAGTAGAAGATAAACCTGGTGTTACTCGTGATAGAATTTACTTTGAGACAGAGTGGCTGGGAAGAAAATTTATACTTGTTGATACAGGCGGATTGGAACCAGATTCTGAAGATGAGTTTTTTTCAAAAATAAGGATGCAGGTAGAGGCAGCTTTAAAAACTGTTGACTTGATATTGTTTGTTATAGATGCTAAGGATGGCTTAAGCCCGGTGGATGAAGATATAGCAAATATGCTTAGAAAATCTCGTAAGAAAGTGATACTTGTTCTAAACAAAGTAGATAATTTTAAAGAGATGCCTATTTCATATTACGATTCAATGCGACTTGGCTTTGGAGAACCTATAGCAATATCTGCGTCGAATGGGCTTGGTATAGGAGATTTACTTGATGAAGTTATCAAAAATATTCCTGAGCATATAGATGACTATGACGAAGAAACTATAAAGATTTGCTTTATTGGGAAACCGAATGTAGGTAAGTCATCTCTTGTGAATAAGATATTGGGGGAAGAAAGGGCAATTGTTAGCGATATACCAGGTACCACAAGAGATGCACTTGATACGTATTTTGAAAAAGATGATAAAAAGTACGTTATAATTGATACTGCAGGCATGAGGAAAAAAGGTAGAATAGAAGATAAAATTGAGAGGTACAGTGTATTAAGAGCATTGTCGGCTATAGACAGATCTGATATATGTATCTTAGTAATAGATGCTACTGAAGGTCCAACAGAGCAGGACACGAAGATAGCAGGTTATGCATTTGAGCAGAACAAAGCAATTATTATTGCAGTTAATAAATGGGATTTGATTGAAAAAGACAACAATACTGTCAACGAGTATTTAAAAGCCATAAAAGAGAAATTTTCTTTTATGAGCTTTGCATCTACAATATTTATATCAGCCAAAACAGGACAAAGGCTTAATAAACTGTTTGAAGAAATAAATAGCGTTTGGGAAGAATACAATAAGAGAATTTCAACAGGGCTTTTAAATAATGTTATAAGTGAAGCATTACTTATAAATCCACCACCTGCTGAAAAAGGCCGTTTATTAAAGATTTATTATGTAACACAGTTTGGTATCAAACCGCCATCATTTGCGGTATTTGTTAATGATCCGGAAATAATGCATTTTTCTTATGTGAGGTTTTTAGAAAACACTATAAGAGATAATTTTGGATTTCAGGGCGTGCCATTAAAAATTGAAGTAAGAAAAAAAAGTGAAAAGTAAAGGAGGTGAATCCATGATAAAAATAATTATTGTAGCGATACTGTCGTATTTAATTGGATCTTTCAATAGCGCTTATTTTTTTACTAATTACATAAAAAAGACGGACATAAGAAAATACGGTAGTGGCAATGCTGGAGCTACAAACGTTATGAGGGTTTTGGGATTTAAAGTTGCCTTTTTAGTATTTTTGTCTGATGCTTTAAAGGGAGTTTTAGCAGTTTTATTAGGCAGATTGATAGCTGGAGATTTAGGTGGACTTATAGCTGGAATTGCTGTCGTTTGCGGACATAATTGGCCTGTTTTTTTAAAATTCAAAGGTGGGAAGGGTATTGCCACAAGCTTTGGCGCAATAATAAGTATAAATCCAGCTATTGCCATTTTATCGTTGATAATAGGAATTGCAATTATTTCGATAAGTAAATATGTTTCATTGGGTTCAATCTTGGGAGCTATATCTTTTCTTTTATTAAATATTATTTATTATAGATCACCTAATATGCTAGTATTCGCGATAATAATTACATCACTGGCTGTATTTCAGCATAGAGCCAATATAAAACGATTACTTAATGGAACTGAATCGAAGCTGGGTCAAAAGACTAATATTAAGTAAAGAGGGATATCTGATATGGACATAGCAGTATTAGGTGCCGGCAGTTGGGGAACGGCAATGGCAATTCATTTGAATTCGATGAGACATAATGTATGTATTTGGACAAAAGATCAAAAACAGTTAGAAGAAATTCAAAAGACTGGCTACAACAAAAAATATCTTGATGTAAGGTTGCCTGAAAGCATTGGCATAACAACTGATATAGAGTATGCGCTGGAAAATAAGAAGATTGTAGTGATGGCAGTACCGTCACATGCAGTAAGAAGTGTTGTAGAAAGAATAAGCGGTGTAATAGATAAAGAATCGATAATTGTAAATTTGGCAAAAGGCCTAGAGACTTCAAGCTTAAAAAGAATGTCTCAAGTTATAAAAGAGATGATAGATAATCCAGTTGTTGTGCTTTCGGGTCCAAGCCATGCAGAAGAAGTATGCAAGCACATACCTACGGCATGTGTTATATCATCAGATGACATAAACGCATGTGAATATGTACAGGATGTGATGATGGATGAGAATTTCAGGCTGTATATAAATAAAGATTTGATTGGTGTTGAATTGGGAGGTTCTCTTAAAAATATAATTGCCCTTGGCGCAGGTATTTCAGATGGCCTTGGATTTGGTGACAATACGAAAGCTGCACTTATGACAAGGGGACTTGCTGAAATTACACGTCTTGGCGTAGCCCTGGGTTCAGATCCATTGACGTTTTTGGGTTTAACTGGTATGGGGGATCTTATTGTAACATGTACAAGTATGTATTCACGTAACAGGAGAGCCGGCATAAAAATTGGACAAGGCAAATCCTTGAATGAGACGCTAGATGAAATTGGAATGGTTGTTGAAGGAGTCAACACTACTAAGTCAGCCTATAAGCTCTCGAAAATGCACAATATAGAAATGCCTATAACATGTGAAATTTACTCAATATTGTTTGAAGGAAAAGATCCGCGAGAAGCAGTTTATTCGCTAATGACGAGAAATAAAAAACACGAGATGGAGGATATATAATTTATGTCCTCTTTTTTATTCATATTTGTTCATTTCCCTCATATATATGTAGTGTTAAAGTATAAAAAACAATATTTTATTGCACAAAAAGGAGGGAAATGATGTGGACAATTACGATATTTATAAGGATATAGCTGAAAGAACTGAAGGTGACATCTATATCGGTGTAGTAGGGCCTGTCCGTACGGGAAAATCGACGTTTATAAAAAGATTCATGGATATTTTAGTATTGCCTAATATTGATAATGCCAACCTTAAAGAAAGAGTTCAAGACGAATTACCTCAAAGTGCAGCAGGCAAAACGATTATGACTACAGAGCCTAAGTTTGTACCGGAAAAGGCTGTCGAAATATCTTTGAATGAAAAAACCAGATTCAGCGTGAGATTAGTTGACTGTGTAGGATATATGGTTAAAGGGGCAATGGGATACTTAGAAGGTGATAAGCCTAGAATGATTACTACTCCTTGGTATGATTATGAAATTCCTTTTGAAGAAGCTGCAGAAATTGGTACTAAAAAAGTTATAAACGATCACTCTACAATTGGCCTTGTCGTAACTACGGATGGAAGCATTACGGATATACCAAGAGATAATTACGTAGAACCGGAAGAAAGAGTTGTGAAAGAATTAAAAGACATACAAAAGCCATTTATTATACTGTTAAATACGACGCATCCTGAAGATGCTGATACAATAAAATTGGGAGAAGAGTTGGAAACAAAGTACGATGTACCTGTTGTAGCAGTAAATGTACTTAAAATGGGAACTGACGACATTAAAGAAATACTTGAAAAAGTGTTGTATGAATTCCCTATAACCGAGCTGAACATTGATCTTCCTAGGTGGGTCGATGTACTTGAAAATGACCACTGGCTGAAACAAAGCATTATGAATTCTATAAAGCAAAGCATCAATGATTTATTTAGGCTGAGGGATATAAAGAAGACGGCCGATATTATAAAATCAAATGAAAACATGTCAGAAGTAATAGTTAGAAAGATCGATCCAGGCGAAGGAATTGCAGATATAGAAGCAAAGACAAAAGAAGGTCTTTTCTTTAAGATATTAAGTGATGAATGCGGCCTTGAAATTCGAGGAGACAGAGATCTTATGAAAATGATGAAAGAATTATCATATGCAAAATCAGAGTACGATAAACTAAAAGATGCCATAGAAGATGCAAAAAAGAAAGGTGTAGGAGTAGTTCCTGCAAGTATTGACAATATGGAGTTTGAAAAACCGGAGATAGTGCGACAAGGTGGAAGCTTTGCGGTGAGGCTAAGAGCATCTGCACCATCTTTACACATATTTAGGACAGATGTGACAACAGAAGTATCTCCAATCGTTGGTACAGAAAAGCAAAGCGAAGATTTTGTAAAATACATTACAGAGCAATTTGAAAATGATCCAGACAAGATATGGGAGTCAAATATATTTGGTAAATCTTTAAGCGACCTTGTAAAAGAAGGTATGCAGAATAAACTTGGTAAAATACCTGAGAATGTAAGCATAAGATTAAGAGACACATTAGAACGTATAGTCAATGACGGAGGTGGGGGTATAATCTGTATTATACTGTAATACTTGATTTTTTGAACTTAACGATTTATAATATTTATTGTAAGATGTCTGGGTGTGGCGCAGTTGGTAGCGCGCCAGAATGGGGTTCTGGAGGTCGCTGGTTCAAATCCAGTCACTCAGACCATTTAAAAGTAAGTTGCCGCAAGCAGTTGCGGTTTTTTTGTTTTTATAAAAAATAGCTAAATAAAAACATTATCTATATATTTATCTTTAAATTCATCCTTTAATACAAACTGTTTCTTTTGATAAATCTCAAAATTTTACGAGATGATTTGAATTTTTATAGGACTTTAATTTAATTCTTTTTTCTGGTAATAATAGAAGTTCATTATCAACTTTTATCAACTTTTTGCATATTGTTTTCTATATGAATTATTTTTTTAGCAAAATCTATGTTATGCCATTAAATTATAAAATTTTAACTTTGCTCATATTACAGTCCGACGTAAGAGAAAAAGGCAAATAAATAATTTTAATTAATTAGAAAGTTTTGTTAAAAATATAACTAATATTGTAAAAGTCATATTCACATGATATTATAAAAGTAAAGGAGAATAAAAATGGATTTCAAGCCAGTTAAATCGGAAAGAGTTTTTGAAAATATTATAGAACAGATAAAAGTCAATATATACAATGGCAATCTATCAAAAGGGAGCAAATTACCATCCGAAAGAGATTTATCAGATATATTAAATGTTAGTAGAGCATCAATAAGAGAGGCACTATCGGCACTTGAAATACTAGGAATTTTGGAAACAAAACCAGGTGGAGGTACATATATTGTAAATAATGTATCAAATGCTATTATTGAGACTATGTCGTTAGCTTTAGCGCTTGAAAATGATGAGACAGAATTTATCGAGCTAAGAAAAATACTTGAAAGCGAAAGCGCATATATTGCAGCACAAAAGCATGATGAAGAATCAATATCAGAAATGAAAAAGTATTTTGAAATGATGGGAAAAGATTTTGATGAAGATCAAAATACATATGCAGATGAAAATTTTCATAGGGCATTATGTAGGGCTACCAAGAACAAACTACTTTATGATATAGTCGAAGCATTATCAATTGGAGTAGATAATTATATAGTAAATTCACGAAAGAGACTTATGAGTAATCCTAAAAATTTAGAACTTCTTTATCAACAGCATAAAAATATATTAGAAAGTATAGAAAATGGCAAAGCAGATGATGCAAGAGAATATGTTATAGAGCACATAAATTTTGTGCAGGAAGAACTTAGAAAGCTAAAACTTGAGAAATGATTGTTAATAATTAATTATTGAGTACTGAATAAAATTTTAGAAAGCGAAAGCTTTCTTTATTAAATAACTATATTGGTAAGGCCATCATACAATCAGATGATAAGGGAGGTTGATAGAAAAAGAAATGTGAGGATATGCTTTAAGTAAACGATGACATACCATAATCTTTTCTCAAACAATTGAATGGAGGGATGTTATGTCTGGAGGAATTCAAGGACCGTTTTCAAATGTTCTGCTTTCAGCAATTGTTGCATTTATACCGCTTTTGTGGCTTTTAATAAGCCTCGGTTGGTTTAAAATGAAGGCGTATATTGCGGCACTAATATCATTGGCATTGGCGATTTTGCTGAGTATAACTACATGGGGTATGCCTGTAAAATTTGCTTCACAATCGGTTTTAGAAGGTGCAGTAACTGGGCTATGGCCTATTGTATGGGTTATTATAGCTGCCATTTACACATACAACGTGACGGTTGAAACTGGCAGCATGAATATCATAAAGGAAACGTTGGCTAAAATATCTCCTGATAGAAGGATACAGGCATTAATTCTCGCATTTTCCTTTGGTGGTTTTTTAGAGGCTGCAGCAGGTTTTGGTACAGCTGTTGCAATACCAGCAAGTTTATTGGCAGGTATTGGTTTTGATCCGTTATTTGCTGCGGTCATATGTCTTATTGCAAATACTGTACCCGTTGCCTTTGGCGGTATTGGAATACCTATAATAACACTTTCACAGGTAACAGGTATTGAAGAGAGCTTGCTTACAACGTATACGGCATATCAGCTCATACCGTTTATAATTATTTTACCCATAGTTCTTGTTATAATAATGACGAAATCCTTTAAATATTTGAAAGAAGTTTTAGGTGCCTGCATAGTCAGTGGAATATCATTTGCACTATTTCAAACAGCCGTTGCAGTATTCGTAGGACCGGAAGTTGCAGCAATTGTTGGTTCATTGGCATCACTTTTGTCTATTATCATCTATGTTAAGATAAAACCAGTGAAAAAAATCTGGCTTTTCCCTGATGAAAAAGCAAGTGGCGAAATAGCCTCAACAAATGCAGTAAATGATCATGATAAAAGAATAAGCGGTAAGAAGCAGCTTATAGCCTGGACACCATATATTGTTTTGTTTGTCCTTATAATGGCAGTAAATCTAATACCCGATCTTAAATTCTTAGGAGATATAGCAACAAAAGTACAAATATACTTTGGACCAAATGGAAAACCATCATCATTTCAGTGGATAACGACACCTGGTACTATTATGTTTATATCCGCAATAATCGGCGGATTTGTCCAAGGAAGCAGCATAAAGGGACTTTTAAAGATATTTGTAAAAACGATAAAACAGTTAGTACCTACAATAGTCGTCGTTTCATCAATTGTTGCGATGGCAAAAGTCATGGGTTATAGTGGGATGATATCTGTTATCGCAGTAGCCTTAGCTGACACGACAGGAAAAGTATATCCGTTTATTTCACCTTTGATTGGTGCACTTGGGACATTTATAACAGGCAGTGATACATCTTCAAATATTCTTTTTGGCGCATTGCAAAAGCAAACGGCATTGCAGATACATGCTAATGCTGCATGGATTGCCGCTGCAAATACTGTTGGTGCATCGGCAGGGAAGATGATATCACCTCAGAGCATAGCTGTTGCTGCATCTGCAACAGGTTTAGTGGGTAAAGAAGGGCGTATTCTCAATTCGACATTGCTGTACTGTTTGGGATATGCCATTTTGCTAGGTGTTTTGATATTTGCAGTAGGTAATATGATTTAACAGAAATTTAACAATATTAATAAAATAAAGACTTGCAAAAATATAATACTTGATGTAAAATATAAATAAAGAAACTGGTCAGACCAGTTGAGCATGATTTAAAATGTGGAGAGGAGTGTAAACATGAAAATAGTTGTACCAATTAAACAGGTGCCTGAAACAAGCAATGTAAAAATGAATCCCGAGACAGGGACAATGGTAAGAGAAGGTGTTGAGAGCATTATAAACCCGCTTGACTTGTACGCTATAGAGACAGCTATAAGGTTAAAAGAGAAGTTTGGAGGACAAGTAATCGTTATATCAATGGGGCCAGATAAAGCACTTGAGGCAATTAAAGAAGCAATTGCAATGGGATGCGACGATGGTATACTTCTATCAGACAGAAAATTCGCAGGATCAGATACTTGGGCAACATCATATGTTATTGCAAACGGCATTAAGCAGATAGGCGATTTTGACCTTGTGATTTGCGGTGAAAGGGCAACAGATGGAGATACAGCACAGGTCGGACCTGGAATTGCATCTTTCTTAGACCTTCCATTATCAACATTTACAAGTGAAATATTATCACTAAATGATGGGAAAATCAAAGTTAGACGTCTTGTAGAAGGTGGCTATGAAGAGATAGAATTAGAACTTCCAGCAGCACTTACAGTTGTAAAAGAGATAAGCGATCCAAGACTTCCTACATTAAGAGGAAAACTTAAGGCAAAGAAGATGGAGATACCAGTATGGGGGCCAAAAAATATTAATGCAGATGAAGAAAACCTCGGCCTTAAAGGGTCACCTACAAGGGTTGTAAAAATATTTACACCTAAGGTTACAAGGGAAGGCGAAAAAATAGTTGTAAAAGACGAGAAAACGTTAAACGAAGCAGTGGACAAAATCATGGACTACCTTATTAAGAAAGAGTTTATTTAGAAAACTTGATGAAAGGGTGAATAATAAATGGGTGAAGTTTGGACATTAGCAGAATTTAGGCACGGGGAACTTAGCAGTGTATCATATGAGCTTTTAAATAGAGGCAAAAATCTTTCACAGAAATTAGATACGGCATTAGCATCAGTTATTTTGGGTTATGACATCAAAAAAGAGGATATTGATGAACTTATTGCAAGAGGTGCAGATAAAGTTTACGTGGTAGATGACAAAAACCTTGAAAATTTTCTTGTTGAATCATATGCAAATGTTTTGATAGCACTACTTGACGAATATAAGCCGGACATTTTTATAGCAGCAGCGACAACAACAGGAAGAACCTTGATGCCATATGTTGCAGTAAGGAAGAAGACAGGTCTTACAGCTGATTGTACGGTTTTAGATATTGAGGAAGGAACAGGAAATTTGCTTCAGACAAGGCCGGCTATTGGTGGTAATATCTTAGCAACAATAAAGACACCTAATACGAGGCCGCAAATGGCAACTGTAAGACCCCACTCAATGAAGCCGGCAATACCCGACAAAAATCGCAACGGCGAGGTTATTTATAAAAAATACGATGAAAGCCTATTTAAAACAAAATCGAAATATTTGAGATTTATTAAAGATGAATCACAGCAAGTAACAGTACAGGATGCCAAGGTAATTGTTGCAGGCGGCAAAGGTGTAGGCAAGGAGGAAAATTTTGCAATAATTGATGAGCTTGCAGAACTTCTTGGCGGTGCTGTTGGCGCATCCCGTGATGTTGTCGATAGGGGTTGGAAGACATATCCGCATCAAATTGGTTTAAGCGGTAAAACGGTTTCACCAGCTTTGTATATTGCAGCAGGCATTTCGGGTGCTGTGCAGCATATAGCTGGTATGCAGACATCAGAAAATATTATCGCTATAAATAAAGATCCCGATGCACAGATATTTCATCTTGCAAACCTTGGAATAGTTGGAGACTTGAATGAAGTATTACCGCTTTTGATAGAGAGAATAAAGGAATACAAGGCAAAGGAGGCTTCAGCAAATGTATAATAAAGTGACACCTGAAATCGTAGATGAACTGATTGAGATAGTAGGCAATAAAAATGTTATTTACAATAACTTCGATGCTATGGAGGCATACTCACACGACGAAGTAGCGGAGAAATCCTATGCACATATGCCGGATGTTGTCGTAAAACCATCGTCGGCAGAAGAAATTTCAAAGATAATGAAACTTGCGAATAAATACAAGATTCCAGTTACGCCGAGAGGTGCTGGCAGTGGTCTATCAGGTGGTGCAGTACCTGTTGAAGGCGGCATTGTTCTATCAGTCGAAAAGATGAACAAGATTCTTGAGATAGACAAAGATAATTTAATGGCGGTTGTAGAACCCGGTGTTGTTACTAATGAAATAAATAATGTAATTAAAGATGATGGACTTTTTTACGCTGGATATCCGATGAGTGTTGAGACATGCTATGTAGGCGGCAATGTTGCAGAAAATGCAGGCGGCGGAAGAGCTGTTAAATACGGCGTTACAGGAAGGTATATTTATGGACTTGAAGTTGTGACGCCGACAGGGGAGATTTTACACCTTGGTGGAAAACGTATGAAGGATGTTACAGGATATGACCTTATACATCTTATGGTAGGTTCTGAAGGAACACTTGGAATATTTACGAAGATATATATAAAATTAATGCCCCTTCCGCAGTCAAAGGTAGATTTATTGGTTCTTTTTAAAGATATAGATACGGCAATTAAGATAGTACCTAAAATAATGACATTTGGAAGGATTATACCGACATCAATCGAATTCATGGACGACCTTTCATTTAAGACTTCTTGTAAATACCTTAATGAAAAGATACCATTTGAAGAAGCAGGTGCTATGCTTCTCATTGAGCTTGACGGGAACAGCAAAGCAGAGCTGGAAGAACAGTATGAAGTAATAGGAAATCTTTGCATGGAAAATGGAGCAATTGAAGTATATATCGCAGATAATGCTACGACATCTGAGAGGATATGGAAGATTAGAAGAAATATTGCTGAAGCTTGGAAGCAGTATAGCCCTGACCAGAGCCTTGAAGACGTCGTCGTTCCAATATCAGAAATACCAAAATTTATGGAAAAGGTTAGGAAGATATCTGAAAAATATGATGTACCTATACCTTGTTACGGTCATGCTGGTGATGGCAATATTCATGCAACCCCTGTAAAAAATCCTAAATTCACAATGGAAGAATGGCTTGATATCTTGCACCACAAATTATTGCCGGAGCTCTACAAAGAAGTAATTAACTTAGGTGGCACAATAAGCGGTGAGCACGGTATTGGACACAAGAGAAGAGAGTTTATGTCTATGGCATTAGAGCCAGCACAAATCGAAGTTATGAGAGCTATTAAGAGAGCACTTGATCCAAATTATATATTGAACCCTGGTAAAGTTATATAGAATACTATTTTGGAGATGGTTCTATGGCAAATATAGAAATTCCTTATGGCAAAAGCAAATTAGCTTTTGATTTACCAGATGAGAGAATCCAGGGTATACTAAGGTCAAAGGCTGGAAGCTATAAGGTAAATATGTCAGAAGAAGATATAGTTAAGAGGGCATTAGAGAATCCAATAGGAACAAAAAGGCTTCAAGACCTTGCGGAAGGTAAGAAAAACATTGTAATCATAACAAGCGACCACACAAGGCCTGTACCGAGCAAAATTACATTACCATTGCTTCTCGATGAAATAAGAAAGAAGAACAAAAGTGCTAATATAAAGATTTTAATTGCAACAGGATTTCACAGAGGAACGACATTGCAGGAAATGAAAGCAAAATTCGGTGAAGATCTCGTTGAAAATGAACAATTTGTAGTTCATGACTCGAGAAATAGTGAAGACATGGAATTGATAGGTACATTGCCATCAGGCGGTAAACTAGAAATAAATAAATTGGCAGTGGAAGCAGACTTGTTAGTTGCCGAAGGCTTTATAGAACCCCACTTTTTTGCGGGGTTCTCCGGTGGAAGAAAAAGTATCCTGCCCGGAATAGCCAGCGCTCAATGTATCTTGGCAAACCATTGCTCTGAATTTATCAAAAACCCGTATGCTAGAACAGGTGTTTTAGAAAATAACCCAATACACAGAGACATGATCTATGCAGCAGAAAAAGCTAACCTCGCATTTATCTTAAATGTCGTCATAGACTCAGACCACAAAATAGTAAATGCATTTGCTGGCCACAGGGAAATGGCCCATAACAAAGGGTGCGAATTCGTAAGTTCTCTTGCAACAGTAAACGCAGAACCCACAGATATTGTTATAACATCAAATGGAGGCTATCCTCTTGATCAAAATATCTATCAGGCAGTAAAAGGGATGACTGCCGGTGAGGCTGCATGTAAAGACGGCGGTGTCATAATCATTGCTGCAGAATGTGCCGATGGTCATGGAGGAGAAGAATTTTACAGATGGTTTAAGGAATCCAAAGACCCACAAGATGTGATGAATAAAATTCTTTCGAGGGGCCGGAACGAGACGCTTCCTGACCAATGGGAAGCACAGATATTAGCCCGAATTCTAATGAAACATGAAGTCATCATGGTGACAGATAGCAAAAACTATGGATATGTAAAAGATATGTTCATGACACCGGCAAAGGATTTAGGTGAAGCGTTAAAAATTGCAGAAAGCATTGTTAACAATAGTTCTAAGATAAATGTAATACCAGATGGAGTATCAGTTATTGTAAGGGAAAAATAAATACGCTGTCAATTTAAAATGACAGATAATTTTAAGGTTAATTTTTGTACTAACATTATTTCACAAATTCTTTAAAAATTCTGCTCTTATAATTTTCATTGGTGGTTTGTAAGAGGTTTAAATTAAGCCTTTTACAAATCACTTAGCTTACTAATATAAATATTATTTTTCATTAAGTTACACTCTAGTAGTGTAATTTTGAGGTATTAGTTGATTAAAAATTAACAAAAATTACTTGCATCTTGCGGTTAATAGGTATATAATAAATTTGAAATTGATAAAAACATAACAAATACCTGATTTAAAAGCAATTCATTTTAGCTTGTTATCTGGCTTTTTTGCTTGCTGATGGCTATAAAATTATGTAAAGGAGGATTTCAATGGATTTTAATAATGTTTTATTAAATAAGGATGATGGGATAGCTCTCATCATTATAAATCGTCCAAAGGCTTTAAATGCATTAAACTATGAGACACTAAAAGAGTTAGATAGTGTGCTTGATATAGTTGAAAATGATAAAGAGATAAAAGTTTTAATTATAACTGGCAGCGGTGAAAAAGCCTTCGTTGCAGGTGCTGATATAGCTGAGATGAGTAATATGACACCACTTGAAGCGAAGAAGTTCTCTCTTTATGGACAGAAAGTATTTAGGAAGATAGAAATGCTAAGTAAGCCTGTTATAGCAGCGGTAAATGGTTTTGCACTTGGTGGTGGATGCGAGCTTTCTATGGCATGTGACATACGTATTGCAAGTAAAAATGCAAAATTTGGTCAACCTGAAGTAGGACTTGGAATAATACCTGGCTTTTCAGGAACTCAAAGATTACCACGTCTTATAGGCACTTCTAAAGCTAAAGAGCTTATTTTCACAGGTGACATGATAAATTCTGATGAAGCATATAAAATAGGCCTTATATCTAAAGTTGTTGAACTATCTGATCTCATTGAAGAAGCAAAAAAACTCGCGAAAAAAATGATGTCAAAAAGTCAAATAGCAATTTCACTTGCGAAAGAATCAATAAATAAGGGTATAGAAACAGATATTGAAACAGGTAATACAATAGAAGCCGAAGATTTTTCGCTATGTTTTGCAGCGAATGATCAAAAAGAAGGTATGAGTGCATTTTTAGAGAAAAGATCACCTAACTTTGAAAGCAAATAATGAAAAATTGCTATAAATTTATCAATAAGGAGGTAGTTTCATGGATTTTTCATTAACAAAGGAGCAAGAAATGGTGAGGCGAGTTGTACGAGAATTTGCTGAAAAAGAAGTTGCTCCAAAAGCAAAAGAAATAGATCAAACAGAGGAGTTTCCATGGGATACAGTTAAGAAGATGGCCCAAAATGATATGATGGGTATACCATACCCGGAGGAGTATGGTGGCGCTGGAGGAGATTACTTAAGCTATATCATAGCAGTTGAAGAGATATCAAGAGCTTGTGCTACGACTGGAGTAATTTTATCTGCTCATACTTCATTGGGAAGTTTTCCAATATATCAATGGGGAACAGAAGAACAAAAAAGAAAATATCTAGTGCCACTTGCAAAAGGTGAAAAATTGGGCGCTTTTGGCCTTACAGAACCTAACGCAGGTACAGATGCAGCTGGACAGCAGACAACTGCAGTATTAGATGGTGATCACTACGTATTAAACGGCTCAAAAATATTTATTACAAACGGAGGAAAAGCTGACATATATATAATCTTTGCAATGACAGACAAATCAAAAGGCACAAGAGGCATTAGTGCATTTATAGTTGAGAAAGATTTTCCGGGTTTTAGCATTGGCAAAATTGAAGAAAAAATGGGTATAAGAGCTTCATCAACTGCCGAACTTGTGTTTGAAGATTGTATTGTACCAAAAGAAAATTTACTTGGTAAAGAAGGAGAAGGTTTTAAAATTGCGATGGCTACACTAGATGGTGGAAGAATAGGAATAGCAGCGCAAGCCCTTGGAATAGCTCAGGCTGCTTTAGATGAAGAGATAAAATATGCAAAGGAAAGACAACAGTTTGGAAGACCAATTGGAAAATTTCAAGGCATTCAATGGTATATAGCTGATATGGCAACGAGAATAAATGCTTCAAGATGGCTTGTATACAATGCCGCTTGGAGAAAGCAGGTAGGTCTTCCGTACACAATGGAAGCCGCCATGGCAAAATTGCATGCTTCCGAAACAGCAATGTTTGTAACGACAAAAACAGTTCAGATATTTGGCGGCTATGGCTTTACAAAAGATTATCCAGTGGAAAGATTTATGAGAGATGCAAAAATAACAGAAATTTATGAAGGCACATCGGAAGTCCAGAAAATGGTTATTTCCGGTAACCTATTGAAAATGTAAGGAGGGCACACTTATGAATATACTTGTTTTGATTAAGCAGGTTCCGGATACGAACGAAGTTAGAATTGATCCTGTAACAAAGACACTTATACGTGAAGGTGTTCCAAGCATTATTAATCCTGATGACAAAAATGCCTTAGAAGAAGCTATCAGGATAAGAGAAAAAGTCGGCGGAAAAGTAACTGTAATATCGATGGGACCAACACAAGCAGAAGTAGCATTACGTGAGGCTCTTGCTATGGGTGCTGATGAAGCATATCTTTTGACAGATAGAGCATTTGCAGGCGCAGACACTTATGCTACTGCAAAAGCACTATCAAAAGCAATTGAAAAGTTTCAGTACGACATTGTATTTTGCGGCAGACAGGCGATAGATGGCGATACTGCACAAGTTGGACCACAAATTGCAGAACAATTAGACATACCTCAGGTAACATATGTAAGGAAGGTAGAAATAGAAGGAGACAAACTCATAGTTGAAAGAGCTCTTGAAGATGGATATGAAATCATTGAAGTTAAGACGCCAGTCTTATTGACAGCTATTAAAGAACTTAATGTGCCTAGGTATCCTTCAATAAAAGGAATATTCAATGCTTACAATAAAAAAGAAGTTAAAATCTTAACTGCAGATGATTTAGAAGTTGATAAAAATGAACTTGGACTAAAAGGTTCACCAACTAAGGTTGTAGCAACGTCAACTCCAAATACTGAAAGAGCTGGAGAAATATTTACTGGCAATATAAAAGAAGCTGTTCAGAATCTAGTTGAAAGATTAAACAGCAGACATGTGATATAGGAGGCGCGATGGATGAACGATTATAAAGATATATGGATTTTTGCAGAACAAAGAAATGGAAAACTTATGAATGTTGCCATCGAGATATTAGGTGAGGCAAGAAAGCTTGCAGACAAGAAAGGCGTTAATGTTGGAGCTGTTTTAATAGGGCACAATGTAGAAAATCTTTCAAAAGATCTTATAAGTTTTGGCGCTGACATAGTTTATGTTGTAGACAATCCTCTTCTTTCAAATTACACAACCGAGGGCTATGCAAAGGCAATATCTGAGCTTGCAAAAGAGTATAAACCAGAAGTCATACTCTATGGAGCAACTTTTATAGGTCGTGATCTTGCACCGAGGATAGCATCTAGACTTATGACAGGGCTTACTGCAGATTGTACAGGGCTAGATATTGACGAAAATGGACTGCTACTGCAAACAAGGCCGGCATTTGGAGGAAACTTAATGGCAACAATAAAATGTCCAGACAAAAGACCACAGATGTCGACAGTAAGGCCTGGAGTCATGAAAAGAGCTATTAGAGATGATACAAGAGATGGAAAAGTAATTAAATTTGATGCTGATATTAATGAAAGTGATATAAGAACTAAGATATTGAGCATAGCAAAAGAAGCAAAAAATGTAGTGAACCTTGAAGAAGCTGACATTATCGTTTCAGGCGGACGTGGAATTGGAGGACCTGATGGATTTAACATCATAAAAGAACTTGCAGACGTACTGGGAGGCGTGGTTGGCGCATCTCGTGCAACAGTTGATGCTGGGTGGATAACATCAGACCATCAAGTTGGCCAGACAGGTAAGACAGTTAGACCAAAGCTGTACATTGCTTGCGGAATTAGTGGTGCAATACAGCATTTAGCAGGTATGAGCAACTCAGGTACTATTGTCGCAATAAATAAAAATCCTGACGCGCCGATTTTCAAATTTGCTGATTACGGCATAGTCGGGGATTTATTCAAAGTAATACCAGTATTAATAGAGGAAATCAAAAAGTTAAAATAAAGGCAGCTGATCAGTTTGACAGTTGACCTTAATAAAAATAAAAAGGAGTGTGTTTTTATGCAAAAGATTTGTGTAATAGGTGCTGGAACAATGGGCTCAGGCATCGCTCAAGTATTTGCACAAAATGGCTTTGAAGTAATTTTACGCGATATTGATATGAAGTTCGTAGAAAAAGGATTTGGCACAATTGAAAAAAATTTACAAAGAAATGTTGACAAAGGGAAAATTACAGCAGATGAGAAAAACGAAATTTTAAGCAGAATCAGAGGTACAACAAATTTGGAAGACGCAAAAGAAGCAGATTTTGTAGTTGAAGCGGCTATAGAAAATATGGATCTCAAGAAACAAATATTCAAAGAGCTAGATGAAATATGCAAAATGGAAACAATCCTTGCGTCAAATACATCATCACTATCCATAACAGAAATAGCAAGTGCGACAAAAAGACCTGAGAAAGTCATAGGAATGCATTTCTTCAACCCAGTTCCAGTAATGAAACTTGTTGAAGTCATAAAAGGATTAAAGACATCAGAGCAAACATTTAATGTCGTCAGAGAATTGGCTTTAAAAGTAGACAAAACACCTATAGAGGTCAAAGAAGCACCTGGATTTGTTGTAAATAGGATTTTAATCCCAATGATTAATGAAGCAATTGGAATACTTGCCGATGGTGTTGCAACTGCAGAAGACATAGATGAAGCTATGAAACTTGGTGCAAATCATCCAATAGGACCTTTGGCATTGTCTGATTTGATAGGCAATGACGTCGTTCTTGCTATAATGAATGTGCTTTATGAAGAGTACGGCGATTCGAAATACAGACCACATCCACTTCTAAAAAAGATGGTAAGAGGCGGATTGCTGGGTAGAAAAACTGGCAAAGGTTTCTTTGAATACAAATAATCTTTTAAGGAGGAGAATATCATGAAAGAAGTAGTTATTGCAAGTGGTGTAAGGACTGCTGTCGGGAAATTTGGTGGAACGCTTCTAAATGTACCTGCAGTAGATTTAGGTGCTGTAGTAATAAAAGAAGCATTAAAAAGAGCCAATGTGAAACCTGAAGACGTCAGTGAAGTAATAATGGGAAATGTATTGCAGGCGGGCTTGGGACAGAACCCTGCAAGACAAGCCGAGATAAAAGCAGGTATACCGGTAGAAGTCCCGGCTATGACTGTGAACATGGTATGTGGATCAGGTCTTAGAGCTGTGACACTTGCTGCTCAGGCAGTTATGCTTGGTGATGCTGACATTGTTGTAGCCGGTGGAATGGAAAATATGTCAAGAGCGCCATACGTTCTAAATGATGCGCGTTTTGGATACAGGATGAACAATGGACAGCTTGTAGACGAAATGGTATATGATGGACTAACGGATGTATTTAACCAATATCACATGGGAATCACTGCTGAAAATGTAGCTGAAAAATATAATATTACAAGGGAAGAGCAAGATGAGTTTGCATATAGGAGCCAAAAACTCGCAGCAGAAGCTATATCATCAGGAAAATTTGAAGATGAAATAGTACCTGTAACGATACCACAGAAAAAAGGCGATCCGATAGAATTTAAGATTGATGAGCATGTAAGAGCAAATACGACAATTGAGGCACTTGCAAAATTAAAACCAGCATTTAAAAAAGATGGGACTGTAACTGCTGGAAATGCGTCAGGAATTAACGATGCAGCTGCAGCAGTAGTTGTAATGTCGAAAGAAAAAGCTGAAGAACTTGGAATAAAACCATTAGCAACGATTAAATCATTTGGTTATGCAGGTGTTGATCCAAGTATTATGGGAATTGCACCAGTATACGCTACAAGAAAAGCACTAGAAAAAGCTAATTTAACTGTAGATGATTTAGATTTAATTGAAGCAAATGAAGCATTTGCAGCACAGTCATTAGCTGTTGCAAAAGAACTAAAATTTAATATTGATAAAGTGAATGTAAATGGTGGTGCAATTGCATTAGGTCATCCAATCGGCGCCAGCGGATGTAGAATTTTAGTAACGCTTTTATATGAGATGCAAAAGAGAAATTCTCATATTGGACTTGCAACACTATGTATCGGCGGTGGAATGGGAATCGCAATGGTTGTAGAAAGGTAAAACACATATATTTGCTGAGTTGATAATTTCAATAAATTTATAATAATTACCACATATGTAAAAATATAATACATATGTGGTTTTTACCATTATTAATACTTTATTGAGTTATTTAAAGATTGTAATCCAGTATAGGAGGCTTATTTATGGATATAGAAGAAAGAATTAGATGCGATATGATTAGAAATAAAGTAATGTCGGCAGAAGAAGCAGCTTCATTGATAAAAGATGGTATGACAATAGGTACAAGCGGTTTTGTAACAGGTGGTCCTAAAGCAGTACCGTTAGCAATTGCTGAAAGATATAAGAATGAAAAGATAAAGTTAAATCTTTATACAGGTGCAATAGTAGGCGATGAATTAGACGGTGAATTTGCAAGGGAAGGTTTAGTCGATAAAAGAATTCCATATCAAACAAATAAGGACATGAGAAATGCTATAAATAATGGTTCAGTTAAATTTATTGATATGCACCTAAGTCATATGCCACAACAAATAAGATATGGTTTTTTAGGAAAAATTGATTTCGCTATTATTGAGGCAACTGCTATAACAGAAGATGGTAACATCATTCCAACAATGTCTGTTGGTAATTCACCCACATTTGTAAGTATGGCCGACAAAGTCATAGTAGAAATAAATACATCACAGCCTATTGAACTTGAAGGAATGCACGATATATACGAGCCAAAAGATCCACCATATAGAGAGTCAATACCAATAACGAAAGTCAGTGATAGGATAGGTATTCCGTATATTCCATGCGATCCAGATAAAATAGCTGCAGTTGTATTTTCAGATATGAAAGATACAACGTTACAACTTACAAGTATAAATGAAACATCAAAAAAGATTTCAGATTATCTTATAGATTTTCTTCAAACTGAAATAAAACACGGAAGACTTCCTAAAACATTTCTTCCATTGCAGTCAGGTGTTGGAAATGTAGCCAATGCCGTATTAGCTGGTTTTATTGAATTAAAATACAACAATTTAAATTTGTATTCTGAAGTAATACAAGATGCCGTTCTTGACTTAATAGATGCAGATAAGATAGAAAAAGTATCTGGAACAGCATTGACCCTTTCAGAAGAAGGACTTAAAAGATTTTATACTAATATAAATAAATATAAAGAAAAAATAATATTACGCCCACAAGAGATCAGTAATAATCCTGAGGTAATTAGAAGGCTTGGAGTTATATCAATTAATACGGCAATAGAAGTTGATATATACGGTAATGTAAATTCTACACATATATTAGGCACAAAAATGATGAATGGCATAGGTGGTTCAGCAGATTTTACTAGAAATGCTTATATATCAGTTTTTGCTACACCATCAACAGCAAAAGATGATAATATTTCATGCATAGTGCCGATGGTATCGCATGTAGATCATACAGAACATGATGTCATGGTGATAGTAACTGAGCAAGGACTGGCTGATTTAAGGGGGTTGAGTCCAAAGGAAAGAGCGATGGTGATAATAAAAAATTGTGCGCATCCCGATTATAAAGATGCTCTAATGGATTACTATGAAAGATCGATTGAAAGACATGGTGCTGTGCAAACACCAAATTTGCTGGATGAAGCGTTTTTGTGGCATACAAGATGTTTAAATACTGGAAATATGAAGATATGAATTTTAAAATAAACCCCACCACTTGTGACAGTGTGTAATCAGTATTGCTACCAATAGCAATGAAGGGGTGATTTTATGAGTAAAACGTCGATTGTGTCGATGCATGTAATCAGAAGATTGCCATCCTATTATAGATGTTTGAAAGAACTACAAAAAAATAATGTAAATAAGATATCTTCAAGTGAATTAAGTGAGAAGATTGGTGTTAGTGAATCACAAATTAGGCAGGATTTATATAATTATGGAAACTTCGGAAAGCAAGGTTATGGTTACGATGTTATAAAACTTTACAATGCATTGAAAAGAATACTGGGCCTTGATAAAACATACAATACAATTATAATTGGGGCAGGCAACTTAGGTCAAGCTATTGCTAACTATATGGATTTTGAAGAAATTGGTTTTAATTTAAAAGGCATATTTGACATAAATCCAAGACTTTTTAAAATAAAAATAAGAGATGCAAAAATTATGAATATTGATATACTAGAGGATTTTTTAGCTACAAATAAAATAGACATAGCTGTACTTTGCATTCCAAAAGACGATGCTCAAGTTATAGCAGATCGTCTGACAAAATGCGGAATCAAAGCTATATGGAATTTTTCGTCTATTGATCTGAAAGTGGCAGACGATGTGATACTTGAAAATGTTCAGCTAAGTGATAGCTTATTTACATTATCATATCGTTTAAATGAAGATGATTTATTTAATAGGATTAAGGAAGAAAAATAATAATTTTGATTTCATTAAGTACTGGATTATTGATGAGTTTTCTGATATTCTTTATTATGAGACATTTGCTCCACTCCTATGGTTAATATTGTTATGGTACAGCAATATATTAATACCATAAAAGTGAGCATTTGTCTCTATTTTTTATTAAATTTTTTCATGTAAGTTTATTATGACAATTTATGTAACTGAATTTTTATTTATGGTATCATATTATGAAATATTCAAAATATTCTTATATAGTTCAAAAAACTTTTTGTAGTGGAATCATAAATTATAGATTAAAATCTCAAAGGGCAAATAAATACAGGTAGATTTAATCTTGCGGAATTTTCGATTAAAATAGTTTTAGAAATGAATTTTTTGGTAAAAAGTGAGGTGATATAATGCTGCTAATCTATTTATCTATATTCGATACTGAAGATGATAAAAACAAATTCGAACTGCTTTATGTAACATATAAAAAGCTGATGTTTTATGTGGCAAACCAGGTCTTAAAAGATGAGTATCTGGCGGAAGATGCCGTTCATCATGCATTTATAAAAATAATTGAGAATTTTGATAAAGTTGGAGATGTATATTGTTACAAAACAAAGAGCTATATTGTTACTATAGTAAAGAATTATGCTATCAACTTGTATAACAAGCGAAAAAATCACGTGACCATTCCTCTTGAAGAGATTGAATATAGTATTGCGGATGAGGCAGTCAGTAAAATAGGAGAGATGGATAATCTTACAAAGGCTGTAATGAAGTTGCCTATTATTTACAAAGATGTGCTGATTCTGAAATATGTTCAGGAATTTTCAAACGCAGAAATTGCCCAAACACTGGATATTTCTGAGGTAACAGTCAGAAAACGGCTTGAAAGAGCAAAAACTAAGATACAGGAAATTTTATGGAAGGAGGAACATGTCGATGACTTATAAATTTACAGATGAAATGTTAAAAAGTGCGGTTATAAGAGCCGATAGATATGAGATAGAAGCTCTGCCGAACGATGACGAAATACAACATGAGTTTTCACATGAATTTGAAAGAAAAATGAATGTACTTATTCGCCAAAGCAAAAAAAGCAAGCTGATTAGAAGGCAGATATTTTGGCGCAGGCGGGTAGTCATTCTTATTGCTGCGATTATTATACTGTTTGCGTCAGCAATGAGCATAGCAGCTGTACGTGCTGAGGTATTTAAATTTATAACCGAAATCTATGAAAAATACACGCATATATTTTTTGAGGGAACGCAATCGAACAAAGCAAATGATGAACGATTTACGATATACATGCCAACTTATATACCTGAAGGCTTCAAACTATCTAATAGTGAGAAGGATGGTTTTATTCTGCTGGAGTATGAAAAAGGTGATGACTTTATATCCTACAACCAGCAGCGGATTGAAAATGTTTCTATGCACATAAATACCGAAGGAGTAAAGCTGGAGGAGCTTAAGTTAAAAGGACTGCCTGCTAAATATTATTCAAATCATGGTGTTCAAAACTTGATCTGGTATGATGATACGTATATGTTTATGGTGTCGTCAACACTGGACAAGGATATTATATTTAAGATTGCGGAAAGCGTTGAATCTGTCGGCGGAAGATGAGCTTTCTTATACAGCTATTGTTACAGAATATAAAATGAATGCTAGATAGGAGAAAATGGACTTTTTACACAAAGTACTATCTGCTCCATCTACCAAATTACAGCTGATTTTTGCATATCAGGATTTATGAAACTACACTATAACAGATAATTGTTAGCCTTATTGTTCTACTTATATACGAAACTTCAAAATTAATAATTTTAGACATTTGCCTGCACAAATTTTTAATTAGCGATGAAACCTTCAAAAACATATTTGTGTTTCTTGTCACAAAATGTACATTTAATTTGTCATAATGTATGGGTGGATATGTTCAAATTTTTAAGGGGGGTTATATAATATGCTAAAGAAAAGGGCTTTAAAGTCTCTGTTAATTGCTGCTTTAGTTTTTGCTATGATAATTCCTTCAATTGTTTTTGCAGATTACAAAGGGTATCAGGCATATGCTTTGTACAGTTTTCAGCGAGCTAATTATACAAATACACATGACAAAGAGACCAATGAAGATTACATTAAAAATCATGTCATAACTTTTACCAATACCGATAAAGCAATCTTTTGGGCTGCAAAGGCTGACAGTACAAAAATATCACCAGACTATACTCAAAATGAAGGAAACACTACTACTATTAAATTTAGTAGTGGTTATAATCTTGACAAGGATGATCAAGTAAAAATGGGACTCAAGAATTACCATTTTGAAACTTCTAATGCATTTGTCACCGGTGAAGTAGACTTCAAGTAGTCTGTAATAGAGCATATCCACCTTTTATCTGAGAAATCTTTTAAAAAGATAAAGCAAATAAATGTGAGGTGATGATATGAAAAACATAATTTTATTGGAAATTAAAAATTGCATGCAACGTAAAGAATTTAAGATCGTTTTTATGATTCTGTTTTTCTTATCAATAGGAAGCTATGTTATTGACTGTTATGAATTTTTCGGGCAAGAGTTGAGCTATGTAAGATCTGCATATGAGTCCTGTATTATACAGAGTGTGCAGTCCTATTTTGTATTGACGACAGAATTACTTTTGCTGCCTTTGATAGCAACTATGGTATATTCCGATTCATATTATTTAGACTGCAAAAGGGGAATTTACAAAAGTATTATAACAAGGATAGACAAAAGAAAATATATAATAGCAAAGGCAATTGCTATCTTTACAACAGTCTTTGCTGTATTTTTCATACCTCTAGCTGTCAACCAATTTTTATGCTTTATCGCTTTTCCAACTGAAGGATTTGACAATAACCAGTCTCTTCCTCCTTATGATATAGGATTTCAAAACTACCATCAGGAAAATCGCTTTGATTTTCTTAGAATACAGGCACCATTCCTCTATAATTTGCTACATATGGCGATTATTGGGCTGTTTGCTTCCTTATTTGCACTGCTAGCATACGCATTGTATTTTATTTATAAAAAAAGCAGGCTGTCGGTGATAGGCGGTATATTTATTACATATCTTCTTCAAGAAGTTGTTTTAAGTTTTATTGGAGAAGGTCAGAACAGAATTGAAAGCCTTTTAGCAGCCGGAGGTACAGGATCCGTTGCAATAATGCTTCTCTGGATTGCAGCATTGTTTATTTCTAGCGTAGCCTTGATTATACATAAAGGTTTCAAGGACGAGCCGGAAATACAGGCATGACACTTATATTAGCATGAGTCCTAAGAACAATAAGAGGGAGGTTATGTAAAACCATATGAAGTCAATTCATAGGATACTATGCAAAAAGCTCTTTTTTTCCCATAGATTTTACCTGTGTCTGCTTCCGATTTTTGGAATAGGCGTTTTGTATTGCTATAAATACTGTAGAATTCTGAATCAAGCAAAAGGTCAATTTTCTTTTATAGTATACCATGGTATTTTCCAAAACGTCGTCGTAATGTTTGTAATCATACCATCATTTTTGGTAATTATAGGGTTGATTAGTGATGACATGGATAAATGTGAAGTGCTGCTGAAGTATAAAGATGTAAGGGAATGGTGGGCAGACAAGAATTGGGGGACATGTTTTTTTTCTATAATTTACATTGCTGTAATTAACATTATAGTAATTGGAGTTATTTTATTTAGTGGTCACAGTTCGCAGATTAATTTTAGCTTTTTAAATTATATGTTTTTTGGATGCCTTTTTCAGCTGTTTGGTTTTTTGATACTTGGGAATGTATACAGCATAATATCATTGGAAACACAGCGACCGTATGCTGGATTTATCATAACTTATGTGATCTTTGCCATGATGAACCTTGTCAAAAATGTTTTAGAATCTTTATTATCATTTGACTTTGCTACTTTGGAGGAATATATGTTTCTTATGCTTGACAATATAAGTGTATTACATTTGATATGGCTTGTATTTATTTATATATTGATTTACAAATTAGGCTCAGCTATAAGTAAGGATAAAGATATTTATTGGGGGGTACAATAATGCGATTAAGGATGCTGCCTTTTATGAAAGGGGCTCTGAGTGGACTACCTTTGGCATTTTTTTTAGGCATTTATTATTTAAACATGATTAGATCATACGGATTTGATACATTAGAAGGGTTATTATTGCTATCGTATGGTTTTTTGGAAATTGAAAGCATAATATATGTTGTTCCAGTAATTATTTGGATTTTACCGCAGATTCATCTAACATATCTGCTGAAAGATTATATTTCCGATAGTATTGAAACTAGTGGGGCATATATCTTTACAAGGACGAAAAAGAAATACCGTTGGATGCTGGGAAGAGTGCTTGAGTTATTTTGCAATGTTGCAATGTATTATTTTGTGCAGTTTACATTTGTAGCGTTAATTGGAATTATAAAAGGTCTTTCCCCAAGCCGTGGATATATTGGTCTGACTATTATTTTTACCGAATTTGTTTTGGTATGTTTATTAAACTTCTTTTATGTTGCCTTGATAAATATCGGAGCGTTAAGGATGAAGGTAACTTATAGCTACTTTTTTACGATCTTTCTTAATATATTTTTAATTCTATTTGCTGGATTTCTGTATCAATTTGATGCTTCAAAAATATATTTAATAAAATATCTTCCGCCGAGCCAAGGCATCCTTACATGGCATTCTTTCGGGGATATTGCAGATAAATATCAGGAAGCATTTCGATTTACTGTCCAAAACTTTTCACCTTTATTTTCAGCAATCTACCTAATTGTCGCTTCGATGATTTTAATTGTATATGGCAATTTTAGATTGAAGAATATGGATATATATTAGAGAATTTTAAAAGGAGGAGTATTCCATGAAGTATATAGAAATAGTTGATTTAAATAAAACAATTAAAGACAGAGAAATACTAAAAAATATTAATCTTTCTTTAGACAGGGGCAAAATATATGGTTTTTGTGGGAGAAATGGCTCCGGTAAAACCATGCTTTTTAGGGCTATATGCGGACTCATTAAACCAACATCCGGGGTGATTAAGATCGACAATAAGACATTACACAAAGATATGTCTTTTCCAGAAAGCATAGGTGTTATAATTGAATATCCTGGGTTTTGGGATTACTATACAGGATATGAAAATTTAAAAGTGTTGGCATCTATAAAAAATATTGTAAATGATGAAGATATAAAAAATTCTCTAAAAAGGGTGGGTCTTGACCCGGAAGACAGGCGTACTTATAAAAAATATTCTTTAGGAATGAAGCAAAGATTAGGTATTGCTCAGGCTATCATGGAGAAACCGGATTTAATCATCTTAGACGAGCCGACAAATGCTTTGGATGAAGAAGGTATCATGATGGTCAGAAATCTTCTACTGGAAGAAAAAACTCGTGGAGCAACAATTTTAATAGCAAGCCATAATCAACAGGATATAGAAATATTAGCTGATGATATTTATAAGATGCAGGACGGTAAACTTATCACTAACAATATAAAATAGAAAGCGGGATTTTATGAAACGTAAAAACTCACTATTAATATTAACAATAAGTCTTAGTTTGATTATCTGTATTGCATTGGGAATACTAACGAGAAATTCTTATGTAAATAATGTAGATGTTAAGAGACTTCCGGATAAAATCAGCAGATACAGGATTGCTTTGGAGGAGGATGGTGGTTGGCTGTCGGAAATATACTTTGATAATAATATTAGAAGCCTTTCTCAATTAAAAGAAAAAGCAGATGTTATTGTTAAAGTCAAACCTTTAAAAGAAAGAAAACTACTTAATCAGGCCCTGCTTACGAAGGTACAAATTTTAGAAATATATAAAAACGATAATTTAAAAAAGGGTGAAAATATCTATATCTACGAGCCGACTTTTTTAGGGAATGATGAAGTCTATATGCCGGATGGCTATATTATGCAGCTTGATGATCAAGAGTACATTTTCTTTTTAAAAAAATTGAAGGTTCCTAATGGGTATAAATATAAAGGTAAGGAAAAAATTAGCTATATGCCTGTTTCAACTATTTTTGGAAAATATACTATTAAAGAAACAAATACATCGATTATATCAGAGGAGAAATTAAAAGAAGGTATATATTTTAGCGAAATAAGGAATATGGATATTGTTACTACAAATTCGAAAATATTAGAAACTTATCTTAATGTTAAAAGCGACGTAGAAGAAATGATTCGTGGGGGATAAATAATAAACGCCTATAAAAGAGGGAGGCTTTACAAAAATAAATAAAATGATTATAATTTTAGGGAAGTAAAATTTAGGAGGAGATGTAGCTGATGCCGAAATTTATGAAGCATCTTAAGATCACAGTAACAATATTACTAGTTTTTACAACATTTTTCACCGTCGCATTAGCAGATACAAGTCCAGGTACTCGGTATTTGACTTTTGGACATGATCTTACAAATGACCAGAGAAATCAGATTCTTAAAGATTTTAATCTAAATGACACAAATGGATTACATATTATAGAAGTTACTAATCAGGAGGAATATAAATATTTAGGTGGTAGTTTGCCTGCAAATGTTATAGGTTCTAAGGCAATATCATCTTCATTAATCACATTTAAAGAAAAAGGTTCGGGTTTAAACGTAACTACCCATAATATAACATGGGTTACTAGTGATATGTACAAAAATGCTCTGATAACAGCAGGTGTAGAAGATGCCGATATAAAAGTTTCAGCTCCATATCCTGTTTCAGGAACAGCAGCGCTTACGGGGATAATCAAAGCTTATGAGGAAGCAACAGGAAAACCTATAAGCGATGATGTCAAGAAGATTGCAAATGAAGAAATGGTTACTACAGGTCAGATTGGCGACAAGATTGGTGATAAGGAAAAGGCGGTTGAGCTTTTAAAAAGGCTTAAAGAAGAGATGTCTAAACAGACAGGGAAACTTTCTGATGCAGAGCTTAGAAGCTTAATACAGAATACTGCAAATAGTCTAGGAATAACTTTGACGCAAGACGAAATAAACAGTCTGGTTTCACTGCTTCGAAAATTACAAAATGCCAATATAAATTGGGATAAAGTCAAAAGCGGACTTGACAATCTTACTACATCATTTAAAGACTTTGTAAATAAAAATCCTGAATCAAAATCCGTAATAAAGGTAATTCTTCAGTTTTTTCAAAATATCATTAATAAACTGTTAAGCTTGCTGTAAATATTGATTAAAGTAAAGTAAGGATGATGACCATCCTTATTTTACTTTATAGCTTTGACTTTTCAATGGCTCTTATTCTATTTATGGCGCTTGGGTGTGTGTAAGAAAACCACTCTATAAATTTTGGTGGTTCAATGTCAGACAAGCTTTTTTCTGCAAGGTCAACTTGAAGCTTAATGACTACATCTTTATCATGCAGGTATTGAACTGAAAGCAGATCTGCCTGCCTTTCCATTTGACGAGAGATATAATTTTGAATTGGATTTGTATCAAAGTTAATCAAAAGCAAAAATAGATAAAGCAAGGATATGACAAATGGTCCGTACTTGATGCTGTGTGTTTGTACTACACTTGTTTTTAATAAAATGTTAAATATGAAAAACATTATGAAAATTCCTATTGAGCCCATTAAGATGCTTTTTAAAACGTGATTTTCTTTCCAGTGAGCGGCTTCATGGGCTATTACAGCTTTTATCTCATCTTGAGGATATTTTTTCAATAATGTATCATAAAGAACGATCTTGCTTGTGCTGCCAAAACCGTAGAAATATGCATTTGCTAGTGTAGTCCTCCTGCTAGCATCCATTTCTTCAACTCTGTCTATTTTTATTCCTGCGTTTTTTGATACATCATTTACCATATTTAAAATAACAGGGTCAGTAACAGGTGTAAATTTATTAAACATAGGAGCGATAAATGATGGCCATATAAAATTTTGCAAAAAAAGCATGGCTGTAAGAAAGATAGATGCTAATATCCACCATGTTCTGTGATATTTATTTATCGCAAAGAATAATAATATTATTCCGATTCCAGATAGTACAATGTCGATGGCTGAGCTTTTTATATAGTCTATCCACCAAGATTGAAGTGTTTGTACTGAGAATCCCCATTTTACCTGTAGCTTAAATGAATACAAACTGAAAGGCAATGATAAAACTTTTAAGATCGCCCACAATACAATGAAGAACATGAAGATGCCTACATAGTAATTTCCTCCGCTAAGTCTTTCACACGTTTTTGAAAGCCGCAAAGCAAATCCTCCAAAGACGAACCATAATAGAAATATTAATTGGACTAAAAATGAAGTGATATTTATTATTCTATTTGCTTTGTGATATGGTATAGATTTTTCTACTGTGTAATGAGAAAAAAACTTGTAAACATCAGGGGAAACAGTGTTTGGTGATAATGTGTAATATATGTATAATGAAGAAGACAACAATGCTATAAAAGTTAGCAAAAACCATATTTTGTTAAACTTTACGCTCAATATTATCTCATCCCTTCTTCAAAAATTACTATGAATATATTATATTATATGCGTATCGAAAATTAAATTATTTATTGCTTTATTTTGATTTTACTATGCTATAATTATATTAGATTATTTCTAGGGGTGTAGAAATGAAGACATTATTAGTTGGGCTAAATGCTAAATACTATCATACAAATTTGGCCATAAGAAATATCAAGTGGTACTGTAAGCCAATGGAGATAGAGATATTAGAAATGACAATAAATGATGACACTGATTATGTATTATATGAAATATTAAAAAAGATGCCTGATGTGGTTGGCTTTTCATGCTATATATGGAACATAGAAAAGGTTTTAAAGCTATGTGAATATATAAAAAAAGTAAAAAAAGAAATAGTCATAGTTCTCGGTGGGCCGGAAGCATCCTACGATGCAGAAAACTTGCTAAAAATTAGTCAAATAGATTTTATTGTCTTAGGTGAGGGTGAAATAACTTTTAAAGAACTTTTAGCAAGGTTTTGTACGGGAGGAAATATAGATGACTTGGATGGCATAGCTTATAGGACCAATGAAAGTATAATAGTGAAGGCAAAAGCTGATTATGTTAATTTAGACGATATTCCATTTCCTTACTCTGATGAAGAAATTTCAGATAGACTTGTATACTATGAGACGTCAAGGGGATGCCCTTTTAGATGTTCATATTGTCTGTCATCGCTTGACAATAAACTGAGATATGCAACCATTGAAAAAGTAAAAGCTGACTTGAATGAATTATCAAAAATGGGTGCAAAGATTGTAAAGCTTATTGATAGGTCTTTTGATAGCAATATAAAGAGGGCGATAGAGATACTGAACATAATAAGAGGATTGAAAGGCGATACAGTATTTCACTGTGAAGTTAATCCCGAATTAATCAATAAAGAGTTTATAGACAGCTTAAAAGGCATAGAAGATAGAATTCAATTTGAAGTCGGCATTCAAACGACAAACAAAAGCACGCTTATAAAAGTATCTAGAAATCCAGACGTGGAGAGTGCGCTGAACGGTATAAAGCTTATTGTGGACGCCGGTATAAAGGTACATGTGGATTTGATTGCGGGACTGCCAGGTGACAGCTTTAAATCAGTTGCGAATTCATTTAATGATGTTTACAAATTAAATCCAGATGAGATTCAGTTGGGATTTTTAAAGCTTTTAAAAGGAACGGATTTAAGAAAAAATGCAGATAAATACTGTATAGAATTTAGAAGTGATGCACCATATGAGGTTCTAAAGACAAGTACAATGTCGTATTACGAACTTTACAAACTAAAAAGTATAGCTTTTTTGGTAGATAAGTATTACAACTCTGGAAGGTTTAATAAAACATTAAATTTCTTATTAAGCTTTTATGATGGACCTTTTGACTTATATAAATCGATGTACGATTATTGGGAGAGTTACAATTTATTTAGCAGAAGACATTCTTTAAATGATTTATTTGACATAATGTACAAATTCGCTGTTTCTAAAAGAATAGATTCTGAACTGTTAGGGGACTATTTGCGATATGATTACATGTACTCAACAAACAATAAAGCTTATCCGGATTGTTTAAAAGATTTGCATCAGAAAATACCTGACAATGTAAAATCGCTATTACACAATGATGAATGGTTGCAAAATAATTTGCCTTTGGCGAAAAATATGTCCAGCGCAGAGAAAGGCAAAAATATTTCAATAGGGTTTTTTAAACATGATATTTTGGGAGAGAGTAATAAAAGCGTATATATTGTTTTTTTGCATTTGAAAGGCAGGACCTATTGTGCAAAAATTTATGTTTAAGGAGATTGATATTATGCCTAAAACACTAGTCATAGCCCATCGCGGTGATTCCAAGAATGCACCAGAAAATACATTGTCGGCTTTCAAAAGAGCTGTTGAGATCAGCTCAGATGGCATTGAGCTTGACGTGCAACTTTGCAAAGATGGTCATTTGGTTGTAATACATGATGAGAGAGTTGATAGAACTACTGATGGAATAGGATATGTCAAAGATTATACGCTAAGTGAATTAAAAAGATTAAGTGCAGGGATAAAGTTCAGCAAAAGGTTTGCTAGTGAAAAGATTCCTACTCTGCCAGAGGTTTTTGAACTTTTAAAAAATAAGGATGTTTTATTGAATATAGAGATAAAAAGCGGTATAATCTTGTACACTGGGCTTGAAGAAAAATTAGTGAATTGTATATTTGATTACGATTTTGAGGATAGAGTAATTATATCATCCTTCAATCATTACAGTGTTAAGACTGTGAAAGAGATTGAGCCAAGACTAAATATAGGTCTTTTATATGAATGCGGTCTTGTGGAACCATGGCATATAGCAAATAGGATTCATGCTTATTCACTTCATCCCTTTTACATTAATATAATACCTGAGGTTGTGAAAGGTTGCAAATCAAATAATGTTAAACTATTTCCTTGGACAGTCGATAGTGCAGAGTCAATGGAGAAAATGTTAAGATTTGGTGTTGATGGAATCATTACAAATGATCCACTTAAACTTATAGACTTAAAAAAAGTGATAAATTAAGTCTTATATTTTCACGATAGGGGGTTACTACACGATAGGGGGTTACTATATGAAGCAAAATAAGTGGATGAAAGACATGACATTTAAAGAAAAAGTAGAGTACATATGGGATTATTATAAGATACACATAATTGTTGGTGCTGTTGTAATTGCAATAACAGCATCATTTGTCAATTCAATTATAACAAACAAAGATTATGTTTTTGATTTTTCATTAATAGGCACGTCAATAAACTTTGATAAAGAGATGAGCTTCCAAAGTACTGTAACTAGGGAGTTGCTAGGTACAGATAAGGGTAAGAAACAAGCATTAGTTGAATTTTATATGTTAACAAAAGGTAGTGATGGGAAATATCAACTTGATCCCACATCTGTACAGAAACTTATGGTAAAAATATCTGCGCAGGAAGTTAATGTCATAGCACTTGACAAGGATAATTTTAATGTATTAGCAAAGCAAGGTGCATTTATAAATCTTGATTCTATAAAAGAATTGGATTTAAGCGGTTTTAAAACAGAAAGATTGTCTTCTTCAAAAGATGTTAAGGCTGGTACGTACGGAATTGATTTAAATAAGGAAAACAAGTATCTTGATGAAATAGGATATGATTACCGCGACAAAGTAATAGCGATTGTGTCTAATTCACAGAACAAAGATTTATCAATTAAATTCCTTAAATGGATTCTTGATATGAAGTAGTTTTTCATGTATACTATGATTGTGATTTTCAAAACTTGCTTATGGTGAATTTTGACGAGGTGATAATGTGAAAGAAAAAATAAAGCTTTTAAAAGGAGATATAACAGAGCAAGAAGTCGATGCAATTGTAAATGCCGCAAATTCCGGACTTCTAGGTGGCGGTGGGGTTGATGGTGCTATACATAGAGCAGGTGGAAAAGTAATTGAGGAAGAGTGTAAAGAAATCAGAGAGAGAGAAGGGGGATGTCCTACAGGAAAAGCAGTAATAACGCATGGCGGTAATCTAAAAGCAAGCTACGTGATACATGCGGTTGGCCCTATATGGAAAGATGGAAATAGTGACGAAGACAACTTATTAGCAAGTGCATACATAGAAAGCTTAAAGATAGCAGACAAGAACAATTTAAAGACGATAGCATTTCCGTCTATTAGTACTGGAGCATATGGTTTTCCAGTTGATAGAGCTGCAAAGATAGCACTGAGGGCTGTATCAGATTATCTTGATAAAAGTGACATAAAAGAAGTGAGATTTGTATTATTTAGCGACCATGACTACGATATTTATTCAAAGGCATATGATGAATTATAGGTAAAATAAAAAGCAGACCAAATATTGGCCTGCTAATAATAAATCTTTATTATTTAACTACGTTCGTTAAGACAAGTCCTATCATGATAATTCCGACAATCAACCTGTAATAAGCAAAAGGTCTCAACGGATGGCTTTTAAGGTAAGAAAGAAACTTATCAACGACTATCAGTGCGACTATAAATGACATTATAAAACCTACTGCCAATGCTTCCCACTCTAACGCAGTCATTGAAGCAATTCCTTTATGAAGAGAGACGGCTGTTGCGCCAAACATCGTTGGTATTGCTAAGAAGAAAGAAAATTCAGCGGCTGCTTTCACGGATAGACCAGCCATCATTCCACCCATTATTGTTGAAGCTGACCTTGACATACCTGGGAAAAGCGACATACACTGTGCAACACCGATCCAAAAAGATTTTTTGGTGCTTACTTTGTCCATATCATCAATCTTATAATTAGAAAAGGCATTTTCAACAATTAGCATCATTATTGCACCTATTACAAGTGCTATTGATACAGTAAAAGATGAAAACAAGTGTTTATCAATAAAATCATTCAGAAGAAGACCTAAAATTGCAGATGGTATAAAAGCGACGACAATCTTAAACCATAATCTAAATCCCCATTTGTTTGGAGCCAGATTTTTAAGAGAATTCCATATTTTTTCTCTGTAGTAATAGACGATGGCCAGAATAGCGCCAAGCTGTATTACTACTTCAAACATTGTGGCATATGCACCTCTAAAATTTAATAAGTCACCTACTATTATGAGGTGTCCTGTGGATGAAACAGGTAAAAACTCAGTTAAACCTTCCACGATACCAAGTATAAATGCTTTAACCAAAAGAACCATAAAGTACCGACTCCTTACCATTAATATGTTAAACACTATTTAATTTTATATTAATATTGTTTATAATTCAACATATCTTTTAGTGTTTTAATCTTTTTTTAATGTGATATAATAGGTGTATAAATATGTGGTGAGGTGATTTTGTGCTTTTACCGGGATTTTCTTCATTTGCAATCGGCATCATAATAATTGCATTTATAGTTTGGCTTTTTGGAAAATCAGTTAAAATATTATTTAAATTTGTACTAAATTCTATAATAGGTTATGTATTTCTCTTAATTTTCAATTTTTTTGGTTCTATTTTTGGTCTGACATTGCAGATTAATCTTATAAACGCTTTTATAGCAGGTGTCTTTGGAATACCAGGTATAGTTGTTTTACTTGCTTTAAAGTATATATTTAAGATTATCATATGAACCCTATTGGGTTTATTTTTTTATGTTTAATATTGTTGTTTTAATATGGAATAATAATAGTAAATATGAATGGAGGTATAAAATATGGATATAAGAAGGATAGTTCTTGATAATTTAAAAAATCGCTCAAAGGATGAAATAAAAGGCTTTATACAGGATGCTGTAGATACTAAGGAAGAAAATGCAATTCCCGGTCTAGGCATAATATTTGAAGCAGCATGGGAAAAAATGAACGATGCAGAGAAAAACAATATGATGGATTATGTCATGAGAGGAATATCATAAAAGGGTATCTTAAGGTACCCTTTATTTATAATAGCAGAACAGTAACGATATATCCGCAAATTAATCCGATGATTACAGGAAGTAGATTTCTTCTGACTATTGAGTCGGGGTCAACTTTTATGATTGCTGTCACTGGTACTACGCTCCAAGGGATTATTGTACCGCCACCAACCCATATACAAGTGATTTCACCCAATGATGCCAGCAATGATGAATTGATATTAAGCGTGTGTGCAAAAGTTTTAGATAGTGCACCAACTAATGGCAGTCCTGAAAATCCTGAGCCTGATAATCCCGTCAATGTTCCGACTAAAAGTTGCATTAAAGCTACAGTGTATTTATTTAAAGGAATGTGGTTTGAAAGATATAATCCAAGGTCCATTAGATATCCTTTAGCGTTAGGCCCAATTACTTGCTTGGCAGTTGTCAACTCTCCAAGAAAAAAGAATGCACTTATAAGTATGATCGGAGCGAAAGTCCTAATGCCAGACAAAAAACCGCTTTTCAAATATTCTCCTGTCTTATTTAAGAAATCTTTCTGCACTATCGATGATGCTAAAAGTATAATCACTGCAGAGCCACCGATTAGGGCTGTTGCTGCGTTTCCTCTTATTTTTAGAGCGTACATTAAAAAAGTATCGACAGCAAAAAATATAACACTGACGATAGATATGATGTAACTTTCTTTGTATATCTTCTTTTTACCTACATTGTTGTCAGTTTTATCATTATTTTTTTTGCTTTTAAGTTCTTTCATTGTTACAAAGTAAAGAATAATTATTGTAACTAATGATGTTACACACCAAACAGGTAGACTGCTTAAAATCAACTTTGACGTGGAAATACCCAGCGTTTTAGCTGTTACAGACGGCACTCCTTGTATGAAAAAGTCTCCTGATAAAGCGACCCCGAAACCAAATATAGTTACCAGTGATGCAAAACTTAGTTCATCAAAACCGGATTTTAATACAGGGCCAATCAAGACAGCACCTATCAATCCTACAGCAGGTGACGGCCATAAGAAAAAAGATAAAAGCATCATAAGTAAACCAATGATCCAAAACGATTTACTTGGCGTATTCAGAAAACGCAAAAATGGCTTTGTTATAACTACATCAGCTCCGATATCATCAAGAGCACGGGACATGGCTATTATCAAAGATATTATTAATATTACTTGCCATAATTCTTTGCCTGATACAAATATAGCAGTATATAGTATTTCTATTGACTTTAATATATTTTTTGTCTGTGACGCTGCTACAGCTAAAATGCCAAGTATGCACGGAAATATGATATCTTTGCGCAAAAGCATAAATATAAAAATAACAAAAATTGAAATTAAATATACAATATGCGTGCCAGTTATCTCAACCATTGTAACACCTCATTTTTAATTAGATTTTGCAAGTTTTTATATATTTATACTTTCTATTTACATATTTTGCATATTACTTGGAAAAATTACTAAAGATGTGTTAAAATAATAATTAATGAGGAGGTAATCAAAATGAAACCAATGAAGATTAAGGATGGAGTAGTAAAACTTGGAGCTGTACATTTTGAAAGAAGATTGTTTGATTCACTTATTCCACTGCCTGACGGGACAAGCTATAACGCATATCTTGTTGAAGGCAGTGAAAAGATAGCATTGATAGATACTGTTGATCCAATGAAATTAGATGTATTAATGGAGCAGTTAAATGATGTTCCTAAGATTGACTATGTTGTATCAAATCACTCTGAGCAAGACCACTCGGGAAGTATTCCATTTGTCCTTGAAAAATATCCAGAGGCTGAAGTTATATGCACGCCAAAAGCGAAGACATTTTTGATGGATCTTTTACATATTCCTGAAGACAAGATAAATACAGTTGAGGACAATGAGAGGATATCACTTGGAGACAAAACCCTTAGGTTTATTCACGCGCCTTGGGTACATTGGCCTGAGACTATGTTTACATACCTTGAGGAAGATAATATAATTTTTACATGTGATTTTTTGGGTTCACATTTAGCCACATCAGAGCTTTTTGCAGAAGATGAATGTCTTGTCTATAATTCGGCAAAAAGATATTATGCAGAAATAATGATGCCGTTTAGGAATTTTATAGAGAAGAATCTTGATAAGATCAAAAGCTTAAAAATAGATTACATAGCACCTTCTCACGGACCGGTTTACAATAAGCCTCAATTCATATTTGATGCGTACAACAGCTGGGTATACGACGATCCGAAGAATATAGTCGTTATACCGTATGTCACGATGCATGGGTCGGTAAAAGCTATGGTGGATTATTTGACTGCTGTGCTTTCACACAAAGGTGTCGTTGTAAAACCGTTTGATTTGACAGTTACAGATTTAGGTGAACTTGCCATGTCTTTAGTTGATGCTGCAACGATTGTTGTAGGGACGCCGACGGTTTTAACTGGAGCACATCCACAAGTGATTTATGCTACATATCTTGCAAATGCATTAAAGCCAAAAACTAAATTTTTATCAATTGTTGGGTCATACAGTTGGGGAGGAAAAGCTATCGACCAACTGTCCAGCATGATTACGAATCTAAAAGTTGAAGTGATACCGCCAGTATTTATAAAGGGTTTACCAAAAGAAGCTGATTTTAAACTGCTAGATGAATTGGCGGAAACTATAGTTGAAAAGCATAAAGAAAAGAACATTAAATAAGAGCAGTAATGCTCTTATTTAATGTTCGGAAATAATCTTTGAAAAGAGAATTTTACGATTTGACAATAAAAATCAGAAAAGATATTAAAGAAGAATGGTCAACTTGAAATCGGATAGAAAGGCTTTTGAATACTTTTTTATGATTGCAGCCATTGTAGTATTTCAAGTCATTGTTTCATTGAGAGATGCTGTTAAGGGTATACCTGAGAACATGTATTATTCAATATATTCGTTAATTAGAATTTATTTTTTGCAGATGGTAAAAAGTTTATCAAATGATAAACTTTTTAGGGAATATCTTTATTTATAGATGTATAGAATATCCTGTGAGGTGATTTCATGATTAATTTAAACGGACAAAACACTATAGCTCCAGGGATTATAAGTACATTTGAAACTTATGATGGAGATTTGACTTTGAAAAAATCACAGGATACAGTGAATGTCTATGTAAATGGAGATTTAATTGGCGAAAAAGTGCTTATTGCGCAGGGAGATGGCGGATTAAATGCAGTGAGAGATTATCTTTTGAACAAAGGATTTTCTGATTTTAAATATAAAGTAGATGGAAATAACATAATCATTGATACAGATGATAGTATTTCTGAAGAAGTAAAAAATCATTTGAAAATTTATTTAAATATCAGGTAGGGAGCTTATCAAAGCTCCTTTTTTAGACATTGTTTTTTTAACAAAATTTTGGGGAATCTATTATTATGAAGCTTACTTCTGTACTTTTGTAAATTGTGAATTTTTTATTTTATTTGAATCACTTGGCAAAAGTAGTATAATAATAATCAAGAAAAGATATATCAATAGAAAGTGATTATTAAAAAGGTTTTGCAAAAAACATATTTCTGTTGAGAAATATATTTTAAAAATTTTTGTTTATGGGTTATTATAGTGTATAGAAGTAGTTTATAGTTAAGACATGGAATGAAAAGAAGGTGGTACTATGGCAGTTATGGACGTATCCAGCATAATGGTTATATTTGGTGGCACAGGCGATCTAACACATAGGAAGTTGATGCCTGCTCTTTATAATTTGCTTTATGAAAAGAACCTTCCTGAGAATTTTTGCATAGTCTCAGTTGGCCGCCGTGACAAGACTGATGATTTGTATCGAAACGAAGTTTATGAATCAATAAAAAAGTATTCGAGAATAAAGCTGGATGAAAAGCTTTGGAAAATCCTGAAAAACAAGATATACTATCAAAAGTTTGATTTTCACGATGACGATGGGTATACGAGATTAAAGGGATTTTTAAATGAGCTTGATGAAAATTATAATACAGATGGAAATAGAATATTTTACTTAGCAGTTGCTCCGGAGTATTTTGAGCTTATTGTTGAAAAACTGAATGAACATGGGATGGTAGAAAATAATAAGTCATGGCAAAGGGTGATGATAGAGAAGCCGTTTGGAAGGGATCTTAATTCTGCAGTGTACTTAAATAAGAAGATAACTGATGTATTTAGTGAGAAAAATACATATCGCATAGACCATTATCTTGGCAAAGAAATGCTCCAAAATATAATGGTGATTAGATTTGCCAATGTGTTTTTTGAACCAGTTTGGAATAACAAATACATAGATAATGTTCAGATATCGTCAAGTGAAACGGTCGGTATTGAAAATAGAGGCGGTTACTATGAAAAGGCCGGTGCTTTAAGAGATATGATACAAAACCACATGCTTCAGCTTTTAACATTGACTGCTATGGAGCCGCCTGTTGATCTTACTACTGATTCAATTCATGATGAAAAAGTAAAGGTATTAAAATCATTACAGGAATTGACTCCAGAGCTTGTTTTAAAAAATGCTGTGAGAGGACAATACGAAGGGTATAGAAATGAAGATAGAGTATCACCTGATTCTGATACGGAGACGTTTGCCGCATTAAAAGTGTTTGTTGATAACTTTAGATGGGCTGGTGTTCCGTTTTATATTAGAACAGGCAAAAAGCTTCCAGTAAAATCAACTGAGATAATAATACAATTCAAGCCTTTACCTGGCATATTGTATTTTAAGGAATATGGAGAGCTTATGCCAAATTTATTAGTAATAAAGATACAGCCAGAAGAAGGAGTATTTTTGCAGTTTAATGCTAAAAAGCCCGGGACATTAAATAAGATAATACCGGTAAAGATGGACTTTTGTCAAAACTGTCAAGTGGGCATGAATTCACCTGAGGCATATGAGAGACTTATTTACGATGCACTAAGAGGTGATTCAACACTTTTTACTAGATGGGATGAAGTTGAATATTCATGGAAGTATGTCGACAAGATAGCTGAGGTTTGGAGAAATCAAAAACCAGATTTTCCTAACTACAAACCAGGGACTTGGGGCCCTACGGATGCTGACAATTTATTATTAAAAGATAATTTTAAATGGTGGAATATAGGAGGTTTTTACGATGAAAATATATGATATATCAATGAGTATTAATAAAGATATGCCGGTTTATAAGAACAAGCCAGAGAAAAGACCTGAATTAACTGTGACAAGTGATTTTCCCAATGACAGTGTTCATGAGTCAAGGATAAGCATGGATATGCATACAGGTACGCATTTTGATGCACCTCTTCACATGATACAAGGTGGAGATACGATTGACCATTTTGACTTAACAAAAGCTGTTTCAAAATGTAAAGTTCTCGATCTTACCAACGTAGATGATAAGATAACTGCAGAAGATTTAAAAAATAAAGATATAGAAAGTGGTGAATTCGTTCTATTAAAAACGAAAAATTCATATGATGACAGTTTTAATTTTAACTTTGTCTATCTCGATTCAAGCGGTGCAGAGTATCTGAAAGAAAAGAATGTAATAGGAGTGGGAACAGATGGGCTTGGTATAGAAAGAGCACAGCCCAACCATGAGATCCATAAGACATTGCTAGCAAATGGGATAACTATAATTGAAGGATTAAGATTAAAAGATGTTGATGAGGGCGAATATACATTGGTAGCTGCGCCATTAAAAATAGATGGTGCGGAAGCTGCTCCTGCCAGAGCATTGTTGCTTGAGGAAGATAAAAAATGAAGCTGAACATGTACAATGTAGGAAATTGCATAATTGGCAATTCTGAAGTCGATATAGATGATGTACACGAAATATTAGGCTTATTGATTGAAAAGTACGGAGAAGACACGATGATAGAATTTATAAAAAACCATGAAAACGGTCAAAATCTTTCAGATGCTTTTAAAAATGCTTTATCCAATAAAAATATGATCACAAAATTGAAAGTTAAGAAAATATTTTAATCTGGAGGTTAATCATGGGTAAGAAGTTGAAAGATAGAAAAGATATAGATGATAGATATAAGTGGAGACTTGAAGATATATATGAAAGCGATAAAGAGTGGAACGAAGATTTTGATAAAGCAAGAAGATTAATAGGCGAGCTGTTAAATTTTAGAGGAAAGATAAAAGACGAAAAATCACTTTTAGATGTGCTTAAGTTAAATGAGGAACTCAGCATGATAACCGAGAGGCTGTTTGTTTTCGCAAGAATGAAGAGGGATGAGGATAACAGTAACGGTAAATATCAGGCATTAGCTGACAAAGCGATGAGGCTCAATATAGAATCCTCCAGTGCTGCTTCATTCATTTTGCCTGAGATTTTATCAATGGATGAGGGGATTATTAGAGGCTGTATAGAAAACAATAAGGACTTTGAGGATTACCGGCACTTCCTTGAAGATCTTTTAAGGTATAAGCCACATACCCTTACAGAAAGAGAAGAGATGATTTTGGCGGAAAGTGCTGTTATGGCACAGGCTCCGGGAAATATATTTAAAATGTTGGATAATGCTGATATAAGATTTCCTGCGATAGAAAATGAAGATGGCGATTATGTGGAGCTAACTCATGGTAATTTTATAAAGTTTATGAGCAGCAGTGACAGAAACGTAAGGAAAAGGGCGTTTCAATCACTGTACGATGTATATAAAAGTTTCGTTAATACATATGCATCAACGACAGATTCAAATGTAAAAAAGGATATTTTTTATTCGAAAATGAGAAATTATAAGACTTCTTTGGAAGCTTCGCTTTTTGATGACAATGTGCCTGTTGATGTATATAATAATTTGATAGATGCGATTCATGAAAGAATTGATTTACTTCACAGATATGTTTCTCTTAGAAAAAGAATGTTGAATCTTGATGAGCTACACATGTACGATCTGTATGTGCCACTTGTTGAGAATTATGATAAGGAGTACGATTATGAAGAAGCCAAGGATATTGTCCTTAAAGGTTTGGAGCCATTGGGTGATGAGTACATTGATATATTAAAAGAAGGTTTTAACAATTATTGGATAGACGTTTATGAAAACAGAGGCAAGACATCTGGAGCATATTCATGGGGGACATATGGTGTGCATCCGTACGTGCTACTCAATTTTCAGGGGAAGTTGGATGATGTTTTCACTATTGCGCATGAGATGGGACATTCATTGCATACTTATTATTCTGACAAAGCTCAGAAATACATTAACTCCCAGTATAAGATATTTGTTGCGGAAGTGGCCTCAACATGCAATGAAGCGATCTTGATAGACTATTTGATAAAAAATGCAAAAGATAAGAATGAAAAACTCTATTTATTAAATCACTACTTAGAGCAATTTAAAGGAACAATCTACAGGCAAGTTATGTTTGCAGAATTTGAAAAATTTACGCATGAAGAAGTAGAAAAGGGGGAATCATTGACACCTGAAAAATTGTGCAAGAAATATCATGAACTAAATAAATTTTATTACGGCGATGACATAGTAATAGATGATGAGATTGATTACGAGTGGGAAAGGATACCACATTTTTACACAAGTTTTTATGTGTACAAGTACGCAACTGGATTTTCTGCAGCAATTGCTTTATCGCGGATGATTTTAAATGAAGGCGATGCAGCAGTAAAAAGGTATAAGGAATTTTTGAAAAGCGGTGGTTCTGATTACCCACTTAATATCCTAAAAAAAGCTGGCGTCGACCTTACGACAAAGAAACCTATCTTAGATGCTTTGGATGTTTTTGAATCAATACTGGATGAAATAGATGGCTTATTAGACAGGTGATGAATTTGAAAGAATACAGCGTATTTGATATTATGGGACCTATAATGATAGGACCAAGCAGTTCTCATACGGCAGGTGCTGCTCGTATAGCGAAGATTGCCAGGCAAATAGCTGGAGATGATATAAAAGATGTTCAGTTTATACTTTATGATTCATTTGCAAGTACTTACAAGGGGCACGGCACAGACAAAGCGCTTGTTGCAGGTATTTTAGGCCTCGATCCAGATGACAACAGACTGTCTCATTCTTTTGAACTTGCAAAAGAGCAGAATATATCTGTCTCATTTATAAAAAGCGATAAAGATGCACAGCATCCTAATACAGTTAGAATAATTATAAGGGATAAATCTGGTGATGTAACTGATATTTTAGGTTCATCAATAGGCGGCGGCAATGTCGTATTAAAGGAAATCAACGGGATGAATGTTGAATTTACAGGAGAATATGAGACATTGATTACAAAGCATGTTGATAAGCCGGGAATTATTGCTATGGTAACAAAAGTTCTCGCAGAATATAAGATAAATATTGCATTTATGAGAGTATATAGACAATTAAGGGGTGATAATGCTATTATGGTAATAGAATCTGATCAAGTCATACCAGAAGATGTACGTATTAGCATAGAAGGGATAAATGGCATTGAAAGAGCCATTGTCATAAACAGCATAAAAAATACATACTGAGGTGAAAATCTTGTACCAGTTTAATAGTGGATTTGAATTGCTTGAACTTACAAGAAAATACAACATGCCCATATCTGAGGTTGTGATAAACTATGAACATGAGATGACAGGCGATGACAGAGAGATAATCATTAACAAAATGAAATCAAATTTAGATGTCATGAGGAAAGCAATTGAAAAAGGTTTAAAAGATGATATAAAATCAGTAGGTGGATTTATCGGCGGCGATGCAAAAAGACTTTATGATAAGATTATTAATAATTTTACAATAAGCGGAGAGACAGTTTCAAAGGCTGTTGCATCTGCAATTGCAGTATCAGAAGTAAATGCATCGATGGGCAAAATAGTAGCTGCACCTACTGCTGGTTCCAGCGGTGTTATTCCTGGGGCGTTAATAACTATAGCAAGGAAATTTGGCAAAAGTGATGATGAATTGATAAAATCTCTGTTTACATCATCTGGAGTTGGGATAATAATTGCGAAAAATGCTACGCTTTCAGGCGCAGAAGGAGGATGCCAAGCAGAAGTTGGTTCGGCATCTGCGATGGCAGCAGCTGCTTTAGTTGAATTAATGGGTGGTTCTCCGGATGAGTCTCTTAATGCGGCATCTTTTGCCATTATGAATCTTTTGGGACTAGTATGTGATCCTGTTGCAGGTTTGGTTGAAGTTCCGTGTGTGACGCGAAATGCTATTGGTACCGCTAATGCACTAATATGTGCTGATTTAGCACTATCCGGCATGAAAAGTATTATTCCATTTGATGATGTGATAAGCGCTATGGATAGTGTTGGGAAAATGATGCCTTGCGCATTGAAAGAGACGGCAGAAGGCGGACTTGCTAAGACAACAACAGGCATAAAATTTAAAATGAATTTTTCAGGAGGTTAATTTATATGGCTTTACGGTGAAGACCGTAAAGCCTTTTTTCCATAAAGACCGATTTTTTAATCGGTAATTACCCCGAAAAGAGGTTGAAACTGTTTAAATTTATTTAATTTTCTATTATAATATATGCATATATTATGATATTGATACAAACCAAAGGAGATGAAAGGTTGAAATTAAAAGTACAAATTGCAATAAGAATAAAATGGCATAGCAAACAAGCCATCTTTTGATGACTTTTTAAAAATTAAATATCGAAGTAAGTGTTAATGCTAAATAGCTGGCTTTATTTTATAGCCTTGAAGTTGAGCTAATAGTATAGCTTGCTCAACCGTAATCTCGCGTTTTGCGGGAAAAGCATCAGATTTTTTATATAATTCAGCATTATATGGTTCTTTCTTCTTCAACATGTTGTATAATGCTGTAAGAAGCATTCTTGCAATAGCAATGATTGCTTTCTTGTGGCCGCGACGCTTTTTGATGCGCAAATAGCGGTTACGAATTTCAGGATGTTTCTCGCTTTTAACTACAGAGTTAGCACACTGCACAAGAAGCGGCTTAATGTAACATCCTGCTTTGGAAACCCGGACAGATTTTTTCTTGCCTGCACTCTCATTGTTAGTTGGAGTGAGTCCAGCCCATGAGCATAAGTGTTTCGCTGAAGGAAAAGCCTCCATATTTACGCCGATTTCAGATATTACAGTAATAGCCGAGAAAATATTTTTAAACGATGGAGCGGTTAGAATTATGTCTAGTTCTTGTTGATAAGGCGCAGCGAGCGCAAGAATTAGTTTTTCTAACTCTGCTTTCCGGGATTCCAAATCTTCAAAATGTCCTTTGATGATCTTTAATTTTCCAGCTTGTTCAGGTGTAATATAACCATCAACAGCGAGTTCCAGCTCAGGGAGTTTTTTTAGCATAGAACCATGAATTAAAGATCCAATATCAAAGGAAGTATCAAGAGGATTTTCTAGAAGCTTATCAATTATCTTTTGAGAACTTTTACCGAAAGTATCTGAAACAATGTTTCCTAACTGTATGTTAGAAACCGTGAGACAATTTTGGAGTCTGTTCTTTTCGCTAGACATAAAGCAAATAAGCTTAAAGCGATAGCGCATTAAGTCACGAAGTTGTCTAATATCAGCGGGAGGTATAAAGCTAGCGGCAACAAGATCATGCTTAAACAGGTCAGCAATCCATTTTGCATCTTTCTTGTCAGTTTTTTTACCACGAATAGCCTTAACATATTTAGGATGTGCAAGTATGATGTTGCAGGAGCTTTCTAATATATTAAACACAGGAATCCAGTATTTCCCGGTAGATTCCATGCAAACATCCTTGCAGTTATTGTCCAAAAGCCATTGTAACAGCTCTCTTAAACCCTTCGTGTAGGTAGAAAAGCGATGGCTTTTATAGGTGGTAATTCCATTAGAATTAGTGGAAGCAATACATGCAACCACAAAGGTTTTGTGTACATCAATTCCACAACAGATTTTATACACGATTTTTAAAGCCATAGGGAACTCCTTTCTAAACCGATAGGTTCTAAAAATTAAAGGGATAGACAGCATTGACTGATTGTCTAGCATTAAACGAGAATGTTTAAACAAAGATAAGGTTACGTGCTCAGTAGCACACTTATTTGTGCTTGGAAAGACAATCTACACATATAAAAATGCGGTCACTACGTAAGTGTAGCAAACCACTCACCTCCCCGTGATTTGTAGTTTACTGGTATCCCTATGACATAATTATAGAACAAAATTAGCTCGAAGTGGCACATTTCATTACGTTTTGTGCCTTGAGCGAAGCGAAAGGAATGATTATAAAAATGGAAATTGTAAATGTTGATTTGAAGGATTATTCATATCCCATATACATATCAAATGGGATTCTAAAAGATACTGGACTATATTTAAAAAAACATTTGAGAAGCAATAGGGTATTGATTATAACTGATTCAAATGTTTCTGAGTTGTATCTTACTCGGCTTGAAAATTCTTTGTTGAATAATGGCTTTATGGTACATCATTCTATTATAAAAGCCGGAGAAGAAAGCAAAAACTTGGATACAGTAAAACACCTATTGGAAGAATGTTTTAAATTTGGTTTATTGAGAGATAGCGCAATTGTAGCATTAGGTGGTGGAGTAGTAGGGGATATAGCAGGACTTGTATCAGCATTGTTTATGAGAGGAATAGATTTTATACAAGTTCCAACTACATTGCTGGCACAGGTGGACAGCAGCGTTGGTGGTAAAGTTGGAGTAAATTTAAAAGAAGGGAAAAATATGGCTGGTGCTTTTTATCAGCCAAAGGCTGTTTTTGTAGATACAGATGTATTGAAAAGTTTAGATAAAAGGGAAATCAGAGGTGGAATATCTGAGATAATCAAATATGGAATAATTAAAGATGCATCTTTATTTAATTTCATTGAAAGCAATATAAAAGAAATATTAGATCTAGACGATGAGAAGGTAAGACATCTTATTAAAAGGTCGTGTGAAATAAAAAGCGATGTTGTATCAAAGGATGAAAAAGAAAGCAGTATAAGAGCTATACTGAATTATGGGCACACAATAGGACACGCTATAGAATCACTTACAGAGTATAAAAAATACATACACGGTGAAGCTGTTGCAATTGGAATGTATTACGCTGCAAAAATTGCACTAAATAGAAAGTACATTGATATAGATTATTTATCTCGAATCAGATCACTTTTAGTTGAATCAGAGCTTCCCGTAGATTATGGAAATCTGGACAAATATGAAATATTAGAAGGCATAAAGCACGACAAAAAGAATCGGGAAGGTAAAATAAAATTTGTATTACCGGTCGGTTATGGCAATGCAGATATTTTCGATGTGTCAGAAGAAGAAATATTGAGTGTTTTAAATTGAAGGGATTTTTACATCTCTTTTTTTTTGCCTTTAAAAAGCTTTAAATACCACCTTGTTTTTTTCTTTTCTTTAAAATTATTTAATAAAAATTAAAAATTTTAGACTTTAATTATTTTATTATAAAGTGCTATAATATATTATTAATACCAGCTACTAACTATTTAAATGGAGATGATATTGTGATTGAAATGACTATTGGTCAGTATCTTGACTATATTTCAGAAAAATATCCAAACCATGACGCTCTTATTGTATCAGATAAGGTGAGATATACCTACAAAGATTTGAAATTTATGGCTAATAAATTGGCAAAAGGTTTATTAAACATAGGTATTAAAAAAGGAGATCACATAGCTATATGGGCTTCTAATGTTCCAGAATGGGTAATAACGCTTTTTGCTACTGCAAAGATTGGTTGTCCTATTGTTCCAATGAATACAGAATACAGAGAAAATGAGTTGCAGTATGTTTTAAAGCAGTCCGACGCAAAAGCTTTAATATTGATTGACGGGTATAAAGATTTAGACTATGTTAAAACAATATACAATCTCATTCCAAGTTTGCAAAAAACTGATAAAGAAAACTTACATTCAAATGAGTTTCCAAATCTTAAATATGTTATTAATATAGGAGAAAAATGCAATCCAGGAATGTACAGTTTTAATGAAATATTAATGATGGGTGAACAATATGATGACGATATGGTATACGAAATACAAAATTCTTTAAAACCAGATGAGGTAATTGATATTCAATATACATCAGGAACAACAGACTTTCCAAAAGGTGCCATGCTTACACACTATGGACTTTTAAACAATGGCGATGCCATAGCGACTCGAATGAAATTTACAGAAAATGATAAACTTTGCATTACGGTACCGCTTTTTCACTGCTTCGGATATACGCTTTCAGTTATGGCATGTTTATCAAAAGGTGCTGCAATGGTATTAGTAGATCACTTTAATCCAGTTAAAGTTATGGAGGCTATTGACAAAGAAAAATGTACTGCATTTAATGGCGTTCCTACTATGTTTATAACTATGCTTAATCATCCAGACTTTGATAAATTTGATTTTTCTACTTTAAGGACAGGTATAATGGCAGGTTCGGTATGTCCTAAGAAAGTGATGGAAGCAGTAGTGGAAAAAATGAATATGAGAGAGATAACAAGTGTCTATGGACTTACAGAAGCATCTCCGGGTATTACGCAGACTAGTGTTGATGATTCTTTAGAGGATAGGGTTTCAACTGTTGGATATGTCTTTCCAGGAGTTGATATAAAAATTGTAGATCCTAAGACATTAAAAGAAGTACCAGTAGGCTCAGAAGGAGAAATAATGGCTAGAGGCTACAATGTAATGAAAGGATATTACAAGATGAAAGAGGAAACAGAAAAAGCTATAGAAAAAGACGGATGGCTTCATACGGGAGATATCGGTAAGCTTGATGATAGAGGGTATTTAAAAATTACAGGTAGATTAAAAGACATGATAATAAGAGGCGGTGAAAATATTTCGCCTACAGAAATAGAGGAATGTTTATATCATCATCCAGGTGTAAAAGACGTTCAAATTGTTGGAGTTCCTGATGAAAAATATGGGGAGGAAATCATGGCTTATATAATACCGAAAGAGGGATATTGCATTGAAGCTGAAGATATCAGGGAATATGCTAGAAAGAAGCTGGCTAGATTTAAGGTGCCCAAGTACATCAAGATAATTGACGAATTTCCAAAAACAGCAAGCGGCAAGATTCAAAAATACCGCTTAAGAGAAATGGCTATGTCCGAGCTAAATTTGTCTTGACTTCACTAAAACAAAGTATTAAAATATCAGAAAAAGCTTAAGGGGGTGCCATATGAACATATACTATCTAGGCCCTAGAGGCACTTTTTCTGAGCAAGCTCTTCTTAATTATCTTAAACAAAAGGATGGATATTGTGTAGAAGAATTAAAGACAATACCCGACATTGTTACAAGGTTGAGAGCAAACAAAGGCGATGAAGGATTAGTTCCTGTAGAAAACTCCATAGAAGGCACTGTGAATGTAACACTAGATATGATGATAAACGATGCGGAAGGGCTCAAAATAAAGGAAGAAATAGTCATACCAATTTCTCATTGTCTTATTGCAGATGAGATAATTGATTTTGAGGATATAAAAACAATTATTTCTCATCCGCAAGCATTGGCACAATGCAGAGAATATATAAGAAAAAATTTGCCAAATGCTACAGTTGTAAACGCTGATAGCACAGCAAAAGCGGTCGAAGAAATAAAAAATAGAGATGATGCTGCAGCCATAGGTAATGCAAGGGCAGCAGAAATATATGATGCAAAGATAATTGATAGAGACATACAGGATGTAAAAAATAATTTTACGAGATTTATCGTGCTTGCTCATGAAGATTCTCAATATACTGGCTGTGATAAGACAACTTTAGTATTTTCTGTTCCCAATGAGCCAGGCAGTCTTTATAATATACTTGGAGTTTTTGCCGATGAAAATATAAACATGACTAAAATCGAGTCAAGACCTTCAAGAAAAAAAATAGGTGAATATGTATTTTGGGTTGACATTGAAGGTCATAGATGCGATAATCGTATTATTAAAGCATTAGAAGTTTTGAAAGGTAAAACGGAATTTTTAAAGGTTTTAGGGTCATATCCTAAATACAAGTAAAACGGTAGAACGGAGGATTATTGTATGGTAATTGTAATGAAGCCAAATGCTACACAAAAACAAATTTCTGATGTATCAAATCTTTTATTGTCCCTCGATTTAAAACCACATATATCAAGAGGAGAAGAGCGGGTTGTAATAGGTGTAATTGGAGACAAGAAAAAGCTTAAAGAAAAAAATGTTGAGCTAATGGAAGGCGTAGAAAAAGTTATACCTATAGTAGAATCATATAAACTTGCAAGTCGGACATTTAATCCTGTGTCAACAATTGTGGATGTCAATGGTGTATCAATAGGTGGTAAAAATATAGTTATTATGGCTGGTCCATGTGCTGTAGAGAGCAAAGAACAGCTTTTTGAAAGCGCTGAAGCAGTTAAGAAATTCGGTGCTAAATTTTTACGCGGTGGTGCATATAAACCTCGCACGTCTCCATATTCCTTTCAAGGTCTTGAAAAAGAAGGACTAGAAATGCTTTATGAAGCAAAAAAATACACTGGACTTAAAATTGTGACAGAGGTAATGGATATCCATTCGATAGAAATTGTTTCTAAATATGCAGATGTATTGCAGATTGGAGCAAGGAACATGCAAAATTTTTCATTGCTTAAAGAAATTGGAAGGTCCAACATGCCTGTTCTTTTAAAAAGAGGCATTGCCGCAACAATAGAAGAGTGGCTTAACGCGGCTGAATACATTTTAAGTGAAGGCAACAAAAATGTGATACTTTGTGAAAGAGGCATAAGGACTTTTGAGCAATATACGAGAAATACTTTAGATTTAAGCGCAGTGCCTGTCATTAAAAAATTAAGTCATCTACCCATAATAGTAGATCCAAGTCATGGAACTGGCAAATCATTTTTAGTCAGCCCAATGGCAAAAGCTGCAATAGCTGCTGGTGCTGACGGCCTTATCATTGAAGTTCATCCAGATCCTAAAAATGCATTGTCTGATGGTGCTCAGTCTCTGACTCCAAAGGAATTTGAGGCCTTAACGAAAGAAATATCAAAAGTAGCAAATGCTGTAGGGCGTGATTTTATATGATTGAAAAGGTAGCAGTTGTAGGTCTGGGACTTATTGGCGGTTCTTTGGCAAAAGCTATAAAAAAATACACAGACTTAAGAATAATAGGTGTCGATGTAAGAGATGATTATATAAACGAAGCACAAGGCATAGGCATAATTGATGAAAGCTTTAAAAAGATCGAGGCACCATTAGATGCTGATGTTGTATTTATATGTACACCTGTCGGAGCGGTTATAAGTTGCATTGAAGAAATGCTGCCGTATTTAAAAGATGGCTGTATAATAACTGATGTTGGAAGTACAAAAAGAACAATAATGAATGCCATAAATGAGATAATACCTGAAAACATGTTTTTTATCGGCGGACATCCAATGACAGGTTCTGAGAAGTTCGGCTTTTTTGCAAGCAATTCTGAACTTTTTAATGGAAATAATTATTTTATCGTTCCAGGTAAAAATACACCAGTAGAAATTGTCGATGTATTTATAAATGAGATCATCAAAAAATTAGGAGCTAAACCCATATTAATAGACAGCGATTCCCATGATAAGATAGTTGGCATTGTGAGCCATGTTCCACACATACTGTCGGCTACCTTGACTAATTTTGTCTACAAGGAAGATGCTGATTCTATAAAGTTTGCTGCTGGTGGCTTTAAAGATACTACAAGGATCTCCATGTCTCAAACAGAGATGTGGAAGGACATAATTTTAAACAATAAAGAAGTAATAAAAAATTTACTTTTAGACTATGAGAATCTATTAAATGAATTTTTGTTTTACTTAGAACACGATGATATAGAATCGTTGTGCAAATTTTTTGATTCAGCTAGAGAAATCAGGAAAAGCATAGCTTCTTGACTTTAGAAAGGAATGAATATTTTTCTATGGATATAGAAATTACTAAAAAGAGGAATGTAAAAGGGGTTGTAAATGTTCCTGGCGATAAGTCCATATCTCATAGGGCTATAATGTTCGGTTCTATTGCTGAAGGAGATACTATTATTGAAGGATTCTTAAAAAGTAATGATTGTTTTTCAACAATAAACTGTATGAGAAAACTTGGTGTAAATATTAATATAGTAAAAGATGATGTCTATGTTAAAGGTAATGGTATGTATCTCCATGAAAGCCATGATATTTTAGATGCTGGCAATTCCGGTACAACGATGCGACTTTTATCAGGTATTTTAGCTGGTCAGAAATTTACAACCGTTTTAACAGGTGATGAGTCTTTAAGAAAGAGGCCTATGGCTCGAATAATAAAACCATTGAATATGATGGGGGCAGAGATATCCGCGATTGACGACAATTATGCGCCGTTAACTATAAAAGGTAATGTCCTTAAGGGAATAAATTATAAGACAGAAGTGGCAAGTGCACAAGTAAAATCGTGTATAATGCTTGCCAGCTTATATGCTGATGATGAGACAATAATAGAGGAGCCGTTTTTATCTCGGAATCACAGTGAGCTTATGCTTAATTATTTTGGCGGCAATTTTGAATCTTATGAAAATAAGATTGTGTGCCATCCTGTTGAAAGATTGCATGGCTGTAAGATTTGTGTTCCCGGCGACATATCCTCTGCGGCTTATTTTATAGTAGCTGCAAGTATTTTGCCTCAGTCAGAGATTTTAATAAAGAATGTCAATGTAAATCATACGAGAACAGGAATAATAGATGTTATAAAGAAAATGGGTGGAAATATTGAGATAAAAGATGAAAGGGTTTTAAATAATGAACCTGTTGCAGATATAATAGTAAAGTCTTCTTGCCTTAAAGGGATTGAGATTGGTGGTGAAATTATACCAAGGCTAATTGACGAGATACCTATTATAGCGGTAGCAGCGTCTTACGCTGAAGGAGAAACAGTTATTAAAGATGCTGAAGAACTTAAAGTGAAAGAAAGCAATCGAATAGATACGATGGTATGCGAATTAAAAAAGATGGGTGCTGATATCGAAGCTACGAATGACGGCATGATAATTCACGGAAGAGAAACTTTAAATGGCGCACTAGTTGATAGCTACAATGACCATAGGGTTGCTATGTCATTAAGCATTGCTGCGTTAAGAGCTGAAGGCAGTACAAAAATAAAAAATGCAGAATGTGTGAATATTTCATTTCCTGATTTTTATAGTGTGCTTAATGTGTTATAATAACAATTGGTGATTTTAATGGGAGAAAACATACTTATAATTGAAGATGAGAAAAAAATTGCGAGATTTTTACAAATAGAACTTGAACATGAAGGTTATAATATTGCAATAGAATACAGCGGCAATGAGGGCTTAAGAAGAGCTTTAGATGGGAATTACGATTTGATTATTTTAGATTTGATGCTCCCTGGTATGGATGGCTTCTCAGTTTTAAAGGAAATACGAAAGAAATCATCGATTCCTGTCATAATTTTAAGCGCTAAAGATGAAATAAAAGACAAGGTAATGGGGCTTGACATTGGTGCGGATGACTATCTGACGAAGCCTTTCTCGATTGAAGAGCTGATGGCAAGGATCAGAAATGCTCTTAGAAGAAATATCAAAGCAAATACTAAAAAAATAAGCTATGATGGAATAACGATGGATTTGTCTACATATGAAGTTTTAAGAGATGGACAAAAAATAGAACTTACCAAAAAAGAGTTTGATCTTCTTAAATATCTTATTATAAATGCTGAAATAGTATTAACGCGTGAAAATATATTAGAAAATGTATGGGGATACAATTATATTGGTGAGACAAACATCGTAGATGTATACATAAGATATTTGCGAAGTAAAATAGACGAGCCGTTTAGCAATAAGTTAATACAAACAATCAGAGGTGTGGGATACTCTCTAAGGAAAGAAAAAAATGAGAATTAGAAATTTTAGATTATCGATAAAATTGAGAATTGCATTGCTTTATGCGATTATATTTTCTTTTATACTGATAGTGTTAAATGCGTCTGTTTTGTACGGTCTTAAATACTACCTTATATATCAGGCTTTTAGCGATATACAAAATCAATCGGATATGATAATGGAAAAATTAAAAGAGATTGATGGGGTTGTAGGAAATATTGATAAAGATTTGTTATTTGCATCATCGACTGGCGAAAACATGTATTTTAAAATTACGGATATGCATGGGAATATTGTGTACAGATCGTCATCACATATGATTGATATTCCATATGATAAAAATTTAAATAGCCTTACGAAAATAGAAAGAGATGAAACGCACATTGTATATCTTAATAGAAAATACGTTGAAGGTGGCAGTGTGCTATATGTTCAAGTGGCTGAAAATTTAAAGAGCCAGTACTTTTTTTTGAAACTGTTATTTTTGTTGATGGCTATATCAGATGCCATCGGAGTTTTGGTGTCTTTTTTTGCCGGGTATTTTATAACGGGTAGGGCACTAAAACCTGTTGATTACATGGTCAGGGAAGTTCACACTATCGATGAAAAGAAGCTTAACAAGAGATTGAATGTTAATGGAAACAACGACGAGCTATCAAAGCTTGCTATGACATTTAATAATATGTTAGACAGGTTGGAAGACTATTTTAAAAGACAGAATGCATTTATATCTAATGTATCCCATGAGCTTAGAACGCCATTGTCTGTTTTAAAAGGCTATATAGAGCTTATAGATAGGTGGGGAAAGGACAATAAAGATGTTTTAGAAGAATCTATAAGCGCTCTAAAAAAAGAAGAGCAGGATATGGAAATATTGATCGAAAAGCTTTTAATGTTGGCAAGAGGAGATAATAAAGCGCTGGAGGTTAACAAAAAAAAATTCAATATATATGAATTAATAGAAGAATTGGTTAAAGATGCAAGAATAGTGTACGGTGAGAAAAACATAGAAGTATTTTGCAAAAGAAATTTAGAAGTAAATGCAGACAGGTATCTTATAAAAGAGCTTCTAAGAATAATTCTTGACAATGCATTAAAATATACAGATGTAGACGGCAATATAAAAATTTCGGTGGAAGAGGTAGATAAAAATGTAGCCATAATAATAAAAGATGATGGTATTGGTATACCTCAAGAGGATATTCCTTATATATTCGACAGGTTTTACAGGGTTGACAAGGCTAGAAGCAAAGAAACTGGCGGAATGGGACTTGGGCTATCTATTGCGAAACTTATTGTTGAGTTGCATGGTGGAAAGATAGATGTGAATAGCCAGTTAAATAAAGGATCAGAATTTAAAATTACAATCCCTAATTATCAATGATTGGGGATTGTTTTTTGTCTTAATGTTTTATAGTGACATATACCACAATATATGGTATAATAAATGTAAATAATAAACTATATATTGGAGGGTATAAAATGTTGAAAAAAGAAACAATGCCAGATAAAGAGATCGATGTAAAAAGCTCATCAAAAAAACACACATGCCCTGACTGTGGAGCACAGCTAGTTCCTGAGAGTGGATGTATTTACTGCCCTTTTTGTGGCTACAGTGAATGCCACTAATTGCCTATATTCCCATCAGTTTAATATGGACACATGGACGTATTCCCCTTATAATTAAAGTAAAATATGCCGAATCCCCGAAAAGGGGTACGGGGGATCTTTTTTTGGGGTGAATCCACTGAGTGGTAGGGCAGCCCTTTGCCCGAACCCGTCAACTAACCTCGGAGGCAAAAGGGGGATATTTATGTTTAAAAAATGTATTAAGGTAAAGCCTCTCATTGCATCATTAGCAGCAGCTCTTTTATTTTCTCAGACTGCATTTGCGGCAACATATACTGTCAAGCCTGGTGATAGCCTATATAAAATAGGCTTAAATTATGGGACAACATACAATCAAATAATGAAGCTGAACAATTTATATGATACAGTCATATATCCAGGGCAAGTATTAGTTGTACCTGGCAGTGATAACACATATACGGTTCAAAAAGGCGACAGCTTATACTTAATTGCTATGAAATATGGTACTACTGTCGATGCTTTAAAATCCGTGAATGGTTTAACAGGCGATATGATATATCCAGGGCAAGTTTTTGTGATTCCATCATCTGGTACACCATCAACTTCTTCAAGTATAAGAAGTGATGTAAGTGTAAACAGAGGTTCTGTACAAAGAGGTGTGATTTCATACACAAATGATGATTTGGACCTTCTGGCAAGGCTTATAAATGCGGAAGCTGGTGGTGAACCATATCAGGCTAAAGTTGCAGTCGGTGCCGTGATAGTAAATAGGGTAAAAAGCGGTATATTTCCTAACTCCATAAAAGGTGTAATATACCAAGTCGATAGCAATGGTTACTATCAATTTACGCCTGTTGAAAATGGCTTGATAAATGTACCTGCGACACCAGACTCAATAAGTGCTGCAAGGGATGCCTTAAACGGCGTAGATCCTACAAACGGTGCACTTTATTACTTTGACAACAGTAATACTAATCAGTGGCTTTGGTCATTGCCAATTGCATTAAGAGTAGGCAATATGGTATTTTCTTATGCAAGATAAAAATGATTGCTAATGAGAGGCTAAGAGGAGTAAAATGGATACCGAAAGGTATCCATTTTACTTTATGGGCTTTAGCCTGTTGAGCTCGCAAAGCGAGCGAAACAAAAAACCACCCGCTATGCGGGTGCGCGACAGAAGTTATACAAAAAATCACCTTTCCGTTATAATAGAGTTGTTCAAGCTACTATATATAACAAAAGGAAAGGTGATTTAATGGCTAATAAACGAGATGAAATGGCACGCACAAAATGGATGTGCAAATACCACGTTGTGTTCACTCCTAAGTATAGACGAAAAATAATATATAATCAATACAAAGAAAGTATAAGGGATATATTAAAAGAACTATGTAAATACAAAGGAGTAGAAATAATAGAAGGACATCTAATGCCGGATCATGTACACATGTTGGTGAGCATACCACCAAAAATTAGTGTGTCTAGCTTTATGGGATACTTGAAAGGGAAGAGTGCATTGATGATATTTGACAGACATGCAAATCTAAAGTATAAATTTGGCAATAGGCATTTTTGGGCGGAAGGATATTATGTAAGCACTGTAGGACTAAATGAGGCAACAATAAAAAAATACATCCAGGAACAAGAAAAGCGAGATATTATGTTGGACAAATTGAGTGTAAAAGAATATGAGAACCCCTTTAAGGGGTAGCCCGTAGTACATTTGTCCCTTTAGGGGCGGCAAAAGTGGCAAATGCATGGTGGCTTGAACAAAGTGAAAGCCAGCGCCTTTAGACGCTGGCTAGTAATAGAGGCTTATAGCCTCAGAGCAAACCACCCGTTTTACGGGTGGTCATGATTGCTATAGAGTTTTTGCTTCGTACAAAGTGATAAAGCCAAATATTATAAAAATGAACGCTGATATGTAATGTAAAAGTTTTGTTGGCAATTTCTTACCTAAATATACACCCAATATAATTCCAATGACGTCAGCCATAAAAATTCCTGCAGTAGCGCCTAATAGGACAAATATTGGACTTTTGTATGTAGCAGTAAGTGCCAATGTTGATAGTTGTGTTTTATCTCCAAATTCAGAAATAAAATATGTACTTATAATCGTGAAAGCTGGACCGTATTTAGATTTTCTGATTTTTTCGTGTTCCATGTGGCCATTTTTTAACGTCATTAAGCCAAAAATTAAAAAAGATATGGCAGCCAACAGCTTGACATATTTTATTGGTATGTACTCTGTTATAAATGAGCCAAACAAAACTGCAATACCCATATTTAAAAGGGCAGCAATCAATATGCTAATTAAGACAGTTCTGGCTTTAATGAATGTGGCAAATGCCATAGCCATAAACTGTGATTTATCACCCATTTCAGATGCAAAGACGAGAATAAAAGACGATATTAAAGCATTCATCCAATCTGCCTCCTTGTAATTAGTATGCCAAAAAAATAAAACCTATTACATAATATGTACAACATATTACATAAAGGTCTCATTCTTTAAGGCAAAGCCAGGTTAAAACCAGCATGTTGACTTTGCCACATATTTATATATGTGAACTACTCCCCTTTACATAGATAGATTATATAATATTTTTAGAAGACATCTACTCCATTATATAATAAGTCAAAAAATTATGTCAATGCATTTTGTTTCCTTTTCTAAATTTTTTCATATTTATTAATTTTATTATGCCTCCGTAAATGAGGGAAAGACCAATTATAGCCGGTATTATAAATGATATTATATTTAGCACATCTGTCTCATCGATTATGGCAATTATTATGGGTAATAATATTATCAAGCCAATAATTATTTGTATAAAAGGGTATTTGCCAACTCCCTTTATGGGCCCGGAAATCCGTCCTGTTCCTATATAATAGCCTGGGTTGTACTGGTTTTCTTCCCATTCTTTCAGATCATTTAATTGCTTCTCAAATTCATTTTTTTTATTCGACTCATTGCCTTCTTTCATAAATAACACCTCATTTAAACATTCTAACTTTAGAATTATTATACAACTTTAAATTATTAATTCAATATGAAGCCGGGGGACCAATGAATTTTATTTTTGTAGTCTACTATATCGTTAATTAGTCTTTTCCACAACGGATTGTTAATAGCATTCGAAGGAGTAAAATCAGCATTATTTTCTATCCCATATGTTGTTAATCCATTCACATCCTTTTTTACAATTTTTAATAGTTCATCATTTATGTCTTTCATCTTAGTAAACTTAGCCAATTGTTCTTTATTTAATTTAATAATATCGCCTTTGTTGTATGCATAAATGTCAAATGATTGAGGAGGTCTATTCAATATTCGACTTATGTACAATGAAAATTCCTCTGGAATGTAAGATATAATGTTACCCATAGGTATTTCTTCCATTGCATTATGTATATATATATCTACCAAATCAAAAATATCATTGCTCTGATTTAAAAATTCATTTCCCAGAATGTTAGCATTACCGACTGTAATTTGTTTATTATGTAGAGAATCATTTAATATTTGATCAGTTTTTAAGACTGATGATGCGAAACCAGAAGTATCTTCAAAAACTCTCCTTGAAAGGTAATTGTTTATATTTGCCGATTTTAAATATAATAGAAGATTAGAGATAGACGAAACCAATAATAATGCAATCAAGCCAATGAATATCAAAATCCATAAATTTTTATGTTTGATTGTCATAAATACTCCTTTCCAGACCATTTAGTCTAAAATTATTTTAATATTTATCCATACCAGTCATATGCTTAAAATAATAACTTCCATTAGCATTTACCTTGGTACGAGGTGCATTAAGCAAAAAGTCATTCAATCCAGCATTAAGTCCAGATTTTACTTTTGATATGACCATATTTGTTTCAGAAGTCACGTCAGATATTACTAAAAAAATTAAAATACATAACATTATAAATGCACTAATAACGATATATAGCTTACGAACATGCAATTTTTTTAATCTCCTTTCAAAAAAATTTTTTATCTCAATTGCTATAAACAAGTGTAAAATTGGTGGCAAATAAATCATATGATATAAAAATTTGTTAAAATATCTAGGACACATTAAATCTTAATAAACCGCTGTATGCCGAATGACAGATACAGCAGTTTAAAAGGATGCTTATCTTTTTAATGGATTAAACGCTTGTTAATTGCTTTAATATATTTATTTTTGGATATTTCTACTGCAATTGCGTCTTTTGTACTAACATTTAAAATAGAGTATAAATTAGTTCCAACTTTATAGTAATTGGAGAAAATTGTATTATTTATGTTTGTCTCGCCAGTTGAAAAGTATTTAATAGTACCAATTTTCTTGTCAATAGAAGTGACATCATCAGATGTACCAACATAAGTCTCACCATTTAAAATGATAATTTTAGAAAATGCCCAGCTTTTTTCTTCATGATTATTTGAGTTATTTTTTGAGCAACCTGCTGTAAAAGTCAAAGTAAATGTTAATATTGCCATTAATACAATTTTTACTATAAAATTTCTTCTCTTATTCATAATTATATTCTAACCTACTTTCGCTTTTTGTCTGTCTAATTTTCTTGCATAATTATAAAACATATTCTACAAAAATTTAGAAATTCCTCCTAAGTCTCATGAAAAAATTATTTACAAAAGGATGCTTTTGATGGTATAATATTATTAGATAAAAGTTCGATGTTCGAACTAATTTTTTTAAAGGCAATTGGTTCTGGCAGTGAACTAATTAGGGAGGTGATAAATTGACGCAGTATAGGAAGGGTACTAATTATCTTATCAAAAATATAAATACGGCAAATGTTTTAGATGTCATTAAAAAAATGCAGCCTATCTCCCGCATTAAAATCTCTAAAGTCCTTAATATGAGCAAATCTACTGTATCTGGAATAGTAGATGAATTAATAAAGGAGGGGCTTGTAAGTGAAGAAGGGTATGGCAATACTACATCAGCGGGTAGAAAGCCTATAGAGCTTACTTTTAATCCTAATGCAAAGTTTTCCATAGGTATTGATATAGAATCGACAAATACAATTGGAGTGCTTACAAATTTGGAAGGAAAAATAATAAAAAAGATAAAAAGGCCTACAGGAATAAAAGAAGAAGCTTTCCTAAACACAGTCAAAATCATTAAAGAGCTATTAGAATATCAAGATGATATTGCAGGAATAGGAGTTGGAGCTCCTGGTATAACAAATATAGAAAAAGGAACAGTGTACGCGCCGGGACTTTCATGGGTTGACTTTAATCTCCTTCCTAAGTTAAAAGAAGTGTTTGACTATGACATATTTATCGACAACAGCGTTAATTACGCAGCATTGGGTGAAAGATGGATCGGTTCATGCAAAGATGTCAACAATTTTGTACTCGTAACAATAGGAAACGGCATTGGTTCTGGAATATACATTAACGGGAAATTAGTAAGGGGTCATAAATACTCAGCAGGAGAAGTTGGTTATATGGCTATAGGTAGAGATATTTTAAACAAAAAGTATTTCTACGAAGATTATGGGTACTTTGAAAGCAAAGCATCACTTTTAGGTCTTGTCTCGTCGCTAAAAAATTTGTCAAATGGAAAATTTAATACGATGGAAGACTTTATTAATGGATATTTTGCAAAAGATGAAATTTGCCTTAGAGCTTTTAACGAATTTATAGAAAATTTGAGCATGGGTTTTGCTAATATCATCAGCATATTAAATCCAGAGCTTATAGTAATTGCAGGTGATGTGATAAATTGTGGCATTGATATAATAGAAAGCTTAAAGAGGCTTATTGAAAGAATAGTTCCTTTTGATGTAAAAATCATATATACAAAGTTAAACGAAGATGCCGCCGCAATAGGCGCATCTGCTGACGTTCTTCTTAAAACCAACTATTTAATTTTAATTTAAATGTGAAAGGATGAATTTTTATGAAGATAATGATAACAAATGACTATGATGAGATGAGCAAAGCTGCAGCAGAAATCATAAAAGAACAAATAAATAAAAAGGCAAACTCCGTATTAGGTCTTGCTACAGGTTCTACACCTCTTGGGACTTATAGGGAGTTAATTAAGATGTACAAGAATGGGGAGGTGGATTTTTCCTACGTCATAACATTTAATCTTGATGAATATGTGGGGTTACCTGATGACCATCCTCAAAGTTATCACTACTTCATGTATGAAAATTTGTTTAATCATATAAATATAAAAAAGGAAAATATTCATATCCCAAAGGGAGTTTCAGATGATTTTGATAGAGATTGCAGGTTGTACGACGAGGAGATAGAAAAGTTTGGAGAAATTGATCTTCAAATATTGGGTCTGGGTGTTAATGGGCACATAGGATTTAATGAGCCTGATGATTATATAAATACCAAAACTCATATAGTGGAATTGGCGGAAGAAACAATAAATGCTAATAAGAGATTTTTCAAAAGCATTGATGAAGTTCCTAGAAAGGCAGTTACAATGGGATTAGGCACGATAATGAAGGCAAAGAAAATTTTGCTTTTGGCATCTGGAAAAAACAAAGCAAAAGCTATAAAAGAGACTTTAAATGGCTATCTTACAACAGATGTTCCTTCAACTGTTTTATCATTGCATCCCGATGTCACAGTTGTGATAGATAGCGATGCCGCATCTTTAATAGATTTAGAGAAGGCAAAAGAAAATGTCGATATTATTTCAAAGCTATAAACGATCGTTTGTAGCTTTATTTGTTTTTAAAAATTCGATGTAGTATAATTAAGATAAACAACCCCTCTACAGGGGGATAAGGGGGATTTAAGTGTCTTTATTTGCAGCGTTTTTAGGTGGTATTGTTTCGTTCTTTTCACCATGTATTTTACCACTAATACCTGTTTACGTAACATATATTTTTGGTGGGAAAAAGAAAAATTTTTTCAATTTATTTTTATTTGTGTTAGGCTTTAGCATTGTTTTTGTTCTTATGGGAGCAACAGCCAGTCAATTAGGGAAATTTTTTGTTTCTTACAAAGTTCTTTTTAGGAAAGTAAGTGGAATAATAATATTATTATTTGGACTTTATATGATGGGCATCATAAAGCCAGCTTTTCTGAGTAGAGAAGTGAAACTTAATATTTCGAGTAAGAAGGAGGGATACTTTAGCAGTTTTATTTTCGGAATAGCATTTGCCTCTGGTTGGACACCGTGTGTCGGTCCTATACTTGCAACTATTCTTTTATATGCGGGTGAACAAAACACTGTGTATGTTGGGGTTCTTCTGCTGTTTGCTTACTCATTAGGAATTGGAATTCCATTTATAGTAACCGCGATACTAATTGATAGATTTAAAGCATTTTACAAAAAGATAAATTTTATTATGCCGTATATTGAAAAGATTGGTGGCTTATTTTTGACAATTTTCGGAATTTTAATGTATTTTAATCTTATTACAAGGTTTGAAAGTTTCATTAATGTATTGAGGTGATTTAAGTGAAGAAAGTAAAATCCAAAAAAACTAGGAATTCAAATAATAGAAATAAAAATATTATATTAACTGCTTCAATAATTTTAATCTTGATATTAGGAATATCAATTTATTTTTTGAACAATTATGTAGTATCAAGTCAAACCCAAAATCAAAATACGAATACCGCTATAAATAATGCTCAAGTAGGCGCTGAAAAAGGTGATTTAGCACCGGATTTTACGCTAAAAGATGTAAATGGAAAAACAGTTACTCTATCGAAGTTAAAAGGAAAAAAGGTTATATTAAATTTTTGGGCCACAACGTGTCCTTACTGTAAGATTGAAATGCCTGAATTAAACAAGTTTTATCAGAATAACAAAAATGATGTCGTCCTATTAGCGATAGACATAGGAGAAGAAAAATCTACAGTTGAAAATTATCTTGAAAGCAAAGGGTATGGTTTTACGATACTTCTAGACAGTGATGCAAAAGTTGCTATGGATTATAAAGTTCAATTTATACCTATGTCATTTTTCATTGATGAAAAGGGAATAATAAGATCTATAAGCAATGGTGCAATGACGTATGATGAGGTAGATGAATATTTTAAGACTATATCTCAATAATTATTGACAATTTGTTAAAAATGTGGTATATTTAATTTAGCAATAACCCATATACCGGGGGTATAGTATAAGGAGGGATAATGATGAAACCTATCAATGTAACAGATATGAACTTTGATACTGAAGTGTATAATTCTGACAAGCCAGTTTTGGTGGACTTTTGGGCGGCTTGGTGTGGACCGTGCAGAATGATGGCACCTGTATTGGAAGAATTTGCAGAGGATTATTCTGATAAGATAAAAGTTGTAAAGTTAAATGTTGACGAAAATCCTTTAATTGCATCACAATATAGGATAATGAGCATTCCTACACTAGGCGTTTTCCAAAACGGACAGTTAGTTGATAAAGTTATTGGATTTATGCCAAAAGAACAGCTTGAGTACAGACTTGCAAGATATATAGATGCTCAAGTATAATACCATGTTATGTAAGGATATCATATTTTAAATATGGTATCCTTATTTTCATATATTCTTCAAGATTATAAGTTATAATATATATGAGGTGTATTTATATGAAGATACTAGCAATAGATGACGAAGAAAAAATTTTGGATGTCATTAAAGCATATCTTGAGCGGGAAGGGTATTCTGTATTTACTGAGACAAATGGAGCAAATGCTATAAATGCTTTTAAAAGATTGACACCTGATTTAGTCATATTGGATTTGATGCTTCCAGGATTGTCAGGAGAAGAGATATGCAGCAAGATAAGAGCCGTATCGAAAGTGCCAATTCTCATGCTGACAGCTAAGGTAGGTGAAGATGATAAGGTATATGTATTCTCAATTGGTGCAGATGATTATCTTACAAAACCATTTAGCCCGAGGGAGTTGACAATGAGAGTTAAAGCCATATTGAGGCGAACAAAAGATGATATGGCTTTAAATGATATATTTTCATTTAATGATGGTGATCTCGTAATTGATACAAGATCTTATGAGGTTAAAAAAAGTGGTAAGATTGTCAACTTGACTCCAAATGAATACAAATTGCTTACAGTGATGGCACAAAATCCTAATAAGGTGTTTACGAGAGGAGAACTTATTGAGAAAGTTATGGGTTATGACTTTGAAGGCTTTGATAGGACAATCGATGCGCATATAAAAAACCTTCGCCAAAAAATAGAGGATGACCCCAAAAATCCTGTATATATAAAAACTGTGTATGGTGCAGGCTATAAATTTGGTGAAGAAAATGCTTAAAAACAATATTAGAACAAAAGCAGCTATATCATTTATTTCTATTGCTTTATTATCAATAGTTGTATTTAGTATCACAATAAACATTTTAATAATAAACAATTTTGGAATGTATATTAAACAGTCAGCAAACGCTGAGTTTGATAACATTGCTTCATCAATCGCTGAAACGTACAAGGAGACGGGTAGTTGGAATGAGACAAGCAGCAGAATGGCACATACTCTGATGATGAGTGGGTATGGCATTGTAGTTAGGGATTTGAAAGGCAATATAGTCATTAAGACGCCATCAATGCTTTCAATGATGGGTATGGCAAATAGCAGCAAAATGTCAACCCAAACCCTTCCAATAATTGTGAATGGCAAAAAGATCGCTTATGTTGACATAACGTATAGTGGTACAATGCCTATGAGCAAACTGGATTATAAGTTTTTGTACGATGTAAATAAGTATATCGCATTAATAACAATAGTGACTATTATATTGGTACTAATTATCAGTATATATATATCAAAATATCTTACAAAGCCTATTTTAAACATAGCCAAAGTAGCCAGTAAATTGGAAAATGGAGATTACGACGTTAGAGTAGAAGAAATACCAAAAGAGGAGGAATTGCTTGCTTTAACTGCTGCTATAAATCATCTTGGTGCATCGCTAAAAAATCAAGGAATGTTAAGAGCACAATTGACACAAAACATCGCTCATGAATTAAGGACACCTTTATCAACCCTTAGAAGCCATTTAGAAGCTATAATTGACGGGGTGTGGGAGCCATCTAAAGAAAGGATGGTTAGTCTTTACGAAGAAGTCGTAAGATTATCGAATCTTATAAATGATATTGAATTGTTAAACAAGATAGAAATTGATAATTTAAAAATTAATAAAGTAAGATTCAATTTATCGGACTTGGTTAAAAGTTTATTAATAAACTATGAAAGTATTTTCATCAATAAAAATCAGCATTTAGAGAAAAATATTGAAGATGGTATATCTATATTTGCTGATAAGGATAAAATATCTGAGGTAGTGATAAATTTGCTTGCAAATGCAAACAGATATACCGGTGAAGGTGGGAATATAAAAGTTAAGCTTTATAAAGAAGGAAAATATGCTGTGCTTTCAGTGTCAGATGATGGAATTGGAATACCAAAAGAAGATTTGCCATTTATATATGAGAGGTTTTACAGGAGCGAAAAGTCGAGAAACAGGGAGTATGGCGGCAGTGGTTTAGGACTTTCAATTACAAAAGCCATAATTAAAGCTCACAATGGTATGATAAATGCCGAAAGTATTTTAAATGAAGGAACAAAATTTACAGTGAAATTACCGCTTGATCAACAAACTTCATGAATTCTTCACAATTTTATAATATAATAAATTTAAAGGAGGATGGTAATATGATGTGGGGATTGATGAATGGCTGGGGCTACGGAGGAAGCATAATCTTTGGCCTCATATGGATGATAATTCAAGTAGTTATTGTAGTTGGTGCTATATATTTCATTGTATCACTTTTTCAAAATAAAAAGGGTGGTTACAGAAGTAATGATGCACTAGAAATTCTTAGAGAGAGATATGCTAGAGGAGAGATTAGCGAAGAAGAATATAAAGAACGCAAGAGAAATCTCGAAGAAAAATAAGCTGTAATACAAAAAAGAGCTCTACGATTGTAGGGCTCTTTATGCTGTTATATTCAATACCTGTAAGTCATTAACTACTTTTATATATTCAACATTTGGATCTTCTGTCCCCTGGATACTTAATTTTGCATTTTTCATTTCAATGACATATTCTATAATTTCTCTAGTTATTCTCTCGCCAGGGCATAATATAGGTATACCTGGAGGATATGCCATTAAAAACTCTGAGCTAATCTGCCCAATGCTTTCTTCCAGAGGCAAAGCTATATTAGAGCATTCAAAAGCATATCTAGGAGATAATACCATCTCCGGTATCTCAGGAATATCTAAAGCTTTTGACATTTCTACATTATTTTTGTAAAATGTTTCACTAATTTCTCTTAATGCTCTAATAAGATAGTCAACATTTTCTTTTGTATCTCCTATAGAAAATACACACAATACATTGTACATATCAGCTAATTCTGGCTGGATATAATATTTTTTTGCCAATATATTTTCTAGCTCGTGGCCTGTTATTCCTAGTCCTTTGGCTGTAATAGTAATCTTTGTAGGATCGAAATCATACGCTCCATCACGGCCTACAATTTCATTTCCAAAGCAGTATAAACCATTGATGTTGTTTATCTCTTTACGAGCATATTCAGCAAGCTCAATTGTCTTATCAAGCAATTCTTTTCCTTCTGTTACCATCTGCATTCTTGCAACATCAAGTGAAGCTAATAAAATATAAGAGGGACTTGTAGTCTGTAATAGGCTCATAACCTGTTTTACTCTATTTATATCAACTCTTTTAGACTTAACGTGCAACATTGAGCTTTGAGTCATAGAGCCTATAATTTTGTGTGTGCTTTGTGCGCAGATGTCAGCACCAGCTTCCATAGCTGAGATAGGAAGTTTCTCATTAAACTTCAGGTGTGGTCCGTGTGCCTCATCTACCATCAGTATAGCACCATAATCATGAACTATTTCAGCAATTTTTACAATATCTGCAGAAACACCATAGTAAGTCGGATTTATAATTAAAACAGCCTTTGCATCAGGATTGTTTCTTAATGTTTCCTCCACAGTTTCAGGAGTCACATTAAGAGCAACGCCTACATTTTTATCAACTTCAGGTTGCATATAAACTGGTACAGCACCACTTAAGATAATACCTGATGTAACAGATTTGTGAATATTCCTTGGAACTATAATTTTTTCATTTTCTCCCATAACGCTTAAAATCATAGCCTGAATAGCTCCCGATGTCCCATGTATGCAGAAAAACGTGGCGTCAGCGCCAAAAGCATCGGCAGCTAATTCCTGTGCTTTCTTTATGGGACCGGTAGGCTTGTGAAGGCTGTCAACTTGTTCAAATACAGTAACATCCATCGATAATACATTTTTTCCTACAAAATCTAAAAACTTCTTAGCCATTCCATTGCCTTTTTTATGACCTGGGACATGAAATGGTATGGTGTTGTTGTTGACGTACTCCATCAATGCATCAAATAATGGAGTCTCAAAATGATTTAGCCTTTCCAACTTAATAAACACCCTCTTTCATAAGTTTGGCTCCCAGAATAAAAGCCTGAACCTCGTTGCAATTGGTTCGGGCCTTTGCAGAGCGAAAATACTTTATTATGTTTTCAATTTATTATAAGATATATTTTTTTAGATTTCAATATAAAATTTTTCTTTTTTTTAAGATTTTTGTTATATAATATGCAGCAGTATTAAAAAAGTTATACCATTAATTATGTAAACAAAATCAAAAAATTATTCTATAATGTTCGTTTTTCTAATATGAAAAAGCTGTTGATTTAAGAAATATTATATATTATAATAATACAAAGTTCGTAATTTTAGTAAATATCGGGGGAGATTGTTTGTGAGTGAGGTAAAAAGAATTTTTGTTGAGAAAAAACCGTCTTTTAACATTGAAGCGCAGAAACTATTTTATGATTTAAAGAATAATCTAAATATTAAAGGCTTAAAAAATGTACGAGTTTTAAACAGATATGATGTTTCTCATTTGTCTGAAGATGTTTTTTTACAGGCAGTTAAAACTGTCTTTTCAGAACCTAATCTTGATGACATCTATATTGAAAATATTGTTTTTGACAAAAATGACAAAGTTTTTGCTGTTGAATATTTACCTGGCCAGTACGATCAGAGAGCTGACTCTGCTGAGCAATGTATTCAAATACTTACAAATGGTCTGAAACCAACTGTATCGACTGCAAAAGTGATAGTCTTAAGCGGTGACATAACGGAAGATGAATTTATAAAAATAAAGAATTACTGCATAAATACAGTTGATTCACGGGAAGCTTCGCTTTTAAAACCAGAAAATCTCGACATAGAGATTGAATATCCAGAAGAAGTTGAGATACTGGAAGGTTTCATTGAGTTTGATGACGTAAAGTTGAAAAATACTTATGATAAGCTTGGACTTGCCATGAGCTTAGAAGACTTTAAATTCTGCCATTCGTATTTTAAAGATGTAGAGAAGAGAAACCCAACAATAACGGAGATAAGAGTTATTGATACCTATTGGTCTGATCACTGTCGCCATACTACATTTCTTACAAAAATCAATGATGTCAAAATTTCTGATGGAAAATACAATAAGCCTATTTTAAAAGCATATGAAGAATACAAAAACTCAAGAGATTTTGTGTACGGTGAAAACAAAAAATCGCTGTGCCTTATGGATATTGCGACGATTGGCATGAAAGAGCTAAAGAAAAAAGGCCTTCTAGATGATTTAGATGAATCTGATGAAAATAACGCATGTAGCATTATCGTTGATGCAGATGTAAATGGCAAAAAAGAAAAATGGCTTATAATGTTTAAAAACGAAACACATAACCATCCGACAGAAATAGAGCCATACGGAGGTGCAGCAACTTGTCTTGGAGGAGCAATAAGAGATCCTTTATCTGGACGAGCTTATGTATATCAGGCGATGCGAGTGACAGGTTCGGGAGATCCTAGAACGCCAATCGAAGAAACTTTAAAAGGAAAGCTTCCTCAGAGGAAAATAACTGTAGAAGCGGCACATGGATACAGTTCATACGGAAATCAAATAGGACTTTCCACAGGCCAAGTTACTGAAATATATGATGAAGGCTATGTTGCAAAAAGAATGGAAATCGGTGCTGTAATAGGTGCCGTGCCTCAAAAGCATGTTTATAGAGATAAACCTTCTTGTGGTGATGTGGTTATTCTTTTAGGTGGCAGAACAGGAAGAGACGGCTGTGGTGGTGCTACAGGATCTTCAAAAGAGCATACACAGGAATCTATATACACATGTGGTGCAGAGGTTCAAAAAGGCAATCCTATAACAGAGAGGAAAATACAGAGGCTTTTTAGAAATCCGCAAGTTATAAAAATGATAAAGAAGTGCAATGATTTTGGAGCTGGTGGTGTTTCTGTTGCGATAGGAGAGTTAAGTGATGGACTTGAAATAAACCTTGATGCAATTCCTAAAAAGTATGAAGGCCTAGACGGCACGGAACTTGCTATTTCGGAATCGCAAGAAAGAATGGCAGTATTAGTCGATTCTAAAGATGCTGACAGATTTATTGAACTTGCAAGGACAGAAAACTTAGAAGCTACAAAAGTTGCTATTGTGACAAGTGACATGAGGATCAAGATGACATGGAGAGGGAAAACTATTGTAGATATTAGCAGGGAGTTTTTGAATACAAATGGTGTTACTCAAGTAACAAACGTTGCAGTAGATAAGATAAACGATGAAAGTTATTTTGACAATATATATAAGAGATTGTCAGGGAAAGACACAAAAGAATTATGGCTCCAAAATCTTGAGGATTTGAATGTTTGCAGTCAAAAGGGGCTTGCAGAAAGGTTTGATTCAACAATTGGTGCTTCAACTGTTTTAATGCCGTTTGGCGGAGCGTATCAGATGACGCCTGAAGAAGGTATGGTGGCTAAAATACCTGTATTAGAGGGTGACACCAGCACATCTACAATGATGACATTTGGATATAATCCTAAATTATCAAAATGGAGTCCGTTTCATGGTGCAGTGTATGCAATTATTGAGGCAGTTTCTAAAATAGTTGGAATGGGTGGCGATTATAAAAAGATTAGACTTACACTGCAGGAATATTTTGAGAAATTGGGTATGGATTCTAAAAAATGGGGCAAACCATTTAGTTCGCTATTGGGTGCGCTGTATACTCAAAAAGCTTTGAATATACCGGCTATAGGTGGAAAGGATAGCATGTCGGGAACATTTATGGATATGAATGTTCCTCCAACACTGGTGGCGTTTGCTGTGGCTGTAGCTGATGCCAACAAAGTAATATCTTCAGAATTTAAAAAGAGCGGTGATAAAGTAATACTCATCAAAGCAAAGAGAGATGAGTATGATTTGCCTGATTTTGATGTTCTAAAACGAAATTTTGAAAAAATTAATGAGTTAATTGATAAAAATTTGATATATGCCTCATCTTCTATTAAATACGGTGGTCTTGCAGAGTGTATAACAAAAATGGCCTTTGGCAACATGATTGGTTTTAAATTTCAAGCAGAGATGAATGATGAAGAACTGTTTACATCTGATTACGGTTCAATTGTGATAGAAGTTGATGGTGATTTTGATGTAAGTAAATATTTAAAAGGCATCGAGTATAAAATTTTGGGAGAGACTGTGATTGATCCGGCCATATACATTGATGATTTTAAAATCAGCTTAAATGAAGCAATAGACCATTGGGAAAGACCGCTTAAAAATATATTTCCTTCTGTTGTAAAAGACAGCAGAAGAAGTCTGTTGGAGATAAAATATGATAAAAAAATTTCATACAAACCATCTGCAAAATTTGCGAAGCCAAGAGTTTTCATACCGGTTTTTCCAGGGACAAATTGTGAATATGATAGCAAAAAGGCTTTTGAAAAAGCAGGTGCGTCTGTCGAAACATATGTTTTTAAGAATCTAACAGCAGACGACATTAAGGAATCTATTGATGAACTTACAAAATCCATAAAAAATTCTCAGATAATTATGCTTCCTGGTGGGTTTAGTGCCGGAGATGAGCCTGATGGTTCTGGAAAGTTTATAGCTACTGTCTTTAGAAATCCTAAGATAAAAGATGCAGTTATGGATCTTTTGAAAAACCGCGACGGTTTAATGTTAGGAATATGCAACGGATTTCAGGCACTGATAAAGTTAGGGTTGCTGCCTTACGGCGAAATACGTGATATTAATGAAAATGATCCGACGCTGACATTTAATACAATTGGAAAGCACGTATCATGTTATGTCAGGACGAAAATTACGTCAGTTCTTTCACCATGGTTTAATAATGTTAAATGCGGTGATATTCATTTGGTTGCAGTATCACATGGTGAAGGAAGGTTTATAGCTAATGATGATGTTTTAAACACATTAAAGCAAAATGGACAGATTGCGACACAATACGTTGATATAAATGGAAATCCAACAATGGAAATGCCGTACAATCCCAATGGTTCTTACTGGGCTATTGAAGGTATTACTAGTCCTGATGGTAGGATACTGGGGAAAATGGGCCATTCTGAAAGGATTGGCACAAATGTAGCTAAAAATATTGAAGGAAATAAGGAGCAAAAAATATTTGAAGCAGGCGTTGAATATTTTAAGTGAGACATAAAAAAGGTTACAAAATGTAACCTTTTTTACTTATGGGCTTTAGCCTGTTGAGCTCGCAAAGCGAGCGAAACAAAAAACCACCCGCTATGCGGGTGCGCGACAGAAGTTATACAAAAAATCACCTTTCCGTTATAATAGAGTTGTTCAAGCTACTATATATAACAAAAGGAAAGGTGATTTAATGGCTAATAAACGAGATGAAATGGCACGCACAAAATGGATGTGCAAATACCACATTGTGTTCACTCCTAAGTATAGACGAAAAATAATATATAATCAATACAAAGAAAGTATAAGGGATATATTAAAAGAACTATGTAAATACAAAGGAGTGGAAATAATAGAAGGACATCTAATGTCGGATCATGTACACATGTTAGTGAGTATACCACCAAAAATTAGTGTATCTAGTTTTATGGGATACTTAAAAGGGAAGAGTGCATTGATGATATTTGACAGGCATGCAAATCTAAAGTATAAATTTGGCAATAGACATTTTTGGGCGGAAGGATATTATGTAAGCACTGTAGGACTAAATGAGGCAACAATAAAGAAATACATTCAGGAACAAGAAAAGCGAGATATTATGTTGGACAAATTAAGTGTAAAAGAATATGAGGACCCCTTTAAGGGGTAGCCCGTAGTACATTTGTCCCTTTAGGGACGAGCAAAAGTGACAAATGCATGGTGGCTTGAACAAAGTGAAAGCCAGCGCCTTTAGACGCTGGCTAGTAATAGAGGCTTATAGCCTCAGAGCAAACCACCCGTTTTACGGGTGGTTATGATTTGTACGCCCGGCATGGGCGGTAGCTAGGCGGTGAAAGTCCGCTGTGGACGAGGTCACGGGAACCACTAGCCAAAAGCAAGGGTGTCCATCGTGAGGTGGAATCTGAAGGAAGCACAAGGCAAAATCTCGGTCTGATGAACAAAAACCTCCATACATTCTCTGATAACAGTTATGGATTCAGCAGACCTAGACGCAGTGCAAAAGACGCAGTAATAGCCGCAGAAGTATATATAAACGAAGGATGCACATGGGTAGTAGATATAGACTTAGAAAAGTTCTTTGACAGAGTAAACCACGACATACTAATGTCCAAATTAGAAAAGCGGATAGGAGACAAAAGAGTACTGAAGCTGATATGAAGATACTTAGAATCAGGAGTAATGATAAATGGAATCAAAGTAGCAACAGAAGAAGGGACACCACAAGGAGGGCCATTAAGTCCGCTATTAGCAAACATAATGTTAGATGAACTAGACAAAGAACTAGAAAGAAGAGGGCATAAATTCTGTCGATATGCAGATGATTGCAACATATACGTAAAAAGCAGGTCGGCAGGAAACAGAGTAATGAAAAGCATAAAGAAATTCATAGAAACCAAATTAAAACTAAAAGTCAATGAAGCAAAAAGTGCTGTAGATAGACCATGGAAAAGAAAATTCTTAGGATTTTCGTTTTATACAAAAGAAAACGAAGTAAGAATAAGAATTCATAAAAAATCCATCAAAAGGTTTAAGGAAAAAGTAAGAGAAATAACCAATCGAAACAAGGGAATAAGCATGGAATACAGAATATATAGACTGAATCAGATAACGACAGGATGGGTTAACTACTTTGGATTAGCAGATGCGAAAGGAATAATGAAAGCCCTTGACGAATGGATAAGGCGTAGACTAAGAGCATGTATATGGAAGCAATGGAAGAAGATAAAAACAAAGTACGACAATCTGATAAAATTAGGAGTAGAAAAGCAGAAAGCTTGGGAATACGTCAATACGAGGAAAGGCTACTGGAGAATATCCAATAGCCCAATACTCAATATGACTCTTACAAATAAATACTTTGAAGGCATAGGTTACAAGAGTTTATCAAAGAGATATCTAATTGTATATTAAATCTTAATGAACCGCCGTATACCGAACGGTACGTACGGTGGTGTGAGAGGACGCTGAATAAAATAATTATTCAGCTCCTACTCGATTACATGAAAATTTGCTGCAAAACTAGGGATTTCCAGTAAAAAACGGAAAATACCTTTAGCTGCTCTTAGCTAAATTATATAAATCAACGTGTTTATCACTTTAAAAATTTTTAAATGCGAAATTTCTGAAGATTTTCGATTTTTATTGACAATTTTAAAACAATATAGTAAAATGTAATTAAATAGCGTTATTGGATGTTATTTGAAGTTAAATGTTTGGACATAAAAATTTAATAAAACTTACAAGTATATGCAATAAATTATGAAAGGATGCGAAAGATGATGAAAAGATTGTGATAATAATGTCAATTATAGCGCTTTTTACTTTGGCATTATCGATTCCTGTTCAAGCTAGAGAGTTAGAAAATGGAAATGAGAAAAATTCACTTAATTCATCTTTACTAATAAAATCTCCAATGAGGATTGATGAAAAAGTTTATGGATATTTAAAAACAGTTAAGGAAAACTATGAAGAAAAAATTTTGGAATCGAAAGCAGTTCAGCCTTTCGCGGCAGCTCCGCCATTAACATATTTACAGATATATGCTGCAATTTCTTCTCAACATCCAACATATGAATATTTTTCGGAAAATCAACATTCTTCCGTTGAAGATCATGGAGGAGATGAGATGTATATAGTAACAATTGAAATAGGATAGGGATATCTGCGCTTTGCAAAAATTAATGAAAATCTTTTGAATTCCGTTCAATCGCAACCAATTGATTTAGATAACGATTCAGTTATAGATGGTTGGTTTTATTGGTGGGATGCCAGTGGCTATGATAGTGGTGATTTTACTTACCAGAATACTTCTTCAAACTATCCATGGAATACAATGTCCGATTCCATACATATAAAATAAAACGGTTAATAATTTATTTAGGGAAGTGATAAGGTTGAAATTAAAAGTACAAATTGCAATAAGAATAAAATGGCATAGCAAACAAGCCATCTTTTGATGACTTTTTAAAAATTAAATATCGAAGTAAGTGTTAATGCTAAATAGCTGGCTTTATTTTATAGCCTTGAAGTTGAGCTAATAGTATAGCTTGCTCAACCGTAATCTCGCGTTTTGCGGGAAAAGCATCAGATTTTTTATATAATTCAGCATTATATGGTTCTTTCTTCTTCAACATGTTGTATAATGCTGTAAGAAGCAATCTTGCAATAGCAATGATTGCTTTCTTGTGGCCGCGACGCTTTTTGATGCGCAAATAGCGGTTACGAATTTCAGGATGTTTCTCGCTTTTAACTACAGAGTTAGCACACTGCACAAGAAGCGGCTTAATGTAACATCCTGCTTTGGAAACCCGGACAGATTTTTTCTTGCCTGCACTCTCATTGTTAGTTGGAGTGAGTCCAGCCCATGAGCATAAGTGTTTCGCTGAAGGAAAAGCCTCCATATTTACGCCGATTTCAGATATTACAGTAATAGCCGAGAAAATATTTTTAAACGATGGAGCGGTTAGAATTATGTCTAGTTCTTGTTGATAAGGCGCAGCGAGCGCAAGAATTAGTTTTTCTAACTCTGCTTTCCGGGATTCCAAATCTTCAAAATGTCCTTTGATGATCTTTAATTTTCCAGCTTGTTCAGGTGTAATATAACCATCAACAGCGAGTTCCAGCTCAGGGAGTTTTTTTAGCATAGAACCATGAATTAAAGATCCAATATCAAAGGAAGTATCAAGAGGATTTTCTAGAAGCTTATCAATTATCTTTTGAGAACTTTTACCGAAAGTATCTGAAACAATGTTTCCTAACTGTATGTTAGAAACCGTGAGACAATTTTGGAGTCTGTTCTTTTCGCTAGACATAAAGCAAATAAGCTTAAAGCGATAGCGCATTAAGTCACGAAGTTGTCTAATATCAGCGGGAGGCATAAAGCTAGCGGCAACAAGATCATGCTTAAACAGGTCAGCAATCCATTTTGCATCTTTCTTGTCAGTTTTTTTACCACGAATAGCCTTAACATATTTAGGATGTGCAAGTATGATGTTGCAGGAGCTTTCTAATATATTAAACACAGGAATCCAGTATTTCCCGGTAGATTCCATGCAAACATCCTTGCAGTTATTGTCCAAAAGCCATTGTAACAGCTCTCTTAAACCCTTCGTGTAGGTAGAAAAGCGATGGCTTTTATAGGTGGTAATTCCATTAGAATTAGTGGAAGCAATACATGCAACCACAAAGGTTTTGTGTACATCAATTCCACAACAGATTTTATACACGATTTTTAAAACCATAGGGAACTCCTTTCTAAACCGATAGGTTCTAAAAATTAAAGGGATAGACAGCATTGACTGATTGTCTAGCATTAAACGAGAATGTTTAAACAAAGATAAGGTTACGTGCTCAGTAGCACACTTATTTGTGCTTGGAAAGACAATCTACACATATAAAAATGCGGTCACTACGTAAGTGTAGCAAACCACTCACCTCCCCGTGATTTGTAGTTTACTGGTATCCCTATGACATAATTATAGAACAAAATTAGCTCGAAGTGGCACATTTCATTACGTTTTGTGCCTTGAGCGAAGCGAAAGGAATGATTATAAAAATGATGATAATGCCTTTATGTTATCAACAGCAGATTCTATATGATGGTGAAATTACTAAACATGATAAAAGACAAGAAATTTCTAATACGTTTGTGATAAAAAATAATGATAAAGCAAATAATTCTTCAGATATCTGGAAGGAGTTATCAGGTAAATATAACATTAGAAATGCTTCTTTTAGTGATATTAAAAATATTTCTTATGAGTTGTATAAAGCAGGACAGATTTCCCTATTGGATCACGGAATTTTGACTTTTGACCCAAATGAATCTACTCAAAAAATAAAACCAAATATTTTCCTGACGCAGTCCGATAGTAATGGTAGAATTGATTGGATTGCTGAATATGAAGCAAGAGTAAATAGAGATTTAAAAATAGGAAATATAACTGGTTATTTAAATAATAAACGCATACTGAATATTTTAAAACGGCTTATATGAAGACTATCTTATTGTTAATTAAAATTGAAGCAGCAAAGGTTCTAGTCCTTTGCTGCTTTTTGCATATTTTTCTTTAGTTTCCAGTAAAAAACGGAAAATCAGATATTTCTAGCGGCTCTTCGTTAAATTGTATAAATCAACGTGTTTATCATTCTGAAAATTTTTAAATGCGAAATCTCTGTTAACTAAATTGATAATTTTCATAAGAAAAAACTTTAAAATATATTATTTGCGGTATAATATATACTTGAAAGGTAATTATAGCCAATATGGAGGTAATAATATGGGTAAATTATTGTCAACATATTTAATGCCACATCCACCTATTATAGTACATGAGGTGGGACATGGGGAAGAACATAAAATACAAATGACAATAGATTCTCTTGAGAGAGTATCTCGCAATATAGAAAATCAAAAACCAGATACAATAATTATTATCTCGCCACATGCATATGTCTTCAGTGATGCTGTTTCAATTGATTTGAGAGAAACAGTAGAAGGCGATTTAGGACAATTTGGTGCTTACAGCGTAAAGATGGGGTTTCAAAGCGATTTGCCATTAGCGGATGACATAGTTAAAAAAGCAGAAAATGAAAAAATTCCTGTAGCAAAGATAGATGACAAAATGATAAACAGATTTAAGCTTTCAAAGAAACTTGACCATGGATGCATCGTTCCATTATATTTTGTAAAAAAACATTTCAAAACTTTTGAACTTATAAGAATGTCATATGGATTTTTGTCATTTGAAGATTTATATAATTTTGGCGTTCAAATAGGGAAGTCCATCAGAGAAAGCAATAGAAATGTGGTATTTATTGCAAGTGGTGATTTATCACACAAATTAACGCCAAATAGCCCTAATGGGTATACACCGAATGGAAAGATTTTTGATGAAACACTATTAAATTTGCTAAGAGACATGAAAGTAAAAGAAATAATCAACATGGATAAAACATTGATAGAAGATGCTGCGGAATGTGGGTTTAGATCTGTTTGCGTCATGTTGGGTGTGCTGGATGGTTACAAAGTCAAGGCAAATATTTTATCACATGAAGGTCCTTTTGGCGTTGGATACGGCGTAGCTGAATTCATTCCCGAAAGTTATACAGGTATAGGTTTATTAGATGAACTATATAGGCTGAAAAGGGAAAGGATAGACAATATAAGGAAATCAGAAGATGTTTATGTGAAGCTAGCGAGAGAAAGCCTTGAGTATTATTTGAAAAATAACAGTATAATGGATGTTCCGGATAATCTGCCAGATGAAATGAAAGAAAAGAAAGCAGGTGTATTTGTATCGCTCCATAAAGATGGTGAATTGAGGGGCTGCATAGGCACTGTATATCCTTTAAAGAATAATATAGCAGAGGAAATCATAAGAAATGCAGTAAGCGCTGGTACAGAAGATCCGAGGTTCTATCCTGTCGAGATAGATGAACTTGACGATATAGTTTACTCAGTTGACGTTTTGACAAAACCTGAGCCTGTAAAATCAAAAGACGATCTGGATGCAAAAAAGTACGGTGTAATCGTAAAAAGCGGTTATAAAAGTGGATTGCTTTTGCCAGACCTTGAGGGCGTTGATACAGTTGATCAGCAGATATCTATTGCGCTTAGAAAAGCTGGCATTGCACCAGATGAAAAATACACTATTGAAAGATTCGAGGTTGTGAGGCATAAATGAAAGAAGCACTCTATTATGAAAAGATAGACAACGACAGTGTACACTGCTTATTATGTCCGCAAAATTGTATAATAAGTGATGGGAAATATGGCTTTTGTCGTGCTAGAAAAAATGAAGGTGGCAAGTTATATACTGAAAATTATGGTAGAATCACATCTCTTGCTGTGGATCCGATAGAAAAGAAACCTCTATATCATTTCATGCCCGGCAGTCATATACTATCTGCAGGTACGTATGGTTGTAATCTTAGGTGTTTATTTTGTCAAAACTGGGAGATATCTCAACAAAGGTTAGAGGGGGAATACCTATCGCCAAGTAAATTGGTAGAAATCGCAAAAAAACAGCAAGGAAATGTAGGAATTGCATATACCTATAATGAACCATCAATCTGGTATGAATATGTGTTAGATTCTGCAAAAATTTCACATAAGGAAGGTCTTAAGAATGTGCTTGTAACAAATGGATATATAAATATCGATCCTTTAAAAGAGCTCTTGCAATATATTGATGCAGTTAATATAGACGTAAAAGCTTTTTCTAATGAATATTATAAAAAAATATGTCATGGAAATCTGGAAAGCGTTTTGAAAGTTGTTGAAGAAGCTGTGTTAAACTGTCATGTAGAAATAACCACATTGGTGGTGACAGGAGAAAATGACGATTATACTGAAATTGAAGAACTTTGCAAATGGACATCAAGCATAAACAAAGATATCCCTATACATTTTTCTAAGTATTTTCCTCGATATAAAATGAAAAATCCAGAAACACCAATAAAAGTGCTTGAAGATATTTATGCCATTGCAAAAAAGTATCTAAATTATGTATATTTAGGGAATGTATCCGGATTCGATAACAATACTTATTGTCCTAATTGCGGACATCTTTTGATTAAAAGAAGTGGCTATGTACACGTTGTAGGAATAGAAGATAATAAATGCGGTAAATGTGGGAAAAGCTTTTATGGTTTGATATAAAGAAACTTTATGCAAAACAATTCAAGAGATAATTTAAATAAAAAAACGAGTTACAATAGATTTTTGTCGAATAATATAACTTATTGTAACTCGTTTTTAATTCCAAAATAAAATTAAATTGGTTAACAAAAATTAAATAAAAAATTATTAACATCGGAATCTGATAAAAATATAGCAATTATAACGAGAACCATCGTTCCGAGCTTGCCGCCAAACGTGAAAATACATACCGGGAGTTTACCTGAATAAGGGATGAAGTGCAGGAATGGTGGTTCCATATTGCAATTTTAAAATATCGTTAAAAGCTATTGAATTTTATTACGGTTACTGATATAATAATTATAGTAAGCGAACTAACTTGGAGGTGTAAGATTGAGAGATAACGTGAAAGGCGGTGCGCTAACAGAAGTGACTTTTTACATTTTGCTTTCCCTGTATACACCAAGGCATGGATATGCTATTATGCAGTTTATTGAAGAAAAAACAGCAGGACGGCTTTCTTTAGGAGCAGGAACACTCTATGGAGCATTGAATGCTTTGCAAAAAAAGGGATGGATTGCTTTTCACGGGGATAATGAGGGAAGAAAGAAAGAGTATTTAATCACAAAAGCAGGCAAGGAAATTGCAAAGAAAGAACTTGTACGACTGCAAGAACTTATTCAGGTCGCAACTGAAATTATTGGGGAGGGGTAAACTTTATGAGTAAAAAGTATCATCGCTTTTATGATGGTTTATTATCAGCGCAGGAAAATTGGCTGAACAAAATGGCGAAAAAAGGTTATCGATTAGTCCGCACTGGTAAACTACTTTATGAATTCGAAGAATGCGTGCCGGGACAATTTGAATATCGGATTGAGTTCATAGGTCATAAATCAAAAGAGGACGTAACAGATTATTGCAATTTCTTAGAGGATTTGGGTTATAAAGTATTTTTCAAAAACATCAATTTGAATTATTCAATTGGAAAATTACGTTATCGCCCATGGGCTGAAAAAGGTGGGCGAATAGCAACAAATTCAACAACGTTTGACCGTGAATTGCTTATTGTTGAGAAAAAAAACGATGGTAAGGAATTTGAATTGCATACTTCCTATGAGGATAAGTTGAAATACTGCAAATCTTTGAGAAACGCTTGGCTTTGGTTTCTTTTATTGTTTGTAATTTTGGGCTGTGTACAACGTTCCATCGTTTGGGGCATTGGCGGGGTGCTCGTCCTTATTCCAATCACCGCGTATCAATCTGAAATTATTAAAATCAGCCGTAATGCTAAGATAAGGGAGTGGTGACTATGCAAAACATAAATAAATCATTTAATGGCAAAAAGCTTATTATTACATTAGTTGCTGTTATTGCTCTTGCGGCGATTATGCAATTTACCGGACTTGCTTCATTTGGTTCATATGTGAAAGTTCTCTTTTTTGAGAACAAGGGTGAAAGCAACTGGGGTGCCCACTACTATATGCTCACTGGAAAGCTAAGCAAGATTTTGCACTTAGGAGATGAGGAATGCTACTTAGATATAAATGTTAAAACTGATGCAGGAAATATCAGTTTACTAATAAAAGGTGCAGATGGAACAACGTATTTTCACAAAGAAAATATACAAACGTCTTCATATAGTGTTACCGCAACTGGTGCTGTAAGGGCAACTGTAATTGCGGAGGGGCATCGTGGTAGTTTTTCGATAGAAAAGCATAATGCCAAATTCACCAATCCCTAATTATTGGCAAAGTAGTGTTAATTCACTGGGAAATTAAAAATAGATATTATCCTATTAAAATTAAGTAATCTCATATTTTTGCAAACATTTAAAACTATATTGACGTTCTTAATATATTATTAATTTCTAACTACATATACTTATTATCAATCTAATTCATTATATAATCTGTTTTCTCACTTCTTCTAATAGCTGTTAAACACTATATTTATTTGATATTTTTCTTGCTTATCTTACCAATTCATTTTTCAGGCCTGCTTACGGTATCTTTTATTTCTGTAACAGCGTCATGGGAATGGAGTTGCCTGTACTGATGAAATGGTGTTATAGCTCTGTGCTAATGTGCAGGCAGCAAAAATGTGCTCTGCTTTCAAAAATAACCATTGCCAGAATAACCGAAGGCAACAAGGAAAAGACAATAAACAGTCTCTAATGACGGCTGGAAGTCATTCCACGACAATCCCGTGCTTGCTTGCTATTTTAAGCAGCAAGAGTAATATGATTATTCCTTTCCTTTACCGTACTTCCTTAAGATGAATTCCTTGAATTCTTCGAGGGCTTTTTTAGCTTCATCTGGAAGTTCTGACATTGGATCATCTGTTTTGTGGGTAGCTATGGTCTCTGTTTTATCTTTGGCATCGGCAGTATGGTTGTGCCTATGCTCAGTTCGGCCAAGGAGATAATCAACGGATACATTAAAAAGATCGGCCATTTTTTGCAAAGTACCCCATTCAGGGAATCTTTTTCCTTGTTCATAATGTGTTATTGCAACACGTGAAAGATTTAATTTTTCTGCAAGTTCCCGTTGAAGAAGTCCTTTTTCCTCTCGGAGCCTACGAAGCCTTTCCGGAAAACCCTCTCTATTAAAAATGATTTTAAACACTCCTTTCTGACAACATGCTCTATATGTTAATTATACCCACATAGGTTACCTACAGCAACATTAAGTAACAATGAGGAACTTTTCTATTGAAAAGTGTACCAATAAGACTTGACAAGTTACATTTTGTTACTTATAATTAAAGTAATAGTAAGTTACGAATTGGAACTTAGGGAGGTGGATAAATTGAAACAATATAGTAAACTTGCTGAAATTCGAATTTCCAAAGGTTTAATACAGAAAGATGTTGCCCAGGCAGCAGGTGTAACACGGGCTTTTTATACACAAGTAGAAAATGGAACACGGGTGCCGTCATTGAAAGCAGCAAAGGCAATGGCAGATATACTGGGGGTGTCACTGGATGTTTTTTTTGATGCCCTTGGAGTAACAAAATGGAACTCAAATGTGATGATGAAGAAGGGACTAACTCCAAGGTCGTTAATTAGTAATTCATCAAAGGATGTGATGCCTTGGAAATAACAAGACGCCTATCTCTCATTGCTATGTATGCGGCAAAAACTTTAAGCATCTGAATGTCATTTGCTTTGCCAAAATCCACAACTACATCGACTGCGCGTAATGCCCAAAAGCCACAAAAACAGGCTGCGCAGATTTGTGTCGACCTCTATAGGTTATCAAAGAACAAAGGTGATCCCTATGCTAGTCAAAGGCGTAATTGTTATCGACCATTGTCGAGTTCCTTGAAGTAAACTCAGATGTTTTCCTTTGCCAGGGAGCTGAACCATTGACTATGCAGGGGTGTTGGGGTGTTGCACACAATAGAAAAAATATATTGATAGATGAATTTTTTTAATGAAATTGAATAAGTTGATATTGAGAATAGATGAGTTTATTAGTTATGAAAAGGATTAATTTTAAACTTATACAAAAACATTCTTTTAGTTGAATCAACTTTTGGGAGAATATAAAGTATATCCCAAAATCAAAATAAGCATAAACATAATTCCTAAAGTATCTATAAAAAGGGGAGGTGCTTATATTTTATGATTTAAAATTCTTTGACATGTATGGGTAGCTAAAAGTTTTCTTTGCAGTGGAGAGGGCAGGAAAAATTAAAAACAAAAAGGGAAAGAAGGATTTTTATGAAATTTAAAAAGTTCATAAGCATGATACTGGTTTTTTTAATGATATCACTGCTTATCGTTGGCTGTAGCAACAATTCTAATTCCAACAAAACTTCTGAAAACAACAAGATCACGACAACAACGGAAACTTCTGTAAAACCTGGTGAAGCTACGCCAAGAAATGAGACGCTTTATATAAGTGGTTTGCAGTGGGGACCTCCTACGACATTTAATCCTTTAAGCCCCAGCCAGACGTCACTTCCATTGTCAGCAACAAGTATTGCCAGAGAGCTTACATTTGAAACATTGTTTATGTACAATCAACTTGATGGAAAGATGTATCCACTTTTAGGAAAATCATATGCATTTTCATCTGATAATACTGTATGTACAGTAACATTAAATCCAGATGCAAAGTGGAACGATGGACAAAAAGTTACGGCAGGTGATGTCGTGTATACTTTTGAGTTAGGCAAAAAATATCCTGTTTCGTGGTCCAGCAACTGGAATTACCTTGATAGCGTTACTGCAAAGGACGATACAACTGTGGAATTTAAATTAAAAAGCGACAATAAAAATCCATTGATGGTGGAGGAAGCACTAGAATCAGTTTACATTTTGCCTAAACATGTTTGGACAAAGATAGAAGAAAAAGACAATAATGATTTTAGTAAAATATCAAGTGAAGTAAATGAAAATCCTGTGGCATCAGGTCCATACAAAGTTTTCTATTATGACAATACAAAAGTTGTCTTGATAAGAGACGACAATTATTGGGGCAAGGCACCTTCCATGTGGGGCAAATTGCCGGCACCAAAATATATAGTTCACAATATATTTAAAGATAATGCTGCCGGTGATACTGCTTTAAGGCAAAATCAGGTAGACGTTTCACAGCAATTTACACCGAATATTCAGACTTTTGGACCAAATATAAAAACATATTTATCAAAACCTCCATACTATATGCCGGGAGTTATACCTTGGCTGGTTATAAATGTTACAAAGCCTGGACTTGACAATGCAAATGTGCGTCGTGCAATAGCAATGGCTATAGATTACGATAAGATTGCGAAGAATGCCATGAGTGGCTATTCAGGAACGATGTCACCATCATTGATGCTGCCTCTTGATTCAGAGCAAAAACTTGTAGATCAAAGTCAATTAGCACCTCTTCAATGGAAGTCCCATGATATTGATGGTGCCAATGCATTGCTGGATTCCATTGGTGCTAAGAAAGGACCAGACGGAATAAGAGTGTTAAACGGACAGAAATTGTCGTTTAAAGTTGAGTGTCCAACTGGATGGTCTGACTGGAATGCAGCACTTGAAATTGTAGCATCGTCTTGCAAAGAAATAGGAATAAACGTTCAAACATATTTTCCACAACAGTCTGTTTGGAACAATGATATGCAGACAGGTAATTTTGATATGGGCATGTACTCATATCAAGGTATAGGAATATCTTCTCCTTGGGCACGTGCATATCAGGGAATGAGCTCAAATGGGTATGCTCCTATAGGTCAGACAGCTTATTTCAACTATGGCCGCTATAAAAACTCTGAAGTAGATACTTTGCTAAATCAGATTCCAAACATAACAGATGAAACGCAATTGAAAGACGCGTGGACAAAGCTTAATGAGATTTACTTAAAAGAGGTTCCAATGATTGGCTTGATGTACAGGCCGGCTGACTTCTACACCGTTAATACTTCTGTTTGGAGCGGATTCCCTGTTGAAGGCGATGGAACGAATATTCCTCCAAATATATGTATGGACGGCTATGGAATAGCAGCTTTATATAAAATTCATTCTTCTAAATAAAAAATAGAGGAGAGTTTAAAGTGAAAAGCTATAGAAAATATATGACAAGTAAAATTGCTTGGTACGTCCTAACTTTTGTAGTAGCTTTATTTCTGAATTTCCTTTTGCCAAGGTTGATACCGGGGAACCCGGTATCAACCATTGTTTCAAAAATCACCAGCGGAATGGCAGATACAAATTCGATTAAACGAGTTTATGAGACATTTGAGAAAGAATTTGGATTAAACAAGCCTATCTGGGAACAATTTTTAATATACGTTTCCAATCTTTTACATGGAAATATGGGCACTTCTTTTGGACAGTATCCGCGAAAGGTAACAGATATATTGGCAAGTTCAATCATGTGGACAATAGGACTTCAACTGCCTGCAATTATTGTAAGCTGGATTCTTGGCAATGTTTTAGGGGTTCTAGCAGCTTACATAAAGAAGGGCTTTGACAAAGTCTTATTTCCAGTTTTTCTATTTATAAGTTGTATACCATCATTCGGGTTTGCTATAGTCCTAGTGTGGCTATTTGCTGTCGCATTAAAAATTGCTCCAGCCAGTGGTGGATATGCATTTGACATGATTCCAAGTCCTACATTATCATTCTTTCTTTCAGTATTACAACATTATCAACTTCCATTTTGGTCCATAGTTTTGGTAGGAATTGGTGGTCAGTCTCTTGGTATGAGAGAGATGTCTATATATGAATTAAATGCAGATTATGTCAAGTATTGTCGATTATTAGGTCTTAAGGATTCAAAAATAGTGAGATATGTTTTCAAAAATGCAGTACTTCCGCAAATAACCGGACTAGCACTTTCTTTAGGTACAATGGTAGGAGGTGCACTTATTACAGAGATCGTTTTTAGCTATCCTGGTTTAGGCTCAGTGCTTTTTAACGCCATTGCTGCACAGGATTTTCCTCTTATATCAGGATGTACCCTTTTAATCACTACAGGCGTTTTGATAGCTAATTTTGTTATAGATATAGTTTATGGTTTGATAGATCCTAGAATTAAAGTTGCACAACAGGAGTGATGAGATATGAAAAATAATTTCAGTATTATTTTCAAGTCAAGTAAATTTAGGCTGGGATTTATAATTTTTGTTTTATTGTTATTGAGTGTGATTATTTTTCCAATTGTGAATAAGGAAGATCCTTTAAAAATGAATTATACAATGTTTCAAAAACCTGGCCCTAATTTACCACTAGGTGCTGACAATTTTGGGAGAAATGAATTAGTAGAATTAATAGCTGGTGGCAAGACATCGCTAATTATAGGAATCTTGGCTGGAGGAATTGCCACGGGTGTAGGGCTTATTCTGGGACTTTTTGGTGGATATATAGGTGGTTTAGTTGATGATGTACTGTCATCAATTACAAATATATTTCTCGTCATACCATCTTTTATTATATTGGTATTAATATCTGTCAGTATTAGTTCCAGATCGTATTTAACTACTGCCCTAGTAATTGGTTTCACTAGCTGGCCTTGGACTGCAAGAGCTGTCAGAGCACAAACGATATCATTGCGGAATCGGGATCATGTAAACCTTGCAAAAGTTTCAGGCTATAGTATACCAAAGATTATTGCAACTGAAATATTGCCATATATAGCATCATATGTTGGTATGGCATTTATACTTCAAGTTGCATCAGGAATTCTTTCAGAAGCCACCATATCGATGCTGGGGCTTGGACCTCAAAATACGGTAACACTGGGGCTTATGTTAAACTGGGCTACAATGTATGAAGCACATATGAGTGGTGCATGGTGGGCTTTTGTACCGCCTGTTTTAATGATTGCGCTGATTACTTTTTCGCTAAATTTGATGAACACAGGTCTTGATCAAATTTTTAATCCACAAATAAGGAGTTAATAATTATGGCTGAAAAATTATTAGAAGTTAAAAATTTAAAAAGCGTCTATAAGACAAGATTTAATGAAAAGATTACTGCAGTTGATGATGTATCATTTGATTTAGAAGATGGCAAGTGCTTGGGTATAGCAGGAGAGTCAGGATGCGGCAAATCTACACTAGCTATGAGCGTTATGGGATATTATTATCCTCCTCTTTTTTATGAGAGCGGTATTGTAAATATGTCTGGAATTGATATAACGAAAATTCCGTACAATCAGCTAAGAAAAGAGATACTTGGAAAGGAAATAGCGTATATACCTCAAGCAGCGATGAATGCACTAAATCCTACTCAAAGGATTATAAACTTGATTGAAGATGTGATGGAAGAACATATATCTGGCATTACAAAGAAAGAGATAAGAAAAATAGCCGAAGATAGGTTCGAGACACTTAATTTGCCAAAAGATGTTCTTCAGAAATATCCGATTGAACTTTCTGGCGGAATGAAGCAGAGAACAGTCATAGCTATTTCTACAATATTAAATCCAAAGATTCTCATTGCAGATGAGCCGACATCAGCACTGGATGTTACGTCTCAAAAAATAGTGATAAAGCTCTTAAAAGATTTGATAAAGAGAGGATTTATAAAGGCGATGGTTTTTATAACACATGAATTGCCTCTTTTATACAATATAGCTGATGACATTATGGTTATGTATGCAGGTGAGATTGTTGAATCAGGAGAAGCAGATGAAGTTATTTTTGATCCAATTCATCCTTATTCTAATGGATTGATGAATTCAATAATTGTGCCAGAAAAGGGTATAAAAGGGAAAAAGCTGACGGTTATTCCCGGTGCTCCTCCTAATCTAAAATATAAATTGGATGGATGTAGATTTTTTGATCGGTGTTTATTTGCAAAAGATGAATGTAAAATTAGTGAGGTTAGTGTGAAATATGTAAATAACAGAAGTTATAGGTGTGTATTGCAAGTAGACGAGCTTAAGGAGATGTATGAAGATGGCAAGAAACGAGCTACTACTTAGTGGAAAAGATGTAACAAAGATATTTTCAAATAAAAAGAAAAAAACTATTGCCGTCGACCATGTTAATTTTGAATTTAAAAGTGGTGAAATAATATCCATCGTTGGTGAGAGTGGAAGTGGGAAGACCACATTAGCTAAAATGATATTAGGATTGCTTAGCCCAACCAGTGGTGAAATTATCTTCAGAGATAGACCTATAGAATTGAAGACCAGAGAGAAACGAATAGAGTATTGGAGAAATGTACAGCCAATTTTTCAAGATCCTTTTTCATCTTTTAACATATTTAAAAAAGTTGACAATGTATTGTTGGACTGTATAAAGCTTCTTAATATCAAGCTAAAAAAAGATGAGAAGTACAAAAAGATTGAAGAAGCATGCAATTTTGTGAATTTAAGATTTGAAGAGATATATAATAAGTATCCTTTTGAACTTTCTGGTGGTCAAATGCAGAGGCTTATGATAGCGCGTGTATTATTGATACGTCCAAGACTTGTCATTGCTGATGAGCCTACCTCAATGATTGATGCTTGTTCTAGAGCTAGTATACTAGACGCATTAATGAAATTGAAAGATGAAATAGGGACAACAGTTGTGTTTATAACGCATGACATTGGCCTTGCTTACTATGTGTCTGACAAAATATACGTCATGAAAGAAGGACGATTTGTGGAAGAAGGCTTTCCTGACGATGTGATTTTAAATCCAACAGAAGAGTATACTAAACATCTAATAGGTGATGTCCCTAAAATAGAGAGCCGGTGGGCATTATAAAGTTTAGACATGAAAAATATTTCTTTGAATTTTCTTCTTTATATTCATAAATTGTTTTGCACGTGATTATACTTTATGCTATCATTTTTTAGATAGCATTATTTTTTTAATGACACATTATATCTGCTTTAAAAAATAGATGGTTTTATGCTAAAATTATGATTAAACGATAATTAATTACGAAAGAAGTTGATTTACATGGATATAAATAACATAAAGATGGTTGGAATTGATCAAAGTATATCTATTGAAATTAGAGAGAAGGTATCTTTTAATACAGATATAGCTGATGTGCTCCAAAAATTAAAAAATGATGGGCTTGATGAAATAGTTATATTATCAACATGCCATAGGAGTGAAGTATACTTTTATTCAGAGAGCATAGGTCTTGAGGAGATAAAAAAATTTTATGTAGAGCATTTTAAGTTAGAAGATGACTTTAAAAATTATCTTTATGGTATATCTGGCATAAAAGTCGTGGAACACATTTTTAGAGTTGCGTGTGGGTTAGAGTCGATGGTTGTCGGTGAAGACCAGATATTGGGACAAGTGAAAGATGCACTAAACATTTCACAAATTAATAAAGGATCTGGCAAAATATTAAATAAACTTTTTAGGGATGCCATCACTCTCGGGAAAAAGGTCCGCACAGATACGGGTATAAAAAATTTTTCATCGTCTATAAGTCATATTGCTGTTAAGTTTATAGAAGATGTATTTAAAGATATAAAAGGTAAAAATGCTTTTGTTATCGGGACAGGTGAAATGGGGAAAATCGCTATAAAAAATCTTATTGCAAAAGGTGTCAACGTGTGTGTCTCAAACAGAACCCATACAAAGGCACAATGTCTAAAAGAGGAGATACCTGAAATAGATGTTGTGCCATATGAAGATAAGTATGAACAAATTGCAAAAAGCGATATAGTGATAAGCGCTACGAATGCACCACACTATACTGTTTGCTATGACAAATTTAAAAATGTTTATGATGGAAAACGGATTTGCATAGTTGATATTGCGCTTCCGAGAGACATAGATCCTAAAATTGCAGAAATTGATGGCCTAAGCTTATATACAATAGATGATCTTAGAAAAACTGCTGAAGAAAATAGAAAAAAGCGTATTGATGTTATTAAAGATATTGAGAAAGTGATCTGCGATAAAAAAGCGGAGTTCAATGATTGGTTTAAGACGATAAAGATTGAACCATACATTAAAAAGATATACATTTATTCACACAACATATGCGATATAGAATTTGATAGATTGGCAAACAAACTTGAGGGTGCAACAGATAAAGATAAGGAAAATATTAGGATATCTTTAAAAAGAGTTGCAGACAAGATGGCGAATATGATGATATCACAGATAAAGAAAGATGTTTTGATGAATGACGATATATCCTTTAATGACGATCGAAGAGAGGAAAATATATGAAAAAGATTAGAGTTGGGACTAGATCAAGCGAACTTGCTTTAACTCAGACACTTATAGTTGTCAATGAAATAAAGAAATATAAACCAGATATAGAATTTGAAATAGTAAAGATAAGTACAAAAGGTGATAGTGCATTAAATGCACCTTTAAGCGAGATAGGAGGCAAGGGCCTTTTTGTTAAAGAAATTGAAGATGCATTGATTAATAATGTGATTGACATGGCTGTTCACAGCATGAAAGATATGCCTTACGAAGTACCTAATAACCTTAAGCTTTTATCTGTATATAGAAGAGAAGATCCACGTGACGTTTTTATTTCAAAGAATGAAAGATTTATTGATTTAAGAGAAAGTGCAAGAATAGGTACAAGTAGTTTAAGGCGAAGTGTTCAGCTTAAGAATTTGAGGCCAGATATTGAGATAGTACCCATAAGGGGTAATATTGCCACGCGAATAAAGAAAATGCATGAGCTAAACTTAGATGGTATAGTATTAGCAGCATCTGGGATAAAACGGCTTGGCCTTGAAGACATGATAAAGGATTATTTTCCAGTAGATTTGATTGTTCCGGCACCGTGTCAGGGAATACTGGCTGTAGAGATTAGGAGGGATTTTGAAGAAGAATTTTTTGAAATTTATCCAATGCTACTTGATGCAAAGACTTTTTTTGAGTCGTCTGCTGAAAGAAAAATAATGAAGAGGTTTGGCGGAAATTGCAAGATACCATTGGGAATATATTCAGAATATAAAAGAAATGGGAATGATGATTTAATTACGGTGAGAGTATCATATTATAAAGATGGGAAACTTCTAAAAGGTAAAGAAACAGGATTAATGAAGGATATAGGTAAAATAGGTGATAGACTAGTTGAAAAAATTGGAGGTATATAATGGCAGGCTTTGTTTATTTAATAGGTGCGGGACCTGGTGATGTAGGTCTTATTACATTAAAGGCAATTGAAGTAATAAAAAAAGCAGATGTGATTGTATATGACAGGTTGATAAATGACGGCATACTTGCAATGGCTAAAGATGGTGCTGAGCTTATAGATGTTGGAAAGATGCCTGATTCACATAAAGTGCCGCAATGGAGAATAAATGAGATTATTGCTGAAAAGGCTATAGATGGCAAGTTGGTAGTGCGATTAAAAGGCGGCGATCCATTTGTATTTGGAAGAGGTGGTGAAGAAGGGGAGTGTCTTTACGATAAGGGCATATCGTTTGAAGTGATTCCGGGAATCACTTCTGCTATAGCTGTTTTGTCTTATGCAGGTATTCCTATTACACACAGGAATTTAAGTTCATCATTTCATGTTATAACAGGTCATGAATCTGACGGTAAAACTGAAAATCTCGACTGGGAAGTGATTGCTAAACTTAATGGTACTCTTGTATTTTTGATGGGTATGAAGAACATCGAATTTATAGTAAATAAACTGATTGAAAATGGTATGTCTAAAGATATTCCTGCTGCTGTAATAATGAATGGGACAACGCCGCATCAAAAGGTGGTAAAGGGCACTTTATCAGATATTGCAAAAAAGTCCCGCAATGAAGGTATGCACAATCCAGCAATAATAGCCATTGGAAAAGTTGTAAATATGAGTGAAAAGCTTGAATGGTTCGAAAAGAAACGACTTTTTGGAAAGAGAGTCCTTTTAACAAGGACATACGACTTAGCTATGAATACCGCGGATGATTTAAAAGATAGTGGGGCAGATGTCGTCATATGCCCAACTATAAAGATAATTCCGGAAGTAGATAATGTATCAAGACTTATTGATAATATTGAAAAATACGATTATCTCATTTTCACAAGTGTAAATGGCGTCAACGTCTTTAAAGAAACTATCAATTTAAAGAAATTTGATTTAAGAAAATTGAATGGAGTAAGGATTGCAGCGATAGGCAGTAAGACATGTGAGGCTCTAAATAAAATGTATATATATCCAGAGGTTGTGCCTGATGAATATACTTCTATAGCTTTAGCTGGTAAGCTTAAGAGTTATGCAAAAGGGAAAAGTGTGGCGATTTTGACTTCTGACATAGGTGGCGATATGCTTATAGACAATCTCAAAGATATCGCCTTTTTAGATAAGATTGTGGCGTATAAAAATACCCCAAATTATGAAATAAAAGATAAATTAACGAATGAGATTAAAAAAGGTATTGATATAGCAATATTTACAAGCACATCAACATTTAAATACATGTCTTTAATATTAGGAGATGATATATCTTTCTTAAAAAATGTAAAAATAGCTGCAATAGGACCTGTGACGAAGGATAATATCGAAAGAGCGGGTTATAAAGTAGATATTATGCCAAATACTTACACATTTGAAAACTTGATTAAAGAGATATTAAAGCGCGAAGCATAAATGCATATCTTCGCGCTTTAATGCGTATTTATTATCACAAAATTTCTTTTGCCGTTTCAAAGCTGGCTTCAATGGTCTTATCAATATCTTCATCTGTATGTGAAGTGGATAAGAAAAAAGTTTCATACTGAGATGGCGGCATATATATACCTCTCTTTAACATGGCATTGAAATATTTTGCAAACATATCTGTATTTGATTTAGTGGCTGTTTTAAAGTCGTAGACATCGCAGTCACTAAAAAACATGCACATCATTGTACCGACGCGATTTATTTTAACATCTATTCCATTTTGTTCCATGCTATTCTTCAAACCTCTGCACAGTCTGTCAGCTTTTTTATCCAATTCATCATAGATAGAAGGGTCTTCTGATAATACATTCAATGTTTCGTGACCGGCCACCATTGCTAGTGGATTGCCAGATAATGTACCTGCTTGATAAACAGGGCCGTCGGGGGAGATCATCCTCATAATATCCTCTCTTCCACCATAAGCACCAACAGGCAAGCCACCTCCAATAATTTTTCCGAATGTGGTTATATCCGGATTAATACCGTATAGTCCTTGAGCACATGAAAAAGATACTCTAAATCCAGTCATAACCTCGTCAAATATGAGAAGTGAACCATATGATTTTGTAATTTCTCGCAAAGTCTTTAAAAATCCCTCTTTTGGCGGAATAGTTCCCATGTTTCCTGCCACTGGCTCAACAATAACCGCGGCGATATTTTCTCCGTATTTTTTAAATATCTCGACTATCAAATCACTGTCATTATACTTTGCTATTATCGTGTTTTTAGCTGTTTCATTTGTTACACCTTTTGAATCAGGTGTTCCAAATGTAAGAGCACCGGATCCTGCCTTAATGAGAAGACCATCGGAATGGCCGTGGTAGCATCCTTCAAATTTCACTATGATATCCCTTCCAGTGTATCCACGAGCTAACCGTATAGCGCTCATTGTAGCCTCGGTGCCCGAATTTACCATCCTTATGACTTCAACTGATGGAACAGCGCTTTTTATTTTTTCGGCTAATTTGACTTCTATTTCAGTGCAAGCTCCGAAACTTGTGCCATTTTCCAACTGATTTTTTAAAGCATTGACTATGCGAGGATTACAATGACCTAGTATAAGTGGGCCCCACGAGAGAACATAATCTATATACGTATTTCCATCTACATCTTCTATATGGCTGCCATATCCTCTTTTTATATATGGTGGATTTATTCCAACAGATTTAAACGCTCTTACAGGACTATTTACACCGCCAGGCATAAGTTTTTTAGCTTTATCAAAAAGTTTTTTCGATATTTCGTGATTCATCATTTATCATCCCTTTTTAAAAGATTGCTTTTTCTTATTATATCATCGTATAATTTGATTTTTTCATCAAGCGACATAGACGATGACTTAAGTTTATCTCTTGTGCTGCTTAGTTCGGATATTAGACTACCGAATTCGTCTGTTATTAAATTCTCAAGCATTTCCCTTATTCTTCTTGACAATAAGGGACTTTTGCCATTTGTTGATATTGATATAGTAAGATCACCTCTCCTTATAACAGACGGGGTTATAAATGTTGAAAGCTCTTTATCATCAACGACATTTACAGGTATATTGTTATCTATGCATTCTTTTGATATTTCTTTGTTAAGCATTTTGTCATTGGTTGCAACAATTACTAAATTGTAATTTTGAACGTCGTTCTTTTGGTATTTTCGATCTATTAATTCTATTTTGCTGTTTTTAGACAGTTCCCAAATATCTTTGATGAATTTGGGTGCTATAGCTGTAACAGTGCCACCAAATTCAAGTAAAGACAATATCTTTCTATATGCTACATTACCACCACCAATTACAAGGCATTTTTTATTTTTGATGTTTAACATTATAGGATAGTAAGCCATTTTGCAACATCCTTAGCAAAGTACGTTATTATGATATCGGCCCCTGCTCTTTTTATTCCTGTCAAAGATTCTAAAACTGTAGATTTTTCGTCTATATAGCCCATCTGAGATGCGGCTTTTATCATTGAGTATTCACCGCTTACGTTGTAAGCAGCAATTGGGATATTGAATGTGTCTTTTGCTCTTCTTATTATATCAAGATACGGCAGTGCAGGTTTAACCATTATTATGTCAGCACCTTCGTCTATGTCAAGTGAAATTTCTCTTAAAGCTTCGTCAGAGTTTGCAGGATCCATTTGGTATGACTTCCTATCTCCAAATTGTGGTGCTGAATTGGCTGCTTCTCTGAAAGGGCCATAGAATGACGAGGCATATTTAGCGCTGTAAGATATTATTGGCGTGTTTACATAACCATTTTCATCTAAGATATCTCTTATTGCTTTTACACGTCCATCCATCATGTCTGATGGAGCCACGATGTCTGCACCTGCCTTGACGTGTGACAATGCTATTTTTGCTATGTATGAAACTGTCTCGTCATTTTGTACATAGCCATCTCTTACAATTCCACAATGCCCGTGGCTTGTATACTCGCACATGCATACATCAGTTATGACAATCATTTGCGGAATTGACTCCTTTATAGATTTTACAGCTTTTTGTACGATCCCATCATCATCATATGCTTCAGAACCTAATTCATCTTTCTTTGATGGTATGCCAAAAAGCAGAACGGCAGGTATTTTCAAATTATGTACTTCTTTGACCTCATTTATAAGCTTGTCTACAGAATAACGATAGACTCCAGGCATTGCACTAATTTCTTCTTTTATGTTTTCTCCAGGTACAACAAACATAGGATATATCAAATCATCTACGCTTATAGACGTTTCCTTTACCATTCTTCTTATAACTTCATTTGCTCTAAGCCTTCTTGGCCTTTTTAGTAATTCCATAGCGACACCTCACTAAATATTTATTTATAAATTATTATATCACTTTTTGTTTAATGTACATGACTAATTTTTCAAAATCATGTTTAACAATTCAAATAAAATGTGATTGACATTAATAAAACGATGTGTTAAATTATAAAAAAGAAATCCACAAATTCATATCAATTTACTATGAATTAAAGGAGGATAAAATGATTTTCAATGATGATTTAATAAAGACATTAAAAGATGGTGGATTCATTAAACAAAAGCAAAAAGATTACTATTCAATAAGAATAAGAGTAGTCGCAGGCAATATTACCGCTGAACAGATGAGAAAAGTATCTGAACTTGCTGAAAAATACGGCAGAGGATATGTCACATTTACAGTAAGGCTGGGGATAGAGATTCCATGGGTTCACTACTCTAAATTGCAAGAGGTAAAAGAAGAAGTTGAGAGAATTGGACTTGCAATGGCTGGCTGTGGACCAAGAGTAAGACCGATTGTAGCCTGCAAAGGTACTGTTTGCCCATATGGATTAATTGATACGCAAGGTTTAGCAAAAAAACTCGATGACGAGTTCTTTCCAACACCTGGTTTCCCTCATAAATTCAAAATGGGAATTTCAGGCTGCCCTAATAATTGTACGAAGCCTCAATTTAACGATATCGGATTTCAAGGGCAGGTAGAGCCTGAACTTAATGAAGATCTATGCACAGGTTGCGGACTGTGCGCAGACGTCTGTGACGTGAAAGCAATTACGATTAAAGACAATTTAGCCAGAAGAGACGATGATAAATGTATTTATTGCGGTTCATGCATTAGAGTGTGCCCAATGGATGCGTGGAAGAAAAAAAGAAGCGGCGTAGCAGTCTTTGTGGGCGGCAAGTTTGGCAAAAGGTACAACTTTGGGTACCATATTGCGGACCTTGTTGATGTAGAAAAAATACCAAATATTATTGAGAAGACAATGAATTTTTACAAAAGCAATGGCATCAGCAAAGAAAGGCTTTATGACACAATAAATAGAATTGGACTTGAAAATTTCAAAAAAGAAATTTTAGAAGATAAAAATATAAAGTGAGGGGTGCAACTTATGAATATCAAAGTAAATGGCAATGATCAAAAAATTGACAGAGAGTATACTGTAAAAGAATTGTTAGATGTATTAAATGTTAAAATGAAAGAATATGTAACGGTTCAGCTTAACGATGAAATATTGTCAAGAGATGATTTTGATAAAATAACTGTAAAAGACGGAGATATAGTGGAATTCCTTTATTACATGGGAGGAGGAGGTAGATGAATTTTTCTAATGAACAGTTAGAAAGGTATTCACGTCATATTATACTAAAAGAAGTTGGTGCAAAGGGGCAGCAAAAAATATTAAATTCAAAGGTTTTGATAGTAGGGACAGGTGGCCTTGGAGCACCAGCAGCTATGTACCTTGCGGCAGCAGGTGTTGGAACAATAGGATTAGTAGATTATGATAAGGTGGATTTATCGAACCTTCAAAGACAAATAATTCATAGAACTAAGGACATTGGCAAAGATAAAGTTATATCTGGTAAAGAGACAATCAATGAGATGAATCCTGATGTAAATGTAGTAACATATCATGAATGGATAAGCTCTAAAAACATAATTGATATCATAAATGATAAAGATTATGACTTTATAATTGATGGTACGGATAATTTCCCGGCAAAATTCTTAATAAATGATGCTTGTGTGTTTATGAAGAAACCTTTCTCACATGCCGGAATAATAAGATTTGAAGGTCAAACAATGACATATGTACCAGGTGAAGGACCGTGTTATAGATGTGTTTTTCAAGATCCGCCGCCGAAGGATGCCGTTCCTACATGTAAACAGGCAGGAGTGCTTGGAGTCATGGGTGGAATAATTGGTACGATTCAGGCGACAGAAGCATTAAAATATATACTTGGAGTTGGTGAACTTTTAACAGGTTATTTATTGACATTTGATGCGTTAAAAATGGAATTTAGGAAAATAAAAATATCGAAGAGAAAAAGCTGTCAAGTTTGTGGTATCCATCCTTCAATAAAAGAGTTGATAGATTATGCAAAGCCGCAGTGCGATCTTAAGGAGGCTCACAAATGATAATACTGTCAAGGAATGATTATGAAAAAATATTAGATCATGCAAAGAAAGAAAGCCCTATTGAAGCATGTGGTTTACTTGCAGGAATAGTAGATGGTGAAAAGAAATTTGTAAAGGAAGTTCGTTTGCTGACTAATATAGATAGAAGTCCTGAGCACTTCTCGATGGATCCGAAAGAACAATTTGAGGCTTTGAAGTATTTCAGAGAAAACAAATTTACGCTTATCGGGAATTTCCACAGTCACCCCCAATCACCGGCAAGGCCGTCAGAAGAGGACAAAAGACTGGCATTTGATAGTAAACTTAGCTATTTAATATTGTCACTGATGGACAAAGAAAACCCTGTCTTAAAGAGTTTCATAATTGAGTATGGAAATAGCTATGAAGAAGATATTTTAATTGAAGATTAAAAAATGTGATAGGAGGTATAATTGTGAATGAAATTAAAGCTGATAGTTTTATAGATATAACTGATGTAGTATGCCCTATTACTTTTGTAAAAGCAAAGGTGGCTATAGAAGAATTAGAAGATGGGCAAATCCTTGAAGTAAGAATGAATGAAGGAGAGCCGATTAAGAATGTACCATCCAGCTTTAAAGATGAAGGACATAAAATATTAAATGTTATAAATAACCGAGATGGAACTTATACGATATTTGTTAAAAAGGGAGGCCTTGTCAATGAGGTTTAATACAAAGCTATTACATCTGAATTATGGACCTGATGAAAAGACTGGAGCCTCATTGACGCCTATATATCAATCTACATCATTTAGCCATTCAGCAGAGGAACTGGAGAATATATTTAAAGGCAGTGAATATGGCTTTACATATACGAGAATAAATAACCCAACTATTGAAGCTTTTGAAAGAAGGATTGCATCACTGGAAAGCGGAATAGGGGCAGTTGCATGCTCCTCAGGAATGGCTGCTATAACTTTAGCCATTTTAAATATCTTGAAGACTGGTGATGAAATACTATCTAGTTCAGGAATATTCGGTGGGACGTATGAACTATTTAAAGATTTCGAAAACTTTGGCATTACTGTAAAATTTGCAAAAGATAATTCGATAGACGCTTTTAAAGAATCTATAACTAATAATACAAAATTGATTTATATCGAAACGATTGGAAATCCTAAATTAGATGTTCTTGATATAAAAAGTCTTTCAGTTCTGGCACACGAAAATAAAATTCCTTTAATTGTGGATAATACTGTAACTACTCCATATTTAATTCGACCGATAGAAATGGGAGCAGACATCGTTATACATTCAACATCAAAATTTATAAATGGACATGGAAATTCTATTGGTGGAATTATAGTCGATTCTGGTAAATTTAATTGGGATTTTAATAAGTATTCAATGTTGAAAAAGTTTGAAAAATATGGGCAATTTGCTTATCTAGCAAAGCTTAGAAAAGGCCTCTTTAGAAATATTGGTGCGTGTATGTCTCCATTTAATGCATATCTTAATAATTTGGGTTTAGAAACGCTTGGGATAAGGATGGAGAGGCTATGCGAGAATGCTTATGAATTAGCTGTTTTTTTAAAGGAATTTGATAAAGTACTATCAGTTAACTATCCGGGGCTTAGAGAAAGTCCATTTCACGATATTGCAAAAAGACAGTTTGGTGATAAATTTGGCGCGATACTGACAATTCGTGTAGGTTCTAAAGAAAAGGCGTATAAAATGATTAATTCTTTAAAGTATGCAACAAATATCACGAATATAGGTGATACACGTACGCTTATAATTCATCCATCATCTACGATTTTTGCCGAAAGCAGTGATGAGGAAAAAAAGTTTATGGGAGTATATGACGATTTAATAAGAATCTGCGTTGGGCTTGAAGATGTGGAAGATTTAAAAGAAGATTTTAAGCAGTCTATTGATAGACTATAATTTTTTACTCAAATTATAAGTATTATGATATGTTTACTATTAATTATTTTGTGAGGTGTTAATATGGATCGATTAGACATGTTGGAAGCTCAAAGTATATACATATTAAGAGAAGCTTACAAAAGCTTTGGAAAACTCGGTATGTTGTGGTCGATTGGGAAAGATTCTACAGTAATGTTGTGGCTTGCTAAAAAAGCTTTTTTTGGACATTGCCCGTTTCCCTTTATTCATATAGATACGACGTATAAAATACCCGAAATGATAAGATTTAGAGATAAGATTGCAAAGGAGTATAATCTCGACCTTATCGTCTACACAAACTGGGATGCTATAAATAATGGCATGGGGCCAGAGAAAGGCAGATTAGTTTGCTGTAAGGCACTAAAAACGGATGCATTGCAGCATGTGATAGATAAATATAAATTTGAAGGATTGATTGTAGGTGTGAGAAGGGATGAAGAAGGTTCAAGATCAAAAGAAAGGATTTTTAGTGAACGAAATAAAGAGTCTGAGTGGAATTACACAAACCAGCCTCCAGAGCTTTGGGATCAGTTTAAGACAGATTTTCCAAAAGGTAATCATATCAGGGTACATCCTATATTAAACTGGACTGAATTAGATATTTGGAAATATATAAAGAGGGAAAATATACCGGTTGTGGATTTATATTTTGCAAAGAATGGTAAAAGGTATAGAAGCCTTGGATGTGCACAATGTACAGGACAAATAGATTCAAATGCATCAACAGTTGATGAAATTATAGAGGAATTAAAGCACACAAATATAAATGAACGTGCTGGCAGAGCACAGGACAAAGAAGACGCATATGCTATGCAAAAACTGAGGAAAGATGGTTATATGTAAAAGGAGGAAAAATGCATGCTTAAGTTTAGGGAGACTCTTAAGATTGTAGTTGTAGGCCACGTTGATCACGGAAAATCGACAGTTATCGGAAGGCTTTTGTACGATACAAAGTCATTGCCGGAGAGGGCTATTGAAAAAGTAAAAAGAATATCAAAAGAAACTGGTAAGCCATTTGAATATGCGTATTTATTAGATGCTTTTGAAGAGGAACAAAAACAAGGTATAACCATCGATACAACGCAAATTCAATTTCATACAAAAAAAAGAGATTACGTAATAATAGATGCACCGGGACATGTAGAATTTTTAAAAAATATGATATCTGGTGCAGCTAATGCAGAAGCTGCGTTACTTGTTATCGACGCCAATGAAGGTGTAAGAGAACAGTCAAAAAGGCATGGATACATTCTTTCATTGCTGGGCATAAAAAAAGTTTATGTTCTAGTTAATAAAATGGACTTAATAGATTATTCGGAAGAAAAATTTTTAGATGTAAAAAGCGATATGGATACCTTTTTAAAAAGCATTAATGTCTTTCCACAAAAATATATACCCGTATCCGCTTTTTATGGTGAGAATATAGCTTTAAGGTCAAAAAAAATGCCGTGGTATAAAGGTGATACAGTCTTAGATGCTTTAGATGTTTTTGAAAAGGATAAAGAGATAATCGATAAACCACTGAGGTTACCTATACAAGACGTTTATAAATTTGATAATAGAAGGATTATCGCTGGCAGGATAGAATCTGGCGTACTAAATGTGGGAGATGAAATAGTAATATATCCAAGTAAAAGAACGTCTAAAATAAAATCCATAGAATACTGGCAAGAAAAAGACAAGACGACAAAAGTTGAAGCGGGAATGTCAGTCGGAATTACGCTTTTTGATGAGTTTTTTTATAAAAGGGGAGAATTTATAACCCGCAAGGATGATGAGGCCCCACTGGTAGGAGATACGTTTAAGGCGAATATATTCTGGATGGGTGAAAACAGGCTGACAATAAATAAAAGATATAAACTTAAATTAGTTACACAAGAGACAGAATGTGAAATAGCCGCAATTAATAGAGTAATAGATGCTTCTACGCTTTTTTCCAATGACAACGCAAAAAAAGTAAATACTAATGAAGTCGCTGAAGTTGTGATAAAGACCAAAGATAAAATTTGTTTTGATGAATTTAGAAATAATCATGTAACAGGGAGATTTGTTATTGTAGATGGTTATGATATAAGCGGTGGAGGAATTATAAATGGCTTAGAAATTTTAGATGTAGCAAATAAATTTGTAAAAGGAAATGTGGAACTTCCAATAACCTGCTTTGATGAATACTATTATTTAATACCATACAACGAGATAAAGAAAGTAGCTGTTGAAAGAAAATCTTATAAAATAGGTGATAAGTTACCTATAAATGGAGACACATATTATTACCCTGATAATTTTGATGTTATTGACTTAAATAATGAGCTATCTGCCTTAATAAGGGATGGTAAACTGGTTGATTTAATCAATTTAAATGACTATAAGTATGAAGGTTATCCTGTATATAGCAGTGATGGATTTTTGGCAAGGGTAAAAAATCAAGATGATTTTATTAATTTTAAAAATGATTTTAAGGAGTCAAAATACGATTTAGTTGATTTTGCAAATAAGTGGTATGACCCTATAGCTAATAAACGGATTGTATATAAAGCTGTATAAATGATTAAACTTAAGAGGTGTTTGATTTGAGCCTTGTGATAGAGAATATATCGAAAAGTTTTATGCTAAATTTAAAAACAAATATAGTGTTGGACAATGTGAATCTTTTAATAAATAAAGGAGAATTCATATGCATTACAGGTCCTTCTGGTTGCGGCAAGTCTACACTGCTTAATATAATTGCCGGCCTTGAAAGTGCGTCATGCGGCAGAGTTATTTTGAATGGCAGCGTAGTAAAGGATGCAGGTATTGACAGAGCAGTCGTGTTTCAAGAACCTGCTCTTTTTCCTTGGCTTACAGTTATAGATAATGTAGAATTTGGAATGAAAATGGCAGGTATAAAAAAAGAGGAAAGAAAAAGAAGAGCTGTGGAATATTTAAAAATGGTTCATCTTACAAAATTTAAAGATTCATATATTCATCAATTGTCTGGTGGAATGAGACAGCGGGTTGCACTTGCGAGAGCATTAGCCATTGATTCTCAGGTACTCTTGATGGACGAACCATTTTCAGCCCTTGACAGTCAAACTAGGGGTATTTTACAACTGGAATTGCAGCGGATCTGGATGGACACAAAAAAGACAATCATATTTGTCACGCACAATATAGAAGAGGCTGTAGTATTGGCTGATCACGTTGTTGTAATGTCGGCTAATCCAGGGAAAATAAAAAAGGAATTTAAGATAGAACTATCAAGACCCAGAACTTCGGAAGATTCAGATGTAAATTACTATGTGAGGAAAATAATGAATGAATTAAGGGAGGATGTAGAAAAAGTTGCAAAAGCTGAATATGACGGTGATTGGAGTGTTGAAAAAGATTTTTTTCTACATGATATTGATAGTAACATGGGAATTGGTCTATAAAATAAACGCTGATATTTTATATGCATGGGAGCCATATGTGATGCCTTCTCCAATTTCTGTTTTTGTTTCAATAATTAGCTTATTAAAGAGCAAAATATTGTTAAACGCAATTTTAGCCAGCATGAAAAGACTTATCATAGGATATTTAATTTCGGTTTTAATAGGTTCTATCATAGGGTTGCTGATGATTCGCTTTAAATATATAGAAGAAAATTTCAGTTCGTTGATATTGGGTTTGCAAACTTTACCTAATCTTGCATGGATACCATTCGCAATCCTTTGGTTTGGTCACAGTGAAAGTTCAATTATTTTTGTAATTGCTATTGGTTCTATATTTTCCATTAGCCTTGCTGTAGATTCAGGCATTAAAAATATAAATCCGATTTATTTAAAAGCAGCTAAGACAATGGGGGCTAAAGGATATAAATTATATTCAAATGTGATCATTCCTGCCGCACTTCCAAGTATAGTGTCAGGGCTTAAGGAAGGATGGGCATTTGCCTGGAGAGGTTTGATTTCTGGTGAGATGTTGGTATCTGCAACAGGTCTTGGACAGATTCTTTCAAAAGGAAAAGATGCATCTAATATAAGCCAGGTTGTTGCTGTAATGCTGATAATTTTAAGTTTAGGCTTAATCATAGATAAATTTGTATTTGGAAGAATAGAAAGATCAATAAGGTGTAGATGGGGTTTGATGTAAAATTTTTATATTATGAGGTGAGATATAATGAGCATAGATAAATTGAATCTTGAATTATTAAATAATGAATATAAAAATAAAAGCCCATTTGAGATTATAAAGTATGTTTATGATAAAATTGGTGCATCTCGTGTCGCATTAGCTTCAAGTCTTTCAATAGAAGATCAGGTTTTAACACATATACTATTGAAAATTGATAATAAAGCAAGGATATTTTTTATCGATACTGGAAGACACTTTCAATCAACTTATGATCTGATGGAACGAACAATGAGAAGATATCATTTTAATTACGAAGTGTATACTCCTGAAAATTATGACTTAGAACCACTGATTAGAGAATATGGTCCGAATCTTTTTTACAAAAACGTTGATCTTAGGAAAAAATGTTGTGAAATTAGAAAAGTAAAACCCCTAAAAAGAGTTCTTTCTACGGTTGATGGATGGATATGTGGCTTAAGGAGACAGCAATCTGTAACTCGTGAGAATGTAAATATATTTGAGTGGGATTATAATCATTCTATATATAAGATAAATCCCATTGCATTTTGGACAGAAAATATGGTTTGGGATTATATAAAAAAAGAAAATATCCCTTACAACAGCCTTTATGATAAAGGCTTCAGAAGCATTGGATGTCAGCCTTGTACAAGGGCTGTAAAGCCTGGAGAAGATGTTAGAAGCGGAAGATGGTGGTGGGAAGATCCAGATAAAAAAGAATGTGGACTTCACATTCAAAAGCATAATGCTGAGTAATCAGATTAACTAACTGTAGGAATAATTTTGCAAATCCGATTAAGCAGCTAATTTATTAATTATTGTGCTTTTAAACGATTGATATTTTTCTAGCATAGTTTATCAATATTTTTTCATCGTTTTAGCTGCTGCATAAGAAAATTTAATATATCTTTAGCTTTTGGTGGACAGCCATTAACGGAATGTGTAAAATTTCTGGTACACATTCCGATCCCTATTCCATCAATTTCTTTTTCTTTAAATCCTTGACCAATGTATATCCTTTTTTCGAGATATTTTAAAAGTCCTTGTTCATCAAGACGACCTAATGCATGAATTAAACTGCCATAACATGCTGAACAAGAATTATTTTCTACAACCCATTTTGATAAATGTTGAACTTTTCTACCTGGATTTGTAAAATGCGTTTGTGCAATATCATCACTATTTAATTCTATTATATTTGCTTTTTGCAGAACTGCACTTCCTACACCTATACTTTCTGCAATTTTTATGTATTCTATATCGTATGGATTATAACCCATTAATTCAGCAGCATAAGAATCGATTAAAACTGGATCTTTACCGGCTATAATGCGGTTCATCTCCACCGGATTACCACCTTCTTCGAAATCAAGGTCACCTATTAATCCATCGACAATGTGTAGAGAAGGTTTTAAAATTTTATTTAGATAAGCTATTGGCTTATGAAGACCAAGCGAATGAAATCTTCTTTTCTCTTTATCTGGAATGCAGCCTTTCATATTTTTTAATGCACATGTAATTCTAGTTTGGCAGTGACCTTTCAATACTGGCAAATTTATAAGATAATTTAAAGACATTGGCTTGTCACAAATACTTACCGAAAAATCATCTACATTATATATGTGAAAAGAATCTTCTTTATTATCAAAAAGAGAAACATTATACTTTTTTGATATTTTATCGTATCCACATACTTTAAAAGCTTTCTTAGTGCTTTCTCCAATCCATGAGCTTTCTAAAATAACAATATTGTTAAAACCAAAATCTTTAAGATATTCAATGATTCCGCATATCATATCAGTGGACGTGGTTGCACCAGATTCAGGAACTTTTGCTACTACTAGATTTGGTTTTAGCCCAATTAACATATCTTTATTAAGTTCATTTTCAATTTTGATTGTTTTTAAAAGATTTTTCACAGTTTCCTTACCATTGCTTCCGTAGATTACATATATATCATTTTTATTCATATACATCACCTTTATTAATTATATCATAAGATAAATTATTGTTTACGAATAATTAGAAAATTGTATAGTTAAATACTAATTGATACTTAATTGAAAAAGTAATTTCTAACCCCATTTCGTTGAACAGTAGAAATGTTTGCTTTTTTAAAATAATTGTTGAATTTTTTTGAATTTGTAGTATAATTGGTTTATACAAATTATTGAAAACTAATTATATTCAAGTGCTAGGGAGCCAAAAAGTGGCTGAGAGGGGATCTGTTCCCGACCTTTTGAACCTGTCAGGGTAATGCCTGCGTAGGGAAGCACGGAAGAAGAAATTTGTGCCTACCTATTTGGGTAGGCATTTTTAATTTAAAAATTAAAAAAAGTTGATTATAAAGGAGATGGTTTTTACGATGAAAAATATTAAAAATCCTATTTCAGATGAAAAAATAAGCAGATTGATTCTCAAAAGTTATTTTGAGGATCTTTACAATGCTGTTTCATCAGATGTAATTATTACAGGTGCTGGGCCATCAGGTCTTTATTGTGCTATTTTGCTTGCAAAAAATGGTTTTAAGGTAACTGTTCTTGATAAAAAACTTTCACCTGGTGGAGGAATATGGGGAGGTGCAATGAGTTTTAATAGAGTTGTTTTGCAAAAAGACGTAAAAGACATTTTGAAAGAGCTAAATATACCATATAATGAAGAAGAAAATGCCTTAATAGTATCTTCGATAAGTTTTGCCAGTAATCTAATTGCAAAGGCAACTTCCTTTAGTAATATTAAATTTTTCAATTTGATTTCAGTTGTAGACTTATATTATATTGACGAAAAAATTTCTGGAGTAGTTGTTAACAATTCTACGATAGAGCTTCAAAAACTTTTTGTAGATCCTATGGTGCTTGTTTCAAAAGCAGTTTTAGATGCTACAGGGCATGATGCAGTTCTTGTAAGCTTTTATAACAAAAGAAGAAAAGTTGATATGATAAAAGAGTTTTTTATGAATGCTGAGCGAGGAGAAGAAGAGGTAATTAACAATACAAAGATGATAGCACCAGGATTATTTGTAGCAGGAATGGCTGCGAATAACGTATATGGCGGACATAGAATGGGTCCTATTTTTGGAGGAATGCTTTTATCTGGTAAGAAAGCTGCAAACCTGATTGCTGATTATTTAAATACTTATAAGAAATAAGAGGTTTTGAAAATGAGGTTACTCTAAATGTGCTGATTTTGAAAAGGCTTTATAAGTTATCATTTCTTTAGATATTGATATGAATCTCCATATTATGCTATAGCATAATAATCTTTGAGGAATTTAGTTATAAGGATCCAATATGAGGAAAAAATGAAGGCATGTCATTATTTTCTCATAAAGCCAAATAACTAGAAGAAAAGTTGTTTTACATAATGTATCTGATAACTATTTACTAGGTCAAAAAATAAAACATTGCTTGGAAAAGCACTTACATACAGACAACAGCAATAAAAAAATCGATTTTCATAAATCGGCTACGATAGGCTTTAATATTGGTGCCGAAGGTGGGACTCGAACCCACACGGTATTGCTACCACTGGATTTTGAGTCCAGCGCGTCTGCCAGTTTCACCACTTCGGCACGTCACATTAGATATATTATCATATTAAAAATAAAATTTCAATACCTAATTTGGAAATCTTGATTATTATGTTAATACGGGATAATATATATGTATCTAATATATGTGTGGAGTGAAATATATGGATAATAAAATAGACGATAGTAGAGAAAAGGCAGTATTAGTAGGAGTAATTATAAATGATGATGATAATGAAAGCATGGATGAATTAAAAGAGCTGGCAGAGACAGCCGGTGCAGAAGTTGTAGGTGTAATGACACAATCAAGAACAAACATAGATAGGACAAGTTATATAGGTAAAGGCAAGCTTATGGAATTAAAAGAATTTGTAGACAACATGGATATCGATTTAGTCATTGCTAATGATGAGTTATCAGGAAGTCAGATTAAAAATATAGAAGAAGCCATTGATAGGAAAGTCATTGATAGGACAAGTCTTATTTTGGATATTTTTGCGAAAAGAGCAAAATCAGCAGAAGGTATGCTTCAAGTTGAACTTGCCCAGTTAAAGTACAGACTGCCTAGGCTTCAAGGTCTAGGAAATGATTTATCTAGATTAGGTGGCGGTATAGGCACAAGGGGACCTGGTGAGACAAAACTCGAAACGGATAGGCGGTACATTAGAGAACGAATAAAGGCAATTGAAGGGAAATTGGAAGATCTGAAAAGACATAGGGAACTACTGAGGGGTAGAAGAAGAAAAAATAAAATCCCTGTTGTAGCAATTGTTGGATATACAAATGCCGGGAAATCTACGTTAATGAATGCATTGACAGATTCTTCTGTATATGTTGAGGATAAGCTTTTTGCTACTCTTGATCCAACAGCAAGAAAACTTGAGTTACCATCAGGCAGGGACGTCATTTTGATAGACACTGTAGGATTTATAAGAAAGCTGCCACATGATTTAGTGGAAGCATTTAAATCAACGTTAGAGGAATCAAAATACGCTGATGTTTTGCTTCATGTGATAGACATAACGTCAAAAGATATAAAACATAAAATTGAAGTTGTAGAAAATGTTTTAAGAGATCTTGAAGCGATTGATAAGCCTATCATAAATGTATACAATAAGTCTGATTTGTTGGAGCAAATGCCTGTTAATAAAGATAATGAAATTTACATTTCAGCAAAAGAAATGATTGGCATTGATGAATTGTTAAAAGCTATTGATAATGTTGCGTATAAAGATTTATTCGTATTAGATTTCTATTTTCCATATAACAAAAACAGAGAATATTTGTTTTTAAAAAGAAATTCAAAAATTTTAAAAGAAGAATACGATGAAAAAGGTATAAAAATAAAAGCACAAGTAGGTGCAGCAGAAAAAAATATATTAAGAGATTTTATTATCTCTTAATAGCATTGTATTCAGCACTTTCTTGTGCTTTTACATTCTTTACAATTTGAACAATGTTTTTATAAGCTTTTATGACACCGTATGTTACCAACGGCCTTCCTATAATAGGGCTTTTCAATGCAATAGATGTAAATCCTCCTATTTTCATGATCCAATTAGTAGCTGATGAAGTATCAATAACAAGCAAACCATCATTAGTATTAAACAAATGATAATACAAATCTTTTAATGCTGGCTCTACTAATTTTTTGCCGTTTTTTACTCCTAAAGAATAGACATTGTTACCATATTCGTCTGTACCTATTAATACTATATGTCCTGTATCATTTTGACCGTTTAACCTGTCAAACATAGGAATGCCTTCAATTTCTGCTTTTGAAGGTGTTTTATCAGTAGGTAACATCCCAATATGAATATATGATGCTATAACTGATGTATGGGTTCCACCATAGCAATGGTATATAATATGCATTGCAATCGCTCCTTTCAAATATATTTTTTTAAAAAAGTCTATGCATTATGCTAAGATTTATAACCAATTTAGGAAATTTGAAATAATTTATACATAAATTTCTCAAATTTTGTAATAATAAAAATAAAATTAATAATTTTTTAAGAAGGAATTTAAAAGTTTGCAAAGAATATTATATAATATAGCAAATATTGTGATATAAAATCACAATAAAATATAAAAAGCTTAGGGGGCTTATATATGTTAATAAGGGAATGCTCTGGTGGAGTTGTATTCAGAGGAGATGAAGTATTCCTATTAAAAAATGAGAAAAATGAATGGGTATTGCCTAAAGGTGCAATAAGAAGTAATGAATTGTCCGTTGATGCTGCATTAAGAAGGGTACGAGCAGAAACTGGTTTAAAATCTTTAAATGTCTTATCTACTGCAGGAGAAACTAGCTATGAGTTCTATTCTGTTACACGCCAACGTCCTGTCTATAATAAAATCACATGGTATCTAATGTCCACTGATGATGTAGAATTTAATATTAGCTCTGAAGATGGCTTTTTGGGTGGCGGGTTTTATCCAATTGACAAAGCTTTAGAGCTTATTACTTACAGTCAAGATAGGGCCTTAGTAAACGTTTCTTATTACAAATACAAATCTTTAAATAAGGTAACAGCGTAATTCCAAAAAAATAAAAGCCATATGGCTTTTATTTTTTTGGAATTATTTGATATAATTATTGTGAGGTGGTAATTTGCTTTATAATTATAAAACGGTATATGAATATGGATGCCAAGAAATAGAAATAAAGCGTTCAAGATTTATAGGGCATGCAAAACCGGTGATGACTGAAGAAGAAGCAATTGATTTTATCAAGAGTATAAAGGAGAAACATAAAGATGCAACACATAATGTGTATGCGTATATATTAGGCGATAGAGATGAAATTCAAAGATATAGCGATGATGGAGAGCCTTCAGGTACAGCAGGTGTACCTGTTTTAAATGTTATAAAAAGTGAAGGATTAAAGAATACTGCTGTTGTTGTAACGAGATATTTTGGAGGCATATTGCTTGGAGCTAGTGGATTAATAAGAGCATATGTCAAAGGAGCCAAATTAGGGATAGAAGCTGCTAAAATTGTGGAGAAGATTCTTTTTAAAAGTATATATATTACTATTGATTATACAATTTTAGGAATGGTGCAAAATGACTTATTAAAAAATAATTTTATAATTAAAAATATTGATTATACTGATAAAGTTACATTGAATGTTTATGTACCGTTTCAAGAGAAAGAAGATTTTGAAAAGTATATTGTGAATTTGACAAATTCAAGGTCAGTTGTGAAAGAAGGTAAAGATATATATCTATATAAAAAAGATGATAAATATATAGAATAAACAATTTGTACCTTGTATATAAATTTAATAAAATCAATTTGAATTGCCAAAATTTTTTCGGAGGTGCTTCAAATGAGTTATTATAAAGTATTAATTTCATGTGGGCATTTAGGCAATTCAAAAGAAATAACTATTGCAAGGTACTTTAAAGCAAAAAATATAATTGAAGCATTTGAAAGCGGCAACAGAATGCCGCGGGCTAAAAGAAAACACTCTCATACATCGGTTTTGCTTGTGAAGCCAATTGATGAAGCGTCTTATATAGATGGTAAATTTCAAGAGAGAATAAACAACTATCTTACGAAAAATTATTAGATGAAATGGAAGGTGATATAATGGATTATGTTGAAGAGGCATTGAAAAGAAAGGTTTGGGCTGTTGTAGGAGCAACAGACAATAAAGAGAAATTTGGATACAAAATATACAAAAATTTAAAACTTAAAGGATATACCGTATATCCTGTTAATCCCAATTATGAAACTGTAGACGGTGATTTATGCTATGAATCATTATCAAAATTACCAGTCGTACCAGAAGTTGTTGACATGGTTGTATCACCTAAGATAGGTGATGCATTTGTGGAGGAAGCATCAAAGTTGGGTGTTGATATTATATGGTTTCAGCCAGGAGCAGAAAGTGATGAATTAATTAAAAAAGCCAATAATTCAGGACTTAATGTTGTTTACAATACATGTGTAATGATGGAGACAGATAGGCGAAAATAATCATGTTTCGCCTCTGCCGTCCCATTTGATATCATTTGTAACATAGTAATTCTCGCAAATTTCAGAATTTAATTTACTTTTTTTGAATTTCTTGTTTGTTTTTTTTATTTTGTGTTTTTTCATTTTTGCTTTCACCTATCTTTTGCTTAGATATTATTTCATAAATTCCCATGATAAATAGGAACATAGCAAACATTTTTTTTAGAAGGTATGAATTTATATAAATAGATATATACGAGCCGATGAAGCTTCCAATCAAACCGCTTATTATGATATAAAAAATTATGTTTGTCATTATGTTTTTTTGTTTCAAATGATATAAAATTGCAATAAAGGCGGTTGGAATAAATGATAGCAAGTTTATGCTTTGAGCAAGATGCTGTTCAATGTTAGCAAATATTGTTAAACCTGGAATCAATATTGTTCCACCACCTATACCCATGCCACCTATAATTCCTGCTAAAATTCCTATTATAAATAATTTCATTGTGACAATCCTTTCATTTGTTTTATTTAATAATCCATATTCTTATGGAAGCGATTATCATTATTATTCCAAATAATTTTCTTAAATATTTTATTGGGACTTTGTTCAGAAGAAATGCCCCCAATAATCCTCCTATAACACTGCCTAAAGTGACATTTAATGTTGTAGGGAAATTAAATATGCCGTTTTTTACGTATATTATAGAGCTTAATACCGTAAGTGGTAATATTATGGATATTGCGGTTGCATGTGCTTTATGATCTTCTATTCCCAGCAAGAAAACCATAAAAGGCACAATAATTGTACCACCACCAGCTCCAAACAACCCATTTAAGATTCCTGTAACAAAACCTATTATTAACAAATTTATTCGATTAGCCATTTTATCACCCAAAAAACTATTTATAATATATTCTTGTATCAATTGACATAAGATATGTACAGGTTTAAAATTTTTATGTGAGATGAAAATATTATAAAGTTGTATAACGTCATTATGAAAGTTAAAAATTTTACTTATGGGATGTTTTTTGATAAAATATTTTTGGCACAAAGTAAAGGAGGTTTTTTATGTCTGGACATTCAAAATGGGCTAATATAAAGCATAAAAAGGAAAAGATGGATGCACAAAAAGGTAAAATATTTACAAAACTTACTAAAGATATAATAATGGCTGCTAAGGAAGGCGGAGATCCGGAGACAAACAGTAAATTGAGAGATGCTATAGAAAAGGCAAAAGCTAATAATCTTCCAAATGATAATATACAAAGGGCAATCAAGAAGGGAACTGGCGAATTAAGTGGTGGAAATCTTGAAGAAGTTATATATGAGGGGTATGGCCCTGCTGGTTCTGCGATAATAGTTGAAGCTTTGACAGATAATAAAAATAGAACTGCCGGTGATGTAAGGCATATATTTGATAGAAGCGGAGGTAGCCTCGGTTCTTCTGGATGTGTTGCCTGGATGTTTGATAAAAAAGGTCTTATAACTATTGAAAAAAATGAAAACATTGATGAGGATGAATTAGCTATGCTTGTTATAGATGCAGGTGCCGATGATTTTTCTTCTGATGGCGATGAATACGAGATATTGACAGCGCCTTCTAATTTTCAGGCAGTAAAAGATGCCATAAAAAGTGCTGGGTATGAGATATCATCTGCTGAGATAACTATGATACCTCAGAACACAGTAAAGCTTTCCGACAGCGATTATGAAAAATTTGAAAAATTCATTGAAAAACTTGAAGAAAATGATGATGTACAAGAAATATATCATAATGTCGATGTGCCAGATGAAGATGAAAAGGAATAGAAGAAATTATTGCATTTCTTCTATTTCCTTTTTTTCACTTTCTGTAAGTATTTTTTCTAAATCTAAGTTTATAATTAAACGATCGTCATAGCTTACTACGGATTCAATATATTCTTTTCCAATTCCTGCAATAATATCTGGTGCTTCTTTTATAGAGTCGTTTTCAACGTGTAGCACTTCTGTTACAGAATCTACAATGAAGCCAACAGACTTTTCGTTGATTTTGATTATTATTATTCTAGTGTCATCATCGTAATTAGTCAATTTCAACTTTAACCTCTTTTTAAGGTCTATAATAGGTATTACAGTGCCTCTTAAGTTGATTATACCTTCTACAAAACTTGGTACATCTGGGACTTTTGTTATAGTCTGCATTCTAATTATTTCTAGAACATCCATTATATCGACGCAGAATTCTTCGTCGTTTAATTTAAATATAACTATTTGATTTAGCATAATAAACCATCTCCTCTCGAATGATATTATTCGATATAATTTTACAAAATCCTTCAAAAATTTTTATGTATAAAAAATTTTTTTATTGGTTATAATTACAAAAAGTGGAAGTGATTAAAGATACAAAAGGTAGGTTGTTATATTATGAAATTTCGTGGAAAGAGAGCTATATCTATTATACTGATTTTTATAGTAATAATCTTTTTGGCTGGATATATATACTATATTAAATTTTATAGTCGTCCTTCAAAAATACCGCAGTATACAAAGACAAATGTTAATAGTGCAATGACGAGGGAGACAATAGTGCCTGATGGAAAATTGCTTTTTGAGACTTTGTACAAAGGGAATGGTGATCTTATAAGGGAAGAGCAAAAAATAAGCGCTTCACTTTACGGAAAGAGCAAAGAAGATATTGCTAAGATTTATAGCGACTGGAGTATTAAAAAATTTAGCAATGATATGATAGTTTTGTATAAGGAAGAAAATGGTTTTCCGCCAGGTTATTACATAATTTCAAGTTCAGATGGATATGTGTCATTGTTTAAAAGCGATGGTAATGGAGGAAGCTCACTAGTTGAAAAAACTGATATACTTGTAAATAATTTAAATCCAAATGATAAAGAAAGGATTTTAAATAATATAGTAGTAAAAGACATAGACGAAGCATATTCAATACTTGCAAATTTAAGCAGTTAAACTCCCTAAATTTTAGAGAGTTTTTTTCTTGTCTATGTATAAGATAGATGTTAAAATATTATACGAGGAGGACTTTTAGATGAGGATTATTGGGATAGACCCTGGAATAGCTATTATGGGATATGGGATAATTGACGATGATTGTGGTAGATTTAAAGTTTTAGAGTATGGTGCAATTACAACGGTTGCAGGTATAAAAAAAAGTATAAGGCTTAAAGACATATACGATGGTACGATATCATTGATAGAGAAATATAGACCTGACGTTATGGCTATTGAAGAACTTTTTTTTAATAAAAATGCTAAGACTGTTATTACTATAGGCGAGTCTAGAGGAGTTGCCATCTTAGCTGCAATTAATTGTGGCATAGATGTTTTCGAATATACGCCTCTACAGGTGAAACAATCTGTTGTTGGGTATGGACGGGCAGAAAAAAAACAGGTTCAGAATATGGTTAAAGCTATATTAAGCTTAAATGAGATACCAAAACCTGATGATGTGGCTGATGCATTGGCGGTTGCCCTTTGTCATTGCAATAGTAATATTATGAATGGGAAATTGGGGTTATTAAAATGATAGATTATATAAAAGGCACCATTGCAGAAAGAGGTATTGATTATGTTGTTGTTGAGACACTGGGCATAGGATTTAAAATAATCGTACCAGCAAGTACATTGAGAGAGCTGCCCAATACAAACGATATAATAAAACTTTATACATATTTGCATGTAAAAGAGGATGGATTTCAACTTTATGGCTTTTTGACAATAAATGAGATGGAAATTTTTAAAAAATTGATTGCTGTAAATGGTGTAGGACCAAAGGCAGCAGTTTCAATTTTATCTACAATTTCGATTGATAATTTTTATAATGCCATTAAAAATGGTGACTCAAAGATTATAGAGAAATCTCCAGGTGTTGGCAAGAAAACAGCTCAAAGGATAATACTGGAGCTTAAAGACAAATTATTTATTAACAATGCAGAATCAGTTAAAATTGATGATGCATCAGAAGATGTATTAAATGCACTTTTATCTCTTGGTTATACCAGACAAGAATCGATATCAGCACTATATGGGATAGATTGTACTGATACTGAAAATGCCTTGAGAGAGGCATTGAAAAAGCTTATGAAATAAGGTGATTGTATGGAGGACAGAATTTTAACACAAAATTTTACGCCAGAAGATGCCTCCGAGTATTCTTTAAGGCCTAAAAGGTTGTCTGAGTACATAGGTCAAACAAAGATAAAAGAGGAATTAAAAATTTATATAGAAGCTGCGAAAATGCGAAATGAGCCTCTTGATCATGTGCTGCTTTTTGGACCACCGGGGCTCGGCAAGACAACTCTTGCAAATATTATTTCAAATGAAATGGGCGTTGGCATAAGGATAACTTCTGGACCGGCAATAGAACGAGCCGGAGATTTAGCGGCAATACTTACTAATTTGCAGGAGAATGACATTCTTTTTATAGACGAAATACATAGACTTAATAGAAGTGTGGAAGAGATATTATATCCTGCCATGGAGGATTTTGAATTAGATATAATTATAGGAAAGGGACCAAGCGCTAGATCTTTAAGGCTTAACTTGCCGCATTTTACGCTTATAGGCGCAACGACTAGAGCGGGATTAATGACATCTCCACTGAGGGATAGGTTTGGAGTTATTATGAGGCTAGAATTTTATTCTGTCAACGATTTAAGTGAAATAATAAAGAGGTCGTCTGCTATACTAAATATAGGTATAAATGATGAAGCTGCATATGAATTGGGACGGCGTTCTAGAGGGACGCCTAGGATAGCAAATAGACTTTTAAAAAGAGTGAGAGATTTTGCACAAGTAAAAGGTAATGGCTTTATAGATTTTGAAACTGCCAAAGATGCTCTTGATATGCTGGGCGTTGATGATATGGGGCTTGAGCACATCGATAGAAAAATGCTAAAGTCTATTATAGAAAAGTTTTCAGGCGGTCCTGTAGGTATAGATACTATTGCTGCATCAATAGGTGAAGAAAGTGAAACGATAGAAGATGTCTATGAACCGTATTTGATGCAGATTGGTTTTTTGAACAGAACTCCTAGAGGTAGGATTGCAACAAGATTAGCTTACGAATATTTAAACTACAGTATTCCTGAATGAGGGGTAGATATGTTTCAAGAATTTGGAAAAGCTTTAATCGGCATTGGTGTTGTTTTGGTTATAACAGGTATAATATTTTTATTAAGTGGAAAATTTGGAATTGGTCATTTGCCTGGTGATATTATTCTAAAAAGAGGCAATTTTACTTTTTACTTTCCGCTGATGACGTCTATTATAATTAGTGTGGTTTTGACGTTTATATTGTGGCTTTTTAGAAAATAAAAATGTAAAGGGGTATTTGATGTGAGGTCGAAAAAGTATGTAGCTGTCTTTTTATTGTTTCTACTTATATTAACCAGTACGTTAAACTACGTAGATGCCAGCATTAGTCTGCCGAGTTTAGTTAAAATTGGACTTTTTTATGGTTCCAGCTCTTTGTCTTCTTATTCATTGTCTTCTGCAAGTGGCTTTAAAGTGGGAATAAATGACAATGCCGAAAATATCAAATACATATATAACATACCTTCAAGCAGTGTTCAAGTGATGAAAGATGACAATTTTTATCTTCAAGAGGGAAATTTCCAGGATCAAGCGACAGCAGACAGTGAACAATCAAAAATAAGTTCAAGCATTCCAAATTCGATTGTTGGATATGACGGTAGTTTTCATATTTACTTTGGTCCTTATTCAAATCAATCTGATGCAAATTCAGCGATGAAAAGTTTAATAGCGAAATTTCCGGATATAAAGATAGTATCTCCCAATAAAAATATAGTGATTGCTGTGAATGGCAAAGTTATTTTTTTGTATGCTGGAAGCAATACTCTTTATCTTATGAACTTAACTGGTGATAATCCAATTTCTATTAATGGAAAAAAGTACAGAGGTTATTATGAATTTATAAGGCAACAAGGAAGTGATATGACTGCAATAAATGTATTGCCTCTAGAAGAATATTTATATGGTGTTGTACCAGCGGAAATGCCGGCTTCTTGGAATATAGAAGCATTAAAAGCGCAAGCTGTGGCAGCAAGAACTTATGCTGTCTATAATTTAGGCAAGTATAGTAAGTATGGATTTGATTTAACAAATGATGTAAATTGTCAGGCGTATAATGGATTTGACGGTGAAAATCCAAATTCAAACAAAGCTGTTGATGATACAAAGGGAGTAATTGCTGTTTATAATGGAAAGCCGATAGAAGCTATATTCCATTCTCATAGCGGAGGTTATACAGAAGATAGTGAAAATGTGTATTCAAATAGTGTTCCTTATTTAAGAGGTGTTGAGGATAAATATGTGTTTGGTTACAATGAGTCCCTTGATAATTGGTTGGTGGATGTTACTGCAGATTCTATTGAACAAAAATTGAAAAGCAGTGGTATTGATGTAGGAAATGTGGTCGATGTCAAGGTAACAAGCAAAAGTTGGACAGGCAGAGCTATACAAGTTACAATTTATGGTGATAAAGGGAACTATGTTTTGAACAAAAACGACATAAGAGGTTTTTTTAATTTAAAAAGTACGATGATAACAATAAACAACAATGGTGTAAGCAGTGATAGTGAAGCGTACATATTATCACAGCAAGGCGTTGTAAAAAAATCTTTACCTAATTTAAGTGCTATATCTGTTAATGGAGTAAAAACCGTTGGCAGTGGTGATGTATATGTTTTAAGTAGAAGTGGCACAGCCAAGATAAACGGACAAAAGGTTTCGTCTGAGGCATATACAATAAATGGAAGCGGTTATGGACATGGTGTTGGTTTGAGTCAATATGGAGCTCGTGGGATGGCAGATCATGGGTATAATTATATTGATATATTAAAATACTACTATAAAGGTATTGATGTTTATGATACAATTAATAACAAGGCTTTATAAATAATTACAGTAATATTTGGAGGCACAAATATGAATTTACATGAATTTTATTATGATTTACCTGAAGAGCTTATTGCGCAGGAGCCGTTGAAAAACCGGGACGAATCAAAATTGATGATTTTAAACAAGTTAACAGGTGAGATAAAACATGATATTTTTAAAAATATAATTAGTTATTTAAACCCCAATGATGTATTGGTTTTGAATGACACAAAGGTAATACCGGCAAGGTTAATAGGTGTTAGAGAAGATACAGGTGGCAAGATTGAATTTGTTCTCTTAAAAAGGCTAAGCAAAGATGAATGGGAGATATTAGTTAAGCCTGGAAGGAGGGCAAAAATAGGTTCAAAATTTATTTTTGGCAATGGGGAGTTAAAAGCAGAAATCATTTCAAACACAGATGTAGGCGGAAGAATTGTTAGATTTAGCTACGAAGGTATTTTTGAAGAAGTACTTGATAAGTTAGGTGAAATGCCAGTACCACCGTATATTAAGAAAAAATTGGAAGACAAAAATATGTATCAGACGGTTTATGCAAAACATGAAGGTTCGGCTGCTGCACCTACGGCAGGTTTACATTTTACAAATAAGCTTTTGGATGACATAAGAAAATATGGAGTAAAAACGGTATTTGTAACTCTTCATGTGGGACTTGGAACTTTTAGACCTGTTAAAGAAGAGGTAATAGAAAACCATAAAATGCATTCCGAATTTTATACTGTTACAGAAGAAGCGGCACAGGCGATTAACAATGCCAGAAAAAGTGGTGGAAGGATTATTTCAGTTGGCACAACTTCTACAAGGACTCTTGAAACAGTAGCAGATGAAAATGGAGTTATTCATGCCGGTAGTGGATGGACTGATATATTTATATATCCAGGATATAAGTATAAAGCCGTAGATGGTATTATAACTAATTTTCATTTACCGGAATCTACACTTATTATGATGATATCTGCTTTTGCAGGTAAGGAAAATGTCATGAATGCATATAAAATAGCAATAGAAAATAAGTATAGATTTTATAGTTTTGGTGATGCAATGCTAATCATTTAAAAATGGGAGGATATAATGACAGCGATAAAATATGACTTGATAAAAAAGGAAAAAATGACAAAAGCAAGGCTGGGGGTATTACATACTCCACATGGTGACATAGAAACACCTGTATTTATGCCTGTAGGAACACAAGCAACAGTAAAAACGATGACACCAGAAGAACTTAAAGAGATAGGTACTAAAATAATACTAAGCAATACATATCATCTTTATTTAAGGCCAGGTCATGAAGTTATAAAAAAAGCTGGTGGACTGCATAAATTTATGAATTGGGACAGAGCGATATTGACAGACAGTGGTGGATTTCAAGTATTTAGCTTGGGACCATTAAGGAAGATTACGGAAGAAGGAGTTGAATTTCGTTCACATTTAGATGGGTCGATACATTTTTTGACTCCTGAAAAAGTCATAGAGATTGAGAATGCACTAGGGGCGGACATAATCATGTCATTTGATGAATGCGCGCCTTATCCAGCTGATTACGACTATGTCAAAAACTCCATGGAGATGACTTTAAGATGGGCTAAAAGAGGAAAAGAAGCACATAAAAATACAGAAAAACAAGCACTTTTTGGAATTGTTCAAGGCGGTACATATGATGATTTAAGAAGAGAATGTGCAAATAGATTAGTTGATATGGATTTTTCGGGGTATTCAATTGGAGGGCTAAGTGTTGGCGAAGAAAAAGAATTGATGTATCATGTAGTTGATTATACGACAGATTTATTGCCGCAGGATAAACCCAGATATTTGATGGGAGTGGGAAGTCCTGATGATTTGATAGAAGGTGTCATAAGAGGAGTTGACATGTTTGATTGTGTTTTGCCTACGCGAATGGCCAGAAATGGTACTGTATTGACTAGCAGTGGTAGGCTTATCGTAAGAGATGCGCCACATGCAGAAGAATTTATTCCATTGGATAGTGAATGTGATTGCTATGCATGTAAGAATTTCTCAAGGGCATACATCAGACATTTGTTTAAAGCTAACGAAATTTTAGCGGCGAGGCTTGCAACAATACATAATTTAAGATTTTTGACAAAACTCATGGAAGACATTAGAGAGGCAATTAGGCAAGACAAGCTGCTTGAATTTAAATCACAGTTTTATAAAAAATATGGATATAAGGAGGAATAAAATGAACGCGCAGACGATTTATTTGATTGGCGAAATTGTAATTTTTATGGCAATTTTTTACTTTCTACTAATATTGCCACAGCAGAGAAGAGAAAAGAAAGAGAAAGCCATGATTGATGCACTAAAACCCGGTGATGAGATTTTGACAAAAAGCGGTATTTACGGCAAGATATTAAACATAAAAGACGATGCAATTACGATTGAAGTCGGTGCTGATAAGGTTAAACTGAAGATAGCTAAATGGTCAGTTGGAAGAGTTTTAAACTCTCAAAGTGAAAATAAATAAGCATAAATGCGGGTAACCGCATTTTTTTTATGGGATTAAATTAAAATGTAATATTGTTTTTTTTACTGCATAAAATTTATTGATAAATAAGAGGGAGGTGCCATACTTGAAGGGCAAAGTTCAAAATTATAATAATAGAGTATTAAATATACCTGGCATAATCATAGGGCTATTGGTAAGTTATATAATTACTTTGGCATTTTTCATTGTGTATGCATTAATATTGACGTACACACCTCTTTCAGAATTAACACTTCCTACATTGACAATGCTGATAACGATAATTGGCATAGTTTTGGCTGGTGCAATAGCTGCGCGTCATACAAGAAGCAAAGGGTGGCTAAATGGGGGCTTGGCCGGTCTTCTATATGTTTTGATTATGCTATTTCTAGGTACATATATTATAAAAGAAGCAGGATTAACTTCAGTCATAGCTTTAAAACTTTTATGGGGAATTATTTTAGGTGCTATTGGTGGTATGATAGGTATTAATCTATAGCTTTTATTGTCACAAATTATATGATATAATCAATTAGGAAGAGGAGGTATGAAAATGAGACATATTGTAACAATCAATAGAACATCATTGAAAGATAGCCTGAAAAAACCTGGCTGTGGAGAATGTCAGGCATCATGCCAATCTGCTTGCAAGACTTCGTGCACTGTTGCAAATCAGGAGTGCCAAAATTAAATTTTACATAGGCTGATGGCAGTAATATATTATTACTGCCATTTAAAATGTTTAGGAGGTTAAAATGTATAGCAAGATACATAAATATAAACAACTTGGTATGAATATTGTAGTTGATCCTGTAAGTGGATCAATTCATGTTGTGGATGATTTGACGTATGAAATATTAGATTTGTACACTGAGAATGATTTTAATACTATAGTTAGTTTGCTGAAAAATAAATATTCTGAAGATGAAATTAAAGATGCATATGATGAAATAGAATCACTACGAAATAAGGGACTTCTTTATTCTGAAGATGTGTACAAGGATTTAGATATAAATAGAGAAAACTCTGTCATAAAAGCTATTTGTCTTAATGTGGCACATGATTGCAATTTAAGATGCAGTTATTGTTTTGCATCTACAGGGGATTTTAAAGGCGGCAGGAAACTGATGTCGTATGAAGTTGGAAAGAAAGCGATAGATTTTTTAATTAAAAATTCAGGCAATAGGAAGGTTGTGGAGGTAGACTTTTTTGGCGGAGAGCCACTTATGAACTTTGAAGTTGTAAAAAAAATAGTTGAGTACGGAAGAGATGAAGCTGAAAAACATGGAAAAACTATTAAATATACAATCACGACAAATGGAGTATTGCTTGATGATGAAAAATCAACATATATAAATGAGAATTTTTCTAATGTAGTGTTGAGTCTTGATGGCAGAAAAGAGATAAATGACGGTATGAGAAAAAGGATTGATGGCAGTGGATCATACGATGTTATTGCTCCAAAGATTAAAAACTTTGTTTTTAAAAGAGGCAATAAAGAACATTATGTTAGAGGAACTTTTACAGCAAAAAATTTAGATTTTACAGATGATGTTTTGCACTTGGCCGACATGGGTATAAGAGAGATATCTGTAGAGCCAGTGGTAGAAAAGGAAGATACAGATTACACATTGAAACAAGAACATTTGGAAAGAATTTTGAAAGAATATGATAGACTTACAGAAGAGTATATAAAAAGGATTGATGAAGGAAGGCCATTTTCTTTTTATCATTTTAAAATCAGCTTAGATAATGGTCCTTGTATAAAGAAAAGGCTACAGGGTTGCGGTGCTGGATTTGAATACGCAGCAATAACACCAGATGGTGAAATATATCCATGTCACCAATTTGTAGGTAATGAGTTATATAAATTAGGAAACGTAGATAGTGGAATTGAAAATAAGCTATTGCAAGAGAAATTCATGGAAAGCGACATATATAAAAGAGAAGAGTGCAGCCAGTGTTGGGCAAGATTTTATTGCAGTGGTGGATGTTTTGCCAATAATTATAATATGAATGGTGATATAAATAAACCGTATGAACTGTCATGTGAAATGCAAAAAAAGAGATTTGAGTGTGCTATAGCAATAAAAGCATATGAAATGATGTTCAAGAAAAATAATAAGCCACAGCAATTTGATAATTGACCGTTTACAATAAAAGTAATATAATAAAACATAGCGAACAAAAGAAAGGGGATTATGATGAGATCGAGAGGATTGGCAAAATTTTTATCAGTAATCGTACTTGCCGTAATAGTAGCTTATGTTGCTTTTTTTGGTATTAATGCCGGAAATTATTCAATTAAGCCAGTTCAAGATAGCATAAGGCTGGGACTTGATTTGCGGGGCGGTGTTTATGTATTAGAACAAGCGGAAGGAAAAGTAACACAGGATGCAATGACAAGAGCGATCTCTATAATAAGAAACAGGGTAGACTCTCTAGGTGTTTCACAGCCGCTTATAGTTCAACAGGGCTCGAATAGGATAAGGATAGAGATACCGGGTGTAAATGATCCAGACCAAGTTATTTCGTATTTAGGTCAGACAGCCCAGCTTAAATTTGTAGGTCCGGATGGCAAGGTTATATTAACAGGTGCGGATGTTAAAGATTCAAAAGCAGTCTATCAAACGAGTCAGGCTGGTGTACAAGAACCTGTTGTCACACTTGATTTAAACAGCAAGGGTGCAAAAGCTTTTGCTGATGCTACTGGGAAATTTGTAGGTCAACAAATAGCGATAGTTCTTGACGATAAGACAATATCAGCACCAGTAGTGAAGGAACAAATTACTGGTGGTCAAGCTGTTATAAATGGCATGAAAGATTTTAATGAAGCTAAAAATTTAGCAAATCTCATAAGAGGCGGTGCGCTTCCAGTTACATTAAAGCAGGTTGAATACAGTTCTGTTGGTGCAACATTAGGGCCTAGCGCATTAAAGGCCAGTGAAGAAGCTGGATTGTATGGACTAATAATAGTTTTATTGTTTATGATAGCATTTTATAGATTACCAGGATTAATAGCAGATATTGCTTTAGGCATATATATACTTATAAACTTTATTGTGTACGCTTTGCTGCACGTTACTTTGGATTTACCAGGTATAGCTGGTATGCTTTTGTCAATAGGTATGGCGGTTGATGCAAATATAATCATATTTGAGAGAATGAAAGAAGAGATGAGAGCAGGAAAATCCATAAGAGCTTCCTTAGATGCCGGATTTAGAAAAGCATTTGTTGCTGTATTTGATTCAAACATTACGACACTGATAGCAGCATTTGTCTTGTTTTTCATGGGGGCAGGAACTGTAAAGGGATTTGCTTTAACGCTTATAATAGGTGTTATCTCCAGTATGTTTACAGCAATTACTGTTTCTAGATTCTTATTAAAATCAGTTGTTGAAACAGAATTTACGAAAAACATAAGAGTATACGGTGCATAAGGGGGCGAATATGATGAGATGGAATAATATAAAGTGGAACATAGATGTAATTGGAAAGACGAAAGTGTGGTTTACAATATCAGGCATAATAGTACTTGCAGGGCTTATTGCTTTATTTACGATGGGATTAAATTGGGGACTTGATTTTACTGGTGGTACGGTAGCCCAATTTGACATGCACAGAACAGTAACGACAACTATAAATAATGAGATTACAAATATATTAAGGAGCAATGGCGTTAAAGAATCGCAAGTAAAGGCTATAGGTCCAAACAATACACATGTATCAATTACTACGCCTAGCCTTGACGATAAAACTAGAACTGCAATTATAAATGAGCTTAAGTCAAAGTACAAATTATCTGATAATGATTTGGTATCATCGCAAAACGTTAGTGCATCAATAGGTAAGGAAATGCAGTTTGGTACATTGCTGGCTTGTGTAGTTGCTTCTCTTTTGATGTTAATTTATATAGGCTTTAGATTTAATTTCGAAATGGGTGCCGCGGCTGTCTTAGCTTTAATACATGATATTTTAATATTGATATCTGCTTATGCACTGCTTAGGATTGTCGTAGATACTCCATTCGTTGCTGCAATACTTACTGTTTTTGGTTATTCTATCAATGATACGATTGTTATATTTGACAGAATTAGGGATAACATTAAATTGATGAGAAAGGCAAGCTACAAAGAAATAGCAAATGTCAGTGTAAATGAGACGATGACTCGTTCAATAAATACAGTCATGACTGTTTTACTTATGCTTATACTTATGTACTTCTTAGGACCGGCGTCTATAAAGAGCTTTGCTTTGCCTCTATTAATTGGTATTGCTAGTGGTGCATATTCTTCAATATTTATTGCTACTCCCCTTTGGGTAATATTTAAGGATAAAGAAGGAAAAAATAGAGTAGGAAACAGAGTAGGAAATAAACCCCAAAAGGCATGATAGGAGGTGATAGCATGCTGAAAGAGATGTTTCTTGCAGGTCTCGGTGCTGTTTCTCTGACGAAAGATAAATTAGAGGAGATAGCCCAAGAGCTTATAAAGCGGGGTGAACTTACTGCAGAAGAAAAAAATAATTTTATAAACAATGCTTTAAGTTCAGTAAACAAGCAAAAACAGATCATTAAGGACAAAGCTTACGAAAATTTTCAACAGTTAGCAAAAGAAGCGAATCTTGTAACCAGAGATGAATACAATTTGTTGCTTGAAAGAGTAGCTGAACTTGAGAGCAAAATAAACCAGTCTAATATTGACAATCAAAATCTGTAAATTTCATTATTAGTGGCATAATACTTTTAGGTATATTGCCGCTATATTTTTATTGAGGTGTAAGGTTGAAATTAAAAGTACAAATTGCAATAAGAATAAAATGGCATAGCAAACAAGCCATCTTTTGATGACTTTTTAAAAATTAAATATCGAAGTAAGTGTTAATGCTAAATAGCTGGCTTTATTTTATAGCCTTGAAGTTGAGCTAATAGTATAGCTTGCTCAACCGTAATCTCGCGTTTTGCGGGAAAAGCATCAGATTTTTTATATAATTCAGCATTATATGGTTCTTTCTTCTTCAACATGTTGTATAATGCTGTAAGAAGCATTCTTGCAATAGCAATGATTGCTTTCTTGTGGCCGCGACGCTTTTTGATGCGCAAATAGCGGTTACGAATTTCAGGATGTTTCTCGCTTTTAACTACAGAGTTAGCACACTGCACAAGAAGCGGCTTAATGTAACATCCTGCTTTGGAAACCCGGACAGATTTTTTCTTGCCTGCACTCTCATTGTTAGTTGGAGTGAGTCCAGCCCATGAGCATAAGTGTTTCGCTGAAGGAAAAGCCTCCATATTTACGCCGATTTCAGATATTACAGTAATAGCCGAGAAAATATTTTTAAACGATGGAGCGGTTAGAATTATGTCTAGTTCTTGTTGATAAGGCGCAGCGAGCGCAAGAATTAGTTTTTCTAACTCTGCTTTCCGGGATTCCAAATCTTCAAAATGTCCTTTGATGATCTTTAATTTTCCAGCTTGTTCAGGTGTAATATAACCATCAACAGCGAGTTCCAGCTCAGGGAGTTTTTTTAGCATAGAACCATGAATTAAAGATCCAATATCAAAGGAAGTATCAAGAGGATTTTCTAGAAGCTTATCAATTATCTTTTGAGAACTTTTACCGAAAGTATCTGAAACAATGTTTCCTAACTGTATGTTAGAAACCGTGAGACAATTTTGGAGTCTGTTCTTTTCGCTAGACATAAAGCAAATAAGCTTAAAGCGATAGCGCATTAAGTCACGAAGTTGTCTAATATCAGCGGGAGGTATAAAGCTAGCGGCAACAAGATCATGCTTAAACAGGTCAGCAATCCATTTTGCATCTTTCTTGTCAGTTTTTTTACCACGAATAGCCTTAACATATTTAGGATGTGCAAGTATGATGTTGCAGGAGCTTTCTAATATATTAAACACAGGAATCCAGTATTTCCCGGTAGATTCCATGCAAACATCCTTGCAGTTATTGTCCAAAAGCCATTGTAACAGCTCTCTTAAACCCTTCGTGTAGGTAGAAAAGCGATGGCTTTTATAGGTGGTAATTCCATTAGAATTAGTGGAAGCAATACATGCAACCACAAAGGTTTTGTGTACATCAATTCCACAACAGATTTTATACACGATTTTTAAAGCCATAGGGAACTCCTTTCTAAACCGATAGGTTCTAAAAATTAAAGGGATAGACAGCATTGACTGATTGTCTAGCATTAAACGAGAATGTTTAAACAAAGATAAGGTTACGTGCTCAGTAGCACACTTATTTGTGCTTGGAAAGACAATCTACACATATAAAAATGCGGTCACTACGTAAGTGTAGCAAACCACTCACCTCCCCGTGATTTGTAGTTTACTGGTATCCCTATGACATAATTATAGAACAAAATTAGCTCGAAGTGGCACATTTCATTACGTTTTGTGCCTTGAGCGAAGCGAAAGGAATGATTATAAAGATGAAATTATTTAGCATTTTTTCAAATAGAAAATACATAAAAAGGTACAAAGAAATATTAAAAATTCTTACGAAAAATGGATTTGGTTTTATTTCTGAAGTTTTGTCGAAAAAGAAAAGTATTCCATTTGTGTACATTCGTAAGAATGATTTACCTGCCGCTTTATCTGAGCGGATTCGTCTCACACTGGAAGAACTTGGCCCAACATTTGTGAAGATGGGGCAATTGTTAAGCACCAGGCCCGATTTGCTTCCGCATGATATAATTGTTGAATTATCAAAGCTTCAGGACAATGTTCCACCTGTTGAATTTGAAACAATAAAGAAAATAATTGAAGAAGAACTTAAAGATGACATTTCGAATTTATTTACAAGCTTTGATGAAAAACCGATCGCATCAGCGTCAATCGGGCAAGTTTACAGGGCCAGGACAAGGGAAGGCTATGATGTAGTAGTAAAAGTCCAAAGACCGGGTATATATGATAAAATAAATGGTGATATTATCATCTTAAAGACTATAGCCAACATTTTAAACGAACGGCTTACCGATTCGCCGGTCGATTTTGTGGATATAGTAAATGAGCTATCTGAATCGCTGTTAAACGAATTAGATTATACATTAGAAGGCAACAATGCGGACAAATTTAGAGAAAATTTTATTAATGAGACATATGTGTACATACCGAAGATATATTGGGAGTATACGACTAAAAAAGTTCTGACGATGGAATACATAGATGGAATCAGTGTAAAAAATAAACATAAATTAATTGAAAATGGGTTTGATTTAAAGAAGATTGCATATAACGGTGCTATGTCAATATTAATGCAAATATTTGAATTTGGATTTTTTCATGGTGATCCGCATCCTGGAAACATCCTTATCAAATCAGATGGCAAGTTATCATATATAGATTTTGGCATTGTAGGTTATATAGACAGATCAAATCGTCAAATGATAGTTGAGCTTTTTAAAGCTTTTATCGATAATGATACAGATGAAGTAGTTTCAATTTTGTCGGATATGGATGCGATTAGAGATGAAACGAATTTAAGAAATTTAAAGTATGATCTTAGCGGTATGATCAGTTATTTTTACAATACTCCGTTAAAGAACATAAATATAAATGATTCAGTTAAAAAGATGATGTCCCTCATTTATAAGTACAAGTTAATGATGCCAGCCGAGTTTACACTGCTGCTTAAGTCGTTAGCGACTATAGAAGGTGTAGGAAAGGAACTTGACCCTGACTTTAGTATTTCTGACATTGCAAGAGATTTTATTAGAAAAATTTATATAAGTAATTTTAATTTTGTAAAAACAATAAATGAAAATGCAAAAGATGTGCATAAAATATACGTTCATTTAAAAAAACTTCCATCAAAGCTTCATAGCATAATTTCTAAAATATTAAAGGACAACGTCAGGGTAAAATTGGATATTGAAGAAACGGAAAAAATGAAATATGATCTTAATTTAATGATAAATAAAATGATAATAAGCATAATAGCTGCATCACTTATTATCGGATCATCACTTATAATGTCTTCTGATGGTGGATATAAAATATATGGTTATAATGCAGTAGGGTTGATAGGATATTTGATATCATTCTTTTTATGTATGATGATTGTCTACAATATAATTTTTGTTGAGAAAAGGCGTAAATAATTGCATTTTGTGAGGTGGCCGAAAATATGGCATACAACTGGGTATCAAAAAAAATCTCAAATGAGAGTCTTGTTAGTGAAGTAGCAAAAAAGTATGAATTAAAAAAATATGTAGCACAAACTATCATTAACAGAGGATATGATGATTTAGAGAAAGTAAATGAGTATTTGAATCCAAATATTAACATGATGCATAGTCCTAATTTGTTGAATGGTATAGAAAAAGCATCATCCATTATAAAATATCATATTGAAAGGAACAACAAAATCACTATATATGGTGATTACGATGTTGACGGTATAACTAGTACATCAATTTTATATAAGACTTTAAAAAAGTTAGGTGCTGATGTAGATTTTTATATACCAGATCGATTACATGAGGGATATGGGATAAATATAAATGCTATAGAGAAAATATACAGCTCAGGTACAAGTCTTATAATTACTGTCGATTGTGGTATTACTTCGGTAAAAGAAGTTGAGCATGCAAAGAAATTGGGAATAGAAATCATTATAACAGATCATCATCAAGTTCCAGATGTCTTGCCAGACGCTACTTGCGTAATTAATCCACATATTAAAAATTGTACATACCCATACAGAGAATTATCTGGAGTAGGTGTCGCTTTTAAATTGTGTTTAGCCCTTATAGGAGATGATGCATTGGATTATTTGGACATTGTCGCTTTAGGGACTGTAGCAGACATCGTGCCACTAACAGGAGAGAACCGTATAATTGTAAAAGAAGGATTAAAAATGATGAAAAATAGCCGGAATAAGGGACTTAAGGCATTGATAAATGTATCGGGGCTAAATAGTAAAGATATAAATACATATCATGTTGGTTTTGTATTAGCTCCTAGATTAAATGCTGCAGGAAGACTTGAAAGCGCAGTGTCATGTGTAAAATTGTTGACAACTGATGATGATATTGAAGCAAATAGAATCGCCGAGTATTTAAACAGTGAAAACATAAAGAGGCAAGAACTCGAAAAAAAGATACTAGATGAAGCGATTGTACAAGTTGAGACAAAGATAGACCTAGATAAAGAAAAATTCATTGTACTTTCCAGTGAGAATTGGCACCCAGGTATTATTGGAATAGTTTCATCAAGGATTACAGAGAAGTACAATAGGCCGTCAATTCTTATAAGTATTTCCGGTGATACAGGAAGGGGGTCTGGAAGAAGCATAAATGGGTTTAATATATACGATGCTATAAAGTACGCCGGTGATTGCCTCATTGGATTCGGTGGACATGAAATGGCTGTCGGTATAACTATAAAAAAAGATGAAATCGAAAGATTTAAATATAAACTGAATGAATATGCAGAAAGTAAGTTAAATGACATTGACTTAATACCAACCATTGAAATAGAGACCTCTATAGAGAACGAGACGATAGATTTGGAAGGAGCAAATCAGCTGAGTTTGTTGGAACCTTTTGGCAATAGCAATCCTGTGCCAGCTTATATTATAAACGATTTGCATATAAAACAAACTTATACTGTTGGAAATAACAATCATTTACGAATAATTGCTAAAAAGGATGAAATGTGCTATGACATTATTATGTTTAATGTAGGTAGTGAAGCAAATAGATTTAAAGAAGGATATATCATTGATATTGCAGGATACATCAATGTTAATGAGTGGAACGGTAATAAGAAAGTAGAGATAATTGCGAAAGATATTAAGATAAAAGAAAAAAACACGATGTTTTTTAGAAATTTACTAAATAATATAATGAATTTTAGTGATTTTACTGCAGAAAGCATAGATAATAAAAATTTTATTGATATGAGGGAGATGGATGACAGACAATCTTATATTTTAAAAATGTTCAGAAGCAATGAGAGTGTTGCTGTAATAGTAAATACTCGATATCATTTAAATAAACTAATAAATTATCTTATCGTCCACGATTATCGTGATTTTAAATTAAGCAGCAAAGCAGTCAATGTAGGGAAAATGATTTTGTGGAATGCAAATAATAAAGAAGTTGATCATTTGCAATCTGTATTTAAAAATATAATTTTTTATGATATACCATTTGATTCAAAAATGTTTTATAATATATTAGCAAACGACAAAAACAGTAAGATACACCTTTTGTATGGAAAGGAAGACATCAAAGCTAATTTAAAAGACATTTTTGAGATTATACCGAGAAGGAGTGATTTTGCAAAGGTCTATATTAATATTAAAAAGAATGGAAGTACGATTGTATTCAAAGATCAAGTATATGATTATTTTAAATTAAACTCAGTAAAAGTAATGCTGTGTCTAAAAATTCTAAAAAACTTTGGATTGATAAAAGTTGAAGAAAGTGATAATATTTTTGTGTTAAGAAGAAATAATATTGAGTCAAAAGTAGACATTAAAGATGATGAAATAATAAAAAAATTGGATTTGTCAGGGAAAAATTTTTTGAGGTTTGCTTTTGAAATATTGAAAACAAAAATTAAGGAGGAAACAGCATGACATTAGAAGATGTAAAGTCTTTAATAAGAGAAATACCGGATTTTCCTAGAGAAGGGATTGGATTTAAAGACGTAACGCCTGTACTAAAAGATAAAGAAGCGTTTTTATTTTCAATTGATATGTTAGCAGATGCAATAAAAGACAGAGATGTAGATTTAATTGCAGGACCAGAAGCGAGGGGTTTTTTATTTGGAGCACCTTTGGCATACAAAGTTGGGGTTGGATTTGTACCTGTAAGAAAACCAGGAAAGCTACCTGCTGAGACGATTAACTACGAATATGAACTTGAGTACGGAATGGATTCATTAGAAATACACAAGGATGCTATAGAGAAGGGTCAAAGAGTTATAATTGTTGATGATTTGCTTGCTACTGGTGGCACAATTTTTGCTGCAGCAAAATTAATAGAAGAATTAGGCGGAATTGTTGATAGTATATTATTTTTAACGGAGCTTACATTTTTGAATGGACGTAAAAAGCTTGAAGGCTATGATGTAATTTCTTTAATAAAATTTTAAAATGTCTGTTTTTAAAGGTGATCTTATATAATGATTGAAAAAGTTATTAACAAGGTAAAGGAGTACGACAAAACTGAAAATGATATTAACTTAATATTAAAAGCCTATGACTATGCGCTGAAAGCTCATGAAGGGCAGTACAGAAATTCTGGGGAGCCTTATATTGTCCATCCAGTAGAGGTTGCAATGATACTTGCTAATTTAGAGCTTGATGTTTCTACGATAGCCAGTGGGCTTCTTCATGATGTCATAGAAGATACATCTATCACTTATGAGGATATAAAGAATGAATTTGGACAAGAAATAGCAGATTTAGTTGATGGTGTAACAAAGCTGGGTATGATTGAATATAAATCAAAAGTGGAACAGCAAGCTGAAAACATGAGAAAAATGCTCATTGCAATGGCAAAAGATATAAGAGTGATAATGATAAAGCTTGCAGACCGTCTTCATAATATGCGTACGCTTAAATATTTAAGTGAAGAAAAGCAAAAGGAAAAAGCACAGGAGACGCTTGAAATATATGCACCTATAGCCCATAGATTAGGTATGTCAATGATAAAGTGGGAGTTGGAGGATTTATCATTGAGATACCTTCACCCTGATGATTATTACAGTCTTGTTGAAAAGGTTGCAAAGAAAAGAAAAGAAAGGGAAGAATCGATAAAGGAACTTATCGATAAATTAAAAGAAAAGTTAAATGAGATCGGGATAAAAGCTGAAGTTGATGGAAGACCAAAACATTTTTACAGCATATACAAAAAAATGAAACAGCAAAATAAGACTTTTGAGCAAATTTATGATTTAATGGCAGTAAGAGTAATAGTAAATACCGTAAAAGACTGCTATGGAACGCTTGGTGCTGTTCACACGTTGTGGAAGCCTATGCCGGGTAGATTTAAGGATTACATTGCTATGCCAAAACCTAATATGTATCAGTCACTTCATACAACAGTAATTGGTCCTAAAGGTGAACCATTTGAAATACAAATACGAACATGGGACATGCATAGAACTGCTGAATATGGTATAGCAGCCCACTGGAGATACAAAGAAGGCAAGTCTTACGAAGATGAATTTGATGCAAAACTTTCGTGGCTACGTCAGCTATTGGAGTGGCAGAGGGAGCTTAAAGATGCAAAGGAATTTATGGAGACATTAAAGATAGATTTATTCACAGATGAGGTTTATGTCTTTACGCCTAAAGGTGATGTTATAAGTCTTCCAGCAGGTTCTACACCTATTGATTTTGCTTACAGCATTCATACAGAAATAGGTCATAGGCTAAATGGTGCTAAAGTAAATGGGAAAATAGTGCCTATAGATTATGAGCTTAAAAATGGAGATATTGTAGAAATTCTGACGACTACTAATAGTGATAGAGGTCCTAGCAGGGATTGGCTTCAAATAGTAAAAAGTTCACAAGCAAAAAATAAGATACGGCAATGGTTTAAAAAAGAAAAACGAGAAGAAAATATAGAGCGGGGAGAAGAGATATTTTATAGAGAACTGAAAAGGCATGGGATACAGCAATCACAATTAAAAGGAGATATAATGGAATCTGTATTAAAAAAGCTTAACATGCATTCAGAAGAAGATTTATTTGCTGCAATTGGATTTGGTGGACTTGCTTTAAATCAAATAATACCACGCATTAAAGAAGAACTCAAACAAATAGAGAGTGAAAATAAAAAACAAAATACACCAGTTGTTGAGATAAAAAGGAAGCCTAAAATTGGTGGTATGGGCGTTATCGTCAAAGGCGAAGACAATGTCATGGTTAGATTTTCAAAATGCTGTTCACCAGTTCCAGGTGATGAAATAGTAGGCTATGTTACAAAAGGTCGTGGAGTATCAATACACAGGAAAGATTGTCCCAATATAAAAGACTATGTGTATGACAAAAATAGGATAATAGAAGTTGAATGGGATCAAGGCAAAAATATTGCATATCAAGCTGATATTCAGATCATGGCAAATGACAGATATGGGCTTTTAACTGATGTCACAAGTATTCTTGCTGACATAAAGATATCAGTTAGAGCGGTTAATGCTAGAACGACAAAAGATAATGTGGCTATAATAAATTTAACTTTGGAGATTACATCAAGAGAACAGCTTGAGAAGATTATGAATAAGTTAAAAGCTCTCGATGGTGTTACAGATGTGTACAGAATAAGTGCATAAAATTTGCATTTAAAAATAAAACATTACGTTATTGGAGGAATAAGAGTGAGGGCTGTCGTACAAAGAGTTTTACATGGAAAGGTTACTGTTGAAAATACAATAGTGGGAGAAATAACAAAAGGACTTGTTGTCTTGGTGGGTGTTTCTATAGATGATACGTTAGAAGATGTGGATTATATTGCTGATAAAATAGCAAATTTGCGGATTTTTGATGATAATGATGGAAAGATGAATTTTTCTATACTAGATGTAGGTGGGGAAATTTTGCTTGTGTCACAGTTTACGCTTCTTGGCGATGTAAGAAAGGGAAGAAGACCTAATTACATGAATGCTGCAAAACCTGATGATGCACTACATTTATTTAATAAGCTTTGTGAAAAATTAAAAGGCATGGGATTTTCAGTTAAAACAGGCAAATTTGGAGCAATGATGCAAGTATCTTTGACAAATGACGGGCCTGTGACAATACTCTTGGACTCGAAAAAAACTTTTTGAGGAGAGAATACAATGATAAACGACATTAATATTAAAAGATTTGTATTGGGACCATTTCAATCTAACTGCTATGTATTATCTGTAAAAGGTAGCAATGAATGCGTAATGATAGACCCGGGGACGCCCGCAAAAGAGATTGAAGATTATATAGAGAAAAATAATCTTAGCTTAAAATACATTTTAATTACGCATGGACATTTTGACCACATAGGTGGTGTTGATTTCTTTAGAGATAGATTTAAGGCAAAGGTCTGTATTTCAGCAGATGATTCAGTTATGCTTTCAGATACCCGCCTTAATCTATCTGATATAAGCTTTAAGAAAATAGTTGTTAAAAATGCTGACATTTTGCTGAATGATGATGATACTTTAGAATTAAATAATGATATCATCATATCTATTATTCATACACCTGGACATACACCTGGTGGATTATGTTATAAGGTAGATGGTGTTTGCTTTTCAGGAGACACACTTTTTAAAGGTTCTATAGGACGGACAGACTTTCCAGGTGGTAATTACAGCGAAATAATAGATTCAATAAAGAATAAATTGTTTGTCTTAGACGATGATTTGATAGTCTGTCCAGGTCATGGAGATATGACTACTATAAAAGAAGAAAAACTTCACAATCCGTTTTTATAATTCGATATTTTATATATTTCATCGGAATCTGGAGGTAGTATCTCTATTTTTTTGTTTCCATCTATCAAGAATTTCCCATGCTCTGTAATTTTACCTATTATGGTTGCTTCGATATTGTGTTTCTTTAATTCATTTACTATTTTACTGCCATTTTTTGATGTAATTATCATTGACCCACTTGAAATAAGTTTAAGGGGGTCTATATTAAAAAAGCTGCATATGATTTTAGTTTCTTCCCTTATTGGGATTAAATCATTATATATTTCAATACCTTTTTTTGATGCCTCAGCAATCTCATAGGCTGCACCTAATAAGCCACCTTCAGTAATATCGTGCATAGAATTTACTCCATGTTCCGCCGAAATTAGTCCATCTTTTACTACGCTTAGTTCATTTATAAAACTTTTAGCATTATCTAGTGTTTTAAGCGAAATATGCTTTTTAAGAATGTCATAATAGTCATTTGCAATAATAAATGTTCCCTCAAGTCCCAAAGCTTTAGTGACGATTACATCATCATTTAATTTAGCTCCACCTGTCTTTATGAATTTGTTTTTTTCACAGATTCCTACTGCTGTAGTAGATATGATGGGCTTATTAACAGATGATGTAACTTCGCTGTGGCCACCAAGGACTTCTATATTAAGTTCTTTAGCACCTCTATCTATTTCTTTCATGATTTCATACAATAATTCTTCATTTGAACCAGACGGCAATAAGATTGTTTCAAGAATACCAATTGGCTTTGCACCGCATGATGCAATATCATTGCAAGAAATGATTATCGATAGATAGCCACTTAGATTATTTGAAGCTGTTATGGGATCAGAAGAAAGTATAACAGCATATTCACCAACTTCAATAACACTACAATCTTCACCTATGCCTGAATGCACCAATACATCGCTTCGCTTCAAGCCGAGATTTGTATAAACAAACTTTGATAGCACGTCTGCCGGTACTTTTCCTTCTTTCATTCTGCAACACATCCTTTAAGAATTTTAGTACATATCTATATTAGCACAAATAATTTTTGCGTTCCACATCAATACAATATGATAAAATATATATACGGATATGGAATATAAATTGGTTAGGAGGTGTTATACATGAAAAATAATAGTAAATTTAAAAAAGTAGCTACATTAGAAAATGAGATAGAAGCAGGCCTTTTGGACGGTATACTTAACGATCGAAATATCCCTCATGCTATATGTTCATACAATGATTTGGTCTATGACGGCATATATCAGATGGTTAAAGGTTGGGGTTATGTCAGCTCTACAGATTTTTATAGCCAGGATATCGTAGATATATTAAATGATATTCGCAAGTCTTCAAATGATGACTGATTTACTTTTTCAATTAACGCCAGTTTATAGAGGGAATATGAATTTGAAAAAAGTCTATAGACAAATATAAAATATTGTGATATTATATTTAAAAGAAAAGATTGAGCATCCTTTAACTGGTCCTGCGAGGCTGGCAAGGAGTTTAAAATGTGCATCAACTTCTTGCTTTATCAAGAAGTTTTTTTATGGAGGTATAGTCTTGAATTATAAAGCGGAGATAATGGATGAAAAGGCAATTGATAGAGCATTAATCCGTATATCACACGAGATTGTAGAAAAAAATAAAGGAATAGAAAACCTCGTTTTAATTGGTATCATGCGTAGAGGTGTGCCACTTGCAAATAGGCTTGCAAGATATATAGAAAGAATTGAAGGGAAAAGACCTCCTATAGGATCACTGGATATAACGCTTTATAGAGATGACTTAACAACGAAACTGGAGCAGCCAATTGTTAAAAAACGTGATATAGGGGTAGATGTCATAGGTAAGATTGTCGTGCTGGTTGATGATGTTATATATACAGGAAGAACTGTAAGAGCTGCGATGGATGCTGTCATTGATTTAGGTAGGCCAAAATCAATACAGTTAGCAGAACTTATTGATAGAGGACATAGGGAACTTCCTATTAGACCAGATTATGTAGGCAAGAATGTTCCAACATCAAAAAGTGAAATTGTAAGTGTGATGCTTGAAGAAGTTGATAATGTAAATAAAGTTATAATAATTGAATAATAACCTTTAAATTAGTCCAGCGAGACTGATAAGGGAGAATTGCGATTCTCCCACTTATTAAAAAGGAAGGGAGATTTTTTATGGAATTTTTTAAATTTGTAAAATTCACAAAAGACATATTATTATGTATTAAGAGCAGAGCCATTTTTATCTAATAAAAATGGTTACTGCTCTATTTTTTAATAAAAAAGAAAGGATGATAAGAAGTGATAAAAAAAGATGTATTGGGCATTCGTGACATGTCCAAGGAAGATTTAATAGAGATCCTTGATACAGCGAAAGAAATGAAAAAAATTATAGAGGGTGAAAAAATTTCGGACATTTTAAAAGGTAAAACAATTATAACAATATTTTTTGAGCCCAGTACAAGAACAAGGTTATCATTTGAAATGGCAGCTAAGTATTTAGGTGCACATTTTGGGAATATAGAGACTAAAACCAGCAGTGTAATAAAAGGTGAGTCTCTCATTGACACCGTAAGGACAGTAGAGAGAATGAAAGCGGATGTGATAATAGTACGTCATAATATGTCTGGTGCTCCGCATCTTATGGCAAAATATTTAAATGCATCTATAATAAATGCCGGAGATGGCTTAAATGAGCATCCTACACAGGCTTTATTAGATTTGATGACGATAAGAGAAAAAAAGGAATCTTTTAAAGGATTAAAGGTAGTCATCATTGGTGATATAGTTCATTCTAGAGTTGCAAGATCAAATATGTGGGGACTTTTAAAATTGGGGGCGGAAGTGAGATTAGCAGGGCCTGCCACATTATTGCCAAAAACTTTCGAAAAATTAGGTGCAAAAGTCTATTACGACATAGATAAAGCCATAGAAGATGTTGACGTTGTAATGGGACTTAGAATCCAACTAGAAAGACAAAAAAGCGGATTATTTCCATCAAAAGATGAATTTGCCAGATATTTTGGTATCACATCTGAAAGGATGAAACTTGCTAAAAAGAATGCTATATTGATGCATCCAGGACCAATTAACAGAAATGTAGAAATTTCATCCGAAACAGCAAATTCAGGGTATTCGGTAATTGAGGAGCAAGTAACAAATGGTGTAGCAGTTAGAATGGCACTTTTAAAATTATTATGTGAAAGGAGAAAAAATAATGAAAACAATTATTAAAGGTGGAACAATAATAAATGGATATGGAGGAAATGAGAAAGCAGATATTTTAGTAGATAATGGGAAAGTAGAAGCAATAGAAAAAACGATAGAGTCAAATGATGCATTAATTATAGATGCCAATGGAAAATATGTTTTACCGGGATTTGTCGATATGCATACACATTTAAGACAACCTGGATTTGAAGAAAAAGAGACTATAAAGACAGGTACCCATGCCGCCGTTGCAGGTGGATATACAACAGTCGCTTGTATGCCTAATACAAATCCAGTGATAGATAATGAAGTTGTCGTAGAATATATAAAAAGCATTGCAAAGAGGGATGGATATTCGAAGGTAATACCTATAGGGTCAATGACTAAGGGAATGATGGGTGAAGAAATTTCCGAAATGGCAAAATTAAAAGATGCGGGTATTGTGGCATTATCGGATGATGGACATCCAATAATGAATGCCGGACTTATGAAAAGAATAATGATATACGGCAGCATGTACGACTTGCTGATGATTACCCACTGTGAAGATAAAATGTTAAGCGGTGAAGGTGTCATGAATAATGGTTTGATATCAACTATGATAGGGTTAAGGGGAATACCACATGAAGCAGAAGAAGTTATGATTGCAAGAAATATAATATTAGCCAAGTCTACAGGTGCAAGACTTCATATTGCACATGTATCAACAAAGGATAGTGTGGAACTAATAAGGAGAGCCAAGGCAGATGGAGTAAATATAACAGCAGAAGTAACACCTCACAACCTATGTCTTACTGAAGAAATTGTAGATGGTTTTGACACAAACACAAAAGCATATCCCCCTCTAAGAACAAAAGAAGATGTTGATGCGCTTATTGAAGGTTTAAAAGATGGGACAATAGACGTTATCGCTACAGATCATGCCCCACATACAAAAGATGACAAAAAAGTTCCATATGAGATAGCAGCATTCGGAATATCAGGGATCGAGATTGCCTTTTCCGTAATTTACACATATCTTGTAAAAAATGGCTTGATCACTTTAGAAGATCTAGTAAGTTATATGTCTATAAATCCAGCAAAGCTTTTAAAAACATCATATGGAATAAAAGTGGGCAATGCTGCAGATATAACGGTAGTTGACACGAACAAAGAATATACGGTAAATGTAGATAATTTTAAATCAAAGGGTAAAAATTCTCCATTCAACGGTAAAAGATTAACTGGTGTTGTTGAATATACATTAGTAGACGGAAAAATAATTTATAAAAACAATGGCAAATTTGAAGAATGTAATGTATAATATATATAGAATAATTATACGTTAAAATGAATAAATATTAAATAGAGGTGTTTAATATGTTTTCAGATAAATTAATAAATGCCATAAAGTCTAAAAATAATCCAACAGTTGTAGGTTTAGATCCTAGGATTGAAAGTATTCCGGAATTTATAAAAGAAATAGCTTTTAAAAAGTATGGAAATAATGTTAAAGGAATATCTGAAGCTATTTATTATTTCAACAGAGGAATAATAGATTCGATCTTTGATGTAGTTCCTGCAGTGAAAATTCAAGTTGCATTTTATGAAGTTTATGGACCGGATGGTTTTGATATATTTTTCAAAACAGCAAAATACGCTAAAGAAAAGGGATTAATGGTTATAGCGGATGTGAAAAGAGGGGATATAGCTGATGTGGCGGAGATGTATTCTAAAGCATATCTGCAAAATGAATATATCGATGCAATTACTGTAAATCCTTATATGGGAGAAGATACTATTACTCCATATATACACGACGTTATTGAGCATGAAAAGGGATTGTTTATACTTGTGAAAACATCAAATAAAGGGTCATACACAATTCAAAATTTAGAAACTGAAAATGGTACTGTATATGAGAATGTAGCAAATATGGTGAATAAGATTTCTAATCTTGTGAAAGGCAAGCTAGGGTATAGCTCAATAGGTGCTGTTGTGGGAGCGACCCATAAAGAAGAAGCTAAAATACTCCGAGAAAAAATGCCATCAGTGATTTTTCTAGTACCTGGGTATGGTGCTCAAGGAGCCACGGCAGAAGATGTAACAAATTGTTTTGATGAAAATAATTTAGGTGCAATAGTGAACTCTTCCAGAAAAGTTATCTTTGCTTACAAAAGTCAATACTGGAAAGATGTTTATTCTGAATATGAGTATGCACAGGCAGCAAGGTCTGAAGTTCTTCTGATGAGAGGCATGATAAATAATGCGCTTTTAAAAAGAAAGTATATAGCTTGTTGAGGTGGAATATGAAACACACTATCATAAGAAATGATGAAATAAGAAGTGGCGTATTTAGGATGGAGTTTGATTTTGCAGATATCCCTATGCCGGGACAATTTGTCATGATAAACTGTGGTGGAAATACTTTATTGAAGCGGCCACTTAGCATATGTGATTTTGAAAAAGACAAAATGACAGTTGTATACGAAGTAAGAGGAAAAGGAACGTATAATCTTTCGAAGATGAAAATTAGCGATGAAATTGATGTAACTGGGCCTCATGGACACGGTTTTGATATCTTTGATAAATTTAATAACATTCTTGTAGTTGGAGGCGGTATAGGTATACCTCCGCTATTGTATCTTTCAAAAAAATTAAAATCAAAAAATATCAATATTGTACTTGGTTTTAGAAGCGATGCCTTTCTTATAGATGAATTTAGTAAATATGGTAATGTTTTAGTAACTACAGAAGACGGAAGCTATGGTATGAAAGGATATGTAACAGATGCTATGAAAGAAATTATAAATGAAGTTGATATAATTTATGGCTGCGGCCCTAAACCGATGCTAAATGCTATAAAAGATATCTCAGAAAAATATAAGATACCATGTCAAATATCAGTAGAAGAGCGCATGGGATGTGGGATTGGAGCGTGCATGACATGTGCATGTAAGACTGTAGCTGAGGATGGATACCACTATAAAAAAGTTTGCAAAGATGGACCTGTTTTTTGGGCTAAGGAGGTGGTGTTTTGAGCTTAAAAGTTAATATAGGAAATTTAGAATTTAAAAATCCTATATTTGTAGCATCTGGTACATTTGGCTTTGGCAAAGAGTATTCACAATACGTTGATCTAAATAAGCTAGGAGCAATAATGGTAAAGGGGCTTACTTTAAATCCCAAAGAAGGCAATCCACCACCCCGTATATATGAAACGCCGTCAGGAATTTTAAACAGTGTAGGATTACAAAATCCCGGTGTAGACGGGTTTCTTAAAGATGAATTGCCTTTCTTAAAAAAAATTGACACAAAAATAATTGTAAATATAGCAGGTGAAACAATAGAAGAATTTGTAACTATAGCTCAAAAACTTGATATAGATGGTGTACATGCGTTGGAACTTAACGTCTCATGTCCAAATGTAAAAGAAGGTGGAATGGCATTTGGAGTAAATCCCAATAGCATATACGAAATAACCAAAAGAGTTAAAGGTGTAACAAGCAAAATTGTGATTGTAAAATTGACGCCAAATGTTGCTGATATAAAAATTTATGCAAAGGCGGCTGAGGATGGTGGAGCGGATGCGGTGTCGCTTATTAATACAATTACAGGCATGGCAGTTGACATAAACTCAAGAAGACCAATATTCAAAAATATATTTGCGGGTTTATCGGGACCTGCAGTAAAGCCTATAGCACTTAAATATGTGTATGAAGCGAAAAAGGCCGTGTCAATTCCAGTGATAGGGATGGGCGGAATTTCTTCTGCTGAAGATGCTATAGAGTTTATGATAGTTGGTGCAACTGCTGTTGCAATTGGAACTTATAATTTTATTAATCCAACATGTACGATGGATATTCTTGAAGGTATAAAAAAATACATGAACGAAAACAATGTTTCCGATATAAATCAGATAATCAATAGTATTAACGTATAAATATTATGGTAAACTAAAATATCTAAGAAAGGACAAGTGAGGATGGATAGAAAAGAAATATTAAAAATATTAAGTGAATTAAAAGTACTAAATAAAGGGCACTTTTTGCTGACGTCGGGAAGACATAGCGATACGTATCTTCAATGCGCAAAAATATTTCAATATCCTGAATACAGTGCTTTGTTTGCAAAAGAAATAGTGCAAAGATTTAGTGGTGAAAAAATAGATATTGTAATTGGGCCTGCTATTGGAGGAATTATATTTGCGTATGAAGTTGCAAGACAGTTAGGTGCAAAAGCGCTGTTTGCGGAAAGAGAAGAAGGGATTATGAAGCTTAGGAGAGGATTTGAAATAAATGAAGGTGATAATGTACTTGTAGTAGAAGATGTTGTTACAACAGGTGGTTCCGTGAAAGAAGTTATAGAACTTGTAAAAAATTACAATGCAAATGTTGTCGGTGTTGCAAGTATTGTTGATAGAAGCAATGGCAAAGTTTATTTCGGCATCAAATTCGAATCTGTAATATCGCTTGATGTTATATCGTATGAAAGTAAAGACTGCCCGCTATGCAAAGAAGGGTTACCGGTTGATAAGCCTGGTAGTAGGAAGTTTAAATAAGAGGTTGTTATCAACCTCTTATTTTGATAATTAAAATACTTGTAGTATTAAGCACTTTAAATATTCGGTTTCATTGGAAGCTAGTAAAATCGGGTGATCTTTTGACTGTGTTCTTTTTTCAATTAACCTGATGTTTTTGCGAGTATCATATGCTGCATCCTTAATTATATCGAGAAAAGTGTCGGGACTTATATGTTGCGAACATGAGCATGTAATAAGAAATCCGCCTTTATTTATGATTTTCATTGCACGTAGATTTATCTCTTTGTATCCTCTAATAGCACCTTTGACTGTTTCTTTATTTTTAGTGAAAGCTGGTGGGTCAAGAATCACCACATCAAATTTTTTCTTTCCCTCATCATATTTTTTTAATAAATCAAATGCGTTATCGCATGTAAAATGGCATCTATCTAAATATCCGTTGAGTTCTACATTTTTTTTCGCAATATCTAAAGCTGCCTGTGATATATCGACAGTTTCAACGCTTTTAGCACCGTAATGCAGCGCATGAACAGAAAATGAGCCTGTATGGCTGAAACAATCTAAAACATCGGCTTCTTTTACGTATTTCTTAATTGCAGCTCTATTTTCTTTTTGATCTAAAAAATAACCGGTCTTTTGTCCGTTTTCTAGGTCAACCCAAAATTTTACACCATTTTCTTCAAACTGTTGAATCGTATTAAAATTGCCATATAAATAGCCCTTCGTTTTGGGAAGGCCTTCGATTTCTCTAACGCTTACATCATTTCTTTCATATATGCCTT